>JBARSF010000024.1:0-112175 GCA_049644605.1 Anaerolineales bacterium | reverse complement strand
GGATACGCTTGATTTTGCCCAAAAAAGCGGCCGGGTTCAAAAACTTGAATCCATCCTGGCTTCGGTTTTGAAAATTAAACCAATCATCACGCTCAAAGAAGGTACTTTGGCAGTTACCGATAAAGTCCGGACAAGAAAAGCATCCCTGGATTTTATTCTACAGAAAATGGCTGACCGGGTTGGAGAAAAATTAATAAATGCGGCTATTATCCATGCCCATGATTTAACAACTGCTCTGGAGATTTCAAAACGCGTGAATGATTTTTTAAATGTTAAAGACATGTTTATTGAAGAGTTATCAATAGCAATTGCAGCAAATTTAGGCCCCGGAACTGTAGGCATAATCGCTTATCCGGTAGAGAAAGGGGTGAAATAATGATGAGTAAACAAAATAATTTAGCGAGAGATCTGTTGAGAATCGAGGGACGGCTGCAAGAGGTATTACAGCCCGTCCGTCCCCGGAGCGAGTTTGTGGAAGAACTCCGCCTGCAATTGGATCAGGAAATGGTGAGGAAGACCAAAACCAAAAAAGTAAAAACTGGTTTATTGGTAGCCGGGGGCGTTGTTGGATTGGCGGTGATGGTGATCTCGTTGATTCGATCCTTAACTTCTATCCCAAGCATCTACGAGTCGATCACAAAATCTCTGGCAAAACTAAAAAAACGAGAACAAGCCGCCTCTGTTTAAGACGGGGGTTTCAGTTATTTTCGCTGGAAAATAGTGTAATTCCGATCGGATAATGCAAATAATAAATATATTGGGACCGGGATCTTTAAAGGATCCCGGTTCATTTTATTTAAAAAGAACCTTTCTGACAGTTTATATATTTTTGGTTAAATACGAATCCTTGGCAAGTGTTTGATCTGGAAATCATGCTACAATCTTCCACATGAGGGAGCAATATTTTACAAGCAACTCAATCCAGGATTTATCCCGCAAGTGGCTCAAAGCGTTTGCCAATCCTAAAAAAATGAGTACTCAGCAGATAGATATTAACCGGGCAGCCCTTCTAATCCTGGATATGCAGCGTTATTTTCTGGACCCTGATTCCCATGCCTTCATCCCCAGCGCAGGCGCAATTATACCCGGGCTCAATCGACTTGGTGAGTTATTCCGCTTTAATATGCGTCCCGTAATCGCCTCCCAACATATCAATACAGCAGAAGATGCGGGTATGATGAGTACCTGGTGGTCAGACTTGCTTACCGATGATCATCCAATGATTAATTTGCATCCAGATCTGGATATCAAAGAAGGTGAAATCCTGGCCAAGTCTCAATATAACGCTTTTTATCAATCCGATTTAGCGGATATATTAGGCCAAAGTAATACTGAGCAGCTGGTGGTTTGCGGCGTAATGACTCACTTGTGCTGTGAAACAACGGCCAGAGAAGCGTTTGTGCGCGGATTTGAAGTGTTCTTTCCTGTGGACGGAACTGCCTCATACAATCAAAAATTTCATCAAGCATCCCTGCAAAACCTGGCTCATGGTTTTGCTATTCTAACTACCGTTGAGCAACTTCTTCAGGAGGAATGAACTTTTAGAATGAAAGTTTTTCCAGTAGTGATTATTGGCGCAGGACCAGCAGGATTAACCGCAGCCATGCAGCTGGAGAGGCAAAGTATATCTCCAGTAGTCCTGGAACGGAATCAGGTTGGCGGCTTGCTCCTGAACGCAAACCTGGTAGAGAATTATCCGGGGTTTGTCGAGGGGGTTTCGGGACCAGACCTGGTAAAGCTTTTCAGCCGCCAGGCAGAGCGACTTGGAGTAAATGTATCCCTGGAAGAAGTGTTTTCAGTAGAGATCAAGAGCGGTATATTCCATATTGTGACAAATAAAAGGGAGATTAAGGCAGGGATCCTGGTTGCCGCCAGCGGAACGATAGCAAAAACTCTCCATCCAGACCTCTTTACTGGTGATCTTGATGATAAAGTGTATACAGATGTATACCCCCTTATTGAAGAAAAAGGAAAAACTATCCTGATTGTTGGGGCTGGTGATGCTGCCCTGGACTACGCCCTGAATCTTGCTCGATTAAATCAGGTGATTATCCTAAACCGGGGGACCCGGATAAAGGGATTGCCCTTATTGTGGGACCGGGTTCAGATGCGCAGTGCTATCGATTATTTTCCAAATGTGGAAATTACCGGGATAGCCGGGACTGATGATGGTAGGATTAACGTATTAGCGGAGACCGGAGCTCAGCAAAACTGCTATCAATGTGATTTTCTAATTTCCGCCATCGGCAGGATACCGGATTGGGGGTTTGCTGAAGAAAAGTTACTTAAGAAAATGGATCAACTGCAGGAAGAAGGAAAAATATATGTGATTGGTGATCTGCACAATGGTCCCTATCGCCAGACCGCTTTAGCTGTAGGCGATGGCATCCGGGCTGCAATGGAAATTGGGCAGAGCTTGGAAAAGGAAAAATTATGAAGATTGTTGCCTCTGCTGGAAACCAGGATATAGCAATGGTTTATGTAGTTGAGTTTAATGGGGGCCTGGTTGAATGTGTTGAAGCAGTCCAACCACCTCGATCCAGGGAAGAAAAATGGGTCTTGATGATATCCACCCTGTTTGGTTGCCCAATTTCCTGTCAGATGTGTGATGCCGGAGGACATTATCGGGGAAAACTAAGTGAATCTGAAATGTTCGCTCAGGTTGAATATCTGATTCAACAGCGATATCCTGATGGATTTGTTCCATCAAAACAATTTAAAATCCAGTTTGCGCGGATGGGTGAACCCGCTCTCAATCTAGCTGTGCTGGATTTACTTGAGACACTCCCGGAACGAATTAACGCCCCGGGATTGATGCCATCGGTATCTACCATTGCCCCTCATGGAACCGATGCTTTTTTTGAGCGGCTAATTGAAGTTAAAAATAATGTATATCCCCAGGGCAGATTCCAATTTCAGTTTTCAATCCACACAACAGATCAATCCTTAAGAGACGAGTTAATCCCGGTAAAAAAATGGGATTTTCAAAAGATAGCGACTTTTGGGGAGCGATATTATCGGCCGGGAGACCGGAAGATCACCCTTAATTTTGCGCTGGCAGAACAAAGCCCGGTAGAGCCTGCTATTCTTTTGCAGTACTTTGATCCAGATCGATTTTTAATAAAGATTACTCCCTTGAATCCTACTTACCAGGCAGAATTTACAGGGCTAAGATCTTATGTGGATCCCAATAAGGACCCGGAGTCCTATCCAATCCTGGATGAAATCAAACAGGCGGGATATCAAGTGATCCTCAGCGTTGGTGAGCGAGAAGAAAACAGGATTGGATCCAACTGTGGGCAATATGTCCAGAAACATTTAATGGAGCAGGGAGAATTAGATACTGGATATACTTACCAGGTCGAACAACCGGCCCCCAGGGTTGAATAAGGTGAATAATGCGAGAACTGCTTGATCCAATAGAGATCTGGATGAAGGAAGGTCAAGCTGTTGCCCTGGCAACAGTCATCAAAACCTGGGGTTCCTCCCCCCGTCCAGTTGGTGCGGGATTAGCCGTAACAGGAGATGGTCAGATAATTGGATCAGTCAGCGGGGGTTGTGTAGAAGGTGCTGTAATCGAAACAGCCCGGGAAGTTCTCCGATCCGGGAAACCAGTCCGTTTATTCTTTGGGGTAGCGGATGATGATGCCTGGGAAGTTGGCTTGGCGTGTGGGGGAGAAATTGAGGTTTTTATCAGGAATTTTGATGAATCACAACTTGGGAGTTGGAGAAAAGCCCTCAATACCGAACAGACTTTTTGTGGGTGCTTAAAGGTCGGTGGTCCCGATGATTTCCTTGGCCGTGAATTAATGATTTTAGAGAGTGGAAAGACTTTTGGAGATACATTTCCAGGTGAAGAACTGGATTTGATTATAAATCTCGCCATGCATCAGCTTCAGGGCGGGACATCAGGTTGTCAGAAGATAAATGACTCACAATCAAATGAATTCTTTATGCATCTGGTAAAACCAAAACCAAAGCTAATTCTTGTAGGCGGAGTTCACATTGCCATACCATTGGTGAAAATGGCTGAAATTGTTGGTTTTGATGTGATCGTGATTGACCCCAGGCGATTATTTGGCACAGAAGAGAGATTTCCAGAGGTAAAGCAGCTCATCCAAGAATGGCCTGGGCAGGCGTTTCAAAAAATTGATATTAATCAGTCCACAGCCATTATTATGCTGACCCATGATCCAAAAATTGATGACCCAGCCCTGAAAATCGCTTTGGGGAGTCCGGCATTTTATGTTGGCGCCCTGGGTAGTAAAAAAACGCACCAAAAGAGAATAAAGCGGTTGGCTAAAGATGGTGTGGAAAGTAAAAAACTTGATCTCATCCATGCCCCGATTGGGTTGGATCTGGGAGGTAGATCCCCTGAAGAGATTGCGCTGGCTGTAATTGCAGAAGTTGTAAAGGTTTGGAATGCGGTAAAAAAGAGAACTGATACACAAATATGGGAGTAACCGGTTTTTATTCCGGCATCAGATTTAACCCCGAGTGATTAAAACCTGATGGGGAGAGACCAATTATGGATATTACTTTGGCACTAGGAGGTGGCGGTTCAAAAGGGTACGCTCATCTTGGTGTAATCCGCGGGCTGGAAAAATTGGGATTCAAAATTCAGGGAATAGCAGGAACAAGCGCAGGGGGAATGGCTGGTGCGGTATATGCTTCCGGTTACTCTCCAGACGAAATATTAAACAGAATCACAAACTCAAGCCAAGATGGATTATACGGTTTTGGAAGAGGCCCATCCCTTTTGGGAACAAAAGGGATCCAGGGGATTTTGAGTCAATTCTTGAAAGAAAAGACCTTTGCAGATCTAATCTTACCCTGCGCCCTGGTCGCGGTAGACCTAAAGGAAATGAAAGAGATAATTATCCAAGACGGAAGCGTCATCGACGCGGTGATGGCGACTACAGCTATTCCGGGAATTTTTCCTCCCAAAGAAATAGGTAATTACCTGCTGGTAGATGGGATGGTCCTGAATCCAGTCCCTGTGAATATTGCCCGATCACTCGCGCCTTCATTGCCAGTCATCGCAGTTTCACTTTCGCCAACCCCTGAACGCTGGAAAACCTATTCCCCCTGGGGGAAAACACCGGAAAATCCGCTCTTAAGACCAATCTCGAGAACCCGGGTTGCCCAAGCATTTGAAGTGTATTTAAGGTCAATGGATATGACAACCCATATGCTGGGTGAAATCCGTTTGGAAATGGAAAATCCAGACCTTATTATCCGGCCAGAAGTTGGTCATATCGGTGCCATGGATAAAGTGAATATCAATGAGGTGGCTGAATTTGGTGACCAAGCCGTAGAAGACTCGCTGACAGATTTAAGAAAACTTCTTAAAAAGCGCAAGCGGAAACGGTGGTTCAGCAGACAGTAGGTAGGCCTTTTGAGCGAGTCTGAAAGGGATTAACGTTGGGCAATGGGTATCATTACATCGAAGCTTAGTATCGCCATGAATAAAAGAATCTTGCGGATAATCCTTTTGTTTGTCCTCCTGGTGGGATTCGTGGGGAAAACTTCTGCAGCTGCAGCACAAGAAGATGATCCGATTGTCAGATTTGTTTTGTTGTTTTCTCCTAATTGCTCCCATTGCACATATGTTCGGGAGGAAATTTTTCCCCCCTTATTTGAACAGTATGGAGACCAGCTTCAAATAGCGTATATTGATACCACTACAGCTGAAGAGGCGTTATTTAAGGCATTGGTACTTTATTATGAGCTGCCCCCTGAAAAACAAGGCGTACCTCTCTTGATCATTGGAGAGACGGTGTTGATTGGGAGCTACGAGATTCCTGAATATTTACCCGGATTGATCGAAGAAGGGATTCTATCCGGCGGCATCGACTGGCCTTCTTTTCCCATACTGGAGAAATATTTACCAACACCAGTGCCGACGGTGGAAATTACACAAACACCTTTAGCAGATAATCCAAGCCCGATGCCTGCAGCAACGGAAACAGAACTTCCTCTGGATACCATTACACCAACCATAACTGCGCCAACTCCCACTCCAGCAGGGAGCAGGGTTATTGATACTCTCCGGAGAGACCTGGTAGGGAATACAGTTTCCGTGGTGGTCTTGCTGGGCATGTTAATTATCCTGGTTGGCGCAGGATTCCAAATTGGTAGACCAGCGCCTGATAGGAAATCCTGGCCGGAATGGGTGATTCCAGTCCTGTCTGTGCTTGGACTTGTAGTAGCCGGTTACTTGTCTTTTATTGAAGTAACCGATACCCGGGCTGTTTGTGGGCCAGTAGGTGATTGCAACACAGTCCAGCAAAGTCCTTATGCAACGTTATTTGGGTTTCTGCCTGTAGGGATATTGGGTTTATTGGGATACGGGGCAATTCTGGGACTCTGGATGGTACAGTTTTGGGTTGATAGCCTGAAGGGGATTTCCAGGCTTGGATTATGGATTATTTCTTTGATTGGTTTGTTATTTTCGATTTACCTGACATTCCTGGAGCCATTTGTAATTGGCGCAACCTGTGCCTGGTGTTTAAGTTCAGCGGTTATTATGACGGGCATTTTCTGGTCATCAACCATAAAAATGAACTGAGTTCTCTCATAGGTATTAGATTTGATTGGGATTGGATTATATGAGTATAGACTTGCGGAAGTATGCTAAACAAACGGAAACAAGATTAATCCTGGGTTTTTTGCTGTTAGTTTTTATTGTGGGCGATGGGTTGATTTTTTATTTTTACGGCACAGGAGCAGGCGTGGCGGGTTTAATTTGCCTGGCGAGCGTGATGGTACCGGTATCCATGGTGGTTTTCTTTTTGTGGATAGCCGAGCGGGTAGTCAAACGTGGGGAGTAATTAAAACCTTTGAGCGGAACAAAAAAAGCGGAAGTCCCAAGGGATTTCCGCTTTTTATAGTTTTGAATTGGATTTAATCCAGGTATTGGTTCAGGATTTCAACCAGATCATAGATCTGAACTTGATCAGAGAGTCCTTTAGAACGAAGGGCATCATCAAACATTATCAGGCAGTAGGGGCAGGCGGTGGTAATGGTATCAGCTTTTATGTCCAATGCCTGCTGGAGTCTATGTTGGTTAATCCTGGTATCGGCAGCTGTTTCCAGCCACATTGCTCCGCCGCCTCCTCCACAGCAGAAGCTTTTCTCGCGAGAATTTTCCATTTCTAGGGGTACCAGGTTAACTCCTTGGAGCAGCTCCCTGGGTTGCGCATAGACATCGTGATAACGTCCCAGATAACAGGAATCATGGAAGGATAAACGGCCGAAATCTTCACCAGTGGCTTTTTTGAGTGTCTTTTCATTGATAACCCCAACCAGGAATTCAGCAGCATGAAGGATCTGGTAATTCCCGCCGAACCTGGGATATTCGTTTTTAAATGTATTTAACCCGTGGGGGCAAAGAGTAACTATTTTGTTGAATTTATATTCCGATAGCAGGGCAATATTTTCTTCTGCAGCAACCTGGAACAGATATTCATTTCCCATTCTCCTGGCGGTTTCACCACAGCACATTTCTGCTGCGCCAAGCACGCCGTAATCTACCTTCAGTTTATTAAGAATATCAATAAAAGCCCGGGTAACTTTTTGGTTGCGGTCGTCAAAAGCACCAGCGCAGCCCACATAATAAAGAACATCCACCTCGTCTCCGGGAGACAAAACAGGGATATCCAAGCCTTCCATCCAGGCCCCCCGATTCTGGGCGGGCATTCCCCAGGGATTCCCCTGCCGTTCAAAATTCCTTAATGTTTCTCCTACGGTTTGTGGCACATCACCCGTCATCAGCACCTGGGAACGCCTGATGTCGATAACTTGTTCAGGGGGACGGATAAAAGCAGGACAGACATCCAGACAATGTCCGCAGGTTGTGCAGGACCACAGGAATTCCTCCTGGAGCAGATCTTTGTTCAGTCCGCTGCCAGAGCTGTTTTCGGGAAATAACAGTGCCCTCGCCATGTCTTCCCGTAATAACTGAAGCAGGGTTCTGGGGGAGTACTCCATTCCACTGTTTGTTGCTGGGCATACTTCTTCGCAGCGGCCGCATTGCAGGCAGGCATCAAATGAAAGCAGGTCCAGGGAAGTAAACTCATTCACCGCGCTGGCTCCAAGCACTTCGGCATTCATTAAATCGTCAATTGCAGCCAGTTCTCCAGATGAGCGGTCAGTCTTTAAAAAGATTTGAATCGGAGTAAATACCATATGGCGCAGCTTGGTAAATGGAATACTGCCAGCAAATAATAAACCTAGGCCGACGTGAAACACGAACAAATAGGGATGGATCAAATCAGCTTTTTCAGGAGTTAATGGAAGTGAAGTGAATAAGTTCGCTGTCAACTGGCCAATAGGCGACCAATTAGCCCAGGGCGGTTGGAGGGAATATATCCTGAGTCCTTCAGTGATAAAACCCGCGATAGGCATGAGCGTAAGTAAAATTAAAGCGTAAAAATCATCCCATGAGTTTTCCATATAATCAGGTTTGATGAACCATCTGCGGATGAAGGCCATCAGCACGCCCAGGAGTATGGCAATACCTGCCAGATCCATGATCAGTTCATAACCAAAATAAACATTCTGAGAAAACAGGGGCCAGGTGAAAGGGATGAATAAACCCATCTGCATGATCTTGATCGCAGTACCAATAATTTGGATGATCACACCCCAGAAGATGAGCAAATGCATCAAACCGGGATAGAATTTTTTAATTATCCGAAGTTGACCAATGGCGTAGATAAAGAGTTCACCCACTCTAGACCAAGGTTTTGTAATCTTTGATTCGGTGGTTGTCATGCGGATCCTCCGATGAAGATTTATCCATTTTCGACGGTTAAGGTGATTTTTTCAAGCGGAAGAGGAGGGGGTCCCGATATCACTTCTCCCTGATAAGGTTCAAAGTATCCTTCATGACAGGGACAAAAGATGACTTTATCTGCCTTGTCCCATTTAACGATGCAGGCAAAATGAGTACAAACCGCAGAATATGCTTTTAACCCTTCTTCAGTGTGGATTACAAGGGCGGGATAACGGCCGTATGGAATCGTTAGGCTACCGCCTGGTGGGATGTCATCAATCGTGCCCACCCGGACAGCTTCGGAGGGAGTTTCTTCTAGAGAAGGGGGGTAAAAGTAGGCCACGATAGGTGCCAGGAGTGCTGTAAATCCAGTCGCAGCCAAGCCTTTCTTCACTACACTAAGAAAATCACGGCGGGTTATATTGCTCATTTAGCTCACCTTCCCCCAGATAGTTAGGGCGATGATTATGATGATAACAACTAATGAGATCCAGAGTCGGATGCGGGATGGTTTTTTACTGGAGTCAGTCTTTGAATCCAAGAAAGGCCAGATTAAAAGTATAAGAACTGCTATTACAGGAGCTGTCGCGCCAATTGTTTCAGGTATATACCTTAACAACTGGTACAAAAAGAGGAAATACCACTCCGGTTTAACGTGAACGGGGGTGTCCATTGGATCGGCAGGTGCTTCTAAACCGACTGGCAAGAATAAGCCAACTACCCCAATCAACACAACAAGTATCCCTACCCCCAGAGCTACTTTAGCCTCTAATTTCAGGTGATCAGGATAAAATGGTACGCTGTTTTCTTCTTGTTTATCTGACATAAGGACACTCCTGCCTAGCTGGATAAAGGAGTTCGATTTGGATTGTTAGAGCGGTTTCATAAGCCCTTGTTTTCTCACCATGAGGAAATGAAGTCCCATGGAGGTAACAGTAACCAGCGGTAAAATGAGGATATGAAGGGCAAAAAACCTGCTGAGTGTCAGACTGGTAATATTCCACCCAGCCCGGAGAAATACCAAGGCTAATTTTCCAATAACCGGGATGCTGCCTGCGATCTCTGTACCAACCGTCGTTGCCCAGTACGCTCTTTGATCCCAGGGCAGTAAATATCCGGTAAAACCGAATGCCAGGGTCATGAGTAATAAAACCACGCCGGATACCCAATTAAGCTCTCTGGGAGGTTTATAGGCGCCCATGATAAAAACACGCAGCATATGTGCACACGCCAATACAATCATCCCGTTGGCTGACCAGTGGTGGACCATGCGTACTGCGGATCCCAGCAACACTTCATTTTCAATAAATTGAATGCTTAAATAGGCTTCTGCTGGTGTTGGTTTGTAGTAAAAAGCCAACATGATTCCGGTAAGGCCCTGAACACAGAAGAGGAAGAAAGTCAAACCACCCAGGCAGTACCACCAGCGTCTCTGCCACTCAGGGACAGGTTTGCTGAGAATTGGTTTGAGGAAATCTGTTAATTGGAATCTATCATCCAGCCATTTTGTGATTCTTTGGGGTATTGGGACCCAGGCTTCCCGGGTTTTCCAGACACTAATACTGCGGACAATACCGAACAGCAGAGCCACTCCTGCCGCTCCAAACAATATCCAGCGAGCAAATGGGGTCCAGATATTGGTGAAATACTCATCTACGTGGCACTGGATACAGGTGTCATCCTCAGGTTTTTCTGGAGCGATTCCGGGGAGATTATCCGTTCCGGTTGGCGGGCCAATTTGAGGTTCTGGTGCTGTGTAGGCATGAACTGCTGCAGCAGAAAAAAGCAGGATGCTCAGAGTGATAAATACAAAAACGATCTTACGGTAGGCACTTTTCATAACAGACCTCGACTGGGATGATTAAAGTGAGACCAAAACAATAGTTTTTTTTCAGGTATATGGGATTGGGATTGATGTCTTCCATTCTCCAGGGCCCCTGTACAGAGCAGTGATTGGATAGATGATTTGGGGATAACCTCGGAAGCATGGGTTTTCCTTGATCAGCAGGGTTACATCTGAGGATTTCTAAAAATATAACATAAACCGCACATCGATGCAGGTGTCATTCTTCATGCGGAGTGTGTGGAAAACGGGAATTTTCAGTAGGTTGTAAGGGATAATTCAGAAATTATCGCAGCGGTTACTATAGGGATCGCCTCAGCAACTGCGGAAGTGGGGGTTTCGCTGAATTCAAGGATGTTCTCGACTTCTACTGCATAGATTATGAATTCCCCGGGGATCTGATAGCCCAATTCTCCTGCTGCATCGAGTGCGGTTACCAGGGAAGTATCATGGGCTGAAGTGCTGTGCTGGGTTGGACTAACTGATCGAAGATCATCCAGGCTTAACCGGTGAATTTTTCCCGGAGTGGTTTCTTCCGGGTTAAGGTAAAAAGCATCAATCAGGACAACCCGATCATAGCCCAACATCACTTCCATCAACCGGATTCCCCCTGCACTGGCTTCGGTGATGGTCAGGTCCGGATGGGCATTTTGATCGATGATTGATTCCAATTGTTGGGCAACTTTCACGCCGACACCATCATCAGTAAGTATCGGGTTTCCTAGTCCAATAATGAGTGTTTTCATTTAATAACTCTAACAAAAGTAACCAGTGACCGACCAGATGCGGCTGGTCACTGGTTACTTTATTCTACAGTAAAGTGTTCTAGATTACTTTATCAATCGATATACTGACTTTGGGTATCAATCAGGTTTCCATCCGCATCATGGATTTGGATTTCTAAAGGCATTTGTCCGGGTAGAGAGTGGGTTGCACAGGACATACAGGGGTCGTAATTTCTGAAAGCCATTTCTACCTGGTTCAGCAGCCCTTCACTAACTTTTCCGTCTTTTATCAATCCTTCTGCGGCCTTTTTAATTGACATGGCGATGGGCGCATTGTTATTGGTTGTGCCAACAATGAGGTTCACATCGGTTAAGATCCCATTCTCATCTGTTGTATAGTGATGGGTTAACGTTCCCCGGGGTGCCTCGACACTGCCAACACCTTCGGTTGGCGTATTGGTTACGATCGGGCGGACATTGGGGTCTGTTATTTCTGGATCCTCTGTTAATTCCAGCATCCGTTCGGCGGCGTAGAGAAGCTCAATCAAGCGAGCCCAGTGAGTTGCCAGGCGATGATTAACAGGCATGTAGCGGCCGTTGGTTTTTTTGGAGCCCAGTGTTTCATAGAAACGGTCAAAATGCTCCTGCGCTTTGGGAGTTGCCATGCCATCTGCAGCATTCAACCTTGAAAGCGGTGTGGCACAATAAACGCCGCTATCGATACCATCCACAAACCCTTTCCACCCCACATCTTTGAGGTAGGGGAATTTGAGGTATGACCAGGGTTCAACCCGCTCAGCGACATGCTTGGCATAATCCTTGGACGGATATTTGACTAATTCTTTCCCATCCGGACCAGTGACCCGGATCAAACCATCGTAGAAGTTGATCTGGTTTTTCTCGTCTACTGTTCCCATGTAGTAGGTCGCATGAGTAAAAATATCGGAAACGATTAGATCCACGTAGGCCTGGTTGGCGAGAACAACATCATCAAAAAGTTTTAAGCTGAAGAGCGCAAATTCCACATTTTGTTTTGCATAATCTAAAATGATTTTTTGCTCTTCCTTGGTCATGGCTTTGCTCCATCCCCCAGGCAAACCTGCAACCGGATGGATTCCACGACCTCCCAGCATCTTAATCACATCGTGATTTCTCTTCCTGCATTCGATGACCTGTTTCCCGATGTCAACACCAACTTTGTGAATAACACCCAGGATATTCCTCTCTGCAGGGTCAGATTCTGGACCTAAAACAAAATCCGGTCCTCCCAAAGCATAAAAGTGGACGGTATGGTCAGTCACATAAAATGAGGAGTAGAACAGTTCCCTCAGTTTCTTTACCACCGAGGAAGGCTCAACATCAAACAAGGCGTCCAGTGCTTTGGTGGAAGCCATGTGGTGGGCTTCGGGACAAACGCCGCAGATCCGGTTGGTGATGCGGGGCATTTCTTCTGCCGGCCGCCCAATAGAGAATTGTTCAAATCCTCTTAACTCAGGAATTTGCAGATAAGCGTTTTCGACATTACCTTCTTTGTCAAGGAAAATCTCAATTTTTCCGTGACCTTCCAATCTTGTGATGGGGTCTATTGTTATTCGTTCCATTACGAATCTCCTTTTCCGTTCTTGACACGTCGGAGAATTGAGTGAGCCATACTGAATCGATAAAATGTGCCGGCAGGATCAGGAATCGTATCAATAACTTCCTGGATTTTGAGTTCTAATTCGTCTTCCTCCATAGTCTCATCACCTGCATCGATCACAGAAGCAATTGCAGAAAGCATCTTAGCACCCTGGTCAATTACTCCTTCCGGAGGACCATAACAACCCCGGCAGCCTATTCCGACAGCGGGGCAGAGAGCACCGCAGCCAGACCTGGTCGCAATTCCCATACAAACGATGCCCTGTTCAAGAAGGCATTGATCTGGGTCCGGGACCAATTGATAGGGGCGGTAAAATCGGCTTATGGTTTTTTCCTGGATATCCCGGTCGCATTCATCACAAACGGATGTTACTCCAGCACCAACAATTGCGCCGGCTGGCGGAAGTGGTTTCCCTTCCAGCAGAGCGCCTACAACTACTTGAAGAACGGCCCAGATCTGGGGCGGTTCGGGTGGACATCCTGGTAAATAGTAATCCACATCAACAACCTGATCCAGTGATTTCACAGTATTGTAAAACAGCGGCAGGGTGAGATCCCCTTCTTTAACTGTTGTTACTTGTTGAGGGAATATTCCATCTGGATTGTCTATCGAGGGATTATTGATATACACCTTATCAAATGTCGCTTCTTTTGTTGTTAGGTTGGATAGAGCAGGGATACAACCCTCATATGCACATGATCCATAGGCAACTAAAATTTTAGATTTTTTACGCAGCAAATGTGCCATTTCTTCATTTTCCGAATTACGGATTGCGCCATTAAAGAGACAAACGTCAATGTAGCCATCTGGATAGGATTTAACATCCTTAATCTTAAAATCCGCAATACAGGGGAAGAATGCGATATCAAAAACTTCATCAACAGTCAAGATATTTTCATGAATATTGAGCACCGAGATTTCACATCCACCGCAGGATGAAGCCCAATACATGGCCAGTTTTGGTTTTTCTTTTGCTCCCATGTTATGCCTCCTTTACGGGGATTGGTTGTGCCCCATTATCACTCAGGACTTTGTCGTGCCAGCGGAGTGGACCAAGAGCTCGCAATTCTTCGGTCATCGTATTTACTTTCTCCGCCAGGAAGATACCTTCTGAAGCAGAAGCCCACAATAATTGGACCCGCTCATCTTCAATACCCCATTGAGAAAGCGTCTTTTTCAGCAGAAGGAATCGCCGCAGTGTTTTGATATTCCCATTGACGTAATGGCATTCGCCAGGATGGCAGCCTGCAATCAACACACCATCGGCGCCGTGCAATAACGCTTGAAGCACAAACTGGGGATCAACGCGTCCTGAACACATCACCCGGATAGGTCTCATGTTCGGTGCGTACTTAATGCGAGCGGTACCTGCCAGATCGGCTGCCCGGTATGAGCACCAGTTACAAAGGAATCCGACGATTACGGGTTCGAATTGTTCTGTCATTTTTTCTCCTCCTTCCCAGCTGGAACTGCTTCCAGGCTTCGCATATCCCATAACAGTCCTTCGATTTGTGAGAACAGCTGGTCATTTGTGAAGTGAGCGCCAGTGATAACACCGCTGGGGCAAGCCGCAACGCAGGTCCCGCATCCCTGGCAGAGGGTAGTGATAACCTTGGAAACACCTTCTTCCTCAAGGAATTCAATTGCGTTGTAGGGACACATGTTATTGCAGATTTTGCATCCGGAGCATGCGTCTGCGTTGATACTGGCTCTGATCGGTTCCATCATCACAGTCCCCCGGCTGATCAGGCTGGCGACTCTGGATGCTGCAGCAGCACCCTGGGCAACAGTGTCAGGAACATCTTTGGGTCCCTGGCAGGCGCCAGCGATAAACACACCTTCTGTCATGGTTGCGACCGGATCAAGTTTGGGATGTCTCTCGATAAAGAAACCTTCAAAATCACAGCCCATCTTAAACAGTTGGGAAACCTCTTTTGAATCTGGTTGGGCTTCGATAGCAGGGCTGAGTATAACCATATCCACTGGAACCCTGCGCTGACGTCCAATCAATGTATCTTCAACTTGAACAACCAGTTTGCCTTCCTCTTCCGGTATCCGGGCTGAGTCTGTAACTTCTGCAACTTTCCCGCGGATGAAGTTAGTACCTTCTTGGAGGAGTCGGTCGTAAAACTCTTCGTACCCTTTCCCCGGCGTCCGCATGTCGATGTAGCAGTTATAGACCTGTGTATCCGGCAATCGTTCGTGGACCAGGTGGGCAAACTTCAGGGAGTACATGCAGCAGACCTTGGAGCAGTATTTGTGATAGTGTTCGTCTCGAGATCCCACACAATGAACGATAGCCACACTTTCGGGTGCAGTCTTAAAATCTCTCATTACGATCTTGCCCTCAGTGGGACCGGATGCATTCACCATTCGTTCAAATTCGAGACTGGTGAAAACGTTTTCCAGTCGTCCATATCCATACTGGGGGATTCGTTTCACATCAAAGAGTTCGTATCCGGTTGCCAGGATGATATTTCCAACCTGCAATGTAAGGATTTCATCCTGCTGTTCAAAGTCAATTGAATTTGGTTCCGTGGGGCAGAATTTTTGACAGGCTTTGCAGGTCCCTTTCTGGAAATAAACACAATTCTCTGTGTCAATAACAGGGTATTTTGGAACTGCTTGTGGGAAAGGCCGGTAGATAACTTTCCGTTTTCCCATGCCGGCTTCAAAGACATCATCAATAACCTGGAAGGGACATTTTTCGATACAGATCCCGCAGCCGGTGCAGTGTTCCTCGATTACATAGCGGGCTTTTTTCCTTACTGTAACTTCAAAGTTGCCCATGTAACCATCCATCTTTTCCACTTCACTCCAGGTCAAAAGCGTGATGTTGGGATGTTGGCCAACATCAACCATTTTGGGTGTGAGGATGCAGGCGGAGCAATCCAATGTGGGGAAGGTTTTATCCAGTTGGGCCATATGGCCGCCAATAGATGGTTCTCTTTCCACCAGGTAAACATGGTTTCCGCCATTTGCCAGCTCAAGGGCTGCAGTGATCCCGGCGATTCCGCCCCCTACAATGAGGGTGTTGGGATTGATTTCCACCGGAATTTCTTCCAGCGGTTGATGGTGCACAACCCGTTCAATGGCGGCATTCACCAGCGCTTTGGCTTTCAGGGTGGCGGCTTCTTCATTATCTGTAATCCAGGAGTCGTGCTCCCGGATATTGGCCATTTCGAACATAAAGGGGTTTAATCCCCCGTTTTCTGTAGCTGTCCGAAAAGTACCTTCGTGCATATGAGGTGAGCAGGAAGCTACAACAATCCTTGTTAATCCTTTCTCTTTGATATCCTGTTCAATGAGTTCTTGTCCGAGGCTGGAACACATGAACTTATATTCCCGAGAAATCTCAACATGGGGATTGCCTTCCGCCCATTTTGCGACATCTTCTACATCCACTACTTTGGCAATGTTCGTTCCGCAGTGGCAAACGTAGACACCAACCTTCTCTAGAGGTGTTGGGGGTGATTTGGTATCATTCATAGGTCTTTCTCCTATTCGAAACGTCTATCATGCTTAGGGTATGCTCTGTGTTAAAAATATCAATAGATTGATTTATTTGGTATTTAATCATTGAAGTAGAGGTCAATTGGCCTCCTTTGGTAACAATTTCTTAAACACCGGTGTCGCTGACACAAGTTCAATACCGATGCCTAGTTCTTTAGGCGAAATTCCCAGTGCTAAACCCAGCAGTTGCGTAAAATAAAGTATGGGCAGGTTAAAATCGGTCCCAAACTCTTCGTTAACTGCTCCCTGGTAACATTCCAGGTTTACCTGGCAGAGGGGACAGGCAGTCGCAATAACATGGGCGCCATTCTTTTCTGCGCTTTGCAGCAAGATGCGAACCATGTCAAGTGCGGGTACACGACTGGTCATGATTAAGGATCCCCCACAGCAGCGCAGTCTCTCTGGAAAATAAGCAGGCTCTGCACCCATGGCTGAAATCAGTTCCTCAAAATATTGCGGATTTTCAACTTCTTCTCCGTTCTTTCGTGGACGAACGATTTGACAGCCATAATAGGGTGCTATCTTTAACCCTTTGAGAGGATTCTTTACTTCTTCTTTAATTTTGTCCATGCCCACATCATTTACAAAAACTTCGATCAGGTGAAAGACATCAATTTCTGCGTTAAACTGAAGGTCATCTTCCTCCAGGGCAAAATTGATATGTTCTGCCAGATCAGGATCAGTTCTGATTGTTTTATTCGTGAAAAAGGCATTTTTGTAGCAGGCACTGCACGGTGCAACCAGATCCAATCCTTCTTTTTCAGCCAGGGCTAAATTGCGAGCGACTAAGGTATAGGCCAACAATTGATCTACGTGGAAGTAAGTAGTTGCGCCGCAGCAGTTCCAGTCATCAAGTTCCTGGAGTTCTATATCAAAGGCTTTGGTGGTTTCCAGGGCAGATTTGTGATAACTCGAAGCCATTTTCTCTAGGGAGCAACCCGGGAAATATGCGTAAGTTTTCATGATGACTCTCCTAGAGGGATGATCTTTTTAATCATGTTCTTAAAATTGTCCAGCCTTTTAATGCGGGGAGGCAGGACCGGGATTCTACCTTTTAACATCATTTTGCTGGCATTTAGCGCTTCCTGGAAAAATTCCTTAGGTCCAAAGTGGAACATATAGGTTGGCGCCAGGATTGGTTCGTAGGATCTGCCGCTGCGGATGATGGTTTTTACAAAAGCTTCCGAGAACTGCGGTCCTACCAGATCGTCTCCATAGGTTTTGTTCCAGATTGAATAGCGTTTCACTGCATACATCACCCCGGCGATATCAATATCGGCAGGACATCGCACAGTGCAGTGGTAGCAGGAAGCACAGAACCAATAGGTATTGCAATCCAGGACATCATCTTTGAGGTCTGCGTTGATCATCCCAATCAGCCGGCGAGGGGTTTGGTCCATGTAATTCGCAACAGGGCAGGTCCCGGAACATGTTCCACATTGGATGCAGGCATTAATCGGGCTTCCGTGCGCAGCGTAGAGCAAGTTTGATATCTCTGCGCTGAAGGATGGCTTAGATGCCATAAGTTTCTTCCTCCTTGCTTAGTCTGATTTTTTCTCTTCAGCCAGGGTAAGCAGCTGGCTGACTTTTTCTAATAACAAATCTGGGTCTACTGGTTTTTCCATCAATTCATCTGTAGGCAGGAATCGTGGATGAACGGGCTGCCCCGGGAAGAGGAAAGCCATTTGTTCCCTAATGCCGGTGATTATTAACACCGGAATTTCCCGCAATACTGGATCCTTATTTATCTTGCGGGCCATCATGACTCCTTCTGCTCCTCTACCCATCATGATGTCCAGGAGAAGCAGGTCATATTTTTTTGACTCCAACGCCTCAAAACCTTCTTTGGGGTTGTATGCCACATCAACGGCATAACCTGCCTTAGTCAGGATTGGTTCGATCCCTTCCACGTAATCCGGATCATCATCAATGACTAATACTTGTACTTCTTTTGACATTTTTCCTCCTCATTCAAGTAGGTTTCCAGCTTGAATTTGTATCCTATTTCTTATCCAGTAAAGGTAATTTGATCGTAAAAATACTTCCCTCACCTAATTTGCTATCGACTTCAATTATTCCATGGTGCGCTTCAATAATTCTTTTTGTGATGGATAATCCAACACCGCTGCTTCTCTCACCTTCTGGTATATTTTTCCCGCGATAAAAATCTGCGAAGATAAAATTGATATCTTCTTCTGCGATCCCTATGCCTTTATCAGACACTGATACTTCAATACTATATGGGTCCAGTTGAGCAGAGACTAAAACTTCACTACCTGGCTTGCTGTATTTAACGGAGTTTGTTAGCAAATTGACGATGGCTTCAGTTAAAGTGCCTTCATCTCCCTCGACCTTGCCTAAGTTTTCAGGTAGCTGGACATTGATGGTGATATCTTTCCGGACAGCGTGGGGTTCAACGGTCTCCACCGCATGTTTTATTAGGGGGCCTAAGGATATTTGTTTAAATTGTTCCTGGATGTTTCTGATGTCCACTGAGATTACCCGCAGCCATGTATTAATAAGTTTCACCAGTTCCTGGATCCGATTTTGCAGCCGCTCTAATTTCTCTTTTTGTTCATGAGTTAATTTGTCTTCCAGGTCGTCTGCCAGTACATACAGGTTTTGCTGTACAGCACCCAGGGGAGATTTTAATTCATGAGAGACTATCGCAGCAAAATGTTCACGCAGCATTTCCTTTTCATTCCGGAGGGCAATTGTTTCCAATACTAATTTTCTTCTTTCCAACGCCCGGCGCGTAATTAACCGCAGCTCATCCGGTTTAAAGGGCTTGGGGATGAAGTCGTAGGTTCCTTTTTTCATTGCTTCAACAGCTGAGTTTACGGTAGCAAATCCTGTAATCACGATGGTTACAATCGTGGCATCAAAGGAATAGATCTCCTCCAGTACTTCAAAACCGGACATTCCTGGCATCTTCAGATCAACAAATACCAAATCTGGATGGAACTCCTTCAGTAAATCCAAGCCCTTGTAGCCGTCTTCAGCTGTCTTAACCTGGTAGTTTTGACTCTCTAAAATACGCAGGCAGGATTCGCGGACAATTTCCTCGTCATCAATCACCAGTATTTTTGGGATCGGGGCTGCCTTACTGATATTTTCCATTTTCTCCATAACGTTCTTTCGGGATGATAACGATAAAAGTCGTACCTTTTCCAACTTCACTTTCTACAAAAATGGTGCCTTTGTGACTTCTCACCAAGCCATAACTGATCGCCAATCCCAGGCCTGTACCATGACCAACATCTTTGGTGGTAAAAAAAGGATCAAAGATTCTTTTTATGTTTTCCTCGCTAATCCCTGAGCCGGTATCAGAAAAGGCAATTTCAATATCGGAGGTATTTTTATTTTCCCTGGTACTGATAGTGAGGTGTCCGCTCCCTTCCATAGCTTCAGCCGCATTAATGATTAAGTTCATAAAAACCCGTTCAATCTGCCCGGGATCGATTACCGCTAACGGTAAATCAGATTGTAGATTCCTGGTGATATGAATATTGTGAAAGAGTGCCTGCTGTTCAACCAGGGAAACACAATTATCAACAATAGAATTGACATCAAAAAAGGTCTTATCTGGTTGTCTTTGACGGGAAAAGTCCAGCAGCCCGCGGATAATATCCCGGCAGCGGTTCGCCTGCCCGACAATTTTTTCCAGTGAGAACTGGGTATTGGAATCTGCATCCTGATTTTCCTCCAGAAGGAGATGCGAGAAGGTGACGATTCCCTGCAGCGGGTTATTCAGTTCATGGGCGATATTTGCAGAGAGCTGACCTATCAATGCCAGTTTTTCCGACTGCATAATGCGCTCGGTGGCAAAATCCTTTAAATCCTGATCGCGTTTTTGGAGTGATTCAGCCATATCATTAAATGACTCAGCCAGGAAATGCAGTTCATCATTGGTCTGAACCTGGACACGGGTATCTAAATTCCCGGAGGCAACCTCCCTGGATGCGGCGACCATTTGGGTGATGGGCCCTGATACTTGTTTTGCGATTAAATACGAAACGCCCAGAGCGACCAATATGCCGGCTATGGTAATCCCTAAAAAAGTTAGTAGGGTTTCTCGTTGAATGTCGGTATATTTTTGCTCCAGGACGCCGACATACAGGATACCGATGATCTCATCCTGGAGGTTTTTGATTGGTTCATAAGCAGTGATATACCAGTTGTTCACAACATAAGCCCGATCAATCCAGGGTTCACCCTGGACGATTACCTGGTTATATACTTCCTCGCTTACCCGGGTGCCAATTGCCCTTGTTCCATCTTCATTCTTTACATTGGTGGAGATTCTTAAATCATCCTGGAAAATCGTCGCTGTGCCGATCTCCTGACCTTTATATTTCACATTTTCATAGACAGTTTGTTTGATGAGATCAACAATATCAAAGTTTCGATTGAGAAGTTTCCCACCATAAACTACGCCCAGGATTTCATGTTTATCATTATAGATTGGGGATGCGGCGATCAGCATCATCCCCGATGTCTCTTCAAGTTTAGAAGTTGGTCGCGCAAGGGGAGTGTCTATCAATGTAATGTGAGCTTGTTCAGCAAGCCGGGGGTTCTCTTTTTCGAGTTCATTTTGTGAAAATAGAACCGTAGTTGTGATACATCCTTCTGATAAGATTACGGACTTGATGAACTCATGATGGCTCAGAATATCCCCTTTTTTTCCTGGATTATGGGTTCGAAGAAGAACTTTACCATATTTATTCGTGACCCCAAAAATATCCAACCCAGCCGTATCGCTCACTCTTGTTAACTCTTCAGCGCCTTCATCAAGATGCTCAGCTGGAACTTCATCTCGTAAAAAGCCGCGATTTGCGGTGTAACAAACCACAGCACCGATTTGCTGCAGCTGGCTTTCATAGATCACCCGGGCAGCATTCAGGTCATTTCTCACTTTATCCTGTGCCTCTTCCAGAACCCGATTTGAAGTCAGTCGAACCCCGATCACCAAAAACACAGTGCCGATGATCACGATCATCAAAACAAAAGCCAGCATTAATTTTGCGTGGAGAGGGACTGGAAATCCACGGAATAGGCTGGAAAGAATTCCTGGCTTTTTTACCTGATTTGACGTGTCAGTATTTGTCTGCATGACTATAACTAATGTTCAAGATATTTTATAAAGCTTCTTCAACCAATTCAATCAGGTCCTTCACTGTAAGAGCATTTTCTAGTCCGGTTGTTTTGACTGCATCCTGATACATGGTGATATCTTTAGGGCAAGCGACAATAAAACCCTGGAGTCCGTCCAATTGTGCAGCCTCCCGGATCCTTGATTCACTAGGACGTTCCTGAACTTTACCTTCCTCCATCCAGATCCGTCCTCCACCTGCGCCGCAGCATAATGCAAGGTCTCTGTTCCGAGGCATTTCTACCAATTCACATCCGGTAGCTTGGATCACAAAACGTGGGTCGTCATATACTCCGTTGTAGCGGCCCAGGTAACAAGGATCGTGATAGGTGACTTTGTAATTCAGGGGATTGGTAAAGCGCAGTTTCCCTTGTTTTATTAACATCGCTAACAATTCGCTGTAATGAAGGATGGTCTGCGGTTCGGAGAAAGGATATTCATTAAGCAGCGTGTTATAGGTGTGAGGATCTGTAGTAATGATGGTTTGGTATTGGCATTGTTCAAGGGCTTTGAGGTTTTTTTCAACCAGCATCTCATACAGCCCTTCCTCGCCAACTCGCCTGACATCATTTCCAGCGTGATTTTCCCCTTTATACATAACTCCAAAGTCCAGACCGGCTTGCATAAATACCCCCGCAGTTTTTGCAGATAATTCTGCCAGAGCTGGATTGTAGGATGCATAATCCCCCACGAACCATAGATATTCTACTGGTTCCCGAGTGGCGTCTTTAATTGGAGGCTCAAGCCCCTGGGTCCATTGGGCTCGTTTTCGAGGAGATTGACCAAACGAATTTCCGTAACGACCAAGATTTGTCAGTGCATCCTGCAGTTCTGAGTCAATCATCCCTTCAATCACCAGGTGGCGCCGGAGCTCAACGATGGTATCGATATGCTCCACCAGGACAGGACACTCTGTAATACAGGCAGCGCAGGTTGTGCATGACCAAATTACCTCTTTGCTGAGACTCGAATGGTCCAGAAGGGAACGATCAAAACCATTGCTTTTTGATAATTTTGCTTCCTCAAAGATTTCCCTGATGCCAAGGATCAATTCCTTGGGGTTAAGGAGTAATCCTGCGCCAAAGGCAGGGCAGACATCCTGGCAGCGCCCGCATTCAGTACAGGCATCCCCATTAAGAATTTGTTTCCAGGAGAGTTCATTTAATTTGTTAACATACACAGGCTGTCCAGCGCTGTCTGTTGGTGTTGGTGGGAGTTGCCCGGCTGGTCTCTCCAGCTCTGAGAAGAAGATATTTGCTGGACCAGTCAGGACATGCAGTAGAGATCCTACCGGCAGAGTAATAAGTGTGAATGCGGCTGTCAGCAGGTGAACCAACCACACCCAGAGGTGGATGCTCTCCAAGGCAGCGGCGGATGCTCCCGTGGCAAGGAATCCCTGGGCGATCAACCAGCCCACTGGGGACCAGGCGGCGTTTACAGGCTGCTCCGCTGCGAGACGAAGGGATTCAGTAGTAATTCCGCCAAGCACTATGATGATCAGCAGGACAAGAGTCCAGGTGAATTGGGGTTGGTATGTTAATCTGTCAGGTTTTGTAACATATCGCCGGTAGATAGCCAGGATAGCACCCACAATAAATACAACTGTAAAAACATCGAGGGTCAGTTTATAGAAAGAGAATACATATCCGGTAAGGAATTTGAAAAAATGAGTGTTTATGGTTGCCAGGGCAGTTCCCAGAAAAAAAATAAAGAAACTCCAGGACAGAGCAACGTGCATAATGCCTGGATATTTCTGCCTCAAAACCCGGGTTTGGACTATGGCATACTTAATCAGGTTATACAATCTGATATGCAGTTTATCCCAGCGAGGTTCTGGACGGCCAACTTTCCACCAAAGCCTGGCTTTTAGAATAAACCGGAGAATCAGGATGGCACCAGCAAGAAACATCACCGAATATACCAGGATGTTCGGTGAACCCCACTGATGAGGTATACCCCAATATTCTACATGTTCGGGCATGGATTTTTCTCCTCACTTTAGTGACTAATCAGCCATTCTTTGCATTTTCGATTTGTTCAAGAAGAGGGTCGATGAGATCAAATAGGTCAACTTCTATTCCATACTTTGCGATATCGAAAATCGGTGCATCCGGATCACTGTTGATAGCAATAATGGTTTTACTGTCGGTTATCGCTTCAACGTGTTCCGTAGCTCCACTGATTCCCAGGCTGAAATAAAGATCAGGTTTTACAGCTTTTCCAGACCGGCCGACCAAACGCGAAGTTGGCAGCCAGCCCTGGTCAATCACCGGACGGGAAGCGCACACAGAACCTCCCAGTAATTCTGCCAACTCTTCAGCCAATTCGATGTTGTCTTGCGTTTGGATACCTCGTCCAATTGCAACTAAAACCTTTTCCTGGGAAATATCAACGTCTCCAGCATCTGGTTCAATGTATTGATTTAACCTGACTTTTAAATTCTCCAAATCCGGCGCAGAGAATGTAATAGTCTCTGGAGCAGCATCTCCTTGTCCTTGTTCTGGTTTATACCCTCCGGGGTTAAAGGTAATGAATGTGGTCTGGTCAGCCAATTGGCTTTCAACCATGATCTTTCCGCCGCATATCTGACTGATAAGGCTGCCAGAGTCAGTAATATTACTGCAGGAGTTAATGATTGGAAAATCCAAATGCGTGGAAAGATTGCTGCTGACATCGGCTCCAATGGTTGTATTGCCAAAGAACACAGCCCGGGGAGAATATTCAGCAAACAGAGCGACCAGGGTCCGTTTATATGCATCGGAAGTGAATTCTTTCAACGCTGGATGATCGCAGTAAATTACTTTGTCAACAGCAAGAGATTCTTTCAGGTTTTCCGCACCGCTACCTAACAGTATTCCGATGACGCTGCCGCCTTCCTTGTTTGCTAAATCTCTGGCTGCGGCAGTCATGATGTAAGAGATATCGGAAACCTGTCCCTGGATGTGCTCAATCAGCAAAAAGATATCTTGAGTCATTGTATTCCTCCTCTTACAACAATCCTAAATCCTGAAGGATCGTGATTAGTTTAGCAGCGACTTCTTCCTCATTCCCTTCAAGCATCTCTGCCCTTTCAGCAGCTTCTGGCAGATACATACGTTTAATTTCAACTCCGCCTGCTGTTTCTAATTCTCCAATATCAATTTCTTCGATGGTGGCAGAAACCATCACTTGCCTGACTTTGCTGATGGCGACATACCGGGGAGGTTCTTCACTGGATTGAATGCCAAGAACTGCAGGAAGGTCAATTTCCATTTCAGCTAGAATGCCTCCCGGGTATTCTTTGAAGGCAGTGGCTTTTCCATCCCCCAGGGAAACACCAGATATATAGCCGATATAGGGCATGTCCAATAGGTCAGCCAATTGGGGCGCAAGATCCCCTGTGATATCATCATGCGCTTGAACACCATTGAGGACTAGATCTGGATTGATATCCTTGATCATCCCGGCCAGTGTTTTTGCTAGTGACTGGTTGGTGGGTTTTTCTTCGCCGATCCCAGTTAATTTGATTAATCTATCGGCACCTTTAGCAGCGGTTGTAAAGAGCATGTCTTCAACACCTTCCGCTTCAGGACTGATAATGGTAACGTTTGCTCCTGATTTTTCTTTTAATATGATGGCTTGTTCGATTGCGTGATTATCAAATTCATTGATAATCAAACGAAGCCAGGATAGATCCAGGGCTGTCCCACTGGGTGCAATTTCTAGTTCTTCAACTAGGTCAGGGACAAGGCGAGCGATTACGACTATTTCAGTCATTTTTTTCCTCCTTAATTGCCAATTGCATCAACAATTAATTCAATGATGTCCTTAACCAATAAATTTTCCGCTCCAGGTATTGCTTTTGCAGCATCTTCAAAACGAGGTGGTTCATAAGGGCAGGTGACAGCCAAGACATCTGCCTCAACAGCTGCTGCCTCTTTTACTCTCCATTCAGATAACCTGGACTCGGTTTTTTCCCAGCGGAAACCGTCCAGCCACATTCCGCCGCCGCCTCCACCGCAGCATAAACTGGTGGATTGGTTGTGGGCCATTTCAACCAGTTCCAAGCCAGGTATGGCTTCAATCAATTGGCGAGGCGCTGAATAGACTTTATTCACACGCCCAAGGTAACAGGGATCATGATAAGTAACCTTGGCATTGCCATTCTTTTTAAGCAAGGGTTTTATCTCATCCAAATGATCAATCAAGAACTCTGTATAGTGGCGGACAGGATATTCAAAGCCAAGTTGAGGGTATTCATTCTTTAAGGCGTTATAGGCGTGTGGATCAGTGGTTATGATTTCGTTAAATTCACAGCGGCTGAGGATTTTTGCGTTTTTTTCAGCCAACATTTCAAATAATCCCCGCTCGCCGGCGAGCCTCTGTGAGTCTCCATCGCTGTGTTCGTCTGGTCCCAATATTGCGAAATCTACACCTAATTTATTGAGCAGGATAGCAAAAGCCTTGGTGACGTTTTTCACGCGGGGATGGTAAGAGGCATAATCTCCCACAAACCATAAAACATCTACAGGGCGTTTCTCTTTTCGTATAATAGGGATCTCAAAATCTAATTCTTCTGCCCAAGCAGCCCGTTTTCGGGAGGATTCCCCGAGTGGGTTGCTGTACTGTTGTGAGAATTCGAGAGCACTTTGAAGTTCCGCGGGGACGTTCCCGGCCAGAAGTGCTTCTTCTTTTGCCCGGGTCATGAGCGCTTGCGTGATCGGAATACCTTTTGGACAGACCTCTGTACAGGCGTAACAAGACACGCACATCCAAACAGAATCTGACTCCAGCATTTCGTCCAGAAAACCAGCCCGCATCCAGGCAATCATTCTTCCGGGAGGAAACTCCATGGCGAATCCAAATGGACAAACCCCGCTGCAGCAAGCGCATTGCAAGCAGGTTTGGATGTTTTCACCGTCAGGGATTTTTAGCAGGCTCTCCTTAAATTCTGTAGTAAAGGAAAGGTGTTGAGGAATGTTATTAACAGCCATTGCGATGCCTCCTATTCAGGAAAAAAAGGCTTATATTTCAAAAAACCTGTTTTTATAGACTACTGTTTATCTTTATCTGAGTTTTGAAATAAAGTACAAACATTCATTTTGTATTGCGTCCGCTACATCTATCAAAAATTAATAATGGGTGGTATATACTATAGAAATCCAGTAATTAAATGATTGAATAATAATTTATATCCTAAAGCTCAACCAGCAAAGAAGGAAGTGAACTTTATCACAAATGGACATCAATATTGTACTATACTTCACATCCTGCAATATTTGGACGTGTACACTTGATTAGTATTGTCACATATACAGTACGTATATCCTACTAATGTAACAAAAACCTGTATCACCGGACAGGCAATTTATATCAGAGAGGGCCATTAGATATCTCTATGTGAGATGCGGTAAAATAGAGCTTAATTTGGGCAAAGATTATGGATTACTCACGGTAAGATAAACTGGGATGAAACTGTCCAAATATCATTCACCGGGGGTATATATTTAACCTTATCTAACATCCAGATTTTGTACTGGAGGACTATATTATGAAAGAAGGAAAGTCGCTTGAACACCAGGCGATTAATACTATTCGGTTTTTATCTGCAGACGCGATACAGGGTGCAAATTCTGGCCATCCAGGCCTGCCGATGGGAACGGCTGCGATTGCTTATACACTTTGGACACGTCATTTACGCCACAATCCTGCTAACCCACAATGGCCAGATAGAGACCGGTTTATTCTATCCGGGGGTCATGGCTCGATGCTGCTGTATTCCTTGCTGCACTTAACCGGGTATGATGTATCTTTAGACGATATAAAAAACTTCCGGCAATGGGGTAGTATCACTCCCGGGCACCCTGAATATGGAATAACTCCAGGTGTAGAAACCACAACTGGTCCCCTGGGGCAGGGATTTGCAAACGGAATTGGTTTTGCAATTGCCGAAGCGCATCTATCCGCGGTGTATAATCAACCGGAATTTCCGATTATTAACCACCACACCTATGGAATAGTTACTGATGGAGATTTAATGGAAGGGATTACAGCAGAAGCTGCTTCCCTGGCAGGTCATCTCCAGTTAGGAAAAGTGATTTATTTGTATGACGATAATCGAATCTCAATTGATGGAAGCACCGAGTTAACTTTCACAGAGGACAGAGGTGCTCGATTTGAAGCGTACGGCTGGCAAGTGCTCCATGTTGAAGACGGTAACGATACCTCCGCAATCGACACGGCGATCACTAAGGCAAAAGGAGATCCCCGTCCTTCATTAATTATTTGCCGGACACATATTGGCTATGGGTTGCCAACCAAACAGGACACAGCAGCTGCCCATGGTTCTCCCCCGGGTGACGAAGAGTTGGACGGGGCAAAAAAAGCCCTGGATTGGCCGGTAGAACCCCGGTTTTTCATCCCCGCCGAAGTTTTAGAGTTTTACAGGAATTCGCTTAAGGAGGGATTAAAAACCGAGAGGGGTTGGAATGATTTGTTTTCAGCGTATGAGAAGAAATACCCCAACCAGGCGGCTGAATTAAAACGTAGGATATCGGGGGAGCTAGCTAAAAAGTGGGAAGAAGCGCTTCCCACTTTTGAAGGGGATCCAAAAGGAATAGCAACCCGGGCTGCTTCAGGCAAGGTGATTAATGCGCTTTCAGCGGTCGTTCCTGAACTTATCGGCGGATCCGCTGACCTGGCTCCATCCACCAAGACCTGGATCGATGGGAGCAAGGATTTTCAAGCTGGTCAATATCAGGGGAAAAACTTTCATTTTGGAGTGCGCGAACATGGTATGGGAGCCATAGTCAATGGGTTGGCAATTTATGGCGGAATCATCCCTTATGGGGGCACTTTCCTGGTTTTTTCCGATTATATGAGACCGGCGATCCGGATATCTGCTTTATCACATATTCCAAGTATCTGGGTATTCACACACGACAGTATCGGAGTTGGAGAAGATGGGCCAACTCACCAGCCGGTGGAGCACTTTGCCGCATTGAGGGCGATTCCAAATCTGGTGGTGCTGCGCCCGGGGGATGCGAATGAGGTAGCTCAAGCCTGGGCTTTTGCACTTCGTCACCGGGAGGGACCAACTGTGTTGGCTTTATCTCGACAATCCATCCCTGTGTTGGACAGATCGGCGTATTCACCGGCAGAAGGACTTCAGCAGGGTGCTTATATATTGAAGGATTACGGGGATAAGGATCCGGATTTGATTCTTATGGCATCTGGATCTGAGGTAGATTTAATCGTAAAAGCTGGAGAAAAGTTGGCTGGGGATGGAATTAATCTCAGATTGATCTCATTTCCGAGTTGGGAATTGTTCCGAGGACAGGATGACTCTTACCGGAATAAGATCTTGCCGCCGGGAATTTCAGCCCGCCTGGCAGTTGAAGCCGGTGTATCTCAGGGCTGGCATGAATGGGTAGGAGACCAGGGAAAGATTTTGGCCGTAGATCGATTTGGAGCGTCAGCGCCTGCGGGACGAATATATTCTGAATTCGGTTTAACCGTAGAAGCGGTGATTAACAATGCCATGGAATTGCTAAGGAAGGTGGTGTAATGCGTATTGCTGTTGGAACAGACCATGCAGGTTTTCCCCTGAAAGAAAGTGTGCTAGCTGTGATCCGCGAGTCCGGTCATGAGCCTCTTGATTTCGGAACGGATTCTGAAGAGAGCGTGGATTATACAGAATTTGCTGAGAAGGTCGGCAGAGCCATTCAAGCAGGGCAAGCTGAGCGAGGTATTGTTTTATGCGGTTCAGGCATCGGGGGGTGTATAGCCGCAAATAAGATGAAGGGGATTTATGCCGCAATTGCTCATGATGTCTACAGCGCTGCCCAGGGTGTTGAGCACGATAACATGAATGTTTTATGCCTTGGCGGCCGTATTGTGGGGACTGAATTGGCAAGTGAATTGGTCCTGGCATTCCTACAGGCCAGATTTGTTGGGGAAGACCAGGGTCAGGAACGGCATAAACGCCGGGTTGCCAAGATAAAAAAATTGGAGGAACAAGGAATAGGATCATGACTGAATTAATCCAGAAACTCACAGAGCTTGGACAATCTATCTGGTATGACAACATCGAAAGAAAATTGTTGCTGGATGGGACCCTGGCAGGAATGATCAGCAAAGGTGAAATTCGTGGAATTACATCCAATCCAAGCATATTTAATAAAGCGATCAGCCAATCCGAGGCTTATGATGAGCAAATAAGAAAGCTCACGAAACAAGGTTTATCCAGAGAGAGCGTGTATGAGAGCCTGGCAATAAATGATATACGGACTGCCGCAGATCTGTTTCGCCCTCTGTATGATCAAACTGGAGGCGGTGACGGGTATGTCAGTTTGGAAGTCAGTCCCAATCTCGCCAACGATACAAATCTAACAATCAGGGAGGCAAAAAGGTTGTGGGATGCTGTCGAGCGACCCAACCTGATGGTAAAAATCCCGGCTACTCTGGAAGGGCTGCCGGCAATCACAGAGACAATTTCAGCTGGGATAAATGTAAATGTCACGCTGATTTTCAGCCTGAAGCGATACACCGGAGTGAGAGAGGCTTATCTGGCTGGACTAGAAAAACGATTGGCAGAAGGAAATTCACTAAAGAATATTGCTTCTGTTGCTTCCTTTTTTATCTCCAGGATAGATACCAAGGTTGATCAAAAACTGGAAGCACTTTCTGAAACAGCCGGATCAGATGACAGGGAACGCATTAGACAATTATTGGGGAAAACTGCCGTGGCAAGTGGAAAACTGGCTTTTGTGGACTATGAAAGTACCTTTGCCGATGATGCACCTCGATTTGGGACGCTCATATCCAAGGGAGCGAACCGTCAACGAGTCTTATGGGCTTCAACAAGCACCAAGAATCCGTCTTATCCGGATACTAAATACGTTGAGGAGATGATTGGTCCATTAACAATTAATACCATTCCCCCGAAAACTTTGGAAGCTTTTTTGAATCATGGAACAGCGCAGAGGACTATTGATCAAAATCTCGATTCTGCCCGGGCTGTGATGGAGGATTTGTCTAGACTGGGCATAAACATTGATCAGGTTACTCAGGAATTGGAACATGAGGGTGTCCAAGCTTTTGCAGATGCATATACATCACTGCTTGACTCACTGCAGAACCGGATGCTTGATTTTCAAGCGTAAGTGCATATACTTGCAGGAATCGTTAAGGTTTAAGCTAGTTCCTTTACCTATCTTATGATGAAAACCGATCCATCCAATGTTGATTTTAAGTGGAGCCAGGAAGTTTGGCAGGCAGCTGAAAAATTAGTGTCCCCCAGGCCAGTTGATAGGGAAGAGGCTCTTGATACCCTGGTGGAAAAAGGTGCTCCCCGGAACTCTCCCCTGGTCGTGTATCTATTGGCGACAAGAATATCAGATCCAGATCTGGAAGTGCGATTCCATATGATCAAGGCTCTGGGTGAGATGCTTGCAGGCGAGGATACAGGGGAATTAATTCCAGATCCGGTACTCCAACAGCTGCATGGATTCTTAACTCATCTTAATAAAAACCAGATCCTGGACATGCTGGAAATCTCAGATCAGTATATTTCTTCAGAAGAAAGTTTACTTAATATTTTTAAATTGTGTTCCTATGCAGGTAGTGTAATGAGTGGTATAGTGAACGATCGAAAATTACCAATTTCAATCAGGCAACGAGCAATCTATTTTTGCGGAGAGATCGGTTTTTTAGAAACCACCTCTGTGCTCCAAGGGCTGGTACAGCTTGTTGAGAAGAGAAATCAGAAGCAAGGCCGTGCCCCGTTGAGAAAAAAAGCTCAGGAGGAAAGGAAGCTTTACCCGTTTGCAGTCGCGGCACTTGAAAAATTAAACCGCGATGTTTACCGAGGGAGGAAAAACTCATGACCAGAAAGCTCCCGATATTTTTATCAGTTTTAATTTTGACCGGCGGGTTGATCTTGATTTTAATCGGAACCAACTTTGTTCAGGCATCTGAAGCTTACCAGCAGCCAACTGTAGCTATTGCTACCGTGACGGGAACAGTGAAAGGACCAATTGCTATTGTTTACTCGGATCCGGAAGATCAAATTAATGTTCGATCCGGCCCGGATGTTTTTTATCCTAAAGTGGGTGTGTTGATCAATCGTGAGGAAGTGCCAGCTTTGGCAAAAACAGAAGGTGGTACCTGGGTTAAGATTGTTTATCCAGGAGTGCCTGAGGGTGTTGCCTGGGTATACGCGGCATATGTGAGAGTAACTGGAGAACTCCCGATTGTTCCAAAACCACCCACGCCAACTCCTGAAACAACACCAACAATTGATCCTACATTGGCATCACAATTTATTTCAGAAATACCGCCGACTCGAAAACCAACATTCACGCCCCCGCCGCCATTAATAATTCCAACTTATGCTTCCTTCCAGGTCACGAGTGGAACAGGGGGGCTTCCCAGTGGTTTTATTATTCTGGGTTTAATGTCTATTGGTGTTTTTGGCCTCGTTGTGTCTTTTATCCGCCGGGCATAACTGCCTAATGAAAAAAAAACCGGATCACTAAAAGGAACCGGTTTTTTTTATTTAATAGAGACGGTTATTTATCCACATCCAGCGGCGGGGTCACACCCTGCACATCCAGAATAAGCCGGATCAGGCGTTTCCTTTTCAATTTGGAAACCGCTTTGTCCATTTTCTTCTATAAATTTAATGGTTGCTTTCTGCAAGTACGCTAAAGTCTGGTCATCCACGATGACCTGTACGCCATGGCTGGAATAAACTTGGTCGCTGTCGCTAACCTTGTCATCCAGGGACATGCCGTACTGGGGGCCCCCTCAACCAACACCTGCAATAAAGATCCTTAGGGAATGACCGCTAAGGTTTTGTTCATTAATCAAGCTTTTTATCGCAATGGCCGCTTCCGGTGTCAGAGTGATATTTTGTGTGTTTTCCATAATTGTCCTATAAATAGAAATTATTAAATTACTGTTAGGCATTGTAGCAGGATTAAAGAAACTGTCAACAGTAATCCGTTATGTATAGATATTGTTAAGAGTGGCTTGGGCCTCCTTCCTGGAATTTTACCAGCGATTTTTACCAACTATGGGTTATACCACCATTTTAATACCCGTAATGCGCGCAGGGTGTTCATCCGGCTGGGTTCTCCTGCTGGTTCCAAATCAAAAAACACTTTCCCGCTTGGTCCCCGGTAAGCTGGCCATCGTTGGGTGTTCTTCCCTTTGTTAAACAGCAGGTTAATTGGATCCTCCAGGCGTTGATCCTGGGTTGCTTTTGCGGATTGAAAGTAGTCCAACGCCCGCAGGAAATCATAAAACCAGCGGGGAGGGAAAGGGAATCGGGTCATTCGTGGATTAACAATATCCCCTGTCCTGTGAGATCGGTAGAGTCGATGTTGCAGCAAAAATTCGTGGGCTTTTTCCCTGGCAGCGGTGATGCCCTTCCTGCTATCTGGCCAGGTCTGTTGATAAATTAATAGTCCTTCCAGGGCAGCGATAGTGGTGTGAAATGAACTGTGAGTGTCTCCTAGATAGGATCTGCAGTTCCAACCGCCATCAGGCATCTGTTGGGTCAACAAATGGTCTTTAAGTCTGTGTACTCTGCTGTCAGGATAGATGAAGTAAGCCAGAATGGAGAGCACCATGCCAGTAATACAGGTTTCACTGTATTTGTAGGAAGCAGAAAAATTAATTCCTCCATCTGGCTCATAAAAACCGCCTTCGAGGAGCTGTTTACAGCCAATCTGCGCAGCAGGATTATCGGGAGCCAATCCAAGCCGCCTTAAGGTTAACATCGAATATGTGGTAGAGATCCATTTTGGAGAATACAGCCCTTTCCCCCAGGTTCCCGTGGGGTCTTGCTTTAATAAGAGCTCTTTCCCCCAACCATTTTTGGCTATCTTACTTCTTTCAATGTGATATATCTCTGGTTTTTCACCTAATAAATCCCGCATGACCTGCCATTGGACACTGGGGTCACCTGATAATAACCAGTCCAATGTGTGTTGCTGAATCTTCATAATCATCCTCCGATCCTCAAGTCATCCATTGAGTTATTCAATTAATGGGCTGAAACCCCTACCAGCCTGGATTAACAGGTTAATGATTAGAGCTTTGTATAATATTTTAACGCAGAAACTCGGCCTGATTTTGGGGTGTTATAATCCTTCAGGTGATTCGATAGTGACAAAGGATTTTGATTGGTTATGGCTGAAAAAAATAGTAAAAAGGTTTTATTATCCGTTTTGGCGCACCCTGATGATGAATCGTTTGGCATGGGTGGTACGTTAGCGAAGTACGCCGAAGAAGGAACGGATGTTTATCTTATCTGTGCCACACTCGGTGAAGCAGGGGAGGTGGACCCGGAGTACATGGAGGGATATTCATCTGTAGCCCAGGTTCGGGAGAAGGAATTAGATTGTGCGGTAAAACAGCTTGGAATCAAGGCGGCCCATTTATTGGGTTATCGCGATTCTGGCATGATTGGCAGTGTGGATAATCAGAATCCGGCGGCATTAATAAATGCGCCAATGGACCGGGTTGCTGAAGAAATTGCGGAGTATATTCGGAAGGTTCAGCCCCAGGTTGTGCTTACCTTTGATCCGATCGGAGGATACAGGCACCCTGATCATGTTTTCATCCATCATGCGGCAACCAAAGCATTTTCATTAGCTGGTGATCCCAAGCTGGAAACTTCCTCACCCCCTTATAAACCAGGAAAATTATTTTACCATACCATACCCCGTCATTTTATCCGCTTTAACATTCGTCTCCTTAAGCTGCTGGGAAAAGATCCCAGTAAATATGGGAAGAATAAGGATATTGACTTGACTCAAATGGCAGGGGAAGATTTTCCAATTCATGCCAGAATACACTATGGCTCCGTTAGTGAGAAAAAAGCCGCCGCCGCTGCCTGCCACGCCAGCCAGGGCGGCGAGGGTTTAACCCGGGGTTTTATGCGCTGGATAGCCTGGCTGTTGAGAGCAAAACCGGAAGACCAATTTATGCAAGCTTTTCCAATCCCTCAAATTGATATAACAACCTCCGATTTGTTCTCCAATATGGAAGAATAATCCCTTGAATCAAACGATAGACTTTTTGATCTTTGGGTATAAATAAAATGAGCCCTCACTGATTTTGAGTGAGGGCTCATGTGCTACTAAGAAAGCTAAATATTATTGGGGGTTCTTTCTTCAGGGCAAAAAAGTGATGTTAAAGAGCGGATCTGGCCATTTCATATAACAAGCGAAAGCCGAGCCGTAATCATCATGTTCCAATTCCATTCTAATCTGGAAATGGCCCGCCCCGTTTGAATCTACAAAGTCCTGGACAGCACCGGTGATACTCACAGGTGATGAGATTTCTGCCCCGGATGGTACAGAAAGCAGGGTAGCTATTGGGGCTTGATTAAAATCACCTGGATAATCTGGATAGGCCCCGTAACTTATCTGGAGAGCTTTTAAGGGGGTTAAAGATACAAAGCAGCTGTTCCCGGTGAAATTGCTTAAGTCCAGGGTGGCGGATTGGACTGTCGAAGTTGTGGTTAATCCACTTAGAGTACCAAGATCAAAATCCACAAAAGCCCGGATTGGGTCTCCATTGGGTGCAATCCCCAGCCTGGTTTCAGCACTTGCACCTCCAATACTAATATTTGCGCTGCGGGCGGGGTCTTTATGCAGGGTCGCCGATTGGGGGTCCGGGGTATCTGTCGGTAAAATAACTTCAATCTCAACCCAGAATAATCCACTGGAGCTATTTTCAATTCCAAAAATCACATCCGATGGATCTCTTACCTGCCAGTTGCCGCGATAGGTTCCTGCAGATGCTGGTGCTACCAGATCAACTGAAACATCTACATTTTGACCTGGATTGACCGTTCCGAGGGTGAGTTGGACTGAACTGGGAGCATCCATTGCATCCCCGCCCGAGAAGACAATGTCGTACCCTGATGTCCAGGCACACGAGCCAACATTTTTCAGGCGCCAGGTTTTGGTAAATGTATCCCCAGGCTCAAAAATTTCCCCGTCCGGGATGGTGACATCAGAGACAAACTTTCCCAGGTTGCAGGGAATTGGGGTATCGGATGGGATTGGGGTATCCGGCACAGGCGTATCCGATGGCTGGGGCGTATCTGTTACAGCAGGATCACTATCTGGTGTGTCTGAGGCCGGGGTTTCATCTCCGCCATCCCCTTCATTTTCCTCTGTGCCATTCACCGGGGCTGTATCTCCTGACGCTGCGGCGATAGTTTTGGCTACCGAGGTCTGGATAATTGCGGTTTGTTCTGCAGGGGTTAGGCCTTCCCTCGGCATATTGCAGGCGGTTATAACCAGGGAAAGCAGAACTAGAAATACCAGGGCAAAATGTAATTTCGTTCGCAAGATTGCACCTCCCTGAGGGGTAGCTGGATCAAGCATGTGTGAGCAATACAAATGGATATGATTTCTTATTGTAGTCTGCTTCTTTTAACCTCGCAATAGATTGTCAGGGGTATTTTCAGGTATTAACAATCAGCAAAGCACATTTTTCTCTCTAAGATACCGATTTTACTCGATTGATTTGTTATAGTCTTTTTTATGGATTTTGGTCCGGAACGAGGTAGATACCCGGTATACTTACCAGCGTTGTGATGCCCTTTATGATCATATTACTGAGGAAGATTGAGAATACAACTGAACCAGGCAGGATTCCCCAAAAGGCGAGAAAACTGAACAAAAAGCTGTCAATTGGAATACTGATGGTATTGCTGAACAGCACCCGGGCCCATTGATATTTTGTGGTGATTTTTTCAACCCAAAATCGATAACTCTCTGTGTCAATTAATTCTGAGATGACTTCGGCAAGGATTGAGGCTCCGACAATACGCCAAATTGGGGAAAGAACCAAACCAAATTCCACTTGCGGACCTACAGTATTATCTGGGGGAAGAATAGATACAACCTTAAAAAACAGAGCCATTAAGATATTAATTCCGGCAGCAGCAAAGATCAAAATCCGGGTGGCTTTAATCCCGGCAACTTTGTGCGCCATATCCCGCAGGGTAAAAGTTAATGGATAAATAAATGTGCCGGCATCGATTGAAAATCCCGCAACCATCACAATCCGAAGACTGGCGATGTCCGATATCATCTGGGCGGCAACATAAATAACAGAAACCAGGATCGCAGATGTCAGGAGATTCTTTTTGTCACTCATGATTAAATTGAGATTTTCTCCATGAATCTATTATTATGAATACTGATAAAGCCGTTTTTCTACTTATTGCTCTAGAGCTTGTTTTATATAAAAAGCGTTTTTTTCCAGCTCGTCACGCGTGGGAAGCTCGGCATACCTGGGGCTGAGTTGAAATCCAAATCCATCCCCTTCGTAACGGGGTATGACATGCAGGTGAAAATGGAAAACTTCCTGCATGGCTGCTTTGCCATCTGCTAAAAAGAGATTGATCCCCTCACAAAGAATCCCACTCCCTCGCAGCGCCTGGGCTAACTCCTGCGCAACTCCAAAGAGATGCTTCCCTGTATCTGGCGGTAGGTCGTTTAAAATGGGAATGTGCTCATTTGGAATTACCAGCATGTGACCTGGATTAATGGGTTGGATATCCATCAGTGCGGTGCAAATCTCATCCCGATATACAATTGTGCCCGGTAGTTCTTCTTTTAGTATTTTGCAAAAAGGACAATTTTCCACCCGGGTCTCCTTTTTTATTTCAATTCTGGCAAAGTATATGTTTTTCTACATATCTTCACGGGTCAGGATTATTGTTAAGGGGAGTTATCCAGCGTTTTAGCTACTGCGCCGGTGATCTTCCCCTCCTTGATCAACCTTCTGACAGTATCAATCTCCGGCCCCCACAAAGCATCTCCAGCCTGGTAGGGAACCGAATCTCTCAGGCAAAGATGCGCGGCAGTAGTTCCTTTCCCGAACCTGGTATTTGGAAGCTCTCGTTTTCGGATATAGAGCGCTCTGGATGCTGTGTACAGTTCAATCGCCAGTACATGGGCTGTGTTGTTTAGGATCTGCCGGGTATGTCTGGCAGCAGTCATCGAATTGGCATTGTGATCTTCCTGGCCGGCGGATGTAGGAAGAGAATTGGTTGAATCAGGAGAAGCCAAAGATCGATTTTCCAACACCAGGGACGCGGAAGTATATTGTAACATCATCATGCCCGAGTTTAATCCAGCCTCTTCGTGTTGATCCACCAGCATTGCCGGGAGATTTTCATTAAAACTTTGATTGATTAATCGATATACACGGCGTTCTGAAATACCGCATATTTCAGTCATCACAATACTTAAATAATCCATTACCAGTCCAATCGGTTCACCATGGAAATTACCCCCGGAGATGGCTTCATTTTCACTAAATAATAGCGGATTATCCGTAGCCGCATTAATTTCACAGGTGATAACGCTGGATGCAAAGTTTAGGGTTTCCAGGGCAGGACCATGGACCTGGGGGCTGCACCGGAGAGAATAGGCATCCTGGACACGCTTTGTTGAATCCAGCAAAGTGCTGCCCTGGGTGATCGCACGGATTCGTGCCGCGACAGCAATTTGCCCCGGATGGGGACGGGATTCGTGAATCCGGGGATCGAACGCGCTTGAGAGTCCCAGTAAGGCTTCCAGGCTCATCGAAAGGGCAATTTCAGCGACAGAGAGCAGATTTTGGGCCTCAAAACAGGCAAGCGCAGCAATGGCAGCAGAAAATGTTGCTCCATTGTTAATTGCGATCCCTTCTTTTGCCTGCAGGATAAGGCGCGGAATACCAGCCTTTTGCATAGCGGTTTTCCCGCTCATGGTTGTGCCCTTGTATTCTGCTTGACCAGATAGTTCATCCAGGTCATCTTCATCAGTTGAAAATACCAAACCTAAATGGGAGAGTGGGGAAAGATCACCCGATGACCCCAGTGAACCCTGGGAAGGGATCATAGGATGGACACCTCGGTTTAGCATTTCCAGCAGCGTTTCAATCAGAACTATTCTTACTCCGGACAATCCCTTTGCCAGTGTATTGGCACGGATCAGCATCGCAGCCCGCACAACTTCCTGGGGTAGAGGGTCACCCGTTCCTACTGCATGGCTGAGGATTAAATTCCTGTTCAGTTGTCTGGTTTCATGGCTGGATATCTGCCGGTCAGCAAAGATCCCAAAACCTGTATTTATTCCATATACTGGTTTTCCTTTAGTGATAATATCTTCAACCCAGCGGCGGGATAGATTGATTTTTTCCGCGGCTTCTGGTGATAAAGAAACTTCCTCAGATTCAAAAGATACTTGTTTAATCTGTTGAATTGTAAGTGAGTTTCCATCAAGCTGGATCATAGTTATCTGTCCTCGGGTGTATCAAATGATCATTGGTATAAAATTCACGGGTTGAATCTGGTCTTACCAGGGTATGGATGACTCGCAGGGCAGCTCCGTTTTTTTGTCAATGTATTTGTACATGGTTACATTTGTAAAGGGTTCTCCCAGGATATTGTCGTGGATTGCCCAGGAGCGCAGTCGGATTTTACCCGCTGCCTTTGGAAGCCGGAAAGGAGTGCTGTTATCGAGGAGCGGCAGGAGGTCTCCGTTTTTAGAAAATCCCTCCTCGATCCTTGCCATTAACCTCTTTCCGGATTGATAGGTAAAGCCATATTTCTCAAAAATAAGAGCGACATGATAATACAGCGGCTCAACAAAAAAAAGCTCCTGTCCCATGCAGGCGGCAAAGTTTTCAAACTGCCGCAAGGATTCCTTAAAAAGATGAGGTCCGCGATAGATTTGACCAGGAGCAAGGCCTGCTTGATATGCCTTTAACTCTGCCTCCAGGTTGCGGAAGTTAGTCCCAAAATTGGTTTTTGATCCGTCTGCCAGGCGGTCCACATCAAAACGGGGTGAGTTGACGTCATTCATCCCATATAAAAGAATATGCAGCTGGCCATGAATTGTATCGGTGATGTGGCCAAATAAAATTGGGTCTTGTGTATCTGGTTTGTGATATAAAGCGAGTTCAGTATCCGAGGAGCCAGGGGGGTAGTGGAGACCAAAAAGATCATTCCCATGAGAATCCCTTAAATCAGGCTGTAGTTGAAACATCTCCAGCAATTCCGGGGGGACAATTTTTTGATAGGTAGCCCTTTTTTCCTCAGGTGGAAGCTGGTTTAATCCGGCGATGGTGGAAGGAAAACTCATTTTATACCCTGTCTGATCTTGGGTGAGGAAAATATATTTTATAAACCAATCCGCTTGAGGTCGCGTTCCGTCTGGCGTTCAGCGTCCCGTTCAGCGATTTTTTTCCGTTTATCTCGGAGTTTTTTCCCTTTTGCCACCGCGATTTCTATCTTCGCCTTGCCGTGATCCAGATAAACTCTCAGGGGTACGATGGTATGGCCTTTAATTCTGACTTTATCCCACAGTTCCAGGATTTCCTTCTTATGAAGGAGAAGTTTTCGCCTTCTTTTGGGATCGTGGTTGTAGAGACTGGCTTGTTCGTAGGGATTTATGTAGGAATCAATTAACCAGGCTTCTTCTCCGTCTACATGTACGTAGGCCTGGTCTATACTGATCTGGTGATTGCGTATAGACTTAATTTCTGAGCCTTGCAGAACAATTCCAGCCTCGTAGGTATCCAGGATCTCGAAGTTAAAATATGCTTTTTTATTCTTGGTGATCGTCTTTCCACTCATGCGTTGAATTTTAACACAGAATGGAATCCAACTCCGGTTTTAGTCGATTTCTATCCGCGTCCCATTGCCTGTTTTATGCCAATCGCAGTGGTTCTTAAAGGGAGGATCGTACGCAGGATTAACCCATCGGAAAATCCACTTCGCGTCGCAGTTCTTCATATTCACACAACCATGGCTCATTTTATTTCCGAAGTTGTTATGCCAATAAGTTCCATGAAATGCAACGCCGGTTTCATAGATGAAAAACGTGGTCCAGGGTACCCCGGGAAGAGTGTAGCTGCCAGGGGCTCCTGTGGCAATCGCTCCTCCCATATGTTTTGAAGGGTATTTGGAAGTGACATAAAAAACACCCCGGGGTGTCGCGGTGGCGTTGGGATCCCTTAATGACACCTCATTAAAACCCAGCCCAGATGAGATTTTTGTCTGGAATACAAGCTTTTCCTTCTCAAATGCGGATAAAGTTTGATCTTTGAGGGATACCATGATGTGTTTTTCTTCTGGCGGGATGAAAATGCTGGTTGGTAAATATTCAAGATCCTGAACAGGACGGAGGTGCTCCCGGCGGACGTAATACACCAGGGAGTTTGAAAGCTGGGAGGTGAGTTCATACCATTCTTTTCCGTCTGGACCTTCTTTTACTCCAGTTAACCAGTGTGTGGTTTCGTAATATAGTCTGTACTTTTTGGTCCATCCCGTATAATCCGAGTGGGACCATGCTTCTGTATACGGCACGGTTATCTCAGCCAACCTGCCACAATCTGGAATGGAAGTGATAGGGTGGTTCAGCCTGTACCTTGTCCGCTGCACATAAGCCCCCGGTAGATAGCCACCCCATACCCGGTACCACAGCTGCGGAGGTGAGTCTTCCTGGTTTACTTTGATTTCGTAATACAGGTGAAGTAACTCATCAAAGACTGTTTCGCGGACAACGTCGCTCTCGTAGCTGGGATCTTTATGGATTGGAATGATTTTGTCATCCGCTGCGATCCTGCCGATTAAACTCTGAATCCGACTGGATTGATCCAGCTGAAATCCAGGAGAAAACCCGGCGCCAAGCAAACCCAATAAGGATAATTTTAGAAAATTCTTGCGGGAGACGGATCTCAATATCATACCTCCAAAGAAAATTCTATCGAAGATAACCAATAATTACAAGCTGTGATCAGAACCTGACAGAACGTGAGAGCCATTGGGTTCAACAAAACTGAATCGGTATAATAAGAATAGGTTCAGGAGGATTTATGGCTTATCAGCCATCCTATATTGCCTTATTTAAATCAGGGGAACTGGAAAACAGAGCCCTGGAATTTCACAACCGTTTGAAAACCTGTGATCTATGTCCCAGGAACTGCGGTGTAAACCGGGCAGCTGGGGAAACTGGGATTTGTGGAGTAGGAAAGAATGTTTGGGTAAATAGTTATGGACCTCATCTTGGAGAAGAGGATCCACTCCGGGGATGGCGTGGATCCGGAACGATTTTTTTCAGCGGATGTAACCTACATTGTTTGTATTGCCAGAATGCGGAAATTAGCCAGCATCTGACCGGATCTGAACTATCAGCAGAGGCGCTGGCAGATTTGATGTTGGATTTAGAGTACCAGGGATGCCATAATATCAACCTGGTATCTCCCACGCACGTTGCAGCTCAAATAACAGGGGCGATACATATCGCTGCCCAGAGAGGTTTGAGCTTACCTATCGTGTATAACACCGGAGGATATGATTCCATTCAAACCCTGAAATTACTGGATGGTATTGTTGATATTTATATGCCGGATATGAAATACAGCCAACCGGATATAGGGGAGAGATTATCTGGCGTTCCTGATTACCCGGCTGCCAACCAACTGGCCGTCAAGGAAATGTTCCGGCAGGTTGGTAATCTGTCTCTGACACCCCAGGGAATTGCAGAGCGGGGTTTGTTGATCCGCCATCTGGTTTTGCCCGGTGATTTGGCTGGGTCGATGACCGTTTTAAAGTTCATCGCCGAAAAACTATCCCAGAATACCTATCTAAATATTATGGATCAATATCGTCCTGCTTACCTTGCTCACAGGCACAAGGAAATAAACCGCAGAATTACGACGGATGAATATCAAATGGTTGTAGATGAAGCTATAAAGTTAGGTCTGCACAGATTAGATACACGGTGAAATTCACATCCAGTGGCTATTAGTATTCTATTATCCTGGAAAACGATTCCCCAAAACAAAGAATAGTTATGGTAGCTCTTTCAAAGCAGAGGTCAAAACCTAGCCTGATGTTATAATACGAACAGCAAAAAAACAGGATGGATTAAACATATCCTGGTAAAAATTGTTGTGGATTAAAAACCCCGTATTGTGGAGGTTCAAAATGTCTGGACATTCAAAATGGTCAACCATTAAACACAAAAAAGCCCAGGCGGACGCACGTCGCGGCGCCGCGTACACAAAGCTCGCCAAGGAAATTCAGATCGCTGCCCGGGAAGGTGGTGGTGACCCGGATATAAACTTTGGCTTACGCCTGGCTGTTGATCGAGCAAAAACAGCCAATATGCCGAGTTCAAATATAGACAGGGCAATCAAGCGGGGAACTGGGGAGGATCGTGATGCTGCCAGTATGGAAAAAATTCACTATGAAGGCTATGCCCCCCATGGTGTTGCCGTAATTTTGAACTGTATTACTGATAATCGAAACCGGACCGTAGCAGATATCAGACACGTGTTGACAAAACATGGGGGAAGCATGGGACAGGAGGGATCCGTTTCCTGGCAATTTACCCGTAAATCCCATTTTAATATTCCCTGCGGTAATTATTCTTTTGATGATGTATTTGAAATAGCTGTTGATACTGGGGCAGATGACGTGGTTGAAGAAGATGAGTATTATGAAATTATCGGTCCCGTAGAATCCTTTAAATCCATTCACGATCGGTTGAAAGAGGCTGATATTTATCCTGAAGAGTCCGGATTGAGGATGGATCCAAACCAGGAAGTTGAGTTAGATTTGGATCAAACGCTGCAGGTTATGAAGGTTATTGATTTACTCGAAGAACTGGATGATATCCAGGAAGTTTATACAAACCTGAAAATCACCGATGAAGCGCTGGAAGGGCTTGTGTAGGTTGATGGCTAAAGCAAGGGTTGTGATCGGGATTGATCCTGGAACTGCCATCACCGGATATGGCCTTGTCCGGGAACAGGAAAATGGAGAATTGGAGTGGATCACCCACGGGGTAGTGACTACTCCGAGTGATATAGAAGAACCTAAACGGCTGCTGCAGCTCTTTCAAGCCCTCAGTGAGATCATTAAAACATATCAACCTGATTGCTGTGCGGTTGAGAAGTTATTTTTCCAAAAGAACGTTAAAACAGCGCTCAGCGTTGGGCAGGGAAGGGGAGCTGCATTAATCGCAGCAGCCGCGAGTGATGTTCCGGTAGGGGAATACAACCCATTAGAAGTTAAACTAGCAGTTGTAGGTTATGGCAACGCGGATAAAAAGCAAGTCCAACAAATGGTAAAAGTCCTGCTGCAGATGAGTGAGATCCCTCAACCGGACGATGCGGCAGACGCACTGGCAGTCGCCATTTGTCACCTGCATTCAACCAGAAGGGACCACCAGACTGACTATGATTAATCAAGATCTTTTTCTTCGTTTTGGAGCGGCATTACTAATTGGTGTGCTGATTGGCATGCAGCGGGAATACGCCCACGGAGCAAGTAAGGGGGGAGAGTTATTTGCCGGTGCCCGGACGTTTGCCCTGATGAGTCTTTTTGGGGCGTCTGCTGCCCTGCTGGCCGATTTATTTCAGTCACCCTGGATATTCATCGGATTGATTATTCTACTGGGGACAATGGTGATAGTCGCTTATTCTATCACCGCGACGGAACGCGAGGAGATTGGATTAACTTCTGAAGTAGCCGCTCTTATTACCATTCTGATTGGCGGAATCAGTTACTACCATTCAATAGAATTTGCCGCGGCTCTGGGAGTAGTTACGACGGTTTTACTGGCAGTGAAATGGGAGATGCGTAAATTTGTAAATGTGATTACCCGGGAAGACGTATTTGCCACTTTACAATTTGCTGTCATTACAGCGATTGTACTGCCCGTATTGCCGAATAAAACTTTCGGCCCTCCACCGCTAAATGTTTTAAATCCTTATCAAATCTGGGAAATGGTAATTCTTATTTCCGGGATTAACTTCCTGGGATACATCTTAATTAAAATAGTGGGGCCTAAGAAGGGAATTGGGATCAGCGGCTTATTAGGAGGTTTGGCATCCAGCACAGCAACCACCATAAGTTTTTCACAGCGAAGTCAAACTCAGGAGGGATTGAATAAGCCTTTTGCTGTAGCAATTATTGCTTCATGGGTAATCATGTTTTTCCGCGTTATCATTGAAATTGCTGTAGTGAATAATCACCTCCTTTCCTACGTCTGGCCGGCAATGACAGCGATGGGGGCTGCCGGTTTACTTTATGCGGTTTATCTCTATTTTTCCCAAACCGCAATTGATGAGGAAGAGTTAGTCCTCTCGAATCCATTTGAGCTTGGGCCTGCGGTAAAATTTGGATTGATTTACGGGCTGATTCTTCTGATTACCAAGGCTGCGGAAGTGTATATCGGTGAAAAAGGTCTTTACCTGACCAGCATTTTAGCAGGGCTAGCAGATGTAGATGCAATCACGTTGTCCATCGCCGATTTGACAAAAATTGGGCAGGGAGTTGCTTTAGACACCGGAAAGAGAGCGATCATCTTTGCCGCAATATCAAATACCGCTTCCAAAGGAGTCCTGGTGTTTTCACTCGGCTCCCGGGCATTAAGAAAATTTATCTGGCCAGCCATGCTTGGGATGCTGATAATTGGATTAAGTTTTGCATTTCTATTTTGAGTAATAATATGATTGCCAGTATTCAAGGAACTATCCTATTGTTTGGAGAAGATAACCTGGTGGTTGATGTTGGCGGCATAGGTTATCTTGTTTATGTCCCAGCGATTCTTGTAAACACCCTCCGCAGGGGTGAAAAAGTGTCTTTGTTTACTCATCTGGTTGTCAGGGAAGATTCGCTGACCCTATATGGTTTTCAAGACCGGGAAGAAGTATTGTTATTCCAGCAGTTAATCAAAGTTAATGGCGTTGGTCCACGATTGGCTCTTGAAACTCTCTCCACGCATACAGCAGAAGTGATCAAACGAGCTATTTTGAATAAACAGGAAGAGATCTTCTCACAAGTTTCCGGGATTGGAAAAAAGACAGCCCAAAAGATCTTGTTGTCTCTTGAAGATCGCATTCCAATGGAGGAAGCGCTTGTAATCTCCCCCGAAATTGCAGGGATAAATGCAGAAGTGCAGGAGGCTTTACTAACATTGGGTTACAGCGTCCTTGAGGCGCAGACTGCTTTACAAACTATCCCGGATGATGCACCGCTTGATCTTGAAACTCGCCTGACATTTGCCTTGCGCTATTTCAGTTAACAAGCAGTTTTGCTAGACAATCTGCTTACTATCAGTTATCATTTCTACGGTTAAATCAGGGGATTTTTTTAGTCAAAAATAGGATCCCTAGAGGAATATTTTCTGATTTGATCTCAGAGGATTGTTCTAATGATAGAATTAGCAGGGAAGTGGCAAAAACATCCCTGAGAGTATTGATTTGTTGTTTTGATCTTTTTTTGCTTGATAAAGTAGAGCGGAGGTATCGTGGCCGAATCCATAAATCAAATTGCAGCTGAATTCCAACAATTCATTGAAGAATTTGAACCCGGGGCAGGTGTACAGAGTGTCGGCGAAGTGCTGGAAGCCGGGGATGGAATTGCCCGGGTTAGTGGCTTATCAGATATCCAAGCCCAGGAACTAGTCCAATTTAAAAACGGCGTATTAGGGACTGCATTTAACCTGGAGAAAGACATGGTGGGGGTCATTATCATGGGGGAATATGACGATATTGGGGAGGGGATGGAGGTTCGGTCAACCAATCGGATCACCTCAGTACCTGTAGGCGACGGGTTGATCGGACGGGTTGTTAATGCAATCGGGGAGCCGATTGATGGAAAAGGACCTATCAGTCATGTCGGGTACCGCCCCATCGAAAGAATTGCCCCCGGGGTTATTGAACGGAAAGACGTAGACAGCCCCATTCAAACCGGAATTAAAGCGATTGATTCCATGATCCCGATTGGACGCGGTCAAAGAGAATTGATTATTGGTGACCGTCAGACGGGAAAAACAGCGATTGCCCTGGATACCATCATCAATCAAAAGGGCAAGGATGTGATTTGTATTTATGTGGCCATTGGTCAGAAAAAATCCGGGATTGCCAGAACGTTTGCCACCCTGGAAGAATATGGAGCGATGGATCATACCATTATTGTTTCAGCATCTGCTGAGGAACCCAGCGCCCTCCAGTATATTGCTCCCTATGCCGGATGTGCTATGGGGGAAGAGTTTATGGAGAATGGCCGGGATGCGCTGATTGTTTATGACGATCTGTCCAAACATGCCTGGTCCTATCGTGAGCTATCTTTGCTATTGAGACGACCTCCCGGACGAGAAGCATATCCCGGTGACTTGTTTTATCTTCACTCGCGGCTCCTGGAACGGGCAGCCAGGATGGCAGATCACTATGTCCTTGTTCCAGCAGATTATAAAGATGATCTGGCAGCAGTTGAGGATTCCATTAACAAAAAGGTTTACATTGGACCATTGGCTAAGGAAGACGCCGCAAAAGATCTGGAATCTGAATCCTCAGCCAAGGTTGTAAAAGTCCAGGGGACAGGCGGTTCCTTAACCGCTCTTCCAATCATTGAGACTCTATTGGGTGACGTGTCTGCCTATGTGCCAACTAACGTAATCTCTATCACAGACGGACAAATCTACCTGGAAAACGACCTGTTTTATTCCGGCATCCGACCGGCAATTAATGCGGGTATTTCTGTCTCCCGGGTTGGTGGTGATGCCCAGTTGAAAGCTATGAAACAGGTGGCTGGACAGCTGCGATTGGATATGGCCGCGTTTCGAGAGCTGGCAGCATTTGCCCAGTTTGGATCAGATCTGGATAAAGCAACTCAGGCGAGATTGGATCGGGGACGCCGGTTAAGGGAAATATTAAAGCAACCTCAATTTTCTCCTGTGCCGATTGCAAACCAGATCATCGTAATTTACGCAACTACGCATGGTTTTGCGGATGAGATTGGATTGGCAAAGATGGCTGAATGGGAATACGAACTAATCCGGTTTATGGAATCAAGCTACGCTGATATCATCAAAGCCTTGTTAAAAGAAAAACAAATGACAGAAGAAATTGAAAAACAACTCACAGAAGCTCTAGAGTCATTTTCGTTTAGTTAAAATTATTGAATGTTTGCTGGAATCTTGTAGGGTTATAAACTAATGGCAAATGCTAGAGAAGTAAAACAACGAATAAAAAGCGTCAAGAGTATTTCTCAAGTTACCCGGGCGCTTCAAGCTGTAAGCGCAAGCAAAGTACGCAAAGCAATTGACCAGTTAGAGGATACTCGTCCCTATTCAGTCAAAGCCTGGCAAGTACTTCAGCATATCGCTGGACAGCCTGATCGGTCAACATTGCATCCATTACTGGTTAAGTCTTCTGCTGTAGATCGCATTATCGCGATAGTAATCAGCGGAGATAGAGGTTTAGCAGGGGCATACAACTCCAATATCATCCGGGAAGTGGAAACCTGGTCAAGATCAGTGCAAGCATCTGTAAAGTACATCACTGTAGGAAAAAGAGGACGGGATCAATTGCTTCGAAGAGGAAAAGAAATTATAGCGGAGTTCAGCAACTTACCTGCCGAGCCGTCATATGTCGATATATCCCCTGTGGGCAGAATTGCGGTGGATACTTTTTTAAAGGAAGAGGTTGATGAAGTCTATTTAATCTATACCCAATTCATCAACCGGATGAATCATCAACCAGTAGTAAAAAAATTACTGCCCCTGGAAACGGGAGTTGATGAGCGGATAAAAGCCTTCGCTGAAACTGAGCCATTGATCGGCGGGTATATTTTTGAACCGGATCAACATTCAATTCTGGATGAAATCATTCCCCGTTTTACCATCCTGCAGGTCTTTCATGCGGTGATTGAATCGTTAGCGAGTGAACACTCAGCCCGGATGGTGGCGATGAAAAATGCGACTGACAATGCAACCGCCCTTGCGGACGCACTGCAGCTGGAATATAACAAAGCCCGCCAGCAAGCGATCACAAATGAGATGCTGGATATTGCCGGAGGAGCAGAAGCAATTGCAAAATAAGGAGATAATCACTCCTGGATAATCAGGTTATTTGGTTTGAAGAAAGAAATTTAGTTTGGAGGGTGTAATGACAGAAGGGACCGGACGAATCATCGAGATAAAAGGCGGAGTGATTGACGCCGAATTTCCGGTAGAAAACTTGCCGCATATATATGATGCTTTGGTCGTAAAGAGCGAGGACAGAGAAGACCTGGTCCTGGAAGTGGAAAACCACCTTGGGGGAGGAGAAGTTCGCTGTGTGGCCATGGGCCCCACACCGGGTCTTCGCCGTGGGATGGCAGTTTCGACAACTGGGGGACCGATCCGTGTGCCGGTGGGCGAACAAGTCTTAGGCCGGGTATTAAATGTATTGGGACAACCGATTGATGGCTTGGGTGAGGTAACTGCGAAAGAGTATTATCCCATTCATCGTGTTGCCCCGACATTTGAGGAACAATCTACGACTGTGGAGGTATTTGAAACCGGGATCAAATCCATCGACCTGGTAGCGCCGTTTACAAAAGGTGGAAAAACAGGCGTTTTCGGGGGAGCTGGTGTTGGGAAAACAGTAATTATTATGGAGTTGATCCGTTCAGTAGCAACCGAACATGAAGGTAACTCCGTTTTTGCCGGAGTAGGTGAAAGAACCAGAGAAGGAACTCAACTGTACCGGGAAATGCTGGAATCCGGCGTGATGAAAGATACCGTCATGGTTTATGGACAAATGAATGAGCCTCCCGGCGTTCGACTTCGTGTAGCCCTGACTGGCTTAGCAGTGGCGGAAAAATTCCGTGATGAAGGGCGGGATGTATTGATGTTTATTGATAACATTTTCCGTTTCAGCCTGGCAGGCGCTGAAGTTTCTGCCTTGTTGGGCCGGATGCCGTCCGCGGTAGGATATCAACCTACACTTGCAACTGAGATGGGAAATTTGCAGGAGCGCATTACCAGCACAAAAACTGGCTCCATTACTTCCATGCAGGCGATTTATGTGCCCGCGGATGATTATTCAGATCCAGCACCGGTTGCTACATTTACACATTTGGATGCTACCATTGCCTTAGAACGATCCATATCAGAGAAGGGTATTTACCCCGCAGTTGATCCTCTGACTTCTACATCAAGAATTCTGGATCCAAATATTGTTGGCCAGGAGCACTATGAAACCACACGGCAGGTGCAGGAAGTGCTCCAGAAATATAAAGATTTGCAGGATATTATTGCCATCCTGGGAATGGATGAACTCAGCGAGGATGATAAAGTAGCTGTATCCCGGGCCCGAAAGATTGAGAGATTTTTCTCCCAACCCATGTTTGTAGCAGAGCAATTTACAAACTTGCCCGGAAAATATGTTCCTCTTCAGGAGACTATTCGTGGTTTCAAAGAAATCCTGGAAGGAAAACATGATACGCTTCCCGAGGATGCCTTTATGCTGGTTGGAACGATTGATGAAGCAGTTGAAAAAGCTGAAAGAATTACATCTGAATAAGGTCGGGAGCAGATTATATGCCTATCCGGTGTGAAATTGTATCCCAGGATCGATTGGTATTTGAAGGTGATGCCGATATTGTCATTGTTCCCGGAACATTAGGGGAAATGGGAATTCTGGCTGGACATGCACCCCTCCTGTCTACCCTGGAGCTGGGTGTGATCCGTGTAAAAAAAGAAGATCAAGAACATGTTTTTACAGTCACAGGTGGATTTATTGAAGTGCAACCTGATATTGTCACCATTATGGCAGATGCTGCAGAAAATGTAGAAGACATTGATGTTCGGCGAGCTGAGGAAGCCATGGAACGAGCCAAGCAGCTCCTTGAGAAGGATCTTCCCACAGATCCTGATACTTATCTTCGAATTGAAGCTGCTCTTAAACGATCCAGTCTGCGATTAAAAACTGTTGAGCAATTCCGTAAACGCGGTCAAAGATCCCGGCCACCCGGGATGGGAAGTTCGGAGTAAGATTACTATGGCATTATTTTCACAGGATTTTGGGATTGACTTAGGTACCTACTATACGATGATTGCGGAAGAGGGGGTTTTGTTGGATCGTCAACCTACCGTGGTCGCGATTGCGATCGAAGAGCAGAAAATTGTTGAGCTCGGACAATCGGCCAAGGAAATGTTTGGTCGGGTTCCTGATACATTGGAAATCGCTCACCCGCTTCAGCATGGGGTCATCGCGGATTATGAAATAACGCAAAAATTATTGGAATATATGATTAAGGAAGTAACCGGTCCAATTCGGCTCTTTCATCCCCGGATTATGGTTACTGTGCCTTATGGAGTAACCAGCGTCGAAAGTAGAGCTGTCCAGGAGGCGGTATTGGAGGCTGGAGCACGTGAAGTATTTTTAATCGAACAGCCACTGGCAGCCGCGATTGGGATTGATCTCCCTATCAATACACCCACAGGGAATATGATATTAAATCTGGGCGGTGGAGCTACCCAGGCAGCAGTGCTGGCAATGTATGGTATAGTTTCCGCCGCAACTTTAAGGAAGGGTGGAGCTGACCTGGATGATGCCATAGCGACCTATGTGAGAAGAAAATACGGTTTGATCATTGCCCAACCAACCGCAGAAAGAATTAAACTTGAGATTGGCGCTGCGGTACCTATGGATGAAAAATCTGGAATTGAGGTCCAGGGACAGGATCAGGTTACCGGGTTACCTCAACCACTGACATTAACCACAGGGGAGATTGTGGAAGCGCTTCAAGATTCCTTAAAGGAAATTGTGGAGATAGCTCGAAAAGTACTCGAGAAGACACCTCCGGAACTGGTCTCAGATATCATTGATAGGGGAATTGCCCTCTGTGGTGGATCTGCGCTCCTGCCTGGCATGGAAAAGTTGTTGACAAAAGAATTAGGTGTACCCACCTATCTGGTTGATAACCCAACAACCTGTGTTGTTGAGGGAGCATCGCGGGCATTTTCTCCAGGCATATTCCCAAAAATCAGGAGAAGTTTGTTATCCTGAAATTAGAACCAGACTGAATTGCAGCCGGATTTTATAGAGATGAAAGGATCTGTATTCCGTAGAAGAGTACGGATCCGTTTATTTTAAGAAATAGCTGAGTTTCTGCAGGTGGACTGCAGGGTCAATATGCTCGATTTGGACACCTTCGGGGGTTTTTAGATAAATCGGAGCATAATTAAGGATAGCAGTGATTCCAGCTTCTACCAGGTCATCGATCACATCCTGGGCGTATTCAGATGGAATTGCCAGCACTGCGATTTGAATCTGATTTGTCCTGACGTATTCTTCCATTTCCTCGATATCTTTCACAATCAGGTCACTGATTTGTTTACCGATTTTTTTAGGGTCGATGTCAAAGATTGCAGATACCTGGAATCCGCGGTTTGCAAAACCTTTATAGCGGGCTAATCCGCTTCCTAAGTCGCCGGCACCGATAACGACAATTTTCCAAATGTTATCCGTGTGTAAAATCTGATTGAGGGTGCCGATTAAGAAATCAACTTCATAGCCTTTCCCCCGTTTTCCAAGTTCCCCGAAGTGGGAGAGATCTTTCCGGATTTGCGCGGCAGAGATATCCAATAATCTTCCCAATTCCCGGGAAGATGCGAATATAAATCCATCCTTTTTCAGGCGATTGAGCGCTCTCAGGTAGAGTGGTAGACGACCAATTATTATACGAGGGATTTGGTTTGCCATAAGTCATCCTGGGATAGCGAGTTATTCTGTTGGGGGAAAAAGATTGTGATAATTTTAACAATTGTACCATAACTACGGTCGAAAATTGGGGATGGTATAATACCGTAGAAATTGAACAATACAGTCAAAAAAAATTTCAGAACATATATAAAACTGGAAGAAACCGCATTACATTAACTTCCAGGTCCAGTCTTGCGTTCTCAGCCAAGAAGACCCATTATTAAGGGTCCCTTAAGGGTTTTATGTATTTTGATGAAGTGGTGATTGAATTGACAGGCGGCAAGGGCGGCGATGGTATGATCCATTTCCTGCGAGAAAAATACGTACCCCGGGGTGGACCGGATGGGGGAGATGGTGGACATGGGGGAAGTATCGTGCTCGAAGTTGATCCACATCAGAACACGCTCTCAGGTTTTCGCCATCAGAAACAATTTCGTGGCCAAAATGGTACCCGGGGAAAAGGCAAAAATCAAACCGGCGCTTCTGGGAATGATCTGGTAATTAAAGTCCCTCCTGGCACAATGGTTTTTGATGAAATTGATGGCAAATTCCTGGGTGACCTGGTGGAGGAGGGACAACAGCTCCTGGTCTGTAAAGGGGGGCGCGGAGGTAGAGGGAATGCCCGATTTAAAACCTCAAAGAATAAAGCGCCTAGAATTGCAGAAAAAGGAGAGCCCCCAGAAGAAAATAAAATCCGCCTGGAGCTTAAGCTTATCGCCGATATTGGTATTATTGGAGTGCCGAATGCTGGGAAATCCACCCTGCTTTCCGTGGTTAGTAATGCAAAACCAAAAATCGCTCCTTATCCTTTTACAACGCTGCAGCCGAATTTAGGGGTGGTGGATCTGGATGATGATATTCAGCTCGTTTTAGCGGATATTCCAGGATTAATTGAAGGTGCGCATAGGGGCGAGGGACTGGGTCATGATTTTTTAAGACATATTCAGCGCACACGGGTGTTAATCCATCTACTGGATGGTCTATCTGATGAGCCTATTCTAGATTTTGCGCAAATTAATTCTGAACTGGCTTTGTTTGATCCCGCCCTGGGTGATAAACCTCAAATTGTTGCCTTAAATAAAATGGATCTTCCTGACGTAAAAGATAAGTGGCCAGAGATCAAAGCTCTTCTGCAGGAAAGAGGATACCAAGATGTTTTCTCTATCTCAGCTATAACCAAACAGGGACTAAAACCAGTGCTTTACCGGGCAAGTCAATTATTGGAAGAAGCGCCTGTGTATGAATACAGAACACCCGTTGATGAGGATTTACCGGTTTATCGATATGGAAAAGATCCTCAAGATTATTATGTTTTAAAAACTGACCAGGGTTGGCGGATTTCGGGAGAAGCTATAGAGCGGGCAGCCGCGATGACCTATTGGGAACACCATCAATCCATTCGCAGATTTCATCGTATACTGGAAGCAATGGGTGTAGATGAAGCCATGAGGGAGGCAGGAGTTCAAGCCGGGGATACGGTTTTTATCGGTGATCATGAGCTGGAATGGGAGGACTGACAGGCAAGATGAAGATCGGATTTTTTGGCGGCACCTTTGATCCACCGCATCTGGGGCATTTGATCCTGGCAGTTGAAGCGTTTTATCAACTGAAGTTGGATTCTCTCCACTGGATATTAACCCCTTATCCCCCGCATAAAGATAATCTACCAATCACCCCGGTAGAAACCAGATTAGAAATGTTAGGATTGGTTGTTAACGAATCCCCGGATTTTGAAATCTCTCAGATAGATTTAAACAGAGACCCACCTCATTTCGCGGCAGATACTATGGAGATGCTCCGTGTAGAGTATTCATCCAGCCACCTGGTATATTTGATTGGGGAAGACTCTTTATGTGATTTGCCTGGTTGGGTTGATCCAGGCAGATTTTTGATGAATATTGACCAGCTGGCTGTTGCTCCTAGACCTCAAATTGATACGGATTTGCAGGAATTGGAAAAATCCTTACCTGGATTAATGGAAAAGACCATTTTTCTTTCTGGCACGATGCTCCAAGTTTCTTCCACATTCATTCGGGAAAGGATCAGGAAAAACGGACCATTCAGGCATTTATTATCTCCTGCAGTATCTGACTTTATTGACAAGACACAACTCTATCAGGTGTAGCCGGTGCCCTTGAAGAGAGTACAATAGGACCATTTTCTGGTTCAAAAATAAATCTTGGATGAACTGATGGAATATACAACTTATCTTTCAGCAGAAGAACTATCGGATAACCTTGGTGATCCCTCCTGGGCGATTTTTGATTGTAGGTTTTCTCTGCAGGAACCCGGCCAGGGCTATCAGGAATACCTGGAAGCCCATATTCCTGGAGCTTCTTATGTGAATCTAAACCTGGATTTATCTGGAGAGGTTATTGAGGGCAAAACCGGTCGTCATCCCCTGCCGGATGTCCAGGTATTTATCGAAAAATTATCAGACTGGGGCATTAATCATCTAACTCAAGTGATTGCTTATGATGACCGGGGAGGAGCAATTGCAGCCAGATTATGGTGGATGCTTCGCTGGTTGGGCCATGAGCGGGCTGCCGTGTTAAACGGTGGCTGGAGCGCCTGGGAAAAGAACGGATATCCTACAGAGGTTAAGGAATCCACAAAGGGCAGGGGGCAGTTTAAACCAGAGGTGCACCCGGAATATCTGGTGGACCTTCAATTTGTGGATCAAATCCGTTTAGGCCCGGATTTTCTGCTGATTGACGCCAGAGCACCGGAACGATTTTGGGGGTTAGAGGAATCAATCGATCCGATCGCAGGCCATATCCCGGGAGCTATTTCTGCTCCCTTCTCAGAAAATATGGATCAGGGTGGTTTTTTCCTCCCGGACGATTTATTAAGAGAAAGATATCAGAATTTACTGGGGGATTACCCTTCGGATAAAACAGTTCTCTATTGTGGATCTGGAGTGACCTCGATTCACAATATCATTGCCATGGTTCGGGCAGGATATGAAATGCCTAAATTGTATGTTGGATCATGGAGTGAATGGATCACAGATCCTGCCCGTCCCATTGGCCCATAGGGTACCTCAAAGGAAATAGTATGAGTATTACGATCGCATTAGCCCAAATGGCATTAACCCTGGGAGAACCTGAGACGAATTACCAGAAAGTTAATAAATGGGTTGGTTCCGCTGCTGATGGGGGAGCGGATATGATCCTCCTTCCAGAACTGTGGGCGAGCGGTTTTGATCTGAAGAATTGTGATAAATATGCCTCCTCTCTAGAGGAAGGGTATTTCGCCAGGATGAGTTCCTTGGCGAAAGAGAAAAAAATTGCAGTTGGCGGATCCCTGATCGAGAAGTATGAGGATGATTTTTATAATACATTTGCACTCTATGAAGCTAGTGGGGAATTGATCACCTTCTATCGAAAAGTCCATTTGTTCCAATTGTTAAAGGAGGAACAATATTTTAAAACAGGAAATCAACTGGCGATGGTAGATACTACATGGGGAAAAATCGGCCTGGCAATCTGCTATGATTTGCGATTTCCAGAAATGTTTCGGACGTATGGAGCAGGTGGAGCCGAATTGATCCTGGTTGTCGCGGAGTGGGCTCAGCGGAGAATAGAGCACTGGAGTTTGCTGCTGCAGGCAAGGGCAGTAGAGAATCAGTGTTTTATAGCAGCGGTGAACAAATCCGGGATCAGTCAGGGTGAAGCTATTGGAGGATTCAGCGCCATTATTAACCCCATGGGGGAGTATCTCGCGCAGGGTGGGGAGGAAGAAGAACTGCTTATCGCTGAACTCAATTTAAAAGAAGTAGAAAAGACCCGCCGGTGGATGCCGGTGATGCAGGACCGAAAGCCAGAAGTGTATCAAAAAATTATGGATGAATAAAATCATTATTGATGGATCTATTGGTGAGGGAGGGGGTCAGATATTTCGTACTTCATTAACGCTGTCGTTGTTAACAAAAAAAACACTCCAAATTCATAACATCCGGTCCAAACGATCATCTCCTGGGTTAAAACAGCAGCATCTAACTGCATTAAAAGCAGCAAGTGAAATCTCCCGTGCTCAGGTAGAAGGGGATGTTCTTGGAAGCCAGGAGGTGTTATTTATTCCTGGTAAAGTAAATTCCGGTAAGTATAATTTTGTGATTCCAACAGCGGGATCAGCATCACTGGTGCTGCAAACCATCCTGCTTCCATTGACTGCCCCATTAAAAGCATCCCAAGTTTCAATTACCGGTGGAACACATGTCCCCTGGAGCCCACCTTTTCATTACCTGTCCTGGCAGTGGCTTCCCTGGCTGGAAAAGATAGGATATCTAGCAAAGATCGAACTGCACCACTGCGGATATTATCCCGCGGGGGGAGGGCGAATGACTGGCAGTGTTTTCCCGGTGGAAACCATTCATTCCATTGAGGCTGTTGAGCGGGGGAAATTAATCCAGATTCGAGGGTTATCCGCAGTCTCTAATCTTTCCCTAGAGATAGCAAAACGTCAGAGACTTCGTTTTATCAGCAGGATGGGTTCTTCTTATCCTCTCAATGATATTCGTGCCGCAGATTTGCCCGGGAGAGGCAAGGGGACTTTCCTGGCAGTATTGGTAGAGTTTGAGAGGATAACGGCTTGTTTTAGCTCCCTGGGAGAAAAAGGAAAACGGGCAGAAGAAGTGGCTGATGAAGTAGCAGGACAAATTGAAAAGTATATAAAGTCTCCTGGCTGTATTGACCGTTATTTAGCGGACCAGCTGCTGGTTCCATTAAGTTTCGCCCATGATAGGTCCATATTAATAACTTCAGAGATTACCTCTCATCTCCTAACCAATGCAGAAGTTATCCAGCAATTTTTACCTGTCAGAATCGATATTGATGGAGAGTTGGGAGAACCAGGTGAAGTTATAATAATACCCAGATGATGAGCCATGCCTATCTACGTTTCTATTCCGAGCTTCAGGACTTCCTGACCGTTAAAAAACCCCAGGAACCTCTCCGAGTGGAATTAGCCGGACATGAGACAGTAAAGCATATTATCGAATCATTGGGAGTACCCCACACGGAAGTTGACTTGGTATTGGTCAATGGCAGCTCCGTTGACTTTGATTATATTGTCCGGGAAGATGAGCATATCAGTGTCTACCCGATGTTTGAAACCCTGGACATTCAGCCTATTTCCAGGGTTCGCCAGAAGCCGCTCCGGATACCTCGATTTGTCATCGATACCCACTTAGGAAAATTAGCAGGTTATTTGCGGTTATTGGGTTTTGACGTCCTCTATCGAAACGATTATGGAGATGAAGAGTTGGCCGTTATCTCTTCTGATGAAGAGCGGATATTGTTAACCCGGGATCGGGGATTGTTAAAGAGGAAAGTTGTTACCCGGGGATATCTTGTAAGAGCAAATGATCCTGAAGATCAAACACGAGAGGTAATGAGGCGATTTGATATGTCTCAATTAGTAAAGCCTTATTCCCGGTGTTCCCGGTGCAATGGTATTTTATATCCAGTAAAGAAAGAGGATATCGAAGAGGATTTAGAGCCATTAACTAAAAAACATTACCACCGATTTAAACAGTGTCCGGATTGTCGCCAAATATATTGGAAGGGATCTCATTTTATACGGCTGGATGATTTTATCCAATCCCTGCTTAATAATCCCCCCAGATAATTGGATTTTAGTGAGTATCTTCTGTTTATTTATCAATTAAGATGGTGTATAATTCCACGCGGTATTTTGCGGGACTGAAAACCTTAAAAATTTATTGTTCTTATTACGGAACGATTGATGCTCTGTTAGTAACTGTTTACGCCTCAGCGCTTGGGGCACTTATAAGACTCAGGAAGTGTTTATGCTGGAAGCTTTTTTTAATCCGAAATCAGTAGCAGTTGTAGGTGCATCAACATCACCAGAAAAACTTGGTTATGCAGTATTGGATAACCTGGTCAACGGGGGCTATGCTGAAGTTGGGAAGATCTATCCTATTAATCCCAAGGCGGATGAAATTCTGGGGCAGAAGGCTTATCCCTCGATCCTGGATGTGCCTGAGACGATTGATTTGGCAGTTATTGTGATCCCCTATCCATATGTACCTGCGGTGCTTGAGGAGTGCGGGAAGAAAGAAGTCCCCGGTGTAGTAGTTATTAGTGCAGGTTTCCGGGAAGCTGGCATGGAGGGTTTGGAACGGGAATTGGAACTGGTTGACCTTGTTAAAAAGTATAAATTCAGATTAATCGGACCCAATTGCCTGGGAATAATTGATACATTTACCCCAGTAAACGCATCCTTTTCAGCCGGCACACCACCCAAAGGGCCAATGGCTTTTATGTCGCAATCAGGAGCCCTCGGTACCGCGATCCTGGATTGGGCAAAAGCTGGCCGGCTTGGCTTAGCTAAATTTGTCAGCCTGGGAAATAAAGCAGATGTAAGTGAAATTGATTTGTTAAAAGCCTGGGCTGATGACGATGACACGAATGTAATATTGATGTACAGCGAGGGATTGCCCAACGGGCAGGAATTTATTAAAGTGGCCCGGGAAGTCACAAAGACAAAACCGGTTGTAGCCATCAAATCTGGTGTTACCAAATCTGGATCAAGGGCGGTATCTTCCCATACGGGATCTCTTGCAGGATCTGAACAAGCTTACCAGGCAGCTTTTATGCAAGCCGGTGTGTTAAGAGCGAATGATATGGCCGGTATGTTTGATATGGCATTAGCTTTGGGTTACCAACCCCTCTTAAAAGCTGACCGGATTGTGATTATCACCAATGCAGGAGGACCTGGTATCCTGGCTACTGATGCACTTGAAAGAAGCGGGATGAGTCTTGCCCGTTTAGAAGTGGAAACTATTCAGGCGCTTGAAAAATATTTACCGGATGCAGCTAGCGCAGCGAATCCGGTTGATGTACTTGGCGATGCAAGAGGTGATCGTTATAAGTTTGCTCTGGAAGTCGTATCCAAGGATCCCAATGTTGACGGGATCATGGTGGTGTTAACACCCCAGGCGATGACTGAAATAGATGAGACAGCCAGGGCAGTCGGGTCCCTGTCTCAAAAGATAGATAAACCAGTTTTGGCGTGTTTTATGGGTGAGGCCACAGTGGAACCTGGAATAAAGGTGTTAAGAGAATTCGATGTCCCAAATTTTTCTTTCCCTGAACGGGCTTCCCTTGCATTCAGGGCAATGTCACAGTACCGGGAAATTAAGGAAAGAAAAGATCCAGTATATGAATCCTTTGAGGTAGATAACCAGGCAGTAAACAGGGTATTAGAGAAAGCAAAAAATGAGGGACGTTATGGTATAGGTGATTCAGAAGCCTGGGACATCCTGAAGGCCTATGGGTTATCAATTCCACGTTCCGTTCTGGCAAAAACCTCCCAGGAAGCTGTAGAAGTCGCTGGTGAAATCGGCTACCCGGTTGTTTTAAAAATTGCTTCTCCGGATATATTGCATAAAACCGATGTGGGTGGCGTGAAAGTAGGCCTGGAAACACCGGACCAGGTTCAGGATGCTTTTGATTTAATGATTTACAGGACAGAAAGATTCCTCCCTGAAGCGCACATTTGGGGCTGTCAGGTGCAGGAAATGGCACCCCCCGGAGGTCTTGAAGTATTGATTGGTATGAACCGTGACCCTCAATTTGGTCCGTTAGTTACTTTTGGTTTAGGCGGCATTTACGTGGAAGCTTTAAAAGATGTGACTTTCAGAGTCGCACCGTTCACCAGATTGGATGCGCAGGCTATGCTGAAAGAGATCCGGTCCAAAGCCCTCCTGGAAGGTGTTCGGGGAAAACCTCCTATTGATAAGGAGGCTATTGTTAATACCTTGTTAAGGATGGGACAGCTCGTTCAGGAGTTCCCTGAAATCGCAGAGTTTGATATCAATCCCCTTATTGTGTATCCCAAAGATCAGGGCGCGATTGCAATAGATATGCGATTGGTTTTATCAAGTGAGAAATAAGGAGTAGAAAATGAAATCATTATATATCACTTCGGTCGTGAAGTATTCCGGTAAGACCGCTCTTTGTCTGGCTTTGGGAAAACACTATCAAGAGCAAGGGCTGGATATTGGATATTTGAAACCTTTCAGCTTGCGCCCCTCTAGAATCAATGACAAAATTGTTGATGAAGATGCTCCGTTTGTTATTGATACCCTGCGAGTGGATTTAAAACCCTGCGAAATAGCACCCGTTGTGGTAACCCAAGAATTGCTGCGAGAATATTTACTCGGAAAAGATAAAACTGACTATATGCCTCAAATCCTGGAAGCTGCCAAATGTCTCGAAGAGAATAAGGATTTGGTATTGCTTGAAGGCGGTGGAAGTCTGCGGGAAGGATACGTCATGAATCTTTCCACTCCGAAAGTTGCTAAGGCATTAGGCAGCGCAATTCTGGTGGTTGTGAAATACTGCGAAGATGCCTGTTTGCTGGACGATGTATTGACAGCTAAGTTTCGACTTCCAGATTCATTAACCGGGGTAGTGATTAATCGAGTCCCGGATCATGCGCTGGATTTTGTGAAAAACGTGGCAGCTCCATTCTTGGAGGGAAGAGGTGTACCTATTCTCGGTGTTTTGCCAGATGATCGGGAGTTGGCAGCATTGTCTGTTGGTGAGATTATTAATGTTCTGGATGCTGAAGTATTAACTTCTTGTAGAAATGAGGAATCTTTGGTAGAGGTACTTATGGTTGGCGCAATGACAGAAGATTCCGCACTGAGGAGATTCCGTAAACAACAGAATAAAGCGGTTATTACCGGCGGCGACCGGACCGATATCCAATTGGCAGCTATGGAAACTTCTACAACCTGCCTGATCCTGACAGGAAATTTGCACCCCAATAACTTGATTATCAAGCAAGCTGAAAATATGTCTGTGCCTATACTTCTGGTACCAGGGAATACAATGGAAACTGTGGAAGCGTTGGATCGAATCTTTGGGCGGACCAGGCTGGGGCAAAAAGCAAAGCTGGATAAATTCCTGGGATACGTAAAGGAAAATATTGATCTTGAACGACTGGATCAAGCGCTTAAAAGTAAATGATCTGGATAAAAAATAAAAAAAAACCTGGTCGTCCCTCGACCAGGTTTTTTATGTTAAGGGCTGCCTAAGGTCGGAATACCACGTCAGCGGGCATACCGGGTTTTAATTGTCCGTCAGGATTGAGCACTGAGAGTTTAATAGCATATACTGTATTTTGCCGCTCTTCCTGGGTTTGGACATTTCGGGGAGTATATTCCGCTTGATCTGCAATTCGCACAACCTCAGCTTCAAAAATAAGGTCAGGGAAGGAGTCGATGGTTAATTCGGCGATGTCCCCGAGCTTTACTTGGCCATATCTATCCTCAGGTAAATAGACAGTGACCGATAATTGATCCAATTGCCCAATAGTGAATGCTGTCAATCCTGCCTGAATTACCTCTCCGCTTTCGATCGATTTTGTTAACACTACACCTGATATTGGTGAAGTTACTATTAATTTGTCCATTTGCAGTGAAATCAAATCCAGAGCTGCTTTTGCTTGTGTGACAGCAGTTTCTGCACTCTTAAGGTTTGCTTCTGCTTGGGTGATCTGAGCCTGAGCCTGGATCACTCCGGCTTCCGCTTGAGCCACCAAAGCATCTGCAGCTTGCACAACAAGGGAGTGCTCACCGGTAAACAGTAAATACTGCTCATCACGAGCAAGTTTATATCGTTCCAGGGCGACTGAGACTCTGGCCCGAGCTTCGAGGATTTCCTGGTAGTCAAGATCTGATAAAAGCTGGTCGTAGGCTTTTTGGGCGGCTTCAAGTTCAGATTCCGCAGAATCGTATAGGGTATCGACAAAATCTTCAATTTCCTCTCGTCCCTCGTATCCGACCTGGCGGTCTTTTAAAGCAGCGGCAACTTCAAAAGCAGCTTGTGCCTCCGCAAGTCTTTTTTCAGCTTCAAAAAGCCCCTCATCACCTGTATCAGCCACTAGTTCCTGGTAATTTTCCAGTTCTAGTTGATATAAATCAAAGGCTTGGGATACTTCTACTTCAATTGCCTTGATTCGCTCCTCTTGCTGGAAATACCAGGCAGGAAGGTCAAATTGACTGGGTGTACTTTGGTTCCAGTTTGCAACTCGATCAGATCCTTCTATCAAACTGGCTTCCGCAAGGATTTGTTGGTAATGAATACCAGCGGCATGTAAATTGATCTCAGCGGCATGGAGACCTGCTTCAGCAGCGGTAACAGCTGCTTTGGCTCCTTCTTTTTGTGCTGCAGTTGATTGATACTGGGCTTCAAGCTGGGCTTTTTGCATTGCCAGTATATCGGTTTCCAATTTAAATACCGGGTCACCGGCAGAAACGGGATAACCTTCCTGAGCGTAAACTTCTTTGATCCGGCCGCTCAGCTCTGAAGAAATTGCGACCTGTTCTGCTTCGATCACACCGGATGCCTGAATGGTATCCTCATTTTTGGTACCGGAAATACCTGATGAGAGGGAATCGCATCCAGACAAAATACTGATGATCAACAGTGTACAAAGGATAAGCAGAAAGTTATTTCTTTTCATGATCTACCTCCAGGTTAATTTTCTCGCATACAGGCGATGAAAACATCTTCTAATGTAGGATCAACAACTGCGATGGACTCTATTTTTATACCGGCATCTTTCGCAGTGGTATTAATTTCCCGGACAGTTTTTTTCGTCTGGGGAGTAAAAACATGGATTAAGGATCCATAGAGCTCTGCTTCGGAAATGAGTATTTTCTCCGACGCTTTCTTTAACTGCAGAATGGATAATAATTTTTCCGGTTGGGGGGTGTTAATTTCAAGGACTTCTTCCTGCATCGTCTGATTCTTAATTTCTGACGGGGATCCCTGGGCGATAATTTCTCCCCGTTGAATAAAGGCAAGCCTATGGCAGTGTTCAGCTTCATCCATGTAGTGGGTGGTAATAAAGACCGTGATTCCTTCTGATACCAGGTTGTAAAGCAAATCCCAAAACGCCCTTCTGGAAACCGGATCCACGCCGGCTGTCGGTTCGTCTAAAAACAGGACTTCTGGGTTATGCAGAATTGCTGCGCTTAGGGCCAGTCGCTGACGCCACCCGCCTGAAAGATCTTTGGTTGGTGATTGTTCATAGCCTTCTAAACCAGCCAGGGAGATAGCATCCTGGATTTTCTCATGCATTTCGGTATTTGTTAAACCATAAGCCTGCCCATAAAATGTCAAATTCTGATAAACGGTCAAATCATTATATAGAGAGAATTGCTGAGACATATAGCCAATTCTGGGAAGGATATCCCTGATTTGTCCATTAACCGGAATTCCAAGAACTTCAATGTCTCCCGCAGTGGGAGGAAGGAGACCTAACATCATCCTGATTGTGGTTGTTTTACCCGAGCCATTTGGTCCCAGGAATCCATATATTTCTCCACCCTGGACTTCAAAACTGATCTGGTTAACAGCTGTAAAGTCACCAAATTTTTTTACCAAGTTATTTACTAGAATTGTTGTGGAATTCGCTTTCATCTGTTAATCTAACGCCCTCCTGATATACCGCAAGGAGAAAAACCCGATGATAAATCCCAGGATAACAAGCGCAATTACACTTGGAAAGAACTCTGAGATTCCTGAACCTTTTAACAGAATGCCTCGCACGATCACTAACCAGTGATGGGCTGGAATGAGGTATGCCAGGTACTGGATTATCTGCGGCATTGACTCAACAGGTGCAGCATACCCGGTAAACATAAAGTCTATCATTCCGATCATAAGCACCAATAAAAAAGCCTGGTGCTGGCTTTTCGAAAAGACCGATATCGCCATTCCTTTAAATAATTCAACGATTGTGTAGCCAAAAGCCAGGATAAAAAGCAGTCCAACTGATCCCCGGACAGGGACATGAAAAGCAAAATGGATCATACCCAGCATGATTGTAAAATCAGCCACTCCGACCAGGATAACCGGGATAGATTTTCCGATAATGATTTCCAGTGATGAAAATGGCATGACCAATAGTTGTTCCAGGGTGCCGAATTCTCTCTCTCTGGAGAAAGTGAGCGCGGCAAAAATCAGGATAGTAAATTCCAGCATGAGGGCAAGCTCTGCTGGTGTAGTGAAATTGGCCTCGCTCAGGGATTCATTAAACCAGACTCGAAGACTGAAATCAAAACCACTAAATTGTTCAGGATCCATCCTAAGATGTTTGATGGTTATTTTTTCTCCAAGATCCCGGATGACACCTTCAATCGCGCGTTGCGCTTCTCTGGCCGGAATACTTTCGGCGCCGTTTAATATGACCTGCAGGACAGGTTGGCCGCCCGGATAGCTGAGTTCTTCTGCAAAACCGTTGGGGATGATAACCGCTGCATTAATTTCACCCCGGTCCATCTGATCCTCAATCGCTGTCATCGATTCTACGAACTCAGGCAAAGAGAAAACATCTGTATTCTCCAGCGAGATAACCAGGTTTCTGCTGGCGGCAGTTTTGTCCTGATCCCAGATCATCATTGGCAAGTTGGAGATCGGTCTGGAGGTTGCCCAGCCTACCATCAACAGCTCCAATGCGCCTCCAAACAGCATAAATACCGGGAGCCACCAGTCATTTTTCAGGTGGAGAAACTCTTTTTTTACCAGGGCTAATATTCGTCTGATCATAATGTTAGCGGGTTAAGCCAGTTTCTTTTTGAAAAATAAGGAAGCTGTGCCCGTAAATGCCAATCCAATGATGGTTAACATGATTGCATAAGGCCATAATATATCCAACCCGATACCGGTTAGGAATACGCCCCTGGTAATGATGGCGTAATGGGTACCGGGGAGAAATAGAGATTCCATGCGAGCCATTTCAGGAAGGGAAGCTATCGGGAAAAATATCCCGGTGAGGAAGAATCCAGGGAATAATACCACCAGGAAGGAAAGTGCCAGCGCGGCTGATTGAGACCGCATGAAAACCCCAATGATCATACCCATACTCAGTTCGGCAAATAAGAATATGATGGAGAGGAATATAAAGAGCAGAAAGCTGCCATTAAAGGGTATCTTGAACCAGGCCATTGCCAGCAAGGGTATCAGGATGACATTTAATAATCCGGCAAGAATATAGGGAATCATCTTTCCCAGGAGAAGCTCAATCCTTTTAATAGGAGTTGCCAACAACTGCTCCATAGTTCTATGCTCATGTTCTCTCGCCAGGGTTAATGCGACAGAAAAAGCAGGAAAACCCAGAACTATTGAGAGCAATCCAGGAACCAAGTCAATTCTGGGAATTAAACTGGGGTTATACCAGGCCCGTATCCGCAAATCAATGGGTTGGAGGGAGTCCAGTGGGATTCCATGAGCTTGAATTTGGTTGGCAAGTATTTGATTGGCAAACGTTTCTGCTCTCCACCCAATATGTTCAACCGCAAATCCACCAGTTTCTGGTTCGGTGCCATCAATGATGATTTGCAAAGATAAACCCCGGAGAGAAAGTAAGTCGTCACTGAAACCGGGGTCAATAATCACTGCAGCTTTAATTTTCCCTCTGGTCAGCAACTCTTCAATCTCCTGGGTGGAAGTTGCCGAAATATATAGGTCCAGATCTTCTCCGGCAGTAATTTGCTGTGTAAAAGACCTTGAAGTAGGGCTCTTGTCATAATCCAGGAGAGCAATTGGAACGTGTTGAATGTCCACTGCCAGGGCATAAGTCATTAAAAGGAGAACAACAGTTGGTGTCACCAGTACCAGCATAAAGGTCCCCCGATCACGAAGGATGTGGTGGATTTCTTTCCGGATGACTGCCCAGAGATGACGGAGAGACATGTTTAATTCACCTGGTCCATTTTTCTGATTATCGATATAAAAGCTTCTTCCATACGTGGAGCTGCAGATCGGATCTCATGAATATTTAGATGATTTTGTTTGATGATCTTGGTAAGCTCCCGTTCTCTTTTACTGCTGGAATCAACCAGGACATGCAGGGCTTCTCCATAACTTTGTACTTCCAGAACTCCAGGTAATGGCAAGATGATATCCCGGGTTTTTTTCCAATCATCTGTCACAATCTTGATGATTTCTCCCTCAAGGGTATTGCGAATAAAGGCAGGTGTGTCACAGATTACTATTTCTCCCTGATAAATCAGCCCTACCCGGGAACAGCGGTCCGCTTCGTCCATGTAAGGTGTGCTGACAACGATGGTTGTGCCTTCCAGGTGGAGATTGTTTAGAATGGTCCAGAATTCACGTCTGGACACAGGGTCCACGCCAGTTGTGGGTTCGTCCAGCAGTAATATTGGAGGCTGGTGGAGCAGAGTGCAAGCCAGGGCAAGTTTTTTCTTCATGCCGCCAGAGAGGTGGGCTGATCGTCGATTTATAAAATCGGTCAAACCGGCAAATTTCAGGAGGTTTGGAATTTGCTCTTTAAGTAGTGCATGATCAACATCATACAATTCGGCGAAGAATTGTAAGTTTTCGAGCACTGAGAGTTTTTCATACAGGCTAAATTCCTGGGCCATGTAGCCCAGGTTAGGTTTAATGGCTTCGGATTCTGTCCGGATATCATATCCCGAGACTATTCCCTCTCCTTCTGTAATTGTCAGCAGTCCAGCCAGAGTTCGCAATAAGGTGGTTTTTCCAGCTCCATCTGGTCCTACCAAACCAAAGAGTTCACCTTCATGGACAGTAAGGGTAACCTTATCCAGGGCAGTTTTTTCCTTGAATCTTTTGGTCAGATTTGTGATAGATATGATGTCTGCGTTCGTCATCTTTTAGCTCGATTCCAGTTAATTTGTTACGTCACCTGGTTCTGGGGAAGAAAAGGTTCGCTGAGTGTGTCCAGATAATGGGATCCTTCGACGAGCACCAGGAGCAAGTTGATAATACAGAATTTTTGGGCTACCTGTTTATAATACGCATTAGAAAAGAAGGCTACCGCATAGCTAAGTACAGAGACTGATAGGAGGATGATAATCGCATTAAATTTTAACGAATCCATAATTGGTTTTCTTTCCCAGAGGGTGATTATTTCCAGGATAAAGACTGACCCAATCATCATTGCGCTGCCCAGGCTGTGGATGGTGTGGACTATATTGTTTGGAAAGATCGCAATCAAAGCACCCAGCCCGGCAGCATATAAAAACCAGCATTTTACTTTATAGTGCATGAATGTGGGATGAGACATGGTAAAACGCCCAGCCTCAAATAAAAACCCTCCGCTAATTAACATACCTAACGAGACAAAAAGAGCTGCCCGTAGATTGGGTGTGCCAGTAAGAGTTGTAGTAGTGCCTAGTTCGCTCAATGCGAGCTCCCAAAAGTTAAAGGGATCAGCGTAAAAAATTGCCCCTGACAAATAGGTTAATGCGATGCTCAGTACTATGCTGCGGTAAAGTTTTGCCAGTTTGTGTTCAGCAGCCTGAGAGTTTTTTCCTCCAGCTGCCATAGCTGCTCCTTTATAAAAATATCAAGTTATTGTTTTGCCTTGCGGATAATCCACAAAACGAGCAGGGCACTTAAAGCGGGTTCAAAGATTATCCCAATGAATTTCAGGGTATCGCTGAAGCCCATGGCAGGGATTACAATCCAATCCATCAAGCCAACAATCACGGTAGACAGCACGGCTGCGATGTAGTCACCCTGGACACCGATCGGGCGGTTATCTTTCCAAATCAAGCCAGCAACATACCCCATCAATAAACCTACCAGGACCATGGCAACAATCACGATTAAAATTGACATCTATTCCTCCTCTAAGAGTAACTAATTGACTTTTTGATCCAATCTGTATTGATTATATAGTTGTTATCAATCCTTTCTGGGGAACATTATAGTCTGTTATCATTGGCGCTGAATTGAATGACAGGGATTTCACGCCCGAAAGATCGATAACCCTCCGGTGTGTGGGAGATTTCGTAGCCCAGTAGATTTGCCAGGCCGCGGAGTGCCTGGGGGTGTTTTTGCGCATAGCTAAAAAAGACCAATTCAGTTTCATCCGGGTCTAATTGGGTTGCGATAGCTTCTATCTGATTTGACCCTACCTGGATTTTTACGCGAGGCTCCTGGTGGATATTCTGGTACCAGTGAGACTGGGTCCCGAAGCCGGATACTACATAATAGGTCTGATCCCCGGGAGAGTGATGAATTATTTCCAGAACCGTTTGCCTGGTTTTCCCGGATATTCGTCCCTTGTGAGAGAGCAGAAGAGCACGGTTGCCAAGCATCCAGCCCATTCCCAATCTATAGATCCAGATTGGCATTCGCCAGGGGATAGCTTTGGCGCCGCGCGGAGGTTTTGGAAACTTCATACCAGGTCCTCCTGCAGGTCTTTGGTCTCCTCGTTAGATTGATTTGATTGTTGCTGATCCAGATTATTTATCTGGAGAGATTTAGACATTAACCCTTGAAGCAGTATTTTTGTATTGGATTTAATATGTTGTTTTATATCAATTTGATCCGAATCGTATAGCCAGAGTACAACTGTACCTTCTAAGATGGATCCAATGGCAATGGCTGCTTCTTCGGCACTATCTGCTTGAAATTCTCCCTTATCCAATCCCTGCTGGACCAGGATGACCAATATTTCCATATTGGTCTGATAATAGCGAGTGATGGCTTTTTTGACCACTTCCTTGCGAAAGGCGAGAGCGATAAAATCATAGACCAGCGGCATCCATTTAAGCATCGCTTCCATGTCCTCAGAGACCCGCGCAAAATAAACCTCCAGCCGATCTATTGTGGGGCGTGGATCAGAAAGCAGCGCTTGAAATTCTCTAATTTCTGGTTCAAAAACCTTTCCCAACAGACTCAAGATAATTGATTCTTTACTGTCAAAATACCAATACAAGGATCCCTTACTCAAGCCTGAAGATTCAGCGATATCGGACATACGGGCTTTGTGAAAGCCCACTTCTGAGAAGGTCTTCATGGCTGCATCTAAAATTTGAGATTTTCTTTCTTCTGAGACATCATGTTTGGGTGACATGAGCATTCTCTCCGGCGGAATAGCTAACTGACTGGTCAGTCAGTTATATAATAATGAGAAATTATTTTGCTGTCAAGCAGCTGTTTTCTTGTTGATTTTGAATAATGATGGAGTTGATTTGGTTCAGGAGATTAGGAGAGTGGAGATATCGTGGTATTTCGACCGGTTTGTTTTGCTTGGTACATGTAACGATCTGCCGTATTGATTAATCCCGTTAAATTGCTGATTTCCTCGGTAAGTTCACAGACGCCAAGACTGATGGTCATTTCTATCTGGTGAGAGTCTGCCTGAATGGGGAATTTGGAGACATTTTCCCGGATCCGTTCAGCTACCTGGATGGCAATTGGAAGGGAAGTTTCGGGGAGAATAATTACAAATTCCTCTCCACCAATGCGGGAGAAGATATCGATTTTCCGAATCACTTCCTGGCAGCATTGGACAACACCTTGGAGGACAAGGTCACCAACTTCGTGACCATGGGTATCGTTAACTTCCTTAAATTGATCCAGGTCAAAATAAATTGCCGACAGCGGGCTGTTAAACCGTTTAGCCCGGTCAAATTCATATTGACCCCATTGCTCAAGCCCCCGGCGATTAAAAATTTTTGTCAGGGGATCTGTGATCGCCAAATCCTGGATCTCTTTATGGAGATAGGCATTCCGGATGGCGCTGGCTGTTGTAGCAGCGATATTGGTCAGGATGGTCAGATCATTTTCAGAAAATTTGTTTGGTTCCGTGGCGGCCAGGAAAATAACTCCCAATACTCCTTCTTGAGTCGGCAGTGGGGCAGCGAGGGCAGACTGGAGCAGTGCCCGTTTTGAACGGGAATCTTCCCTATCAGTGCCTAGCGAACTGGCATTCTCGTTTTTTAGAGAGGGTTGGTTTTTCAAGAATGTTGACACAGGTAAAAACTCTGTTAAATCAAGGGAGTATTCCTCATCAATTGAGGGTCCGCTCCCAAATTCTGTTTTCTTAACAAGAGTTTGCTTTTCATCGTCGAATAAAAACAGTACCCCGAGCTCTGTTGAGGATATGGCATTAACAGCGCCCTCAAGGATCCTGGACAGGAGATCATCCAGTTTCAGCGTTGACACGAGCGTTGCTGTGGCTTCATGCAGTGCACCCAATTCCCGGGCATGCTGCTGAATCTGCTGAAATAGCCTGGCATGTTTGATGGCGATTGAAGCCTGACCGGCAAATGCTGACAGTGTATCGGCATGTTCAGGGCAGTAAAAATGACGGTTGTGGTTATTTAAGGATAGGAAGCCGATTACCTGGTCCCCATCGAGGATGGGGGCTCCTGCCCAGGACAATACTTGGGTTGTTGACTGGGTTTTAACCCAATCTGGGTCGCTTTGTGTATCCGGGATAATGAGCGGTTTTTTGGACTCAGTCATTTTTTGAAGTGTGCTGAATCTGGTGATCTTAAAGGGTGTGTAATATAACTCTCCGGAAATATCGTCTTCTATCTCTTTGAAACCTTGCTGCCTTACGACCCGGGTATAACCCTTCTCAACCAGCATTAAATTTGCTGCATGATAGGGGATCACGGTAGCAATTTGGGACAGAATTTGATCCATAACAACTTCAAGGTCAAGAGATGATTGGATCACACGGCCGGTGTGTTGCAATGCCTGGGCTAGTTTTCTTTGTTCTCGTTCAGCTTCAAAAGTCCTGGCATTATTAATTGCAATAGCAGCCTGGTTGCTGAGAAGATCTAGTACTTGTAAGAGCTGATCATCAAGTTCACCCGGTTCGAAGAAACTGACATTCATTACTCCGATTATTTTTCTGTGGAATATTAGAGGTAAACTGATCAGGGAGCCAGTTTTCCAGGTACTCTGTAATGTTTTTTCGGATTGAATATCAGGGACAAGAATCCTTTTTCCTGTTCGCACAGTTTTATAAAATATGCTGTTTTGTTCCGGGAGGTGGACTGGATCACGCTGGACATCTTCCGCATACATCACTGCTCCAAATTCAAGGGCACTCCCGTCATACAGGAGGATGTGACTATCCCGGGCATAAACCAGCATTAATACCTGTTCCAGTATTCTTTCCAGCACTTGTTTTAATTCAAGGTTATCCGACAGTTGAAGGTTTGCTTTACGCAGTGAATCTGCCAGGATACGTTGTTCCCTCTCCACTTGTAGGAATTGATTGTTCATGATCGCAGACGCTGCTTGGTCAGCCAACAATCTCAGGATGGTTTTTTCTTCCTCAGAAAAATCTCGAACAGTTGAAAACCAAATATTTAACACCCCAATCACTTCAGAGGCAGCTTTAAGAGCGAAAGAGATTATTGCTTCTTGTTGAGCAGCTGGACCGGAAGTAATTTCGCTGAATTCTGCAATGTTGGAGATGAACAAATCTTGTTTGATTTCAGCAACAACTCTGGTAATTTCTAATTCCCCGGGATGGGAAAAGGGAAGGGATTGCTGTCGATTTTGTCCAAGAGAAATAAAGAACTCAAGTGTTTGATTCTTGTAAAAATATATATTTGTATCGTAAGCTGGAGCCAGTTCAAGTATTTGTGACAATACGGTGTGTAATCCTGTATCCAGGCCAGTATTGGAAGAGAGATTAGTGCTTGTTTTCTGGAGAGAAACTAGCTCTTTTGCCCTCAGATTTAAATGTTCTTCGATTAGTTTTTTATAAAATGTGGATCCTAAAGTTAAAGCGATACTTTGGTAGGTATTCAGTTCCAATTGATCCCAATTCATCGCGGAATGATTTCTTTCAAACCCGATAAATCCCCACAACGCAGTATTGGCGAATATCGGGAAGACTGTGTAAAACCCATCCTTTATACTTGAGAGTTGTGCCTGGGTATCCGGCAGAAGTTTGGAGAGGATACCGCTGAAAGGGACGGTATTATTTGCTGTTTTAACCCAGGTTATGATCTCCTGGGACAGAATTATTTGTTCCTGGTTCTCAACACCCGGATCACCAGTTCGAGGTTGAGCCCGGTAGTGATGAATCTTTCCGGAATAATTAACTGTTCCATTTCCTGTCAATTGCAATAGATAGATATGGGCTACTTTGGATGCTATACCAATTTCGTGGATTAGATTTGGCAGCTTGAGTTCCCAATCCTGAGCCGCAATGATATCTGTTGTGGCTAAATTAACAGTTTCCAGGAGTTGAGAAAGTTGGACCAATTGCCGATTGTTTTCTGTGAGTGTGGTTAATTCTGAACGCGTTTTTACCTGCAAGTCACGAAGATGCCCGGTCAGCAAGCCAGCGATAACCAGGATTGAAAATCCGACCAAGTGATGGAATAATAGGACAGTTAAAACGGTTGGATATCCGTAGCGGATAAAGTACATTAATAGATGCAGGGTGACGCTTAAAAAAGCTGAAACAATGCCGAAGCTCATTCCCAATGTCCAGCTGGTTACCAGGACGGGCAGGGCACCGAGAGCAAGGAGTACCCAGGAAGAATCTGCCTTTGAAAAAAAGATTAACCCCCCGAGGTAAACCAGCCAGCTCAGGGAGATCATCAACCATTCAGAGGGATCCAGAATAATCTCTTTATTTCTCAGTAATTTCATAATATCGTCAGATCAGACTCAATTTTGTCCTGAAATTTTCCTAAACGGTTATCCCTAAAAACGGATAAATAACCAGATCAGAGAAAGGCTGACTGTAATTACTAAAGCGGGAACACCTTTTTTAAGAAAATACTTATAAGAAATCCTGTATCCAGCGCGTTCTGCAATTCCCGCCGTAATCATATTGGCAGAAGCGCCAATCAGAGATCCATTACCTCCCATTGCAGCTCCGACGGAAAGGCAATAGAATAAAACTTTATTATCAGCACCTGGGATAATTTGAGTTAAATAGGCAATCACGGGAAGCATAGCGGCTGTAAAGGGTATATTAGCGATCACCATTGATAATAGGGCGCTAAACCAGGTGACAACAATCATTGCTAAAGCCAGGTTTTCACCAATTAGAACGCCGATCTGGGTAGCGATCATACTGATAAGACCAACTTCCTGAATAGAACCTACTACAATGAACAGGGACATAAAAAACACTAATGTTGTCCAATCCACTGCGCCTATCATTTCTTCCACGTCGGGTCGGATCCAGATCAGTAATGCTGAAGCTCCTATCAGAGCGGTAACAGAAGGGAGCAAATGAAATGTTTCTCCGAAGACAAAGAGGATCAGCATCCCGCTGCCAATCCAGCCAGCTTTCTTAAGGTTTTCCGGATTGGTAATTTTCCCCCTTTCTTCAAGCTTCTCTAATAACAATTGAGAACCTGTTTTCCCTTCTGATAGTTCTTTTCGATAGGTCAGCCAGCTATAAATAATCAAGCCCATAAAAGCCAGGAACACACCAGGCGTCAGGTTTGTTATAAAATCATTAAATGTGATTTCCCCAAATGATCCAATCAAGATATTGGTCGGTGTACCAATTAGCGTACTGACTCCGATAACATTGGATGCAAATACCTCCGGTATCAGCAGAATCAGGGGAGAAATGTTTAATGCCAGCGCAATTTGGACAGTTATGGGTGTCATCAACAGCATGGTGGTTACATTATCAAGGAAAGCGGAAGCAATTCCTGTGATAAGCATCAAAATAGGCAGCAGTAACCACATTCTGCCACCGGATATCCGGTAGGCATAATAAGCCAACCAGTGGAAAATGCCCGTGTTCTCGACCACCGCGATTACCATCATCATGCCCATGATGAGGAAAATAACATTCCAGTCGATATAGGTGATAGCTTGTGAAAAATTAAAAATATATAAGTTTTTTGTGATCGGCGCCCCAAGATAACTGATTGCGAGCAGGAAACTTGCTCCAGCAAATGCAGCCAGGGTATTATGTAAAAACCCGGCAGCAATAAAGACCAGGACCACGATAAAAACCAGGCCTGCAACCCAAAACGCAGCAGTGATTTCCCTTTCCAGAGTAATGAGAGGTAGGGTGATAGAATTGCCAGATTCAAAAGACAGCAGGTGACTGGCATTCAGTTTGATTTCTCTTTGCTGGTAATGTGGGCGGTCATATCGGATTGATAGTTCATCTGGCAGCGGTTCCGGCACTTCCAGAGCGAATCGCCCATCGGACAGGGTTTTTGTACTTGCCAGTGGGTTTGGGCCGGAGGGTGTGAATAAGATGATATCAACATCTTTTACAGGCTGCCTGTGAGCATCCTGGATAATCCCATAGATCCAGAGCTGCTTCGTCCCATCCAGAGCCGCAGAAACGCTCTCTGTAAAGAAGAGAACTGAAGCTGATGTTATAAGAATTAGAATCAAGCAGGTCAATTTTTTTCGGGTCACTATCGGTGTTCCTTCGCGCACTTTCTTAACGAAGTGTTTCTTGAGATCATGATTTGTCCGAGTTGATCACAGGCCAGGTAGTGCAATAAAAAAAAGTCTGTAAAGGATCTTTATGAGGATAAGACAACAGAGGCCTGGCACACTTCTGTGATCCGATCCGTAAAATCATTTAACCTCTCATTTGACAACAGGTTATTTTCCTGTTTCTCCTGGGGGCGCCCAAGGACTACGTAAGCAGGATTTAGTTCTACACAAAAGGCAAGAATAACCTCTTCCACTTGTCCTTCGCGAATAACCCCTTCCGAAGATACATTTTCCCCGGAGGCCTGTTCCTGGGCGCTTAAAAGAATAAATTCACCCATCTCGCACATTTCCTTAGAAATGTGATTGGTTTTGCTGCTGCTGGAGTGGGTGAGAAAATCTAGGTTCACTACATAAAGAAAATATATTGTTTCCCCAGATTCTCGCGCCAATTCAATTGAGGTGGCTATCGTTGGCTGACTGGAGGGTCCTCCCCGGATTGCGCAGATAATTCCCGGCATGAACTACTCCTTCCTGAATGGGATATAGGGGATGAAACTCATCAGGCGGGTTGATTTGCTTCCGCAGAATTTTAATTGATTATACTTACGATTAATTGTACCGTTATAGTTAGACATCCTGAAGTGTGGGTTAGGGAGGTGTAGGTGTTGTTGTTAGATCTGTCTGGTTGGATGGTGTAAGTGTTGGTGTATCAGTAATCTCTGCCTCCGCAGGGTAGGGGAGGCCGCTGATGCCTATTTGCCATGCCAACTCCAGTTTTTCCGCTGCCAGGGTGGGTTTGGCGGGTAAATCCGCCAATGCTCCTTCAACGAGTTCCTGCATGTCCGCTATACCCTCCTGCTGAAAATCTGGTAGAGCATCCAGAAGGGAATGTAATTCAGTATTTGCTGCAGCAAGGGTCTCTTCAGCAAGACCGAAATTGGAATGGAGGAGAAATTGATTCGCCCGGCCTAGCAGGTCCAGGATCATTAATAATTTTATCTCCTGGTCTGTTCCAGGTGAACTCATCTGTGCTGTCGCCAGGGCGTCAATATGACGGGAATTGGCTGATTGCTGGGCTGCCAAAGTGGCTAACAGCTCTGGGTACAGCGTACTCAGATAATTCACAGACCCTGACATGGTTTGATTTTCCAGGCTATCTTGCACGAGATTTTGAAGATCCTCTACTATCATTTCCTGGGTAGATTGAATAGACAGCAGCTCAACATCAATACCCGACTGGTTGGAATCCAACGTCTCAACGAAGCTGGCGATCTTGTTTTCAAGTGCTGCCTGAGTCTCCTTCAGGGCTTGAAGGGTAGCATTGTTCTTATTTTGGGATTGGAATAGTGGATTAATATCAAGAATGGGATCCGAGACAATTGCAGCGTAATAAATAACCGCTCCAAGAAGGCAAGCAATAGCTATAGTAAGCAGGAGGCGTAATAAGGTAAGACCGACAGAGCTTGAAGTCTTTTTGGGAGGTTTTTCTTTTTGTGGAGAAGTAATTTCTGTATCCATTTGCACCTCACTTGAGGGTTAAGGCATCGGGTTATTATCGCTTTAGTAGAGATTAAAAAAAACCGTTCCACGGGGTGAAACGGCTGATTAGACTGTAACCTATATTAGCGGTCAAGGTTAGGTGCAAGTCTTTTAATGCGTTTCTTTAATCCGCTTGCTGTAACTTCATGCATTTTCTTCATTTCTTGCAACGCCTGTTTGGATTTTCGGCGCCGGAGGTGGCCATGATAACCCTTTGTGCGTAATATTTTTCCACTGCCAGTAACCCTAAAACGTTTGGCTGTTGCTTGGTGAGTTTTTATATTTTTTTTACCCATATCTTTAAATCTCCTGGCAAGAAGGCCTTGCTCTATTTTTTCTTAGCCTGTTTTTCAGGCGGTTTTATTCTCCGTATAATTTTGTTTAATTCCTTATTTGCGTCCTGGACTGAAATTTCCCTGGTTGCTGACCATTCGGCAGCGATTTTTTTCTTGATTGTACTGTATGCCCGTTGTTCAGTAGTATTGAGTTTATTAGACATCCGTTTTCCATGTAAATCTCTCAAAAGTTTACAGAAAGAGTCCAAACTACCTTCCGCTGTTACATCAGTGATCCTTTTTTTACGGACTGTGTGCTTGCTGTCCATTTCTTCGGATTGGGATTCCAGGATCAAAATCGCTTTTTGGAGCATCTTTTCACTCACTACAGGTCGAATCCGCTCACCGTCGACGTTGTCGGTTGGGATCCAGTACATGCCATTTCTTGTATTTACTTTATAGTATTCCTGGTTTTCTCCTCCAAGAGATTTTTTCTCTTTCCCTTCCACCTGACCAACACCATGATGCAGGTGGGAAACCCAGTCGCCTTTCCTAAAAGTTAATCCTTCCTTGGACATGCTGAACTCCAGCTTGGTTCAAAACCAAGATAAATCCTGGTTTTCTCCGGTCAGCTATTTTATCACAGCTGATTAGGCATTTTTATGTTTTTCCAGGTAATCGCGCAATATTCGTTGTATGCGGGGCTGCCGTAATCGGCGAAGTGCCTGGGCTTCAATTTGTCTTACTCTCTCTCTTGACACGCCAACTTTTTCACCTACTTCCTGGAGGGTATGGCTTTTCCCATCTGGTACACCATAACGCAGTCTTAAGATTCGGACCTCCCGGGAAGGAAGTGCTTCCATTACTTCTTCCAGGTGTTCTTTAAGCAAATGTTTTGTCGCTGTTTCATCTGGTAAAGGTGTATCTAAATCCTCTACAAAATCACCCAGAACAGCATCACCCTCTTTAGTCGTAGGCATTTCTAAAGAAAGAGGTCTGCGGGCGACTTTCATCATATACTGCACCTTTTCAGGGGCTTCATCGAGGGCATCCGCCAATTCTTCTATGGTTGGGTCTCTCTCCAGGGATTGTTTCAAATCATTTTGCATCCGGAACATTTTAGAAATCTTGTCACCCATGTGAACTGGTACACGGATTGTGCGCCCTTGATCTGCAATCGCCCTGGTAACAGCCTGGCGGATCCACCAGGTCGCGTAAGTAGAGAATTTATAACCGCGGAGGTAGTCAAACTTTTTTGCTGCCCGCATTAAACCAATGTTTCCTTCCTGAATCAAATCCAGGAAAGGAACACCTCGTCCCATATACTTTTTCGCGACGCTGATTACCAGGCGGGAGTTGGCAGTGATCAGGTGATCAAGAGCGGTCCATTCATCTTCAATCATTTGGTGCAGTTCCGCCCTGCGGTCATCGGCAACATTTCCCCGAGCCATCTCCTTTCGGGCTAAACGTCCTCGCTCAATTCGTTTTGAGAGTTCTTTTTCTTCGTCCTTTGAGAGCAGAGGAATGCTGGCAGCCTCTTTAAAATAGAGCTCAATCAAGTCATTGGTATCAATGCTGCTCAGCCTATTCTCGAGTTCTTCATCAAGGTCATCCTCTTCCTCAAGTTTGCCGTTTCCGCCGTCTTCCTCGAATATCGATTCCAGTTCTTCTTCATCGTCTTCTTCTAAATAGGGTATTTCCTCTTCCAACAGGGAAGCAAACGCTTTTTCAAGACTGGAAACATCCTTTTTCGCGTCGGGAAAATAATTGAGAATATTGGAGAAGGTGACATAACCCTGGGAATGGCCGAGTTCAATGAGTTCGTGGATGGGATTTAATAGGGTTTTATTATCAGATTTTGGTGAGGTGGAAGTATTTTTACTCATATTATTATTTGAAACGGATAGAGCTGATTATAAAGGTGATTTAGAAACTGTTTAGTAGGTCTGACTCATACCGAGATCTCAATACGGTGAGATTTTAATTTTATCCGTATGATTGCTGGTGCTGCCCCCTCCTTAAAATATGAAAAACGATTTATTCTTCAGCCTCAGTCGCAGCAGTCGGTGGAGGTTGCCCTTTTTTGTGACGATAGACGATCCGGCCCCTGGATAAGTCATAGGTTGACATCTCCACGGTTACTCGGTCTCCAAGCAGAACACGGATATAGTACTTGCGCATTTTTCCTGCGAGATAGGCTAATATCTCGTGCCCGTTATCCAATTCAACTAAAAATTGTGTTCCTGGAAGGGCTTTGGTGATGGTGCCTTCCATGCGAACTTTTTCCTCTTTTTTTGCCATGATACCTCTTGATTATCTTCGCGGCGTCGGGGAAAAACAATTGAACTTGTCTAACACCTGAAAACTATCTACCGGATCGATCGTCGTGGACTTAATACGTCGGTAGGCTTTGTTTTTTCTGCCGTCTCTTTTTTGATAAGCGGCGCTTGCGCCGACGAATCGCCTTCTTTCTTTGTATTCGATTCAACTCGCTTTTGGACACAAACCATCTCTTGCGGCGGACGGTACTTAACACCCCGCTGCGGGATACTTTTTTCCGAAAACGCTTCATCATTTGTTTCTGCGATTCGTTAGGTCGTAGTTCAACTCGTACAGCCAAGACTTCTCACATCCTTTCTTTTCGGCACCCATACAGAAAGGGCGAGGTCTTTTTTTGCTCACCCTTTCTGGTTAGTGGCCTAATATTTGATTTCTAGCAAACTGTGCGGCCTTTACCGCGTTTGCCTATCTCTCCCAAAAGTATACCGCTAAATACTTACAATGCAATATAAAAGACCACTTAAAACTTACGAATTACTTACATTGACTGGCTTTTACAGGCGTGCTAGAATGTTTTTTATGGAAAAGCACTTAATTGACCCCCCGTTGGAGGAGAATCAAACACCCAACAATAAATTATACCTGAAAAATGACCTTGCGTGGGAAGAGGTTGGGCTGTACATCCCTGGGGGATTGTTTATGGTAGCTCGGGAAGGTACACTCACGACAGTTAATCCATTAATAAACGAGCTACTGGGAAGTGCTGGGAGTGATCTAAAGGGGAAACATTACCAGGACTTATTTTCTTTGCTTAGTATAAAGGCTCGTGATCCAAGCGAAACTTTAGCTGCGCTGCATCTAGGCGTTAAAAACCTCCAAAATAGCCCTGTAATTAATTTGGAATGGGGTTCTGATATACCACTATCTCTTGAGATAAGGCTCTTTTTGGAGAAAGACGGAGATTTTTCTCACGGAAAGTGGGGTGGATTGATTGTCAATCGAACAACTGAAAGAACCACCTTAAAACACGAGATTGAACTCCTGCAGGTGATTGCAAAAAAATCTCGGGGCATTAGCGCAGCTGTTTATGGAAAGCTGGGTGCATTAGCCGGGAATATTCACACCTGGACACCTGAGATTGTGGCAGATTTTATCACGGATATCGATAAGCAAATTGGTCTCCTGAATAATCAATTGGATCAAATATTAACCTTTATCCAGGTTTTAAATCGCCAGCCGAATTTCCCCGAAGTCGTTGGTGTTTGGGAATTACTGAATGATGTCATCAAGAAAAAAGCTGTTTTGGGTGAACGAGTAATTCAAACAGGATTTGATTTACCCGTCTTTCAAACTGCCCAGATTGACTCAGCCCAAACCAGACTGGTTTTTGAATATATCTTGCTAGAAATGATTCAGTACACAAAATCTGGAAGTATTATTCAGATAACGGGCGAAGATCTGGGAGATACTGTTAAGATTATTTTTCAAAGTGATAGAAAACTACCCGCTCCTACCCCGAGACCAATTCCGGAAAAGGAAAACACAGAAGAATTAAATCCCAGGCTGTACCTCGCCGAACAGTTGATTTCTGCTCAGGGCGGGAATTTCAGGATTTCATACCCACCGATAGATTTAGGCATTGGATTAAGAATGGAAGTTATTCTTCCCACAAGCAAGCAGCAGGATGGTTTTAATGAATCCAGAGATCAAAACATTATTGAACAAACCAAGACCGGCAGGATTCTGGTCGCTGATCCTCAGTCGGAGTACCAGGCTTTATTTGTTAAAGAACTGGGAGAAATGGGATACCGTGTGGACCTGGCGGTGGATGGAAGCGCTGCTCTGGATATGGTGCAGGTGATTAATCCTGATCTGGTGGTAATAGATAGAGATTTAGCAGGAATGGATGGTATCATGCTCACGCAAGGCATTCGACGTTGGTCGGCCGTACCAATAATTATGGTCAGTTCAAGAGGGAATCCTGATGATTTGGTTTATGCTTTCCAAGCGGGAGTAGATGACTACCTGAACAAACCGTTTCTTTTCAGTGAAATGCTGGTCCGGATTGAGGCAAATATCAAGAGAGGAAAAGACTCTATTACCTCTTTTGTGCCGGAAATTTATCATTCTGGTTCTGTCAGGATAAATTATTCAACCCGACAGATTTGGATAAGAGGAAAACCGGTTGAACTTACACCCATTGAATACAATTTGCTGTCGTTTATGTCCCGACAGGGGAAACAAATTATGGCTTATGAACAGCTCATAGAACGAGCCTGGGTTGGCCCGGAAAAAGGATCCCAGCAGGGATTATTTGTACATGTTAAGCGTTTAAGAGCGAAAATTGAAGCTGATCCAAAAAACCCGAATATTATTCAAAATAAATGGGGGGTTGGATATATATTTTCACCCTGAAATGTCAGTGGTATTTGACAAAAAATATAAAGTTTGTCATAATCTGAACGGGAGTGCGGATAAGAAAAATAATCCTATCTTGAGCAATAGTGCTGCCCCCGGAAAGGACAGGCAGCACGATTGCTCTGTGGCAAGAGAAGCCAATTTTCCGCACCAAAGAATCGCTAGGCTGGAGTTAAACGCATACATATATGGAGAATGAGAATCTGGAAAATCAGCAGGATAACCAATCCCAGGATGATAATGCAGGAAAAGAACAGCCGGGATGGTTTCAGGAATTTGTTGATCACTACGATGTGGATAAACCCAAGCAGGGTGAAATCCTGAAGGGAACCATACTGGATATACAGGAAAGTTCAATTTTGCTTGATGTTGGTTTTAAGCGCGATGCTATTATTCCTGGCCAGGATCTGGAAAGAGTGGACCAGGGAATCCGGGAAGGATTGGCAATTGGTGATGAGATTTATGTAAGCGTAATCAAGACTCCCATGGGGGATGATGATCTGTTGGTTTCTCTAAGCAAGGGGATATCGCACAAAACATGGGCAAAGGCAGAAGAATTATCTAAAAGTAATCAGTTAATTGAGTTAGAAGTAATTGACCAGAATCGGGGCGGTTTACTGATTTCTTATGAGAACTTAAGGGGATTTATCCCCAATTCCCATATTCCGGCAATTCGGAGAGGAACGAGTACTCAGAAGGCAGGAGAAATCAAAGCGGAATTAATTGGAAAGAAACTTCCCGTGAAGGTAATCGAGGTAAATCAAAAAGAACGTCGGCTGGTTTTCTCTGCCCGGGTGGCTCAAAAAGATCAACGCCTGAAGAGAATAAATGAAATTGAGGTTGGAAAAGTCATTAAATCCAGGGTAGTGAATGTAGTGGATTTTGGCGTATTTGTAGACCTTGATGGTGTGGATGGACTGGTTCATAAATCTGAAATCGATTGGGATCGAGTAACCAATCCCTCAAAGCGCTATAAAGTAGGTGATGTAATAGAGGTTAAGGTAGTGGGGGTGGATAAAGAAAAAGAGCGGGTGAGTCTCAGCAGGAAAATACTGCTTCCCAATCCCTGGCAGGCGATTGCAGATAATTATAAAATTGGCGATTTGGTAGAGGGTGAAGTGGTATCCGTCCTTGATTTTGGCGCATTTGTTGAGCTGCCGGAAGGATTACATGGGCTTGTTCACGTTAGTGAAATCGGATATGCAAACAGCGAAGATCCAAAAAATGTTGTCAAGAGGGGCGACCAGGTACTGGTTCGGATTATCGCCATTGATCCTGGAAGAGAACGTGTATCCTTAAGTATGCGGCGCGTGCCAGTTTCTGAACAAATGGAATGGATGATGAATCTCGAAGACGCATCGGAAGGATTTTTGGTTGATGGCGGTGAAGAACAGGAGCCGGCTGAAACTCCCGAAGAGAGTGAGGAAGTTCAAGAGGGATCTAATGGATCTGCTTCAGAGGAACAGGATCAGGATAGTCCTGGAACAGAGGACTCGGATGAAGCCGAGCCGGTTGGGGATGAAATTATTGAAGATGAATTATCTGAAGAGGATCTGGAAGAAAAAAACCCAGAGAAGGAATCCCCAACGGAAGAAATCCCAGAGGAGGAATCCCCAACGGAAGAAATCCCAGAGGAGGAATCCCCAACGGAAGAAATCCCAGAGGAGGAATCCCCAACGGAAGAAATCCCAGAGGAAGAATCCCCAACGAAAGAAATCCCAGAGGAGGAATCCCCAACGGAAGAAATCCCAGAGGAAGAATCCTCTAAGGATGAGGAATGATCTAATAAGAAAGATTTTATTTTCTTACCAATAAAAAAAGGCTGATGATTAATTCATCAGCCTTTGCAGTTTATGAGTTGGTATAGGATGTGGAATCAGGAATGTTTTGTGGTGATGGAAATTCGTCTTCGATGACTTCACATTGACAGCGGTTGCCCAGAGCACATTCCCTGCAGCAATAGATGAGATTATCTTTATCGATCGGTTCCCAGCATATCTCAACACCACAACCGTCACACCATATCGTGTCTTGATAACGAACCATTTGACACCTCCTTCCAGAAGGGTTTTCTTCCGCACTCCTTTGTTTAGAAGTATAAATATCGTCCTGAGGTATCGCGAGCTTGATGTTCAGATGGGGAGAAAAATCTTGCCTGGTTTCACTATATCAAAAAAAGAACTTGAATACAAGATGGCGCTGTTAAATAATCTCAGATATTCAACCATCTGCTGGCAGCTTCCGGCAGTTCTGATAACGGACCGGTTTGAATAGTGCAATCTGGTAGTGAGCTCAGGAATAACGAGCCGTAACTCTTGTTCAGAAGCCTGTTATCAAATACAGCAACAACGCCGATATCCTGTTTGGTCCGGATTAATCTGCCGAACCCTTGGCGAAAGCTGAGGATCGCTTCGGGCAGCATATAATCCTGGAATGATTCCTGGTAGGTTTCAGCTCGCGCAGCTACAATTGGATCTGATGGTACCTGGAAAGGTAATTTTGCAATTACCAGAACGGAGAGATCCTGACCCGGGATGTCTACACCTTCCCAGAAGGCGCGTGTCCCCAATAAGACCGCTTGTTCAGCTTGACGAAAGCTTTTAAGTAATGAGTGAGGAGATGGTCCACTTCCCTGTTCATAGACAATAATCCCTTCCTGGGCGAGCGGGCCGGTGATGGCCTCTGATGTATTTTGCAGTTGATTGTAAGAGGTAAATAGGGCCAGGGTGCGTCCCCCTGTGGCTTTGCAGAGTTCGATTAATCCGCGGTTAATGTGAAGTTGGTGTCCCTGGTAGTTGGTTGGTTCTGGAATGTCATCTACAAGATACAGAAGTGCTGCGTTTTGATAATCAAAGGGAGTTCCCAGGGCGAGTTCTTCAGCATCGTCAGCCTGAAGTCGACTGCGAATGTAATCAAACCTGCCGGCAGTTGTCAGGGTTGCGGATGTTAAAATAACAGCTCGTTTTTCAAACCAGATGAAACGCTCCATCAATTCACCAACATGCAAGGGGGCTGCCTGAATGGCTACGGCAGGATTTTGTGGGGGACTTTCAACCCAGTAGATCATATTTGAATCCGGTTCAAAAATCAAATCATCAATGTTTTCATACATATCGTATAGTTCTCTGGATGCCTCTCTCAGATCATTGAGGATTGTTTCGTATTGACTTTCGTTTGACTGATCTGCCTGGAGGATTTCATTGATGTTTTCCCATAATTTTTGAATATCCTCAAGCAATCCATGCAAAGATTGGCGGGCTTGGTCCCAGGCTGATTCAATTTCATCCCAATCGGGCTGCAGGCGGGTAGATGGGAGAATTCTAACTTGCTGTGTATAGCGGCCGATTGGTTTCCCGCCTCGCTTCCTCTCCAAGAAAGTATTAAAGATCCGGAAGACTTCGTCCATCCGGCTTTCGGTTTTAAAAGCGCGGTCGATGATGCGTTGAATTAACTGATGCAAGGCGGCGTAATCGCTTGGAGAGAGGGTTTTTTCCCCCAAGGAGAGTATCCAATTTAGAATTCCCTTCTTCTCATCACCAAGAGATCTGACAGATCGGCGAAGATTCGCCTGGGAAGTGTAAAAACTGAGGGCATTGGTGGTTGCGCTTTCAAGGTGGTGGGCTTCATCAATTACCAGTGTGTCATATTCCGGTAAAACCCTGTTGCCTGTGGCAACATCCGCCAGCAGCAAGGCGTGATTAACTACAATCAGATGTGAGGAATGGGCTTCTTGTCTGGCTCTGTAAAAAGGACATCGGCCACCGGTTCTTTTTAAACAGCCCTCCGTTGAACAATCTTCATGGTCAGCAGAGACCCGATTCCAGATCCGGTGTTCTCTGACACCATTGAGATTTATTTCACCCCGGTCTCCTGTTTGACTGGTTTCCAGCCAAACCAGGATCTTTGCCAGTACGCGCATTTCATCGTCATTTTTAGGTTTACTTTTTCGAAGAGACTCAAGGTGGTGAGGGCAGAGGTAATTCGATCTTCCCTTCAGTACTGAAGACCTGCATTTCAGGTCCAGCGTTTCCAGGAGCAACGGGATATCCTTGCTGATTAATTGATCCTGAAGGTTTATGGTATTGGTCGAAATAACCACCCGCTGCTGGTTTTTTACTGCCCACAAGGCGGAGGGGATCAAATAAGCCAATGATTTCCCAATGCCTGTACTTGCCTCTATTAAATAATGACGGCCGTCAGAGATCGCTTTTGCTGTTGAACGTAACATCTCAATTTGCTCTGAACGATGTTCATATTCAGGAAATGATTGGTGGAAAGGACCTCCTGGCTCCAGAATCGATGATACTTCTTCCAGATCCAGGGCTTTGAGGGAAGCATTCGGTTGGAGGGGATCTAATTCCCGCGGAGGTGGTACAACCAGGAGTGGATTCTGGTAAGGTTCCTGTTTTTTAGCAAGGTTGCTGGACAGTTTTTCCTGGAGAGCCCACAAAAAGGGGAGGTTTCCACCCCAACTGGTTCCTTTTCCTAAGCGCACAATTTCAGACAGGAGAGAAATGGGAAGCTCGAGGACCATCTGGAACATAAGTTGATAAATCGCTTGTGTGACCCTGGTATCATCCAGCGCTCTGTGGGTTGCTTTCAGGGGAACACCAAGCGTTTGTCCCAATGCCCTTAGGTTATATCTTCCTTCTGAGGGCAGGATTACAGAAGCAATATCATAGGTGTCAATTGCCTCATTCTTTTTAAAAATCCCATGTGGTTTCAAGAAAGATAAATCAAATTTTATATTGTGTCCAACAATCGGCGCGCCTTGAGTAAATTCAGTTATCTGGTCAAGCACCTCTTCTATTGCCGGAGCACCCCGGACCATGGCGTCAGTGATCCCGGTCAGCTGGGAAATAAAAGGAGGGATTCGTTTTCCGGGATTTACAAGGGAATTAAACTCATCCTGGATTTTGGATCCAGAAAAACGGACCGCTCCAATTTCAATGATTTTGTCATTTTGAGGGTCCAATCCAGTAGTTTCTAAATCCAGTGCAACCAGTGTTTTGTTCATAAGAGTTCATATAGCGGCACTGGGGATTAATCCGACAGAACCGTATTGAGCATATTTCATTAAAGCCTGGCTTTGTCCTTTAAGTTTGGCCAAACGCGTGAATGATCCGGGAGATGTGTTTTGCACCTTTGAGATATAAATCGATCCGGATATTTTCATCTGGTGCATGGGCGTTGCTTCCTGGATGCCCAATACCTGTTGTAACCACAGGTAGTTTTAAGGTGTGGACAAAAGCATGGTTTGGACCGGAACCGCCAACCATGGGAACCAGCTGCATAGGTTCGCCAAAGGCTTCTGCCGATGTGTCAACAACCAGTTTTACAAAGGGATGATCCGGATCTGTACGGGCAGGCGGGCCTCCCCCTAAATCCTCTATTTCTACATCAGGGAAGCCTTCCCTGTCGAGGTGTTCACGCAGCTGTTTTAGAACCTCCTGGGGGGTTTGATCAGGAACCAAACGAAAGTCCACCTTCGCAGAGGCTTTGGCAGGCAGGACTGTTTTTGATCCTGGACCCTGGTATCCCGATGTTAGCCCACAGATCGTGCAGGTAGGCTCAAATACACTAGCAACTCGCAATTCTGTTTCGCTTTGATATTCCTTCAGAAATTTCTCAACCCCATAACGTGAGCGGTATTCTTCGCTTACAGGAGGTAGATCCGCTAACATTTGTATATCAAGCTCAGTGGGTGGAAGAACCGGATCATAGAACCCGGGCAGTCGAATATGCTCCTGCTGATCTTTTAAAGTGCTTAAAGCCCAGTTTAACCTCCAGGCAGCATTGGGAAAAATTGATCCTCCTAATCCCGAGTGGACATCCATGGCGGCTGTTTGGACTGAAAGCTCAACATAACAAATTCCCCTTAACCCCAGGTACTGCATGGGGATGTCCCTGTGATCCACCCCCCCAAACTCCCAGATGCAGGCATCAGCGGCCAGTAAATCCTGGTGTGATTTTATAAAATCCGGTAAATGTACGCTGCCGATTTCCTCTTCACCTTCAAGAATAAATTTAATGTTGCAAGGTAAATCTCCGTAGACATCAAGCAGGGCATCGATTGCAAATAATCTGCTGACAAAATGACCCTTGTCGTCACTTATTCCACGACCATAAACTTTTCCATCTCGTTCTTCCGGTTCAAAAGGCGGAGAAGTCCACAGCTCAAAAGGCTCAGCTGGCTGGACGTCATAGTGATTGTAAATCAGCAAGGTGTTCTCAGAGGTTCCCGGACGCTGAGCGATAACAACTGGAAATCCCTCAGTGTCGAACAGGTCCACTTCAAATCCCCTGGTTTCTAGCATGCCCTTGACCATTAGTGCGGTTTCAGTCATGCCCATGTTTTGAGCGGCGATACTGGGTTGGGCGCAGAGTTTTTTCAGCTCTTCCAGACTAGCCGGTAAATTGGATTTCAGGTATTTATCAACGGCGCTGAAATCAGTCATTTTATTGCTCCTGAAGCATGGATTCAATTCGGGCAACGATTAGGTCCAGCGCTACATGGTTATATCCCCCTTCAGGGATGATTACGCTGGCATACCTTTTTGATGGTTCAACAAATTCGAGATGCATTGGTCGGACTGTCTCTAAATATTGGTTGATAACAGATTCGGTTGTCCTGCCGCGTTCTTCTATATCTCTCTTCAAGCGTCTGATAAAGCGGATATCTGCATCTGTGTCCACATAAATCCTGAGGTCAAATAACTTTCGGAGTTCTGGCTCAGCAAACAACAGGATGCCTTCTATCAGTACAATCGGCTGAGGTTTAATGGGCGTAGTTTCTTTTATGCGGGAATGGGTTTTAAAATCGTAGCTTGGAAGCTGGATGGTTTCCTGATTGCGAAGTTGATTGATGTGAGTAATTAAAAGTTCGGTTTCCAGCGAAGAAGGATGGTCAAAGTTAATTTGAGCTCGCTCTTCTAGTGAAAGATTGCCCAGGTCCCGGTAATAGGCATCGTGTGGCAAAAAGGCGATTTTTTCTGTTCCGACCGTTTCTAAGATGTAGTCTGCAATGGTTGTTTTTCCTGAACCTGTACCACCGGCTATGCCAATTACAAGAGAAGAGTTTCTTTTTACCATGTTGTATGTATTATACTTGAAGGTATCTGGTTTCCCCGTTAGATTTATCTAAATTGGTAAAAAAAGAACTGAGAGGACAGCCAGGCAATATATCAATTATGGAAATCACCGGACAAAGACGAATCACGAACAATGCCGAGGATGTTCCGGACCGCACAACCTCAAATAAATTATTCCGTATATAGAGTTAGTGACTTTATCCTGGAGGTTTTGATGAAAAAAGTAACGCTGTTATTTATTCTGGTTGGACTCTCATTAATCCTGGCAGCCTGCACCGCCGGACCGAATCAACTCCGGAACACGGCTAATGAAGACGGGGATGTGGCTGGTTTTTGGCCTGGACTCTGGCATGGAATAATATCCCCCATCACATTTATCATATCGTTATTCTCCAGGTCAATCTACGTGTTTGAAGTGCACAATAATGGTGCCTGGTACACGTTTGGATTCCTGTTAGGCGCCTCAATGACTTTTGGTGGAAGCGGCGGCGGGGCTGCCCGCAGAAGGAAAAAACGCGACTGAAAATTGCATCAGCGGATCAGCAACCCGATCAGTTTTCAACTCTAAGCGGCGAATCTGGAGGCTCTTCAGTCTTTTTACCCAACAGCTGACTTTTCTGGTAGGCTGCCCAAACGGCTTTTGAGAGAATTGTTCGCATGCCTCCCTTCTCCAGCTGATAAATCGCTTCAGCGCTGGTACCGCCTGGTGAAGTGACCATGTTCCGAAGTTGAGCCAGGTGTAAGTCAGATTGGAGCGCAAATTTTACTGATCCTTGCAGGGTTTCAAGTACAATCAGCCGAGCATTCCGGCGTGAAAAACCCAGGTGAACAGCCGCGTCAACCAGCGCTTCTGCCAGCAAGAATACGTAAGTGGGTCCTGTACCGCTTACGGCAGTCGCCATGTTGAGAAAATCTTCATGCTCAACATAGAGTTCATTTCCCATGGCTTCCAGGATTACCTTGGCTTCCGCTTTTTGGGTTTCCGAGACATCTTCTGATCCGGTCCAGACAGTCATTCCAGCACTGATTTGCGCCGGTGTATTTGGCATTGATCTAATCACCGCTTTGTGAGAGAGTCCTTTCTGGATTGTTGAAATTGGCATACCTGCCACAATGGAAAAGACCAGACCATGAGGGGAAATCTTCCCTTTTAGTTCTGATAAAACGGCTGGCAGTACTTGAGGTTTTACGGATAGAATTACAATATCCGCTGATTTTACCGCTTCTCGATTATCGTTAGTAACAGGAATTCCATACTTAGCGCTGATGAGTTCTTGTTGTTCTGGCGAGGGATCACTGGCTGTAATCTGGTCTGGGGTCAGCTCCTTTTTTCGGAGCAGGGCTCCAATCATAGCCCCGGCCATATTCCCGCTGCCAATTATTCCTATTTTTTTTCCTTGTAATTGTTTCATGCTAGACTCCTAGACTGCCTATACTTTTGGGATTTTATCCCAATCCCGCGATTGCAGTTCAATGCAGTTATTGTACCATTGAGCCCAGTGACGAGCTCTCATTTCAGAAAAATGGTTATTCAAGGATATTGTTCATAAATCCTTGGTTTTTCAGGTATTCCAAAATATTAGTGGAAAGCATTTGATGGCTCTCCTTGGAATATTTCACAACAGTATAAAGCTGAGCCAGATTTTTAACCCCCTTTTCTCGTGATATTTTTTTTAATCTGTCAGACTGCATATAGCGCTGCCAGCCGAAATTCTCTCTTTCCCGGTATATATCCTGAATGTCCCCATCGGAATAATCTTGGTAGATTTCTTGGTGAATGAGTCCTGAAGCGGGCAATCGATCGCGCAATCCTGGATCTTCCGCAGGAAAACCAAGAGTAAATCCAACAACCGGGACTACCTGGGAGGGCAGTTCCAGGATTTCCCCAATTAAATTTCCGTTGGCAAAAGTGCTGCCAAGGTAACATATCCCTAACCCTTTTGATTCTGCTGCAAGAGCAACAGTCTGTGAAACCAGAACAGCATCGATTGCCGCGACCATAAAACTGAAATAGTTATCAAAATTATCTGGGGCTTGACTTAATTCCAACCAGCGGCGCATACGATGGAAATCAGCACAGAAAGTCAACAAAATAGGCGCTTCTAAAACCATTTCCTGTTTCAGATGGGGATCGAGCATTTTGTTTCGCATGTTTTTGTCGCGAGTGACAATGATGGAATAGGTTTGCATGTTGCCCGAGGATGATGTCCGAATCCCCGCTTCCAATATTTCATTCAAAATATGATCAGGAATGGGATCGGGTTTATATTTCCGAATCGAGCGATGTTGGTGGATTTGTTTTATGACGTCCATAAACGAATCTCCGCACTTAAGTCTTCAGATTTATAAAGAGAGTATACGATAAAATTACGCTATTTATTAGTAAGGATTTTTCCCGTCAAGGACAACTTCTTTGCGGTATACTGATGGAATTGCCTCGAGATAAACCAATATGATTAATACAAAAGAATTCAAAGCAAATAGTATACTGCTCTTCATAGCGATAATCTGGGGAGGAGGTTTTGTCGCCCAGCGTATGGGTATGCAAGAGCTGGGTCCATTTATGTTTAATGGATTCCGGTTTTTAATTGGCGTCCTGACGTTGGCTCCGATAGTTATCCTTCGTAACAGATCCCAGCCAGAAACCCCAGGAAATCTTAAAAAAACCATACTGATCGGCAGCGCTGCGGGATTATTCCTCTTTTTTGGTGCGACTTTACAGCAACTTGGCCTGATATACACAACAGCTGGCAAAGCCGGATTTATCACAGGATTATATGTCATTATTGTGCCGCTGCTGGGGATGCTCTGGGGTGATCGAGCTTCTCTCCAGACCTGGATCGGGGCATGTTTTGCGGTATTTGGATTGTATCTGCTTAGTGTTACTCAGGGTCTTCAACCTGCCCCTGGTGATACATATGTCCTGGCGGGAGCGTTCTTTTGGGCAGTACATGTACAATTTATTGCCAGATTTTCCCCAAGTGTTGATCCGATAAGGCTCTCGCTGGTACAGTCTTTGTTTGCCTCATTCATCAGCTTTGTGGTTAGTTTTTTCCTGGAAGATTTTGTTCTCAACCAAATTATTGCGGCTGCGGGCCCTATCCTTTATGGAGGAGTGATATCAATTGGTATTACCTACACTCTTCAGGTTATTGCCCAGAAGGATGCAAAACCTGCCCATGTAGCGATCTTCTTAAGTCTGGAATCAGTTTTTGCAGTATTTTTGGGATGGTTGATTTTAAATGAAGTACTTACCACGAGGGGACTGATGGGGAGTATTCTTATGTTGGGGGGAATGATAATATCTCAGATCCAGAATCCAAAAGCAGATTTAACTGAAGAGAAATTGGGGTAGTGTATAGAGAGCATTTTAAGGTAGAGGGTTCTTTTTAACCCCGGACACCGTTTCTCCCCTGTTTCATATCCTTATCCTCTTCAAGAGAGAGAAAAGACGGAGAGGAACAGGCTCTATTTAATTCCTCAATAAGATCATGGTTGTGAATGTCACAAATTCAGTCATAATTCGATAGCTGGCAGGGATGAGAAACGCCAGTTATCCCCCAAAAGGATGGATCCTGTATCTACGGGTTAATCAGGATTCAATATAGGTGTTTTCACCATATACTGCCGGAACCCATTTCTGGCTGGTAATTGGAGGACGTTTATAGCCCGGATCTTGCTGCCTGGGCGGCAGTTCAATCGGTTCAGGAGTCAGGTCCTGATAGTCAAATAAACTTAGTAAATGGCTGATGCAGTTTAATCGGGCATGGCGTTTGATGTTGGCGTCCACCACGTACCAGGGCGCCTTCTCGGTGTCAGTATACATAAACATGGCATCTTTTGCCCGGGAATATTCCACCCAACTGGAGCGGGACGTCAAATCCATTGGACTCAATTTCCAGCGCCGGACCGGGTCCGTATTGCGGATCCGGAATCTGCGTTCCTGTTCTTCATCGCTAACCGAGAACCAATATTTAATCAATTGGATTCCTGAACGGACCAGCATACGTTCAAATTCCGGGCAGGTGCGCATGAAGTCCCTGTATTCATCATCGGTACAAAATCCCATCACTCTTTCCACCCCGGCCCGGTTATACCAGCTGCGGTCAAGGAGAACCATTTCTCCGGCTGTTGGCAAGTGTGGTACGTAACGCTGAAAATACCACTGTTGTTTTTCCTTATCAGAGGGGATGCCAAGAGCGACTACCCGGACAATACGGGGATTCAAACGCTGGGTAATTCTTTTAATCACACCCCCTTTTCCGGCGGCATCCCTGCCTTCAAAAATCACACAAACCTTCAGTCCTTGCTCTTTGATCCAATTTTGAAGTTTTACCAGTTCTTGTTGAAGTTTTGCCAGCTCTTGGTTGTAATGAGCCGCTTTAAGTTTTCCTGAGGAGGTGTATTCTAAAGGCGTCTGTTCTTCTGACATCGTATGCTCCTTCATATCCAAAACGATCTGACAATGTATTCCGGGATTACAAGTTACGAGCAAATGAGTGTATTTATTACTATATCCAAATCAGTCAACTCCGTCAACTGATGAATTCTAGATTCAGATTGTTTTGTGGATTTCCAGAGGGTTTTTCTTAAAGCAGGAGAGCCACCGATGGGAGTTGAACCCATAACCTATCGCTTACGAAGCGATTGCTCTACCCTTGAGCTACGGTGGCTTAAAAATGTGCAGGTTGACGGGGAAAATTATACCAGCTATCATACTGGAGTGAGAAGGGACAGAGGAAGTCCCTGAATAGCGTTTGGAGATTATAAGAGGGAGATTTTTTTGAGGATCGCAGTTCTGTCATACCATACCTGTCCCCTGGCAACCCTGGGCGGAAAAGATGCGGGGGGGATGAATGTTTATGTGCGGGATTTGTCTTTATATCTCGGCAGAGAAGGCATTCATCTGGATGTGTTCACTCGCTCGCAGGACGAACATGTACCTCATGTTTTGCATGACCTGGGTTTCGGAAACAGGGTTGTCCATATTCCTGCGGGACCAGAATACCCCCTGCCTAAGAAAGAACTCGCCTGCTTTATTCCTGAGTTTGCGGATAATATTCTTGACTTTACTGGAAAAAAGAAGCTCGATTACGATTTGATTCACAGCCATTATTGGATGTCAGGACTTGCTGCGGAAAAGCTGTCAGAGGTCTGGAAGGCACCTGTAATCCAGATGTTTCACACCCTAGGGAAGTTGAAACAAGAGATAGCCCAAAATTCCGAGGAAGCAGAAGGGGAATATCGCATTAATGGGGAAAACAGAGCTATCACTATTGCTGACAAGATCATTGCTTCCACTTCCACCGAAAAAGAACAGCTTGAACGTTTATACGAAATAGACTCTGGTAAAGTAGAGATTATTCCTCCTGGCGTAGCCTTAAGCCATTTTTACCCCATACCACCAGATGAAGCCAAGGAATATGTAGGCGTTCCACCTGAAAAGAGAATGCTGTTATTTGTAGGGAGGATTGAACCCCTTAAAGGTATCAAGACTTTATTGCGGGCAATCGGGAATTTACAGAACAATGGGGGAGTGGAAAAAGATTTGTGTTTGGCTGTGATTGGTGGTGATCTAAATGACCGGGATGGTAAAGAAACAGAAGAAATGCGTCTCTTGCATCAATTACGCGATGAATATGACCTCCAAGATATGGTGACTTTCCTTGGAAAGCGGAGCCAGGATTCCCTGCCATATTATTATTCTGCTGCCGAGATGGTGATTATGCCATCCCACTATGAATCTTTTGGCATGGTTGCGCTGGAATCCATGGCTTGTGGAACACCAGTGATTGCTTCCCAGGTAGGCGGATTGATTCACCTGGTAGAAGATGGAGTCACCGGATACCATGTCCCGGTTGATGACCCAGTTGCCTTGAGCGAGAGAATCGCCGGCCTACTGAAGGATAAAGCTCTCCGGTACCGGATGGGCCACGACGCGTTTGCGTTTGCAAAAAAATTTGATTGGAAGATTATCGCTGATCGTATGATCAGGATTTATCAAGATTTATTAACAACTAACAATTGACTATTTTTTCGTCCTTATCGCTACCCCTGCAGCCCAACCAGTGGAAAAAGCTGCCTGGAGATTAAAACCGCCGGTATCCGCATCAACATCCAGGATTTCACCTGCGAAATATAATCCCTCGATGAGTTTAGATTCCATCGTATTCGGATTTATTTGTGAGGAGTCCACCCCACCAGCTGTGATAATAGCCTGGTCAAAGCCTTTGTGACCTGTAATGGAAAAACAGAAATCCTCTTTGAGCCACGATTTTAGTTGTTTCCGTTCAGCGCTTGAGATTTGACTGCATTTTTTATCCCTGGGTATCCCGGTTTGTTCAATACAGATCGGGATCAATTTTTTTGGCAACAGTCCTTCCAATAAAGAGTTATATTGTTTCCGTCCCTGAAACTGAATATCTCTTAGGAGTCTGGCATCCAGGGTCTCGTGGCCAAGAGCGGGTTTAAGATCAATTACAAGTTCTACTTTATTTCCTGTCTGGAGCAACTCAACAATACTTCTGCTCAAGGTTAATATCACCGGACCCGAGAGACCAAAATGCGTAAACAGCATTTCACCGAAAAGTTGAGTGCTTTTTATATCATTGGTCCAGAGACTGACAGAGATATTTTTTAAACTTAAACCCTGGAGCTTTTGAGCTGTTTCGCCCGCAGTAATCAGTGGAACCAAGGCCGGCCGGGGAGGGATAATCTTATGACCCGCTTTCCGGGCAAAGGTATACCCATCTCCAGTAGATCCCGTCCCCGGATAGGCTTTACCGCCCGTAGCCAGGATCACAGTTGATGTCCGATAGTTTTTTTGCGAAGTGATCACACCTTGAATCTTTCCCCCTCTAATGATCAGGTCTTTAACGGTTATCCCGGTGAATAATTCCACACCGGTTTTCCGGATCCAGGCAAGCAGTACATCTACAACATCCTGGGCTTTTTCGGTGGCTGGAAAAACCCGCCCACCGCGCTGCACAACTGTTATTAAACCCAGATCACTAAAAAACTCCCGAAGTTCATTCGTATAAAAGCGATAAAACAACTGTGTTAAAAACTTGCCCCCGGGATTGAAATGGGGGAGTGCTTCCTGAACTGGTGTGGTATTGGTCAGGTTGCAGCGGTGTTTACCCGTCAGCAGCAATTTCCTGCCTGGAGAGTCCATTTTTTCTAACAGCAGCACATTTTTACCAGTTAATGCAGCCTGACCAGCCGCCATCAATCCCGCCGGTCCAGCTCCGATTACGATCAGGTCATATTCATCCATGGTTTCCTTGATCAGGGAGGGGGAATCTGTCTCCCAAAGTTCTGATCAAGTGTAACATTTCTTTACCGAAAAATTCAAAAATCCTCTCCTCTCCGGGCTGAATAACACATCCAGGTTATAAAAATAACCATTTTTTCCTTATTAAATAAGAAAAATCAATCAAAAACTAAGGAAAACACATAAAAACACTCAAAAATATCAAATTGGGTCTTGACAAACTAAGAAATATTGATATACTGTTTATATAAATTGAGTTTTAGTTCAATAAAATTGATTTGGAGGAGAAAATGATTACCATAAATTACGACAAGATTAAACAACACCAGCAGGATCTTCAAAACGAAGCCAAAAAGGATCGCATGGTTGCAAATTGTAAGGGACAAAAATCAAATTTAAAGGTTCGTGTTGGCAGAATCGTGGAAATATTAAGGATTAACTAAGTTAATTGATATGGTTTTTAGATCAGGAGGAGGAAAATCATGATAAATTCAATAGTCGCAATCAGCCGGGCGCACCAACGAGAACGGATGAGACAGGCAAAGGTTGAAAATCAGGTAAGCAGTTTTGAGCAGGGGAAGAAGAAAAAGTTAAACCTCTGGAAGTTTATAACCCGGTTATATAAACCCCGCAAACACCTGGCCTGGGGGACCGAATTTGAATGTGTATAAAGTATCAGAGAAAACCCTGGCAGAAGACCGCTGTTGTGATTACGCTGCAGCGGTTTTTTTATTTGACATGCGTCAGTTTTCGGATTACAATAACCTTGTCAATTTTGACGTTGCAGTTTAACAATTGAATACTGCAAAGGTGCCAGATAACCCCGAAAGGGGTGGCTGAAAGGCGAAGTCTGTGAGAATCAGACGCTGACCCGCAACTGTAATTCGACTCTTTTTATCAGGATCGATGAGCCAGGTCGACCGCCTCTGCGACCGTTCATCAAACTCTCGCGGTAAGGAGGTGTGAACATGGTTATTCTGATTACCTAACCCGTGTGCCTTCCCTGTCCGAGACAGGGATTTTTATTTAACAAATAAATACCTTATTTATGTGAGGAGCATATGAAAACAATCCAATTTCGTATTTACCTTTTGGAATTAATTTTTTTACTTTTGTTGGCTGCTTGCGGTTCTGCAAATCAGGTTGATCCCACCCCTGTATCCCCGGAACCTACCAATGTACCCGATACACCGGTACCAACTGAAGAACCTCAACCAGAGCAAATAGTCATCACGGATGATTTGGGTTTTGAACTGGTTCTCGATGCCCCAGTACAAACTATCGTATCAATGACACCATCCCTGACTGAAATTCTATTCAGTGTTGGGGGAGGTGACCGGCTGGTTGGGCGGGATTCCAATTCCATGTTTCCCGAAGCAGCCCTTGCGGCAAAAGATCTTGGTGGAATGTGGGATGGGATTCCCATAGAAGATATCCTGGCCTTGGAACCGGATTTAATTTTAGCGGGAGAGAATTTCGCTGCAGAGGCGATTCAAGAGCTTCGAGATCTTGGTTTAACTGTATATTGGCAGGCCAACCCGGATGATTTTGACGGGTTATACAAGAATATTAAACAGATTGCAGTACTTACGGGAACAGAAAATGAGGCTGAAATCCTGGTTTCCTCAATACAAGACCGTGTTATTGCCCTGGATAAAACTTTGGAAGGGGCTGCTGAAACCCCGTTGGTTTTCTACGAACTGGACGCTTCAGAACCTGCCAGTCCCTTTACTACAGGTTCAGGAACCTTTATTTCCTATATTATCAGTAAAGCCAAAGGACAGAATTTAGGAGATGTTTTGGATGGTCAGTGGGCTCAAATTAGTTCCGAAGAGCTTGTAGCCCAGAATCCCGACTATATTCTGCTGGCAGATGCGCTTTATGGTGTCACGCCAGAAAGCGTCGCAGAGCGGGCAGGTTGGTCTGAAATCAAGGCAGTTGTGGATGGAAACCTATATCCTTTTGATCCCTTTATTCTCAGCGTTCCTGGACCGCGCCTGATAGATGGATTTGAACAGGTCGCTGAAATTATCCATCCTGAATTGTTTGAAAAGTAATTCATGAATAAAAAAGCTTACCTTCCGGCAGCTGGGTTGTTGGTTATTGCTTTTGTTTTGAGCATTGCCCTGGGCGCGGTTACAATCCCCCCGGGACATGCTCTCCAGATACTGCTGGAGAAATTACCCTGGTTTGATTTTTCAGATAATTGGCCTGGATATTTTGAAACAATCCTGTGGGACATCAGGCTTCCCCATACCATTCTGGTTGCACTCACCGGGGCAGCTCTGGCTGGAAGCGGGGCTGCCTTCCAGGGTCTGTTCAGAAACCCCCTGGCTGATCCTTATTTGATCGGCGTCGCATCTGGAGCTGGGTTAGGGGCAATTGTTATTATGAGCCTACCCCGGGCGGGACAATACCTGGTCCCGGTCGGGGCATTTCTGGGCGCTGTTGGGACTATTTTTGCTGTTTACGCGCTGGCAAAAGTGGGAAAAATTGTCCCCTTAACAACCCTGATTCTGGCTGGCGTGGCCATTGGATCGTTTACTTCAGCCATGACGTCTTTTCTGATGTTGGTCTCAGACCAAATGGTACTGCAGGCGATGAGTTTCCTGCTGGGTGGTTCGACGGTGGCGGGATGGGATCCCTTAAAGATTGCCCTGCCGTATTTTTTATCGGGTTTGACTTTATTGATTTTTAGCGGGCACTCCTTAAACGTACTCCAATTTGGTGAAGAGCAAGCCCAGCAATTGGGATTGCCGGTGGAAAAAGTTAAGATATTTATTATTGTATCGGCCTCATTAACCACCGCAGCTGCAGTATCCTTTTCCGGTGTGATTGGTTTTGTCGGTTTAGTGGTTCCCCATGTAGTCCGTTTAATCTGGGGGGGAGATTACAAAAAAATGATTCCCCTTTCTATCCTCTGTGGAGGATTTGCTCTGCTGGTCTCAGATCTCGTTGCGCGCATTGTTATGGCACCCAGGGCCTTACCGGTTGGCATTGTGACTGCCCTGGTCGGAGCGCCGTTTTTCTTATGGATCTTAAGACGGGCAAAAAGAGAGGTGTTCTGGTGAGTACCATGGATACCCCGGTTTTAAGTATCCGCGAACTTTCAGCTTCCTACGGGGAGGTTATAGCATTAAAAAAGATATCCCTGGAAGTGAACAAAGGAGAGATTCTTGGCGTAGTTGGTCCAAATGGGGCTGGAAAATCAACCTTAATAAGAGTCTTAAGTGGCGTATTAAAGGCGACTGCTGGAATAGCCTTGATTGATGATCAGGATATTACTTCTTTATCGCCGACCCAACGCGCTCAAACATTGGCGGTTGTACCACAAGCTCGCCAACTGGGTGGCGCTTTTTCTGTGGAACAAGCTGTTCTTTTGGGTCGGACGGCGTATCTGGGTTTCTTGGGTAAACCAAGTCTATTTGATATTAAAAAAGTAAATTGGGCTATGGAACAAACAGCTGTGGATTCCCTGGCTGATCGCAAACTTGCAGAAATCAGTGGTGGAGAACAGCAGCGCGTGCTGCTGGCAAGAGCCCTGGCGCAGGATACACCAGTTTTATTGTTGGATGAACCAACCAATCACCTTGACCTGAGGCACCAGGTGAATTTGCTTAAATTGCTAAAATCATTGGTAAAAAATGAAAATCTGACTGTGTTGATGGCAATGCATGACTTAAATCAAGTTTCGGGTATAGCAGACCGGGTTGCATTACTGGTAGATGGCTGTTTGCAAGCTATAGGCAAGCCAAAGCAAGTACTCACGCCAGAAAATATAAATAAAGCCTATCAAATCGAAGTAGAAACTTTTACTCATCACAATACAAGCAGACATTATATTTTTCCCAAAGAATAAAATGTAATTCATGAATATAAAAAGCCAGTAATTAATTTAGATTACTGATTTTTTTTGTAGATACTCTGAAATAGATCAGGGGTTTTTATCAAGCGGGTTCGGACCCAGTTCACGGATGCGGTCAGTCATTTCCTGGGCCGCGTCAGCAAAGGATTTTCCCTGTCCGCCGGAGAGGAAATACATATTCAGGCGTTCTCCTCCGAGACCAATTTCATCCAGCATTTTTTTAGTATGTTCAACCCGCAGCTCACCGCGTTCATTTCCTCGGACATGGTGGCAGTTCCCCTTAGGGCAGGCGATCACATAGACACCATCTGCGCCATCTTCAAATGCTTTTAATAGATAGCGGGAGTCTGTTTTCCCCGTGCAGGGCAATTTTACTAGTTTAACATTGGCAGGATATTCAATGCGCAGGGCACTGGCGGTATCGGCAGCCATATAGCCGCAGTAAATACACATAAAGGCAGTGATTTCCGGTTCAAAAGGTTTTCTGCTCATAATTCAACCCAGCTTCCCAGGACCGGAAATTCCGGCACCATGATCTGATCGTCTGTGTAGTTCAACAACTGGATAGCGTTGGCAGGGCATTCCGCTGTGCAGGTCCCACACCCATGGCAGAGAGTAGGCTCAATATAAGCCGCGCCACCCAGCTCACCTACACCGGTAAATTGATCGTCGACTCGGGGTATTTCAAAGGGACAGGTTCGGGTGCAGGTTAAGCAGCCGACACATTTTTCTGGGTTAACCACCGCGATTGTTCCTCCGAAATGGAAGGGCTTTTTACTGAGAATAGTGGTTGCCCGTCCAGCGGTTGCCAGAGCCTGGCTGATGCTCTCTTCAATGAATTTGGGGTAATGCGCAATTCCGCAAACAAAGATACCCTCTTCCATAAAATCCATCGGGCGCATTTTAATGTGCGCTTCCAGGAAAAATCCTTCATTGGAGATAGGAACATTAAGCAGGGCTGCGAGTTCTTTTGTGCCCTGGGATGGCTGGATGGAAGTGCTGAGGACCAGCAGATCAGGATTGAGGACCAGTTCTCGACCAATCATTTGCTCTTTCAGGCTGATGGTGATAGTCCCGTTATTTTGCTCTACCTGTGGGGGATGTTGATCTTCATAACGGACAAAGACAACACCTCTTTCCCTGGCTTCAGTGTAGTATTGCTCTCTGAAGCCGTAGGTAATGATGTCCTTGTACAATACGGTTACCTGGCAGTTTGGATTAATCACTTTTAGACGAATGGCATTCTTAATCGTGCTGACGCAGCAGATTCGGGAGCAATATTGGTAGGATTCCTCTTCTGGTTTTACACATTGGATCATGACAACATTTTTCAGATTCGAGACATCTTCCGGGTGGAAAGCGATCTTGTCTTCCAGTTCCAATTGAGTGATGACTTCAGGATGTTTCCCCAATAAATAGTGTTTTACTCGGGATTCCTGGCCGCCAGTAGCAACAATAGTGACCCCGTGGGAAATTTCAGATTGGGAATCGTCCTGATGACGAAGAACTGCATGGTAGGCTCCCACATGTCCGCCGTGCTCAATCAGGTTTGTCCTCGTCATGATGGTGATATGTTCATGGGCAATGATGCGGTTAACCAGATCCCTGAGCAGTTTGTTGGGATTTTCTCCTTCCACCAGATAGTGCACTTTTTGGAGATTGCCGCCCAGCGTGTCACCCCGTTCAATCAGAACAACATCAAACCCCGAATCTGCAATGGAGAGGGCTGCTGTCATGCCAGACACACCGCCACCAACAACCAGCGCTCGCCTGTGCGGAGGAATGGAGGATTTGTAAATTGGTTCTAGGAAAGCAGCTCTTCCGACACCAAGTCGAATTAGTTCCAATCCTTTTCTGGTAGCCTGATCCGGTTGGTGAGGATGAACCAAAGCAGCAAACCCGCGCAGATTAACCATTTCCATAAGGTATGAATTTAATCCAGCTTCTCGAGCGGTTTTTTGGAACAGGGATTCATGGGTTCGGTGACTGCAGGCAGCCACAACCACCCGATTAAGATTATTTTCCTTGATTGAGTCCTTGATTTTTTCCAAACCTTCGGGGAAACAGCCATAGCCAATATCCTCGGTGTGTACCACATGGGGAAAATCAGCTGCTTTGTCTAAAATATTATCCAAATCGATCACCCCTTCCATGGTGGGATAACATCGGCAGCTGAAAACGCCGATTCTGGGATCTTTGTTCTGGATATCTATCTCCGGAGGAAATAGTTCATCACTCAAGAAAGGAAATTCTCTGCTTGAATAAGAACACCCCAGTTGATTCTGGAACAATCGCATTACATCAGCGGCAGCTCCTGCGGAATCGATAATCGTTTCTGCGATTTCTTTAGGTGAGGAAAATGCGCCGCAAACGTAAATTCCAGGTTGACTGGTTTCCAAGGGGTTAAATTTATCCGTTTGGCAGAATCCATACTGGTTGAGATCAAACCCGAGCTGGTTGGAAACGATTTGGGCGCCTCCAGGGGGTTGGACTCCAACGGACAGGACTACCATGTCAAAATGGGCTTCAACCATTTGCCCGCCGTTGTTTGGATCTGGATAATGTAGGATTAAATCTTTGGTTTTGGGATCTTCCCTTAAATCAGAGATACGGCAACGGGTGTACTCTACGCCATATTGCTCTGTAGAGCGGTAAAAATAGGCATTGTATTCCTTGTTAAAGGCTCGTTCATCCATGATAAATATCTGACAGTGAACTTTATCTAGCCTTTCTTTGGCCAGAACCGCTTCCTTGGTAGCGTACATACAACAAATTGAGGAGCAGTAGGGGTGTTTCTGATCTCGGGAACCTATACACTGCAGCCAGGCAATCCGTTTGGGCGGCGTGTTATCAGAAGGACGCAGCAATAAGCCATCTGTGGGACCTGATCGGCTGACGTATCGTTCATACTGCATACTGTGTACTACGTTCATATAGCGGCCATAACCATATTCAGCCAACTCGTATGGATCTGTCAAGGTATACCCCATGGCAAGGATGATTGCACCCACATGAATAATTTCTTCATAGGGTTCTTCATTGAGGTCAATCGCATCCGTGGGACAGACATCCATGCAGCGGTTGCACCCTTTGCAGTAATCTCCTTTATCTATATAAAAGGAATCAGGAAGAGAGCGGGGGGCGCTTTTATGGACAGCCATGCGAGTGACCAGTGATTCCTGGTATTCACTTGGCAGCCGTTCCGGGCAGGCGATGGCACATAAACCGCAATTTGTACAGCGAGCCGGGTCGACATAGAGAGGTTCATGAATCAGAGTGATGTCAAAATCACCTGCCTGACCCGATGCCTGTTTGATTTCAGTACGAGTCATAATTTCTATGTTTGGGTGGCGGTTATGATCTAAAAACGCAGGGGAAATTGCAGGCCGGGTGCAGCCGTAGCCGTGGTCTGAGGTGCCCCGGCAAAGGACACAGTCATGGGTGGGAAACATAAATCCGAGTTGTGCCACACGGCCGCCCAATCCAGCATCCCGTTCGATCAGGTACACTTGTAAACCGGCTTCAGCTAGATCAACCGCTGCACGCATACCACCTATGCCGCCGCCCACCACTAAAACTGATCTGGCAGGTTGAAGGTGTTTATTTATCATTATTGCTCCTGAAACTGACGAATATCAAGTATGATTGTATCTTTTAAGTTATTGATTACTTTTACCAATCTTTCCTCTTCCATGTTCTGTACTTTACATATAGAAACCCATTGATCTGGATCTTGTTCGGGATTGTAACCAACGCAGACAGCCAGGAAGCCACCTTCTTCCGCAATCGCAGTGGTTAAACCTGCGATAATACCACTTCGATCAGGCTGTTGAATGGTTATCCGGAGCCCCTCATTTCTCGCACCTAAAAGGGAAGTCATGGCTATAAAAAGATTAGTGTCCGATATAAGTCCAACTAAAATATCACCCTCGACAACTGGAAGGCAGCTGATCCGTTCATCTGCCATAATACGAGCAGCATGTTCGATGGGTATATCCATTTGAATAGTGATTGGTTTCTTTATCATCACAGATTTGATTTTAATTTTAGAAAGCGTATAACTGACTTCAAAGTGGCTGAAACTGGAAATATCAGCTGGAAGAGCAGATCGCAACGATGTGCGGGTGATTAATCCAACCAGGTTTTTGTTATCACTGATTATCGGTAGATGGCGGACCCCATGATTTACTATTAATTCCTGCGCTTCTGTTACAGCCATTTCAGGATATCCGCAGATTGGATCCGGGTTCATACGGTCTTTCACAAACATTTTTCCCTCCCTGTACCATTTGTAAATCACAGACCTCTTGTGGATACTGATTATGTAATAAAGCGTTGGATTATTTCAAGTATCCTGCCTGGACTGCGCAAACCCCGTATTGTTATACCAGAATGTTACCGTCCCCAATACCTTAAAATGCAAAAGTTGTGATGAATATCACATATAAATAGGTGAGGCTTGGAGTTTTATTATTATGTTGTAAAGAGAATTTTGGACTGGAGTTACATCTTGGCGATAGAGGAGTCTTACTTTTTACTGGATTGGGATTGTCTAGATGCAGCCCAACTCGCCATGCCGAGGATACCAGCATCACTTCCCAGGGAACCGAGCACTACTTCTACTTTTTCAACCGGCATGATAAAAACACGCTTTGTTAACGTTTCCTTTATAGGCTTTAGAAGTAAATCACCAGCTGCCGCTACACCTCCTGTAAGCACCACCCGTTCTGGGCCAAAAGCAACACAAATATTCGCAATTCCCGTACCCAGATAATGGCCCACTGACTCCCAGATTTCCTGGGCAATTTCATCTCCCTCTTCGGCAGCTTGAGCAACAACTTTTGGTGTGATCTTATTAAGGTCGTAATTCACAAGTGTGGCTATCCGGGTCGTAAATCCTTGCCGGACAGCTTTTTCCGCCCGGGAGGCAATTGCCGGACCAGAGGTATAGGTTTCCAGACAACCGTAGTTTCCACAGCTGCAGCGTAAGCCGTTCATTTCTATAGTCTGGTGTCCTAACTCACCTGCGGATCCCTGAAATCCAAGGACAAGTTCCCCATTTAATACCAGGCCACCTCCCAATCCGGTGCCGATCGCAAAACAAGCCATCCGATTAACACCTCGTCCAGCGCCAAAGGAGTATTCTCCATAAGTAATCGCTCTGACATCATTAAGCAGTGAAATCGGAAGATCCACTGCAGAACTGAGGGTATCTGCCAAGGGGATATCTTTCCATTGACCAGGGAGATTGTTCAAAAAAATTGTTCTTCCTGTTTCCAGGTTCAGTTTACCCGGTGCACTGATTCCCAGTCCCTGGATATCTGCCCGGGGAATTTTGCTGTCTTTGATTAAAGAAAGAATTAACTCAGCCATACGCTGCATAACAGCATCATGACCTTCATGGCCGAGAGTGGGGCAGGTTTTTGAATGCAAAACTGATCCAGTTTGCAGGTTTACTATGCCGGTCTTAATGTTGGTTCCGCCTAAATCACAACCGATGTAAAAAGTCATCCTTACTTCTCCAGTAATATCAAAATCATTGTTCCCTGGTTGCCTGGTATTGGGCATGTAATCGATCCAATGTCTCCTCCAGGCGTTCGTTTAATATTTCACCGCCTTGACTGGTAACATCATCTTCATTTTCGAAGATTACATAAGGGACAGAAACACCCTGGATTTTCAGTGAGAGGGGATCTTTGGCAGTGATGTCCTTCCAATCCACGTGCCGGTACAAGATTTCCAATTTATCGTCGGAAAGCCCATGTTCCAATATACTGTCTGGCCGGTCTGGATTAAAACGTGCCCGGTTTTTTCTTAGGGATTCCTCCCAGGAGACGTTAAGATAGAGAATAGCCATTTTTTCGATAATATCCCTGCTTAGATGATGAAACGCGCGGGCAAAACCGCCATGGGAGGCGCCCCGGGCAAACTCGATTATGGTGGTTTTCCGATTATGGTAGTCAGGATCATCCCGCAGTTTTTTGCTGTAATCAAGGCTTATCCGCTCTATCAATAGATCCCAAAGATAGGGATAGAGAAAGTTATAATCATCGTCGCTGTGCAGTCTATTATGACCCAGCCTGGATAAAATCGCGTCCTCTTCAAACCAGGTCCAGAGGATTGGGAAATCATCAATTTCCTCAAAATCTCCGATATGGAATCTCGTAATCCTTTCCTCGATCGGGGTGGATTTTAAATGGGCGATGATTTCACTTTTCCCGGCTGCAGGGCGGGCGATGAGCAGCAATATGTCAAAGGTATCTGATTTATTTTCTGTCATTGTTGTAAGTAGGTCTCCATAATAATAAAAAAACCTAAGGGGAAAATTTACGATGGTTATTTGTCGTTCGCATACCAGGAAACAGTATACTCGGTGAGTCTGTCCGGGAGGGGAATTTCCGGATCCTGGACTATCCATTTTCCAGCGAGTCCAATTTCTTCGGCGGAGAGCTCAAAATGAGCCATGGCAATTCCCAGATCAACTCGCTGCAAGTCCGCCAGATTAAGCAATATGTCAAACACGGGGGGAGGGTATTGCCTTGTGCGTTTGAGATAAAAATGCCAGGCATTCCCAATTTTAACGATTCTCCATGGTTGTTTATTGGACGCAGATGGCGCCAGGCGAACCAGCTCTAAAACTTCCCGGTATTTGCCTGTTTCCTTAGGGTAAATTGGGTTCTCCATGTGATCGGAAAAAAATAATACATCCCATGGAAAGCGGCGATCAGCACCAGCATACAGCCGGCTGACACGGTCCATCCAGGCTTGTTGATCAGCAGGATAGCCAATAGAAGCTACCGAAGGAATGTATTCACCTTTTTGTAGATCCATGATTCGTGCAAATCGGCTTTTTGTAAATGTGCCACCCAGCCAGCAGCTTCCGATATTTTTGTCGGTAGTTTTCAAGAGGATGATTTCCAATAAATATCCAAAATCCTCTAGGGAGCCAGGTTTGTTCTGGATAGCACCGAGCACAAAACCGGTGGGATTTTTTATAAAACCGTAGGTCCCCAATCCTCTTAAAGCTCCGCTGTCTCTTTTACGGGCTGCTACAATACTAAACCGGGCTTGATTTCCAAGCGGACCTTTCTGACAGGAGGAGATAAAATCCTCTAACTCGTTCAGGTCGGTTTCCTGGATGGGGTTGTCATGGTATGTCCGGCAGGAATACCGCTTGCGGATCAGTTGGGAGACAGGTTGACTAAAATTCATATCGTAGTTTGACCTAGTTTTTTTAAGAGTGATAGGATTATAGCAGGAGTTGAATCTATTGAGACGGAAAAAATGATAAACCTGCAGAATTTTGCAGGTTAATTGAGTTGAATTGTTTTCTAGACAATTATCTTAAAAATATTGTATTTATCACAAAATATATACTTTGTCACACTACAACCAATTTTCTTTCAGGATATAATAATAGTGTAATCAATTGTCAGTCATCTAAGTAGATAAAAAAGGAGGTGGATTCCCTAGCCAAGAAATAAGGATCTGGATTTTTTTATTTTATTCATTATAAGGAGGAAAAAAGAAATGGCTGAAGAAGTAAAATCTGAAATGACTGCAGAAGAAATTTGGACCGTAGAAGAAGGTGAAAAGCGATCTGTGGGCGTGATCCACATCGTAATTACTGCCCTGTTAATCGGCATCGGTTTTGTCGTTGGCTCATTTGGAAGCATTAGCTTCCCGCTTGGATTTGGAGTCAATTTCTTCTGGACTGGCATTGTTGTCCAGCAGGTTGGCGCAATCTGGTTTGGAGCCTGGGGTGTCATTGCGGGAGCAATCTTCCCGTTCTTCTCCAATGCAATTGCCGGAACACCATTTTATGTATCCTTGGCTTATGTACCTGCCAATGCCATTCAGGCATTCCTGCCGGCCTGGGCTTTCCGCCGCTTCAAATTGGATCCTCGCCTGAAATCAGGAAAAGACTATTTATATCTGTTCCTGGCGATGGTTGTCTCCAGTATTGTCGGCGCGTTGTGGTCAGTGATGGTTGTACTGAAGGGATTTAACCTGCTCACAACAGACTCAGTACCCCTGTTCATCTGGGGTTGGTTCGGCGGCAATGTTGTCGCCGGCGTGGTCTTCAACTTCATCCTGATGAAGGCGCTGTCCGCGGTTGTTATTCGGACCACAGCCTTTGTGAAGAAGTGGTGGGCCTAAAACCTACTCAGGTATAAAACATAAAGCTCCGTGGGGGCAGACTCTCCACGGAGTTTTATATTGGATAGAGAGTAAATGAACAAAACTTTATTAGGGTATGTACCAAACGAGTCACCAATTTATGCTGTTCATCCTTTTGTGAAATTATATTTCCTTTTAATCGTCAGTTTGTTCCCCATGTTCGTTTCAGCACCGGATTGGAATATCGGTTTGATGTTGGTGATTATAACTTTGATGTGGATAAGCCGGGTTAATATGAGTACCTTAAAGATCTATATACCGGTAGCGATCTCAATGGGAACGATCATCTTTTTATCCTACACGGTCATGGGCGGCACTCATCCGGAATTTGAGTTGCTGGCAAGAGTCTGGGGTATAAATTTTTATTGGGAGAGGATCAGGGATGCATTGGTGATATATTTCCGGGTTCTGCCAATGATTTTTACGATGGTATTTTTCCTCAGTACCTCCCGGGAGAGGGATATTATTGTAGCAATGCGAAGTATCAGGGCACCCTTTGTGGTTACCTATGTATTTGCAATGGCATTGCGGTCAGCAGGCATGGTGCTGGAGGACTTTCAGATTGTCCGCCAGGCTGAACAAGCCCGGGGCTTTGATCCCGCCGGAAAATCACTTCCCTATAAAATTCGCCAATACGTTATGTATATGGTGCCGCTATTTGCATTGTCCTTGCGGCGGTCAGAAGAATTTACCAATGCATTAGTCGCCCGCGGGTATGCTTTTACCGGTGAGGTCAGCAAAGTAAAAAGAGCAGATTATATTCTGACTCATTATTCGTATAAATATTTTGACTATATATTTATCGCACTCATCAGCATAGCCTTTATTATTTTGTTAATCTATCGATATGGGTTTAATTACTTTTTAGTGGATCAATCCTGGTTGATGGGTTTGTTGCGTGACGCGGTGAATTAATTGGAGAATAAAGTGTCTAACGTTATTGAAATTAAGGATTATTCCTGGAAATATATCCATACCCGAACTCCAGCGATCGAGGGTATCAATCTCACAATAAAAGAGGGGAGTTTTGTCGGTATTATCGGTCCCAATGGCGCAGGGAAAACCACCCTGGCCTATTCAATTGATGGTTTAATCCCTGGGCAATATAACGGGATTAAGAAAGGCACCGTGAGTGTGTTTGGTACCGAAGTTGAAGAATACAACAAGGGAGCGCTCCAGCAGCTGGTCGGTGTGGTATTTTCTGATCCTGAAGCACAATTTACAGCCATGACGGTTGAGGATGAGCTGGTCTTTGGGATGGAGAATATTGGGCTTTCCGTGGTTGAAATTAAGGAGCGGCTGGAATGGGTTACTGAGTTAACGGAGTTATCTCATCTGTTGATGAAACCGCCCTATGAAATCTCCGGTGGACAAAAACAACGGGTGGCGCTGGCAGCTGTTTTAGCGATGAGACCAAAGATATTAATCCTGGATGAACCAACTTCCATGCTGGACCCTGTCAGCAGGGGACGGATCTTTGAAGTCCTGGCTAAGCTTAAGGCAGAGGAAAATAACACCATCATTGTCATTGAACACAGCTTGGAAAACCTGGTTCCTCTGGCAGATCAAATGATTTTAATGGCTGAGGGTTCATTGCTTCTGCATGAAGAGACGCAGGCGTTTTTCCAGCAATCCAAGCTTCTGTTGGAAAAGGGAGTTTATCCTCCCGGGGCGATGCATTTTTTCCATGAGCTGCAGGTGAAAAAATTATATCAGGGCAATTATCCCTTGTCCGTGGCAGAGGGATCAAAACTGCTGCGTGACATGAAGGGTATATGATCGAGAGGATGAGAATGACAGACCAAAAACCATATATACAGGTAGTCGATTTGGATTTTGAATACCCAGATGGTACCCAGGCTTTAAAAGATATTAATCTTGATATTGTAAAAGGGGAGTTCATCGCCTTAATCGGTCAGAATGGATCCGGTAAAACTACCCTTTCCAAATGTTTAAACGGGTTATATAAACCCACTGCTGGGGATATCATTGTTGATGGACTTAACTCAAAGGATAGTTCAATTGTGCAGATGGTCAGACGAGTTGGGTATGTTTTCCAGAATCCGGACCATCAGCTCTTCAACAGCAATTGCTGGGATGAGATCGCCTATGGCCCCCGTAATATTCAGCTCTCAGATGATGAGGTTAAGGAACGAGTTGAAGAAGCTATTCAGGTAGTTGGGCTGCCCAAGGTTTACCATGATGAGCATCCTTTTTTCTTGTCAAAAGGTCTGCGGCAGCGGGTTGCGATAGCATCAATCCTTGCACTCCGTCCCCAGGTTATTATTGTTGATGAACCAACTACCGGTCAGGACACCAAACAATCGCTGGAGATTATGGACTTCTTAAGAGATTTAAATGAAATTCATGGTCATACCATCATCATCATCACCCATGACATGCCGATTGTAGGGAAATATGCCCGCAGAGTAATTGCCATGGCTCAGGCACGGATCATGGCTGATGGTCCTACACGAGAGGTTTTTACGCAAACGGATATTTTGGAAAAAACCTTCCTGGCGCCACCCCAGATCACTCAACTCGCCCAGGCTGATCCAGGTTTGGGGTTTGACCCTGGTACGTTGACTGTGGAAGAAATGGTAGAGCAGTACTTGAAAATGAGTATATAATTAGGAGGCTTTACCCTTACCAAGATAAAATAGGTCACGCCGTTGCCTACTGCGATGAGGTTGGATATCGCTAAACGTTTGCTGAGTGGGGGAGGAGAGGAATAATTAAAACCTTACAAAGTAAGGTTTTATTTTTATCGCTCACGCAGCTTTTTGCTTACCAGTAATCCCAGCCAGAATATTCCGGCCAACAATAGAACCGCCAGGTACTCAATGATTGGAATCCAGGTGATCTGGTGGATATTCCCCAGCCCTCTCTCGCTGTAGACCAGTAAAGCTAAACCGATATATGCCCCTAAAATACTCCAGCGAAGCCAATTTGATAGTTTTAGTCCGTACATTTGGGTGATAACCAGAATTCCGCCAAATCCAAAAGCAAACATGGGCCACATCTGCCCACCCTGCATGACTGCCACCAGGGCTCCATGGATTAGCACCATCGCTTCCTGAAAGAAAGTCCACCAGCGGTTAACATGGATTCGGGTGAAAAATAGGCTGCCCTGCAGTAAAAGCAGGAACATGTAGAAAAAGCCCAGCAGGTGACCACTGGTGGCGATAGTGGGGTGATACCAAAAGGTGTAAACAGTCGCCCAGGCAAAGAAGTATCCGTGGTATTTTCGAGCAAAACGAATGATTTCCTTGGAAAGAGGTAAAGGTTTTCCAAAAGCTATCCCCCGGCGGTTGTTTTCCATTAAAAGGACCCAGACCAGAAGGATTATTACCGATATTTGGGAACTCCAGATCGAGACATCCTGGGCTAACCCGTCATACCACAGCTGGGTTTGCAGTATCCGAAGCAAGATAAAGAGGGCGTTAAGACCTAGTGCCAGATAATTGACCGTGTGAAGCTGGGTGGAATATTTTTTTATTCTTGTCTGGGCATAATAGATCAACCCCCAAAACGAGAATTGATGCATTAAGTAAAATCCCCAAACTGTGGCCCGGGACCAAAATGTAGGATTGGTTAATTTCCAGTAATACCAGGATGCGCCTTGATCCGGAGCAAGTTTTATCTTATCCAGGTATGGTCCCAGCAGCCAGATGAGCCCAACAAACAATAAACTGAAGATGATGCCGATCCAAAGTGCCCTTAAATCTAAGCGTGTAGGAGTTTCTTTTTGATTAGTTGATGTTGCCATATGTGGTTTTCTCCGTATTGTTTTATTGTTATGATTATGTTAATAGATCCCTGAGAGCAAAGTCTAACTGATCGAATCTATAACCAAAACCTGAATCTAACAATCGTGTTGGATATACTTGCCGACCATCCAAGGCTAAGGTTGAAGCTTCCCCTAATAGGAGCCTTAATACAAAACCTGGAACTGGGAACCAGGCAGGTTTTGTCAATATTTTACCTAACCGCTGAGAAAAATCCCGGTTCTGTATTGGATTTGGGGCTGTGAGGTTAAAAACTCCCTGGTTGAATTGGTTAGCAATTAAATAGCGGATTGCAGCTACCAAATCATCAATATGAATCCAGGACAGGTATTGATTTCCAGATCCGATTCGACCTCCCAGATAGAATAAGAAGGGGAGTTTCAGGAGTTGAAATAGCCCACCAACCTGGCTGAATACCAAACCAATCCGGATAATTACCCTTCGGACACCGAGGGTTTCTAGATCTTTTGTTGACCCCTCCCAGGCCTGGCACACTCCGGCGAGGAAATCATCACCAGCGGAGCTGGTCTCGTCCACCAACTCTGGATCTACATTCCCGTAATATCCTATCGCAGAAGCTTGTATCAGTACTTCTGGTTTTGTACCAGCTGCCTGGATCGCTTTGGTGAGCTTTGCTCCTGCTTCGAGTCGGCTTTCCAGGATTTCTGCTTTGCGCTTTGCTGTCCAGCGCATCCGGAAGGGGTTGGAACCGGCGATGCTTGCCCCAGCTAAATTTACAACTGCATCCGCGGAAGATATAGCACGAATTAAATCCTCGCTAGCCCAGCCAATTGTTTTTACACCGGAAGGTAATTGATCTGTTTTACCAGGCTTGCGGCTGATAATTAATACCTGATGTCCGTCTGCGAGTAAACTTTTTGATAAAGCGCTGCCTATTAATCCACTTCCTCCAGCAATTATCACCTTCATTTTTATTTATCCACCTTTAATGTCTTGATATAAGTTGAGGGAATCGAACCACTCAACGATTGTTTTTCCCTGATCTCCAAGATGGGAATTAACTGCGCTGCCATATGCCATCAGG
>JBARSF010000023.1:0-8832 GCA_049644605.1 Anaerolineales bacterium | reverse complement strand
CAACCATAACATTTGGGTTTAAATCAGAGGTTTCAAAAACAGCAATATCGGATGAAATAATATCGCGTGCAATTTCGTTGAATAGATGTTCACCGTATCCAGCACTTAGAGGTTGAAATACCAATCCAACTGGAATTGAACCAGGTAGTTTGTTGTAATTATCAATTGCCAAAACAAACATATTATGTACATTATGCACTAATTTATCCGAATCATAAAACTCCGAATCGAATTGATAACCTAATACTACGAAAAGTCTTTCGAAATCAGCTTTTTTATCTGAAACAATCTCAAAATCTTGATCCGTAAATCCAAATGGTGAACCTACAGGAGAAACAGGTCTAGATATTGTTCTTTTGTCATCTGTTTCCTCTTCAGCCCGAATTTGTGATTGTTCGTATTCATATAAACCTCTAGCTGTAATACCAATCGAGCTAAAGTTATATGGTGCAGATCCGAGAGTCTGGATCCATTCAGCAAATCCTGAGGAAACTAAGAGGGTTGCCGCCTCATTTATCGCCTTTGATGATAATCCAGTAAATTCTACTAATTGCGATCCTGAAATATTTGGGAAATTAGTATCTCTTTCTGGATATTCTGCCAATACTCTAAGCAACGTAAATACATTTTCTGATATACCCATGTCTACCCTTTGTTATTTGTTTTCACATAACCTGTTGATATCGCGCATTTTGAACCGAATACCCGCAATAATCGGTTCATTTGGACCGATATCTGCTTATCTGTATTATATAACAATTATGTTACGTATTTGAATGGGGGCCAAATCGCTTATCTGCTGATTTCGTAGCATCAGAAAGGTATTTGCCAAAATCAGCTTGTTCAATTAACCAAAGCTGACCTATCGTTCTAGTTTTGAACATTCCCTCTCTTAATAATCTTCGGAGATATTGTTCATTGTAACCACTGAAAATTGATGCGGTTTTTACAGTTATATATTCATCTGTAACATCAGGATTTAACCCTTTAACAGAAAAACCCATCCCAACCTCACTTGAGGACTTCTGAGAGCCTTTCTACCTCGCTTTTATGCTCAAATCTGAGCATGGCCAGGAACTGCTCTACAGCCTCACTATGAGGTTCGAGATGGGTCCATGACAGTGGGCGGAATTGGACTCGAATCGAATCAATCCCATGTTGTGTGGATTATGTATTATCTTACTTAACTCTATCCTATTTGCCTACCTCAGGCCGCCTCAGGCCGCCTCACGACGCATCATCAGCGCGCTCAAGATAACGAGCATGACACCAAAACCGGAGAGGATTGCAAGGTTAGGCCAGATCTCCACCAATCCCCATCCCTTCAACATCACGTCACGCAGTGAGACGTTGGCGTAGTAGATCGGCATAATATAGGCCAAGGGCTGAAGATAGGCTGGCATATCCGATATGGCCCAGAATGTGCCGCCCAGCAGCACTTGAGGAAAAATAACCAAAGGGATGAATTGTATTACCTGGAACTCGGTCCGGGCAAAAGCCGAAGCCAGGATGCCGAGATTGACCCCCACCATGGCCATAATGGCAATTATTAATAGGATCAATGCCAGACTTCCATGGTAATGGATCCCGATCACCCAGACGGTGAAGAAAAGGATCACCGACACCTGGATCAGACCAAATAGGCCGAGGCCGAGCATATATCCTAGGACGATCTCAAATCGGGAAGTAGGAGTCGCAGCAAGGCGTTCCATTGTGCCCTGAGAGCGCTCGCGTAAAAAGGCGACGCAGGCTAATAGAAAGACGAAGAACATACCCAACAGCGCGATATAGACTGGTGCGATGTAATCCATCGTATCGAACTGCTCTCCTCCGAAGAGGTAAGATGGCTGTACAGATACCGGTAAAATGGTTTCCTCTTCGGTTGTTTTGGAAGATCCTGGCACGCCAAGGCCGCTCCCTGCTAACCCCGCCAGAGTTTTCATCGCTGCCTGAGTGACATAGCCGGTAATTGACATGCTGCGTGTGGGTTCTGAGCCTTCCAGGCGAAGGTCCAATATAACCTGATGGTTTATTAAAAATGAGGGAGTGAAATCTTCGGGGAAGATGATCGCAGCCTTCACGGTACCGTCACGTAAATAGTCATCCACTTCGGTGCGGTTCAACGTGACCACCTGGAAGGAATCACCCGCAGAGAGTTCATCCGAAATGCGTTGGCCGAGGTTGATGGAACCCGCCATGGGAGAGGATACTCCCTGGTCTTCGTTAACCACGCCGATGGAAATTACCGCCGGTTTGGAACGGAACAGAACAGCGCCGAGAGTTAAGATAATTATCGGCGCGATGACGATCAACGCCACGGTCCGGCGGTCGCGCAGCACCTGCCGCATCACACGCCCTGCAAGGATTAGAACACGTCGCCCATTCATCACGAACCTCCTTCAATGCCGTCTCGTGCGAATATCAGGAAGGCTTCCTCCAGCGTGTTTGTGTCTGTCCGGTTTCGCAGTTCGGCGGAGGAGCCTTCTGCTAGCACCTTGCCCTGGCGCATGAAACCGAGCCGATCGCAGCGCTCCGCTTCATCCATCACGTGACTGGAGACGATCAGTGTTACTCCCGAATCGGCCAGGCGGCGGAAATAAGACCAGAAGGTCGCTCGCAACTGCGGGTCGACCCCCACTGTTGGTTCGTCTAGCAGGAGCAGGCGAGGCCGATGTGCCAGAGCACACGCCAAAGACGTTCGCTGGCGCATCCCCCCCGAGAGTGTTTGTACAAGGCTGCGGGCCCGGTCTGAAAGATCAACGAGCGAGATGGCCTCATCGATCCAGGCTGGTTCGTGGCTGCCGCACATCTCGGAGAAGAAGGCGATGTTCTCACGCACGGTTAATTCTTCATACAGAGCGCTGGTTTGGGTCATATAACCGACTTTTGAGAGTATTGACTTATCAGGAATGGGTTTGTCAAGGAGCCGAATGGTACCTGTCGTTGGATTAAGCAGCCCGAGGCACAACCGGATCAGCGTCGTCTTGCCCGATCCGTTTGGGCCAATCAGACCGTAGATCTCACCCCGTTTGATCGAGATATCGACTCCATCGACGGCATGGATCTTCCCAAAATGCTTCTGAAGTTCACTCGTTTCCAGAACAGTTTCGGATGTCATAACATTCTCCACTTTTCTCTTATTAAATATGAGTATAGCATGAGGTTTCTTTGAGTTGAGTTACCTTACTGTAAAGATTCGATAGTTAGTTAATGCGGGCCGTAACGTTTATCAACTGCTTGTTTGGCTTTGCTGAGATATTCTAAGAAATCATCCCGATCAATCAACCACAATTTTCCAATCCTTTTTGATTGAAATACATTCTCCCTCAATAATCTACGTAAATACTGTTGGTTATAACCGCTGATCTTGGCAGCTGTTCGAACCGTTATATATTCTCCTGTAAAGTCTGATTGAATAGTATTAAATGAAAAACCCATCCCTGCCTCACTGAAGGATTAATCCTTCATATGAGGTTCGAGATGGGTCCAATACTGTGGATGGTGTTGGTCTCGAATCGAACTAGCTTTCTCAATCAACAAATAAATGAGAACAACTATCGCAGTACAATTGACAAAAAGTCAATTGTACTAAGCAATACAAGTGGAAATTAGATCATGCTCCAACCAATGACTTAAAAGGTCACCGCTAAATGATCGATCTATCGAGAGGAATGAGTTTTAGAGGGAAAAAAGGAGGGAATAATTACTCGCTTATTATTCCTCCTTTAGTCCTGAGAACCTGTTAATAATTTGCATGACCGCCCAGAGTAATGCGGCCAGTAGAAATACAACCAGATAATCGATGAAAGGAATCCAGATGATTTGATGGATCATGCCAAGACCTCTGCTGCTGTAGACAAAAAGAGCCAGGGAAAGGTATGTTCCCAAAAAGGTCCAGCGCAGCCAATTGGGAAACTTTAACCCATGCATCTGGGTGATCACAAATACACCACCAAAACCAAAAGCGAACATAGGCCACATATCATTACCCTGCATCACAGCTACTAGGGTGCCATGAACAAGGACGGAAACTTCCTGGAATATCATCCACCAGCGGTTCACGTGAATTCGAGTAAAGAACAGGCTGCCCTGGAGCAGCAAGAGGAACATATATAGAAAGCCTACCAAGTGGCCGCTGGTAGCGATAGTTGGGTGATACCAGAATGTGTACACCGTCGCCCAGGCAAAGAAATAACCATGGTATTTGCGTGCGAATCGGACCAGTTCTTTTGAGAGGGGGGCTCGTTTTCCAAAAAACAATCCCCGACGCTGGTTTTCCATTAACAGAACCCATACCAGTAAAATGATCACAGATACCTGGGAACTCCAGATCGATACATCCTGAGCCAAGCCATCATACCAGAGATGAGTCTGCAGCACACGAAGCAAGATAAAAAAAGCGTTCACAGCCAGGGCTAAATAATTGACCAGATGCATTTTGGTGCTGTATTTCTTTACCTTGGTCTGGGCATAATAGATCAAGCCCCAGAAAGAAAACTGGTGCAGCAGGTAAAAACCCCAGGCCGTTGCCCGGGTCCAGAAGGTGGGGTTGGGCAGCTTCCAGTAATACCAGGATGCTCCCTGGTCCGGCGCCAGCTGAATAGAGTCCAGTTTTGGGCCCAGAAGCCAGATCAGGCCAACAAAGCCTAGGCTGAAAAGAATGCCAATCCAGAGAGATTTTATATCCTGTCGAGTGATTGTTTTCTCAGTTGATGGTTCTTGTTCTTTTTTCATTTAGTTTGTCTCCAATGAGAATGTACATTATTGGTAAAGATCTATTAGGGCTTTGTCGATGAGTTTGAATTGAAAGTTATAGCCAGATTCAAGTAAGCGCTGGGGTAGCACTTCTCGACCATCAAGGGCCAGAGTCGATGCCTCACCCAGAGCGACTCTCACAGCGGAAGCGGGGATCTTCAACCAGCTGGAGCGGTTGAGTGAGCGTGCTAATGCTGTGGAAAATATCCGGTTTTGAACAGGCGTAGGTGCAGTTAAATTATAGACACCATGAGTGCTGGCATTATCAATGAAATAGTGGTAGGACTGGACCACATCCGCGATATGAATCCAGGACATCGGTTGGATGCCACTGCCCATAGGTCCGCCAAGATTGAAAAAGAAGGGTAGGGCTAAAAGTGACAGCAATCCGCCATCCCGGCTGAGGACAAGGCCAAACCTGGTGACGATCCTCCGGACGCCAAGCTGTTCCACGGCTGAGGTTGAATCTTCCCAAGATTGGCAGATTTCTGCCAGGAAATCAGTTCCGGGAGGTGTGCTCTCAACAGCTGGTTGATCTCCAAGATTGCCATAGTAACCTATTGCTGAGGCCTGGATCAGGATCTCTGGTCTCCTGGTGGATTGTTGAATGGCCTGAAGTAGTATTTTGCCTGCCTGGGTGCGACTGGATCTGATCCTGGTTTTTCTGCTATCAGTCCAGCGCATGGATAGCGGAGATGCCCCGGCTATACTGTCACCTGCCAGGTTGATGACAATGTTTGATGTGTTGATCTCCTGGGTGATCTTGTCTAGATCCCAGGAGATGGCCTTCAGGCCAGCTCCAACACGATCGGGTGTCCTGCTGACCACGCTAATCCTGTAGCCATCTTTTTTTAGGGAAGCAATCAAAGCGGATCCAATTAATCCTGTGCCGCCAGTCATCAAAATCTTCATTATCATTTAATTGTGATTACCCCATCAATATTTTTAAAGAGGTCGATAATGGGTTTAGCTGAATTACCCAGAATTTCCTCTATAACAAATAGATAAACAGATATATATGTCTCAAAAGTGTTTCCATTGAGATTCCGTTTTCTTAAGAGATTGTTGGCCCAAGCCAGGTTTGGAATTAAATAATCAATATTTCCTAAGCTCAAAGCTGCCATGATATCACCTGTCAAGTCTGCGGTCGCTTTGAGGATGTCAGCTGTGGGAAGAGATAGCCCATTTTTCTCAGATTCTGAGAGGATTATCTGATTCAATTGGGGAATAATATTGTCAAACTTCCGGATAAGTTCTGGGTAAGGATTTTCCAGATGATTTTTAAGGGATAGGTTAGTTGGATTATGGAGAAAATCTTCCACCGAATTCACTGCTGTCGCAAGATCAGTTCCAAGATAAAGAGCTGGGAATTGGTTAATTAATCCCTCAACCTGATTAAAAATCCAACCGCTAAAAGCTACCGGAATTCCGCTGCCAGCCAGCTGGTTGATCGTATCGAACAGGGCAGCGCTGGTGATAAGACGAGTAGCACTCATAATGACCAGATCAACTCCAGACTCTTCAACTGTGTTTTGCAGTTCATTAAGGGGAACGTTCGCACCCAAATAAATTGTTTCCCAACCCCGGTTTTTTAGCAACAGGGTCATCATTAAAGGAAGAATGGTGTGCTGTTCACCGTGAGGGCAGCCTATTAATACTCTCTGGGAGTGGACCGCATTTGGGGCTGTGGAGATCAAGGACTGCAATTTTCTACCAGCGACCTCGGAGGTGAAATGTTCTTGTTGGACAGTTATTTTTCCTGCATACCATTCTTCTCCAACTTTTCTAAGACCAGGAAGGATCAAGTCAGTGCAGACAGCAAGAACCGGGAATTGGGCAAATGACTGGGATAAGATCTGTTCTGCCTTGGCTTCTTCAAATTGATAACAATACGCAAGCCACTGGTCTTTTAAGTTCTCCAATGAATCCTGCGCTCCCGGATCTTGGACCATGATAGCAGGAGGGTCTGCTGTAAAAAGAGGCTGGAATGGATCTTCGCCAGCTTCAATGAGTTCCTGCAAGTAGACCACAGCCTGGCTGATCCGCATACCGTCTTTTTGCCTCTGCAATAACCAATGCATTGTCTGCAGATCATAATCGGAATAAAGGCGATGTCCACCAGCAGTTCGACCTGGCTGAGGAAGGCCATACCGGCGCTCCCAGGCTCTAATGGTATCTGCTTTAAGTCCAGTCTCCTGGACGATCAGATTAAGGTTATACCGCGGTTTTTTTGATATACTCATTGGTTGTTTTGCCTTAATTATAGATATAGTTTAAACTATAATCAAGAAATTGTCAAGAATAAGTATACAATACCTTGACAAATATTGGGTGAAGGTGTATATTTAGTGTGTTCACCTTGGTATGTGAGAGAGTTAGATCAATAATACCAAATCAAATTTATTTCATTTAATAAGGAGAAAATTACAATGGCTAAAGAAACACTTTCAATTACTGAAGAAAAATTTTCAAAACTAAAACGCTTCAACATGATTATGGGATTCCTCCACTTTATCCAAGGAATCTTCATGATTATCATGAGCAATGACACTACTTACCCGATTTATAGCAATTTCCTCAACTTCAATACAGAGACTTTTTCACTGATGCCTGAACCAAAGCTTCTTTACGAGCTTCGTTTTGGTCCTGCGGTAGGCGTCTTTTTGCTCATCTCAGCTCTAGCTCATTTCTATTTAGCGACTATTGGTAACAACATCTATGTTAAAAACTTAAAATTGGGAAAGAACCCGACACGGTTCTATGAATATGCTTTGAGTTCATCTCTCATGATAGTGTTAATCGGTATGCTCTCAGGCATATGGGATCTGGGTGCAATAATTCTAATTTTTGGCATCAATGCCATGATGAACCTCTTTGGCATTATGATGGAATATCATAACCAGAAAACACAAGAAACGAATTGGACATCATTCATTTATGGAAGTATTGCAGGCATTTTCCCATGGATAGTGATCTTCATCTATTTCATTGGCTCAGTAAGCTCAGGTGATGCAAAGCCGCCAGATTTTGTTTATGCGATCATTCCCACTCTTTTTGTATTCTTCAATATCTTTGCCATAAATATGGTATTGCAATACAAAAAAGTAGGACGCTGGGAAGATTATCTCTTTGGTGAACGCGCATATATTATCCTTAGCCTAGTTTCGAAATCTATTCTTGCTTGGCTAATTTTTGCTGGCACATTAGCACCTGTGTAGAATTATTATATGGATTGAAAATAACCCACCATATTCTTTGGTTCTGATCTGGACCTTTATAGGCTTTACGGTCAATCAGGCTGGATCGGCTTTAGTAGCAACTTCTGCTTGGGCAGGTGTTTTATCTTGCAGTGGCATTGATTATCAGTATTTACAAGTTCAGGAAGTTTTATTAGGAGCGAGTCATGGCAATCAAAATCGTTACGGATTCCACCTGTGATCTGCCAGAAGAGGTCATTAAATCTTTGGGTGTCACAGTGATCCCTTTATATATCAATATTGGTGAACAGTGTTATCTGGATGGCATTGATATCTCTCGCCGGGAATTCTATTCCCGGCTGGCTGATTATCCATCTCACCCCACTACGGGCACACCCGGCACAGCCGCTTTTACCCAGGCATTTGATACACTGGTTGATGAGGGGGCGGAGGAGATCATATCTATTCATATATCAGAAAAATTAAGCGCGACTATTGATATGGCGAGGACGGCTGCCAGGGAATTTCAAAGAGCCAAGGTGTCTGTCAGGGATTCAGGGCAGTTATCTATCGGAACGGGATTTCAGGTTGAACTAGCTGCCAGGATGGCAAATGACGGCAAAACTTCAAGTGAGATCCTGTCCGCATTGGACAGCCTGCGCTCCAGGACTTTTGTTACCGCTGGTCTGGATACGCTGGAATTCCTGCGCCGCAGCGGTCGCATGAACAGGTTTATGACAGGTATAGGAAGTTTGATCCAACTCAAACCTATCTTAACAATGAAAGATGGCCAACCGGGATCGGATCGGGTCAGGACGTCCTTCCGGGCTGAAAAAGATTAATTTCTCTGCTGGAAGCTCGTATTCCTATAGAAAGATTC
>JBARSF010000022.1:0-2040 GCA_049644605.1 Anaerolineales bacterium | reverse complement strand
CACCACGCACCCGTAGCTCAATGGATAGAGCGTCTGACTTCGAATTGTACGAGATGGGTGAACACAGTGTATATGGGAGTAATTTCTGTCCATCCTCTCGATGGAGTCAACTCAAGATTGTCCATTGAGGGCATGAATTCCATCCTGTCCATCCCCGTTGCACCAGATCTGCACCAGAATTACATACCGAATCATCTGGTATGGCGGCTCGGTTTCTAATAAATCTGAATTATCCCCCTACTCTATTCAGTCATAAATACACACTCTATTTGTTCTTAGAGAGCGATCTCGCATATTCTAGGTTCTTCACTTGAAATGGATCTTATAATTATTCTAAGCAAGAAGTTTGCGGGCTGTATCAACTGCCCCGCCAGCATCAGGTACAAATCGATCAGCACCAATATCCTCGGCGTATTGTGCGGTCAATGGAGCACCACCAATAATTACTTTTACTTTGTCTCGCAATCCTGCTTCAGTCAATGCATCAATCGTGATTTTCATTGATGGCATTGTTGTAGTTAGCATCGCAGACATCCCTACCAGGTCGGCTTTCTCAGATCGCACAGCTTCAACGAATTTTTCTGGCGACACATCAACGCCTAAATCAATAACTTCGAATCCTGCACCTTGAAACATCATACTGACCAAGTTTTTGCCTATATCATGCAAATCGCCAACCACAGTTCCGATCACTAATTTACCCTGAGATGGTATTCCAGACTCAGCCAATAACGGACGCAAGATCTCTAATCCGGCGTGCATAGCTTTGGCGGAAAGTAAAACTTCAGGAATGAATAGATCTCCAGCTTTGAAATCGACACCTACTACGTCCATTCCTGCAATTAGACCATTATCAAGAATTTCTTTTGCTGACATTCCCTCGTCAACGGCTGTGCTGGTTGCTGATGCTACTGCATCCACAGCACCACTATAGAGATCTTTTTGCATTTGCTCCAGTAATTTAGACATAATTTTTATTCCTTTTCACTCTTTAGTTTTGCTTGCTCTCTTTTTACAATTTCAATGAGAATTTCAGCAGTAAATCGATTTCACCTGGCGATAAATCTACCAGTTTCAATAAATGTCGGTTTTATAAATCTATGCCCAATTGTTCTCTCCTGGGTCGCTATTTACTTTTGAATTTTTCACGCAGCACCTCCTCGAGAGTTGGTTTTCCTATTTCTTGAAGCTCGTATTGCACTCTTTGAGAGGGTTTGTCGATCTTCAGGATGCGGCTCAGATCAATGGGTGTACCGATCACCACAAGATCGACATCTGCATTTTGAATGGTTTGCTCCAGTTCCTGGACTTGTTTTTCGCCGTATCCCATGGCTGGTAATACATTTCCGGTAGTTGGATATTTATTATAAACGTCAATTATTGAACCAACTGCAAATGGACGGGGATCGACGATCTCAGCTGCGCCATACCTACGTGCTGCTATCCAGCCTGCCCCATATGCCATTTCACCGTGTGTCAAAGTAGGCCCGTCTTCGACTACTAGAACTCGTTTTCCTTTGATAGCGCTGGGGTTATCTACAAAGAGAGGTGAGGCGGCCTCGATGATCAACGCATCTAGATTCAAGTTGCGGAGAGATTCGCTGACGGTCATAATATCCTCCCTATCAGCGGTATCAACTTTATTAATTACAAACACATCAGCCATCCTAACGTTGGCCTCACCCGGGTGATAAGTAAGTTCATGTCCAGGTCGATGCGGATCAGCTACAACAATATTAAGATCTGCTTTATAAAAGGGAAGATCGTTGTTCCCTCCATCCCAAAGCACAATGTCAACTTCTTCTTCTGCCTGGCGGAGGATTTTTTCATAGTCTACCCCGGCGTATACAATAACTCCGTTCTCAATGTGGGGTTCATACTCCTCGCGCTCTTCAATGGTGCATTTGTGTTTATCTAGATCAGAGAATTCAGCAAAACGTTGAACAGCTTGTTTGGCTAAATCGCCGTATGGCATGGGGTGGCGGATAGCAGCGACCTTGAAACCCATATCCCGAAGGATCAGAGAAACGCGCCGGGTAG
>JBARSF010000021.1:0-124068 GCA_049644605.1 Anaerolineales bacterium | reverse complement strand
AAGTTTAGACAGTGCGGATATAGTCGGTTTTTATGATCCTGCAACCAAGATCTGGAGAATGAGAACCGGGAACACCTGGTCTGACTCGGTGAATTATCTTGTCTGGGGTCCCAACGGTGGAGGATGGACGCCGGTCACCGGGGATTGGGATAATGACGGGGTAGACGAAGTCGGTTTCTATGACCCTGCCACCAAGATCTGGAGAATGAGAACCGGGAACATCTGGTCAGACTCGGTGGATTATCTTGTCTGGGGTCCAAACGGTGGAGGATGGACACCTGTCACCGGGGATTGGGATGGTGATGGGATAGACGAAGTGGGTTTTTATGACCCGGTTACCAAGATCTGGAGGATGAGAACCGGGAACACCTGGTCTGACTCGGTGAATTATCTTGTCTGGGGTCCCAACGGGGGAGGATGGACACCAGTCACTGGAGATTGGGACGGTAATGGGATTGATGAGGTTGGTTTTTATGACCCGGTTACCAAGGTCTGGCGAATGAGAACCGGGAACACCTGGAGTGACTCGGTGAATTATCTTGTCTGGGGTCCTGGTGGGGGGGGATGGACACCAGTATCCGGAAATTGGTAGAGAAGATACAAAGATAACTTTCGTAATAAGAATAGTCTAATTAGTGCTTGAAAGCACCAAGTAAATCATTTAGTAGAAAGACTCCCGGAATATTGAAGTCCGGGAGTCTTATTAACAAACATATGAATAATAAAAATACATCTTTAGAAAATTATTAAAGCTGTTTGTGTGCAGTTGTGATGGAACTTGTAGAAATATGGAAATTATCGCATAATCCTCCTCACCCAGATGAATTAATGAACAGAATGGACTTCCTAATAAGTGGAAGTTTCTTGTGATAATATTATTATTTTTCCCCCTCAACGTATACAGAAGGTTCTAGTGGGTAATTGCCTCTCTCAGATTGATCAAAATTATAGCGAGACCAACTCTCTATTTGGGAGATGTTAAAATCTACCACTTGGATATCCCTAAAGCCCGATTTTTCTAATAATCTTGGCAATGAAAAACGATCATACATCCAAAGGTTCTTCTCATTATACAATTCAACGCGAGATTTCTTGGAAAGCCTAAAATAAACCTCCCTTAACAGGCGATACCAAACCTTGTTGGCCAATCGGGGGATATCCTTTACTGACTTGGGGAGAAGTTTTTGTAACTGAATTTTAAACCCCTTGGTAATTTTCTTCTCTTGACCAAATTGAAGATTGTCAAACACATCACCATTTCGCCGCTTTATTTGTTCCCAGTCTACGTTCCCTGAAGTGAGATTTTCTGCCATCATTCCTCCTAATTTTAGTCTCACCATCTGGTCAATTAGATCTGCAACTCCCCACTCGTATTGGGTAATATTGCCTGGAGAAATTTTGAAGGTAACTTTATTAAGACAATCCAAATATTCTCTTGCTGCCGCCTCAAGATCCGGAACTACCACTCGGCAAATTCCATCTGATTTCAGAACTCGATAAAGCTCATTCGCAAGATTAAATCCATCTGCAGGGGTCAGATGTTCAAAGACATGATTGCAATATAGGGCGTCAAATGAGTTGTCTTGATATGGTAATGGTTTCCGAAGATCTCGATGGTAAAGATAAGGCGGATCGTTAGGGTAAGGTAAGGAGGAAAATTTTATATTGTTCCACTCCATAAACAATGGGTAGCGACCTGTGAATTCAAATGATGTGCCTGTCCTCCAGATGTGGAGAAGGTACCGTCTATCGGGAGCTTGAACCAGTCGCATAGATTTTCACCTCATATTACAGAGTAACAAATTTCCCTGAAGCGCTTTCCGAATGCCCTCATACGCTTATTGTAGTTTCTTAATGACAGACTCTCTGCATAAAAGTCAGGACCAGGATTAAGATTTGGCCAACCGCTCTCCAATTTTTCAGCCAAATCCCCAGGATAATATGGATCGAAAAAAATAGTTTTTTCCACTTGCATTTCCCTATGCATGGGAATATCAGAAACGAAAATCTCTTTACCAAGTGATTGAGCCTCGTCAATTATGGCACTATAGCCTTCAAACAAGGATGGTTGGACGACAGCCGCTGAGCCACGGATAAGTTGAATTTGGTCATAGCGGGGAAGGAATCCAAGGATATGGATGCTTTCTTGAAGCCCATGACATTCAATATAAGAAGCCAAATCTTGTGAATAGGAAGGATTGCGATTATCGTGTGGATACCCGGTACAAACCAAACTAATATTGGTATGGCCTCTTTGTTTTACGGTGGCAATTGCATCAAATAGACATAGGTGGTTTTTGTGAACCCAAAATTGACTGGGGAAAATTAGATATTTCCTGGGCAAGTTGTATTTCTGAATAACGGATTCATAGTCTTGAGCCTTCCATTCAGAACCTAACCACATGGTAAATGGCATGAGGCGGATTTTATGGATGAATTCTGGAAAATATTTTTGAACATCTTTCTTTGAGCACTCATTGCTAACAATCACAAGATCGGACAGTCTCAGAATTCTTTTGATCTTATAGTTAATACGTGCTGGATTGGGAAAATACTCAGGAAAATATTTATATTGGAAATCAGGGATCCAACTGATTGTCTTAACTGAAGAGGGACTATTCGATAAAATTTGATTTGCGGGGAATACTATTTGGCATTTAGTGTTTTGTAATAATTTTGGTAAATTATTCTTTATGCTATGAGGGAATTTTCGTTGAAGCCATGTTTCCCGAAGAAAGTGCCTTAATCGGTTAAGCAGTGAAAATGTTGTTCCATAGGAAAAGTCGAACAATTCCACGGATTTGGTGTGTTGGCTTATGTCTTCATAATCCGTTTCATCGCTAAGATGCTCATGCAAAAATAAATGAAATGTTTGTTGCTGGGTTTGAGATTGCAGAGAGTTTGCGTACATGAGACTGCTTATATAATTGACACCAGCGATCCAGTCTTTGGATCCGTATCCGATAAGGCCTACTGTCAGCGTGTTACTATTTTTTATACCCACCATATGGATCTTTGGGGTTAGTTTTATATTGATGTTATGTTGTCTCTGTAAAGCTGATTCTTTAATGCAATCCGAATTGAAATAAGGCTGAATTCCTATTTTGGTATCGGAAAGTATCACATCAATTTCTGGATAAATGCACATCTTATTATACGTTAATTACCGGGTAACAAACTTAAGAAATAACGTTATTTACTCTAAAAGCATAAAAATATATTCTGATAGTTACAATGATATTCCGATAAATTAGATCGAGTCGCCTTTCCTGGATAGTAAACTGAATTTTTGGTGATACTCTGAAAGCGTTCCTGCCGTAGTGCTAAACTAAGAGTAATCACAAATCAGTTTGGCAAAATAAGGAACGCTATGTTTTCATATTACCTTGGAATTGACCTGCATCTCAAGTTACCTTATCTGGCACTGATGAATGCCGAGGGGAAATGATCGTTAAACGGCGGCTGAAGAACATAAAGATGGCAGCCTACAGCTGCAGGAACGTACCCAAAGAAACCTATGCAGCGATGGAAGCAACCCGGAACTGGCCCTTCTTCTATGACTTTTTTGAGAAGTATATTGAGTGGGTGGAGCTGCTGTTCACCAAGGGAGATTGAAACGTCCAGAATCAGGCGTTTTTCCCCGGGATTCACTCTGCTAGCGATCAAAACTGACGCATCCCGGATCTGGCCATCAACCCGCACTTTCTCGTAAATAGCATCAAGGTACAGGTAAATAATTGGACCCAGAGGCCGATTGCGCCAGGCTTCCAGGGCTTCATCGAGCAAAGTAGCTGCTCGGCTGACTTGAGTGGATGAGATTTCTCTGCCGTACAAACGCTCCGTGATGGCTTCAACCTTGCGGGTGGAAACACCCTGAACACACATCTCAGCCAGTGCCAGCATCAAGGCCCGTTCACTGCGCAAGCCTTTCTCCTTTTGCCTGATCTGTAACATTGTACTTGGATCAGGTTTTGGGGGGCAGATCACTTTCTTTAATAAGATCTATGTTTGATTGCTAGACACTGAACTGTTATTAGGATAAAACAGATTTCATGTGACCTATTGGGCAAATGGAGATATACTGGTGCCTGGCGATTTTGATGTTGAAGGAAACTGGGATGTGGCGGTGATCCAACAGGCGACAGGGAAATGGTATATCAAGGACCAATTCAAATTGACGTATGGGAACAGTGGAGATTTCCCCCTGCCAACATTTGATACCAACGGGGATGGAGATCCCTATCAGTAGATAATCCAATAGAAATTGATTATCCTCCCAGAGAGCAGGTTTTAACAATAACCTGCAATTTATGGTTTATCTGGAAAGATTGAAAAGTTAATGAAAGAACAAAGATGGCAATTCAAAAACAGGACTCATGGAGTTGAATACTCCATGAGTCCTGTTTGCCTTTATATATATTTTGACTACTTTCTCGAAAAATCTATATGTTAGGATCCAAAATTTTCAAGTCCCCACTTGTGGTATTATTTTTTGGTTAGATTGTTTAAAATCCAGTAATAATTAAACAATATCTCAAGATAATTCTTTTGGTATGAATATTGCACTATAGTGAGGGAGAAATGCATCAAAACAGGTATATTGAATAAAAACACCTTCCACACATAGGAAATTTTAGGGAAAAGGTACAGCGATGATTAATGAAGAAAAGATTTTCCTCACAATAATAATAAGCATTTGTCTCTTGGTTTGTATAGTTATTGTCAATGCTGTGGTAGATCTATCAGTGTTAACTGCCTATGCACTTGGATCTGTTAACAGTGCACTAGACACAATTTTCGGAGAGAATACCCCACCACTCCAGGAGGACATTACTTATCCCCTTGAAGAGGGCTGGGAATTTTTCCGCAGTGAGGATTATGGGTTTGAGATTCAATTCCCCAAAGAGGTAACAAGAAAATCTATTCTAAACCAGGATGCCTTGAACGCCGGAGTGGGAGTTGCTCCGGAATCAGCCGTCTGGGAATTTGTTTTGGAGAATCCAAGTCTATACCAGGGAACCAATCTTGTAGAAGCTTCCTTGCTTATCCATGTCCTGCACGATGAAGTGAGTATCAACGCGTGTACTCAGTTTAAACCAGGAAGTCTCTACCAATCACCAAATCACCGCCTGGAATCCCTTCCTGAAATTGATATTAACGGGACACTTTTTTGGAAGGATGAGGTGCTGGAAGGAGTGATGGGGGAGTTTTACCGAAGGATCAGTTATCGCACTATTTATAATCAGGCCTGCTACGAGTTAACCCAGTTAATCCATTTTCAGAACAGCACTGCTTATCTTGAGGAGGATATATCCGAATATGACGAAGAGCTGGTGCTGGCTGAATTGGACCAGGTTCTCGGGACCTTTTCTCTCTTGGATAGCAACCCGTCTTTCCCGAAGTTATCTTATCCAGAACTAAAATCGGTGAGTACTGCTGTCACGAAAGATACCAGTGAGTATGCGGATGGCTTGGATGTCTCTCATTGGCAGGGGACCATCAATTGGACCAAGGTCGCTAATGCCAATTATATCTTTACTTTTGCAAAAGGCACAGAAGGCGTGGGCTGGACCGATGTTAAATTCCATACTAACATGAATCAGGGGCGAGATGCTGGGGTATTCATGGGAGTTTACCACTTTGCCCGACCAGATCTGGGGAATTCCGGCGCAGCCGAAGCAAATTATTTCCTCAGCGTAGCAGGGGATTATTTAAAAAGCGGGTACTTGAGACCTGTGCTGGACCTGGAGGTGGGAGGATCTTTGGGGAAAACAGCCTTATCAAATTGGGTGCTGGAATGGATGGAAACAGTTAAAAACCGGACAGGAATTGAACCTTTAATTTATACGAACTTATATTTCATCAATACTTACCTCACCAATGCCGTTACGGATTATGATCTCTGGATTGCCTATTGGACAAATGGGTGTGATTCGACAGTGACATTTGATATTCCCCCGACTGGGAAATGGAATGATTGGGCTTTCTGGCAGTATTGTGTGGCTGGTCCAGGAACAGTTCCAGGGATTTTAACAAGTATCGATCTAAACAAGTTCAATGGAATTAAGGCTAGTTTGCAGTCTTATGATGCCGCTTCTCCGTTGTGGATATCTCTTGTTAGTGATACCAATACCGCCCCCGTTCCATATTATGCTGATCTGACAGCTGATGTCAATGGTGATGCAGTTGGTTTAATGGATTACTACTTCTGGTGGAATTGTGATTCATTGGATGTAGAAATTGCATCAGTGGAGTCTGCCTGTGGAATATTGCCTAGGCCAACTCCAGGAGAATGTATGCAAAATTCTGTGGGTATGACATGTTTTGGACAAACAGAAGATGTTCAGTTAGCAGAACATACTTACCAGGAAATTGCCAACATTACAGCTAAAGTGATAATCACCCGAGAGGGAAAGATAGCAGAAGACAGATTTCAAATAACAACTATTAATCCAATCAGATCGATCTTAATATCACCTGAGTCCCCCGGACAAGGTTCGATAAATCAAAAATTCGATGTGAATGTTGAGGTGAGGGTAACCACAACAGTATCTGGATCCCTCCAGGCGGAAATTGTAGAACATAAAACTGGAACCGTTCAGGATTCAGAATGCATAATAGTACCAAGTGATGAAATATCGACTGAGAATTTTTCTCTGAGTGTTCCATGGTCAACCAGTGGAGCGACACTTCAAGAAATCTGGGTTAGGTATAGACCAGGAGGGATTTGCGATGTGTTCGATTCCCATGAATATGATCAACATCGAATCTATGAAATCTATTGGCCGCAATCACTGAATGATTCAATCGGATTTTATGATCCAGTTTCATTGATGTGGAGGGAAAAGATTGGTAATTATGCTATCGCTGAAGTAAATCGTTTTATATGGGGTCCTTATGAAGGTGCTTGGTTTCCATTGACAGGCGATTGGGATGGAGATGGTGTGGATACAGTAGGATTTTATGATCCTCTAACCAAGATGTGGAAGTTGAATGTCGAGAATGATACGCCAACTGAAATCCATCGTTTTATATGGGGACCATTCCAAGAAGAATGGATCCCTCTAACAGGGGATTGGGATGGAGATGGGATCGATACAATAGGATTTTACGATCCAGTTGCTAAGATGTGGAAGTTGAACAATGAGAATGATACGCCAATTGAAATTCAGCGCTTTATCTGGGGACCATCCGAAGGAGAATGGATTCCTTTAACAGGGGATTGGGATGGGGATGGAGTGGATACAGTTGGATTTTATGATCAGGCTTCAAAGACGTGGCGATTAATAAACGAGAATAATACTCCAACGGAAATCCAACAAATTATATGGGGGCCTTCAATAGGGGATTGGTACCCCCTCACTGGAGATTGGGATGGAGATGGAGTCGATACAGTTGGATTTTATGACCCCGTAGAAAGAATGTGGAAGTTAATTGATGTGAATGAAAGAACAGAAGAGATTTACAGATTTTTCTGGGGAATTACTGATACAGACTGGATCCCGATAACAGGAGATTGGAATTAAGGGCAGCATGCAATATTTGATCTAGCTGGTTCATAATAAAAATATCCGAACATGGGTGATGGTATACTATGTCCCAGGATAAATATAATGAGGCTGAACTTCTTTGCATTGATTTCTAATATTATTTGGATCTTCTCCATGGCGCTTGCCGTTGCAGTTTTCAGTATTGCTTATTATCAATCCCAGATAAGTGGTAAAAAGATCAAGGTACTCCTTCAAGAACCTAAATATATTCTTCCACTAAACATCTCTGTGGTAGGGTTTTGCCTGGGCATGGCACTGACCTCAGATAGGTGGTGGGAGATTCTGTTATGGATCGTCCTTATAGGGTTATTTAGTTATCAAATACATACAATTAGAAAATTGAATATTCAAAATTGAAAATTGAGAGAATGAAGGTATTTTATTATCGGTAATGACTTTGGATTATGTACCTAAAAACAGATGAATTTTCAATCTTTAATTTTATCTCTCATTTTCAATTATTTTACCCGGCGAATGTTTGGTTGAGATTTTGGTACTTGATAAACCCGAATAATTGGCGACTGCATTCTTCGACCATTTGAATCACTGATTGGAATTGCTCTCTTGAGATGTAATCAAGATCCAATGCAAAATATAATTGAGATCGGATTTCACCGGCTGAGGCTTTGGCTCTACCTAGGTAGGTGATGAACAATGCTTGGGCCTCGCTTTCGAATCCTTCAGCGATGTTGGATATCACACTTACCGATGCCCTGCGGATTTGATCTCTGAGAGCAAAGTCTCGAGAAAACCCTCCTATTATTGATAGCATATAAATATTCTGGGTTAATTCCCTGGCTGTTATCCAAACTTGAAGATCTTCAAATCGTTGTAGAGTGGACATTACAATTTCCCCCTTTTTTATAAGTATAAACCAAATAGTTAACCGAAAGTTTATTCCCTTAGATAGAATTTTCAATCTTATACCTTAACCCTAGTTATTAAACGCAATTATCAACTATAATTACCCTATGTCTGAACCCAAAATTTTCGACCGCAACACAATCATCAAAATCATCCTTGGCACAGTAGTCGGCGGGCTGGCAGTATATTTTGCTTTCCGGGGGGTATCAGTCTCCCAGCTCGGGGAAGTGATAACCCAAGCCAATCCCTGGCTGGTGATTGTCGGGCTGTGTATCGTTTTACTTAATGTAGCCACAATTACACTGCGCTGGTGGGTGATGTTAATCCGGCCATGGCAAACCGCTGAATATGGCTCCCTGTTAGGAGGCGTGTACCTGGGGCAGATGTTTAACATCCTTTTACCGGCCCGGCTGGGTGAGCTGGCCCGGATTTATTTTGTCAGTGAACGCATTAAGATTACCAAATCAGGGCTTTTGGGCAGCCTGATGCTGGAAAAAGTGATCGATATCATCACCTTTGGGATGGCGCTGCTATTGTTGATTACTGCCATTTCTCTCCCCGACTGGGTAACAGAGTCGGGTAAAACTCTGATCTATCTATCACTGATTTCCTTAGTTGCTGTCATTGTCCTGATTTTGTGGGGACGAGGTATTTTAACCTTGCTGACTCCTATGCTGAAGCGCTTGCCTGCCAGCTGGGGAGAACGTTTTGCCGGGATCCTGGAAAGAGCGTTGACCGGTTTTGACAGCATGCGTTACTGGAAAAGACAACTGCCAATATGGATGCTTACGATATTTTCTTTGATTCTTTCCATCTTAACGAACTATGTAATTTTACAAGCGGTTCATATTCAGGTACCAATTACCGCAGCCTTATTTGTCCTGATCGTGCTCCAGGTTGGGAGCGCTCCGCCTTCAGCGCCAGGGAAATTGGGAGTCTTTCATTACCTGGCGGTCCTGGCATTATCAGTCTTTTCTGTTGAGAAAGACCTCGCCCTGGCGTATGGAGTTCTGCTGTATGTGGTTGCGCTATTGCCTAAGGTATTGATTGGGGTGGGGGTGCTTTTATTCTCCCGGTGGCGGTTACCGGATATTAAGTTAAAGATTGAAAGTTGATGATGGAAAATTGAGGGTTGAAAGGCAAATAATGACGGAAGACGGATGACCGAGGACCGGTCTTCCGTCCCCGGTCTTCGGTTAATAAACGCAATTGCAGGTTATTATTTAGGCAGAGAGCATATCTGGTAACTCGGGATTCTATGGAAATAATATTTTGGATTTGTTTAGGATTAATTGCCTATACCTACCTGATCTACCCGTTCCTGGTCATCATCCTGGCTCGTATTATTCCCTCCAAATCCAGCATCAATCAGAGTGAATTACCGTTTGTAACCATGGCCATCTCTGCCTACAATGAGGAAGATGTCCTGGAGGAGAAAATCAAAAATTGTTTAAAAATTGATTATCCACAAGAGCGAATAAGATTCCTTTTTGGCTCGGATGGATCCACTGATGCCACAAACCAGATCTTATCAAAACAACACCACCCCCAGATCCAATCCAAGTTATTTCCTCAGCGGGAAGGGAAAAGCAGCGTGCTTAATAAGCTGGTCCCCGAAATTAATGAAGAGATCATACTTTTTTCTGATGCAAATTCCATGTACAAGCCTGATGCTGTCAGGCTGCTTATGCGACACTTTTCAGATCCTAAGGTGGGAGGTGTTTGCGGGAAGTTAAAACTCCACAATCCCAGCGGCACTCCGGGAGGTGAGGGAGAGGGTTTATATTGGCGTTTTGAAAACATGATTAAGAAAGCTGAAGGAACTTTAAATTCAGTCATCAGTGCTAATGGGGCAATTCTGGCTGCGAGAAATAATCTCCTGGATCCGCTGCCTACGCATATAATATTGAATGATGACTTTGAAATTACCCTGCAAATACTTTCTAAATTGAGCCGCGTCCTCTATGAACCGGAAGCTGTTGCAGAGGAACATGCCTCTCCAAACATGGGTGGCGAGTTTCTCCGAAAAATCCGGATATCTTCTTTGAATTTTAACGCTTTACCTGGAATGCTGCCGTTACTGCATCCAAAGTATGGATTTACAGCCCTGGCGATATTTTCCCATAAATTGGTACGCTGGATGGTGCCTCTCCTGGGGTTTGGTATGCTTATATCAAATCTTCTTTTAATTAATCAGGGAGGAATTTATCCCTGTCTGGTGGTCGGTCAGGGGCTGGTATATCTATGCGCTGTGATGGGTTTCCTGGGAGATCACTTCTTTGATACTGCTGGACCCTTTCTCCCGTTTTATTACCTGGCGATGATTAATATTGCCATTGTGATTGGATTATGGCGCAGCCTGACCGGCACACAAAAACACGCCTGGGAACGGATCCCTCATTAATCACAATTCCTGAAGTTTTCATTGTATAATACTTTTTAGGGGGTAAAAAAAGGTGGGCTTACAAAACAGTATCCCACGTATCAAATAAATTGAGTTATACCTGGTTTATAATATTACTGATGATATTTGATCCTTTGAACAAAAAGATCTAGAATGGTTTTTATGACCACAAAAAAAGGATTCCTGCCAACGCTGCTTTTTCTCCTGCTCGTGTTTTGCCTGGCCAAGACCGATCCAGTCCAGGCAGAAGAGGATCCTCCGCGTTCAAAGACTATCGAGATATCTTATACAGAATATGAGTGGTGGCTGGTCCGCTGGGAGGATGACAGCCTGGTTTGTAGTTTAACGATCGACCATGACGAGCCACCTACACATAATGAAATCTATGTCTTGTGCGGTTCAAAGATTTATGATATCTGGGCTGGTTCAGCACCCTGCGCCAAGGCGGAATCCATTCATAGTGAAGTTTGTTCCGGGGTTTATTTATACCCGGCAAGTTCGGAAGATAAAAAGAAAGAAATTGTGGTTGAACTCCCAACTCCACGACTCTGGATCAATCTGACCGAATGCGATCCCGTGGAAGGGACAGAGCTCTGCATGGGTATCCCATCCATGGTATTAACCGCTGAAGAGCCCCTGCCTAATGAAAAGATCACTCAAATTCAGGGCACAATTAATGAGATCCCCTTTCTCTGTTTAGGAGATGCCTGTGAGGTGAAATTACGTCCCACCAGCACAAAAGGCGTTCCGATTGAATTCTGGGCAGATTCCAGTTATGGTGATAGTACAATTCACTACCGCGGACGGGTTAGGGTATCAGACAGCGGCCTGATAGAAGATTCTGATTTGACAGGCTGGTATGTGGATTTTGTAAGTGAGCAAAGTGATTTCAGCAGTATCCACGGCTGCGCCCAAATTTGGGAATCCTTCCCAGCTCCGGGCAATCCGCTGGATTGGCTTGCGGATCCCAATCAAACCGATTATCTGGTAACCAGCGAACCCTACACCTATCTTGCTGGACAGCTGATCCAACAGGGTTACGTCAATGCTGACGATTGTCAAGATTTTGGTTTACTGGAAAATGGATATGCCTCTCCTTGCGGGCTGGAAAAAGCACGTTCAGCCGTAAACCTATGGCAAAATACATTTGATGTATACATTATTCAGGTTGCCCAGGAAAGCGGCATTCCTTCCCAATTGTTGAAACGAATCTTTGCCAAAGAAACTCAATTCTGGCCTGAAACGACCAAACACCTTTATCATGAATATGGATTTGGGCACATCAATGAATTAGGAGCAGAAACGACTTTGCTCTGGAATCCGGATTTTTTCCGTGAATTCTGTCCGCTGGTTTTAAAGGAAGAGTTCTGCCAGACAGGATATTCATTGTTGGATGACTGGCATAAAATCCTGCTCAGGGGAGCGCTTTTATCTGAAATGGCCATAGAATTACCTCAAGAAAATGAGGAAGTAGATCCGGAACAAGTGGTGGATAGTTTAGAGCTGTTCACAGAAACACTGCTGGGAAACTGCCTCCAGGTGGGGCAGATGATAGTTAATGAACTGGATGAGGTTCCGGGACAAATTGTCAGCTACGAGGATCTATGGCGATTTACCCTGGTTAATTATCATGCTGGACCTGGTTGTTTATCAATGGCGATGTCTGAAGTCGCAGCAGGTGATAAGCCATTCACTTGGGAACATATATCTGCCGCCTTGGAAGAAATCTGCCCTGCAGCAGTTGATTATGTGAATGATATTGAACTTATAATCCCCTCAAAATCAATTGATTTGGACTCCAATTGATTGATAAACTTATCCCCTAATTTATCTACTTATATATAAAAAGAATGCCTGTCCCCCTGATGCTCCAGTAATTGGAGCTCACCGCTAGAATTATTCTATTCTGGCGTATAATGGGGAAGAATCACGCCCGGTTTTAAAACCACCATGAACCGAATTCATCATCGATTGTTAAGATTAACAAAAACACATCGTCAGGCCTACCCGCTTATCCTTCACGGTATGATGGTTTATTACGATTGGATCGTACGCCGAGGGGGAAAACCAATCCTGGTGTATCAAATGGGCAAAGTGGGATCACAGACTGTTGTGGAAACAATCAACAGGCTCCAGCTTAATCGTCCTGTATTCCACTTTCACTGGATGAACTCAGATTCTTTGGCCTTTACACGACAAAAAGCGGAAGATTCCGGGAGAGCGTACCCGGGAAAGGATTACTGGGAGAGCATGTATGTTCGAAACAGGCTGCTTTTGAATCAAAATAAAGCTGCTCATGATATCATCACGCTTACAAGGGATCCGGTTGCCAGGAATCTATCGGCATTCTTCCATTCCATCACCTATTGGTACCCTGGTTACTACCATCAACTGGATGATCCGGGATTTAATCAAGAAACTCTCTTTGAGGGAATTAAACGTAAATTTATTGATACTTATATCCATCAGAAAACACTGGACTGGTTTGATAAAGAGTTGAGATTATTTTTTGGTTTTGATATCTACCGGGAAAGATTTATTCCTCAGCAGGGATTCCGGGTGTATCAGGGTGAAAATCTTAATCTGCTGGTGCTGCGGATGGAGGACCTGGATGAATGTCTGAATGCTGCCCTGGAGGAGTTTTTTAACACACCGCTGGTTGATTTTAAAATAGAAAATAAAAATCGATCTGCCCAAAAGGAGTACCACCAGCTGTATGACCAGTTTCGCAGCTGGCTGATTTTGCCCGGAGAGTTCCTTGATGAGATGTACGGCTCAGATTTTGCTCGCTTCTTTTATACCCAGGAGGAAATAAACCGGTTCAGGAAACGCTGGTCAACCCGGGAAACACAACTTTTCTGATTCCAGCGGTGAACGGGATAATTATTTTTGCCTGCAGGAACTATGAATAAATCACTGCGTTCGTTGCTCTCACTTTCAGGACAATCCGTAGCCTATGGGGTCGGGTTTTACAGCAAACAGATTGTTGTTTATCTCACCTTACCGCTGTTAACCAGCCTGATGACTCAGGAAGAATTTGGAATTGTATCCATTGTTACACCTTTTTACCTGGTTCTGAATACACTTACCAATGTCGGTTTGCCTTTAGCAACCTTCCGGTTGTATAACGATAGTGATGATGAGAGCTATCAACAGAATATCCTTGGGTCATCCCAGGCGTTGTTTTTCACCTTTGCTGTTCTGGCAGCTCTGGTTCTTTGTTTGTTTTCGAGAGAGATATCGAATACTCTGTTGGGCAGCCAGGGCTATTCCCTGGTGATTCAGATTGTTGCAATTTTATTAGTTTTGGAAACCATGAATTATTATGGAAGTTTATTGCTGCGGCTTTATATTCGTCCGGGACTTTTTGGAATTCACAGTGTGGTTTTTGTAGTCAGCCAGATGGGTTTAGCCATCTTATTTATTAAATTTCTGGAATTAGGAATCGTAGGATATTGGCTGGGTTATCTGATTGGGGGTGTGATTGGTTTACTTTTGATGATCTGGTTTAATAGGAAATATCTTGTATTTAAATTCTCCTGGCAGCACGTGAAAGAATTGCTTCAATACGGTCTGCCGCTGATCCCCACAGCGCTTTCTGTCATCATTTTGCAGCTCGCTGATCGGTATACAATCCGCTATTTTATTGATCTTGAGGCTGTAGCAATCTATTCCATCGGCTACAAAATCGGCTCCGTTGTAAACCTGGTGCTGGCGCCGTTCAGCATTGCCTGGCCGCAATTTGCATTCACGACCATGAACAAACCAGATGCCAGGAAGGTTTACCGGGATGTGTTAACTTATCTGCTGATGGGCAGCATATTTATCGCACTGATAACCTTCGTATTCAGGAATCAGCTGATTGCCCTGGTGTCCCCCGATTCCTATCAGACTGCGTCTGATATTGTTCCCTGGATAGCAATCTCCATGATTCTCTACGGTATTAACCCTATCCTTACCCTGGGACCTAAGATAAAAAAACATACCAAGCCCTTAGCGTGGATGGCCATAACCACAACCTTAATTAACATTATTTTGCTATTTGTGTTTATTCCCTGGATGGGAATAAAAGGCGCGGGTACAGCACTCCTATTCAGCTCCCTGTTCTTAACAGTCGTGAGTTATTTTGTGGGCCGCAGATATTATCAATTCCCATTAGATAAGAGGAGAATAACCATCCTCATCATCGCTGCCGGACTCACGGCGGCAGCCGGGGGTTGGATCTCCCCGGAAATCGGAAACCAATTTACACTCCTGCTGATAAAAGGCTTGATTTTATTGCTGTATCCCTTAATCTTGATTTTCTTGGGATTTATGCCGCTGAAGCAGATAGGTCAAATCATCTCCTCGGGTACAAAGGAACTCCTCAATTGGATTAAAATCAGGGATCAAGCCGAAATTGATTCAGAAGGTGATCAGGAATCTATATGATTAGAGTTATACAAACAGTAGGTGGTTTAGCACCGGAAACCGGAGGGCCAGCCAGGTCAGTACCCAACCTGGCTCTTGCGTTGGCAGATCAAGGGATCCAGGTCAATCTTTTATCTCCCGATTTGGGGCCAAACTTTTCGGAATCGCTGGTTCCATCTCACCCACTTTTGGAGACCATATTTGTTCCCGTAAAATACCGGGTTGGTATGCGGTCGATCTTAATTCCGGGTTATAAAGAAACCCTTCAGGATCTGTGCCTTAATCCGGAAAACCTAATCCTTCATGATCACGGCATTTGGCTTCCGCAAAATGGAATCGCGGTTCAGGTGGCAAAACAAAAGGGAATCCCGCTTGTAATCAGCCCCCGGGGGATGATGGAGCCCTGGGCAATGGAGTATCACCGCTGGAGGAAAGTGATTGCCTGGGAGCTTTTCCAGAAGAGGCGATTAATGGCTGCCACAGCTATGCACGCGACCTCATTGTCTGAAGCTGCCAGTATTAAAAACTTGGGTATCAACAAGCCGACGGTAGTTATTCCCAACGGAACGATTATCCCGGAAAAGATTCCTGATAAAGAGCCTCATCAGCGGAAAAGGATCCTTTTCCTTTCCAGGATTCATCCCAAAAAAGGGTTATTGAACTTAATTCAAGCTCTGGAGCAATCCAGTTTAATAGATTGGGAACTCATCATTGCTGGCTATGATGAAAATAACCATCAGGAGCAAATAGAAGCTGCTGTTAAGAAGGCAGGATTATCAGGGTCGGTTCACTTTCCTGGACCCATTGGCAATCAAGATAAATGGGAGGTTTATGCCAATGCCGATTTGTTTATTTTGCCGTCCTTCAGCGAAAACTTTGGTATAGTGGTTGCAGAAGCCCTGGCCGCGGGATTGCCAGTGATCACCACAACGGGGACTCCTTGGGAAGATCTCAGAAGGTATAATTGTGGTTGGTGGGTTGAGCCGACTGTGGAGGGTTTAGTCGAAGCAATCCAGGAAGCAACCAGGCTTACAGATGAACAAAGAATGGAAATGGGCCAGCGCGGTCTGAAGCTGGTAAAAAAATCATATTCCTGGAATGCAGTTGCCCGGGAGATGATATCGTTCTATCAAGCAATCCTGACCGGTAAATCGGCCGGGATAGTGTAAATAAAACAGCCCGGGATTGGTAAGCCCTGGTTATCTATCAGATCAGCAGTAGAATCAAATTTCCTATGAAGAAAATCCCACTTTCCGTGATTGTCCTTACCCATAATGAAGAAGGGAATATCAGAGATTGTTTATCAAGTATCGCGTATTGGGCTGATGAAATTTTTGTGGTTGACTCCGGCAGTATGGATCGAACCCTGGAAATCGCAGCTGAATTCACAGATAAAGTAACCCATCACCCCTTTGAGAATTATTCTCTGCAGCGCAACTGGGCTCAGGGCAATCTGCCGCTTGGTTATGAGTGGGTCTTCCATGTCGATGCTGATGAGCGGGTATCCCCTGAACTAGTTAACGCTGTAGAAGTTTTTTTTGGAGATAGCGACAAATTGCGAGATACCGGGGGTTTATTGGTCCGACGGCGGATTGAGTTTTTTGGCCGGCATATTAAACATGGCGGATTATATCCCACCTATCATTGCCGTATTTTTCAAGTGGATCTGGGACGCTGTGAAAACCGGGATTATGACCAGCATTTTATTGTGAATGGACCGGTTCGAAATCTGGAGGCAGACCTAATTGAGGTTACAGCAACTTCACTGGAATCCTGGACAAACCGCCATAATCGGTGGGCGCAGATGGAAGCCAGGTATCTTAACACCCGGGAGCCACAGGGTAGTGAGGCGGATCTAAAACCGGATCTCCTGGGCTCTCCCATTATGAGGCGGCGTTGGCTGCGGGTATCGATCCTTGAAAAGATGCCCATTTTTACCCGGGCTTTTGTTTATTTCCTGTATCGTTATATCCTGAGAGGTGGATTTTTAGACGGCAAACCGGGCTTAATTTACCACGTTTTGCATGGATTCTGGTTCCGCTTTTATGTGGATGCCTGCCTGTATGAGCTCACAAGAGATAGATTATCCGGTGAAATTGAAAATCCAGATTCCGATGCCTAAAGACAAGTCAATCACGGCTATTCTGATAGATACTTTATGAAAGTTCTTTTAGTTCATATGCGGTACCAGCCGGACGCAACAGGAACTGCTCCACTGGTGACCCAATTGGCGCAGGATTTGGCTCGAGATGGGGCAAAGGTAGTGGTGATTACCAGTTTGCCCCATTACGGCCGGGACTCAATCCATCCTGATTACCGCGAACATCAGGGTTTCTTTCATCACAGCCAGGAACACGGAGTGGAAATCATCAGGACGCCGGTATTTGTTCCACGGTCCCGGAGAATATTACAACGGGCGCTGAATTACCTCAGCTATAACTTAAATTCACTGGCTGCCGGGTTATTGGTACGGGGGGTAGATGTGGTCCTGGCCGTTAACCCTCCCATTACAACCACATTTTCCGCCTGGATTTTGAGTTTGCTCCACCGTGCGCCTCTGATTGTTGGCATCCAGGATATTTGGCCGGATTGCCTGATTCAGGTGGGGCAGATCAAAAACAAGGCTGTGATAATGGCTTCAAAATTACTGGAAAGAATCCAGTACGCGGTGGCGAAGAAGGTGGTTGTCCTTTCCTTGGGGATGAAAGAAAATCTTTTATTAAAGGAAGTCCAGGAAGAGAAAATTTGGGTGATAAACAACTGGGCGGACACCGACGAGGTGATCCCTCTACCGAGGGAAAACCCATTTTCTTTGGAGCAAGGTTTAGGTGACCTTTTTGTGGTTCTTTTCGCTGGAAATCATGGTTACATTGGGGCCCTGGAGTGTATAATCGAAGCGGCTGACCTCCTTAAGGATCACCCCGAAATCCTTTTTTTACTGGCAGGCCAAGGAAGTGTTAAAGGTGATTTGATCAACCTGGTAAAAAGAAAAGGCATTAATAACGTCAGATTTCTTCCTACTCAACCAAAGGAAAAATGGCTGGAAATGCTGGCGGCAGCCGACTTGGGTTTGGTCACATTAAGAAAAGATCTGGCAGACTTAAATGTTCCCAGCAAAGTATATACTTTAATGGCCGCTGGACGGCCGATCCTTGCCAGTGTGCCGGAGACATCAGAGGTTGTCCGTCTGGTTCAGGATGCCAATTGCGGTTTTACTCTCGCGCCGGAAAATCCGGCTGAGTTAGCCCGGGTGATCTTAGAAATCAAGCACGATAAAGCGCTGTTGGAAAAACTAGGGCAAAATGGCAGAGAATATCTATTAAAATATTTAAATCGAAACAAACAGACAGCGTCCTATTTTGCTTTGTTACAGGACTGTGCTGCGAAGGAAAGATCATTGTGAGCTATTCATTAAAATTATCCGATCGTAAAATACTGCTCTTGATAGTCGATCTGCTGTTGATTCTGATTACCACCCTGTTCGCTTTATGGATTCACGCCAACGGAAGAAAAAGCTTAACCTTTAATTTCCCATACCTGGTGGATAATATCGGATGGTTAATTTTACTAGCTGGTCTGTGGCTGTTTTCTGCTTATATTCACGGATTATACGATCCCCTTAAAATCGCTGTTCCAGAAGAGACAGTTTTGCTGCTCATTAGGTCAGGAACGATTGTCATGATCGTTTATTTATTTATCTTCTTTTATACTGCGCCAACCATCATCCTGCCGAGAGGGATTGTTGTTTATCAAATCATCTCCGGATTTATATTAATTTCTATCTGGCGATTTATTTATATTTTTGTGTTTGGACAACCAAGATTCACCAGGAAAATTGTGATTATTGGTGCAGGGCGGGCAGGGAAAACGATCGCCCAGGCTATCCACGAAAATGCCTCTAATCAATATCAGATTTTGGGATTTATTGATGACGATCCAACCATTACCGGGACAGAAATCGAATTGGATTTGGAAAACAGTTTGATACAGAAAAAGCCTATCCATCAAGAAGGGGAAAATCAACTTCAAAAACTACCAGTACTGGGGACTGCTCATGATCTATATAACGTGGTGAAGAAGAATGCTGTCCCTGAAATAGTGCTGGCAATCACTTATGATATCCGTTCCGAGTTGTTTCGCTCGCTGATGGATTGTAAAGAATTAGGTGTTGATATCACCCTGATGTCAGAAATGTATGAAGAGATTACTGGAAGGATACCCATAGAACATATCGGTGATAACTGGTTTGTATCTCTGCCAATGGATTCTGCTGAAACCAGCGTTTTTTATATTTTCGCCAGCAGGATATTTGACCTTGTAGGCGCTTTTATTGGATTGGCATTGTTGTTACCATTCCTTCCTATTGTTGCCCTGGCTGTCTACCTGGATTCCCCTGGTCCGGTTTTTTACAAACAAACCAGGGTGGGAAAAGGGGGAAAGGAATTTGTGATCCATAAGCTGCGGACTATGATTACTGACGCAGAGAAATACAGCCCACCGCACCGGGCAGAACCGGGGGATCCCCGAATTACCAGATTAGGGCGTTGGCTGAGGAAATTTCGCCTGGATGAGATGCCCCAGTTATATAACATCTTAAAAGGGGAGATGTCATCCGTGGGTCCTCGCCCGGAACGACCCTACCACTTGACTGAGTTGGATAAGATGGTGCCCTATCACCGGCTGCGGAATGCAGTGAAACCAGGTATGGCTGGCTGGGCAGTTGTAAATTACGGTTATGTAGATAATGTAGAAAGTGCCAAAGTGCGTTTACAGTATGACCTTTACTACGTAAAACATCAATCTTTGATGCTGGATTTCATTATCCTTTTCCGTACGTTTGGCCAGTTATTCCAGCCTAAAGGTAGATAAACGGGGGAAATCTATTAAGTTGTATAACTGTTAAATATTGTTGGCATATGAAGGCAGGATATTGACGAAGCCGGATTCCCTTTTATTCTTCACTTAATCTACTATAATAGGCAGCGGTTTGTATTTTTAGCTTGGGAGGGGTTTTGATATACGACGTTGTTGTCATTGGGGCATCTTCATCGGGTTTATATGCCGCTGAAATTTTGGCAAAAAACGGTCAACGGGTTGTTCTGTTTGACCGGGAAGAGTCGTTTACGCCAGCAGCCCGGACCTATATCATCACCCCGGGATTACTACGGGTGATGCCGGAGGTAGAACCGGAGTTAATCTCTCATACCATTAATACGATTGAGGTCCAGGCTGGTGAAGAAAGGGCTGAAATCCAATTATTTTCCCCTGATTTAATCATAGATCGAGAACAATTAATCACTATCTTAAAAACAAGGGCAGAAAATGCCGGCGTTGAGATACATCTAGGCAGTGAGTTTGTTGGTTTAAAGTCCATTACTGAGGGCACAGGGATCCTCATCCAATCCAGAGGTGAAGAAAGACTAATCAAAGCGAATTATTTGATTGGCGCTGACGGCGTATCAAGTACAGTCGCAAAAGCCGTTGGTCTTCCTGAACACCAGGTTGTCCCCCTGCTGCAGGCTGAGATCACCCTCCCTGATGAGTGGGATCCAGGAGTGACCAAGGTCTGGTTTGAAGTTAAGGATACGCCCTATTTTTACTGGTTAATCCCGGAATCAGGGACCAGCGGCGTTGTGGGGCTGATTGCTGAACCGGGAGCGGATATCCGGACCCTCTTGGATCGATTCCTTAACAAAAATAACTTTCAACCGCTGGCCTATCAAGCAGGTCAGGCAGCCCTGCATATTCCGGGATCCAATCTTGAAAAACGGATTGGTGATCTAACCACTCTGCTGGTTGGGGATACGGCTGGACAGGTAAAAGTAACCACAGTGGGTGGAACAGTCACCGGGTTATCCGGAGCAAGGGCGGCAGCCAAAACCATTCTTAATGGCGTTCCCAACCGCAAGGCTCGTGGTGAGGTACAACGAGAATTGGATATTCATTATTTTATTCGACACTTGCTGGAAAAAATGGACCAGACGGATTATATTCGATTAATACAATCCATTACACCAGCTGTCAAATCCTTTCTCAACAAATATGATCGAGATGCCATGCGGCGGCAGTTTTGGAAATTACCCCTGATTCAACCCCGCTTTATCCCCCTTGGATTAAAGTTGCTGTTAAGGCGTAAATAAAGCTGCCCTCTGGTGTTTATTAATTGCGTATAGTTAGATTATTAGGAGTTACATTTTCACTACTGACTGACGAAATTCGTGGTAATATTTCCTATTGTCAGATAAATATTAAATATCACAAAAAACAGGGAGATCTATGAATATCAAAGAGTCTCTGAAACGGATCAATCTAAAAACACTTAAAATTGTTGTCCTGGGAATCGCAGGATTCACTATCCTGGTAGGGGGAGGTTATATGCTTTACAGCTGGAATCGACCGCTTGATCCTGCCTTGGAATTGCCAGATTTGACCCTTGATCCATCACAGGAAAGCATGGAAACCGAGGAGAATGGAACCCTACAACCCACGGTGGACCCAGTTTGTGGAGGCCCCCCTTCAATGACTGTGCTGATTTCCGGAGTTGCTTCAGACAACTACTTGTATGGATTGGCTGATGCGATCCGGGTAGCCCGGATTGATTTTCAGACCCAAAAAGTAACTGTTCTTGCCTTTCCGCGCGATTTGTGGGTAGAGATACCAGGTTTGGAGAGCAGGGGGATAACGGTTGGGAAATTAAATCAAGCCTACTTCTATGGGACCGAAGGCATGGGGTATTATGATGGCTCTGGATTTGGGTCTGGATTGCTGGCAGAGACACTGTTTAACAATTATGGTCTTGTATCCAGCCATTATCTATCAGTGAATCTATACAGTTTTCGAGTGATAATTAATACATTGGGTGGGATTGACCTGACCCTTGCCGAGAATGTGTATAAAAGGGTGAATGATCAGCCGGTTTTATATCTGAAAGCAGGCCCCCACCATCTTAACGGAAAACAGGCAGAGATGCTGGCTCGCCAGCGGATTAGTATCGGAGATTTTGGACGGATTAATCATCAGACACTGATCTTACAGGCTGTCGCCGCAAAATTGTTATCTCCTTCCGGAATTACTGCTGTACCGGCATTGGTTGAACAATTAAAATCCAATGTTGAGACTGATTTCAGCCCGGCAGAAATTACTCAATTAACCTGCCTGGCGGGTATGATTGATTTCCAGGATGACGTAACCTACGTTACTCTCCCAGAGAGTGATTTGGAAGAGCAAATGATGTATGATCCAGCTCGGGGAATCAACACCGCTGCTTTAGTGGGCGATCCGGAAATAATTTCCAGCTTGCTCGCCGATTTTCAGACGGGTATTTGGCCCTGAAATTTGGAATAACCTCTACATAACTTGAGAATAACCTGATTTCTCTGACTCTTAATACAAGCCTACAACTTGGGAAAGGCTTTTCCTTGTCTAGTCACTTCCTTTATGATAAGATACGACGAGGTTAAAAAAACCAAAAAAATAGGAATAATTATGCTGGAAAAACTAAGACAATCTCCCGTAAAAATCGGTATCATAGTTGCTGTACTTGTCTTGCTCAATGTTGTCGGGTGGTTTTTATACTTCAATTGGGAAAAACCACTGGGTGACCCTCTTGATCTTGCAACCCCCACTGTTGAAGTAGTGGAGGTTAGCACAGAAACGCCAGACACTGAACCCACTGAGAATACTGCGACAGAAATGCCGGAACTGGCTTCAGCACTATCCATTGAACCAGTCTGCGGCGCACAGCCATACACAAATATATTGGTCACAGGTATCGATTCCACTGGTTATCTTTTTGGATTGGCAGACTCTATTCGAGTAGTACGGATGGACTACCAAGCAAAAAAGGTCACAGTACTTGCACTGCCCAGAGACTTATGGGTAGAAATTTCTGGCGCTGCAGATTATGGTGTAACGGAAGGCAAACTCAACCAAGCGTATTTTTACGGCACAGAGGGGATGGGATTCTATAGTGGATCTGGTTATGGATCAGGCCTCCTGGCCCACACCCTGCAAGCGAATTATGGTTTGCAAATAGACCATTATTTGTCCGTAAATCTGTGGGCTTTCCGGAACATCGTTAATGCTTTGGATGGAATTGATGTGTATTTCCCGGAAGATGTCTATATCAGGTTTAATGATGCTCCGAAACTGTACCTTAAAGCTGGTTCCCATCATTTGAGGGGTAAGCAGGCAGAACAGGTTGTGCGGACCAGAATTGACATTGGTGACTTTGGGCGGATCAGAAACCAAACCCTGGTCTTAAAAGCATTGGCAGTGAAGATACTGACACCCAATGGTATTGCCCTACTGCCAGACCTGGCTAATCGCTTGTCGGGATATGTGTTAACAGATTTTAGTCCTGCCGATATCAGCAAGATGATTTGTTTGGCAGCCATGATCGACCCTAAAGAGGATATCATCTTTGAAACCGTGATTCCTGTGGAAGAAGAGGCTGATATTGGACAATGGGTTAAGGATGAATACCAGGGTTACAATGTATATGCCTTGTTTTACGACAAAGATAAGATTACCGAGATACTGGCTGATTTCCAGGCAGGAATCTGGCCCTGAGTCTGGCTAATTAAACTGAAAAAAACCGGATGTTATTTTATAATATCCGGTTTTTATTTTTAAAAAGTAACTGATTATCCATTTCGCAGGTGAGGAGAATCCCTTTTATTCAGCCTCATCTTGGAGAAGTTCCTGATACACTCCTGCAACAGCCTTTGAGACTGATTTCCAGCCGAAACTTTCCTCCACATAGGGGCGGGCGTTTTTTCTGAGCTCTGCATTCATGGATGGCTGATCCTTTAATATCTTGAGTTTTTCTGCTAATTGGGAAGCGCTCCGGGACTCAAATAAGGCGCCGACAATATTCTCCTTGACGGTAGTTTTTAGCCCTCCAACCCGGGAAGCGATAACACTGCTGCCGCAAGCCATGGCTTCTATAGCGGTCATCCCAAATGGTTCATAGTAGGAGGGTATTACAGTCACATCACCGGCGCTGTAATACTTCGATAGTTGTTCTTGAGGTTTCCCGCCGGTGAAGGTTACTTGTTTTTCTATTCCGTATTCATCAATTAAGGCACTGTACTTCCGGAAGGGATCTTCTGAGAGCTCTTTCCAGCTTAAGAAAGGTTTATCAGTTGGAGGACCACCTACAATAACCGCCTGAATTTCAGGATCATCAGCGAGATATATTGCTTTTAACAGGGTTTCAATGCCTTTTCTCTCTTCCAGCCGTCCTACATAGGTGATTAAAAATTCGTCAGGAGAAAAAGCAATTTCAGTCCTTGATTCCTCCTGGGGAAGCGGCTGAAATAAATCCAGGTTTACACCGGCAGGGATAATTGAAATTCTGGCAGGATCAGTTTGATAATATTCAACCAAATCAGTTTTTTCTTGGGGACTTGTGGCAATAATCCGGTCCGCAGAATGACAAATTTTTCTTTCAATCTCAAACCTGGCTCTCGGGCTTTTGTCTTTTTCCCCCAATACCTCTCCCTTTACCGCACCCAGTGAGTGAAAAGTATGCACCAGAGGGATTCCCCAGGTATTTTTCAGATGAATTCCTACCGCTCCGCTGAAATAATAATGACTGTGAACCAGTTTGTAGTGGAGACCATTTTGAATTTGATAGGTCGGAATCCAGGAAGCCAGTTCCCCCAGCAGGGCTACAATCTTTTCTTTTTGAATGGATTCAGAAGGACCAACAGGTATTCTGATAACACGCGTTCCCCGGGAATATTTTTCTTCATTAGGCTGCTCTGTGTTCTCCCAGCGGGAGTATACGTCAATAGATAATCCAAGCGCTCCCAGATAGCGAGAAAGCTCTTTTACATAAACATTTTGTCCCCCATGATGTGAACCTCCCAGCCGCGCGAGAGGATCTCCATGGATGGATACAAAAGCGATCTCCCACATCTTAACTTCCTCCCTTGCTTCAGATAAAACAGGTTCTCTTCAAACAGATTATAAAACAGTTCCTAAATTATGGATTGTTCAACGCCTTTGGAATACGGTCATTTTGGCTTTAATTTGGTGATCAAAACAACCAATTTTTCCCCGGGATTGCCACTTAACAGGAGATTTTAGCTGGCAACAATATCTTATTTACGGATTTCGCTGCTTTAATCCCTTACAGGAGAGCACGGCCTCCGATCATTATTCAAATAAGTGTGTATCTAAAACTCCGTGGTTTGCTATATTCCTTGGATATAAACAGGTATCATTGCATTTCACAGAAACTAAGGTTTGGCAAAATCTACCGTGTAGAATTTCCGTATAGTGCCATTGTGTTGATAATAAATTACACCCACACCGAGTTTTGTGGAATATTGAGATAAGATGGTTCGTTTATGGATATTATCCTTATAATTCGGATCCTGAGAGGGGTGATTCATCCACCAGTCAAAGGCGATTTCAGGTGTAAGGTAACTTCCACCACCATAAAAGATTTCCGAGCAGCAGCAATGGTTATAACACCAGTTTGAGCTGTGTCCCAGGGCTACAGAAATCCTTTCCCAGGCTTTTCTGCCGTCTGTGGAAGTATGACTGTAGGTTCCATGACAGGTCATATCCCTGCCGTGATCGCGGGCTGCTTCAACGAGACTCACTTTGATTAGTAATTTTGGCAGTCCGCGATTTGCCCTGGCCTGGTTAATTAATTTTTTGATCTTTTCCTCTTCCCCGGTAAGCACAGAGGTGTAGGGACAATAACCCGAATCAGGTGTATTACTTGGAATGGGCGTATTACTCGGGACTGGCGTTTCTGTAGCTGGTTTTGGTGTATCAGTCGGTGTGCCCGGTGTGAGATTCGGAGTATCGGTTGGCAGGGGCGTTTTTGGTGTGCTGGTGGGTTTGGGTGTTTTTGTGGGCGCAGGAGTGGTTTTCGCAATGGTCGGGACTGGGGTCTTTGTATTTATTGTGGTTGGTTGACTCGTATAGAAGTAAACCTGGAGATTCTTTGTATTTCCGGAGGTCGTAGCATAATAACTCCATAACCAGCAATCCTTCCCGGTTTTACCAGGATCCTTGATGATCCAATAATTTCCGTATTGATCCCGTCCAACGAGTTGACCAGATTCTCCAACTTTTAAGACACTCAAAATATAATAGCCAATCCCTGGACCAGTCCTACAATTAGTGGCAAGGCTAACTTTAACTGTGGGCTGATCAGTATCTTCGTTATTTTTTTTCGTTGGCATTATGGTCTCGGTGGGAAGGGGAGTAGTTGTTGTCGGTTCTGGTGTTGGCGTTTCAGTATCCCAAGGGGTTTCTGTTGCAGTAAGGGTTGGGGTAATCTCAGGGGTTGGCGTTGGTGTATCCGATGGTGTGAAAGTAGGTGGAGGTTCTAATGTTGGTGTATAGGTGGACTTAATCTGAAAAGGTGTTTTTGTTGTTGTGCCTTTATAGGTGTATTTAGGCGAAGTTTGAATAATCCCACAAGCACTCAGGAGGATTGTGAGCATAAGAATACCTAGTACTGGTTTTCCAAACTTAGTTAAACACATATCTAAATTTACCGGGATGATTCACTTTACCTTGTTTACCTGATCTAATCCTTACCGGCAGCTATAGGCTGTAAATTAAGCGCGAGAATTTTAAAAAAAGAATAGCATACCAGGACTGGATGATTCTTATTATATCGTCACAGATTGGGACATATAGCCTGATTCAAGGGAAAACTCTCCTAACAGAATTGAAAGGTCTCGCTTTATTGTATTGGGTGGAGGGGATTTTATGAGTTTTCTGCCACCTATATTTAAGGCGAGATCAATATAATACTTCGCCAGAATGCCAGGAAAACGTTTGGTAATTCCCCGTAGCTCAAGGATAGGCATCATAAATTCCTCGTTTTTTGACTATGAAATTAGTTTTCAAATGGTGATTATCGCAAAATTATGCTAAAGAGTAACCTGGCAGATTCTACCCCTCGGGGAGTATTTTAACCGCGATTTCTTTCGCATAGCCATACAGTACCCTTATTGGGGGAAATTTCTGTACCGGACCCAAGATTCCTATTTTATATTCAGCCATTGCTTGTCCGATTTTTGCAGATTCCAGGGCGGTTTTTCCCTCAAGTAAGCCTATCAATAGTCCCGACCAGAAGGCATCTCCAGCACCGGTAACATCTACCACGGGAACTGAATTGGCATGGATGTGTACTCTTTCTCCTGATGATGTTCCCAGAAGTACGCCCTGGTTTCCCATGGTGAGGGCTACAATTTCTGGACCCAAATCCAAAAACCTTTCCAGGTATTCGATTGGCTCCAGCCCAGGCCCCATAATTCTTGTACTATCATCCAATGAAGGTTTGGTGACCGTGAATTGCCGGAATATCTCCCGCAGAAAAGCCTGCTGATCTTGCAGATCAGGCCAAATCGAGGGGTGGAAATTAGGATCAAAAGAGAGCAAAAGTCCTTTTTCCCGGGCGATTCTTAGTATCTGAAGAATAGTAGACCTGCAGGGATCCTGTGATAAAGCAAATGCTGAGGTATGTATGGCTTTGCAGGTATCCACAGCTGTTAACAATTTGTCGGTGAGCCTAAGATGACGATCTGCCCCGCGATAAATGGAAAAATCAGGTGTACCGGTATGTTGGGTTACGGGAATGATTGTTGTGGGAGCTTCCATTGTGGTTTGTAAGAACTCCAGGTTCACTCCGGCTTGTGCTATCTGATCATGCAGGAAATAGCCGAATCCGTCCTTCCCAACACACGCACCCAGTGCAGCAGAAAAGCCCAGACGTGATAAATTCATAGCCAGGTTTGATACCTCACCGCCAGCAAATTTCCGGAAGTTACTGGCGTTTTTCAGCGAGGGCACGATTTCAGTGGAAATCAAATCGACTACAGCTTCTCCGAGCAGGAGGAAAGTAAAATCAGTTTTTTTAACCATGAATAGTGGGCAATAGCGTATGGAACTATCAGGATTTTGGAAAAGAGATTTATTCAAGTTTATCCGGATAGTGAATTCTTGTCAAATTTTCAATAGGGGATACCAATAATTTTCTCCTGAATGATTATTTGGTTTCAGAAAAACCGTCTGATTGTGTCGTAGATAGGATATCTTGGTTTGTCAATTACTGATTTATAGTACAATGAGCAGGAAAGTTTGCCGGACAGGGTTCCAGTGAAATGAAGATATTATCAATCAGCGATCAAATTGATCCTATGGTTTACAGCAATACTCTAAAAACCCGCCATGGTGGAATTGAGTTTGTAATCTCCTGTGGCGATTTATCCTACATGTACCTGGAATTTATCATTTCGGTCCTAAATCGCCCTTTATACTTTGTACATGGGAATCATGACCCTCTCCAGGAATTTAATATGGGGGAACCCCGATCATATCCCCTGGGTGCTGATAATCTCCATCAAAGGAATATTCGAAAGCATGGTTTACTGCTGGCCGGGATAGAGGGGTGTATTTGCTATAACCGGAAAACACCCTATCAATATACCCAGCAGATGATGTGGAATCATGTCCTGCATTTAGTGCCCGGTTTGATATATAACAAGCTAATCCATGGTCGATTTCTGGATATTTTTGTCACCCACGCACCACCTAAAGGTGTCCATGAAGGATCTGATTGGACTCACCAGGGAATTAATGCTTTCCGATGGCTGATCAATACTTTCCAGCCAGCATATCATTTTCATGGCCACATCCACACCTACCATCCGGATGCGGTAAAGGAATCCCGGGTTGGGCAGACACAGGTAATCAATACCTACCGGTCCCGGGTTACCGAGATCCAAGTATAAAATACTCTTTGGGCAGATTGGAATTAATCTTCAGATTACCGACAGATTAAGATTGGCAGCTGGATTTCCCGCAGAATCTGATCAACGACACTCCCCAGCATAACATCAAGAAATGGTCCTCGTCCGTAACTACCGATGAGAACAAGATCAACCTCGCCATCCCTGTGTAATTGTGCAATTTTATCTGGCATGGATGATTTTGATAGGATAAATTGGGATTCGATTGGGAAGGGGGAAATATATGCCTTCGCTTCATCCAGAATTCTAATCGGATCCTCCAGTCCGGAGGTGCTGGTAAGGACTTTCAGGGAGGAACCCATTTGATTGCCGAGATAAACTGCAAGGTACATGGCTTCTTTCGCTTTAAAACTTCCATCATAAGCCAGTACAATTTTTTTGAGTTGGGTGGGTATTCCAGGAACGGTTAATATCGGTATTGGACAGCTGCGAATAAGTGTGGTCAGGCCTGAACTTAACCGGTTGATAGGTTTATCGCCTGGTGGATGATTCAACGGAAGGACAACCAGATCAGCAAAACGGGCATGTTCGGATATGGTTTTACTGATTTCACCCGCAGAGACCAGAATATCAAATTGATCACAGCCAGCATTCAGGCATCGGGATTCAAATTCTTGTTTAAGATGATGGTGCTCCTCTTGGCTGGCTTTTGTAACTTCAGGATGAATATGAACCCCATGGATCCGGCTGTTTTCTTTGCAGGCGATTATGCTTGCTTGATCAAGCGCATTCCAGGAATTTGGACTGTTATCCAGGGCAACGATCAGGTCCGAAAACAGATACTCTCGAACAGTCATTTTCAATAGTTTCTCCCGCCAGGTACCTGGTGGGGGACCTTCTAAAAATACATCCGGGATTATTCTTTTTAACTGCCCAGTCAAGAAATCCCTGACAGGCTGTTTTGTAAAAGGGCTTTGTTTTTCAGCCAAGTCGGATAAGGCAGCTTCGGGTCCAATATCCCAGCCAATTTCTTGTTCTAATTCAGCGCGATGGTCTGCTGCCCATAAATAAAGGTCGGTTTCTGTCCGGTCCGGAAAATTTCTGAGCAATCCTCTTCGGCGGATGATGTTCACAACAGGAAAAAACACTACCTCATACCAATCTGAAACGGCTTCTGGGTAAGGAATTTCCCGTTGTTGTTCAATGCCCATGAAATATTGGTGGATCCTGATATGCTCCAGTAGGGTCGGATAAGCACCCGGTTTTGTGGCGTTCAGATCGGCTTCTGGTTTCAGGTGGTCCAATTTGGTCTTTTCGAGAAAATTTATAAATTCAGTCTTAATAATCAAGTCATCCGGTTTAAAATCCGGGGATAGGTCTACTTTGGTTTCAACCTCAGTTATATAGGCTTGAATAGTGGTGTTCCCCATTTGCTGTGCTACGGATACGCGATGGTTTCCGTCCTTGACAAAAAATACCTCACCTATCTTATATACATCGATGGGGGATAAACCAGATAAACTTTTTGTTTCTGCCATGACACGGGCCCAACGATCTTGATCAATCGATTTTTTTGGAAGGAATTTCTTTGTGAAATCATGGTACCGGCCAACGCTCCCAACTATGGCGTCCAGCGGGATTTCCGCCAGGTGTTCTGCGCTCAATTCAATTGCTTTCAGCTGCCGCCGGACTTCTTCATAGGAGAGCAGTTCCATCTCTTGTGTGTCACCCGTCAGCCGGGCCAGGAGCGCCTGGATATTCGCGCTGCGGCGAGCTCTTTTATAATCATCTAAAGCTTTATAATAATCGCTTTTAAACATCATAGACGTCCTGTTGAATCTCATCCAAAGTATATCAAAAAAATAAAATACTATTAGATGATCTGCAGGATACAACACCGTTGGATCAAATTAGGTCTGGTACCAATCGATCCCTCAATGGCATAGGATCAACCATTAAGATTGTCTGGTAAACTAAAGTCATCAGAGGAGTACTTTCTTATTCAGGGAATATCAATGAAATATCTCAGTGTTAAGGAAATGATAGCTGTGGAAAAAGCAGCTGATGCTGCTGGACATTCCTACGCCGCCATGATGGAAGCCGCCGGAAAAGGTCTGGCAGAAGTGATCCAGAAAGAATTCGGTCAGATAGAGGATAAAAGGCTCACATCCCTGGTTGGCTCAGGAAATAATGGGGGGGATGCGTTGGTTGCTCTTGATTATCTGCTCTCCTGGGGATGGCAAACTTCCGCTTTATTGTTCAGGGAACGAGATCTGAAGGATCCCTTGATAAAACGTGTGCTTAAAAACGGGGGTGATATCCTTGCCTGCTTTGATTTTCCAAAGAATCAGGCTCTCATACGACGTGAAATTTCTAAAGCCAGGATTCTTATGGATGGAGTGTTGGGGACAGGTATTACCCTCCCCATCCGAGAGCCTCTTAATCTCTTGATGAATTTTGTTAAAACAGAACTTGCCTGGTTGCCAAATAAACCATTTGTGGTTGCAGTAGACTGCCCATCTGGAATGGATTGTGATACGGGACAAGTTGATCAAGCCTGCCTGGAAGCGGATCTCACAGTCACCATGGCTGCTGTAAAACAAGGATTGCTGCGATTTCCAGCAGCAGATTATGTGGGAAAACTTCATCTGGTAGATATTGGATTACCTGAAGGATTGCCTGAAATGGATCATATTACACGAGAAGTGATAGAGTTAGACTGGGTAAGGGATATCCTGCCGGATAGACCTTTAAATGCTCATAAAGGAGTCTTTGGTACAGCATTGATTATTGCGGGATCAGTAAATTATCCCGGAGCCGCGATTCTAGCTGGTGAGGGAGCTTACAAAATTGGAACGGGGCTGGTTATCCTGGCTGTCCCGGCAACGATCTACCAGGGATTGATAAAGTCTATCCCCGAAGCTACCTGGATTAGTTTGGATGATCAGGACGGTGTGATAATTTCGCCTGCGGTGGAGCAGATCAAGGAAATGATTGGACGGCCGACAGCTTGTTTGATTGGACCAGGACTGGGATTAAAGGAAACTACCAGACAATTTCTGGAATATGTTTTTCGGATAAAGGATCTCCCCCCTCTGGTAATTGACGCAGATGGGTTAAGAATAACAGCGAATTTGAAGAATTGGTCTGAGGCTCTCTCGCCTGGTGGTGTGTTTACACCTCATCCGGGAGAAATGGCATATTTAACAGGATTATCGGTTGAAAAAATTCAGGCTGATAGGGTAGGTATTGCTGAAAAATATGCCCGGGAATGGAACCAGATCATCGTATTAAAGGGGGCGCACACGGTAATCGCCAATCCTGATGGAAGGACAAGAGTTCTCGATTCTGCCAATCCTGCCCTGGCCCGGGCTGGTAGCGGAGATGTATTGGCAGGCATTATTGTGGGGTTAATCGCCCAGGGTGTTAATCCTTTTGATGCAGCAGCGGGTGGCGCCTGGATTCATGCCCGGGCAGGATCTATTGCTGCCGAAATAGCCGGAAATCCAGCATCAGTTTTAGCTGGTGATATCAGTGCGGCGGTTGGGAAAGTTCTCTCTTTATGAACTGAATTCGTGATTTTGTTAGCAGTATAGTTTCCTGGTAGGATTTTAGGCTTCGCCTTTATCAGCAGCTTTTTTACCGCCCTTGGTCACTTTTTCAATTTTCTTTTTCTGTTCTTCCAGGATAACACGTCCTTGTTCCTGAATTTTTTTCGCCTGTTCCTGTGCTTTCTGGGAGTATTCCTGGGCTGCCTGGCGAGCGTCATCGGCGGCTTGTTCTGCGCGCTGACGGGCTTCTTCGACAGTTTCAATTGCCTTGTCCTTAATTTCAAGACTCTTGTCGACAATGATCTGCCTGGTTTCTTCACCTGATTGGGGTGCTAATAACAATGCGGTCACAGCGCCGGCAATCCCTCCAATCAATAAACCTGACATGAATGCACCAAATTCATTGCTGTTATCAGACATAGTTCACACTCCTGTTTTAATATATAACGCAATTATTCTTTCCCGGTTTTGAAAAAACTGAAGATCCTGTTTAAACCCGCCAGATATTGGTTTAACTTTAGCACGGGCTCAACCATATGTTCACTTAAAAATGTTGTTGTGCCCCGTAATGTATTGGCCGTTTCACTGGTTGATTCCAGAATGGGTTTGATCTCATTTTGGAGTAATAATGTCAAACGGGCGAGTTGGATGATGAGAATAATCATCACCCCACCGATGAGCAGAAATTCCAGACCCATAAAAATAATAAAGATATCCCTCACACGCGCCGTATCTGTACCTGGTTGAAGTAAAAGGACCAATCCCGCAGTCACCAGGGCTACAAGAAGCAGACCTCCAATAATGAGGGCGATTTTTTTCCCTACAGATTGGGATTCCGACTCTAGTACAACCTCTTCTGGATCGGATAATTCTAGAGGAATGGCTTCCCGCAGAGATGATTCGGACTCTGTCATAATAGTCAGATTATAACATAATCTTAATATTCTACTTTATCGCCCTACAGGAAGACAAAATTGTTCCTTTGATTTACTTCGGATGAGAATTTTGGAAAAATATCCTTAATGAAAGCTCTTGGCTGGATTAATCCAGGTAAGGCTTACCTTTTAGTTGATAAGCCTTGTTTAGAATAGGTGGAGATGGCGGGAATCGAACCCGCGTCCGAAAGATTCAGCCGCTCGGACATCTACGAGCGTAGGCAATTGTTGGTTTTATCAGCTGGACTACAACTGCCCAAAGTTTCAACTGATTAGCCGCTGGGACCCGAAAGCCCCGCTTAGGCCGGAATAACGGCGTCATCCGGCCGCACTCCTGCTTTGGGTCGTCCATTCTCATCCAGCAGGAGACAGGAGGAGGTGGACGAGGTTACCCTATGGTAACCGTCTGCTCACGCTCGCTTATGCAGCGAGGGGGAGAGCAGCATAGTCAGTGCGGTTGGCACTTAAAGTTTTGCGCTGATTTTACGAGAGCGGCGCCTCTCGGCTCGCAATCCGGGGCCAAGCTCTTCCGTCGATACCTTTCATCCCCGACAAGATCATTATATCACAGCGGCTAAAATCACCTGGTCCGCTGTCATAGAACGATATTAGAATCAAACCGGAAACCTTATCTGCAGATATGGGAAAGGATTAAAGGGTGAGAATCCTATGCAGTCCTGGATTATTCTTTAGGTTTGGGAGGGTAAAGGCTCGATGCAATCGTCGTGAAGACCGCAGTTCATTCTCCATCGCCGTCCATCCTGAACAAGAAGCGCTTCCGCTTCTTCTGGACCCCAGGATCCAGGATCATATACCGCCAGAGCCTCTGTCGTTAGATATTCCCAGGAATGGATGAGCGGATCAATAATCTGCCAGGCAGTTTCGATGCCGTCGCTTCTGGTAAACAGGGAGGGATCACCAGCAATGGCTTCACTTAACAACCTCTCGTAGGCACCGGGTAATTTAACACCGCCGAAGTATCTCTGGTAGTGAAACTCCATATCAACAGCCTGCATATTCTGTTCTGAGTCGGGTTCTTTTGCCTGGAATTTTAAATGGATTCCTTCGTCTGGTTGAATGCAGATGGAGAGAATATTGGGTGTGAGGTCATCCGGATCTGAAAGGCCAAACATCAAGTGGGGAGGTTTTTGGAATTCTATGGTGATCTCGGTTGCTTTCTTCTCGAGTGATTTTCCAGACCTTAAATAAAACGGAACTCCTTTCCAGCGCCAATTGTCAATAAATAGCTTTATGGCAGCAAAGGTAGGTGTCCTGGAGAACTCCCCAACACCTTCGGCATCACAGTACCCCAGGTACTGACCAGCAACAGAGTCTTCCCGGCGTAATGGACGAATAGACCGCAGCAATTTTACACGCTCGTTTCGGATTGCATCTGCATCAAATGAAGCCGGTGCTTCCATTGCTACCAGGGATAAAAGCTGAAAGAGATGGTTTTGAAACATATCTCTCAGAATGCCAGCTTTGTCGTAATATCCAGCCCGGTGTCCTACACCCACACTCTCCGCAACGGTAATTTGAATGTTGTCAATGTACCGTCGATCCCAAACTGGTTCAAAAATTGTATTCGCAAATCGGAAGAACAATATGTTCTGGGCAGTTTCTTTCCCGAGGTAGTGATCGATACGATATACCTGGTCTTCTGAAAACACCTTGTGGACAGTTTCATTTAACGCCCGGGCAGTATTTAAATCTGTTCCGAAGGGTTTTTCTATTACGACGTGAGTCCAGAGGGCAGATTTGGATCCATTTTGTTTGGCAAGCCCGGCTTTACCAAGATTTTGGATGGTTTGATGATAAAACTCAGGAGAAATCGCCAAATAAAAAAGCCTGTTGGAGGGTTGATCCTCAAGCTCATTCAGGGTATCTGCCAGACTCTGGTAATCTTTCTTTGATGCGAGATCCCCTTGCTGGTAATTGATTTTATTGGAAAATTTTTCCCAGCTTGTTTTTTGATATGTATCCGGACTGAATTTCATGATGCCTTGCAGCAAGTGTTGTCTGAATTGATCATGGGAGAAATCTGATCGGGAAGTACCAATAATCCGCGTTTCTGGTAACCGTCCCTTATGATAAAGATTGTATAAGGCGGGGATTAATTTACGCTGGGTGAGATCTCCTGATGCGCCGAAAATGATTATTGTTATCGGGTGGTTATTCATGTTGGATTATGCTCCGTAAACCGGGATTGCCGCTCCATGAATATCTCTGGCAGCCTCTGAAGCCAAGAATTGGATGACGCCTGCCAGCGAATCGGGGGAAACCCATTTGGACCTATCAGCTCCCGGCATTGATTTTCGATTTTCCGGTGTGTCTATGGTTCCCGGGAGGACACAGTTGGCATTAATACCCTGTGATTTTAACTCTGCGGACATGCTTTCCGTTAACCGGAGCACAGCAGATTTCGAAACACTGTAAGATCCCATTTTGGCTTTCCCTGAGAGGGCAGGCCGGGCACCAATAGTGATAATTTTTCCAGCTTTTTCCTTTAACATGTGGGGGATGACAGCTTTTGAGATATTCAGCAGGGTTTTGACATTAAGATCCATCATTCCCTGCCAGGTTGCTTCTGTTGTTTCATGTACTTTCTCTCCCATCCGGAAACCACCAGCAGTGTGGATCAAAATATCGATCCGGTTAAAATGATCCACAGCCTGAGTAACAGCAGCAACTACCTGGGATGAATCGGTTAAATCTATTGAGGTCAAAAGCAGATGATCTGGGGAATTTGATAACTGGGGATAGCGTGAATTTATCCGGTCTTCACGATTGTCCAGCAGGACCAGAGAGGCACCTTGAGATAAAAACCCATCGACGACGGCAGATCCCAGATTCCCGGCAGGGCCGGTGATTAAAACAACTTTATTATTAAACTCCAACTCTCCGCTCAAGATCTCCTCCTGCATTCGGTAGCAGTTAATCTATTTTTCTGGGTGGCCGCCCAATTGATTGATATCGATCTTTTATTATACATATGAACTTGATCGGTGTGTTAACCTTCACTTTGATTGGATGAATTTCTGGCGGGATTTCTTACTTATTGAAAGCTGCTGTTAATGGGATTTATTCCCACTCAATCGTTCCTGGTGGTTTGCTGGTGATATCGTAAACAACTCGATTTACACCTTGTACTTCGTTAACAATGCGGTTTGAAATCTTTGCTAGCAGGTCTAAGGGCAATCGCGACCAATCAGCGGTCATAAAGTCATCTGTAGACACTGCTCTAAGGGCGATGACGTTTTCATAGGTTCGCTGATCCCCCATGACCCCAACAGTTTTCACAGGCAAAAGAACCGCAAAATATTGTGAGATCCCCGTTGATTTTCCACCCAGCCCTGCCTGGTCCAACTCGTTAAGATAGATAAAATCCGCCGCCCGCAATATTTCAATTCTCTCCGGAGTGACCTCACCCAGGCAGCGAATTGCCAATCCGGGACCAGGAAATGGTTGTCTCCAAACTAAGGAATCTGGAAGTTTAAGCGCAGACCCAATTTTTCTTACCTCGTCCTTAAAAAGATATCTAAGCGGCTCAACCAATTCAAAATCCATTTCCGATGGCAGTCCCCCTACATTATGATGGGTCTTTATCGTTTCTGTCTGCGCCCGGTCGGGAGAACAGGATTCAACCACATCAGGATAAATCGTACCCTGGACCAAATAATTCGGTTGGCCAAAAGCCTTGGCCTGATCTTCAAAAATCCGGATAAAACGAGCGCCAATCCTGGATCGCTTCTGCTCTGGATCTGTGATTCCTTTCAGATCAGAATAAAAAACATTCCCAGCTGAAACTGAATGGAATTGAACCCCAAGTGTTCCCTTAAATGTGTGTATTACCCCCGCCGGCTCGTCTTTTCTTAGAAGCCCTGTATCAACAAACACAGCATCCAGTTGATCGCCGATTGCCCGGTGAACGAGTGCCGTTGCTACACTTGAGTCAACTCCACCACTAACCGCTGAAAGCACACGTTCTGATCCAACCTGGTTTCTGATCTGATTTACACACTTTTTAATTATTAATTCAGGGGTCCAATCAGGTTTAATGCGACAGATATCAAAAAGAAAATTTCGAATGATTTTTACACCAATGGGTGTATGTTTAACTTCGGGATGGAATTGAACCCCATAATAATAACGATCTGGGTCTCCCATAGCGGCAATGGGTGTATTGTCTGTGCTGGCTAGAATCTGGAAACCGGTTGGAAGCTTTTTTATCCGATCACCATGGGACATCAAGACTGAGTGCTCGCCTTCTGGAATAAGCGGATTTGCCTGAGGTACAAGGAGAGCAGTAGATCCATATTCCCTTTCCATGGATGGGATAACTTGACCATCCAACGCTTCTGCGAATAACTGCATACCGTAACAAATCCCCAGGATAGGTATCTTCAGGTTAAGCAGAAAAGCAGGTAGTTTTGGAGAATCGGGGAGATTAACAGATGCTGGGCCACCTGATAAGATTATTCCTTTAGGCTCCAGGCTTGTGATTAGCTTAGGATCTGTATTCCAGGGAAGCTGCTGGGAAAATACAGATTGATCCCTCACGCAGCGGGTGATCAATTGTGTATATTGTGATCCGAAATCCAGGATCACCAGGGTGTCTTGAGTTTTCATGACTGGAAGATGATTTTTTCGTTCTCCATCGCCTTTATCCGGGCCAGGGAATGAACGGGAAGGTCCATTTTTTCGAGCAGCTGACGACCTTTTTCAAAAGTTTTTTCAATCAAAGCGCCAACGCCAATAACTGTTGACCCTGCAGCTTCAGCTAACCGGATTAATCCCAGGATTGTCATGCCAGAGGCTAAAAAGTCATCAATAATCAACACCCTCTCCTTTTGCCTTAAGTACTCAGGAGAAATAATCAACTCAACTGTTCTTCCTTTGGTGTGGGAAGGGGTGAGCGTAAGCAGTACCTGATCAGGCATCGTGATCGGTTTTTGTTTTCGGGCAAAAACAACCGGGAGGTTCATATGAAATCCAGTTAATAAAGCTGGCGCTATTCCAGATATTTCCGCAGTCAGGATTTTTGTGGGTGAGAATTCTCTAAAAAATCTAGCAAATTCCTTTCCCGCTTCATTCATCAGTACAGGATCAACTTGATGATTAATAAATCCATCTACTTTGAGAATGCCATTGCCAATATGAGTACCTTCGGCCAGAATTCGATTTTTTAATTGTTCCATTCTCCCTCGCTCGAGTAATTTATCGGTGAAAAATATAAGTTGATTATAATGGATGATGAATTCCCCCAGGAAAAAGATTTATACAAAAAAACCACTCCATTTTCTGATAGTGGGTTTTTTATTGTTTGAGTATTGGATTTAACCACCCTTTGATGGCATATACCGGGCTAGTTTCATGGCCAGGTTTGATAATGGTAAACTCTGCAGCCATATAGTACCAGGCCCTGTGAGCGTAGCCAGGAATAAACCTTCTCCTGAGAACAGAACGTTCTTTAACCCTTTTACTCCGGAAATGTCATATTCGACAGTAGGTTCAAACATAGCAATATGGCCGGGATCAACTTTGATCTGCTCAGCGGGTTTTAATTCAATTTTCCTGACTTCGCCGGGGATTTCTACAAATGCAGTTCCGGGACCGGTTATCTTTTGAAGGATAAAACCTTCTCCGCCAAAAAAGCCAGCGCCCAGTTTTTTACGGAAATGCATTTCAAGTTTTATGGATTCTTCGGCACACATGAAGGAATCTTTTTGGCAGATGATACTTTGCCCCGCTTCTAGTTTAACATCGATAACCTTGCCAGGTACTTCAGGCGTAAAGGTTATTAATCCATCAGGGCTTTTACAGGTATAGGTTGTCAGAAACAGGGATTCCCCAGCCAGCATTCTGCCTAAGCCAGCCCCGATACCACCTCGTGTGCTGGTATCCATATCGAATGATCCTCTCATCCAGGCCATCCCACCAGATTCCGTATAAACTGATTCTCCTCCCTTAAGGTGGATATCTACTGATTCCATTAATGTCCCGCTTATTTTGTATTGCATATTGAACCTCCCATAATTGGTTATTTTTGTTTAAATCCAAAATATCTTTATCCGCAGTATAACATGGAGGTATTTTAGGTTTCAAAAGTTTCCGGTACAATAGTAGCTTGTTTATAAATAGAAAGGATCATCATAGTATATGAACTATCTTGGCGAAATTGCAGCAATCATCACCGCATTTACCTTTGCCGTAAATTCCGGATTATTTACTCTTGCAGGGCGAGAGGTAGGCTCAATCGTTGTAAATCGACTGCGATTGGCCATCGCTTGTGTGCTGCTGCTGATTGCCCATTGGATATTTCTAGGGAACCCTTGGCCAGCGGAGGCGGAATTAGACCGCTGGATCTGGTTAGGAGGGTCCGGTATTGTGGGTTTGGTATTAGGTGACGCGTTTTTATTTCAAGCCTTTGTGTGGGTTGGTCCCCGGATTTCGATGCTGATGATGAGCCTGGCGCCAATCATTGCAGCCATTACAGCTTGGATTTTCCTTGGAGAAGCGTTATCTCTTATTCAGTTGGTGGGTATCGGTATAACATTATTGGGCGTAATTTGGGTTGTAGTTGAAAAAGATCATCAGGGGGGACTCAAAAAAGAGAATTACTTTCGGGGTGTTCTTTTTGGTTTAGCAGGAGCTATAGGGCAGGCATTGGGTTTGGTTTTGGCAAAAAATGGCCTATACGGCTCATTCTCGCCCATCTCTGGGAATTTTATCCGCATGTTTACTGCTATGATTATGGTTTGGATAATTACCATTTTCCAGAAAAAAGCCCGTTCAACAATTCAACAAGTGATCGAATCTCCGGGAGCATTTTGGAAGATCGCAGGAGGGGCATTTTCGGGACCAGTTCTGGGTGTTTCCTTATCATTGTTCGCTCTCCAAAATTCCACTATCGGCGTGGCAAGCACCTTGATGGCGCTGTCACCAATTTTTTTGATTCCGGTAGATTATTTTTATTTTAAGGAAAGATTTGGATGGGGAGCAGTAGTAGGTACTTTTGTTGCTTTAGCAGGTGTTGGGATCTTATTCCTGGCTTGAATTAGAGTCCTTCCAGATCAAGAACGCCGTGCTATAATGCAGGACATAATTTAAATAGAGTAATTATGGTTGAAAAATTGTTGGAGGATTGATGTATAAGACGCACACTTGTGGTGAGTTAGGTGTAAAGGATATTGGCAACGAAGTGTCGTTAGCAGGATGGGTAGATCGCCTTCGTGATCTTGGAGGAGTGACTTTTATCGATTTGCGTGATCGCTTTGGCGTTATCCAGATCGTATCAAATCCTGAAACTTCACCTGATGTTCACCAGTCTCTTGTGCCCGTTCGTATGGAATGGGTAATTCAGGCTGTTGGGATTGTAAGAAAAAGACCGGAGGGCATGGAGAACCCAGATCTTTCTACAGGAGAAATTGAAGTGGAGCTCTCCCGGGTGGAGATATTAAACCCGGCAAAAACCCCTCCGTTTTTGATCAATCAGGAAGAGGAAGTGGATGAGCAAACCCGGTTGAAGTACAGGTATCTGGATTTAAGGCGCCCACGCATGCGGGATAATCTTGTTCTCCGTCACCGGATGATCTCGTTTATTCGCAATTATCTGGACCAGAAATCGTTCTTGGAGATTGAGACGCCAATCCTGTTTAAAACTACCCCGGAAGGCGCCCGTGATTATATTGTACCTTCCCGGGTTCACCCCGGACAGTTTTACGCTCTCCCGCAATCCCCCCAGCAATTAAAACAAATGCTGATGGTGGCGGGTGTGGAGAGGTATTTCCAGATTGCACGCTGTTTCCGGGATGAGGACCAGCGTGGAGACCGGCAGCCGGAATTTACTCAACTGGATATTGAAATGTCTTTTGTTGAGCGGGAAGATGTCATGGATCTAATCGAAGGTTTATATACTTCCCTGGTTAAAGAAGTAACTCCCCAGAAAAAAGTTTTATCAACACCCTGGCCAAAATTCACCTATCAACAAACCCTGGAGAGATTTGGTAAAGATAACCCGGATATCCGGTTTGAATGGGAGCTGAAAGATATATCAGAGATCGCTCCCGAGTCAGGATTCCGGGTCTTCTCGGATACAGTTAACAATGGTGGAACAGTCAGGGGAATTAACGCCGAGGGCTTAGGTGATTACAGCAGAAAACAGATCGATGAGCTGACAGAATATACCAAACAATTTGGAGCTGGAGGCCTGGCATATCTGGCACTAACCTCCGAAGGTGAGGAACGATCATCGTTTGCAAAATTCCTAACTGAAGATGCCAAAAGCCAGATTTTAACCATCATGGAGGCCAAAAAAGGCGATTTGTTATTGTTTATCGCTGATACTCCTGAGGTAGTATTTGAAAGTCTGGGTCGGTTGCGGGAAGAATTCCGGGATCGACTGAATCTGGTAGATAAGGATACGCTGGGTTTTTGCTGGGTCATTGATTTCCCACTCGTAAACTGGAACAAAGATGAAAAGCGCTGGGATCCCAGCCACCATTTATTTACCTCACCGATGATGGAGGATCTTGAGTCACTGGATGAAGACCCGTTAAAAGTCCGGGGGCAGCAGTATGATCTTGTTCTCAATGGATATGAGATAGCTGGGGGTTCCATCAGAATCCACAATGCGGATCTCCAGGAAAAGATCTTTAAATTGATAGGTTTGGACATGGATGTTGCCCGGGAGCGGTTTGGGCATATGCTGCAGGCATTTTCTTATGGAACACCACCTCATGGAGGGATTGCCTCAGGAATGGACCGGCTGTGCATGCTGCTGGCAGATGAGCCTAATATCAGGGAGGTGATTGCTTTCCCGAAGAATCAATCAGCCAGAGATTTAATGGGTAATGCTCCCTCTCCTGCAGAACCCGAGCAGCTGGAGGAATTGCACATAAAACTTACACTTGATTAACGGTTTACATTTCCCCTATTCACTTGGAGAGACGTATGGTAAAGTGTATCTCACCCTACTGTGTGCGTGATGTGACAGATGTGTTTTGAGCCAACACCAACTTTTAGGGTTCCAACATTACGTATGTGACGCGATAGGCCTGAGCCAAGGCGAAGCATACGATGAGGAAACCCAATCTGCGAAAGCAGGTTCAAGACTAAGTCACACACGGCATGGTGGGGTGTATTTATTTAATTGGGGAAAATGGAATCTTTTATCCACACTGGGCGGGAGTCTCCCATTATAGAGACCACTCCCAGGGTTTCTTCTAAATGCCTTTCTTCTACTACCGGGGATAGATCTTCGTTTGACCAGCAGGACAATTTTGTTTATACTGAACCCATATATTTTTTGGGATGAGGTCTTTAGTCTGAGATAGGCTTTGGAGGAGAAAGATGAATTTACAATCGGGAAATCTCAATCAAAAACGCATATTTTACGCTGTACTGGTTATAGTTATCTTAACCGCTGCCGGGTTAGCCTGCAATGTCCCTATTGAAGCATTAAGTTCTGTTGATCCTGGTGATAATCAGCGAGCGACGGATCTGGTTGAGACCGCGATAGTAAAATCCCTGACTGCTAGAGCGCCGGTAAAGGGTAGTGATGGGGATGCTGGAGGAGAAGATGGAAGCGCCGAATCAAAACCACCGACGGCAACTTTTACCCCAAGTGCTACTCCTTCACCCACGGTTACTTATACGCCCACCCCGGAGCAGCGTACAGGGTATATTTCCGGGAATACCAACTGCCGCTTCGGTCCTGGAGATGTTTATGATTTGATCCATATTTTCTTGGCAGGAGATATGGTAGACCTAATCGGAAAAAACGAGGAAGAGACATTCTGGTACATTCAGGCTCAAGAAGGGATCAACTGCTGGTTGTGGGGCAAATATGTCACTCCGGAAGGGGATACAACAAGTCTGAAGATTCTCACCCCGCCTCCCACGCCAACTCCGGTGCTTGATTTTACGATTGCGTTTAAAAAAGAGAGCGCTAATTATATTACGGTGAATATTAAAAATACTGGAAACTTAACCTTGGAGTCATATACCGCCACATTTAAAGATTTAACGACATCTGAAACCTTAACGCATTCTAAAAACAAGTTTGATTCTTCTATAATTAGAATTACACCTGGAAAAACTGCTGACTTAACTTCGCTGCAATTTAGTGCATCCACATCCGGTCACAAAATCAAGGTTACGATCAAGATTTGCACAGAAGACAGCCAATCCGGATCTTGCACCACAAGGGCAGCTACATTTCAGATCCCATAACCCTTAGTGTAATGAGAGCTCCAAATAGTGATTAATTGACAGGCTTTTAGGTTATGAATCTCCCAGAATTTTCATTTTTTGGGTTGCAACACTGATCACCAGTTCATGATCAAATGCCAGGGGAGGGAGATCCGAGAGGTTAAACCAACCCGCATCAGCTGCGTCGCTTCCTGCCCTGATGTGGAGTTGGTTTTCCTGATTAATTACCGCTCCATAAGCAGTTGAGATTACCCGTCCCCTGGGATCCCTGTCTGGGGCACTGAATGTATGGATCTGGGCAACCTGTATGTCACGTATTCCAGTTTCTTCCTCCAGTTCCCTGATTGCTGCGGATTCCAGGGTTTCTTTTTCATCAACAAATCCACCAGGCAGGGCATAAAACCCCTGGAAAGGCTGCCGGGCTCGTTTAATAAGCAGTACCTGGCAGCTGTCATTTTTCTTTTGAAAAAGAACGATATCCACTGAAACAGCCGGTCTGGGGTGGTGATATGTATACAAAGTCGTTAGCTCCCGAAAACAATAAAAATTCGATTATAATTCTATTATATATAAAATAACGCGTGAACAACCCTCAATCAGGAGGAGAATTTCCTATGGATAAAATCAGAATTCGTTATTTTATCGTGGCAATAACGGTAATTTTTAGTCTGACAGCCTGCACGTTACCCGGGTTTTCAACTCCCACCCCGTTTTCATTTCCTACCCCAGACAAAACAATGACTGCCCTGTTTGAACCGACTCAGGAGGCGCCGGCGACATCTGCTGCCATAATCCCTGAGGATCCAGTAAAACAAACAGAGTCGGCTAAGAAAACATCCGATGCAGAAAAGGATCTCACTGAAACGCTAATACCAACCATGACTGAGACGCCAGTGCCTGAAACAGAAGTACCTACCGCAACAACTGACCCTACCGAGGAATATGTTGGACCGGAAGTACGAAGTGGACCTTCAATAACAGCGGGCTACCTGAAAAATAAACCTGGCATTGATGGTGACCTGTATGAGTGGAATGAACCAATCCAAAAGGTCATTAACCATGTAGTATATGGAGCGGATAAATACAGCGGCGAATTGGATTGTTCTGGTACGGTTGTGGCCGGTTGGGATGAGACATATCTCTACCTGGGTTTTCGAGTAAAAGATGATAAGTATGTCCAGGAAGCTGTACAAGAACAAATTTATCTTGGAGACAGTATTGAAATTCTCTTTGACCGCTATGTGAGTGCTGATTATTACCTGCAGGCGATGACTTCTGATGATTATCAGATTGGCATCTCTCCTGGCAAAGGCGGCATTCTAGAAGTTTGCTCAGTCGGCGGTGGAAAAATGGCTTCACGGTTGTTTATTAATACAGCTACGCCAACTCCCTGCACTGCAAAACCGCCTCAGGCATATGTCTGGTTCCCGAAAACAAAGGCGGGAAAGACCACTGAAATAAAGATTGGTGCTCTGGAAAGCGGAAAGGGATATCAGGTCGAATTGAAGATACCCTGGAGTTTGTTGGGAGTGTCAAATCCGTCAGCAGGAGATCATTATGGATTTGCCGTTTCAATCTCCGATAATGATAAGACTGGGAAGCTGGAGCAGCAAACAGTAGTCAGTAATGTATCAACACGGTATTTTGCAGATCCGACAACCTGGGGAGACCTTTATCTAAAATAGCATCTAATTCAGGATATATAAAAAGCGGAACAGATTTCTGTTCCGCTTTTTTCTTTAGTAATGGACAATTTAATCCAGATAGGCTTGTAATTTTTCCTGGGTGCGTGGGTTCCGCAGCCTGCGTAATGCCTGGGCCTCAATTTGCCGGATCCGCTCCCGGGTAACACCCATCTTTTTTCCCACCTCGTTTAATGTTAAGGTTCTGCCATCAATTAGGCCGTATCTCATTTCTAGAATCCTGGTCTCACGGGGGGGTAATTCAGCCAGGGCTTCTTGAAGATGTTCGCGGAGCAGGATACCTGTAGCTTCCTCATCCGGAGGAATCGCATCATTATCCGCAATAAAATCACCTAATTGGGCATCGTCTTCTTTTCCAGTAGGCATTTCAAGCGAGAGGGGGCGCCGGGCATGTTTCATCATATCCTGAACATCATCAGGAGTAACATTTAAGGCTTCTGCTAACTCTTCCTGGTTGGGGTCCCGGTTTAAATCCTGTTTAAGCTGATGCTGCATCCGGATCATTTTGTTGATCTTGTCACCCATATGGACTGGGACGCGGATAGTCCGGCCCTGATCAGCAATTGCCCGCGTGATCGCCTGACGAATCCACCAGGTGGCGTAGGTGCTGAATTTATAACCCCTGTCCCGCTCAAATTTCAGAGCAGCTCTCATCATGCCGATATTGCCCTCTTGAATCAGGTCTAAAAAGGAAACACCCCTTCCAACATATTTTTTCGCAATACTGATAACCAGCCGGGAGTTGGCCTGGATAAGATGTTCAAATGCTTCCCATCCCTCATCGACTGAAAGGCTTAGTGATTCCCGTTCCTTGAGGGTTAATTCATTTTCGGCAAGTTTCTTTTGGGTTTTACGGCCTTTATCAATTATCCTGGTCAGGTTTTGCTCTTCTTCCCGGGTTAATAAAGGTACTTTTCCAGCTTGCTTGATGTATAAACCAACCGTATCACTGGTGCTGATGTTTTCCAACGGGTCATCATCGTCAAAGTATCCAACATCAACGTCATCCAAATCATCCTCAACGCCATCGGCAAATAATTCTTGCGCTTCCTGTTCACTTTCTACATAGGGAATATCAGCTGTCAACAGGGCGGAAAAGGCTTCTTCCAATTGATCCACATTGTTTTCGGCTTTAGGATAGATCTCTGAAATATCATCCAGCGTAACATAGCCTTTATCTCTGCCGATCTGGAGCAGGCGGGCTAGGGGGTTTTCGTATTCCAAAATTGGTTCTTTAATACTATTTTCACTCATGCTATTTACTGCCGTACCTAATCGTTAACACAGACTATTAAAACCCATCCACGATAGTCAATGGATGGGTTTTGTTTTTACTTGGATTTTCATTATAGCATAGTGTAAAGCCTTGCAAGTGGAATTTTTTCATTCAAATACCATGTTAATAATTTCTTAATTGGGAATAGTTTCTATCCAGAACCATAAAACCTGCCTTCTAAAATATCAATATTAAAAATTAAACGTCCAAATCTCAGCAAGATTAAATCCTGGTATTGTATTTGGGATTTTATTTAGCCATAATTTCACTAAACCAATACCCGATTACACCTTCAGCTGGTTTCCCGTGGATGGAGATTGATTTGTCATGCAGAACAGCCGGAGCGTAATAACCCCGGGATACAACACCTGAAACCCAACCTTTATTGTAAACGGCTGATAATAAGGCAGTATAAACTTTTGCTTGTTCATCCAGGTTTATTTCCAAATTTGGAACCCCGGGTGCGGGGTTGGTGAACGCGGTTAAATCAACACAGTTTTCATTCTCGGCGGCAGTGCATTCAGCTTCCCAACCCATCACGGATGGATATGCTAGGCGGAGGATTAATTGTTTGTCTTCGGGTTTTAACCAGGTGGTCCAAAATTGGTTTATCTCACCGTCAAGAGAAAATGCAGCTTGAGTAGTCAGGTCATCCATTGAAATCGTTGGATTTGATTGTAAAGCAGGAAGCCAATTCAAGTGAACTTGATCAATGTATTGGAAGTAAGACGGGATGTGATTGTTTGATGGCAGGGACATTGACCAGGCGAGTGTGCCGGAAAAATGGGAATTAACCTCTGCCAGCATTGCCTCCCAGCGGAGTTCAGAATCCGCGGGAACTCCTGAGGGTTCACCATTGGCTAATTTTCCCCCTGGCAGAGCCGGTGTAAGCCAATCTCCTCCCAAAATTAGAGTATCAAGACCTTGCTTTTCTGCTAAATCTGCAAAATGTAAGGCGAAATTTTTATACTGATCAAACCAGCTGTTCCACCAGCTGAAATCACGCGGGGCAGATTCCCACCAAACCTCCGGAGAATCTGGGAAATGAGGTTGAGGATGCAGTGCAACCTGGAGATTGTGAGAGAATGCAAGACCAGACATCGTAGAGAGGTCAAACCAGATTGGATCCCGGGAGGGATCCGGTTCAATGACTGGTGGATCTTGATATGTAAAGGACCAGGTCGGTGTAAATACGATCCACCTGGCATTTAAATTAGAGATAGCAGGAATAGCAGATAAAAAATGGACCGAACTTGCAGCCTTGTTGCCTGGCATAAACTCAATCCCGGTAATAAACCCCTCCTCTCTGGATTGAACTTCAGGCTGCGCGGCGCTGCTGGTTGGAGGCTCTGTTTCCAACCAGGCCCATTGATCAACCGTATCCGCGATGTATTGGGGTTCAGCGCTGGAGTGTACAGATCGTCCAGCTGGTGTTTCTCCGACTGTCGCTGCATCATCCGCGATGCCGCATTCTCCTTCACGGCAATATCTGTAGGTCAGATCTGAAATGATATCAAAGGGAGAGAATAAGATAAATACCCAGTGATTGGCAGCAATTTCGATCATGGGAAGAGGTGTAGTCCATCCATAGGGATTAAATTGAATATAAACTTCTTCTCCGACCGGGGAATTATCTGGTGTCCATAAATCAAAGGTGATTGAATCTTTGCTCCCTGCTTTCCAGGTAGAAACTTCATCCGATATTTGGATCGGGTGGTCAGGTACGATAAAACTGCGCAGGTAAAAATCACCATCATTGGTGTGTTCCGCATTCCAGAACCCATCCCCAAGGGTATATTTGTAGCGGATTTCAGCACCTACCGGGAGGGGGAGAATGATGCCATAGCGGTTAGCACCTACAGAGGTCAGTTTAGGCATCCTGGAAGGAGTGGTGTTCATACCACCAGGTAAATTACCAAAAGTATTGCCCAGCTGATATAGATTTCCTACCAGGCGAACACTGTTTTCCGGTGATCCTATCGGGATTGTTACCAGGAAAGTTACATCGACATATTCCCTCGGGGTGATAGAAAGGTCTGCCTCAGTATTCGCCTGAGAAGCGACTTCTGCTCCTTGTTGAATAACCTGATAACTGCCATCCGGAGCATAAACAACAAGATTATGGACACCGGGAGGAAGCCCGGGGAGCATATATGATCCAGATGCTGTGGTGAAGGCCTGGACTCCTCCCCCAATTACAAGCATGCCGGGGACTGGGGAACCCGTATTTTCATTGATTATTACTCCAGAAATTCTTCCAGGTTCGGGCCAATAGTAGGTTGTGTCAGACCATTTACTTACTACATCGCGGATTTCTAAGGGATTATCTGCCTGAGCAATCCGGTATCTCACCTGTTCATCGGATTGGGTATGTTCAATTATTGCATATTGGTTCTGGCGGGTATACCGATATTTAATGATGGTATGCTGCGGTACAGTTAAAGTCGTCTTATATATTAAGCCTTGATCCAGGTTGTCTTCTCCGACTGCGGGTTCCAGTGGATGCGCCTGGGCATTAACACCCAAGCCTGTCACTTCGTCCAGGGTGCTCAGGTAAATCATCTCACCTTCTGGTGTATTCAGCGGAACCTGAACATAAAAATCGACTTCAACCATAACCAGGGCTGATTCGTTTGAGCCGAAAAATGACATTATATTGTCAATTGAAAATCCACTGCAGCTGCTCAGAAACAGGGATATGAGTAGTACCAGGAAAGGAAGGATTCTTTTTTGACGATGAACGGACATATTAGATCTCCGTTTTAATTAAATGAATGAGAATTTCAATGTTCTGAACTTTTCGGATGGGTATTTCAATTCTTTTCTGAGCTGTTAAGTTGATAATAAATATACCTCTTTGAACCGAAATCCCCTCAATGAATTCCCAGGGAATTTCCTGCTTGGGAAGGTATAACTTGTGTTTTGATATTGAAACTTCTCCGAAGGGAATGATCTCTCCCACTTTAAACGCCTGGAGAAGTTTGGGTTTTAATCGGGTGTAAACTTGTTTTTTGATAGTTTTTTTTAATCCTTCCCGACCTGGGATATCCGGATGGCAAAATAGAGCAGGATACCTTAGTGAATGAATAATCAGGAAGTGCCTGGTTTTATTATAAACGCGGAGAAAGGATTTTTTTACTGAATAACTGGTAATGCCTCGTATATCTTCCCAGCGAAGCAATCTCTTGCGTCCGGGAGGAAAATGGAAATATAGACCCCAGGAGTATACCTCGATCCAGGTGTGAGCCATATTAAGCCTGCGCAATGCGTAAAATAGCAGGGGGATTACCAGGAAACCACCGACTAAAAACCAGGTTCTACCCCAGAAAAAAGCAGCAGCTGGCCCGAATCTAGAATATCCGTATAATGTACGCCACAGGCCATATCCAACAGGCGCCAATACCACCAGGGAAAAGGGGAAAAACACCTTTAATATGTCCCGCCAGTGTAATTCCTGGAGGTTATACCTGGTAATGGGGGGTCCAAGATCAGAACGTTTAGGTACAGCCACAAACTAACCCTTCATCTCAATAATTGTGAAACGATTGCCTAGATTATAGACCAGTTTAGGTTAGTTTGCATATTAATTAGGATACGTAATCCTTCCAGGATTACGTATCCTAAATTATCCTTTAAGCTGGAACAAAATATACGTCTGTTGGTTTAAGTTTGCTATTTCTTAGGAATTGGGGTTTCAGCTCCATTCCGATCCAATCCAGGCTTGCCTCTTCAGGATCGACCCCCACAAGTCTGCTGAGAAGCAAAGTATTTACACCTTCAAATTCAACCTGCACCAAGACGAACGGGGTTTCATCTAAAAAAGCTTCTGACCCGAAGTAGCAGACTGTAAATGCATGAACTGTGGCTTTCCTCTCTGTAATATCGATCCAGTCTGTTTCTTCACCAGTATACATGTCATGGCCCCGGGGTGTCGCATAGGTGTATCCAGATTCGGGGTCTTTGTTGGCAAGTATCTTTTTGTTGGACAACCCGGCAAACCAGGGACTATCTTGTGCATAAGAGTGCAGGTAAACAATACTGTAGGGCTGTTCGATCTGGATTGGAGCCAAATGTTTCAGCCAGGCTAGCGCTTCCGGAGAAGTGTCTAAAGGAAACGGCAAATTATGAACGATGGTTCCACCCAGAGATTCAGGTTGTTTATTTGGTATTTTTGCCATGATTCCTCCCTATTCCTTTTCCAGAACACTGACGGTTACATAGGTTCCTGTTCCCGCGTGTGAGTGGATTGCCCCTTTCCGGGCATCTTTCACTTGTAGGGTTTTATCCTCAAAGTGTTTATCAACGGATGCCTGCAGCTGCCAAATTGCAAATACTGCCTGCATTAAACCGGTTGCGCCAACCGGGTGACCACAAGCGATTAAACCCCCGGATGGATTGACAGGGCAGATAGGCTTGTCTTTTAAATTTAATCCGTAATCAACGTTGGGAAGAAAAGCTTTCCCTGAGGCGGCAAAGGGACCACCTTCACCATATCGGCAGAGTCCAAGGTCCTCGTAGGTTTGGATTTCACTGGACGTATAGGCATCGTGCAGCTCAATAAAATCCAATTCTGTCAGGGGATCGTGTATTCCGGCATGTTTGTAAGCCATATTCCCGGCTGTCCGCCCGGCTCTGAATGAATGTATACCTGGATACCGGGTACCATGAGACCAGAGATCCTTGTAATACTTCATGGTTTCTTTGGACTCTTTCTCCTGTTCAGTGGCATAGTCTTTGATAAATTCATCGTAATCGACATGGGGACGATCAGCCATTCTCATGGCATCCGTTCCTCTGCCAATCCCGGTGACTTTTACCAGGGGACGGGGAATTTTGGCGCCGGCTTTTTCCAGTCTTTTTATTCCTTCTTCAGATGCCAACACCGCTGCCGCAGCCCCATCAGACATGACGCAAATATCCAGTCTGGTTAATGGCCAGGCGACCATTGTGGCATCGCGTACATCCTGTACGGAATAGCGGTTCCTTTTCTGAGCATAAGGATTATGGAAGGCATTAATGTGGTTTTTGACACTGACATGTGCCATCTGCTCAACCGTTGTACCGAATTCCTTCATATGGCGGGTGACCATCATGGCGTAGTACCCGGAATAAAATCCTCCTACTGGATAGTCGAAGGAAACATCTGAGGCAAGAGCAATAAACTCGTTTCCTTTCCAGGTTTCTACATGGCTCATGGTTTCAAAACCATAGGCAACTACCAGGTCCATATGCCCGCTGGCGATGGATTTCCAGGCTTCCTGGAAACATAAGCCGCCAGTGGCACCACCACCTTCAACGCGGTGGCTGGGTTTTGGACACAGTCCCAGATAGTCCTGGGCCATAATCGCTGCCATAAGCTGCCTGCTGAAGTGATCGGAAAAATAAGAGGCAACGGAACCATCAACAACCTCAGTGAAATTTGGGAAACTTATTCCCAGATCATTGATGGCATAATCATAGGCTTCCTTGATTATTGCCTGGAAATTCTTGTCTGGACGGGCTTTGGCAAATTTAGATACCCCTCCAGAAATTGCATAGACAGGTCTCATAGATCCACACTCCCTTCGTCTTTGTTGACGGGTTAACGGTTTGATTTACGAGCACACTTTGGCAGTTAATGCTGACAGTCATCAATGGTTAAAAATGCGCCAAACTTACCAATACCAATAAGGGTGGAATAAGGTTGTGGAGAAGCGCGGTTATTCTGGCTTTTCCACCTGCTTGCAGATGAAACTATCAGAATATTTTGACTATGTTATTGACTATCCTGAGCGCCTATCAACTGATAAATGATGGAATGAATTTTATATTGAGTAGTGTTTATTTCTGGCTATCCGGATTTTGCTTCAGTGTTGGAAGGCTTTTTTGGGGTCTCTTCAGAACTTAATTCTTCAAGAGTTTTTAATGGAGATGACCCAACCCAGGAAGATGAATCCAAAATATTTTCCCCCCCGATTTTTGGTAAATCGGTTTTTGTAAGATCCCTGATCTCCTTTAGTTCCTCAAGCTCAGCTTCTCGCATTAACCGCTGCGGCAGGTGCTGAATTTCATTCACTCCCCTGCGGATATTCTGCCACCAGGTTGACCGTACAATTGACCGCAAGGACTTTCCCAATTTTCGACCGGCTTCGATCATTCCTTCCGGTCCTAAGACCAGGATCCCAATGATGAGAACAAATATTATTTCAAGTGGTCCAATACCAAAAATATTCATAAAGGTTGATCTGTGTCTTGAAGTTTTATATCTACAAATGATTGTGTTATTTCATTTTGCCGGTTGGCCAGGCTTCCCAGGACGCCATTTACAAATCTGGGGGCGCTGTCAGATCCGTATGTTTTTGCTAATTCTACGGCTTCATTTATAGCTACTTTTAACGGAGTACCATCCGATACGGCAAATTCCCACAGGGCGATCCGGAGGATATTCCGATCGATAATTGCTACCTGATCCAATGGCCAGTCAGGTGCGTGATCGGCGATGAAACGGTCCAATTCCTGCCGGATTGGCAGAACTCCTAAAACAATCGATCGGAAGAATTGAGAAAGTTCTTCATTCAAGGCAGCCTCTTTGATACGTTCCTTTAATACCGTACCAACCGGGTGATTGGTGATGTCCAATTCATACAAAGCTTGGAGGGCAATCCCGCGTGCCTTGGTTCGGTCCTTCATGCTAATCAGTCCCCGGAATGTTGGTTGTTCTGATAATCAATATCCTCAATATGCACATTGATTGATCCAACTTCCATGCCAACCATTTTTGAGATGGCCTCGGAAACTTCGTCCTGAACTTTTTTGCTGGTTTCGCGAATATTGGCCTTGTCGGAAAGGATCAGGTGCAAATCCGCATAGACACTGCCGTCCTCTTTAACCGTGATTTGCACGCCATCTTCACGACTACGGCTAAAGATAGTATTCACACTGCTGGGAATTTGCGCCAGGCGGTTAACTCCTTCCACCTGAAGGGCAGTTAACCTGATAATAGTTGCCAGGACAGCAGGAGCGATGGTTGTTTTTCCCGGGGGGCGTTCTGTAGTTTCCATAATTACTCCCAAGTCATCTATTTTTCAACTCATTTCTGAGCATTTTATATTATAACCTATTGGTGATTAAAACACAGACGGCCGTGAGAGTCACGGCCAGTCTGAAGGGTTCTCAAAATTGACAGCAGTTTTTTATTTCGCTACAACTTCACGGCCCCGGTAGAACCCACAATGGGGGCAAACCCGGTGCGGAAGGCGTTTTTCACCACAATTGCTGCACTGCACCAATTGTTTTGGTTTTAACGCATCATGTGCACGCCGGCGGTTCTTGCGACCTCGGGAAGTGCGTTGTTTTGGTAGAGGTGTCATATCATCAACTCCTGCATTTTTACTCAACACGAATAATCGTGGATAATCCTTTTTTTCAGCAGGTAGATTATACGGAGTGGCAGGCATTGTGTCAAGGTGATTGCTAGGGACTGTATCCCACTCCCGGCTTGATTTCCGGAAACCTGGACCGGATTAACCTAGAGGAATACCGGGTCCAGCTGAGGGCCCGGCAGGCCGAGATCTCCCAGCAGAGGCGTTTTTTGGGAGCAGTCCTCAGGCAAAAACCCTGGAGGAGCGCCATACCCGGCATTGGTGAACATCCACCAGCGCAGAGTTTGCTCTTCAACCCCCAGCGGCTGAAGAATGGTAAAAGCTGCCCGGCAGAGCAGTTCTGCATACCGATCGGTATCGATTACTCCGGGATGCGGCCGTTCCGGGAGATCCCAGGCATATACCCCCGGTTTTCCACGGGTATAGAGAAAACGCACCCGTTGGCCCGGTATCAGATGTTTACCAATTTTAACCAACTGAGCAGCAGCCCGGGCTGCAGGGGAAGGGACTTTGTATTCTTCCAGCGTTCTGCTTATCTTCTGGGATATAAGCAATTCCTCCTGGGGAACCTTGCCCTCCCTCAGCGCTGTCATCCGGCTTTGCAGCAAGGCATGAATCCGCGGCAGTTGTTCCACCAGTTTCCCGACGTCCGGGGCATCTGTGAGCAGATTGAGCATTTCCCGTTGAATGTTTTTCACCCACTGCGAAGTATCATCCCGCCTCACCTCAATCCCCCGCACTTTCCAGGTGCCATTTTGGAACAGGCCAAAATAGCGGTTAGCTACGGGCACCCGGGGATCCGGGCGTGAACTTAAAAAGGCAATCCAGCGGTAAACACCCTCCAGGCTGGTTGGCAAACCGGTGCGATCCAGGATCTCTTCCAGCAAAGGCTGGAAGTCCGCGACCTGGGTAGCCGCTTCTTTTTGAACCCAGAGACCGTCCACATACATATGCAGAACCCGGTACCCCAAATCCTCGGCAGCTTCTTTTGCCCGCAGCAGCGCTTCGCGGCCGTATGCTGTAACCGCTTCGTGGGCTTCGATTCGCCCAAACCGGGCATTTTTATATCCCAGGTATCCGAAACAGGTCACCAGCAGCCATTTATGAGCTGAGGACCGAGCCATGTAGGGCAGATAACGGCTGTCTTTTGGACTCATCCCGGCCAATTCCTGTTTGAGCTTAATTCTCTTTTTAAGCAGCGGCTGCAAGGTATCAGGTACCAATCCGCGCTGGTCCTGATCGATGGTCAGCTCCAGTTCAGGTACAAACGTGCTATTAACACCGCTTTTCCCCACTGTCTCCGGGGAAATATTGAAGTGTTCCATGATGCTGGGATACATGGAAATAAAGTCGATCTCCGCTACATGGGCATGCAGGCCAATTGTTGGCTGATAGACCATTCCTCCTCGATCAGCCTGAAGCAGGTTGTAAGCGGATTTGGACCATTCCACCTGCTGCTTGTGCCAGGGAACCAGTACACCCTGGCGCAGAGCGGTCAGCATTTGCATGGAAGAAATCCCGGTACCCGGAGAAACCCGGGCAGCGGTTTGAATTCGAAGGCTGGTAACCCGGGCCATCTCAAAGACTCCTTCTAACCCGTAATCATGATACATGACGGTGTTTTCGGTGGAGATGTGAACGCGCCCAAACAAACGGGCCTGGGGACCACGATAAATCACCCCGCCGTAGGAATGGTAGAAACGCTCTTCCCGACGTTCAACACCGCGGCCCTGTTCCCGGCTGAGCGGAAGTGTGATCCGGTGTTTTTCCATTAACTCGTGCAGTTTTGTGATCAGCCAATTGTCACCCCAGACAGTAAGCAGCAGATCGGGATCGTAGCGGCGGAGCAGAGCACCGAGTTTAACCAGCAGCCCCCGTTCATCCCGGAAAGGAAAATGGTAGTGTTTTCCTGCCAGGTGAACTTTGAGGGCAGTTGGCTCTCTATGATCCGGGTTACAGTCAGGCGCCAGGGCCATCACCAGCAGGGGTACTTGCGGGGGATCGATCATCCAGGGTGAATCGAAAGTCTCCAGCTCCTTCACTTCCCCATCTTCTGCAGCCAATAACCGGCAGTCTGCCAGCGGGAAAACACCGGTCTGGGCTGCGTAACGGAGATCAATTGGAATGTCCGCGTCGTAATAGGTCAAGCCTGGAAACTCCCTTTTCAGGTGGTAAAAAAGTTTCTCCTGGGCAGAAGGTGTCTGGGTTTCGATTTTTAGAACCGGGAGCGGATCCTCCACAAACAGATCCTGCCGTTCAACGCGCGACAGCTGAAGAGGGAGAGACAAGGACTTCAAATGGCGCCATAATGATCGCAAATCACCCCTCTCGCCGTGCACGTAGAAGGTGGTTGGGAACGCCTGATGCAGCCGGTGGCGCCTGGCGCCGTCCTGATCCAGTATCCACAGAATCACTCCCTGCACAGGGTCTGAATACATATCCAGCAGCCAACCGCGGATTTCACTTCTGGAGGACATGTCGGAGTTCTTTAACCTCTCGCCTTAACCGCATGATCTCTTTGTGTTCTTCCAACAGCATGGAAAGCAAAAAAGTTTCAAATGGCAGCGCATGAGAAGCGTACGAGGCGGCTGAGAGGTGTTTTTGCGCTGAGGCAAACAGGTCATCCAATACGCGTTGATCGCTGCTGCGCAGGGCGCGGCGGAAGCGGGCGAAAGCGGCGCGTTCTTTCAGGAAGGTTTGAGTGATTGAGGTAACAGTTCGTCCCATGGGTTTTCCTTTCAGAGTAAGGTCAGTTGAATGGCCGGATGATGGGGCTCAAAAACCCAGACCCGGTCAACAACTTCCCGGATGCGGGTCAGGAAAGGTTCTTCCTCGGGCTGAGGGTGAAGAATCAGCAGGACCGGGGTCTGCCGGGCATTCCTTTGTAAACAATACAGGCAGGTTTCCAGGAGCCTGAGGCGTTCGGGAAGCGATGCATTCTCATCTTGGAAGGTGGTGAGCAGATTTAACACCAGTGTGGGAATTCCGCTGGGTGCCGGTCCCTCCAACAGGGTAGTCATTTGATAGCAGGTAAAAGCCCGCGCGACCTGGACGCGCTCCAGCGCGGTGTAGAGGGGAAGATCTCTGCGCCGGAGTTCCCGGTTTAGACTCAATACGTCAAAGCGGTTGCCTCCGTCCAAAACGCGGACTGGGCCGGTTTGCGCTAATTCCGCAATAAAAGTAAGGGCTGCTTCCCGCTGGAATGCGGAGGGAGCAACCAGCAGCTGCAGGGAAGGGGAGTGAGATAAAGGGATTAGTTCCATGCTCCAACCTTAGCAGGTTGGAGGAGAACAGGCTATCGCCGTTTGGCTGAAATCAGGGATGAAAAAAGGGCTACGCCAAAAGAGGAGAGCTGATCAGGCTGCCCACTGGGAGAAATCCCAATCGGCCAGGACTTTGCGGAGTTCCAATTTGCTGCGCAGACCAAATTTGCGTTTGGCATTGCGCAGGTGAGTTTTGACGGTAGCCGGGGAGATAATCAGCTGGTCGGCGATTTCTTTGTTGGTATAGCTCAAGCAGGCCAGGGCGGTGATTTCTTTTTCACGCGGGGTGAGGGATTGCCAGGTTTTCAGACTTTGGGCAGCTTCCTGGCGGTGCTGCAGGGCAAAACTTAACATCTTTACCCCCACCTCATTCAGAGATTGTTCTTCCTCTTCAGCCAGGCGGGCCAGGGCCAGACTCAACGGCTGGTCCAATTTAACAAATTGGGCCGGATCAAAAAGATATTTGAGAGAATCTAAAACACGGGTCGGAAACATAGCTGCCTGCAGGGAGTAAATAGAACGTTTGTTCTATATTATACACAAGGATATCTCTCCTGGCAAGGGGAAAGTTTTTGAAGTAGTAAGTAGTTAGTAGTTTTATTAAATGAGGAGAGGAATCCAGATGCTGGAAGATCGGGGACGGGGAGACTATGAGACAGGATATTCCTGGTCGAAAAATTTTGGCATTCTTCCTGTCCTGCGCCGTCCTGAGCTTGTCGAAGGGAATGAAGCGAGGAATCCATCAAGAGCTGAAAATGCAAAACTTCCTTGGTTTGCTTGTTGCGCCGCGGAAGTTTGGTCTTTGTATGGATCCTTCGCCGCGCTCAGGATGACAAATCGCGGAGATACCCTGTTTTGTCATTCCGAGTGAAACGAGGAATCCATCAAGAGCTGAAAAAGCAAAACTAGCATGGCTAACTTTATCAGGAATTGAATTCTGATCGTTTCAGGGATCCTTCGCCGCACTCAGGATGACAAATCGCGGAGATACCCTGTTTTGTCATTCCGAGTGAAACGAGGAATCCATCAAGAGCTGAAAAAGCAAAACCAGCATGGCTAACTTAATCAGGAATTGAATTCTGATCGTTTCAGAGATCCTTCGCCGCGCTCAGGATGACAAATCGCGGTAGTCACAATTGAGTTGGATATTATTTATAAAATAAATAAGGGGCTGTTCCAAATGAACCCGGATCAGCCCCTTAACGAAGAGTGGGTGCGATCTGTTGATTTTAGGGTGTGAGGGTGAGAGTCGATTCAGCTTGCTCCTGGATTGTGGTGAATTGCCAAAGCATCGGATGGTATTGAATTGTTCGCCACATGTCAGCCATGTCAATGTAATGGGGATGATAAGCATGGCCTGACTGGCCCGTGGTATGAATTGTGATCGAGTTAGACAAATCGCTGAGGTCAACAATCATCCGCATGGATGGCAGCCAGTCAATTACATAGGGTTCATATGGATCCCAGCCGGTTGCGTTGACAATCTCGTTTCCCCCGGAAGCAGGGAACGGTCCCCGGTCAAAGGCGGCATTAACGATTGGAAAGCTGCTCATGACCTGGTTTTTGAAAGTGATCGTATGTAAGTCACCCCACTTCCCGTCCTGTGGATCTTTTCCTTGTTCTTTGGTTATCTCCTGGTAGGATTCCTCAAAGGTGGATCGGAAGATATCTTCCAGGTTTTCCTGATTGCTTGTGGAGGGATCGTCCCACCAGGGATGATCAGGTGTGTTGACCAGGAGGCGGAAAAGCTCCTTGGCAGTAGAACCAACACCAACATGGAAGTAATCTGGCAGCTCATCCTGAAAGGTATTATTGATCAGGTTTTGGTAGAACACCATAAATAACAGGGCTGGTGCGGAGTCCAGATCCGCTTGATAATTCCAACCTTGAAGAATTTGCTGGGCGCTAACTAGCGCGGGATCTGAGAATTGAATTTCCAGCAAAATTGGCACTAGTGTTTGGGCTACTAAATCATGATTATCTCCCTGCATTTGTTTGATATAGTCCATTGGGATTGGGTTCGGTGCTTCCTCCAGCATATCCACGATGCGTTGAGCCCGGAATCCACGATCCCACTGCTGTGATATGAGGTAAGGATAATCCGGACCTACTACTGCATTATTGGCGGTAACGATATATCCTTCTGGCGGATTGAGGGTATTAGGCAGTTCTTCAAACGGAATATATCCCTGCCACTCATAATCTCCGGTCCACCCCGGTACAGGCAGCATGCCATCATGCCCCTCTTCCCTGATAGGGATCCTTCCCGGCATCTGGTAAGCGATATTTCCTTCCACATCGGCATAAAGTAAATTTTGAGATGGCACGGCAAATTCTTTGGCTGCTTCGCGGAATTCCTGCCAATTTTGGGACAGATTTACTTCCCACATGGCACAGAACATACAGCTCGGTTCCAGTGCGGTCCACCTTAATGCCAGGGCATAATTCTCGGGAATATCCAAGGTTGTGCTTTCGGCAAACTCTTCCAAGCCGTATACAGAACCAATGACAGGACCATGTCGTGTCAGGTAAACAGTGTGATCCACCGGATCTTTGCCTGCAACCTGGATTGTCTCGGTCACAATTTCCATCTCTACCCACTCTCCCTCATATTCGTACTGGGTGGGATTGTCTGAGTTTATCTTTTCGATATAAAGATCCATGACATCTGGACCAACATTTGTTAAACCCCAGGCGATCCGGTCATTATGGCCAATAACGATCCCTGGGAACCCTGCAAAGGAGAAACCCGCGACATCTAATTGACAGGACTCGGTTTTTTCCCGACAGTGCAGACCAACCTCATACCAGATCGAGGGCATCTGGGATCCCAGGTGGGGGTCATTCGCCAGGTAGGGTTTTCCTGTATCTGTCAGCTCGCCACTGATCGCCCAGCTGTTGGATCCGATACCTTCAAAACCGCCTCCGGTGAGGTTATCCAGCGCTTCGACTTGGGAAATGACTGATTGAATAAGTGGTGAGATTGCCGATACTGGAATCAAATTGTCGGATTGGAATTTTGTGAAGTTCTGGTTATATTGGTCTATCTTTGATTCAGGTGAAGCGTAATCAGTAACGATCAGGGGGTGGTCCTGTGGATAAGGTGGGTAAATAAATTCCAGCTGATCGGCGGATATATCTTTCAACAGCATTGCCCGATCAAGTTCTGTGCTGAGATTATCCCTTAAATCCCAGGCCATAGCTTTTGCCCAGGTAAGGCTGTTTAAGGGTATCCAGGATTTAGGTGTATACCCCCGATTTAAAATTGACAGGAAGGCATATTCCATGCTGAGTGCAGTTCCGGAGTATTCCTGAAGGTAGGCATTCACTCCTTCGGCATATGCTTCCAGGATTGAAAGTTCTTCAGGTTCCAGCTGGGCAAGTTCCTGTTTTGCTACCCTTTCCCAGCCCAGGGTTCGAAGGAATTTATCCGTTTCCAGCATCGTGTTCCCCAACAATTCAGATAACCTCCCGGCACCTTGATGCCGCCAGAAATCCATTTGCCAGAATCGATCCTGGGCGTGGACATATCCCTGAGTGAACATGAGATCATGATGGGACTCTGCATAAATGTGGGGTATGCCAAAAGAATCCCGGTATATCTCTACCGGTCCATCAAGACCAGCGATCTGTATTTCTCCTTCAACGAGGGGAAAGGATTTTTCTGCTGTTCTTCGTACCAGGGGAGGGGAAATTATTGCAGTTAACGCTGCCAGAATAAGAAGTACGAGTACGGTTCCGAGAATGATTCGCCCAATCTTTTTAGCCATTGAATAGCTCCTTCTAGGGAGGATAATTTCCTATTAAAAACCATCGAATAGTGTGCTGAACTGAACTCTATAACACCACATGGTTAAGGTTGGTTATGGTTTTCTTTTTCCCCTAAAGTCATCCTCAGGTAGGTTTCAATAAATTGGTCCAGATCACCGTCCAGGACGGCTTCAGTATTGCCGTCTTCGTAATTTGTCCTGTGGTCTTTTACCATGTGATAGGGGTGCAGGACATAAGACCTGATTTGGCTTCCCCACTCGGCTTTTTGGTATTCCCCCCGGAGTTCTTCTATTTTTTCTTTCCGTTTCCGCTGCTTCAGTTCCAGCAGGCGGGCTTTTAATACCCGCAAAGCCATTTCACGGTTTTGAGTTTGAGACCGTTCATTTTGACAGCTGGCGGCAATGCCCGTTGGGATGTGGGTGATACGCACAGCGGTGTCGTTTTTCTGAACACTCTGTCCTCCTGCGCCGGCAGAACGGAAGGTATCAATCCGGAGGTCGCTGGGATTGACTAATAAGCTGTTATCGTCTTCAACTTGGGGGAGGATTTCCACCAGAACAAAAGATGTGTGTCTTCTACTGGATGAGTCGAATGGTGAGATTCTCACCAGGCGGTGCACACCCTTTTCAGCCCTGAGATATCCATACGCGTATAATCCGCTGATGGAGATGGTGGTGCTTTTTATCCCTGCTTCTTCACCGGGAGTTAAATCAAGAGTTTCTGTTTCAAAACCGCGTTTTTCTGCCCATCTGAGATACATCCGCTGGACCATCTCTGCCCAATCCTGGGCATCATTCCCGCCTGCGCCGGCATGTATCGCTAATAATGCATCACCCCGGTCATACTCACCAGAAAGCATGGCATCAAATTCTCTTTTTCCAATCTCTTCCTGGATGGCGCTGACTTCTTTTTTTAGATCATCCTGAAGGTTCTCATCCGCAAGCTCTGCTAATTCCAGGGCGTCTTTTAGTTTTCCCTCAAGCATCGTCCACCCTTTAATCTCTGCTTCCAGCGCGGAGAGGGTTTTCATCACCTTCCTGGCTCTATTCTGGTTTTCCCATAGATCAGCTGCCTGGGACTCCTCTCTCAGCTTTTCTAGTTTTTCTGCCTTATCAGCTACGTCAAAGACGCTCCAGTAAATTCTGGATTTTTTGCTGGCTCTCTTTGAGGATTGTGTATAAGGACTCCATGATTCTTCTCCAAAAACTAAATTCCTGCAATAAAAACTTTTCGAGGTTGATAAGTTTGATCTTAATCTTGATCCTGTTTTACCAGGCTAACCAAGGTCAATATTACCATGCCTGAGATTAGAGTCTATTGGCGTTTTTTTTCATTTATCCAACTGTGATAGAGTGTGATGCCGGCCGAGAGGGCCAAGTTGAGTGAATCGACAGCATCATCCTGGGGAATCCGGATACTGGTCCCAAATTGGTGATATTCATCCCCCAGGCCACTGGCTTCATCTCCGAATACCAATGTATAGGGCACCTGGAATTTAACCTCGGGGAGTGAAATTTCACCGTTGGTCATCAGCAGGTAGAGTGAATGATTTGCATGGGAACCCCAGTAATCTGTAAATTCAGGGAAGGTTTTTATTCTGAGTTGGAAAATTGCACCCATGGAAGCTCGGATGACTTTTGGATCATAAACGTCAGCTGCCGGTTCTATCACAGCCAGATCGTGTTTCCCAAATCCAACCATAGTGCGCATGATTGTCCCTAAATTCCCCATACTTGAAGGATGGACCAGGGCCAGATGATTTTTCGCGGGATCCAGTGTCGAGTGAAATTTTTGGAACACGCCAACCGCGTAGGTATTTCCCCGTGAAGTTAATTTGTCCACCAGGTTATCATTTTCAATGATTTCTATTTGTAGATTTTTGCATAAGCCGCGGATTTTAGTTATCCCCTGGTTTTTTGATCCTTTTGAATGGAGAAGAACTCCCATCACGGATTCAGCTTGATAGGTTAACAGCTCGAGTGTCGGATACACACCGAGTGAATATGAATAATCAAAATCATTTTGATAGCGTTTTATCTTTACAGTCAGGGACATATTAACCTGTGTTTAAAATACCTGTTATAAACGCTTCCGGGTTAAAAGGTACCAGGTCTTGAGGCTGTTCTCCCAGCCCGGCGAACAGGATCGGCAGCTCGAGTTCTGCCTGAATGGCAAATACCATTCCTCCTTTTGCGGAGGAATCCAACTTTGCCAGGATAATACCATCGAGAGGGATGGCTTCCTTGAATGCCTGCGCCTGATGAAGAGCATTTTGTCCGGTTGTTGCGTCCATAACCAACCAGCAAGCCTGGGGTGCCCCCGGGAGGGCTTTTCCTGCCACGCGGTAAACTTTTTTTAACTCTTCCATCAAGTTATATCTGGTGTGCAGTCGCCCTGCGGTGTCAATCAGAAGGAGATCTTTTTTTCGGGAAATTGCAGCTTGGACACTGTCATAGACCACTGCACCCGGATCGCCATCCTTTTGCCCCGCGATCACGGGGATATCCAATCTATCTCCCCAAACCTGGATTTGTTCTACCGCGGCAGCCCGGTAGGTATCTGCAGCTGCGAACAGAACGTCTAAACCCTGATCCTGGAAATATTTTCCAAGTTTTGCCAGGGTAGTAGTTTTTCCAGATCCGTTCACGCCTGCAATCAGTATCACAGAAGGACTTTGAGTCCAGATCTGCTCTGGGGGTGTGATCAGGCGTGATAACAATTCTTGTTCAACTGCTGCCATTAAATCTTCCGTCTTGATTAATCCGTCCCGCTCAACCCGAGCCTGGATACTCTCCAGAAGCTCTACACTGGTTTTTACGCCAATATCTGCTTGAATAAAGAGAGATTCTAATTCATCCCAGGAATCATCCCTGATTTCGCTAACTCCAAAAAAATCCGCGATTTTGCCAAAGGTTGATTTTCTGGTTTGAGTGAGACCAGCTCTCCACTTGCTGAGGTTGTTTTCCATCGTCTGCATTATATCATGGGCAATTTTGGAAGGAGGGGTGCCGATTGAGCGAGAAAAATCGTGAGTTTTGAGCCTATTGACACCGATGATGACTGGATTCCGGAGTGTCCTTTTTAGTAATTTCTGGAAAAAACTTGGGGTTTGGAGTGAGGTATAATGGCACCATACAGCTCCTCGTAAAAGGGCAAAGGTGAGAGATTCCTTCTCGAAAAAGGTTCTGGTTAATGATAACAGTTCAGGTATTGTTTTTTGCCACCATCCGATCCATAATCGGTTTGAAAAAAATGGAAATAGAACTTCCAGAAGGATCTACAGTCCGTGATTTAAAAACCAGGATCGCGGAATTATATCCTCAAGCAGACCAGGCAATCGAGTCTATGTTGACATCAGTAAACCGGATATTTTCAGATGAAGACACCTGCCTATTTGATCAAGCCGAGATCGCGTTTTTCCCTCATATAAGCGGTGGTTAAATAGATAATATGTGAATGTAAAGAACAAACGCTTGTGAAATAATCAATGCATGGTACCTGTTGAATGTATAAACGTTAAATTTCCAGCTGATTTCACATTCTCACACTCTTCAGTTTTATTACCCTCTTTTTCAGGAGATAGATATCAATGATCACCTGCCTGGAATGCCAAAAACCTTATCCATTGGATACCTTCCCCCATCTCTGTCCGAGCTGTGGGGGATTATTTGGATTTGGAGATGGGATCTCGTATTCAACTGACAAAATTGAATCCGATTTACCCGGAATCTGGCGCTATCGGCATACCTTTTCCCTGCCGCAAGGAGCCCCCCAGATCACCCTGGGAGAGGGCAATACTCCATTACTCTGGAGCAAGGTATTCGGGAAAGAAGTCGGATTTAAATTGGAGAGTTTAAACCCGACCGGATCGTTCAAAGACCGAGGAACGGCAGTACTGGTTAGTTGGCTGGCGGCTGCTGGAATACAAGAAGCGGTTGAAGATTCCTCTGGAAATGCGGGCGCGTCATTTGCGGCCTATGCTGCCAGGGCAGGGATAAAAGCAAAAATATTTATCCCTTCTTATGCCTCAGGGCCAAAACGATCCCAAATAGAAAGTTACGGGGCAGAAGTAATAGCAGTTCCTGGTCCAAGATCAAAAGCGGCAGAAGCAGTCCTCCAGGAGGTGAAAGGCGGGGCGCCTTATGCCAGTCATGCTTTTTTGCCGCAAGGAACCGCGGGTATTGCAACGATTGCTTTTGAATTGATCCAGCAGATGGGTCAAATCCCGGGTACAATTCTACTCCCTGTCGGACACGGCTCACTGCTTTTGGGAATCGCCTTGGGCTTCCAGGCATTAAAACAAACTGGAGTAATAGATCGTTTACCGATGATCATTGGGATACAAGCGGCTGTCTGTGCCCCTCTTTATCAGGCTTTCGTTAATGAATCTCCAGGACCGATTTCAGCGACTGAAGGTAAAACGATCGCTGAAGGAGTCCAAATCTCAGATCCGTATCATGGTAGAGATGTTCTGCGAGCGGTGAGATCCTGCGGGGGAAAATTCCTGGTTGTCGAGGAAGGGGAAATAACAAACGGCCAAGAACGATTGGCTGAAACAGGCATTCATGTTGAGCTAACTTCTGCACTGATTTGGAATGGTTTGGAGCAAATCCATCAAGTTTGTTCTGAACCAATTGTATGTATTTTAACCGGCCATGGGTTAAAGGGCGTTTGACCAGTTGCCTATCTCAAAGCATTAGGTATAATAAAACCTTGGTAGATATGATCGGGCTGGAATTTTGGAACTGATGGACCGCGAGATTCTTGGGTACAGAGAGAGGAATTTCGCTGACCCTGAGTTCCTGGGAGCAAACCATGAGTCAAACTCAGGGTAGGGAAAAACTAGAATCCCCCTCAGAATTTAATCAAAGAGTAGGCTTGAATTTTAATAATATTGCCCTGCTCACACGCGCGTTAACCCATCGATCGTTTATCAACGAAAACCCAGATGCCATAGAGGATAATGAGCGGTTAGAATTCCTCGGGGACGCGATCCTGGATTTTATTGTTGCCGCCTGGCTTTACCACCGCTATCCAGAGATGACAGAAGGCGATTTGACATTGGTCAGAACTGCTTTGGTTCGCACTGAACAGCTGGCAGAGTTTGCCTGCCAGATCAGGCTTGGAGAAGCGATGCGTTTGGGGCAGGGAGAAATTGTATCTGGAGGAAGAACCAGGAAAGCCTTGTTATGTGGAGGTTTTGAAGCCTTGATTGGAGGGTATTATCTGGATCAGGGAGTTAAGGCAGTGGAAGTGTTTTTTGAACCTTTTCTGGCAAATGCCGTAAATGAAATTTTAGTGGATGGACAGCCTCGTGACCCAAAAAGCCTGCTTCAGGAATGGGCCCAGGCCAGGGGTTTAAACCCTCCGGTTTATGAAACTGTGAATGAAACAGGACCTGATCATGAAAAGGTGTTTGAGGTACGTGTTAACATTGAAGGAAAAGCATCCGGAAGTGGTACAGGGAACAGCAAACGGGAAGCGTCAATGGTAGCAGCAAAAGCAATCTTAAAACAAATATCACATAATATTCATAACCAGGGCAGAGATAGCTGAGGCTTCATGCGACTTAAATCGATTGAGCTAAATGGTTTTAAAACATTTGCTACCAAAACGAATTTTGAATTTGCTGAAGAAATCACGGTTATTGTCGGTCCTAACGGCTCCGGCAAATCAAATATTGCAGATGCAGTTCGCTGGGTTCTTGGTGAACAATCCTACAAATTACTGCGGGGTAAAAAGACCCTGGATATGATTTTTTCCGGCTCTGAGCAGCGTCCACGAGCTGGTATGGCTGCTGTAACCATTATCTTTGACAATAGTGAGGGCTGGCTGCCGATCGATTTTTCTGAAGTCTCAATCACCAGGCGGGCGTTCCGGGATGGAAAGAATGAATACCTGATCAACGGGCAGCAAGTCCTCCTGCGAGATGTATATGAATTACTGGGTCAGTCTGGTTTAGCAGAGAGAACCTATACCATCATAGGACAAGGGTTGGTAGATGCCGCTTTGTCCTTAAAGGCTGAAGAGCGGCGGATGCTTTTTGAAGAAGCTGCAGGAATTGGTCTCTACCGATCGAGAAAAGCAGATGCAGAAAGAAGATTGGAAAAGACCCACCGCAATCTGGATCGAGTGGACGATATTCTCTCAGAATTAAGACCGCGACTGAAAAGTTTACAACGTCAAGCAAGCCGGGCGGAACAATATGATCAAGTAAAAGCGGATCTACGAGTTCTTCTGCAGGAATGGTATGGGTATCACTGGGCAAGAGTACAGGCGGATTTAAACAAAGCGAAGAACCTGGAAAAGGAGCAGCGCCTTGGCTTAAACAAAGCCCGCAAAACCCAGGCGGCATTTGATCGAGATTTATCAGAAAACCAGACCCGAGTTCAATCGCAGAGATCCAGGTTGAATTCCTGGCATCGGGAATTGGCTGAGCATCATAATGAAAAAGAAAAATTCAGTCGAAATCGAGCAGTAGCAGAAGAAAGGATCCGGTCTCTTGAAAAAAGATCTGAGGATTTGGAAACCGAAAAGGTTCGTTTGGTTGAGCAGGTGGGGATAGCGCAGGAGCGTCTTAACCAATCACAGGAAGAAGCGGATTCGGATAAAAAACGATTACAGGAATCCCAACAAAACGCTGATCAGGCCAGGAAAGCCTTGGAAGATAAACGGGAGCAGATGTCTGCTATCGAGCTTGAATCCTCCCAAGCAGGAGAGGAGCTTTCAAAATTTTCTGAGCAGCAAATCAGGTTTACGTCTCAATTGGTAGATCGCAAGGATCAGAATCAGAAGAAGCAAGCCAGACTTAAATTGGCAAAAGATCAAATTGAAGGAGCCAAGGAGCGATTCAAAGAATCCCAGATAAATTACCAGACAGTTAAAAAACAGCTAGATAAGGCAGCTGCTAACCGGAAAAAAATTGAAAATAAGCTCACCAGCTCTCAGGGGGAAATGAGTACAGGGGAAAAACACCGCCAGGAACTGAAAGATAATTTATCTGCCATCCAGACTCAGAGCTCTCGGCTTACCGCTGAATTAAACGTACTTCAACAAGCAGAACAGAAATTAGCCGGATATGCCAATGGTGCAAAATTACTGCTCACCCAATCTCGGTCGGGCACGCTCTCCGGGACACTGGGAACGTTGAGCAATTTCCTGGATGTACCCGAGGAGTATGAAAAACCTGTCGCTGCAGCTTTAGGAGATTATCTTGACGCGGTGATCCTTGAAAAGGAAGCTGAATCCGAACAAGCTCTGGAAATTTTATTAAAAGAAACCACCAAAGGCGTTCTGCTGCCATTAGATCGTTTGATTACCCTGGACCGCCCTAAGGTAGATAAAAATATCTCCGGCTTGATTGGAATTGCCGCAGACCTGGTAACAACACCACCTAAATACCGGCCGGTTGTAGATTTATTATTGGGTCGGGTTTTTATCATGAAGGATAAAAAAGATTTAGGCAGGGTGCTCAGGGATCAACCGCCTGGTACAAAGGCTGTTACCCTCCGGGGAGAGGTATTTCATGCTACCGGAGAAATCATTGCCGGCAATGAAGGACAGCCCAGCATACTCAGCCGATCGCGCCAGCGGAAAACCTGGGAAGAAAAAATCTCAGCCTTAGGCAAAAAAATAACTGCCCTGGAGAAAGATATCCAGTTGGTGGACCAGAAGTTGGATGAATTTGAGGTATCGATCAAAAATTTGCAGGATGAATTATCAGAGGCAAAGCAGATCGAGGGCGCAATAGATGACGGCTTTAAGCAAATTTCCCTGGACCATCACACCGCAGAACGCCAGGTAGAATGGGAGACAGCGCAATATCAAGCCATAATTGATGAAATAACGGAAGGTGAACAAGAGATCAACCGAATAAGCGCTGATTTGGAGAGTATCCAGAATGGCATCACCGAAACACAGGAATTAGTGTCAAAAACATCTTCTGCTTTGCGCGATATTTCCCTGGATGAAGAAAGAGAGCAGCTGGCTCACTGGGATACGCAGACTGCGGTTGCAGAGCGGGCACTCGCTGATGTTACGGAAAAACTTAAAGAACGGGAAAGCGCCTGGCAGGAAGCTCAAAGCAGGGTACAGCAGAACAGCGATCTTTATAATCAGTACCAGGAACAGGCTTCAGCCCTGGTTGAAGAAACCGGAACATTAGAGCAGGGGGAAAACGCTCTTCAAGAGGAGATAACTGAACTGCGTAAACTGATTGATGAAACAGAAAAAGAATTAACGAAGGATGAAACAGAACAACGGGAATTGCAGAGGAAAGAAGCCAAAGCCAGGAAGATCCTTAATCAAGGGGAAAGGGCATATGCCCAGGCAGATATTAACCTGACCCGGAATCGTGAAAAACTGGAATCCATTCAGGAGCGGATTAAAGAGGATATCGGCCTGGTGGAATTGGAATACCGCAAAGATATTTCCGGACCTACCCCTTTACCCATGGAAGGGTATGTAGAGAAACTCCCTGTAGTTAAAGAAATTTCACGTGATTTAGGCAGCACAATCAGAGAGCAGCGTGCGCAGTTGAGGCGTCTGGGTGCGATAAACCCGGAAGCACAGCATGAGTACCGGGAAGTAAATGAACGCCACGAATTTTTAACCGAACAGCTGTCTGATCTCAGAAAAGCAGAAGCAGATCTTAAGGAAATAATCGCTGAGTTAGATGTCCTGATGGAACGAGAGTTCCGGAAAACTTTTAATGCGGTTGCCGGACAATTTAAAGAAATCTTCACCCAGTTATTTGGGGGAGGGAAAGGCCAGTTGATCCTATCCGAACCAGATGATTTAACTGGATCCGGGGTTGATATTCAGGTCAGGCTCCCGGGACGTCGAACCCAAGGGTTATCTCTTTTATCAGGTGGGGAGCGGAGTTTAATTGCGGCCGCTTTGATTTTTGCTCTCCTGAAAATCTCACCAACCCCATTCTGCGTTTTAGATGAAGTTGATGCCATGCTGGATGAATCTAATGTTGCCCGCTACAGGAAATTACTCCGGGAACTGAGCACAGATACTCAATTTATTGTTATCACCCATAATCGGAATACAGTTCAGGTGGCAGATGTGATTTATGGCATCATCATGTCAGAAGATTCCTCCAGCCAGGTCCTGAGTTTAAAATTAGATGAAGTGGATGAGGTGATTGAAACCTGATTGAACTCAACTCCGCATTGCCAGAACAGGTCTTACGTCTCCCAATCAACAAAATTGAAAGTGAATAAAATGACTGATTATGTCTATAATCTGTCCCGTGGCCCAATGATAAAATGGCAGATAAGTTTTTCCTGGATTACATGAAAACATGGAAGACTGATGACCACAACGAACTTGGGTTTATAATAATACGTGCAGCTTATCTATTTATCTTCAGATATCATTCGGTTAGATCAGGTCTTCCTGTTTTTCCTGGAGGAAATCCATGGCTCAAACTATTTCAGATCAACTTGATGAAGTGTTAAATGATTTTGAAAGAAATGTTCCCCACGTGGAAGCCACTGTTGTCGTAAGTACGGATGGCCTGGTGATCGCTTCCAGATTACCTGGCGAGGTTGAAGAGGATCGAGTGGGCGCTATGGGTGCAGCAATCCTCTCCATCAGCACCCGCAGCGGAGATGAATTGGATCGCGGTGAGATGTTGAGAATTCTCATAGAAGGTACGAATGGATATTTATTAATTCGAAGTATTGGTGATGTTGCGATTTTAGTTGTCCTGGTGGATAAAAAAGTTCGTTTGGGTATGCTGTTTTATGAATGTAAACGATGTATAGAAAAGCTGACTGAGATTCTGTAACTTATAATTACTTTTAATGGGGAGTGTGTTATGCCGGATATTAAAGCCACTGTAATTAATCGAGATCTTAATCCATACCATTCATTTTTATCCTCATTTTTTGCTGGATTGGCAGAATTAGGTATGATTAATCAAGGGTCAATCAATATTGTTGCCAAAAGGGCTGCAGATTACTTATATTCCTATTTAGACGCGAAAGAAATCCTGCCAGATATGGGCGCAGTTCCCGGGGATACGACTGCTGAAGTAGTAAAAAACTTAATCCTATATATCAACAAGATATTGAGTTTAATGGGCGGGTACGATCTTCAGGAAGCTGAAGATGATCAGGTTGTTTTACTGGTAGCGGGTGATAAATGCCGGATTTGTCCAAAAGGAGTTGGCGGCGCGGAGGTCAAGGGGACATTGTGTCCCATCCCGAGTTTCCTGGAAAACCTGGTTAATCTAATCGCCGGGAAGGAATTGATCGACCTGGTGACCAACGGCATAGAAAAAGAGGGGACTACCTGCAAAGCATACTACAAGGTTAAAGCATAAGTAAGGCTATTATGGAAAAGATCATCTCGCCCGGTAAATTGATCCATACCTTTTCAATCGCTGCTTATGATCCGGGGAAAAAAGAATGGGGTGTTGCAGTGCAGTCTAAATTTCTAGCAGCTGCTGCAGTAGTCTCCTGGGCAAAGGCAAATGCTGGGGCAGTTGCCACACAGTCCTATGCAAATGTCACCTATGGCTTGCGAGGATTGGCTTTCATGGAAGAAGGGATACCGGCTGAAGGGGTGATTAGCCGCCTCATAGAAAATGATCAGCAGCAGGATTTAAGACAGGTTGGGCTTGTAGATCGGGAAGGAAGGGCAGCTGCTTTTACAGGAAAAAAGTGCCATGATTGGGCAGGGCATGTTATTGGTGAGGGATACACCTGCCAGGGAAACATCCTGGTTCCTGGTACAGTTGAAGCCATGGCTGCCCGCTATGAAAAAGCCCGGAAAGGCGAAGGGGAGCTGGCAGATTGGTTGGTTGATACCTTGGAAGCCGGGCAGGAAGCAGGAGGAGATAAACGGGGCCGCCAGGCGGCTGGTGTCCTTGTCGTCCGGGAGAATGGTGGTTATGGGGGAGATAACGACCGGTACCTGGATTTGAGGGTGGATGATCATCCCTACCCGATATTAAAGCTAAAACAATTAGTAGAAAATCATCATCTCTATTTCGGAGATGTTGATCCGGATGATCTTATTCCCCTGGCGAGTGTCACACAGGAATTACAGCAAATTATGAAAAAAACCGGCCATTACCAGGGAGAAAATACCGGTGGATTTGACGAGAATACCAGATCGGCTTTAAGAAATCTGGTTGGTGAGGAAAATCTTGAAGAACGCTGGAATGGGGAAGGGAAAATGATTGACAACAAAGTTGTTGAGTATTTACGGGATAAGTTTTCCTGATAGAGAGATCTAATAGAAATAATGATAATAAATTCTTGACAAGCAAAAATTGTAATGTTAGGATATGGTTATTATGCAGATGAACCGTGAGCACCATCATGGAATGCCTGATATATTTCTCCTCTAACCGGAGGCGGTTCTTGCGTATAGCTACCCTCATTGTAGATAAACGTCCCCGGAAACCCGGGGATTTATTAATTCTGGATACAGCGCGTGTAATATATTTATTGTTTTCGATTTAAGTTTGGATTATCTACAATAGAACGTGTATAATAAAGGTATCTAGATTCCAGCATAAAAGGAGGTGGTGCTGCTCAAATCAACCTTTTTTGACCCTCGTAAAACCATAACCATCTATAAATAGGAGAAAGAAGAATGAAAACAAAGCGTTTACTTTGGGTTTTCCTTGCTCTCCTGGTCATCGGTACGTTAGCTCTCACCGCCTGTGGCGGAGCTGAGCCCGAAGTTACCGAACCAGAAGTTGTTGAACCGGAAGTTGTGGAGCCCTCTCTGAAGTTTGGATTGGTCACCGATGTTGGTGAAGTTGACGATAAGTCGTTCAACCAGTCCGCTTGGGAAGGCACACAGCGGGCAGGGGCCGAGTTTGGCGCCGAAGTTAATTACGTCGAGACCAAGGATGCCAAAGATTACTTGACCAACATTGAACTCTTCGCGAAAGATGATTACCAACTCATTGTCACCGTTGGTTTTGCCATGACTGATGCAACCCTTGAAGCTGCTGCGCTCTACCCCGATATTTACTTCGTCGGGGTTGATCAAGGCCAGTGGACTGGTACAGTCGACAATGTTGTTGGTTTGATCTTCAATGAAGATAAATCAGGTTACATGGCTGGCGCACTTGCTGCTCTGTTGACCGAAACCGACACCGTGGCAGCTGTACTTGGAACAGACCTGGTTCCCCCGGTTGTTGCCTTTAAAGAAGGATATGAAGCGGGCGCAAAGTATGTTAATCCAGATATCACAGTTCTCACCACCTACCACCCCGGTGGCCTCGATGTTGCCTTCACCGATCCCGAATGGGGCGCAACAACTGCAAAACAGGCTTTAGACAGCGGCGCTGATGTGGTCTTTGGTGCTGGCGGCAAGACCGGAAATGGCGCTCTCATGGAAACAGCTGGTGTTGAAGGTACTTACTGCATCGGTGTAGACTCCGACCAGTGGTTCACCGTTCCTGAAGCTCATTCCTGTCTGGTTACAAGCGCTATGAAATTGATCGATGATGGCGTCTTTGACCTGATCTCGAAGCACCAGGCGGGTGAGCCCGCTTCTGGAAACTTCTTCGGCGCGTTTGGTCTGGCTCCGTTCCATGATTTTGATGCTGGCATTTCTCAAGAAATCAAGGATCAGATGGATGATATCCGCACAAAGCTGCTCAACGACGAACTGGATACAGGGTATCCTCCTGATGAGGAAGCAGCTGAAGTTGTCACCATTGGTGTGAATGCCGAATATCCTCCCTTTGAGAATGTTGATGAGGATGGCAACATTGTTGGATTTGATGTTGATCTGATGACCGCCATCGCCAAGGCAGCTGGGTTTGAATTTGAGTGGGTCAACACCCGCTGGGACGGTATATTTGTAGCCCTGGCTTCTGGTGAGTTTGACGCGGTGATCTCCGCAGCGACAATCACAGCTGAGCGAGCGGAAACAGTAAACTTCAGTGATCCCTACTTTGATGCCGGACAGGTTATTGTTGTTCGAGCTGATGAGACCGCGATCGCAGTTCCTGCTGATCTAGCCGGAAAGAGCGCAAGTGTTCAATTAGGTACTACAGGTGACATCTGGCTGACAGATGAGACTGAAGCTGAAGTAGTACGCTACGACGAGAACACACTGGCTTTCCAAGCTCTGGCAAATGGTGATGTGGATGCAGCGGTAGCTGACAGCGCCACAGCGGCTGAGATAGTCAAAGCCAATCCAGAGATGGAACTTAAACTGTTACCTGGAGTGTATACTGAAGAACAGTATGGCATTGCAGTTAACATGGATCTTGGAGACCTGCTAAAATCCATTAATGAAGGGCTGGCAGCGGTCAAGGCTAGCGGCGAGTACGACACGATCTATAGCAAGTACTTTGGTGCAGAATAGATTTTGAAATACTGCCCTAATGCGTATCGGGGAGTTCTCCCCGATACGCATCTTACAATTCCATAAAAAAGAGTATCAAGTCAAGTAACTACATTTAATTATTAATTCATTCTTATGGATTTATTTATATAGTTAATACGCTTTCATTATATATACAAGGATATCTAAATGCAAAGAAATGAATCAGGGCCTCTCCCTGAAAATGATTCAAAGATAGTCTCGAAGAGAACCAATAATCGACCCGGTCTGCTTATCCCCTGGGGAGACATTCCCTGGTGGGCTGTAATTGTGTTAATCGTGGGGTTTTTGGTTGGTTTTTCCATGCTGACAAATGTTAAATATATCGAGGCGATAACTTTTATTCTTGATCTGCCCTGGCATAAAGAAGAATTACAGGACGCTGAGATTGCCAATAATGGGGAGTGGATCTTAACATCCCAACCAAGTCTGGATCCCGGGAAATATACGTTATATGTGGAATACTGGGATGAGGATAACAATGTAATCCATCGATCGGAAAATTATTATATCGAGGTATCTTCAGAAGCGGTTGATAGGGCAACGGAACCTCTACCAGCACCGGGAGATGAGTACCTGTTAATTAATGAGACTAAGCCCACAATCAAAGGAACTGGTGAGTTTGGACAGGAGGTAGTTTTATTTGATGATTTTTCGAAACAGCCACTGCGTATAGTTGAGAATCTGTGGCATTCTGATGGAATATTCCTGACTATCCGGGTGACAGTTGTTTCATTTTCCTGCGCACTTTTATTGGGGTTGTTGTTCGGATTAATGCGAGTTTCGAACCGGTCTCCTGACTTGAGTAAAAATATTGTCCTCCGGTTAGCCGTGGGTGTGGTCCTGATTATTTTAGCGGCAATATTTATCAGCCTACCGAAAGAGATTTGGAAAATTGCTCTATTAATAATTGGGATTGAAGTCATGATGGTTTTGCTGCCAGCCATTCCCTATACATTATCCACTCTTTATGTGGAAGTTATCCGCGGTTTGCCCATGCTGGTAATTGTCCTCTACATGGGTTTTGCGGTAACCCCAGCGCTCCGGGAGGCCAGCGGGGATTGGGTGACAGGTGAAATTGATTTACGGGGTATTTCATCAGCGATTATTGGTTTGTCCGTGGGTTATGGCGCCTACATGTCTGAAGTAATCCGCGGGGGTATAGAATCCATCGCGAAAGGTCAAATGGAAGCTGCCCGATCTCTTGGGATGGGCTACATTCAAGCCATGCGCCACGTGATATTACCTCAAGCATTCCGTGTGATATTGCCCCCTCTGGGAAATGATTTTATCGCTTTATTAAAAGACTCTTCCCTGATTTCCGTTATCGCATTGCCGGAAATGCTGCAAAGAGGCAGGTTGTGGATCTCAAGAACGTTTCGGGCTTTTGAAGGATACAACTCCGTGGCATTGCTCTACTTATTAATGACTCTCGTATTATCTATGCTGATCCGAATCATAGAAAGGAGATCGTCCATTGACTGAAGAACCGATCATACAAATTAAAAACGCATATAAAAGTTTTGGTCATGTGGAAGCTGTATATGATGTCAGCTTAGATATCGCTATGGGAGAAGTATTAGTGATCATCGGTCCATCAGGCGGCGGAAAATCAACCTTGCTGAGATGTATTAATCGCCTCGAAGTAATCGACAAAGGGGAAATTATTGTTGATGGTGTATCAGTGACTAATCCTAAAAACATCAACATTATAAGGGCAGAGATCGGTATTGTATTTCAATTATTTAACCTATTCCCTCACCTTACAGCTTTGGAAAATATCACTCTTGCCCAGCGTGTGGTTCGCAAACGATCGACTAAAGAAGCTATAGAAATCGCCCACCAACAATTAAAGAAGGTGGGTATCGGTGAGAAATGGAATTCATACCCTTCCCAGCTTTCTGGGGGACAACAACAGCGAGTAGCTATTGCTCGATCTTTAGCTATGGATCCAAAAATCATGCTTTTTGATGAACCAACCAGTGCCCTGGATCCGGAGATGATCAAGGAAGTATTGGATGTGATGCTAGATTTAGCCCGGGAAGGAATGACCATGGTCGTTGTTTCCCATGAGATGGGTTTTGTACGCGCAGCTGCGGATCGGGTAGCATTTCTGGACTTTGGCCGGTTGGTTGAACTTACAACACCTGAGCAACTGTACAATAATCCAGGTACTGAACGTACGAAGGAGTTCTTAAGCCAGATCCTGGCACATTAGATATCAAATCAGAAATTAGATTTGTTTTAGAAGTTAACACTTTTATCTGGAAAACCTCATAAGGTCTAATCATGGTTAGAAGTCAGGGACGGAAAAACGATCAGCTGCGTCCGGTGAATTTTACGTTGGATTATATTGATTATCCGGAAGGATCAGTATTAATTTCTGTTGGAAAAACCCGGGTTCTCTGTAATGTCAGTCTGGAGAAGGGGGTGCCGCCCTGGATGGAAAATCCTGATTCTTCTAGAGGGTGGATTACCGCTGAGTACGCCCTGCTGCCGCGGTCGACAACAACCCGTGTGCAGCGGGAAACCCGCGGATTCAGTGGACGGACCCAGGAGATCAAACGGTTGATTGGCAGGTCTCTTCGGGCCGCTTTTGACCTCAACCTTCTTGGTGAAAGGACTTTTATCGTTGATTGTGATGTGCTCCAGGCAGATGGCGGTACTCGAACCGCATCTATCACCGGTGGATATGTTGCTCTGTGTTTGGCATTAAATAAACTTGTAGAAAGGGGGGAGGTTTCACCTGCCGTGTTTTTACCTCCTGTGGCAGCTATCAGTGTAGGTATCCTCGCCGGTAAACCTGTCCTGGACTTGGATTATGAAGAAGATTCTCAAGCTGATGTTGACCTTAACGTGGTCATGAATCAAGCGGGAGAATATATTGAGATTCAGGGGACCTCGGAAGGGGCAACTTTTTCGCGACAGGATTTAGATACCCTGCTGGCTTACGCAGCAACGGGTATCCAGCAGTTGATAACTCAACAAGCTATTGTTCTGGGATAACAAAAACCCCGCAATCTGTTGTGAATTGACCCCAATAAAGTAGACCTGAAAAGAAACACCCCCTGTAAGAAAATAAAAACAGGAGGTGTTTTTTTATCCGAATAAGATTTTATTCCACAGGCCCTGGGGTTGGAAGTTGAGATTGCGCTGAAAGGGATTCGATGAAGGTGATATATTCTTGGGGCAATATCGGTTCGCTTGGTACAAAAGACCCCCAATCTTCATTTATTTCCGGTTCATACTCAAGTCTCTTTTCTTCCATCCAGGTACCAAAAGCTTCATTTTGGACCTGTTCATAAGTTGCCTGGTCAATTTGCAGTGTATCGCTGCCGAGAGCCTGGAGGATATGCCAGCCAAAATCAGTTGGAACCGGATCGCTTATTTCACCAATTTGAAGTGTAAAAGCAGCATCCTCAAACGGTTGGACCATTGCACCACGGGTAAACCAGCCCAGATCCCCACCGTTATCTTTATTGCTTTCATCAATTGAGTATTCAGCTGCCAGGGCAGAAAAATCCTCTCCGTCAGCCAATTTATCTGCGATTTCAATGGCTGTCTCTTCATCTTCGACAAGAATATGGCGAACCCAGATCTGTTCCTGTGTTAGTTCAACATCAGCTGTCACGATATTAAAGAGTTCCCTCTGGATTGATCCCATCATTACTACTCGTCGAATTGTCTCTTCCGTTATCCCATCACTCTTTACACTTAACAAGAATTGTTTATACGTCTCATTAAATAAGTCTTCGGTGTATTCGGTGGGCTTCAGTAATGGTGTCGCCGTTGGATCAGGATCTCCTTCAGGGATATCCTCGGTTTGTGGTGTATTCGTTGGAGGTGTTTCCTGGTCTTCACTTTCCTCCGGTACCTCAGGGGTTACAGTTGGCGGAACAAGTGTCATCTGCTGGGAGGTCAGGGTTGAAGTAGGATGTATTTCTAGAGTTGGAGCAGGTGTCGGTGTGCCATCGGCAAAGAAACCAAAAGCTTTCTGGATTTCCTGATCAAGGTTAGAATCATCAACTTCAATTCCCATTTTCTCAGCTTCGACCAGCATGATAAGTTGATCAGATAGGTTTTGTATCACAGCCTGTCCAACTGAAAGAGGTTGGTCAAGCTGGTTGACAGTCATCATGAGCTGCCCCTCAAAGAAGGTAAATATCTCAGGAGATCCTCCCAATTGCTGGAAAGATACCAGGATTTGATCGATCTCTATGATTAATCCCCTTCTTTCCCACTTTACCAGCTGTTCAAATTCATCAGCTTTGACGGCATGGGATTCCAGTTGGATAATCGTGGTTCCTGGTTTAAGGACATATCGGTCTACAACACCATAGATTATCAAACCAAAAACAACAACCAGGATTGATATAGTGGTGATAATTATGATCCGTTTTTGACGGTCTTCCTTTTCTTTTTGAGCAAGGAATTTTTTATTATGTGGTGGCATGATTGTTCTCTTATCTCTATTAGTTTAATAAAACTTGTGGTCTTGTTTAGCGGAGGGATTCTCCCGTAAAGGGAAGCAGCGCCAGGTGGCGAGAGCGCTTAATTTCACGGGCTAGCTCCCGTTGATGTTTCGCGCAGGTGCCTGTCTGCCGCCGGGAACGGATTTTTCCATGATCGCTTACAAAACGCCCCAGTGTTTCAATGTCTTTATAGTCAATTACCATTTTCGGATTTGCACAAAATCTGCACTGTCTTTCTCGTTGATATCTTTCTCGATCATACTGTTCTCTCTCTGCCATCATAAACTCCTTAAATAGGGTCCGTAATAATTACTGGTTAAAAGGGATATTCACCTTCTGCAGAAATCCCTTCATTAGAGTCTGGATCCTCTTCCTTGGGTTGTCCATCTAACATGATCATTTCACCCGCGGTGACTTCAACCGATGAATGATTTGCACCGTCATCATCCTGCCAGCGTCTTGTGTGTAATCGACCTTCAATGTACACTTGTTGACCTTTTGATAGATACTGGTTGCAAATTTCAGCCAGTTTTCCCCAGGCGACGACATTAAACCATTCAGTTTCCTTTTTTTTCTCTCCCTCAGAGGATTTCCAGCTGCGATTTACTGCAAGTTGAAGTTTAGTCAGAGGATGGCCTGAAGGGGTATAGCGCATCTCAGGATCTTGTCCCAATCGTCCAATGAGCATTACTTTGTTTAGACCTCTGGTCATGGATTAACTCCTTGAAGAGGAAAAATGAATCCAGCTTTTTTCAGTTCCACCTGAGAAATGAATTAGCTGGTTCAGGTAATTTCTTTAGTCATCCCTGTTGATGATCAGGAAGCGTATAATAGACTCTTGAAGACGGAAATTGCGTTCAAGTGATGCAACAGCGGACGGATCTAACTTTAAATTGAAGAGAAAATATTGGCCTTCTTTATGGTTGCGGATCATGTAGCTGAGCTTTTGTCTTCCCCACTCTTCAAAAGCTTCAATTGATCCCCCAGTGTCGGTTATCCAGCTTCTTACCTTATCTACAATATCAGCTGTTGCTGTTTCATCAAATTCCGGGGTAACGATAATGACGAGTTCGTAATCTCGCATCTTATCCTCCTTTCCACGGGATTGTCTCCAGACAGTTTGGTCAGGACGCTGGAAACGGAAAGTAAATTGGTTGAGTGACCGAGAAAGAGTTTAGCATAGATAGAGATATTTGGGAAGGGTGAAGTGAATGAAGAAAACTAGTGCATTTCTAGACAGTCAAATGCTCTTCCAAACGGGAGTTTTGAGGGTCCTGAAAGTATAAAAAATGATCGTCTCAGTTGGTTTTTTCTCAATCCAAAAAGAAACCCCAACGTGTTTTTTCGCTGGGGTGATATTGACAATACCGGTTATATCACAATTTTAAGAGTCAGCAGGTTGATGGTATGAGACAGGAATGGATGGTAATTCAGTACAATCCCCAATCCACAGCATCCTCTTCCATAAAGGAACGGTCCCAGAATTCCCGCCCCATCTCAATTTTTGTGGGGATACCCAGAACCTCTTCTGTTTTACTCCGGCAGGCTTCCATCAGTTGAGGAGCATAGGGACAGAACGGCGTAGTGAGGATCATTGTGACCAGGGCTTCATCTTCCCGCAGTTGGACATCCCGGACCAGCCCCAGCTGGATGATATTCATGCCTAGTTCTGGATCCATTACGCTTTGTAACCCTTTGTGCAGGGTCTGGGCCAATTCTGGATCTGTGCTCTCCAATTGCCAGATTTTCAGTGCCATTGATTATCCTTGTTTAACTGGTTTTTGAATCCGGTATTTGCATTGTTTATCCCCATCAAGGATACATTCAATCCGCTGGGGTGTGGTTGAGACAAAATGGGTAATCAATTCCTGGTCGACTACACAAATTTCCGGGTAATCTTCCCCAACATGATGGTATGGACAGCTTGCCTCAATGATGAAATAATTATCTTCTTCTTCCTCCAAGTTGACCATAAAACCTTCTGAGGTTAAGACATCTTGCAACAGCAGCAGCCGTTCTTCAAGGGTCAGATCCTCAAGATTTATATTCTGGGTCAGTTCGCCGGCGATTCCTTCTGCCAGTTCCTGAAATATTTCACCGACGACCCTCTCGGATAGATTTTCTCTCAATTGTTGAAGTAAACGTAATGTTAACTGTAGGTAACGTTTGGGAAACTTCTCCATACCCTGGTTGGTTAAGCTGTATACCAGACGGGGTCTTCCTACTCCATGGCGTTCTTCTTTGGATTGAATCAGCCCTTCCGCTTCCAGCTTATTAACATGGTGGCGGACTGAAATGGGATTAATATCCACAGCTTCAGCTAATTCATTCACTGTCCTTTTCTGATTAAGGAGGAGGGTTCGAAGAACTCTATTTCTGGTGTTATCGCTCATATCATTTTTAACAAAGATTTGTACTTATCACCCAAAAGTCTATCATCGATAGGGGGAAATGTCAATAATTTATATGATAATAATCCTAAATATTGACTTATCAAGGCAACTGTGCTACAATTTTCCCTGTCAAAAAAGCAAAAAAAACCCAAAAAGTTGTGATTGGAGCAGGTATAAATGTCTGGGCTGGTTATAAAAAATTTCCATGTTAATGTTGATGATAATGAAATATTAAAAGGAGTGGATCTCACTATAAAAAGAGGTGAGGTTCATGCGGTTATGGGTCCGAACGGGACCGGTAAATCCACCCTGGCTTATGCGTTAATGGGCCATCCAAAATACGAGATCACCAAAGGAAGTGCAACCCTGGATGGTGATAATTTACTGGATTTGGAACCCAACGAGCGGTCCGAACTGGGCTTGTTCCTGGCTTTCCAATATCCGGTTGCAGTACCTGGTGTGTCAGTAGCAAATTTCTTAAGAACTGCCATTAATGCCCACCGAAAAGCACTGGATCCGGAGGATAAAGGTATTTCGGTTCCTGATTTTCGGAAAAAACTAAAGGAAAAAATGGCCCTTCTGGAGATGGATGAATCTTTTGCAGGAAGGTACTTGAATGACGGGTTCTCTGGTGGAGAGAAAAAACGGGTTGAGATCTTGCAGATGGCAACCCTGGAACCCAAATATTCGATCCTGGATGAAACTGATTCTGGCCTCGATATTGATGCCCTGAAAATCGTGGCAGATGGGGTAAATACAATCAGTAAAAAGGATCAAGGTATTTTAGTGATCACTCATTACCAAAGGATTTTGAATTACATTAAACCGGATTTTGTCCATGTGATGCTCAATGGCAGAATCGCAGAATCTGGCGGCCCAGAACTCGCCCTCCGGCTTGAAGAGGAAGGGTATGAGTGGTTGCGGGAAAAACACACCGTTTAATCGACATAATGGAGGCGTTTTGCCTCTTTTTGCCCAGGAGTATTTCTCATGCCGACTGACGAGAAATTAATTGATAGTATTGGTGATTATAAGTATGGATTCAAGGATCCTGAAGTCCATGTCTTTAAGAGCAGAAAAGGATTGGACCAGGATGTGGTTAAAGATATTTCGCGGATGAAAGGCGAACCAGAGTGGATGCTGAAATACCGGTTAAAGGCGCTGGAACACTTTAAAAAGCGGCCGACGCCAACCTGGGGACCGGATTTATCAACCCTGGACATGGATGATCTTTATTATTATGTAAAACCTATTGAGAAAGAAGAATCCTCCTGGGATGATATTCCAGATTCGATAAAAAACACCTTTGATCGTCTGGGAATACCGGAGGCAGAGCAGAAATTCCTTGCCGGTGTGGGAGCTCAATACGAATCAGAGATGATTTATCACAGCATCCATGAGCAGCTGGCCGAGCAGGGTGTTATCTTCAAAAGCATTGAGAATGGTCTCAGAGAACACCCGGACCTTTTCCGGGAATATTTTGGCACGATAATTCCTTTTACAGATAACAAGTACGCAGCCCTGAACAGTGCTGTCTGGTCGGGAGGATCATTTGTATATATTCCACCGGGGCTGAAAGTAGATTTACCTCTCCAGGCTTATTTTAGATTAAACGTTGCCAATATCGGCCAATTTGAAAGATCCATAATCATCGCTGATGAAGGATCCCAGGTCCATTACGTGGAAGGTTGCACAGCGCCCCAGTATACTACCGATTCTTTCCACAGCGGCGTGATTGAAATTGTCGTAAAGAAAGGTGCCCGGGTCCGTTATACAACGATTCAGAACTGGTCAAATAACGTATATAACCTGGTAACTCAGCGATCACGGGTTGAAGAAAATGGCACCATGGAATGGGTGGATGCCAACCTGGGATCCAAGGTGACCATGAAGTATCCTTCTTGCATGTTAATGGGAAAGGGTGCTCATGGAGAGATCCTGTCCATTGCGTTTTCTGGCAAAGGACAGCAGCATGACACAGGCGGCAAAGTGATGCATCTGGCCCCTGATACGACCAGCAAGATCATTTCCAAATCCATCAGCAAGGATGGAGGTAGAGCTTCCTACCGCGGTTTACTGCGAGTAAACAAGGGCAGTACCAATGTGAAATCCAATGTTGTGTGTGATGCTCTGCTTCTGGATGATTTTTCCCGGTCAGATACCTATCCTTACATTGAAGTGGATGAACAGGATGTCAACATAGGCCATGAAGCATCGGTTTCTAAAGTGGAAGATGAACAGCTTTTTTACCTGATGAGCAGGGGCTTGTCTGAAGAACAAGCCACCAGCATGGTTGTTTCCGGGTTTATTGAACCACTGGTTAAAGAGCTTCCAATGGAATACGCGATAGAAATGAACCGCTTGATCCAGCTCCAGATGGAAGGGTCAATCGGCTAACGAAGGAAAGTTATGGCAAGAAAACAGTCTGTAAAGGGATTTAATTTTTCCCGGGATATGATTGCGGATTCCAAAGAGGTTCCTGCAATTCTTAGGGATTATCGTTCTGATGCCTGGCAGGTTTATGAGGATCTGCCGTTTCCAACGCTGAAGGATGAAGCCTGGCGCCGGACCTCCCTGCAGGGATTTGATTTTGGGGAGATCAAGCTTCCAAACGGAAAACCTCTCCCCGAGAAGATCAAGGGGAGAATTCTCACCGATGAGATTCTATCAAAAAATGCGACTGCATTTTTGAGTCCATCAGGGGTGGAGATTAATCAAACATCGGAATTGGAAAAAAAGGGAGTGATCTTTTCCAGCCTTGTTGAAGCGGCGGAAAAAAATCCCGATCTGGTTAAAAAAGTCCTGGGGAAGGTTGTCTCACCCAAGGATGGGAAATTTGCAGCTGCAGCGGCAGCTTTCGCGAGGCAGGGAATATTTATTTATGTGCCAAAAGGTATCCAGGTAGAAGAACCGCTTTTTAGTATTGGGTTTGCCCCCTGGGAAGGAACAGCCCACTTTTTCCAAACCCTAATTTATTTGGATGAAGGATCATCTCTTTCCTACATCCAGGAATCCATCTCACCAGAAAAGAATTCCACACCTTCGCTTACGGGAGAAAATGTTGAGATATTTGTGGGTAAAAACGCCAACCTGAAAATAGCTGAACTGCAATCCTACGGTGGACAAGTTTGGAGTTTTGGCCATAAAAAAGCTCTTGTGGACAGGGACGGAAACCTGGAATGGGAAATTGGCGCCTTGGGTTCATACTTATCCAAACATTTTGTTACCGTGGATTTAATAGGACAGGGCGCCCAAGGAAGAGTATCCGGTTTATTTTTTGCGGATCAACAGCAGCATCTTTCCTATAATACGATGCAAAACCATTTAGCCCCCCGGACAACCAGCGATTTGCTTTTTAAGGGAGCCCTGAATGGCAAAAGCCGCTCTGTCTGGCGGGGAATGATTTATGTTGCTCCAGGAGCCTGGCATACTGATGGGTATCAGTCGAACCGTAATCTGGTTCTTAACTCTGATGCCCGTTCAGATTCCATACCAGGTTTGGAAATCCTGAACAACGATGTTCGCTGTACCCATGCATCCACAGTAGGAAAAATCGACCAGGAACAGCTCTTTTATCTTCTGTCCCGCGGTATTCCCCGGACAGAAGCAGAACAATTGGTTATCCAGGGATTTTTTAACGATATCTTTTCCCGGTTTTCTGTTCAGGAAGTGGGTGATCGGCTCTGGCAGGAGATTAAAAACAGATTATCGGTTGATTAAATCGATCTGGTTTGTGGAGTAGTATTCACATTTCAGAGAAGCCTGATAGAATGGGTTTGATTATAAATTGGATGGAGGAAACCTTGGCAACTATTCCATTTTCTACACCGCCAGTAAACGATAAAAATTTTGAAATTGGTGATCATGTAGAAGTACTCTGTGATCATGATTTTGAGGATGATCGAGTGCGAGATTGGCTGGAAGGTGTAGTCGTAAAGAAAGGACATAAAAAAGTAGCGGTTCAGTTCCATAAAAACGTGTACCTGACCGATGGCTGGATGGTACCGGATCGAGTTTTATGGTGTTCGAGTACTTCCCAAAACATTAGAAAACCGGTTAAAAAACGGCGGGCAAAATCCTAATTTATCACAAATTGAATATAAAGCTGGGGTATGGAGTCCATGACTGCTAATATGAATACAGGGTTTGATGTTCAGCAGGTTCGGGGGGATTTTCCTATTCTATCGAGGGAAATTCGACCTGGCGTTCCGCTGATTTATCTCGATTCAGCAGCAACAAGTCAAAAACCTGAAAGCGTCATTCAGGCAATGAGTGCCTATTACCGTGAATACAACGCCAATATTCACCGCGGTATACATAAACTCGCCGAAGAAGCTACCCATGCATTCGAATCAGCCCGTGAAAAAATCGCTGATTTTATCGGCTCACCATCAATTGAGCAGCTGATCTTCACACGAAATACAACTGAGGCCATAAATCTAATCGCGCAAACCTGGGGGAGAGAATCGCTCCACGGGGGAGACCATATCCTATTAACAGAGATGGAACATCATTCCAATCTTGTTCCCTGGCAATTATTAGCAGGTGAGTTGGATCTTGTTTTGGATTTTATCCCGGTCACACCAGAGGGAATTCTGGATCTTGATGCATATCAGGAGCTTTTAAAACATGATCCAAAACTGCTTGCGATTACCCACATGTCTAATGTTCTGGGAACGATTAATCCCATAAAAGAAATTCTGCAGGATGCAAAATCCGCTGGTGCGGTTACCGTGGTAGATGGGGCCCAAGCTGTACCCCATTTCCCGGTGGATATGACAGATCTTGAGGCTGACTTTTATGCATTTTCCGCTCATAAAATGTGTGGTCCAACCGGTATTGGAGCACTGTATGCGCGCAAAGAATTACTGGAAAATATGCCTCCGTTTCTGGGTGGGGGAGAGATGATCAAGCGGGTGGAATTAAGGTCGTTTAAAGCAAACGATTTACCCCATAAGTTTGAGGCGGGAACACCGGCGATTGCTGAAGCAATAGGTTTTGGAACCGCCGTAGATTATCTAAATAATCTGGGCATGGACCATATAAAGAATCATGAAAAATTTTTGACCAAATATGCTCTGGAAAGAATGGAACAAATCCCGGATTTAACCATATTTGGCCCCCCGGCAGATAAAAAGGGCGGCGTGATTGCTTTTTATCTCAAGGATATTCATGCTCACGATGTCGCTCAAATACTGGATGGGGATGGTATCGCCGTCAGGGCGGGCCATCATTGCGCCCAACCACTCCACACCAAGTTTAACCTATCGGCAACATCCAGGGCGAGTCTGTATCTCTATAATACAATTGAGGAAGTGGACAAATTAATTGACGGTATCCAGAAGGTGAAAAGTATATTCAGCTAGCAAAATATAGGACAGATTATGGAAGATTTTTACCGGGAACTGATCATTGAAAGATATAAAACACCTCATTTCAGAGGGGAATTAGACCCCAATGATATTAGCTTTGAGGATGACAATCCAGCATGCGGAGACCATATCCGGATTGATGTCAGACTGGATGAGAACCAGCTTGTAACAGAAGCGGTATTCAGCGGTGAAGGCTGTGCTATTTCTCAAGCATCAGCTGACTTGCTGTTGGAGTCAATCATCGGAAAATCAATTGAGGAGATCAAAGAACTGACAAAAGAGGATATCCTGGATATGCTTGGAATTGAGCTAGGACCTGTCCGGTTGAAATGTGCTCTGCTGCCGTTAAAAGTGTTAAAGGCAGGAGTATACGGTGTAGGAGGAACAGACTCCCCGGACTAACTCAGATCTAAACAACCCGGAAAAAATTAAAACCTCATTTGGTTCATATGGGGTTTTTCTATTTGTTGAACCTGAATGCTTTACTATTTTGTTAGATTCCCGATTATTCTCCCCATGATAACTTACAATCGATATTTTGCAGTTTTCTTTGAGCGTGGACAAAGGATCAGATAAGGTATAATCAGGGAGGATTTTAAGGAGACCGGAAGATGCCGTTTATCATTGGTGAGAACGTAGGTCCTTATCGACTAGTTGAAAAACTTGGTAAAGGGGGAATGGCAACGGTATTTAAGGCCTACCATCCCAGCCTTGATCGATATGTAGCCATAAAAGCCCTTCATCCCGCGTTCATGGAACACCCTGGTTTTATTGATAGATTTGAGCGCGAAGCCAAAGTAGTTGCAAAACTTGAACACCCCAATATTGTCTCCATTTATGACTTTTCTGAGCATGAGGATCGGCCGTACCTGGTCTTAAAATATGTTCAGGGCGAAACCTTAAAAGCCAGACTTGAGAAATCTAAACTGACATACAAGGAGTCCCGGCAGATCTTTCGAGTGATATCCTCCGCGCTTGCCTATGCTCATCAGGAAGGAGTCCTGCACCGCGATGTTAAACCATCCAACGTGCTTTTAGAAAAAGGTGGACAGGTATATCTGGCAGATTTTGGACTGGCTCGGATAGCTGAAACCAGCCAGACGACTCTCTCTGGTCAGATGATGATGGGTACTCCTCACTACATATCCCCCGAACAGGCAAAAGGGTTGGGTGATCTGGATAGCGGTACGGATATATATTCATTAGGAGTGATGATGTATGAGCTGCTGGTAGGGGAAGTACCCTTCCAGGCAGATACTCCTTTTTCTGTAATTCATGATCATATCTACAGCCCTTTGCCTCTGCCGATGGAAATGAATCCTGATTTAAATGAGGATATCCAACGGGCAATCCTGAAAGCGCTTGCGAAGAAAAGGCAGGACAGGTACGAAAATGTATCAGCCATGATGGCTGTTTTTTTAAAAGCGTTTGACAGCTTGATAAAAGACCACCCTTCAGACGGAGAAGCTCCTACCCTGGCGCTAAAAACCAGTGCGAGAAAAACAGCGGTTCAGAGAACTGGAGTAACTGAGGGTATTGTAGATACAGAAGTTCCACCAGAAACAGCAGTTGGGAAAATAACCAAGAAACGGGGAATTCCAGGATGGATCTGGTGGTTTGCTCTCCCCGCTTTTGTATTGATTTGTTTAGGGTCAATGGTGGTATCCAACGCGATGGGTCCTCCAGGACCCGGATTAATTGGTGCCGAAACCCTGACCCAGGAAGCGAAATTCCAGACCAATCCGGTTTTGAGTGAGATTCAAACATTAAATCAGAGAATCCGGGAGAATCCGGATGATCCCTTCTTGCGTTTCGAATTAGGAGTCGCCTACCTTGATGCTGATCGACCACAATTGGCAAGAGACGCCTTCCAGAAAGCTTATAAGTTGGCAGAGGGAGATCCCGGAGTTATCCTCAATTTTGGATATTTGCTGGCAAACATCAATAAATGGACTTATGCTGCTTATAGTTTTTTAAAAGTTGAACAGCTCGGAACTCCGCTCAGTCCAGAGGAAACGGAAAAATTGAAAAACCAGATCAGTAAGGCCTTGTATTATGCGGCTGATGATGAGTTTTCCCTGGAAATTCTCTCCAATCCCGAGTTGAATTTAGATCCTTCCTTACGTCATTTACTGGAAGCCCGTAAAGCTTTGCTGACAGGCAGGATTGACGTAGCCGAGCGGCTTGTAGATCAAGTGATGCAGGAAAGACCAGATCTCTTAGCAGCTTATTTAATCAAATCAGACGTCTTGTTGGCCAAGGGGTCATTTGAAGAAGCCAAAGACTACCTGCTAGAGCTTGAGGGTATACCAGATTTGCCCTTGTGGATCCAGGAAGAAATTAGAATGCAAACAGGGCAAGAATAAAACATCCACCATCAGAAGTGGTAGGAAGAATGCGGATACCCGTTGTTGCTGGTAATTGGAAGATGAATAATACTGTGGCAAATTCGATCGCATTAGTGAAAGAATTTCTGCCAGGTTTGGAAGGCATTAGCGGAGTAGACAGCATCATCTGTCCTCCTTTTACTGCCCTTGCTTCTGTTGCTGAGCTTGTAAAAGAATCACCTATCTGCGTAGGTGCCCAGAACCTGTATTGGGAAGAGCGGGGCGCATATACAGGTGAGATTTCCCCCTTGATGATAGCGGAATTAGCAGAATATGTGATTATTGGCCATTCAGAAAGGCGAGCGTACTTCAATGATACGGATCAGGTGGTGAATAGAAAAGTCCTGGCGGCACTAGCCGCTGACATTAAACCGATTTTATGTGTAGGAGAAACCCTGGAAGAAAATGAATCTGGAAAAACCGGACAGGTAATAAAGAGACAAATTACTGCCGGGTTGACCGATGTCAGCAAAGAGCAAATGACACGTATAAAGATCGCTTATGAGCCTGTTTGGGCAATCGGGACCGGAAAAGCTGCCACCCCTGAGGGTGCGAACCAAGTCATTATAGAATTTATCCGGGATGAAATTGGGAAGATCACATCCCCTGCGATAGCTGAGGGGATCCCTGTTCTTTACGGGGGATCCGTGAAACCTGGAAATGCAAGCGATTTTTTTGCGCAACCTGACATTGATGGAGCGCTGGTTGGCGGTGCAAGCCTGAAAGCGGAGGATTTTATTAAAATAACCGAGGCTGCTGCCTGAGAGTTAGGGTTTTTTATTCTAAAAATGACAGAGGCTCCCAAAAGGGAGCCTCTGTGTAGTTATAGCTAAAAAGGTGGGGAACCCGTCAGAGGATTTACCCCGTCCCAAACTGGCGGTCACCCGCATCACCCAATCCAGGAACAATATATCCGTTTTGATTGAGGTGTTTGTCAATCACTGCCAAATGGAGGGGGACATCAGGATGGGCTTTTTGCATCGCCGCCACACCCTCGGGAGCTGCAAGGATTCCCAGGAATTTGATCTTTTGTACCCCCCATTCTTTCAGGATATCCACGGTTGCAACAGCAGATCCTCCAGTTGCGAGCATGGGATCCAATACCAGACAGACTGAAACCCTAGGCTCAAGAGGCAATTTGTTATAGTACTGGACAGGCTGGAGGGTTTTTTCATCCCGATAGAGACCGATATGCCAAACTTCTGCACTGGGCATTAATCCCCAAATGCCTTCAACCATGCCCAATCCGGATCTGAGAATTGGGACTAATCCAATCGGTTGTTTGAGTTCCATACCTTCCGCTTCTCCGAGAGGTGTCTCTACAGACTTGGGGGCAATTTCAAGGTCAGCAGTAGCTTCGTAAACAAGGAGAGCAGAAATTTCACGAGTCAACTCCCGGAACTTTTTTGATTTTGTAGTTTTATCGCGCAATCTGGTAAGTTTATGGGCAACGAGCGGGTGGCTGGACTCATATATCATATTCATGTTCTATCTCCAAAGGTTGATCGACTTTTGGTATGAGTTTATCAGGTTTGTACTGTCCAAGTTGATTATATCCTGTATACCGAAAGTCAGACAGTTTCCTACAAAAGTAGGACTGACTTCGGTATAATCTTAGGCATGGATGAAAAACAACCGGATCGAGTTGTGGACTCAGACCCAAAGTCGGCAGACCAACTTGATTATGCATTACGCCCCCAGACCCTGGAAGGGATGATTGGTCAAGACAAGATCAGGGAAAATCTTGAAATTCTGATCTCTGCAGCTCAGCACAGAAATGAGGCTCTGGATCATGTCCTTTTCTACGGACCACCTGGATTAGGAAAAACTACCCTGGCGCATATTCTGGCAAATGAAATGAGGGTGAATATCAAAATTACCTCTGGTCCGGCTGTGGAAAGGGCAGGGGATTTAGCGGCAATATTAACCAACTTAAATGAGGGAGATATTCTGTTCATTGATGAAATTCACCGCCTTGGCCGGGCGGTTGAAGAAATCCTTTATCCAGCGATGGAAGATTATTCCCTGGATATCATCATCGGAAAAGGTCCCTCTGCAAGGTCTGTCCGATTAAAATTGCCACGATTTACGATTGTTGGAGCCACTACACGTCTGGCATTGGTAACAGCACCTCTGCGGGCCAGATTTGGAGCGGTCTATCGGCTGGATTACTATACTTCTGACGCGATCAAAGAAATTGTTAGGCAGGCTTCCGATCAGCTGCAGGTTCCTTCAGATTCGGAAGGAATCACTGAAATAGCCACTCGATCCCGGGGAACGCCCCGGGTAGCCCTCCGGCTTCTCCGGCGTGTGAGAGATTTTGCCCAGGTGCGGGGAAAAGGGATAATCACACCTGATATAACTAAGAAAGCACTGGATCTGCTGAACATCGATGATAAGGGATTGGATACAATGGACCGTCGGGTCCTGCAAGCAATTGTGGTTAAATATCAGGGTGGTCCGGTTGGATTAAAAACAATTGCAGCCTCTATCCGGGAAGACCCCGATACCATTATGGATGTAGTGGAGCCGTATTTACTCCAGCTGGGCTTTTTACATCGAACATCCCAGGGAAGAGTGGCAACCCAACAGGCTTACCTTCATTTAGGGTTGGAACCTCCAGCAGGCGCAGCACAACCCAGACTGATTGACTAAGGAAATCATATGGCGTTAATAAATATAGCCCGGATACTGGCTGTGTTCGGGTTGGGCATATTGCTAACCGCGGGTATTCTTTTCATTATTGCCCAGCTGAACATACCATTTGGAAATTTGCCCGGTGATTTTGTGATTAAAAAGGAAAATTTTACCTGTGCCATTCCCCTGGTTTCTTCTCTGATCATCTCCATTTTATTAACGATCTTGGTTAATCTCCTGATGTCATTTTTACGAAAATGAAATTAAAAAAAGCGGGAATTCATTGAAAACTTCAGATTTTTATTATCGCTTACCAAAAGAATATATTGCCCAAAAACCGGTTTACCCCAGAGATTCTTCCCGACTGCTGGTCTATAATAGAGCCTCAGATTCTGTCGGCCATGAACGTTTTTCTGATCTAATAAATCACCTTAACCCTGATGATCTGCTGGTCCTAAACCAAACCAGGGTGATTCAGGCTCGTCTGTTCGGAAAAAAGGTCCCCACAGGCGGAAAGGTTGAGCTGCTTTTATTAAGGGAGATAAATGAGACAACCTGGCAGGTTATGGTCGGGGGCAAGGGGTTAAAACCGGGATTAAAAATTCAGCTCGACGAGGGTCTGGAGGTAATCATCCTGGAGGACATGGGAGGACCGCTGCGATTGGTCCAATTCCAAGAACCCATCCAGCCGCTTCTAAATCAACTTGGAAACGTACCTCTGCCCCCATATATATACGAACCACTTCATGATCCAACCTTGTACCAGACCATTTATGCCCGGAAATCCGGGTCAGCTGCCGCACCAACAGCAGGTTTGCACTTTACAGCCCGACTGCTGGATGCTATCAAAGAACGCGGAGTGAAGATAACTGAAGTAACTCTTCATATCGGTTTGGACACGTTCGCTCCGGTTACTGAAGAAGATCCGCAAGAACATACCATCCACAAAGAGTGGTGTTTCCTTCCAGAATCAACCGTTTCCTTGATTAATTCAACCAGGAATAAAAAAGGACGAATCATTGCAGTGGGTACCACATCAGTGAGAACCTTGGAAACCGCAGCGCGAGCATCAAAACATCCAGATAAAATCGAACCCTATAAAGGTGAAACAGATCTGTATATCCTTCCCGGTTACGATTTCCAAGTAGTTGACTGTCTGCTGACGAATTTTCACCTGCCAGAATCTACCTTAATAATGATGGTGAGCGCTTTTGTCGGAAGAGAAAAAGTACTGGATTTATACCAGATGGCAATGGATAAAAAATATCGATTCTACTCCTTTGGGGATGCAATGTTTATCGAATGAGGGCGTTTTTAAAATTCCCGAAGATTCCCCCCGCAGAACCGAATGCGATTTACCCGGTTTGCCAATTGATTAACACGGCAAACGAAGTGTACTGTTTCGGTGTCTGATCTGGATGGCAATGCAAATCAAGTTTTGGATCCGGGTATAATCCCCGATGAAGAATTGGACTCGGAGATGGTAATATTCTACAGTATTACCGAGAACCAAGAAAAGTTTTATCAGTGAAATATCAGTTTACTGAAAATAAGGAGCAGCTGAATTTGGATAATGGAAAGAAAGTTAATTCAGCAGGACTATTAAACCTGTTTATTGTTTATCTTGTATGGGGAAGTACCTATCTGGCGATCCGGATAGGCGTCCGGAGTGGAGCGGGTTTTGAACCGTTCTGGTTCGGGGGCATGAGAGTATTTACAGCCGGAATAATTCTGCTGGCCTGGGGATTTTTTCGGGGCAAGGAGATCCGTCCTACAAAAAAAGATTTACTGGTTTTGGCGGGGTCAGGTTTTTTATTATGGATTGGTGGAAATGGATTGGTAGTCTGGGCGGAACAGCAGGTTGATTCTGGAATTGCAGCCCTCGTTGTCGCCACTGTGCCGATCTGGGTTGCCTTATTCGACTCTATCCTGGACTCTCGAGTCCTTTCATCGAAGGTGATTCTCTCACTGGGAATTGGCTTCTTAGGTATTCTGGTATTGAGTATGCCCGTTTTAACATCTGGAATCCGGGCAAATATCTGGTCTGTTCTGGCTCTACTTCTTGCCAGCTTCCTTTGGGCATCGGGTTTGATTTTGCAAACCCGCCTCCCGGTTGCCTTAAACCTGGGAGTTAGCTCCGGTTTTCAACAATTATTCGGGGGTATTTTTTTTATTTTGATTGCTCTGCTCGTGCGAGAACCTCTGCCGACCCCGACCGTTCAAGCCTGGCTGTCCTGGGGATACCTGGTCATTTTTGGTTCAGTGATTGCCTTTACATCATTTGTATCAGCACTCCAGATGCTCCCAACCAGGCTGGTAACTACCTATGCCTACGTAAACCCGGTAATCGCTGTGCTGCTGGGTTGGCTAGTTCTTGGTGAACCGATCACGTTCTGGACAGTTGGCGGTGGTTTATTGGTTCTTTCTGGCGTTATGGGTATTTACCAGGAAAGTAATAAATCCCCAAAATCAGGAAAATTGGAGAAACAAGATTAAATAAATGAACCTCCCGATCGATAGTTTCACCCGATTATTGATACGGTATAATCAAAAAATATCCCTTGATTAAATAAGAAGCTATTTAAGATTGGAGAACCTATGCGAGCAGTAGATATCATTAACAAAACCCGGGAAGGGAAAGAATTAAGCCGGGAAGAGATTAATTATTTTGTGATGGGATTTACAGATGGATCTATTCCAGATTATCAAGCTGCTGCCTGGATAATGGCTATATGTATTAATGGAATGACTCCCCAGGAGACCACGGATCTGACTATGGCCATGGTCAATTCTGGCGACGTGCTGGATTTATCTCAGGTTGTTCCACTGGCCGTAGATAAACATTCCAGCGGTGGGGTGGGGGATAAAACCACGCTGGTTGTTGAACCCCTGGTAGCCGCTTGCGGTCTCCCGGTTGGAAAAATGTCCGGCCGTGGGCTGGGTTTCAGCGGTGGGACGTTGGATAAAATGGAATCCATCCCGGGATTCCGGGTTGATTTATCCACCGAAGAATTTTTATCCCAGCTGGATCAAATTGGTTTGGTACTAACCGGGCAAACTGCAGACCTGGCACCTGCCGATGGAAAGTTTTATGCTTTAAGAGATGTAACGGGAACAGTAGGATCTATTTCATTAATTGCATCATCCATTATGAGCAAGAAGATTGCAGCTGGTGCGCAAGCTATAGTCCTGGATGTAAAGATTGGTTTAGGGGCCTTTATGGATACCCTGGAAGGAGCCAGAGAACTTGCCCAATTAATGGTAAATATTGCCGAGTTGGCTGATAGAAAGGCAGTTGCATTATTATCCGACATGAACCAGCCTTTGGGTATAGCCGTTGGGAATGCGCTGGAAGTCAAAGAAGCGATCGATACCCTCCAGGGCAGAGGACCTGAAAGTTTTATTATTCACTGTCTGGATGTGGCAGAACAAATGCTGATTTTAGGGAAGGTAGCCAAAGAGGAAAAAGAAGCGAGAAAGATCGCCGAGTCAGCATTAAAAGATGGATCTGCCTGGCAGCGGTTTTTAGCCCTGGTAGAGGCACAAGGAGGAGATATACAATTCGTGGAGGATCCCGATAAACTACCCCGGGCTCCCATTATTAAGATTGTGGAATCCCCCAAATCAGGTTACTTGAACCAAATAAATGCCCGAATTGTTGGAGAAACCTCAGTTGATTTAGGTGCCGGACGGGAGAAAAAGGGAGATCAAATTAATCATGGGGTTGGCATCGAAGTATTACATGAAGTTGGTGACCATGTAAAAGAAGGGGAGGATCTTTTTATTTTGCATGCCCAAACCCAGCCTGATTTTGAGGCGGCTAAAAAGCGTTTGTTAAAAGCGCATCAATGGAGCGAAGATCCAGTGGATCCACTTCCATTGGTGTACGATATTATCAGATAAAATTTGTGGATAGTGTTTCAGAGATTAATTATTTGGAACCTGCGCTAATAAAACCTCTGGATGATTGGCATATTTACCCAGGGGTTGATCTCCCTGAATAAGGGCCTGTAAAACACGATTGAGCAGTTGATTGACCGGCGTGGGGTGATTTACTTTTTTGCCCGCTCTTACAACCGCACCATTCAACTGATCTACCTCACTTTTGCCCCTTCCACTATATAGATCCATATGAAATGAGGGCATTTTGCCCCCTCTTCCTCCCCCAATAGCTTTTGATAAAAGGGGCTGGGAGAAATCCTGCGGTAGATACCGGATGATAAAAGCCAGCAATTGTACTGGAACCCCTGGAAGGTTTATCGGGTGTAATTTCATTAATTTCATTACTGCCAGGGTTTCCCGCAGCTGCTGGAGCTCCAGATTATATAAGGCGGGATCCCCAAAGATCTGATCCGGGGTCATGTTCAGGATTGCCGAGCTGGCATTACCGAGTAAATTAATCAGCAGCTTCGACCATTTCATGTTGTCTGGATGGGAACAAAGATGGAGATTTAATCCAGCCTGGTTAAATGCCGGGAGGATCTTTCGAGAGAGAGTGTGATTGCCTGCCATTGCCATACCTCTGAGACGGCTGACAGTTATCTCTCCTTTTTGTTCCCGATCTACAGCAGTGGTTACTGTACCAGGGATGACCAGCTCCTTACCAATAGCTTTGGCAAGGATTTTTTCACTTTCCACTCCATTTTGTAAACAGAGGATGGCAGGAAGGTTGGATCTCAATCGGATTAAATCTGGCAGAATTTGATCCAGATGGTAGGTTTTCAGGGCTAAAACTCCAAGATCAAATTGCTGTCCTTGAATTTGATTCAGGCTGTTGATGCAGAGGGGAGAGGAAATGTGGTGCTGAGTATTGTTTATGACCAGGCGCAGTCCCCGCGACTTCAGGGCATCCAGATCCCCCTCGCGTTCCAGAAATACGACATCATGGCCCTGGAGACTCAAGCTTCCACCAATATAGGTGCCAATCGCTCCTGCACCAAAAATAAGAAAACGGAATTTCATAGAATGGAGATTATTTTAGTATAGTTCAGCCATCGAGATGGCATGTTGCATTATGTCCCAGCAGGATCCAGTTATCATTCTCGGATTTATATTGCAGTGTTGTATATCCAGTATTGGAAAAACGAAAGTGGGGACCTTGAAAGTTAGGCTGTGGTGTTAAACCCACCGCAGCATGAACAACCATGTTGAGAAATCCTCCATGGGAGATGATTAAATACTTCCCCGGAGGATTTTTCATCAGCTGGTTCAAGGCAGTTCCAGCCCGTAAAAAAAGCTCCCATTGGCTTTCTCCTGTTACTGCAATGGGCTGGAAGAGAGGTATGAAGTCCGGAGGAGGCAGTTCCTGCAGGGCTTGATCGTGCAGCATCCCGGCTAAATCTCCGTTATCCCTTTCCATCCAGATCGGATCATATACCAGTTCAACTTTCAGGGCTTTGGAGAGAATCTCGGCTGATTCGACTGCCCTGCTTAGCGGACTGGAAAAAGCAAGGTCAAATTTCATTTCTCGCTCTTTCCAATCGGCGGCTAGTTTATTAACCTGGCTTTTACCTTGTTTAGTCAGTGGGAAATCCGCCTGGCCCTGGTGACGATTTTCGGCATTCCCGGTGGATTCACCATGCCGGAGGAAAACAAAAATGGAGGAAGTGGTACTAAGTTTTATACGAGTCATAAGAGAGAGTTTTTCTAATAGTACATTTTTTTGAAAAGAGTTTACGATTCAGCCCAGTCAGGTGTTCCACGAAGGAATTCCTTGCCAGCCAGTTTTCTTTTGCCAGCCAGCTGGAGAATTTCTATAATCAGAAGCCCTTCCTTTGTACCAACCGCAGGTCTGCCTTCATAAGTAGTAAACACTCCGGACCCAGGTGAAGTTACGTTTACCGCATGTGCCTGGTGGATGATCAGCCTTTGGTCTCTCCAGAAAGTAAAAGTCCCAGGCCAGGGTGAATATGCGCGTACTTTACGGGCCAGTTGTTCCGCGGTTTGATGGGTATCAAGCTCCCCATTCTTTTTTTTCAGGAGGGGCGCATAGGTTGCCTGGGAATGATCCTGCGGCTGGGGTTGGATGTCTCCTGAAATGTAAGGGGGAATGGTCTTTACCAGGAGCTCCCCTCCCAAGAGAGATAATCGGCCAGATAATGACCCCGCGGTTTCTTCCGGATCAATTGGAGTGGTATTTTGAGTCAGAATTGGACCATCATCTAATCCTTCAGCCATCTTCATGATTGTAATACCCGTGTAGCTGTCGTTATGGAGGATTGCTGCGTTAATTGGGGAGGCTCCCCGCCAGCGGGGAAGGAGGGAAGCATGGACGTTTAAACACCCATGTTTTGGCAGAGCTAATAGATCTGGGCTGAGGATCTGGCCAAAAGCAGCGGCAATGATCAGGTCTGGATTCCAGGATTTCATTTGATCCAGTGCTGGATTGGAATTTACATCTTGAGGTTGGTAAACTTCCAGCGATAGGGATTCTGCCGCCAGTTTCACTGCCGGAGAGATCAGTTTTCTGCCCCGGCCTGCCTGACGATCAGGCTGTGTAACCACGCCGAGAATTTGAAAACTCCGCTGTAAATTATTCAGAACTGGAACCGAAAATTCTGGAGTACCCAGAAAGACAAGTCTTGGACTCATAGAAAGATTTTAACATAAAGTCCAATCTCTCTTGTGCGGTTTGAGAGGGAATAGTATTTTCGAAAAGGCTCTATAGAATATATTATAAAGAAGTTGTAGGATCTTTTGATTTGGAAGGCTCGCCAATCGCTACCCGATCGCGGCCTTTATTTTTGGCGAGGAATAAAGCGCGGTCTGCAATGATAACCAGGTCATCAGCGTCGGTTGTATGATCCGGTAAATTACCGATACCCTGGCTGATGGTGGGTTTAGGGATAGTATTTCCCTCAACATTAAATAGCGGCAGTTCTGATAATGTTCGTCGGATCCGGTTGGCGACCATGCTCGCTTGTGTGATTGTAGTATTTGGCAGAATCACGCCGAACTCTTCGCCGCCCCAGCGGCCGACAGTATCTGTCTTTTTAATATGAGATTGAATTGCCTGGACAGTTAATCTTAATACCTGGTCTCCAATAATATGACCATAGGTATCGTTGTAAAGTTTAAAGTAATCAATGTCCAGCATAATTAATGAGAGGGGAGTTTGGGTGGTTGTGGCATTCTCTGATTCTTCATACACCTTTTCAATAAAATGGTTGTGATTACTGACGCCAGTAAGGGAATCCAGTTTTGCTTGCTGGGTAACTTCTTCGTAATGACGGGCGTTCTGTATGCTTAAAACTGCTTGCTGCGCTATTTGCTCCAGCAACAGTTGGTCTGTTTCATCAAATGCATGGGGTTCATAACTGGCAACTGCGAGCAAGCCAATCAAGTTATTTTCTATCAGCATGGGTACACCCAGCCAGGATCTGGATAGCTCTTTATTTCCTACCAGGACTGGTTTTACAGGAAGGCTGCTAATTTCCTTTTTCAAATCCTGGATCATCAGGGGTTTTCGGTGTTCTACAATCCAGCTGGACAATCCCTCGTTAGCATCAACTTTTTGGGTTGGGTAGCGTTTTCCCTGGTCAATCAGGATTTTAATATCCAGTTTATGTTCTTCCGGGATATAGAGCGCTACAAAGTACGCGTCACTTGATATGACCCGTGAAAGTTGTTTGTATATCAACTCTAGCAGGGCATCAATCTCCAAAGTGCTGGTTATTGCTTTACCAATCTCATATAGAACTGCGAGGCGATCTGCCTGATCCTTAAGATTTTTATTAAGCAAGTGGGACTCGGTATTATTATGAAAGATAATTGTATGCCCTATTAGCTGGCCCTGGGGGTTTGAAAGCGGAAGGAGATTAAGGACGTACATCTTCTTGTTCTTCCCCTCCCCAATATTTAAAACCTTCACGGGGGTTTTTGATTCTTTTGATTGCGAAACCCAATCGGATAATTCAGTCAGGGTCTGAGATGTTGATTGTCCGACTACATCTTTAAATGAGGACTTTATGATTGTTTCAGCAGCAGGATTGATATCAACGATTCTGTCCTTTAAATCCACAACGATAATGCCATCACGCATATTTTCAATAGTTGTAACTCTGGCGATAGGGATAATATCCAGGAACCGATGATAATACAGGATCCACACTATAAATATTGCGCTGATGGAAAAGCTCAGCGGTGTTAAATCAAGCATGGGAAAAGGATTTCTATTGCTCAGGTATACAAGATTGGCTGTATACGGGATTAACCCTGCCAAAATGATCAAACGTGTCTGATGCTTAATGTTTTTGGGGGTTTTGAAATAGTATTGGAGAAGCAGGCACATCCCGGCAAGATACAGCGAATGGGAGTATAAAACATGCATCCAGAACCAAGCGCCATAATCCAGCTTCAAAAGGTTCAGGCCATATAGACTTTCAATACTGATCTTATCCCAGATCAGACGGTGGAATGAATTGGTGAATGCCAAAATCAAGGTAATTAGGGGGATAATTGAAAAGATCAGGAAATAATTGCGTGTTTTTGGTTTCTGAATATTTACATAACGTAAGCAAAAGAGCAGCCAGAAAAGGGGGATTGTAACTATCCCCACATACTCGACCCTCACCCAGAAAGTTTTGGCAGCAGAAGTTGTGAATATCAGCTCAAGAATGTAACTGATGGACCAGATAGAAATTGATATAAAAAGAAGCGCAAGGGGAATGGATCCATCCGTTGTCCGGCGCCTCCATACCAGCCAGGAAGATAGTAAACCCAGTATTCCTGCAAGGGCAGTTGGTATTATTATCCAAGAAAATTGTAGATTCATAATGTCCGTGACTTAGTAAAATTGTCTCCCGGGCATAGTTAAATCCTACTATAAAACAGCTTTTTCACCCTTAAGGAAGCTGTAAGGTGATGTCTCCATCGAGAAAAATGCCCTTTATTGGCCCTTTGAAGGTCCTGTTTTGTACTGCTTTAATCAAAGTAAACGGACGAACCTGATCCTTCTTAACTTATCCCCCAATTATATCCTTTGTGATTAAATACAATTCTTTTTACTGGAGCAAGTCCTATGCCAGTGCCCTGGAAATCTTCTTTGGGATGGATGTTTTGGAAGGGCGCGAATTATTTTTCTTTTGGTTATAAATTAATCACAATGCCATTATATTTTACATCATAGATAATACTCTGGGAGATAATTACCATATCACAAAATGATCCCGAATATTCCCAGCGGGAAATCATTCCGGGATGATATACCCCAAACCAGGAAAAGCACTTTCATTGATTTTTCCAAAACTGTCCATATCATAAGAGCCCAAAAGCCCAATATTACCGATAATGATATTATTCTGATTTTGCTCAAGGACGGATCGAATCCCCGAGTTCTTGGCGTGGGGGATAGATTTATTCCAGATATCTATCTGGTGTTCATTCAAACAGAGATCAGTAATTTCATTCGTAAATAGACGTTTGCCGAAATCATTCCCAAACCATAAGGCATAACAGGAGGAAAAGGACCCATAAGTCCAGTATTGATTGATTTCATTTCGTTCGATCTGTTTCATTTGTGAAAAATCATCAAGCACTCTATTTACTTCATTTTGATAGCTCTGCAGATAATCCACCCGCTGATTATGAGATTGCAAATGATTCTTGATGTTGATTAAAAAGGCTACCATGAAAATAATAGCTATACTGCTGAATATTACCCTTGAGAGAAGGAGGTCTTTTTCCGTGAGGGAATAGATTACTAATATCAATATTGGAGTGACGGCAGCCACAGACAATAAATAACGATCAACTGGATGCCTGCTAATAATTACGATTAAGACAGATACCTGGATAACTAATCCGATAGATAGAGACCAGAGTGGAGATAGGTTTTTAAAATTATCCTTTTTGAGATACAAGAGTGAAATAAAGAGAATAAAGAATCCTAAACAGACAAGCAGTAAAAATTTATTGTTCGTAAATAATTTACTAAAGTTTGAAAATAACCTGGTCATTGATAGAAAGCCTTGTTCTCCCTGACCATATATACCCTGGTGGGTCAGGATACTTTTTATCCAGGTGAGATAAGACCCATAATGGGGCAGGATAACCAGTGTGCCAATAACATATCCCGTGATAAAAAAGAATAATGACTTTATGCTATTGATAATTGAGTTGGCCAGATTTTCTTTTTTGAAAAGGTAATAGAAAAAGACTGAGAATGATATGCCTATCATCAAAGTAATTTTGTAGACATGAAATGTGGCCGCAATTCCTGCCCCAATGGAATATACCCAGAGAAGGTCCTTGCTAAGCTTCTCATCTCTGGTGAAGAGATGAAATAGCAAAAACAGGAAAGTCGTAATAATAGCAAAATTAAACGAGTTGGGAGACCATAATAACAGGAAATCATGGGAATTCTGGTGAATAGCAAAATAACTAATCAATACACTTGCTCCAGCAAAAGATTCTGACCAGTTTTTTGAGTTCCAGAAATGTTTTCCAAGCAGGTAAAGGGTAAAACAATTTATGAGAAGGATAAAAAATCTGCTAAGATATAGAAATGATTCCGGGGTGGAAATAATAAATTGAAATGGATATGTCCCGCGAATCATACCAAAAGGTGATAATAAAATATAAAATCCGGAGCCAAGCAACTGCATTATTGTGCCTGGATGGTCCATTCGACGATACAGTTCCAAGTCCTTGAATGGTGTCATGGAATTGATCATATAAGCGTATTCGGGGTCATAACCGGCATAAAGAGGCAGCGGGTTTATGAGCTGGGTATAAAACCAAACACCTACAATAATAATAAGTACCGCTGAAAAGAATACCCGGAAGAATAATCGTTCTGGAGTTTTTTCCTGGAAATTATTTTTATCCTTTTCGGGGAGGATAGACGCTAATTTCTTAATAAAATTGGCAGATAAAAAAACCACCAGCCAGAGAAAGATAGCGAGATACCAGGGGCCAATTTCGAGAAACAGGATGTTTTTGGGGGAAACCAGGATCCACTTCACTACTTTTTTTATAACGATAAAGATCAAAAAAATACCAAAAACCATTCCTTTGTAATTGATTACCTTGTCCACCAGTAATAAATAATGGCGATTAAAACCGACAATAATCAATAAGATGGCTATGGTGAGAAATAAAACCAGGATCAGAACAGATTTTATATCTTCTCTGAGGTGGATTATCAGCCCAATAAACCGGATCGCATATATTAAATTGACCAGTATTAGAGAGATTCCGATTAAACTTATACCGTCAACTTTTGATCGCAATATGTTGTTCTTAAACATAATATCTGGTGTTATTTCTGTACCCTAAAAATTTTTTGAGATGATTCTCGATCTACTGGAGAGATGAAATATTATGGATATGTCATGAACTTATAAATCATAATATCACGGGAACTAGATGAACTTAATTCTTCTGGCAGCGAATAATACCATCTTCATTAGTAAAAACCCATGCTGAAAACGATTGATGTTGGTCGTTCCGTAGGTGCGGCTCCGATACCGAATGGGCATCTCAATGATTTTTAAATTGAGTTTTGTGGCGCCAAAAAGAAGATCAAAATCACCAAAAGGATCAAAATCACCAAAATAAGGCCGATTTTCAGCGATGCGTTCGTAGTCTGATTTATAGAGAACTTTTGTGCCGCAAAGAGTATCCTTTATCGGCTGGCCAAGCAGCCAGGTGAAAGCTACGCTGAAGAACTTGTTCCCGATCAAATTTAGAAATCTCATTGCCTGATCTTCCATCGGGTATACCAGGCGGACACCGTTGATGAAGTCACCTTTTCCAGCAGTTAGCGTATTATAAAAAAGAATTAAATCCTCAGGAGGTACCGTTAAATCAGCATCGAGGATCATCAGGATATCCCCGCTTGCTTTTTCAAATCCAAGCCGGACAGCATCGCCTTTTCCTATGCCAGATTGTTGAAACAATTTTACATTTCGGTCGGGATTTTGAGCCATGACCCTGCTGATGGTCTCATAAGTATCATCCTGTGAATGGCCTTCTACAAAAATCAATTCAGTTCCAGCGCCAAGCTCCGGTGTTCTCTGGAAAATTGTCTCAATATTTCCTGCTTCGTTTCTGGCTGGAACAATGACTGAGACACTTTCGATTCGGTCCGATTCTTGAGTTAACTCTATGGGTCTGACAATAATCAAATTAGTCAGCGCCAAATGCCTGAACGGCCAGATTTTTCCCAGAAAGCGGTTTAGGACCGTAGTAAGCAATGGGATCTTAAATGGAAATATGATTTCCTGGGTGCATTTAATTACCTCAAAATCTTCAAGATATAACAGCCGTTCGATGTCCTGAGGTGTTAACCAGTTTTGGAGCAGGTTTGGCTTGGCGAGTTTGAGTTTTTGTCCGATTACCAGGGGGATTTCCCACAGGCGGCTGTAAGAGTTAATAATCACTCTTGTCTTGCGGGAACTGATCTTTCGGGTTTGTTGAAGAACTCCCTGCACATCCCAGACATCATTTAACAGGTCGGATAAAATTATGAAGTCAAAACTATCCCTAAATGGCAGGTGGTGAGCATCTGCCTGAATAATGTTCAGCTCAGGGTGCTGGGTTTTCGCCCTGCGGCACATTTCGAAGGAAAAATCAACGCCTGCACCTTTTGATGGAGAGAGGGAATTTAGCAGACGGGCATCCCCGCATCCGATTTCAAGCACTGCCTGGTTTTTAGGAATAAAATGTTGGAAGATTTCAGTTAACCGTTTGTGATAGTAAGACCCCCAACCCTTCCAGGATGGCAGAGAAAGAGCCACGTCATTCCAGTGTTTTTGCCTGTTCCTCTGGTATTCCTCGAAGCCTTGCTGGGATCGACCTGATATTTTTACCATGATAATCGGGGTGGTAGTCTTGATTTCCAAAGAAAAAAGAAGCGGATAAAGCCACTTCTTTTTTCAGAGAGTAGCCCTTAGAGGAACTGTTCCGAACCACTTTCTTCTTTAAAGTTAGAGGGAAAATCCGGAACAATCGTGTTACTTTTTAAGAATCTAATCGAATAGTTCGGAAACGTCAAGGAAAATTAGTGTTACCTATCCTGATAGGCTTAGATTATATAGGATTGGGAGGTGCGGGGCTCTGGGGGCTTATTTGAGTGTTATTTCAATAAATATGTATATAATAATGATAAGTTGTTCCTGTTCCCTCGTCACTGCAGATCACTGAAATTTTCCAGAACCCTAATATTTATTCCCCTTATTGGTATCCATTTAATAAAAATAAACAGAAACCATCTGACAGCAGGTGAGCTCTTCCGCAAGATTTAGAGGGAGTTTTTTGAGCAATTTTATGTTTGATCCGATGAAAAGGATAGAGCTGATTAAATATTGCCCAAGGATTACACTCGTAGTGGATTTTATCAATGTGGATACTCAGAATCCGATGATGAGAATTGGGATTTAGATCAGCCTGGTGCCCCGAGTCCTCAGGCTGCTGGAAGGGTATTGACAGATCTTATGGATGATGATTTTGACGGGGAGATTGATTTCTAGGAATTATCCCTTTTTCTTGAATTTACTATAGTTGTGGGAGGATTAAGATATGGAAGTAGAGCAAGAAATAAAAGATGCTGTTGGTGAGTACAAAAAAGGAAATAAGGATACGGCTCGCAAAATTATGCGAAGCTTCATCAAATTAAATCCAACAAATGAAGTGGGGTGGTTGGTTTACGCAAAAATTACTAACAATGATGGGGAACGAATCAGATGTCTTGAAAAAATTCTTGAAATTAACCCTACAAATCAAGAAGCTAAAAACCAACTTCAAGTTATGAAAGAAATCAAGAGCAAAGAAGAATCAAAAAGTACTCAAATTCCTAAGCCAAGGATTGAAGGAAATGAAGAATCCACGACTACTCAACCCTCTGATATGATGGTGGCGAGTAATGAAATTATGCCAACTATTCAATATTCGTCGGAGAAGATACAAAATAACAGAAAAGCTATATCTGGTTTAAGTTGTCCTTATTGTGCAGAAGAAATCAAAGCAGATGCTAAAATCTGTCGCTATTGTGGTCGGCAACAACCTTCCCCCGGGGGGAATATCGGCAAAATACTCCTTGTAACTGGAGTTGGATTTATTGCTCTGCCGTTCATAATGCATTTAGTAGTAGGGACGATGGATTATGGCCCTGGTGAAACCGACCGTCTGTGCTGGTCTGTCGGGGGAGTATTGTTTATTCTTGGTTTATTTATCACAATAATTAAGAGTGTAAGGTAGCTGTATGTTAGAAAAAGTGTTTCTTCATTCTATAAATTGGCTCTATGATTGAAGGTTGTATCGTTAGTGTCTCCAATTTTTATGGGGAAGCGAAGCACTAAAGCATTTTTTTATTGGGATAGAAGCCATAAACCTATTACCAAGCATATGATGCCAAAAACACATCCCATTGGTGTTTGGAAAAATGCCTGTAAAGGATTAGCAGGGACTACAGCTATATTTTTTCGACAATATCTGCATACTATTGCTTCATCCTTAACCATCTCAGCACAATATGGACACTTTTTCATCTTGACTCCTAATCAGTGATGAATTAGATAATTACTTTTTTATCATACACAAGAATGGTTTGTAATACAAGAATCAATAGGTGTTTATTGTTACAAGTATTCTGCTCCCTCGACCGAATAAATAATTGAAGAGAACGCCTCATTGATCATGGTTTCTGTTAGTGCCTAAAAAAAGATTCCCTTATATATGATAGGATAGGTAACTCAAAGTGAATGTGGGGGTAATTATTAAATATCTATATCTGGCTCTCATCCCGGGTACCAGGGAAGGATAGGGATCAGATCTACTAGTGGAGCACACTATCCTATTTTAGCTTATCTCAGCCCAGACAGGCGGGGATCGAGATGGACTCTTTTGATTCACCCTGAAGGAGGTGATTAGCATGAAACGAGTACAGATACTTGATCATCGTTTCCACTGTGGTAGCCAATGCTACATCTTTGAAAGAGAAGGCTGGAGTGTCCACGGAGATGTCCATAAGAAGTGTAAGCCCTGTCCCTTCAGAAATGGTACAGGAGTATTAGCTTCCTGATTGGTCTGGAAGATTTCGCGGAGATGCTGGCCAGGAAAACTTCCATCAAAGACTTTGAACTACTTTGAGTTTATGATCCCCTCCCATCATAACGAAATTGCCCCCCTTATGGATAATCTGATGACTCACATGCATTTGGAAATAGACATCAAGCAAGAACAGGATCGATAAGAATTTCACAAGAGACACTCTTTAACCTACTCTCTCGATTGCATGCAATTACACGCAAACGCCGGTTTAATAGAAAAAAACCTGCGGCAGTGCAGGCTTTTTCAAGTAAATATGAGGATTCCTGAGGTGAATAACCCCATATAGTTAGAGTAGGGCGGGTGGGACTTGAACCCACGTGTTTTGAACCGGGGATTTTAAGTTTTATCTGGCCCTATTTCTGCCCTCTTTCAAGAAGCACTGCTTCTATAAACTCTCATTTTATCGAGAGAAATGTCTTAACACTTTCTCAGGTTTCTAAGCATTCTACCCTAATTACACGCAAATTACACGCAGGACAAGGATGGTGATTCAGCAGTACCAAAGTTATCACTTTTAACTTTCCCTTAAGAGAGAAGAGTTAAATTATAACTTTCTCTCTATTTAAGTATTATGGTGTTAATTAAGTAACTGTTTATAAAGGTTAATTACTCTATAACTGTTGGTATTAGACAATATCTTCCAATATAGTAGGTTTGGGTTTATTTGCCACAAGTGACGATATTATCATTTCCGGTGGATTTAATTAAAGTGGTTCTTAGCCTATTTAACCCAGGATATATTTAAGGTAAGGAGCTAATTATATATCCGCGGACAAATATGGTGTCATTTCTTACCATATAGGGTAGTTCTAATCATATTTCAGGGATATATTTTCAGAATTCTTGAATATCATATATAGGAAAAGTTGTAGCAAAAACCATAACTTGCCACTGGTGGTAAGGCTTTTTTCCACGGGTTTTGTATGAAGGAAAAAAGGTGCCATCTTTATGGATCTAATCATTCGTTATATTTCTTTATGTGTGAGCGCATTTGAGACCAGAATTTTGGTACTTAAAGGATTTGTTGCATCGTTTATCGAAAAAACTGAATTGAAAAGTTGTAACTCGAAAACCATAAGTTTTGTAACATATTTGTCCGTTTCCACATGTGGAAAGGAATTTATGAGATCTTGTAGATAGGTAAACGGATACCTACAAACCTACATCCTACAATTCTGGATATTAAACAGGCTCTTAATCTGTCTCCAATACTCCAATAATCTAATGATCTTATACAGAGTAGCTGATGTTTACCCTTATAATGAACTCAAGGATAGAATGGAGGCACGTCAATGTTTGTGAATATCGATGCCAATATACCTTTGAATTGGCATTGTTTCGGGGGGTGAGTTTATGTTACACTCCTTAATAAGTGATTGGATGGGGCACGGATTTTTGGGTAAAGAATTACATTTACCGATACGGATTCTCCCATTTGCGGGTGGGGTCCCAGACTTGAAATCCGCTGGGCTGCCAAGTAACCCCTCGGGCGTACTCAGAGTGAAAGCTTTGAGTATCCTATAGGCAGCTTCAACTGACCCAGACGCTCGAGCCCTCAGGTTGGCGTCCCCAGCTCGGTGTCAAACGAATGGTACTGTATCTGCCACGCCCCATCACTATTTACCCCCGCTCCACCTGACCGCTTTGGAAAGACGGGGGACCGAAGACCGGAAACTTGCTCCAGGCGGCAGGTGCCCTTTACCGCAGGGTAGATTCTTCGCAACCCTCCACATACGCTCAGGACAAATGAGCTCATCCGTTGGGTGGATTTTAAGAGAAGGTGATTTGAAAAATGGATTATCCTGAAGATAAGAAAATCACCAATATTAAACATGTCGTCATCTATAATTTTGTAGTCTTGCTTATCATTCTTGGATCCTATGACGAAGAGCAGAATGATGTATGTGTGTTGATCTAAACTCTTTAACATACACGGTATATTTTCCATAAGGTTATTGTCTGCATCGGGAATATTCTATCTTGAGGATGGCGTAATATTGTCTAGCGGGAGGACATGGTGAAAAAAAACACTCGTTCCTTAAGGATGCTGGTGTGGATTGCCCTGATCGCGATTTTTCTTCTGACCAGTACCTTTCTCGCAGCCAATGCAGCTGAGGATACAATACCTGCTCTACAGAGCGATCGCGCAGAATATTCTCCCGAGGTTATGCTCGCGGAAGACGATCTGCCCGGTTTCCACTCGGCAGCAGAAACGGAAGTCGTCGGGTATCTCGCGCTGGCAAGACGCCTTACCGCTGGATTGTCCAGCCCGCGCACCAGGATCACCAATATTGCCTATTTCAGCATCGATGACCTGTTCCGTTCCGAATTCATCATCAGTTTCCTGGCTTATCCAATGTCTGAAGATGATGAAATCAGTTTTGATGCGCTTGCCAGCAATCCACAAGTGATCATCGAATCGCTTTTAGCAATCGCACAGACCAGCGGCAATGCCGTTGAACCTCGCTTCATCCCTGAATTGGGGGACCTCGGCGAAAGATCAATGGGCTTCTCCTTCTCGATTGGACAAGAGCCGGTTGCCCAGAATATTGATTTAATCTGGGTTAAGCGCGGGGAGATTCTACAGGGGACCTGGGTGATTTATCCTATTGGGGAAACTCCAACCTATGATGTGCGCGATGTAGGACTGCTCGTTGATCAGCGGGTGCAGGAGCACTTCATCGGGACTACATTTCGCCCTGCGGGTTTGTATGTCCCGGACCTCACTACCCACATACCCACCCCCCTGGATGTGTCCACCAAACCGGCAGTGATTGGTACCAATCTGCTGCTGGCCGCCCTGTTGATGCTGCCATTTGCAGCTGCAGTCACACTCTTCACCCATCTTGTGTCCGAGAGTGAAACATCCCTGCGCCAGAGAATCCACCTGCCGGGTTGGCTCTCGAAGTTAAAGCGGAAAGATGCCCCGGGTTCCGGCGCGAAGCGCAGGAAAACGCCTGGCAGCATCCTGCGCTTCTGCACCATCATGCTCTTCTACGGGGTGATCTTCTCGCTGCTGGACCGCACATGGCAGCCGTTCACCACTACTGGCCTGCTGTTATTGTCCAGCATGATCCTGGCCTACGGCATTGTTGGGATCGCAGATGACATCGTACAATGGAGGGCATTACGCAAGTGGGGCATGCCCGCCGAACTCTCTCTGCGCCCGACCAATATCATCCTGTCTATTGGGTCCACTCTTGCATCCCGGTTACTCACCCTGGTGCCTGGCATGATGTTTGGAAAGCCCCAAGCCCTGGTCGTGGATGAAGCCCGCCTGGATGACAGGAAACGCAATCAACTGCTTAGAATTTCTGCCCTCACATTATTAACGATTGGATTCGGTTTATGGGCATTGACTACCATCACTGAAATCATGCAAAGAGGCGTACTAGCGGAGAGGACTGGAAATGTCATTAGCGGTTTGGAAGCTTTCCTGTTGATAATCTTTGCCGTTACCTTACAGAACACCTTCGTTCAGATGCTGGGGTTCTCGGGGAGTTTCGGCGAGGCCTTCCGCAAGAAGAATCCCTGGCTGTGGATACTCAGCCTGACTGGCATTAGTTATGTGTTCTACCATACCCTCATCAACCCACGCGGCGAGCTGGCTGAGGCGCTGCAAGAATCCAACGTATTGCTCCTGTTTGGTGTGTCCGGCGCTTTTATGCTCTTCACGCTGGTTTGGTGGCTTTTCAAGCGAATCAGGAGTGGAAAGGACAAAACGGGCGCGAACACAGTAAGCCGGGAAACAAGCAGGAAATCAACTCCCAAGCGAGTTGCGAAGAAATCTATCCCGGCCTGGGTCTGGCTGGCAGTCAACGTGGTGGGGCTGATGGTGATCGGTACGCTTCTGCTCATCCGGCAGGAAAGGCTACAGTTCCAAACTGCCAGCACCGCTGCATCCACTGACAGCCCGATCACGCCAACCAGTTCAGTTGCGCCCGAACCTGCGGTCCGCGACCAGGTGAACCCTGAGTTCGCGGTACCGACTATGACAGAGAACCTGTGCTATCTTGCTTCTTTTGGGAGTTTCCCAGGCAAAATCTATGACAACGCCATCTGGCGGGGCATTCAACTAGTAGCGGCACAATACGGCACGCAGGCAGTTTATGCGAATTCCCTGACACTGGATGACGCAGGTTATGGCGGGGCAATTGGACAATTGGTTCAGCAGGACTGCGGTTTGATCGTTGGATATGATTTCCTGAGACAGACTTTCCTGACTGCTGCGGCTGAGCATCCCACCCGGGAATTTATGCTTCTTGGCGATCTTGACTGGCAATCCGACCTTCCCAACCTGTGGGTAACAGAATATGATCTGGGCCAGGGAACCTATCTTGCCGGTTACCTGTCCGCCGCCTTCAGCGATTCCAGCAGAGTGGGGACTTTCGCAGTGGATTTTCCGCCCCCCGGATTTATTCAGGATTGTTTTGAGTGGGGTGTAAACGTTTACAACCAAACCCACCTGACCTCGGTTTTCGTCCTGGCTTGGGGTGTCCCATCGCAACAAGGTTTGTTTGCCAATGATTTTTTATCCCAAGAGAATGGCAGCCGGTTATCCGAGCAGCTCATTGCGCAGGACGCTGATGTCATAGCGGGTATAGGGGCCGGCTCCACCGGCTATGAGGCCGGCCTCTCCGCCCTGCGTCACGCTGGGGTGACCCTGATTGGGGTAGACGTGGATTGGGCTTGGGGCATGCCAGATCTGGCTGAGGCGGTCTTGACCTCCGTCGAAACGCGCTTCAACCAGAGCATTGCCATTGCCGTGCAGGCGCTCGCCGATGGCACCTTCTCCGGGAGGGAACACGAGGGGACGCTGGCCAGCGGTGAGATTCGCCTCTCCCCGCTGCGCGGCTTTGCCGACCGGGTGTCACCCGAACTGACGGCCGAACTGGCGCGGCTGGCATTTGCGCCCTCACCGATCTGCCAGCCTGCCCAACCGGCGGCAGTGGGTTCCACCATGCCCACCTCCACCTCGGTCCTAACACCCAACCCCACTGAAGCCCCTATTCCTGCTCCCACCCTTGGAGAAAAGATCAGTTTATCTGATTTAAAAGCGTCAGGAATAAGCCGAATCGAATAACCGGCCGGGAAACCGTTCTATATTAGCGACGACTGGAATTATTCCCCCGCTGAATATCCTAATGCTGATTTTTACTTCATTCTCGAAATCGACGGGGTTCGAAGAGATCCAGATGATTTTCTCACCCAACCCTGGGATACTGGGAGCATTGATCTTATTTGGTTGTTCTACTTTCCTGACGGCATGACGGGCACTCACACTTTTACCGGACAGTGGGAAGAACTTTCAAAGGGGATTTACATTACCGCGTCTTTGACCATCGACTTCGTCCCTTAGGCGGAGAACCCGCTGTGGGGAAGCATGTCCCTGCGGCGCAGGCGTGACAGATGCGGAGTTGTCTGTCCAAGCTGCGCGGTTCTATTCCCACCGTGACGGTCGATGGAATACCGATCGCCCTCGTGCATATCAGCGCCATGCTGAATAGCGCGTCTGTCGGCCCGAATGGCCTGACGGGCATTCTCGAACTTTGGGAGGCAAAGTCTTGCTGAGTGCTTTTTCTGCCCTATCTGGAGAAGCATTGCTTCAATACGCTCTCATTTTACGAGAGAAATGTTTGAAAATTGTATCAGGTTTCTAAGCATTCTATCCCAATTACACGCAAACACCGGTTTAAAAGAAAAAGCCTGCATATTCGCAAGCTGATTCTTGGTTTATATGGGGATTTTAGAGGGGAATTACCCCATATAGTTAGAGTAGGGCGGGTGGGACTTGAACCCACATGGTTTTATCCGGGGGATTTTAAGTCCCCTGCGTCTGCCAATTCCGCCACCGCCCCTGACTCATCTGTGGTGTTAATTGTACACAGCCTCCAAGGTAGGTCAAGGTATAAAACTTAAATGAGACCTTAAAATAGGATGTTCGCCAGCTGGGGTCGGTATTCCTGTGTGAGTGGATGAGCATCTCCCAGGAGTTCAAATAAACCCAGAATCAGATCTTTGGGAAGGCTGGCGCGATACTTTTTATCTATCCGGAGTATTTCTAATAAGCCATCAATTGCGGCAGGGATATTTCCAAGCCTGATCAATTTTACCGCCCTGTAAAAAACTGGGTCCAGGGATTCTGAAATCTGAGAGGATTGATCCGGGGTTTCCGCTAAGGCGTTTACCAAGGGGATGAGCTTCTCTGCGCCCTGAAATTCCTGGCTGGTTGGAAATCGTTTAAGGTTTTCGGATGCTTCCGGGTACACTCCCTGCCAGATTAGGCTCTTAACCAGGAGCAAATTGGCCTTGGGCTGGTCCGGATACTCTTCCAGAATTTCCCGGCAGGCTTTTTCCACTTCCTGGTAAGCTTCAGATTGTAAGAGATTGGCGGCTTTTTCAAGCAGCAGATTTTCGGGTCCTGGTACAAGTTGTTTAACAAAATCAATCACCTGCGTGTTGGTTTTTATCCCGATAATCTGTCGGGTAATTAAGCCGTTTTCAAATGATTTCAACGAGGGAACTGTATGGACTTGATAACGCTGAGCGAGCTGGATATTTTGATCTACATCTACTTTTGCCAGCCTGAAACGTCCGCTGTTTTGTCTAGCAAGTGTTTCTAGCAAGGGAGTTATCCTCTGGCAGATATCACTCCACTGAGCCCAAAAATTAACCAGAACTGGCACCTGTTCAGAATAAGCCAGGACCTGGTAATCAAAATTTGATTCATCAGCAGAAATAATGTCTGGATTTTCCATAATGGTCACTCACTCATCATCTGCTATCAGTCCAGGTTGTTCAACCTCAATGACATCCCCATGGTGGTTAATGACCACTTTAAAACCGGTCATTCCCATATAGGTTATGCTTTCTTCGGGCAGCCCGGATTCAATCAGCTGATCAAATTGCCGCTCGATGTTCTTTAATTGTTCGAGAAATATTGCCCGGGTAAATATGTCATCCTGGCCGAGCATTTTGACCGCCTGCTCACTGATGATTTCTTCGTGGCCCTCAATGAATTCGTGCATCTTATTTAACACCTGGCGGTCAACCTGTTCCGATGGGATGTGACGATTAAATCCCTCATCATCCACAACATAACAGGGTTCCTGCCCAACATAAGTTGTGTCAACCAGCTGGTCATTTTCATCAAATACTAAACCGCTAAAAAGGGGTTTTGGTGGCATGAGATTCAAGTACTCCTCTTTACCAATAATAAGTTACGCTGCATTTAGAATAATTTTATAATGATATTAGACAATAAACAATAAGAGATGTATAAAAGATTTACAGGAGAATTGAAAATAACGGGGAAAGCTCAGGAGTGGATTTGATTATCCGGGTAATCAGAAAATGGAGCGGGACAAGAACCATATTACCGCTGCTATTCCAAAATATCTACGTGAGTACCTGAGACATTGTAAACGGATTGCTGATTAAAGGGCACACTGGGGAGAGTCCACCGGTAGAGCCATTTTGATGCTTTGGAAGGTAAATTTATGCAGCCATGGCTGCGGGCTTTCCCGAAATCATTGTGCCAGTATGTACCGTGAAAAGCGATTCCGCTTTCTGTGATGTAAATAATCCAGGGAACACCGGGAAGATCATATCCATTGTACGCTAAATTCCCGGCTGCCATATGTCTGGATGGCCGTTTATAGTTGGTGATATGGTGACCAGTTGGTGTTAAATATTTTCCTGTGCTGAAATCCGCCCCAGTGGCTGCTTTAACCATAAATACTGGTTTGTTATATTCATAGGCGATCACTGTTTGGGCACTGGTCTGAACTTCGATCCTCTTGGCAATGCTGGGAATATCTGGAGATATCAGGGATAATTCCCGCTCGGGAATTATCCGCAGGTGCCCGGCAGGAACGTAATAGTCCAGATCCCATTTATCTTCCATGATATGGTAATAGGGTATGCCGTCTGCTCCTTCCACCACACTTTTAATCCAATGGGTAGTTTCATAATAGAAACGGTAGGCGACATGATAACGCTCTCCGGGGGTCCAGAGGGCATCCGTGTAGGGGACAGTAACTTCTGCGAGAGCACCGACAGGAGGGAGTTCGTAGTAGACAGGATTAATGTCTGTTCTGACTGGCTGTATTCCTCCCGAGTGGGCGTACCCTTCCGTCCCGATCCTGTACCAAATCCGGTTATGGGAAGGCTCATCATTTCCCAGTACAACACCTGTGATTGGGAAGACAGCGTCTTTCCAGTGGATGCGAACTTTTTCACTGGTGAAGGAAGGTTTTTTGTAGGTGGAGATAGTCTCGTAAATAACCCTGCCTTGCTGATCCTGGTAAAGGTTCAGCAATGGGCTGAGATGCGGTCCAAACAGGCCGAATAATCCCACCCCGCTCAGATTTAAGAAATCTTTTCTCGTGAACTTCCTTTGTTTACCCATTGTTATATCTTAGTAGTGGATGTTAACCAGGGTCCCAACACTGGCCCAATTAAATGCCCACTGAGAGTCAGAGGTTTTCATATTTATACACCCATGACTCATGGGCGTTCCGAAATTGTTGTGCCAGTACGTACCGTGAATGCCATACCCGCTGTAAAAGTACATTGTATAAGGAACACCAGGAAGATAGTAACCAGGTCCACTCATCAGCGTAGAGGTGTATTTAACATAAATTCTGAATCTGCCTGTTGGCGAGGGTGTGCCCCACATGCCTGTCGAGACAATAAATGTCTTTATTAAATTATCTCCATCGTAGGCATACATCCGTTGAGTGGAGAGATTAATATCAAACCAGCGTTCATCAGGGTAGACTCCAGATGGCAGCTCTGGCCTAATAAGCTTGGGAGAGGTATCTGGTTTAGTGGTTGGTTTTGGTGTAGGAGTTATTGTTGGGGTGGGTGTCGGTGTTGGGGTAGCGGTTGGTGTTGGCGTAAAGGTTGGGGTTGGCGTATAGGTCACTTTGCGGATATTGTCACCCACGGAGAAGGGGGTTTGTGGGGTTGTTTGCAGGTTTGGAAAAGCAAAGGAAAAATCCGGTGTCCAGAGCCAGATCAGAAGCACAGATATCAAGATCAACGTCGCTGTTGACCAGGGTAATAATGAGGGAGCTCGGGTGAGAAGCGCTTCCTTGGCAACAGAAATTTTAAGATGGAATCGTTTCCTGGGACGCGATTTTTCTGAAATTCTGAAGCGCTGGATAGCCCAGTGCATCCCTTTTTTGGCTTGGGCACTGGCAGGATTGATTTCAAGGGCCTTTTTTAAATAAACAATACTTGCTTCCGGGGATGAAACCGACGCCAGGTACAACCAGGGCTCTTCATATTCAGGAGCCAGCTTAACAGCCTTAAAAGCCAATCTCCTGGCGCGCTGGAGCTCACCCCGATTTAGCGCATCCTTGGCTTTATTAAGAACTTGAAAAGCAGTTTCAGGCAGTGATGAATTCATAATTTATTCGGGCGAAATTTCTTCCCGATTCAAATAACACATGATGCCGGCTGTGATACCTCGGGCAGCAAGTGATGGATTTTTTGTCAGCAATTCCCTGTCCTGGTTCATATATCCTGTTTCAATAATTACAGCCGGGGTATTCGGGTCCACCTCGCTGAAGGCATGATAACTGGACATGTCTGGCGTGACCCGGTGGTCCAGCCGCAGCCCGGTCATAGCCCCGTATCTATTTTCCAAACAAGCCATTAAACGGGCGGCTTGTTCAGGTCGTTTATTTTCCATGGCTTCTGCAATTTTGTATCCTGTTCCCAACTCCGGGATGTATTCACAGGTATCGGCATGAATGGAGATCAGAGCATCACCTTGATATCCTATCAGGTGTTCATCAAATTCCTTCAGCAGGTCTACTTCTATACCCTCAGCTTGCAAATACTGCCGGGTTAAGTCAGCAATCGTATAATTGATATCAACTTCCCTGAACCCGCCCAGGCTATCCGGGCAAATGGCACCCACATCATGCCCCCAATGTCCAACAACCAGACCAACATGAAGGGCGGTACCAGAGGTATCAGAGACAATGTCTTGCCCGTTTCTTTGACCAGGTTGGAAGAGGGGGGATCCAAGCCCGATGCCGGTTGCGGGCAGGGCTGTAAAGAGCGTTGCGGAGAGGACAGCAGCCAGAGAGACGTTTAACAGCCCTTTGAGGGTTTGTGCCAGCAGTCTCGACTGCAGCTGCTTTCCGTTGGGATCAATTTGTTTTTTCATTCCGTTATAATACGGTTAAAGAATACCCCGGAATTTGGTTATATTTTACCTTATTTTTTCGTATAGAGACAAAATTAGCCTTATCTCCAGGGGTATCCAGAGGCCGCAAAATAATCACTTTCAGGCAATTTGCCCCGTTAAACCGGGAAAAATCGATTAAACAGCTATTAGTTCTGATCGATAATATTCACCTGAAAGTGATCATTTCCTAAAATATAATTAATTTTCATAGGTGCAAGAATATGACCAATTCCCTGAACCCGGAAGAACAAAAAATCTTACTGGAAACAGCCAGAAAAGCAATCAGGCAGGCGTTTCAAGATCAGAAAAAATTGCCCTTGAATCTGGAAAAATATCCCCTTAACCTCCAGGAGAAAGGGGCGTGTTTTATCACTTTAAGGAAAAAAGGAGCGTTAAGAGGGTGTGTCGGATCCATAGAAGCTGTTCAACCTTTAATCCTGGATGTTAGGGATAGGGCAGTTGCTGCAGCGCTGCAGGATTATCGATTCTCTCCCCTCACTCTGCCTGAATTGAATGAGGTCCAGATTGAAATTTCCCGGCTTACGCCACCAACTCGTTTGGAGTACAAAAACGCGGATGATCTGGTAAAGAAGCTTCAGCCGGGAGTAGACGGGGTTGTTCTGAAATATCAAACACGGCGGGCGACTTTTCTGCCCCAGGTCTGGGAGCAGCTTCGGACACCTGAAATATTTTTAAACCGTTTGTGTCTAAAGATGGGATTGGATGAGTCGGTCTGGAAGCAAGGGGAACTTCAAGTAGAGATTTACCAGGTTGAAAAATTCCAGGAACAAGACTAAATCAACTTGATACGCTGTTTTTCTGATCCGTGAAAGATTTTACTCTTTTCCCCGGGAATGTCTATCCTGGTTTCTTCCCGGTCCCGGCGGATGACCATGCCTCGGTAGTGCAGGGAGACGGGCCAGGGAAAGGGATAAATTCCTTCAATGGACAGCTCCCTTTCATTCATGATTTGAACGCCTATTGTTTTTAGAAAATAACCTGTGGGCAGCAATCCTTCCAGGGCATTTTGGGGGCCTTGTCCCTGACCTGTTTTGGCATCATAAGAACCGAAAAAACACCCCGAGTCATTGATATTGATCAGGATTGCTTTCATGAGCCTGGAGAATATATCCCCAGCCTGATGCCTTTTGTTGTTTGCCAGCAAACCCTGTCCCAATATAACGTTCCATGGCATTTGAACCGCAGCATAATCCGGGTCTGGAATGGTCCGGATCCCGTAGGATGATAAATATCTATTCTCGTTAAAGATAGTATTGGTAATTAGGTTATCTACTTCCCCGGGATCGAGAACTTGCGCCCAAAGGGGAAGAAGAAGCGAGATATCTTCCTCCATGGTAGAGGGACAGAAGACGGTGAGCTGGACGTCTCCGGGTAACTCTTCCAGAAACAAATAGTCAACCTTAGAATAAACGCACTCGCTGGAAGCCCAACCCTGTTTTTGTATCCACTGGATTTGATGGGGTTTTATTTGTTCTACCCGGTATTTTCCTGAAATGTCGTACCCGTGGAGTGACAATCTTACTCCAGGTTTAAGCTCCGATTCTGATTTTCGCTGGAATAAAAACCCGATCCGGGATGGTTGAGGCATGTTCTCCCTGAGAATAAGGAAACCATTTTCTGGATCATTCAGGATCAGTTTTCCTGGTGAGGCCAGGTGGCTGTCCCGATCACGATTCAGGGTGCATGATTTTCCAGAATTCCAGGAATTTTTAAGGAAATCCTTCAATTTTTCTCGTTTTGGTTGGTTGGTATTTTGGTTTTTATCTTGATAACACAATCCCTTTAAAGATTCCAGGCGAGTTAGCTCATTATAGAGCAGGGCGCCTAGACCTGGTGATTCTAGATTTGGCGAATGCCCTGGCAATGCTAGTTCAGGGCGAGATTTTAATGGACGGGTATCGGTCAGATTTAACTGGCAGGGATGAGTCAACTCAGGAATTCCATCCCGATCCCGGTCATTATCCACTAAAAACCAGTAATCCAGGGACCGCTCCACATTATCCAGAAGGATTTTTATCTCCTCGGAATCAACCCCGATCTGGTGAGCTTGCCAGACCAGTTCTGCCATTAGAGGTATGGCAGGTACATCAGAGAGGGCACTGCAGTTCTGCTCGGGCAGCAATCCGTCTTCCTTAACTTCTTTCATTACGCTCTCCAGAATCATCCTGGCAGTTTTTGGTTCAACTGGGGAAAGGACATCCAGCAGGTAAAGAGCCTGGAAGGGGGAAAGCGGGTGGTATAGCCCTGCTGGGGGTCGCTGTTGGGGATAGTGTCTCATCAGATATCCAGCAGCTTGCTTCTGAGAGAGAGCAAAGGCAAAATCCCGTTCCGGGTCACCAGTATTGATCTGTATGTTACTCCCCGCTTGAATTTTCAATCGTGAAATTTCTCCCCCCCAATCCAAATGAAACACTTCATCGATTAAACTCAAAGATTCATCTGTTGTGTGTCCCAAAACAGCGATCCAGGTTAACTCTTCCGCCTGGTCTGCTGCAAGAGTTAGTTCTGAAGTGAGGTTTGGATAAGGTCCTTTTCCGGGAGATGAGCTCCCGGACATAAATAACACTGGAAACTCATTACCGAGCTGACCGGAGAGGATCTCACGGCCTTGATAATTAATGGGTGCCAATCGATTTCCCGAATCCAGGAGAAGTAGATGTCCTACCAGATCCAGGCGAATTACCCGGGATTGGTTAGTTTGATTGTGTATCCTGACCACCCCACACACAACTTCAGGATCCGGGACCCAATTTACGGTAGATACCTGTAATCCTTCCAGAGGAGTATACGAATACTCAACCAGATTAACCAGAAAATCCTCTAAAGTAGGAGGTGAAATATATTCAGCTGGATCGCAGATGGTAGTATTTCCCTCTGAGAAACGGGGAAATACTTTGTAGAATCGATAGTTTTTGGCCGGGTTGGATTGGATTACCAGGGCTGGAGGATTTCCTTTTCCATGCTTAAGAATCCAGCCTTGATTTTGATCAGGGGAGTAGCTGGATAAGCGGTTTTCTGCAGTCAGATAGAACGATTCCGGAAGTTTCCTGTTCCAGGGTTTTTGGATCATAAAAGTCATTGTAAATGGAAGGGTAGTGACAGTCAATCTTTACCTCGAAAACTGCGAAATTCAGCAATCAATCTGGTTTATTCTCTTCTTAAGAATCAAGATGTTAAATGGGTTAAAATCCCTTATTTATGCTAGAATACCTCAAGGACGCAGACGCCAGGAAGAAGTTTTCCAAGTACCGATTCCAGGCGGAAAACTGATATGACAGAGACAGAAAAACCAAAAGAACCAAAACAGCGATTTAAAGACCTCATTGATGGGGCTGAAAAGCTGGAAAAGGACCAGGAGTTAATCCAATCCCGATTGGATTCTCTGGGGATTTCCCCTGAAGGAGACCTGCCAGAAGAGGGAAAAGAAAGTGATTCTGGAGAAATTGCTCCGACACTCTCCCTGGGGGACGAAGTCCCTCAACGGGATCCATCAACGGACCCTGCAAGCGGATTTGAAGAAACTGAAGTTATTGGCGATGGTGCAAAACCCGCCCAGTCGCCATTGGATAATACACCACCCCCTCCCTTGGGATCCACCCCCAATACGCCGCCCCCGGCGCTGGATACCCGGGGCATGCCTCTACCCCGGCGGATGGATGAAACACCTCCGCCGAGGGCATCCACACCCTCTACAGCATACCGGACCCGTTCAGGAACCCGTAGGCCAACCTCACCACCACCGGAAAAAACCTCTAAGCTCATGTCCTGGTGGAAAAAATCCGGACCTGGAGGATGGAGAAGGGGAGAAAGCAGGGGTTGTATCTTCAGGATGGTGGTCATCGCCTTGTTTGGCGGTGTGTTACTGGCGATCATCGCTGGTTCATTTGCGATTTACTACTACAACAGGATCGCTGTAACCCTTCCGGATGTAGAGGATTTAAAAGAGCAAGCAGCTAAATTTGAGACCACAAGAATCCTGGACAGAGAAGGAAATGTTCTGTATGAGCTGCTGGATCCGAATGAGGGACGTCGAACATATGTCCCCTTGGAGGATATATCTCCCTACCTGGTTGCGGCAACGATCGCTACTGAGGATTCGAATTTTTACAGCCATCCCGGATACGATGTTCTGGCGATTGCCCGCTCGTTTTATTACAACCTGATCAGCGACCAGATTGTTTCGGGAGCTTCCACCATCACCCAGCAGTTGACAAAGATGCTTTTATTATCTCCCGAAGAACAAGTCAGCCGGACCTATGCCAGAAAGTTAAGGGAAGCGATTTTAGCGGCTGAGATTACACGCCGGTATACAAAGGATGAAATCCTTGAACTGTATCTTAACGAGATCAATTTTGGAAATCTGGCTTATGGAGTAGAAGCCGCTGCCCAAACCTATTTCAGCACTACGGCAAAGAATTTAACTCTAGGTCAGGCTTCTTTCCTGGCGGGATTACCGCAGCTGCCGGCTGTTTATGATATTTACACCAATCGGCAAGTGACTTTAGGTCGTCATGAAAGTGTCCTGGTTTTAATGTTCCAAACTAGCCAGGAACAGGGCTGCATATATGTCAGCAACAATCAGCAGCCGATATGTGTTGGGGCAGGAGAAGCTACAGCAGCGGCGGAAGAAATCCGATCCTATACTTTTGAAGTGCCCTATACGGAATTAATGTATCCTCACTGGGTTTATTACATCCGGTCTCTCCTGGAGAGCACTTATGACCCCCAGACAATCTTTCGATCGGGATTCACGGTATACACCACGCTGGATCCTGGACTGCAGGATCGAGCCCAGCAGATTGTTTATGACCAGGTCAATAAACTTCAGGGGCAGCATGTGACTAATGGGGCTTTGATAGCGATCCGTCCCTCGACAGGTGAAATCCTGGCTATGGTTGGATCGGCGGATTTTGAAAACAAGGACGTTCAGGGCGAAATCAATATGTCAGTCAGCCCCAGGCAGCCCGGGTCATCCATAAAACCCATAACTTACGCAGCAGCCTTTGAAAAAGGGTGGACCCCCGCTACGTTAATCTGGGATGTACCTTCCGAATTTCCACCTTCAGGTGATCCAAACGATCCGCGCGATCCCTATGAACCTGTGAATTATGATGAAAAATTCCATGGGCCGGTTACAGTGCGCTCTGCACTGGCAAATTCTTATAATGTCCCTGCTGTAAAAACCCTCGATTTTGTAGGTATTTATGACGATCCGGATACACCTGGAGAAGAAGGATTTATTCCTTTTGCACAGCGGTTGGGAATTTCTACCTTAACCCGCAATGATTATGGGCTTGCCCTGACCCTGGGTGGGGGAGAAGTAACCCTGCTGGATTTAACTGAGGTGTATGCTACCTTTGCCAACGGCGGCCGGCAGATAGCTCCCGTGGCAATCACTAAAATTGTCGATTTCCAGGGCAATCTGGTTTTTGATTATCAGCAGCCGGCAGGGGAGCAGCTTATTCGGCCGGAACACGCATTTTTGATCACTTCAATCTTGTCGGATTACCAAGCTCGAGCACCAGGATTTGGAACTAACCCTGTTATTAACCTTCCCTTTAAAGCAGCAGCAAAAACCGGAACCACCAATGATTTCCGGGACAACTGGACCCTGGGATATACGCCTGACATAGCGGTTGGCGTCTGGGTTGGGAATGCGGACTACACACCCATGCAGGATACCAGCGGATTAACCGGCGCCGCGCCAATCTGGGCTCAATTTATGCAGGAGGCAATCCAGCAGTTGACCGGAGGTAATCCCAGCGGGTTTTCAAAACCGGCAGGGATTATTGAACGGGTGATCTGCGCGGTTTCCGGGACGGAACCTTCCAAATACTGTCCCAACCAGCGCAGTGAGTACTTTGCCGCTGATCAGCCGCCTTTGCAAGCTGATCAGGATTTGTGGGAAGAAGTGCTGGTAGATACCTGGACAAAGAAATTGGCTTCACCAGATTGCTCCGGGTTTGCCGAGGAAAAGCTTGGCATACACATTGCTGACCCCTGGGGACGGAATTGGCTCAGAAATATTAAGGAAGGCAAGGAATGGGCCAAAAGTATGGGTTTCACAAAAAACCCCTATTTTATTAAAGAAGAAAACGTCTGTACATCCGGTGATCCCCGGCCTGCCCTGGAATTTGCATCCCCCAGGCAGGATGATGTGGTAAATTCCAGCCCACTAAAGATTTTTGCCAAAGCTGCCGCAACAGAATATTTTGAAAAAGCCCGCCTGGAATATGGGCCCGGCAAGGATCCTGTGCAGTGGGAAACCCTTGAAGTTATCGATGATCCAATCCCGGAAATGACAGAAATTACATCTTGGGATCTCAGTGAACTCCCAACCGGATGGGTTACTCTGCGGCTGTACATGACCGGGACGAATGGACGATTCGCAGAAAATAAAATCAGGATCAATATCCAGGTGCCAACTCCAACTCCCACACCCACGGAAACTCTTGAACCAACTGTTACGCCTTCCCTAACTGTAATGCCTTCCCTAACTGTAACGCCTTCTCTCACCCTGACAGAAACACCCGTAGAAACCAGCACTCCCACACCAACTGCGACTGCCAGCGAAACGCCGACCCCGACACTCACCCTTACGCCAATTCCAACGCTGCCGTAAATAGAATTCCCCACTTGTCATCCTGAGTCCTTCGATAAACTCAGGACAGGCTCCGTGAAGGATCCATGAACCGATCAGAACTCGATGCCCCAACGAGCAAACCAAGCCAGTTTTACGCTTTGATCACTTGATGGATTCCGCGTTGCACTCGGAATGACAAAATGGGGCATCTCCGTGATTTGTCATCCTGAACGCAGTGTAGGATCCATGAAGCGATCAAAACTCGATGCCCCAACAGGCAAACCAAGCTAGTGTTGCGCTTTGATCACTTGATGGATTCCTCGCAGGGCTCGGAATGACAAAATGGGGCATCTCCGTGATTTGTCATCCTGAGTCCTTCGATAAACTCAGGACAGGCTCCGCGAAGGATCCATGAAGCGATCAAAACTCGATGCCCCAACGAGCAAACCAAGCTAGTTTTACGCTTTGATCACTTGATGGATTCCTCGTTGCACTCGGAATGACAAAAATTGGTTTGAATCAATAATGTAAATCATCCTCTACATACCAATTC
>JBARSF010000020.1:0-64746 GCA_049644605.1 Anaerolineales bacterium | reverse complement strand
CTTAAATCCTGCCGGGCCCACTTTTCCCCTTCATTTTTCACTTATTACATATACCGTATTGGATAGGGGCCTTTAACCAAATGGTTACAGGTTCGCCCTTCGGTACTTTACCTCAGGATTGAGCGATGGGTGATAGGTATTCACCCTCGCTCTTAAATCCTGCCGGGCCCACTATCCCCCCCCTTTTTCGCCCTCTCTCGACTGATTCTTTATCCTCAGATTCCCCTTTTTCCATTGTTTGGGGTTCGAGTCCACTAACGCCCACTGAATCGTTTCACTAATCAGTCGAGCTATTTTTATCTTTAGAAGGTTAATCCACCTTTTGCATTGAAATTATTTTCTATTATGCTAATATCAATTTACACAGATTAGTTAAATGATTGCCCATGCTAATCAATATAGCCTTCCAAAAAACAATACCAAAATCAAAAGGTATTGTTTTTTTTATCCAAAAGTCATACTTTATGCGAATAAAAACTGGAGGATTAAAACAAATGAAAATCCAAGATTTCGATCAAAAACTAGAAAAATATGCAGAGTTAATCGTCAAAGTCGGTTTAAATCTTCAGCCTGAACAGCGACTTTTTCTCGTTGCCTTTTCACTAGATGTCGCACCCCTCGTCAGACAAGTGGTGAAAAGTGCCTATAAAAATGGGAGCAGATTGGTGTCAGTCTTGTGGTTAGACGAACAGCTGGATAAGATAAGGCATCAATATGCGCCCCGCGATTCGTTTGAAGAATTCCCTACTTGGGGTTCAGATGGCAATCTGCAGTGTATAGAACGTGGAGATGCTTTTTTACAAATTGGTGGCCGCAATCCTGAACTATTTAAGGATCAGGACCCTGAACTGATTGCAATTGTTAACCATACTCAAGCCAAACACCTTAAACCGATCCGTAATCATCAGGGGAAAAATTCTGTACAATGGTCAATTGTATGTCCTCCTACTCCAGATTGGGCCACGAAAGTGTTTCCAGAGAATACACCACAAAAGGCAGAAGAATGTTTGTGGGATGCGGTCTTTAAGGCGTGCCGAATAGATGAACCTGATCCAGCTGTTTTTTGGGAGAAATATGTTGACAATCTTGAAAAAAGAGCAAAATACCTCAATGATAAACAGTACACAGTATTACATTTTACAGGGCTGGGCACGAACCTCACAGTTGGTTTACCGGAAGGGCACATTTGGGAAGGAGCCAAACATAAAACCCCATCTGATATTTCCTTTGTAGCCAATTTACCCACAGAAGAATTATTTACCTTGCCTCACAAAAATAAGATTGAAGGTACTGTTACTTCAACCAAAACACTTAGCTATCATGGTAACCTGATTGAGAATTTCAGCTTGACGTTCTCTGAAGGAAAAGTTGTTAATTTTTCCGCAGAAAAAGGTGAAGAAATTTTGCGCAATTTACTAGAAACCGATGAGCATGCCAAATTTCTGGGTGAGGTCGCATTGGTTCCACATCAAACGCCGATCTCGCAATTAGGCTTTGTATTTTTAAACACGTTATACGATGAAAATGCTTCTAACCACCTTGCTTTAGGTAAAGCATTCCGATCCTCCCTGAAAGGTGGAGTGACAATGTCTGATGAAGAATTCGCACGAGCTGGTGGTAATGATAGCTTGATTCATGTTGATTTCATGTTTGGATCTGGTGAGATGGATGTAGATGGATTGATGTCCGATGGAGCAACCGAACCAGTCATGCGCGCAGGAGAATGGGCATTTGATTTGTAGCCCAAATTTATGGTTCACACCCCCGCTTCAGCGAAATCTGGGGTTCGCGCCTCTTAGCTCTTCCGTTAGTAGTTAAATATAAATCAATATAGCCAATCTGGAAGTTAGCCTTTACCCGCCAGGCCGCAGATCCTATTCAAATCTTTTTTAAAATACATTTTCCGGTGCATATGGGAGAGAAACAATAGACACAATATACTCTATAGACACTATTATCCCCCTTATTTCGCCTTACTAACTCTCTCTCGATGGAACCGCAATACTGCAGTGGCCTTTTAAGCCATAGGTCCGGGAGTACCCTGAAGGGCATGCTATTCGAGTCCATCTGTGTGGGCTGCTCTTAATACCTCCCGCCAAATGCCTAAGGATTAGTTTTGTTAGCGTTTATCAAATCACGAATTTCTTGGACCAATCCCTTAATCACATCCAGATTTGTGGCTGGATTTGTCAGAGTCAGCCGCAGGCAGCGTTGGTTATTAAATGAGGTGGTAGAAATATAAAAGTTGCCGCGGGCAAGCAGCTGGTCTCTCAATGCCAAATGCCCATCATCTAACCCCTTAACCTGGAAGCAGAGGATGTTGGACTGGGGCTTCACCGGGCAAATAAAATCGTCCAGGCTTTGTAGATAATCATAAGCTTCTAACGTTAGGTCATGCTGCCGATCAATATACTCCCCTAATCCTGCCTCTCCCATAGCTCCTAAGACCATAAAAAGTTTTAGCCCCAATACAGGTTTGGTGCATTCAATCGTCCGATGAATAAAATCAAAACCGGGTTGCTCTTTAGGGTGGAAGAGATAGCTGGCTTCCTGGGTAAAAGCCCCATCGAGATTTCGTTTGTCACGCACCAATAAAGCCGTACAAAAAGCCGTAACTCTCATCAGCTTGTGCGCATTCAGGGTCAGCGAATCTGCCAGTTCAATACCTGCCAGGAGATGGCGGTATTTTTGACTGATAAGTACTGCACCACCATGGGCCCCATCGACATGGAACCACAAATTCCGCTCGCGGCAAAATGCGCCGATCTCTTGTATTGGATCATATAAACCAGCAGCTGTTGAGCCTGCATTTGCAACCAGCGCTAGAATTTGTTTCCCATCGGATTCAGCCCGTTGATATGAATCCTGCAACCGATCCGGGATAATAACACCTCTCTCATCAACCTCGAGTGGATAAAAGGCTTTATGTCCCAAACCCATGATACCCATCGCGCGCTTAATCGAATAATGTGCCTCAGCCGGTGCCAGTAGCGCTAGATTTTCCGGATTCCCTTTTTCCCAAACATCAGGCGCGATCCTGGTTCGCGCTGCAATCAGGGCAGTTAGATTTGCAATTGAACCACCGTTGGTCAGGATGCCTCCCCCAAAATTTTGATCTTTTTCGGTTCCTGGATCCAGGGGTGAGGGTTTCCAACCCACCTTCTCCAACAACCAGTTGATGAGGAAATATTCTATGCTTACTGAAGCTGGACCTAATTCATAAATCGAACCATCGCTGCTCACAAAGTGATCTACCAACCCAGCAAGCGCAGCCATGTAATGGGGAACTGCCTGCTGATGGGCGATATTGGCGGGATGGTAGATGCGGGTGATCGCTAACAGGTATTTATTTATGAATCGTGCCAGTTTTTCCCCTGTCAATCCTCCATCTCTAACAAGTGAGGATAGCTCCATATCAGCTATCAATTCACTCATAGGCGGTTGTTGAATAACATGTCCATCGCCGGATATGGATAGCTCATAAAAATTACCAAGCGCCCGGGTAATGATCTCCAGATCTGTTTTAAATTTCATTTTCGCTTCTCCTTAAACTCGATCATTGGCAAGACCCAAAAACCACACGCCCAATCCGTTCGGGCTGAGGGGAACCATTAAAAGGTTGAGTGATTAAATGGTAACCCAATTTACTAACGCTTCATAGCCAATCAAATACCTTTTTCCGGTGCATATAGGGGTATGAATTATGCGAGATTGGATATAATTTTTTTTATCCGACCGAGGACCGGAGACCGGAGACGGAAGGCGGGCTGGAGTTGCCTTCCGACCAAGAAGACTGAATACTGATAACCCGCTCGCCAGATATCCTCAAATAGCTTTATAATCCTTAGGGTATTTTTCGCGCGTAAATCTCTGGGCGCAGTACTTATAAATAATGATCAGAAAAGAGAGGTTGAACTCACATGGAAGCTATCAAAACATTTTCAGATCGCAGGCCTCTGGTTTTTGCCTTTTTAATCCTCCTGTCCTGGCTGCTGTTGGGGGCCCTTCTGGTGGGTGGGAGTACAGCCCTGCTGGGCCTGCCCATCATCGAGGATGTCCCTCAAATGGTCGGCACCCTGGGTTCGGTCCTTATTTTGCTCTTGATCACCTGGCGTCTAGGCTGGTTGAAGTCGATTGGGATCACCCGCCTGGGGGATTGGAAGGCCTGGCTGATCACCATACCCCTGCTTCTCTACCTGGTCTTTGCTTATTCATATGGCTTTTTTGGTGACTTATCTTTTGATCCGAGAATTTTCTCACGTTCAGAAACGGCCCGGCAACTGCTGTTAAGGCAGGGCATCGTTGGTTTTGTGGAAGAGACTCTCTTTCGAGGCCTGATTTTCTATGTCCTGCTCAAAACCTGGGGGAAAACCAAACGCGGCCTGATCCTCAGTGTGATCGTCCAGGCGTTCATATTTGGAGCCGTCCACCTGCTGCAGGTTGCAGGTGGGGGTTCGTTGGGTACTGCCCTTGTGGTGGTGGTAAACGGTATTATCTCCGGGATCTGGTGGGCTGTGCTGGTCTTAAACTGGAAAAGCCTCTGGCAGGCCATTCTGCTTCACAGTTTGTCCAATCTCTTTGTGCAGGTAAAAAGCCTGTCCAGCGCGGCCCTTGAACCAGCCCTGCTGGCCTATGGGCGGGCAACCCTGTTTGAGCTGCCGCTGGCAGCTCTGGGGATCTGGCTACTGTTAAAAATGCCGCTGGACCGGAGTTTGGAGGACAAACCCGAAAGGTAAACCCGGGTTCTGGGGTTTGATGACCGAACCCTCAGGCCGCGGCCCACCAATCTTTTCCCTGGACTAACTCCTGCTCATCCAGGCTAGCCCGCACGTCCGGTCAGCAGGATGGGGTACTGGTACTTTTCCCAAAATATCCTGGAAAATTCTTGACCTCACTGATGGGCACCCTGTGGGAAGCCCTCACGAATCAGGTTTGCACTCAGTTGGACTTAAAGACCTCGTCCAACCAGTCGAATACCACCTGGCTCATCAGAGAAAGGTTCTCCCCCAGGACATGCTGAGCAGCGCCCTCATTCTGGGGAGTGATCACCAGCTCCTTGCGGGGATGGCGGATCGCTTCCAGCCCCTGGTGCTGCTGGCGCTGAACCTCCTTAGAGCCCCGGTATTCTCCTTCCCCGATCAGGATCAGGGTGGGACAGTCTATCAAACCAGGATCCAGCTTGCAGTCCCGGTTCTTGGCGATTAATTTCCAGGGACTGTTCGATCCCCAGCGCCAGGCGATCATTTCCATCAGCAGGTAGGTCAGGGGGTCGTTTTTCTTAAAGAGCTCCCCGAACTGCAGAAAGCTGGCTTTCATGATCCGCTCCAGGTCGTAGAGCAGGCTGTTGGCGATGCAAGCTTTGATGCGCTTTTCATGGGTGGCTCCCCGGGGGACGATGTAGCCCCCGGCACTGATCCCGTAGGCCGCCAGCCGCTCCGGATCCACCTCGGGACGCTCCAGCAGTCGGTCCAGGACGGCTTTGAGGGGCACCTCCATATCCGGACGGAAGGTCACCCCCTCCAGGGGCAGACCGCCCTGTCCGGGTAGGTCCACGGTGGCGAAGTTATAGCCCCGGGCCAGCGCCTGGGGGGCGATGTAGAAATACAGGTCCTCGGCGAAGGTCTCCCCGCCGCCGATCATCAGCAGGGTCTTGGCCGGACCGTCACACCGGGCGGCCTGGAAATATCCCGGCAGGACTGTGCCCTCAAAGGACACATCCATCTCCTCCAGAGGCGGATCCAGCAGAGGAGCTGCTTCCCGGAAGAGCTTTCTCGACACCCGGAATTCCTTTTCCCAGGCTGGCTGGTCTGTGAGAGGGCTGATCATAGCCGTGGCAATCCGGTGGTAGAAGCTGGCCCGCAGTAGTCCCTGGCGGGCGCTGACGGTATGCCCTCCCTGCAAGGAGTGCCGGGACCGCTCCTCGATCCGGTCCGCCATAGCGACCGCGGAATCGATCCAGCTCTGGGGATCGCCCTTCTGGTACTGATCCACCAGGTAGAGCATCTCCCCCAGGGTGCAGGCTCCGTGAATCGCATGGCCCAGGAAGTAGATGAAGCCGAACTCCAGGTCCTCGGTCTCAAAGAAGAAGCGCTGTTTTCCAAAGGTGCGGTGGGCGTGAAAGACCTCCCCCTTCTGAATGGTTTCCAAAATATTGCTGACCATGGTTACCTCCTAAGTTGATAAACTGTCATTAATTGACAAAATATCTTATATTGACAATATGTATAATATAAAGTACCATTTGGTCAGTTGGCCCGTCAAGAGGCAAATTCCCGCTGACGTCAATCTTGGACAGGAGTACAAATATGAACCCAGAGAATCCGGACCGGCACGAGCGCCGTAAACAGCGCACTCGCGCCAGGTTGCAGGAAGCCATGCTTGTCATGGTGCAGGAAAAAGGTGTTGAATCCATCACCATCCAGGAGATTACCGACCGGGCCGATCTGGGGCGGGGAACTTTCTATTTCCACTTTGATGACAAGGAAGACCTGCTGTGGTCGATTGTTGAGGACCGCATTCACGTCACCGAGCGCCAGGTGATAGAGGATTTCGGGGGAAAGCTGCCGGTCCAGCCGGAGTATTTTGCCTATCTGAACATGTTCCGGCATGTGGAGCAGCATGCTGATGTTTACCGGCTGCTGGTAGGAGATAAAGGTTCCCAGGGGATTGCCAACCGGGCCAGGGCTTACCTGGTGGAGGAGACTCTGCGGGATATGAAGAAATTCGCTGTCTTCGAGGAGATCGGGCAGCCTCCTGAGATCACTGCCCAGATCGTGGTCGGCCTGCTGTTCAGCCTGATCCTGTGGTGGCTGGAAACGCCTGGTGAGTATACCTCGGAAGATCTGGCCGGGATCCTCTACAGCACCCTACACCACCGTCAACCGCCGGGGAATATGACCTTCCCTTCGGCATGACCGCCAAAGCGCTCTGCCCAGATTATCAGCTAGGACTGATGGCCTCTCCCAGTATCCTCACGCCGCCGCCCACCAGTCCTGACCTTCAATGAGATTTAGCTCCTCTAAACTCTCCCGGATCAAGGGCCGCGCTTTGCGGGCCCGGACTGCGGTCAGCAGGACCGGATTCCGATAATTCTTCCAAAGAGCAGGAAGTTCTTCCTTGGATATAATTGGTTTTCCACGGCGGGTGCTCCCGATCTTTTTCGGATCAACGTCCACAAAGGCGGCCAGCGTCAATCCCTCCCGGACCAAATGTTTGCTCAAGCGCCGGCCGGTCATACCCGCTCCCCAGACGAAGACGGCGTCCCGATCTCTGGCGGGTCCTTTGGACAGGTAATGGGCTTTGGCACGCAGGAAATTTTCCACCGAATACCTGGGGTCCTGGTGGGTTAATCTTTCCGGGTGTTCGCGCCATTCCAGCAGCACCTGGGGGATCTTGGCAAATTTGGCGCCTGCCAGATACAGCCGCAGCCAGAGGTCATAATCTTCCGGCCAACCGTGATCCTGGAAACCGCCTACTTTTTCTATCCATGATTTTCTGAATGCTGTGCTGGGGTTGGCGAGTGGGCTTTCCACAAAGATTTCCCGGGAGATATCCTGATGGGTTACCAGGGAATTTAACCAATCAAAATAGAGTTCAAACCCCTCGCCAACCTCCTCCCCGGGAAACCCCTTTACAAGCGAACTTACAACCGTTAGGACGGGATCATTGAGCAAAGATTCTCTTTGTAATTTTATACGGTCGGGGTGGCAGCGGTCATCTGCGTCCATGCGGACGATGATTGGTGCCCGGCAGAGCGAAAGGCCTTCATTTGCTGTTTGTATAACCCCCCGGTGGTTTTTTTTCTTTAATACAAAGCGCGAATCGCGCTGGCTCCATCGTTCCAGAATTGGGACTGTATTATCCGTTGATCCATCATCCACACAAATAACTTCAAAATCCTGGAAGCTTTGGGCTGCCAGGGAGGATAAAGCCTCTTCGATTGTGGTTTCCGCGTTATAACAGGGGAGCAGTACAGAGACCTGGGGCATTCCTCACTCAAGTTCCCCCTCGGGGTTGATGATTTCCTGAGCTAACTCATTCAGGGATTTAATCTCATCTTCAGGCGTTTTACTAACCTCCCAGTACTGGTCCAGCAGTTCCTGAGGGGGAAGGGTTCCAATTGCCCTGTCTTTTGGCAGCCGGATCCTGACTTCACTTAAAGGCTGTTTCACGAAGTGAAATTCAAAGCTGTCCTTCACCAAATCTCGAATGGCGGATTCGTTGATCAGCGGATCCCAGGCCCGGGGGTATTCCAGAATTAAGCGCACCAGGGCATCCTTCAGCATTGCTGGTGAGGGAAGGGCTTTTTTAACCTGGTCGAGGATGTTATCGTTGGATTCCAGTTTAAGATAGACATCCACAAAAGGCCGGATATTTTTCAGCTGGCGCCAATCCAGGGTTGTTTTTCCCCGCTTCAGATCAGCAATTACATAGAACTTATCGTCCCTTGCTTCTCCAAAATTAACCCGCTCAATTGACCCTGGGTAAATTACCGGAGGGTGCGCCCCTTCATTAAGGTCCTGTTTTTTGTGGATATGTCCCAGTGCGGTGTAATCCAGCCGCGGATCCTTGACCAGCGAAACCGGCAGGACCAGGTCTTTTCCCAGGCTTACCGATCGCTCTGCCCCAAAAACCGCGCCCTCAACAGATGCATGGGCTGCCAGTATTGTAGGAACTTCCGGATCAGCCCCCTCCAACCAGGAATGGATATCCCTGGTAAGCTTTTTTATCATTTCCTTGTAAATCAGCTCCACGTCCCGGGTTTGCAGATCCAGGAGAGTCATCATCCTGGTCCGGGAAAGCCAGGGCAGCGCCAGTATCTGGAGATTAAGGGATTTTCCTTCCGGGCACAATCGAGAGAGATCTTCCCTGGACAGGAAACAGGGTTGATCAATAATCAGCACATGAGGAACCTGGAGCGTGTGAAATTCGGTCAGGGCATGCGCTCTGCCCAATGAAGGGGAGATGTCATGGTTGCCAACCAGCAGGATGGTGGGGATGCCGGCCTGGGAAAGGCGCATGATCCGGCTGCCCCATTCCCGCTGGAAAGTCGGGGTGGGGTTTTGCGCTTTATAAGCATCGCCGGCAAAAAGCACACAAGCGACCTTTTCTTTTATGCCTGTGTTGATGATTTCATCCAGGGATGATAAAAAGTCCAGGATCCGCAGCGGCAGACCGGTTTCGGGATCCCTCCGTCCGTAATTGGTGATATCAATATGGGCATCGGCAAAGTGCAGGATTCTTGGCATAGATTATCCGTGAAAGGAGCTTAGGGATGCAATCCCTTTAAGGGATTGCATCCCTCCTAAACAAAAAAAACAATCCTTCACTCTAAACCCAGCTGGCTGATCTGGATTAACCCGGCCTCAAAGTGAGGATTTAACCAGACCGATCGGTACAGGTCATATCTGGCCTGGGTTTTATTGCCCAGGGCATAATGGGCTAATCCGCGCCAATATAAGGTTTCTTCCAGCGTGTGGTCAGCGATGGTTTCGTGTGTGAAATTTGCCAGGTTGATAACATCCTGGTAGCGGCCGCTGAAATAATAAGCCATATAGGGGGTGGTCTGGTACCAGGTAATGCGGTAGGGGCGAGTGGCATCATCATCAAGGCCGCTGTAAATCTGATAGGCCTGGTCAAAGGCTTCCCCGGCTTCGAGATAATGTTCCAATTTAACCAGGCTGGTTCCCTTGTTAAACCAGGCATAAAACTCATCCACACCGGAGAGGGTCTGGATTTCACGTTCAGCGATTTCCAGGGCTTGCTGATAGGCCCAGGAGGGGTCTGCCCAATCTCCCAATAAACCCAGTACAACTTCCTGATCGGCAGGGGGATAGACCACCATGAACAAGTAATTAAATGAACGCCAGCCCTCCAATAATGTTTGATAATCTTCCCGGGTGTTTTTGACGGGGATAGCTACTTCTGGCTGATACGAATCCTGAATTACGAATTCTCCGGCTAGGTCATCATAACCCGTGAGAAAGAGATAATGACCCATCCAGCTGATTTTACCGGAAGAATCTTCTCTGATATCGCCTTTTTCTACCAGCACTGGATAGCCGCTGGCGATTAACTTTTTCACAATTTCAAGGTCACCCCCGAAGCGAGCAACGACGTTAAGATCGGTATGATCCACCACAAATCCAATCAATTCTGAAGGCATGACATTTTTGTCGGACCGGCCCTGCTGAATGAAGTCCAGGTCCGGATTACTTACCCCGGGTTTAACGACCCGGGCAATGTCATCCCGGTCTCCCGGCCAGCCCCAGAAATTCAGCGCCATGGCCAGGTTGGCTGGTGCGCAGTAATTCCAGCGTTCATGCTGATGCACAAACACGATCCCGTCTAAAATCACCTGCTCAGGCAGGGGAGTGCTGGTGGGTTGGGTAGTTTCCTCGGTGGGGACTGCTTCCAGGGTGGGTTCCGGTGTATCCGGTTGGGCAGTAATAATTGGAGTTGCCAAGGGAGTTTCCCCAGCCGGGATAAAAATGGCCTCATCGGGGGGATTAATGAAATAAATAATCTGTGTTTTCAGATCCTCCACTCGCCAGGATAAACGATCATAAACAAAGGGAATCCTGTAGATTAACGCTGCCAGTAGAATCAGGAGGGGGATGCCAAGAAGAAAAATAACCCTGCGCGGTTTTTTCATAACGAGAACATTATAACATTATCAAAACTGAGGGTAGAGAAGGGATCAAGTCCCTTAAAGGGATTTGATCCCTTAATATCATCAACTAATCTTTCCGGGTGGGATCTTCAGGATTGTGATCCAGCACCTTCCTGGCTTGAGGTCCGTCCTGGGCAGGACCGATAATTTTTTCCGCAGCCATTTGCTCGATCAGCCGGGCAGCCCGGGTATAACCAATCCGTAACCTGCGCTGCAGCATGGAAATCGAAGCCCGATCTTCCTCCCGCACCAAACGGACCGCTTCCTCCCACAGGGGGTCCTGTTCATGCTCTTCAGCCATATCTTCCCACATTTCCTTTTGTTTCAGGGGAATGCTGGGCATCTTTGCATCCGGCTCACCGGATATGCTTGAGCGTTTGATCGGGGTCCGGATTTGGGCAGCCAGGAAACGCCAATAGCGGACCAATTTGTCTATCTCGGAATCGGATACAAATACACCCTGTAAACGGATCGGAGCAGCAGCATCCGGTGCCTGGAACAGCATGTCTCCCCTACCCAGAAGGGTTTCCGCGCCGGGTTGATCAAGGATAACCCGGCTGTCCACGCCGGAGGCGGTCGCAAACGCGATCCGGGCCGGGAAATTGGCTTTTATTAAACCGGTAACCACATTGGTTGATGGACGCTGGGTGGATATGATCAGGTGTATCCCGGTAGCCCGGGCCAGCTGCGCCAGGCGGGTAATGGCTTTTTCTGTTTCGGAGGGCGCCAGCATCATCAGGTCGGCCAGCTCATCAATAATCACGATCAGGTAAGGGAGCTTTTTTCCCTCTTCTTTTTTGATTCTATTGTTATAGTCTCTGATATGGCGGGCACCGGCCTCGGAGAATTTATGATAGCGCTGATCCATTTCCCTGGAAACCCACTGCAGCACACCGACTACACGCTCCAGATCCACCACCACCGGTGCCAGCAGGTGGGGGATCCCATCATAACCAGACAGCTCGACCCGCTTGGGGTCAACCATAATCATCCGCAGGTCATCCGGCGTATTGTGGAGCAAAAAACAGGAAATCAAAGCATTTACGCAAACAGATTTCCCGGAACCGGTTGTACCGGCAATCAGCAGGTGGGGCATATCAGCCAAATCGGCAGCAAAGGCTGCACCAGAAACATCCCTTCCAAGGGCAAACTTCAAAAGGCTTTTTCTTTTCTTAAAGTCTGGACTCTGAATAGCGTCCCGCAGTGCCACCAGGGAGATCTCTTCATTGGGCACTTCCACGCCGATATATCCTTTACCGGGCACAGGCGCTTCCATGCGGATACGCTTGGCAGCCAGAGCCAGGGACAGATCATCAGCCAGGCTGGTAATCTTGCTGACCCGGACCCGCCGTTTTTGATTTCTGACCTCAATAAAATCCGGCTCTACACCAAATTGAGTGATGGTAGGACCGCGGTTAATTTCCACTATATGTCCCGGAGCGCCAAAGGATTCCAGGGTTTCTTCAATGATAGCAGCCCGGTGCTGATCAAATTCATCGTTGGGTTCAATGTCCTGACCGATATTAAGGATATCCGTAATATTCGGCAGCACCCAGTTTAACTCTGGTTCATCATTGGGAAAGAGGGAGGGAACAGCTGCCGGGCTGGTTCCGACCTGGGTTTCCCCTTTAAGATTGGGTGTGGGAATTTCCAGCGGGGGAGATGGTATCCTCAGGGGTTTTTCTCGCTTGGGAAACAGCTTCCCGACCAGATTTTTTACCCTTCCCACAATGCCAGGGACCCATTTAAACAAATCCAGAACCGGAATGTTCAAGGTGAGTGATAAGCTGAGCAGTATCACAGCGAGCAGGGTTATGGCAGTCCCCGCTGAACCGAAGGTGGACTGCAGGGGCGCCAGCAGGTAAGCTCCTGTGTAACCTCCCCCCAATCCGCTCCCGGCAATCACTCGGGAGGCGTTAAAATCCACCGGGAAAATGAAATACTGCAGGGAAGTTAAACCAGCCAGGTACAGTAAGATAATTCCGACTACCTGTTCCGGGGAAAGTTTTGGGAACTGATCTTTGTTGCGGAACAGGATCAATAATCCGCCCCCGAGGAACAGGATGGGAAGGGGGTAGCTGCCCCAGCCGAATCCTTTCCGCAGCAGGGTCCGCGTTGTGGTCAGGATGGAGCTTTCTTGAGTAGAGAACAAACCCAGGGCAGTGATGATCCCTAAAGCGACCAGCACCAGCCCGGTCAGAACCAGGCTGCGATCAGGAGAAGGCGAAGTTTTCGCTTTTGGTTTTGCTTTAGATTTAGATTTTGGTTTTGATTTTTTTTGGGATCTGGCCATTATTTTGTAATCCTACAGTTCTTTCGAATTATAGCATGAATGACCCCTACGGTTGTTTTCACCCTTAAACCTAAATTATCACTCTCTCTGATAGCCCGGCGATTGAAATCGCGGGCTAAGGAAAATCAGGTCACACATGAGTGTGACTTCTCCCGATTTGTCATCCTGAACCCTTCGTTAAGCTCAGGACAGGCTCCGTGAAGGATCCATGATGAGATTAATTGACCACGTATCCATGAATTCAAAATACAGGTATTTGAACCATTCAATTCAACATGGATTCCTCGCTGAGCTCCCTTCAATAAACTCAGGACAGACGGAATGACAAAATATTGGCCTGTCTTCTGTCCTCCGTCTCCTATCCCTAATCCCCCCGTCCCCTGTCCTGAGCGGAACGGAGTGAAGTCGAAGGATCCGTCTCCTGTCCCCCGTCACATTGTCATAGTGTAAAATAAGAGAGTATTTATTCATCATCACCAAGGATCTTATTTTGTTTGAAATCGTATTCTTAGGAACATCTGCTTCCGCGCCCTCTGTGCATCGGGGATTAACTTCCCAGATAGTGATCCGTGGCGAACACCGCTTCCTGATCGATGCCGGAGAGGGCACCCAGCGCCAAATCCTCAAATCCGGACTGGGATTTAAGCGCCTGGACCGCATTCTTGTCACGCACGGCCACCTGGATCATATCCTCGGCCTGGGCGGATTAATTTCCACCTTTGTGCGTTGGGAGGCGATGGATAAGATCCTCATCGTTGGAGGAAAATCAGCCCTGGACCGGGTTCGCGACCTGTTGTTTGGGGTGGTGTTAAAGGGAAAGTATCCCCCGGTGGAGATCACCCTCCAGGATTTGGAACCGGGTCTGGTTTTTGAAGAGAATGATTTTACCGTGAAAGCCTTCCCGGTTTATCACCGCACGCCGGATTGTTTTGGTTTCGTATTTGAGGAATTCTCCCGCCGCCCGTTCCTTCCTGAAAAAGCCGAGGCTTTAAAAATCCCACCAGGCCCCTGGCGGGGAGAACTGGTTAACGGCAATTCGGTCACCCTGCCGGATGGGCGGGTGATTGATCCGGAAATGGTCCTGGGAGAGGAGCAGCCGGGCACCAAATTTGTTCATGTGGGGGATGCCGGAAAAACGGATAATCTTCTTGAGGTGACCCGCGGGGCAGATACCCTGGTCATTGAAGCGACCTACCTGGAAGCAGAAGCGGAGTTGGCGGAACAATTTGGACACCTGACCGCAACCCAGGCCTCTGAGCTGGCGAAAAATGCCGGGGTGGGAACCCTGCTGCTGACCCATATTTCCCGCCGCTACCGGGAAGACCAGGTCCTGGAAGAAGCCCGGGCGGTATTTCCGGATACTTTTGTAGCCAAGGATTTTGACCGCTTCCAGATCAAGCGGGGGGATTGTAAGAAAGTGTGAGGGAGCAGGGAGATTTAATAGGAATACGTAAGCCGTGTATAGTCAATAGATGGAGTTATCACTCATCAGGTGTCCTGCGTAATTTTCACTAATCAGTGCAAATTGTTTTGAAGGATGCCTGTTTGACAATAAATCCAAGGCTTCGGTTATAAAAATCAATTTGAGCGGAAAAGGGAAAACACGGAAACTGGCTCTCCCACTCAAGCGAAAGAGCAAAGAATAGCCTTTCGGCAGGAATAAATTAAATCCTACTTCCAAAATCCCTGGTGGGGTTTGCGGGCTTCATTTTCCAGCAAGGGGCCGATAACTTTGATGGATTTTTTCCCTCGAGCAAAAACCTCCCGGCAGGGGAGAACAAGCTCCTCATCAGATTCCCCGGGGATAAATTCGTATAAGCCTTTCTCACTTAATCCAAATACCACCCGGCGGATATTGGACCAGAAGATTGCCCCAGCGCACATTGGACAGGGCTCTGCGCTGGTGTAGAGGGTACACTGCGCTAGAAAACCAGGATCAAATTGCGCGCTGGCTTTGCGTATCAGGTTGAGTTCAGCGTGGGCGGTGACATCCCGGGAAGTGACCACGGTATTTTCTGCCTGAAGCAAGACCTCACCATCTGGTCCCGCCAGCAAGGCTCCAAAGGGATGGTTGCCTTTTCGCCGGGCGCTGAGGGCATTTTTTATGGTTTCTCTGATTAATCCTTCATTGATTTCAAGCATTTTCTATTCCCTTCTAGGTTAAAGAGCATCTCGTAAGCGCCGCCGGGTTTAAGGTCTATCCGGCAGGCAGGGGCAAAGAAAGTAATAGCGCCTGCTTCGGTTGTTCAGGCTAACCAGACTTCATCCACCGGTGCCGGTATGGTAATCTCACAGCAGATTTCCCGATTGGATTTTAAGATCTCTGCCAAATCAAACTCCCTGAGGGCTGCCCTTTAAATGACCTAAGGATTCTATTTATCCCGCGGGTGCAGCCTGCCTCCCAGGCGCAGGAAATTGAGATCTCCCGATTCATCCCGGATTACCTGCCCTTCAACATCCTTGCCAACCCCATCGAGGATAACAAGCCGGTCAATATCTGTAAACCCGATCCGGTAGGGCGGAGGAGCGGGAGGCGGAGGGGTATCCTCGGTTGGAAAACCCCCAGTATAGACATCCTGCGCTACCAGGGTATCGCCTAACACAGCGATGTCCATATAACCCACCCTGGGCATGAAGTAGCGTCCCTCGATTTCCTTCATTTGTTCCAGGTTTACTTCGATTGTTTTCAGAGGAGGAATTTTAAGGTTAAGGTATTTCTTTATCCACCACATCCAGATTGCTTGTATGAACTGCCCTCCCTGATCGCTGTTGGCTAACACAGCTAAAGCAGTCTTGGCTTCGGGTAAAAATGATAAAATTGCTTTCTGCCCATGCGTTCCCCCCCCATGAGAGATCACATTTTTCCCGTCGAAGATGTCTGCAAACCAGGATAACCCCAGGAACTCTTTCTCAGCCCGGATCTCCAATTGTTTTTCCCCCATCAGTGCGCGGGTTTCAGGTTCCAGAATGGGGTCTTTGGTGCTGGTTTTTCCATCCATGTGAAATTGAGCGTAGCTGAGCAAATCTCCCACATCACAAGCCAACCCTCCAGCCGGACCCGCGTAGCGGGGAATCGGCCAGGGTTCAGCTACCGTAAGGACACCAGCATCCATGAGATGCCCCACGGCAAATCGTTTAGTCATCACATCGGTGGGGATGATATAACTGTTCTCCAACCCCAAGGGAGAGAGGAGCACTTCATTCAGTACTTGCTGGAAAGGTTTTTTAAGAATTCGCTCAATAATCAAACCCAGGAGACAAAACCCGGCATTGTTGTAAGAATACTGGGACCCAATCGGCACAACCTGGTCCAGCTCCGCCATCCGTTTGACATATTTGTCCAGGGCATCTTCCCCAGGACCGGTGTCAATAAAAAAGTCGCCCACCCATCCTCCGGAATGGGTGAGTAAGTGCCGGATGGTGCATTTTTCTGCTGTTTTTTGATCTTTGAGTTTAAATTCTGGGAGGATTTCTCGGACCCTGGTGTCCAGGGTGAGTTCCTCTTGATCCACCAGGCGCATGATCAGGGTCGCGGTAAAAGTTTTGGTGATAGAACCGACCTGGAATAGGGTAGTCTCGGTCACCGGTAGGGGATTGTCTATACTTGTTACCCCCAAGCCCCCGGTAAAGCGCTCTCCATCATGGGTTATCCCAATTGCCGCCCCCGGGATCTTGTGGCGCTCCATTTCCGATTCTGCAAATATTATCAAATGATTCCACAAGTCTGATTTCTTTTTTGTCATAAGAATCTCCAAATAATAATCAGTTAGTTGTTAGAAGTTCCATCTATCCTGAGTACCCTGAGCGAAATCGATAGGAGTCGAAGGGAGGCTGCCAGTGGCTCAGAGGCAGGGTGAAGGCGAGACTTTGATAATTTATTAGCGTTTGGTTATGTCAACCTTCTTTTTACCACAAATCAAATATAGATCAAACCGGGGGCAGGGCATCAGCCTGCCTGATTCCCCCTGATAAAAGGAGTACACCACAAGCTAATTCTACGGGGAGATTGATTTTTTTATCATTGATTACCAGATAAATCCAGTCAATGGGTTATCAAGGTCTGTGGTTTAAACTCAGAAATCCCCACCGGCTGGAATCTTTTTATAAAGTTAAAAAAATCTCTTCTATAATTAATGGAAAAAAAACTTGACATTAGGTAAAAAATATTATACAATAAGTCTTAAATATTTTACACACCTACTGGACTTTAGGGAGGATTTCCCTTGGAACAAGCACATCTTACAAATAATATCCGCAGATTGCGTTTTGAGAGGGGAGAAATGACTCAAAAGGAGTTGGCCCAGCGAGTGGGCTGCACCAGACAGACGATCAATGCCATCGAAGCCGGGAAGTATGGTCCAGCCCTCGAACTGGCATTTAAAATCGCCGCTGTATTTGAAGTTGGCATCCATGAGGTTTTCCAGTATGGAATTCAAAATGAGATAACGAGCAATGAGAGCTAGCGGCACCATGAGGTGGAGGTTCTTATGAATGAAATTAAGGTCAAACGCTTGGTCCTGGCAGGTTTCCTAACTCTGGTGGTTTTTATCCTTACGGAGATTTTGGTTGAAACTTTTCTTGAACAAGTTGTATGTAAACAATTTTACATTGACTTATACCTTGGTTTAGGAATTCCACGATGGGGACTAAAAAACCACCTCCTCAACATTGGCATTGGCTTGGTGAACTGCATGATGCTTATCTGGCTCTATGCCGCTTTAAGACCCATGTTTGGTGTGGGAGTAAAAACAGCCTTGATTACCAGCCTGTACTGGCTTGTTTTTGTGACTGCTTTTTCAATTAACATGGCGAATCTAGGATATTATCCCTGGAGCATCGCCTTGGTAGAAAGTATCTATTTGTTGATTGAGCTGCCGGTGGCACTTATAGCAGGAGCCTATTTTTATGAATATGAATAAGAGGGGAAAATCCAATCCCCCATCCCGGGACCCCATCTCCGGCGTGGTGGAGCAACTTGAGTCCTCCCCGCGGTCACGGACATTAACCGTTTGCTCTGACCAATAAATGTGAATCATCCTAGGGCAAATTAACACCCCTCTGATTATTTCTATCAGAGGGGTGTTTTATTTAGTTGCAGCAGCTTGTTATTGTTCAGGTTCCGTCAGGGGTACAAACGGTTGAGTTAGTTCACAGATAACAAAATCATCATAGTAGATGAATGTATCAGGGTCCATTGGTTCTCCTAAACCCACTCCAAAATGAACTGTACCTCCAGGTAGCGGATCAGGATCGACGTACTTAAGGTAGCGATTTCCATCAATCCAGATCTCATACGTGTCCCCATATCTGCTAATCTCAAGTTGGTGCCAAACATTGCTCTCCATTGTCCAGGTGACATCAAATAATGTTATTGTTGAGATTGGTTGTTGGGCACGGTACGATCTAATCGCATTTGAGTGGATAAATAGTTGGTAAGTTGACCACTCTATCGTGGTTCCATCCACCTCATAGCCATCATTCATTGGTAAATTGAACCAGATGATTGGTCTTCCAACGGGTTTGAACTCTAGCCGCCAAACAGCATTATCAAAAATCAGATCCTGCAATTCAGCCGATCCATCAAAATCCGCTGGTTTGAAGAGTACATAATCATCAGGGAATTCTGAATCAGGGACAATATCCCAACCCTGGGCACGATAAATAATTTCTGGCCATCCTTGCGCTTCACCATCCTGAAATTCTTCAACGTAAAGCAGCTTTTCCCCTGGCCCGCAGGCTTCCGACGGCAGTACGCCATGCGGATCCCGCTCAAGCTTGATTGTCAGCTGGTTTGGTCCCCGGGTGATGGTCTCAGAAATTTCCTGGGGAAAATAACCCTGCGCAGTGACCGTGAGATTCACCGTCTCTCCCGGCAGGTTAAACCAGAAAGTTTGACCGACATCATCTGTGATTTGCTGACCAGCTGATCCTTCAATTTCATCCAGGAGTACAGTCGCTCCCACAAGCGACCCATCCTCCTCCCCGATTACCAGTACAGAAAAATCATAGGGGATTGGGGTGGGTGTTGGGGTCGGCGTTTGGGTTGGGGTTGGCACGGGTGTGTCTGTGACCGCGGCAGCGGTCTCAGCAGCCGAGGTGGCTGCCAGCTCTTCCGGGGAAGGGCCGCAGCCAGAAGCCGCAAGGCAAACCAGCAAGATTACCAGTCCGAAAATAATTTGTTTAATGCTTTTCATTTTTCCTCCTATCTGAATTAAAGAATGACTCCTTATGCAAAGACTTATCCTTCTGCTTATGTGACACCCCCCTGACGGGGATTATCAGGGGGGTGAAGACATTTGGATCAGCACTCCGTTATTGTTCAGGTGTCGATAATGGGGTGAATGGTGCCGTGAGCTCACAAACTGCAAAATCATCAAAGTAGACAATAGACTGTTCACCACCATCTGATTGATCTAATTCCAGGAATATCCCTCCACCTGGAAGCGGTTGGGGATCTGTGTAAAACAGCATTCTAATCCCATCTCTCCAGACTTCATATACACCATCATAGGTGCTTATCTCAATATCATGCCATTCATCCTGAGTTGTAAAGTCTTGATTAATCGCTAAATGGATGTGATTTAACGGATAAGTAATCCTGCCCGCGATAAAACCATCTGGTCCAAATATGGCGATATAACGCGAGTCATTTACTTCGCCATCCTCTGTTTCATATGGTTCTTCTAAATAGTGCCAGACAAAAGTAGTCTGTCGATCTCCAGAATACATAAACCGGGCACGCCATACGGCGTTTTCGAAAGAAAATCCCTGTAAAAAGGCGAAAACATCTTGACTCTCCAAGGTATTTGTCACAATGATATCTCCGGGGACATCTGGATTTGGACCAATTTCCCAACCCTGGGCACGACTATCAATTTCTGGCCATCCTTGCGCTTCACCATCCTGAAAGTCTTCCATGTAAAGCAGTTTTTCTCCGGGACCGCAGACTTCCGAAGGCAATATTCCATGTGGATCTCGCTCAAGATTGACTGTCAGCTGGTTAATTCCGCGATTAATAGCCTCGGTGATGTCTTGCGGGAAATACCCCTGAGCGCTTACAGAAAGACTCACAGTCTCTCCTGGAAGGTCATACCAGAAGGCGTGACCGACATCATCTGTGATTTGCTGACCAGCTGATCCTTCAATTTCATCCAGGAGCACAGCAGCGCCAACAAGTGGCCCATCCTCCACCCCGGTTACCAGCACAGAAATATCATAGGGGATCGGTGTGGGTGTAGGGGTCGGCGTTTGGGTTGGGGTAGGTACAGGAGTGTCAGTGACCGCGGCAGCGGTCTTGGCTGCAGATGTGGCTGCCAGCTCTTCTGGAGAGGGACCGCAGCCAGACGCCGCCAGGAGGACCACCAGGAGACCCAGTCCGAAAATAATTTGTTTATTGCCTTTCATTTTTTCCTCCTATTTGTTATCATTCCTTTTGAGAAGCAGTGTTTATCTCATCCTGAGTGATCTCTTTCAGGTAGCCAAATAACTTCTCCAGGCTGGCAAATCCTTTCCGTTTTCCGGTGCTGGTATCTTCCAGCGAAAAACGCCATTTTTTGCCATCCGTTTCTTCAATCCACAACCTGAGTATGAAAGACTGGTAATTATTTCTTTTTTCATCCATAGCCGCTTTACCCCCAGCGTAGCATTTCCCCGTAATTGAGCTGTAAATCAAACGTAAATTTGAGATTCCTAAGCGGAAAATTACCCGGGTTAATATGTTATGATGGGATTATTGGGGGAGTTTAACAACCCGGTCATGCAGCTGGAGAGCTCGGATGGAATTAACTCTTTCGCTCCTGGGGGAAACAAAAATCTGTTTAGATGGAGGGATACTTAACAACCTGAGTGCGGAAAAAGCCCGCGCGCTGTTGTTCTTTCTTGCTGTCGAAAGAGATCACGCCCATCGGCGGGATGCCCTGGCGGAAGTATTTTGGCCTGAAAAGCCAGAAGGTTATGGGAGAAACAGCCTCAAGCAAGCCCTGACGTTGCTGCGTGGCGCGCTGGGAGACCGGGATAAAGAAGAGCCATTTATCCTGGCCAGCAACCGCGAACTACAATTTAATGCCGGCAGTCCCCATTGGGTGGATTCCCTTGAATTTGAAGAACTGCTATCGGATGTACATACCCACTCGCATCCTGAAGGAGAATTCTGTGAAGTATGCCTTGGCAAACTAAGCAAAGCGACCGCACTGTACCGGGATGATTTCCTGGTTGATTTTTATCTCCCTGACAGCCCGGAGTTTAACGAATGGGTCCTGTCCAGACGCGAAGCCTATAAACGGATGATGGTAGAAATCCTCCGGAATCTGATCACCCATTTTGAAGGAATAAAAGATTTTAAATCCGCCTGTACATATGGAGAACACCTGGTATCCCTGGAACCCTGGAGTGAAAGCAGCCACCGCACTCAAATGCGATTACTGGCAGCTTGTGGTAAAAGAAGCGCCGCCCTCAAGCAGTATCATGCCTGTGAGAGTATGCTGGAAAGTGAATTTGGGGTAAAACCAACCCCTGAAACTACTGCCCTATATGAGGAGATACAGCAATGGGATCTTGATGCGAGGGAATGGGAAATACTGCCTATTTCCCTGGGAGAAGATGATCAACTGCCAGCAAAGATCATTAAACCTCCCTCACCGACTCAACAGTTTAAAGGTTGGGTGATCGGTTCGGTGGTTTTATCTTTCCTGGTGCTGGTGGGGATAATTTATACGGCCTTAATGGCGCGCGATGGTCTGGGAAAGAATTTCACCTCTAACCCTTCTAGCAGTCTGGATAACTCCCTTGATGAAGAACCATACCCCGGAATACGATTAGAGGGAGCTCCTGCTGATGTGCTGCCCTCCCAAATATGTCTGCCAGGGGAAAAGACCCTTTACCAGGAAAATTTTGAGGATGACGAAGCCCTCTGGTGGCCGGAAATTAACTTCCGGGTTCAGGGATGGGATCTGGTCCCTGATCCGCTTTTCCCGGAAAACCTGGTTGTCCAGAATCCAGGAGAGCACGACACACAGATATGGAATCATGGTGTATACGTTGAAAATGCCGTCTGGCGATTGAATTTTATGGTCCATGGAAAACCCAGTTTTCTCTTTCATTGGTACTCGAAGTTAGATCCCTATGAAGTAGAAGCTGGCAGGGTAGAAAACTCTGATTATAGTGCAGTTTTTATTCCTGATAACATCCGATTGGTTCGGGATATGAGCCCATTCCCACAAGTTGTGCTGCTTGATAATCCCATAACTGTAGAGAAGGAAGTATGGCACCTATTAGAGATCAGTACTTACCAGGGAACTTATGAGATTTGGGCGGACGGAGTCCAGATCGTAGAATTTGTTGATCCGGATCCCCTGCCTGGCGGTCAAATAGGGCTTGAGCTCTGGACGTCCGAGACCGAGGATTCGATGGTATATTATGATAATTTCCAGATCTGTGAATTGTCAGCGCCTTTTGTGCCGATGTATATAGTGGAACCGTAATCAAGAAGGGTTTTCCAGAACTTCCAATAAAGTGATTAAACCAGTTCCACCAGAAAAAAACCGCTTGACTGTATTGTCAAGCGGTTTGTGTGTGGACGTTAGTGGACAGATCCCGAACCAGCTTCCCCATTTTCTGGATTTATAAATAATGGGTCTGTGGTTAATGATCCCTGATCAAAGTCCTGATCCGCTATATTCTACCATCCATCAAGTGGTTTTCTAAGAAATTATTTAGAAAAGACGAGGGAATAACCTGTACAATCGATGGACAGTTATCTAGTTGAGGTTATTTCTCTTATTAAGGAATTTTCAGGATGACGGCAAAAAAAACTAATATCATGGTGATCTTCTTTATCCTAGCATTCGCGTCGGGTTGCAGTCTTGCTGGATTAAATAAGAGTATTTCACCAAAACCAAAAGTATTTGCACAAAGTACGACAGAAACTGTAAAGCCAGCTGTTGTTTCTGCCACTCAAACTTTAACAGCATCACCGACCAGCACGATCACACCTACAGCTACCCCAAATGAGATCAGGTTTGAGATTGGGGAAGAGCTCACCATCAAGTACCTGCAAGATCTAAAGATTACCGGTAGCGAGATCACGTATCATGAAAAACTCCCTTCCGGTTATAACTATCAAAAACATCTTGTCAGCTATATATCGGAAAGCAATCAGATCTATGGTTTACTGACTATTCCCCTTGGTGAACCTCCTGAAGGGGGATATAAAGCAGTCGTGTTCAATCACGGCTATATTCCCCCAACAGTCTATCGAACACTGGAACGCTACACCGCTTACGTTGATTATCTAGCCAGAAGCGGATTTGTGGTCTTTAAAATCGATTACCGGGGGCATGGAGAATCAGAAGGTGATCCCACAGGATCCTACTTTTCACCTGGGTATACCATCGATGCTATTTCAGCGTTAAAAAGTCTGCAAAAATTGGATTTCATCGATCCCCGGGGGATCGGAATGTGGGGACACAGCATGGCTGGAAATCTTGTACTGCGGGCCATGCTAGTTGAGCCTGATATCAAAGCCGGGGTGATCTGGGCTGGAGCGGTGTACAGCTATGAAGATTTTCTCACCTACGGCATCAATGATCATACCTACCGACCACCCGCAACCCAGGAAAATCTGGAAGAGAATGAGCATCTTAGAAGTTCAAGAATACTATTTGATATCTACGGCTGGCCGGATCCGGAGGTAGATTATTGGCGGGCTGTCTCCCTGACGGAGAGTATTGAATTTCTGAACGTACCTTTACAAATCCACCATGCTGAAGACGATCCGGTTGTGAATATAGGCTACTCCTTCGAATTGGCCGGAGTCCTGCAGGCGAATAACAAGGTGTACGAGTTTTATACCTATGAAAGTGGTGGACATAACCTGATCTCACCCTATTTTGACCAGGCCATGTTGCGAACTGTGAAGTTTTTTCAAGATAATTTATAGTTTATCGTTGGGTATTTCATCTAATAAAAACTGGCTGTTGAGGTATGATTAATGGGACAAAAATCCGTCAGATTCTAATCTGCCAAAAAATGTACTTAGTTTTGGAGTGAGACATGAAAAAAACACAGCGTTGGGAAAGTATTGGTATGGTGCTAATTATTGGTTTTGGCACAACTCTTCATTTTTGGTTTGAATGGACTGACTACTGGCGGCCGATGGCCCTGATTGCCGCGGTAAACGAGAGCACCTGGGAACACTTTAAAATGGCTTTCTGGCCGGGTTTGATTTTCGCCTTGATCGAATATCCATTCCTTAAGGATGAGACCAAGAATTTTATTGTGGCTAAATTTGCTGGATTATTCGCAATGCCCCTCATCACCATGATCCTCTTCTATGGCTACACCAGTCTGACTGGAACCCACTTGCTCTGGGCAGATGTGATCGTTTTTATCCTGTCAGTAATAGGGGGGCAGTGGATCAGTTTGATTATTCTAACTAAAACCGAAAGATTGGGATCTTCCGTCCAGATACTTGCCCTGGGGGGATTGATCCTGATGGTTCTGGCATTTTCTCTGCTAAGTTATTATCCACGGGAGAATTTTTTGTTCGCTCATCCCGGTACTGGTGAATATGGCATATTAAGTGATTACGACGAACATGATCACTGAGCAAGTAATGACGATATCGTATTAGGGATGATGAATATCAGATAAAACTTGTTATTTTAATTAGATCCAGAGTTATTGCATATATCATCCTGATCTCTTCATAATATTCGATATGTTATTTAAGCTTGTCCTAAATCGTGTAAAGAAAATAAAAAGCGCTTGATGAATTCATCAAGCGCTTTTTGTGTGGGCGCGAATGGACTCGAACCATCGACCTCACGGATGTGAACCGTGCGCTCTAACCAGCTGAGCTACGCGCCCGTTATGTGGAGAGATTATAGCACCCCCACAACCGGTTGACAACTTTTGATAAAAATAGGGACTTCGTCCCTCCATGTTTGAAAGACCTCTGAGGCTTGATCCGTATCAGGGGGTTTTGTCCAGCAGGGCAATCATTTCCTGGAGCAGTTCTTGATTTTGTTCTCCCTGGCCTGAATTCTTATCTTCGCCCATTTCTACCAGACACAGGCTGGCATAATCCTGGAAAAAACTCCGGCTGGTGGATTTGATTGCCGATGATACAGCGGAAAGCTGCTGCATGATTTCCCGGCAGTCCCGTTCTTCGCCCAGCATGGTTTGAATCCCACCCACCTGGCCCTCAATCCGGCGCAGGCGATTGATTAACTTTTCTTTCGTATCCTGGTTTTCTATTTTCATCAGTATTTCAGCTCACGGCTGGGTAAATTATCCAGCTCAGGTAAAGCCTCCCCGGGGGACACAAGCGCCACTAGAACCGCTCCCACCGGAGGAGGTACCAATCACCGCACCTGCTGAGATCTTCTTGCGGGTATTTTTTTCTCCACACTTGGGGCAGGTGGGCAGTTTTTCAGCTTCAGAAAATCGAATAAGCTTATCAAAAACCTTACCGCAGCTGCTGCACTGGTATTCATATAAGGGCATGGTCTATTTACCTCGTTTCTTCAATATACTCCCCCCCAGTATACCACATTAATCAGAAAAAGGATGCGTGATCCTATGCCATAGACTAAGTAAATGGTAGAACTATTTCCAATATTTACTTAACAGTCAAGGATCACGCATCCTAATTATCAGCGTGTATAGGTCCCCATCAGCTCGGCCTGACCCAGGATATGTCCTTCCAGGGCGGTTTCCAGGGCTTCTGCCGTGGCGCCGGCTTCCAGCTCCAGGACCGTGTCTAAAGCATAGAGCTTAAAGAAGTAGCGGTGGGTCCCTCCCGGGGGACAGGGACCGCCGTATCCGGTTACGGTCCAGCTGTTCTGTCCGTCCACTCCTATACCGGTCGCTCCCTCTGCTAAGCCGGTGCTGTCCGGGGGTAGGTTAAAGAGCACCCAGTGCACCCAGGCGCCAATTGGCGCGTCCTGATCATCCAAAATAAAAGCCAGGCTGACTGTACCATCAGGAACCCCGGACCAGACCAGCTCGGGTGAATAATTATCACCATCACAGCTGAATTGGACCGGAATGGCTTCTCCTTCCTGGAAGGCTGGACTAGTTATGGTCATTTCCATAGCTGTATCTCCTTCTTCCTCTGCTTCAGTTCCCTCAGCGTCAGTTTCCTCTGCAGCTGGGGCTTCAGTAGGAGGGATTGCGGTATCCGTCGGGATGATTTCTTCCACGACGGCCTCTTCTTCCACTGGTGGAGCAGGGGGCTCGGCTGGTTCTGGACTAGCGCACCCTGCCAGTGCTATCAGTAAGAAAAAGACCAGGATCAAAGTTGTGATCTTTTTTGGCATAATTAGCTCCTCATCTTTAATCGCATTATTAGTGAGATAGTTCCTCCACTTGGTGTACAAATAAATTCGATAGGGGAGGAATGGATCAGTCCCTCAGCAGGACCCGGGCTGGGGCGCCGTCCGATCCACCGATTTTCAACGGCAGACAGAGCAGCGTGTATTCCCCGGGAGTTACCCGGGATAGGTCCAACCCCTCAATGATCAGAATACCGGCTTCCAATAGAACCCGGTGGGTTGGCGCTGAGTCCGCATAGGGCGCTACGGACAAATAATCCACACCAACGACCTCGATCCCGATCGAAACCAGGTATTTGGCGGCGTCTTCCCCCAGGGCAATAAAATCTTCCTGGAATTCCTGATTTCCAGCAGCCCAATAGGCTGAATTGCTGGTTTTAAACAAGATCCGGGTGATGCCTGCCGGGATCCCCACTTTTTTAAGATCTTCTTTGGTGATCGTACCTTCGGTAAGGATTTCCACCACAACAGCTTTCCCCACCAGCAAGTCCAGGGGAATATTATCCACCGTATCCCCATTTCCCAGGAAATGATCCGGGGCATCAATATGTGTTCCAGTATGGACAGACATCGATACCTGGGTCACATTGGCGTCGTCCCCTTCAGCGATGCTGCTGATTTGTCTAAGCTGGATTACCGGATCACCCGGCCAGGTGGGGAGGGTTTCAGACAGGGTGAGGGAAATATCATGGAGAGTCATGTGGACCGCCTTTAGCTGATGACAGCTGGCTCCTGAATTAATCTGGGAGCTTGAGATATTCCAACCGTTTGGAAAAATGGCTGGGCAGCAGGTCAAATATATGGGGTACCGTAGATAGGGAGCAGGTTCGGTTGGTTGCCAGGTAATCCAGCCAGAAAATATTGGTAGGAATATCCAGCGAAATGTAATCCGCGAACACGGTTGCGCCGCGGATCAGGGGAGTACTGATAGACAGCAGCGTCCGATTGATTCCCATTGTGTCCATGAGGATCACCACAATATCCCGGAAGCTGAGCTGCTCCGGTCCGCCGATCTCGTACAGTTCCCGACGGGTGCTCTTTTTATCCAGTGTCCAGAGCAGGATATTGGCCAGGTCTTCAATCCAGATCGGCTGCAGCAGGGTGTCACCCTGGTCGGGCAGGGGAAATACCAGCGGAACGGAGCGAATAAACCGGGCCAGTTTGGTGGTGAAGCGATCCTGTGAGCCAAAAACAATCGCTGAACGAAGAATCGTGTAATCCAGGTCACTTTTCTGGATGTGATCCTCCGCAATGGCTTTGGCAGTCATGATCGGGTAGGCGGAGGCTCTGTCCGCCCCCAGGTGGCTGAGGAATATAAACCGGTCTACCTTGGCCTCCTGGGCTGCTTCCACCAGGTTTTTTGTGCCCTGGATATCGGTCTCGAGCAGATTCCCCCTCGCTCCCAGGGCTTCCTGGCTGGCCAGATGGTAAACAATATCCACCCCGGCCATCGCTGCCCGCAGACCTCTTTGATCACTTAACCCCGATACCGCGGCTTCGACCGGAATCCCTTTCGGTAAATCGGGAGATTTCCCGGAAGGGTGAATTAATACCCGGATCTGGTACTCCGTCTCAGAGAGATGCCGTGTGAGCGCTCTGCCAACAAACCCGGTCGCCCCGGTGATCAGGATTTTCTTCATGACCCGCATTATAGCATCAGTTGATTTTTTCTTACTATTTAAGGATTTCCCGACCTTTAGAAAGGACCTTTTACTGGCATAAACCTTGCATCTAAAGGGAATGTCCAAGAAATATTCCTGGAAAGAGAAAACACCTATGGAAAAAGTTGGCTTTCATTATCGTCGGGATACCGATCATTACACCGAAAAAGATCTGGCGCTCTGGCTGCCCAAATTGAAGCGGTTGGATGCCTCCTGGGTGGTCCTGCAGGCGCCAATTTCCCGAGCTATCCCGGAAGGTTTTATCACCACGTTAAAAGCGGAGAAGGTTGAACCGGTTCTGCATTTTCAGCTTAAATCGGACTCGCTTCCCGCTGTGGATGAAATGATCTTATTATTCGAAACCTACCAGAAATGGGGGGTTAAATACGCCATTTTATTTGACCGGCCCAACATGCAGGAAAACTGGGGGTCTGAATCCTGGGCTCAGTCAGACCTGACTGAGCGTTTCCTGGATGGATTTCTTCCCCTGGCCGAAGCTGCTGTGGCTGTGGGGTTGATCCCGGTCTTTCCACCGCTGGAACCGGGTGGAGATTATTGGGATACGATCTTCCTCCGGGGCTCCCTGGATGGCATTCGGCGCCGGGCTTCTACGCCGCTGCTGGATCGCTTGATTCTCAGCGCTTATGCCGTTATTAATGGAAAATCCTTGTCCTGGGGAAGTGGGGGTCCGGAAAGTTGGCCTGAAGCACAGCCTTATTTCACACCAGAAGACTCAGAGGATCAACGGGGATTCCGCATCGCAGAATGGTATTTGACTTTGTCAGAAACCATCCTGGAAAAAAAACTGCCCCTGCTGCTGCTCGGCATCCGGGGTCCAGCGGTCGAGGACCAGGATCTTAATCGAACCCTGGTGGAAGGAGCCAAGCTGATCTCCCGGCAGGAGGTTTCCGACGTTGAACCGCTCCCTGAACAGGTAATTGGGGGTGCATTCTGGGTCTTAACCGCGGAAGAAAATTGCTGCGCAGGGAAATTCAGCTGGTACCTGGCAGATGGCACCCCAAAACCGATTGTGGATTATTTCCTGACCGGGCAGAGCAAAACAGTTGAAAAAGTTCCCGGAGATTTCCGGTTTTCCCATTATTTACTACTCCCGTCCTATGATTGGGGTGTCGCGGACTGGCACCTGGAAGTATCCAGGGCATTCATTAAAAAACACCAACCCACGATTGGATTCTCCCTGGATGAAGCCCTTCGGGCAGACCAGGTCACTGTCCTGGGAGGGGAGGATCACTTTTCAGATGATGATATCTCCCAGCTCCGCAATCAAGGCTGCCTGGTGAGGAGAATCGATGGGGATGGTACAAAAATTGCATCCTTATTAGCTGCCGTATAAGTCAAAATTGCATCCAGAATTCCCCCCGGGTCACCCGGGGTTTGGAGTAGAGGAGAAACCACAATGTTAAACGGGAATATTATCGATCAGCGATTAAAGGACTGGGAAGATCCTATCTATACACCGGTCATTAAAGTGATGGGGTTGGGCGGTGGAGGAAGCAATGCGATCGACCGCATGATTCACTTTGGTTTATCTGGCGTGGAATTTATTATTGCCAATACAGACCGCCAGGCCATGAATTTCAGCCAGGCGCCGGTTAAACTGCAGCTGGGGCCTGAGTTGACCCGCGGTTTAGGAGCCGGCGGAGATCCCCGGGTGGGGGAGGCGGCTGCCCTGGAGAGTAAAAGCGAAATCGCCCTGGCGCTGGAAGGCGCTGATATGGTATTTTTAACCGCCGGGATGGGCGGCGGCACCGGGACCGGATCGATTCCTATTGCTGCCCGGATTGCCAAGGAAATGGGCATCGCTACCATTGCCGTGGTTACCAAACCCTTTGCTTTTGAAGTTGGCGGCCGGCAGAAAAACGCTTCCGAAGGTTTATTAAAACTCCAGCCGCATGTGAATACCCTGATCACCATTCCCAATGAACGACTATTGCAGACGGTATCCGAAAAAGCTACCCTCTCGGAAGCTTTCCACCTGGCAGATGACGTGCTGCGTCAGGCTGTGCAAAGCATCACCGAACTGATCACCGAGCCAGGTGTCATTAATGTCGATTTTGCCCATATTCAACGCATGATGGAATTGGGCGGGGGAGCCCTGATGAGCATCGGGGAGGCTTCCGGGGAAGGAAAAGCAATCAACGCTGTCAAACAAGCTCTCTATCACCCGCTGTTGGAGGATATCTCCCTGGTGAATGCCTCCGGGTTGATTGTCAACTTTACCTCTGGATTGGATTTAACCCTATCTGATATCAGCCAGGCATTAAATTACCTGCAGGATCAGATTCCTCCCGACGCAGAGTTGATTTTTGGTGCCTCGCAGAATGAAAGGTTTCAGGGAAAGGTCCAGGTGAACCTGATTGTCACCGGGTTGGGCCCGGCGACCTTTGATGATGTCTTCACCAATTTTTCCCGGGAAGAACGGGCAGCTCCTGCCCCGATTACGCGGAAGATCGTGAAAGAGCCAGTTGAGGGAGAGAGTGAGGAGGAGGAATCCCCCCAGCGTTTTGAAATGGGGAGGGATCCATTGGACGTGCCGGCCTTTATGCGCCGGAGAGCCTACGCCAACTCGGCTTTTTCGAAATAAAAACCATAAGTGAGGAATCCTTGAAAGCCAAGATAATCGATAAAGTATCAGAAGAGGTTTACAGGAAGCACCCGGACCTGAAGGGTGTGAAACCCAAGATTACACCCCGGGAAGGGGCAAAATCAACCGATACGCTGCTGGTTTTCCAGAAGAAGGTCTCTGGTCCGGGCGGGAAAAAGATCAACCGCATTGTGCGCGCTGTGGTTGATGAACAGGGCAAAGTAAAGAAAATCTCGACTTCAAAATGATCTGGAGGAAAATGGCATGAGAGTGATGTTAGAGAGACTTGAGTATACCTGGTGGAATTTTCATATCCGGATGCTGGATGAATCCGAATTTTTACAGGATTTACTGCCGCGTTTTCGGGCGATCTGGGAACTGAGGGATGAAGCCGCACCCTATCTGGTCTGGTCTCTGCTGGGCTTTCCCCTGGGGATTGTGCTGGGAATTTTATCCGTAGTAGTTAATTAATGAGGAACGGCAGGAGGAAATAGGAATCAGGTCACTCCCCTTTATAGTTTATCGATCGTTTTAGATAAGAACCGGACTGATTAACTCACCTTTCATGATGGGCATGAAAAATCAAGTCCGGTTTTGTTATTTAAGGGTTCAGGATACAAATTGAATTTACATCCCTGTTAGCCGGATGGATAGTATTCCCCACAAAGGGTGATTTTCTTAGATTTGCTCAGAGGGGGTATCTGAAACACCGTAGGTCGGTGGTATGATTCAAAAAAAGAGTTTAATAGAGATAACCAGGTTGGAATTGGCTTTCCTGCCGGGTGTTTTGATCATTTCTGTGAGTAGTATGAAATCAAAACTGATGCTGGTCCTGTTTGCTATTTGTTTCAGCTTGTTCCTGTTCCTGGGTATCAAGGCCAGCCAGGTGCTTTTTGCTGACCCGGATGGACCCGGGGAGATGGTTCAAAAGACCAAAGGACCGGTTTTGCTGGAAGAACAGGGGCAAGAACCCGCGCCCACACAACCGTTTACTGTGATAATTTATGTGGACGATTTGTCAAGACCGGACCCCCTCCTGCAGGGTGTCTGGTTAAACCGCACCGGTGAAGGGCCGGGGATCAAGTTGTTTTTTCCCCTCTTTCCCTCCCAGGCTGAAGATGGCCTGCAAAGAGATTTAAACCTGCGGGGCGCTTTCTGGTTGGAGGATTCTACTGTCCCTTCAAAACAATTCCTGACCATTCTCAGGGATAGAAATCTTTCCTGGAATCAAATATTTTTAGTGGATGAGTCCGCGATGATGGAAATTGGCTTTCTCCTTCAGGAAATGAATCCTGAAGGCTACTCATTTCAACCCGAGCTGATATCATCCCTGACCTATCAAGCCGATGACCGGATTTCCATCCAGGGAAACCAGGCAGCCTTTATCCGGGACCTGTGCGGTCAGCTGCCGTTACCCGGACAAAATGAACTGCTGCAGAGATTCCTGGAGGGCTTTTCCGGTCATATCACCCTCAATGGAACAACCCCGCTGGAGTTTACTCAGTCCTGGAGTGGTGGAGTCAGCTGTTTATTTCCCACCCTGACCCTGCCCGGGGAGTAAAAAACCAGGGGAAAATTCTGAAATTGGAGAGAGATTGTATGAGTTCAACCGCTTCCGCCGCTGCCCATCCGAATATTGCCTTTATTAAATATTGGGGAAACAAGGATCAGGTGTTAAGAATCCCGGCCAACGGCTCAATCTCTATGAATTTAAAAGAGCTGGAGACCCGGACAACTGTTAGTTTCGAGCCTTCTATAAAAGAAGATCATCTATTCTTAAACGAAAATCCTGCCGCAGGAGATGCGTTGGATAGAGTAAGCTCATTATTGGAACGAGTCAGAAAAATAGCTGAGATCAAAACCTTTGCCAGGGTGGAAAGCCAGAATAATTTTCCTGCCGGGGCAGGGATTGCTTCTTCTGCATCCGCCTTTGCTGCCTTGAGTTTAGCCGCCAGCAGCGCAGCTGGATTAAGTTTATCGGAGAGAGAGCTCTCCCGTCTGGCCCGGACAGGGTCAGGCTCGGCCAGCCGGTCCATACCGGGCGGTTTTGTGGAGTGGCAGGCGGGCAGCGATCACGAATCTTCCTTCGCTGTTTCCATTGCCCCTCCAGGGCATTGGGACCTGGTCGATTTGATTCTTATCATCAGTCAGGACCATAAGGAAACAGGCTCAACCCAGGGCCACATCCTGGCTGATACCAGTCCTCTCCAAAAAGCCAGGGTGGATGACGCCGGGAGAAGGCTGGATATTTGCCGATCAGCGCTGCTTAATAAGGATTTCCCGGTTTTTGGGGATATCCTTGAACAGGATTCCAACCTGATGCACGCGGTGATGATGACTTCAATACCGGCGCTGTATTACTGGTTACCGGGGACTCTTGAGGTGATGAGGGGTGTTGTAAGCTGGCGTAAAGAGGGTATCCAGGTTTGTTACACAATTGATGCCGGGCCGAATGTCCATGTCTTGTGCCCGGCGTCAGAGGTAAAGAAGGTAAGACAAAAATTAGGCTCTCTGGGTGGTGTTAATTCGATATTAGAATGCTCGCCTGGGGGTCCTGCCCGCCTTCTCGAAGGAGATTTCTCTGGGGTATAATTTTATTCTCAAGAGAGAAATCTATTATTTACGTGTTGAGTAAATCGTTTATTAATTGTTAGGGAAAGTGGAAAAGCTTATGATTGTAAATATATTACAGTTTATTGCCGTATTGGCGTCAATGATAATCCTGCATGAGATGGGGCATTTTATTGCCTGTCATTTGTTAGGCGTCCGAGTGGAAGAATTTGGGATTGGGTTTCCTCCCCGGATAACAAAATTATTTGAGTTTCGGGGCACAGAATATACCTTAAACTGGATTCCCCTGGGAGGATTTGTAAAACCGCTTGGTGAATCCCAGCCGGAGGTTGAGGGTGGGTTGGCTGCTTCAAAACCATGGGTAAGGATTGGAGTTTACCTGGCAGGACCAGCCATGAACATACTGGCCGCTGTTGCCATATATGCGGTGATATTCAGCCAGCTGGGTGTGCCCGATATGACGATAATCGAGGTGTTGGAAGTCGCCCAGAATTCGCCAGCCCAGGAGGCTGGCTTGCTGCCGGGAGATCAAATTCTCAGGGTTAACGAACAGGTAACAGATAGTCATGAGGATTTAAGAGGGGAAATATACGCTCACCTGGGTGAGGAAATTCAAGTTGAATATCTACGGCAAGAAGAAATCAGCCACACCATTTTGATCCCGCGAGAAAATCCTCCTGAAGGTGAAGGCGCTATTGGGATCGTGATGACCAGTCCGGTAATCGAAATTAACTGGTTGCAAGCTTTACCGCTGGGCTTTGGGGCAACCTGGGAGCACAGCATTGCCGTCCTGAAATTACCTGCTGCCCTGTTAAAAGGAGATGCGGAGGAAGTAGGCCGCCCGGTAGGGTACAAAGGAATGTATGATATATATGCAGGCGCTAAGGATCAACAGCTTCTGCCGGGCACTTCCTCAACAGTTAATGTGCTGTTGTTTTTGGTTTCAATCACAGTATCCCTTGGTGTTTTAAATATGCTGCCGATCCCAGCCCTGGATGGGGGCCGGATATTATTTGTTCTTCCTGAGTTGATCACAGGAAGAAGGGTCTCCCAGAAGGTTCAGAATGCCGTCAACGCAGTTGGTTTCATCAGTGTCTTGTTGTTATTAATTTACTTTAACATCCTGGATTTCACTTCACCTATCCAATTGCCCTGATGGAAGAACAACTGTTTTCTCCCCTGGATGAACTCCCCATTGAAGAGGTCCTCGCAGCCCTGCTGGATGAAGACCAGGTTCTTGATCCGCTTAACCTCTACAGGTTATCTGATATTGGGCCGGATAATTTATCTGATCTGGTTCGGATCTGGGAGGATATCCATGTTGAGCGGCGGCGCGCTTTATTGGATGACCTTGAGCAATTGACGGATTCGAACAATCTGCTGTCATTTGAGCCAATATTCCGATTTGCCCTTAAGGACCAGGATGAACAGGTGCGTTTTTATGCCACCAGGGCCATAGAAGTGTTTGATACCGATGACCTGATCCCTTTCTTCATCTCTGTCCTGGATAAGGAGGAATCAAATGATGTCCGGGCAGTGACAGCATCTGTGCTGGGAAAGTATATTTACCGGGGTGAACTGGACAAAATCAGCCAGGAAGACAAAAACAACATTGAAAATAAATTACTGTATATCCTGGAGAGTGACCAGCCCTCCAGCATTCAGCGGTGTGCGTTAGAAGCTATCAGCTATTCATCCAGATCTGAAGTTCAGAGACATATCTTGAATGCTTACCAAAGCGAGGATGAGGGTTGGATCGCCAGCGCGGTGTTTGCTATGGGCCGATCCCTTGATCAGCAATACAGTGAAATGGTCTTTGATCAACTGGGGCATACTTCGCCTAAAGTCCGCCTGGAAGCCGTTCGCGCTTGCGGGGAGTTAGTCCTTGAGGATGCTGTCCCGATTATTCTTGATTTACTGGATGATCTGCCTGAAATCCGTAAAGCTGCCATCTGGTCTTTGTCCCAGATTGGTGGAGAGGAAGCAGGTCCCGCAATCCATCAACTGCTTGATAACGAAATCAGTGATGATGAGTCTGAACTCATCCAGCAAGCGTTGGAAAGGCTTGACTTTTTAGAGGAAGGGTTGAACCTGTCAATGTTTGATTTGCCATACCCGGAAGGGGATGAGTATGAGCTGGAAGAATATCCTTACGATCAGGATGAGTATGACCAGCTTGATTATGAGCTGGATGATTTTGATTTGGATGATGACCAGTGGTTGGAGTGAGTGTATTTAATCCCTGATCCTTAGTTATGAAAAAAATATCCTTTGCCCTTATCCTCCTGGCAGTTCTCTTTATTTTCGCTGAACCCCCTTCCGCCCTGGCAGACGGGGGCGTGGAGGTGCTGGATGAGGAGGTGGAATACACTTTTGGAGGGGAAATCCTGTTCCAGGTTCAGCTTCAAAGCGAAGTCCCGGTCAGCCAGATTAACCTGGTCCTTCAGGCTCCGGGCATTCCTGCTTTTGTCGGTCAAGCTGTCATGACCTCACCGGAAACAGCCCAGTTTGTTTACGACTTGACCCAGAGACCTCTGCCGGCATTCTCCATCATCAGCTATAACTATCACCTTACACTGGAAACAGGCGAAGTGGTTGAGACGCCCGGGTATTCTTTTACCTACCTGGATAATCGGTATAACTGGCAGGAGTTGATCGAAGAACCCTTTAATATTTACTGGTATGAAGGGGAGATCACCCTGGCCCATGAGGTGCTGGATGCGGCGGGAAAGGGACTTGACCAGGTATTGGAGCTGCTCCAGCAGCCGAAAGACAACCAGACCATAAAAATCTTTATCTACAATTCGGAGGAGGAGCTGCAGTCCACCCTGGCCAGTGTTGGTCAAACCTGGGTCAGTGGACATGCCGATCCAAAATTAGGCTCGATTGTCGTTTCCCTGCCCCCGGGTGTAAATCAATCCCTCGAGATTCAACGCCTGATACCGCATGAAATCAGCCATGTTCAACTCTCTCGTTTTATGGGAGCTGAGTATGAGTATCTTCCGGCCTGGGTGAGTGAAGGCATCTCCTCCCAAATGGAATTTTATTCCCATCCGGATTATCCCCTGGCCTTGGAAAAAGCAGAGGGCGAAAATGGTTTAATCCCATTTGCCCATCTCTGTTTTGCATTTCCCCCTGATCCGGACCTGGCCTTGCTGGCCTATGCCCAATCTGCTTCAATACTGGACTATATCCAACGTGAATATGGTGTAACGGGTATTCAAGCGTTGATTCATGGCTATGACCAGGGCGTCAGCTGTGAACGGGGAGTGGAAGTTGCTCTGGGTTTATCCCTGGAAAGTTTGGAAAAAGAGTGGAAACGGGATGTATTATCCGGAGGAAAATACCTTATTTATATCTATATTCTCAGCGGACTTCTGCTGATCTTGTTGATATTCCTGGGGATTTTTATCTTCAGTAAACTTCGGAAAAATCCGACTGAAACAGGGTGGGAAAAGGATGAATGAGAAAACCAATCGTCGGCTGCATGCCCGGGTAATAGGACGGGTGCAGGGTGTCGGTTTCCGTTATTTTGTGATTGGTGTGGCAGGCGAACTGGGATTGACGGGCTGGGTGAGAAATCGCCAGGACGGCTCCGTTGAGCTGGTTGCCGAAGGGGATGAAGAACTTCTAAACAAGCTGATCCAGGCCTTAAAGAGAGGATCACGATCCTCACTTGTCAGCGCGGTTCAGGAAGAATGGCTGGACTCTACTGGTGAATTCCATGGTTTTTCAGCCCGCAGTACAATTTAATCTCCTGAAAAACCAATTCCCCTTCTATTTAAAGAGATAAACCGCCCCTGGCCGATAATTAAGTGGTCCAGGACCTGGATATCCAGCAATTTTCCGGCTTCAATAATGGCTTTGGTGATTAACACATCATCCGGACTGGGGGAAGGGTCGCCGCTGGGGTGATTGTGGATGACGATAATTGCGGCTGCATTTTCCCTGATAGCGGGCCTGAACAATTCGCCTACCCGAACCTGGGAAGAGTTTAATGATCCCTGGTAGATGGTTTTGACTGCCAGCACATGATTTCTGGTATTCAGCAGGATCACCCGCAGTTGTTCCTGTTCCAGGGTGCTCATCTCGTATTGAACCAGGTCCGCTGCATCCTCCGGGCTGTGAATGATCGGACGATCTCCAGGTGTTTGAGCGGAAAGGCGTCTTCCCAGGTCAATAGCTGCCTTGATCTGGGCTGCTTTTGCTGCCCCGATCCCGTGCTGGGCGCAGATTTCCGTATAAGAAGCCTGCTGCAGCCCGGACAATCCATTAAAATCATGCAGCAGACGCTGGCCAACCTGGATGGCATTTTCTCCCTCGATACCCACCCGCAGCAGAATTGCCAAGAGTTCCGCGGTGCTCAGTACCTGAGCGCCCATTTGAGCCAATCTTTCTCTGGGCCGTTCGCTGTGATCCAGGTCCTTGATGCGATAGGATGGTTGTCCCCGCTCCATATCATCCTCCTTTGATTTCCCCCCACTTTCTTTTTTATACCGGAGAAAACTTCAAAGAACAAGACCAGGGGTCATTTTTAACGTCTCTTCCCTGGAATGTTGGTTCTTGAAATAAGGTATAATTCGGTTCGAGGAGCTCTTTGATGAAATTTGATCCTTCATCTCTCAATAATTTTTTATTAATACTTGCCGCCTGGGGGGGTGCTTTTCTCGCGGCGCTGTGGCTGAGTCTTCTGGTCTGGACCTACCGGGACATCCGCTCCCGGGCTAAAGATCCCCTGGTGAGAATTCTGTCAGTCCTGGTTGTGGCCGTGCTATTTTTACCGGGCATTGTGGTTTATTTAATACTGCGTCCGCCCCAGACCATGGAAGAGGAATACCAGCATATGCTGGAAGAAGAAGCCCTGCTGCAGGCCATCGAAGAACGGTCTGCCTGTCCGGGCTGTGGACGGCACACGAGGGAGGATTGGATCGTCTGTCCCAATTGTTATACCAAGTTGATGAAAAGCTGCCATACCTGCGGCCGGCTGATGAAACTGCCCTGGGGTTTATGCCCCTACTGCGGCACACCGGAACCTGGAAAACGGATCGAGGAGCTCTCGGTTATCGAGGCGGCCCGGACTGTGGATATTAAAGAGATGAATGACCAGGAAGAACTTGATGACCTGGATGACGAGGAGCTGATCAATGAACTCAAGGCGGAGTAAACGAAGTTAAACAACCATTCATATCCAGGAAAATACTCAAACTGACGACTAAGTCTGATAGGCGTCAGTTTTTTTCATAGCTGGATACAATTATTTGGGTTGGATGGCTTTTTAAAGCCCTCTGTGAGGGCGCAGTTTATAGCCAGGTGATTTATCACCTGGCGGAAGGCATTTCAAGGGGAATGGTTATACCCACTATTAGGTTGGTGATGGAAAACCCATAAATGCTCTGAGCGCCCGTCCTCCATAACCACCGCTCATAGCGCTCGTCCTCGGGCGCGTTTGGTATTCCGACCTCACCCGAGGACGGGTGAGGGAGCGCGTAAAGATCCTCTAATGCGTGAATAGTGATGAAAGTCCCTCCGGGGAGGGACTTCCCTTGGCTTTACTATAATATATTCTCGTTTGATCTATATTGAGTTAATGGAATCCAGCCCGCGAATTTATTCGCCGGGCTGATGCGTATGATGATCTCACCTGAGGAAGGGTGAGGGAGTGTGTACAGTTGGAATTCTACAATATACATAAAACGGCATCCTTGAAAAGGATGCCGTTTTGTATTCTCACACACAACCTGAAATTGAAGCTTATTTCCGGAATGGTTTCCAGCCGGCGTATTCCGCCATATCACCCAGCTGTTCTTCGATGCGCAGCAGCTGGTTGTATTTTGCCACCCGGTCAGAGCGGGCAGGCGCCCCGGTCTTAATCTGCCCGGTATTGAGGGCAACTGCCAGGTCAGAAATTGTGCTGTCCTCGGTTTCACCTGAGCGGTGGGATGTTACCGCTGTCCATCCTGCCCGGTGGCAGGTTTCCACGGCTTCAATGGTCTCTGTTAAGCTGCCAATCTGGTTGACCTTAACAAGCAGGGAGTTGCAGGCGGCTTCCTTGATTCCCTTGAGGACCCGCTCTGGATTGGTAACCAGCAGGTCATCCCCAACGATCTGGATTTTGTGTCCCAATTCTGCCGTCATCAATTTCCAGCCTTCCCAGTCATCCTGGGCGAGGCCGTCTTCAATGCTCACGATGGGATATTTTTCCACCCAATCCTTCCAGAAGGCGACCATTTCAGCGCTGGAAAGTTTTTTGCCTTCAGTTCGCAGGTTGTACAACCCGGTATCTTCTTCGTAAAACTCAGACGCAGCCGGGTCGAGGGCGATAGCAATATCTTCACCGGCTTGATAGCCTGCTTTTTCAATCGCTTCCAGGATTATTTCCACAGCTTCCGCGTTGGAACCGAGTGCCGGGGCATATCCGCCTTCATCTCCAACCAGGGCAGTATAACCATGTCCTTTAAGAACGGTTTTTAAGGTATGGTAGATTTCGCTTCCCCAGCGTAGCCCTTCCGAGTAGGTCGGCGCGCCCAGCGGCATGATCATAAATTCCTGGGCATCTGTGGACTGCCATCCGGTATGTTCTCCACCGTTGAGGATGTTCAGCATTGGAGCGGGCAGGAGGTGGGCGTATATTCCCCCGATATACTGGTAAAGCGGAATTTCAAGGGAAACTGCCGCGGCTTTGGCAACGGCCAGGCTGGTTCCCAAAATCGCGTTTGCGCCCAGTTTGGATTTGTTTTTAGTGCCGTCCAGCTCTAATAAGATCCTGTCGATCCCTTTTTGGCGGGTGGCATCTTCTCCAACCAACGCGTCAAAGATTTTTGTGTTGACGTTATTAACCGCGGTTAAAACGCTTTTCCCGCCGTAATTTTTCTTGTCGCCATCTCTTAATTCAAGCGCTTCGTGGATTCCGGTGGAAGCACCGGAGGGAACGGCCGCACGTCCCTGGCTTCCATCCAGCAGCTGAACATCTACCTCAATAGTGGGATTTCCCCGGGAATCCAGGATTTGACGGCCGGTAATCGACTCTATTTGTGTGTACATTTTTTCTCCAAATGATTAGTAGTTATATCCGCCGCCTATTGTAGCCTATCAGGCAGGTTTAATAAATACCAGAGACCCGGTTTGGAGGTCAGCTCCGGGAGTGTTCAAGGACAGCTTTGATATAAGCCGCAAAGAGTGGATGGGCTCGATAGGGCCGGGATAAAAACTCAGGATGGAATTGTGTCCCGAGCATAAAGGGGTGGTCTTTCAGCTCCGCTATCTCAACCAGGTTCTCATCCGGGGATAGCCCTGAAAATACCATACCTGCCTTACCAAGTTCTTCCCGATAGGCATTGTTTAATTCAAAGCGGTGCCGATGGCGTTCCTGCACAACCTTTTCCCCGTAGGCTTTGGCAGCAATTGTGCCTGGCTGCATATGGCAGGGGTACAAACCGAGACGCATGGTCCCGCCTTTATCCGTGATATCCCGCTGATCAGGCATTAAGTCAATCACTGGATGGTTTGTGGAGGGATTAAACTCGGTCGAATTTGCTCCTTCCTCGTGAAAATGATGGCGGGCAAGCTCTGCCACCATCAGCTGCATTCCCAGGCATAAACCCAGGTAAGGGATTTTATTTTCCCGGGCATATTTTGCGGCTTTGATTTTGCCCTCTATTCCACGCTCTCCAAATCCGCCCGGTACCAGGATCCCGTCCACATCTGCCAGGATATTAATATCCAATTCTTTTTCCAGTTTGGCTGAATGGATCCAGGTGATCCTGACATCCACACCATTTGCCAGGCCGGCATGCTGCAGGGCTTCCCGGACGCTCATGTAGGCATCCCGGAGTTCGATATACTTGCCAACCAGGGCAATATTGACGGCTGGTTTTTCCCGCCGGATTTCACTTACCATGGTTCGCCAATTTTTCCAGGAGGGAGATTTTCGTTTATCCAATTTTAGCTTGCGGAAGATAAAATCTCCCACGGATGCGTCTTCCAGCATGAGGGGGATGTTGTACAGGGTATCTGTGGTATCCATGGGAACCACAGCATCTTTCTCAACATCACAGAACAGGGCAATTTTATCCCGCAGCTCTTCCTGAACGGGATGATCCGAGCGGGCAATAATCATATCCGGCGAGATACCGATCGACCGTAATTCCCGGACTGAGTGCTGGGTGGGCTTGGTTTTTAATTCGCCGGTAGCGCCGATATGTGGCAGCCAGGTCACGTGGATATAAAAGCTGTTATTCTCCCCGAGATCCCCTTTCATTTGCCGCAGGGCTTCCAGGAAAGGCAGCGATTCAATGTCGCCTACGGTGCCCCCGACTTCAACCAGCACAATTTCTGCCCCGGTTGTTTTTGGGACCTGGTGGATCCTGCCCTTGATGACATCGGTTATCTGCGGGATGACCTGGATGGTTCCGCCCAGGTAATCTCCCCGGCGTTCCCGCATGATGACCTCTTCATAGACCTGGCCGGTGGTTACGTTGCAGACTTGATTGAGGCTGGTATCGATAAAACGTTCGTAATGACCCAGGTCCAGGTCGGTTTCAGCGCCGTCATCCAGGACAAATACCTCACCGTGCTGGTAGGGGCTCATTGTTCCCGGATCAACGTTGATATACGGATCTAATTTCTGGATGGCTACTTTATATCCCCGTTCCTTCAGCAGTCGGCCCAGAGCCGCAGCAGTTACCCCCTTTCCAACGGAACTCAGCACACCACCAGTAAGAAAAATAAATTTGGTATTCATGGTTTCCCCAGCTAAATATAGTTAGTTTCTTTAAAACTCTTCACCCTTAAGTGAAGAGGGGAGGATCTGGATTTCCAGCCCTCCCCGCGAAATGACTCCCCTGATGGTGGATTCAGTTCAATCCATTAATTGATTGAGATCTTCCGCGGCCCGGCGCATTTCCAGGAACACCAAACCCAATTTTGCCTTTTCCCGGGCGAGGGCTGTTAACACGGCTTCTTCACCTATCGCTGAGAGGATTACGTATCCATTATCGCCGTGAATATACACTTGATCCAGCAGACCCCTGTTTAATTCTGTCGCGATTCGTTCTCCCAGACTCAGCATGGCGGCCGACATGGCCGAGACCCGATCTTCCTCGACATTTCCAGGAAGCGCTGAGGCTATTGTGAGTCCATCTACTGAAACGACTGCCGAAGCTTCGATTTCTGGTGTTGCTGCCTGCATTTCCCGCAGGCGTTTCACCATTTCTTCAGCTCTTGATTTTGCCATACCCGGTTCTCCTTAATTGCTGCCAACTCTCTCTAGAGTTTACCATAACTTTTTCATTAATATTCACAAAGGGGTATCCCCTCACAAAAACGACAGCCATTCTGATTACGACTTGAGGGTTATTGTGACAGGGAGACAAGCTGATGATTATATTCCTTGGTTGTCATTCCGAGTGAAACGAGAAATCCATTAAGAGATCAAATTTCCGAGGACATAATCTTTTTTGTTTAATCCCATTGAAATCTCTCCCATCTCCTCAATAGGAACTACTCTGAGCGGACACCGATCCCGAGCATAGTTGAGGGAAAGGTGGCAGTCGAAGGGGCAATCCCCTGTTATTATTGTGTCCAGAGCGGACACTTCCCCAGAGCATCAGTTATGGGGAAGTGGGATTTGGTGGACTGGAAATAGGGTATTGTGCTGGTTGTACTAAATATGCTAAACTGAAATCAGGCAAGTAGATTGGGAGGGATAGGGGTGTTGTGAATGCAACCATAGGAGGTGAAGCTATCTCAAAAGAATTTGAGGATACATTATCTTTTTGCATCATTTTCCGAATACTGGTTTAGGCCCTGCACATGGAACCTACGGGACCATACTGGTCCCGATAAAAAGGAGGAGGAAATGTCTAAAAAATCGTTAATACTGACAGTGGTTGTGGTACTGATGCTGGCCATCGTGCCAGCAGTCTATGCAATCACATTCGGTGAGCCGGATGGAGACGGCCACCCCAATGTGGGAGCGATGATTGTGCTGGAGCCCGATGGTGTGAAATATCTCTATTGCTCGGGTACCCTGATCGCACCGAAAGTCTTCCTGACCGCGGCACACTGCACCGCTGCTGCGGCTGCCTATGGTGCCGCTCCAAACGATGTCTATGTGACCTTTGACCCGGTTTGGGATGAGAATGCCACCTTGCACAAAGGGGTGTACGACCTCAACCCCAATTACGGCCATGACATGCACGACTTGAACGATGTGGCCGTCATAATACTTGATGAACCGATCACAACAGACATCGAAGTTGCAACGCTACCACCAGCGGGGCTGCTCTCTGACATGAAGAAGGACAAGGAACTTAAGGGCCAACAGTTTGTCACCGTAGGCTACGGCACATTGCGGGACGACAAGACTGGAGGTCCGCACGCTTTCGGTGACTATGGTGAGCGATACTTCGCAACGCAGACCTTCCTGGCGCTGAAGCCCTATTGGCTCCAGATCTCAATGAATCCCTCCACAGGCAGCGGTGGGACCTGCTATGGTGATTCCGGTGGCCCCCATTTTCTGGGCGAAACCAACATGGTTGTGTCGCTGACGGTGACCGGTGATGCCTGGTGCCGCGCGACCGATGTCACCTACCGTCTGGACACTGATTCCGCCCGTTCGTACCTGTCGGAGTTTATGGATCTACCATAGTAAAAATGAAAGATACAAGACGAGGGAGCATTTTTCCTCAACCAATCCTGCCGCCCATGATTCCCTGGGCCGAGAAGCTTACCGGATACATGGGCGGCGAATCCTGCATTCTCATCAAATCGTTGGGCCTGATTTTTAGGCCACGAGTTCACTTTGACGACGCTTCTCTCCCTTCGATTTTCTTATGGTCGGTGTCTGCTTCCTTAGATCTTGCTCGGGGCAGGCAGGACAAGCTTAGTCAAGGGATTAGTTAAAACACAGTGGCTTGTATTCACTGAATACACTGAAAAATTGAATCCAGAATACAGTAAACTGGATACTGAATACCCATCCCTATTCTTCACAACCCCCTCTCTATTTCCTCTTTACTACTTACTTCTTAAACTGGAATCTTATCTTGATCTATCCTTAGTATTTTATGAGATCCCCACGTGCGGATATGTTACACTGAGATCAGGGAGGAGGATGGGAAAGATAAGGGATGATTGTGTTATCCCGCATATGAAACATAATTAACGTTATGTGGATGCATGTTTAATATGACCAATGGAACCTAAAGATATAGCATCAGCATTAGTTAATGAGCTGGAATCACTTTCTGAGTATAAGACTATTCCCATGAGGAAAGTACGCCTGAAATTTTCTAAGATTTTGCGTTCAAAAGAAGCACAATTTATCTTCGAAGTAGCAGAAATAATCCTCAATTATGGTAAACATCAATGGATTGCATATGAGCTTATTCGCGACCATCCTGTCGCTTTTCGCTCTTTAGATAGGAATAGACTGGAGATTATAGGTCGTGGGATAAATAGTTGGTCATCTGCTGATAGCTTTTCTCGGACATTATCAGGACCTTTGTGGAGAGAAGGGCTGGTCTCAAATGAGATGATTCTCGACTGGGCGAATTCGGAAAATCGCTGGTGGAGACGTGCGGCATTGGTGAGTACAGTTGCCCTAAACGTCAGATCTCGTGGCGGTAAAGGTGATATAAAAAAGACTCTGATAATTTGTGAGATGCTCGTTGAAGATTACGATGATATGGTAGTGAAAGCTTTATCCTGGGCTCTCAGAGAACTAGTAGTTCATGACCCAAAGGCTGTTGAGGGATTTTTAATCTCGCATAATGATGTTCTGGCTGCGCGTGTTAGGAGGGAAGTGAGGAATAAGATCAAAACAGGTTTAAAGAATCCTTGAGATCATCCACATAACCCCCGCTGCAGCGGATCCTTCGTCCTCGCTCCGCTCTACTCAGGACCGCTGAACTCATCCGTTAGGTGTATAAGCCTCTATTCTTTGGATTAAAATTATGCCACATCATCTTGAAATTGAAAGCGATGGAGTGCGTGTTGCGGAGATGATGACCAGTCATCTCAGGGGAACACATTACAATATTTACTGGTGTAGTAACACAGGTTTTCACCATAATTTTCCCAATTTCGATACCGGCGTTGAATGCCAGCCTAAGGATCCAGTTAAACGGCAATTGGATTTTCTAAACGATTTCACGCACGCACGCCGGGCAATCGCTGCAGCTTCAAAGACCGCAAAGATGTTCTTAAGCGAGTTGTCAAAAGTAAAAAAAATCGTTGCTAGCGATTTTGATATAGTTCATATTCTTCTTCGTACAAACTGTTTTGATAGAGGCAAAATCACTATATGCCCCCGGGCAGGTGAAATAGCAAATCTACGAATGGAAATAGGCTCTGGTCCCATCCGCCCCTCTAATGCGCAACCGACCCAAGTTATTGAATTCAATGAAGTAGATGTCACTACGGCTGGAGCAACATCTTCATTAACTCTTGCACTTAAGGTGCTTGAGTGTGAAGGCCCATGGATGTTGAAAGTTCTGGCGGAGAACACCTATCCCCCGCTACACCCGACCGCCTGGGGCAGACCGAGGATGGATGACCGGAAATAACAAACCCGGCAGCAGCTGAACTCATCCGTTAGGTCGAAAATGAATTTTAATTTGAAATCATGATTAACCGCAATTATTCAAGCACTGTTTGTTGTATTCCTCTGGGCAACTTCCTGGATATTCATCAAAATTGGCTTACAAGATCTTCCTCCACTCACATTTGCAGGATTGAGATATGTGCTTGCTTTTGTATGTTTGTTAATCGTTTTAAGCTTCAACAAAGCCAGACTAGAAATTAGAAGTCTATCAAAACGAAAATGGGGACAATTAATACTTCTGGGTTTCCTCTTTTATGCTGCTACCCAGGGCGCCTCGTTTGTTGCGCTTGATCATCTGCCAGCCGTAACTGTAAATTTATTATGGAATTTTAGCAGTGTTTTTGTGGCGCTCCTGGGAATCGTCTGGATCTCGGAAAAATCAACCATGCTTCAATGGAGTGGAATAGTCTTGGCATTGGCAGGGGCAATTATTTTTTTCCATCCTGTGGCAATCCCACAATCTCAAACAATTGGTTTCATCGTTTCCTTTTTCGGGGTGGGAGTCAATGCAGTATCCTCAATTCTTGGACGGGGCTTGAATCGTTCTCAAAAACACCACCCTCTCATAGTAACAGTTGTGAGCATGGGTGCTGGCTCGATCTTGTTACTCGCGGTTGGTTTGATTGTAGAAGGGATTCCCATGATTGATTTAAAGGGCTGGGTTATCATTCTATGGCTGGCGGTTGTAAACACAGCTTTTGCATTCACTTTATGGAATCAAACCCTTCGCACTTTGTCTGCGGTCGAGTCTTGTATTATCAATAGCACAATGCTGATTTGGATACCGATCTTTGCGGTTGTTTTCTTGGGAGAGACAATAACAGCAAAAGAAATCGTAGGGTTGGTTATTGCAGGGATTGGAACTCTAATAGTTCAACTTCGTCGTTTGCCTAATAGTAGATCCGGCTCAACCTAACCCCGCTGCCTTTCTACAGGGGACCGGGGACCGATCCTTCGATACGTCCATTCGCTGCGCTCAGGACTACTCAGGACGGAAGACCGACCCTTCGCCTCCGCTGCGTTCCGCTCAGGACAAGAGACGGACGACCGGAAAAACCAAGGCCTGGCGGCGGGTGCCCTTCACCGGGGCTCTCTTGAGTGTAACGGAGGGGAGCCGAAGGGCTCAGGGGGCTTCGCAAAACTCACCCAACAGGTAACCCCAGCTGAATGATCTCCATTATAATTATTATGCAGGACATAAGGAATCGTCATCAAAGGATTGAAAAAATGGCCCATGACGTATTTGTCAGCTATTCCACCATAGACAAAACCCTTACAAACACGATTGTCGCATCCATGGAACAGAACCAGATCCGCTGCTGGTATGCGCCCAGGGACATCAAACCCAGCGATGATTGGGGAAAGGCCATTTCCAGCGCGATTGAACAGAGCAAGGTTTTCCTATTAATATTCTCTGGCAACTCCAATCAATCGCAACGGGTGCTGGATGAACTGAATTTAGCCATCTCCAGAGAAATACCCATTCTACCTTTAAGGATTGAGAACCTGGAACCAGATGGGGCCATGAGGCTGCACCTGTCCTCACGGCATTGGCTGGACGCCTATGACTCCTCGTGGGAGAGCCACATTAAAAAACTCATTAACACAGTTTCATCCCACTTAGAGACCACCATCGCTGAAGAGGATGTTGAAGTTCCTGATACTTTAACAAAGTCGCAAAAGGCACTCAAGAATAAAAGGATCAGCCGTATATTGGTTGGTATTGTTTCCGCAGCACTGGTTATTTCTGGGGGCTGGTACGGTCTGACACAATTGAACAAATCTGGCGACGAGACTCGGGAGATAAGCTTGTCCCTTACTGAACAAGCTATCACTACACTTGATGAAAATGAAGAGATCCAGAAAACAACCGCACCCCTTACTGAAGATCCTCCATCTGTTACGCCAATATCAACAAGTACCGCTGCAATATTGCCTACCTATTCAGACCAAGGAGGTACTGGAGATAGTGAAAATGTTCCCTGTTCCGAAATATTGCCAGACCTCGAGATGCAAATGCACCTAGAGATATGTGATACATTTGATACCAATCTGAACGGATGGCGGGTGGGTGAATTTAAGATAGGGGACATCAATGAGAATTCTGAGATAAGCAATGGGGCGTATATATGGTATATCGAGTGCATCAATAATAATTTTGGGTGTTATCATTCAGCATATCCCAACAAGGTAAGTAACATATCTGATTTTTATCTGTCAGCAGATATCGGCCGAGTTGAAGGGCCAATAGATATGGAATATGGTGTCCGATTTCGAGATGATGGACAAAATTATTACGAATTTCTTGTCTCGGATACACAGAAGTATTCTGTAAACTCATGGTACGATGGCGAATTTGAATTTTTGATTTTTGATCAAACAGGTTCCTTGCTCAAACCAAACGAAGTCAATCGGTTGGCTGTGCAAGCAATCGGGACACGATTTGTTTTTTATATCAATAACGAGATGGTGGGGGAATTAGAAAATGACAATCTACCTGGCGGTATTCCTGGCCTGACCGCCAGATTCCATAATTCTGGTGAGGGCACTTTGCAAATTGACAATTTTGGTGTCTATGTTCCTTGAGTAGCGTCTTGATAATAAGGTCGCGAGCGCAGGCGAACCACGCTGCCCTTCTACAGGGGACCGAGGACCGAAGACGGATCCTTCGATACGTCCATTCGCTGCGCTCAGGACTACTCAGGACGGAAGACCGACCCTTCGCGAAGCTCTTCCGTTAGGCTTCAAACACTATCTTTAAAATCAAATGGCTAAAAGTGAGTATGCTAAGAACTTAAATTATATCCAGGCCGAGGTTTATAAAAATCTAAGCTTGTCTGGATATAATAAACAGGGGAGGACTTTCAACAGGCCACTCGACTCTGGTTTGATTCATGTAATAGATTTTCAGATGGGCCGAAGATATCTTTATGGCAAATTCACAATTAATTTAGGAGTATGTATTCCTGAGATCTATAGAATCATTTGGGATAAAGATCAACCCAAGTTTGTTGATCACGGCGACTGTGAAATAAATAAACGGATAGGTGAGTTATTATCCCCTCCCGAGGATCTTTGGTGGGATCTTAATAAGAATCCCAAAAAATTATCCAAGAAAGTCCTGGGGCTAGTTGAGAAACGCGGTTTGCCTTTTCTTAATCAATTTATTTCCCACGATGACATTATTCAAGAATGGAATGAACATGGAGAAATTATAGGGTTACCTCCCCGTGCTGGTCTATCCATCGCGATATTATTGGCTAATAATGGCAATCATCAACAAGCGCGAAGTCTATTGATTCAAGAATACAAACTCAAGAAAGACGAACCCTACTCTGAATTTGTAGCTGATATTGCTCAGAAATTAGGTATTAGTTTTGGTTTAGTATAAGTGTTTTTGATGCAGTCACATTCATGGTAGGCCATATTTTCAGCCTAACCACCGCTGCCCATCTACAGGAGTCCGGGGACCGAAGCCGGAGGACGGACCCTTCGACTGGCTCAGGACAGGGGACAGAGGACCGAAGACCGGAAACTCACGCTATGCGCCAGGCGAAGCTCTTCTGTTAGAAAGCAATAATAATTAATAGGGTTGACAAAAAAGAATTAAGTACTAAAATATGTACATAATATTGTAGTAAATTATGTAATAATTATTATTAATTTCAATATTCATTAAAAGCGGTGTGAAATGTTAAGAACAACTAATGTCTCTAATCTTCGGAATGATCTTTCAATGTATCTACGTGATTTGGCAGATGGTCCCGTACTGGTTCTTTCCCATAGTCAGCCAAAGGCAGTTTTGGTTGATCCTGAATTATTTAATGCATTGGTCGAAAAGGTTGAAATGCTTGAAGACCTTGTTGACGGTCGTCGTGCTTTAACTGAATATCGCGATGATCCAGATAGTGTTGGTAATGCAGAAGAGGTGTTTGAACGCCTGGGTTATTAGTATGCCTTATGAATTAAAGCTGCATCGCGATGTTGAAAAGCAGCTTCGTAGAATACCTAAAAAACAACAGGAGCGCTTGGTCAATACCATGCGCTCTTTGTCTGAAGAGCCTCGACCACAAGGTTGTGAACATCTTCAGGATGAGCTTCATAGGGCACGGGTAGGAGAATATAGAATCATTTACGCCGTATTTGATGACGAAGTAGTTATTGTAATATGCAAGGTAGGGCGAAGATCAGAGAAAATCTATCGAGATTTGGAACTCTTGCTCGATAAAGCATTAAGAGAGTTGTTGATGGATTAATTTGCCTTCTACTCCCCGCTGCCCTTCGATTTCACTAAGGACGGGGAGGACGGAAGACCGGGGCCGGAGGACCGGAAAAGCAATCCGGCGGTTGGCGTCCTTCGCAGAATGCGGATGCCTGTTCTGCGCTCGTCGAAGGGCTTCATTTAGCTCTTCCGCTGTGCAGTAGTTTCCTGAGCATAATGAATACTTCCTGATCCAATATCTGAGTAACGGGGATTTACCATTATACGAGGAGTGAGAGTTGGAAGAATTTTGGGCACGTTTTATTGAGCCATCAGGCCAAACAGGCCAGAATTATTGGGAATATTTTGCTGAACGACTGGCTCAGCTAGCCATCATACCCAAGGATGCTATGATATTGGATCTTGGAACTTACGATGGCAATGTTCTCTTCAAAGCTATGAAGAAAATGAAGGCACAGGCTTATGGTGTAGGGGCTGACATTTATTACGGAGGTTTCCGTGACGGTGTCCCGGAAATTATGCAGCGAGGGTGGGAAGAAAAGGTTTCATTCGTTCAGATGGATGCTAATACACTTGGTTTTCTTCCTGAGACATTCCATAACGTGTTAGCGAACTTTGTTGGCTGGGATGATTGCTTTGACTTTGAGCGCATGAAATTTATAAGCCCCGACAAGATGATGTCAGAAATTATGAGAGTTATGAGGCCAGGCGGTCAGGTTGGAATTGGATCATGGGTCGAACAGAGTGATATTGATTGGCTTGTTGACAGGTTCAAGAAATATTTGCCCGAATACGTAGATAGGACTGAGACAAGGATGCTCTCTTACGGAATAGAGAATCCCCAGGGATACGAGATCATCCTTCAAAACAGCGGTTTCGATAATATTCAAGTTCATGTGGAGAGGACAACTTTTGTATCGCCGGATGAAGCAACCTGGTGGCGGCAGATGAAAAAAGCTGCCAGCGATTATTTTGAGAAGATCCCTGATTCGGTTGAAATTCAACCGATTAAGGAGCAGATTTTCGCCGATTTGCAGCAATTTCAGTCTCCCAGAGGCATTCGATTCGACAAGACGGTATCATATGCCTACGGAAACAAGCGATGAAGAAAGGAGATTTTTATGTTACCCAAAGAACCATTCGCTGGTCTCGAGCCTGCTGTTTTATGGACCCACTTCAGGGATATGATTAACATCCCCAGGCCGTCTGGCCAGGAGGGTCCAATTACGGATTGGCTTACCCTTTGGGCAAGCTCTCAAGGTTTCTCATTTCGCCAGGACAGCGCAGGAAACATTTGTATCTATGTTCCCGCATCTCCGGACAGGTTAACATCACCGGGGATTGCCCTCCAAGCCCACCTGGATATGGTTTGTGTTAGTAATGATGGCAGCCTTGACGATCCCCTTAATTGGAAGGTCAATATCATCCGCGATGGGGATTGGATTGCAGCGCCCAACTCCACTCTCAGCGCAGATAACGGGATCGGGATAGCTGCCGCAATGGCTTTAGCCGAGAGCGAAAAGGTTTCTCATGGTCCCCTTGAACTGCTCTTCACTGTTGAGGAAGAAACCACATTTAAGGGGGTAGATGAGCTGGATCCCGACCTGATAAATTCAGGGTTGATGTTAAATCTTGATAGTGAAATCAATGGAGAAGTAACCATTGGATGCGCCGGTGGTATCGTGTCGGTCATTCGCTGGCCTGCCCCTCAAGAGCCGAATCCTGAGGATTGGATTGTCACAGAAATCTCTATTACGGGGCTTTGTGGTGGGCATTCTGGCGGCGATATAAATAAGAATCGCCTGAATGGGATCAAAGGCATTGTCTGGCTTTTGCGGAAGTTAACGGATGATGTTCATTTCAGTTTATGCGGGCTTTCTGGCGGAGATGCTGACAACGCAATACCGATTAGCGCCCAGGCAACCATCGCGCTGCCGCCTGCTGAACTTCACACTCTTGAAGAGGCTATTGTTGTCACCGCGGCAGGTCTTATGAGCCGGTTCTCCCTTACCGACCCTGACCTTAATATATCTAAAACCAGTCTCGATCCTGATGGAATTAAAAGCTGGACCGATGAGGGAGGAGATCGGTTACTTAAACTCCTGGCAATTATCCCTTCCGGTGTCATTGCGATGGAACAGCATAATGGGAGTCTTGTTGAGTCTTCAAACAATCTAGGTATGGTCGTCATGCATGATAAAGATCTGGAGATCCGCTGTTTAACTCGATCTTCAGTGGCGGATGCTCAAGAAGAAATTGCCGCTTCCATTGAGTCCGCCGCACGTTTGGCTGGCGCTGATTTCACAATAGTTCCCCCTGTTACTCCTCCCTGGCGGATCTCCTCCGATTCCGCGCTCCTGGCTGTTGTGCAAACCGCGTATCGGGACCTGTTCCAGCGAGAAATCGAGCTAGCCACAACACATGGAGGGCTCGAATGCGGAGCCATTCAGGAACACATTCCGGGACTGGATGTCCTTTCGTTGGGCCCTGATATCCAGCAGGCCCACAAACCGGGTGAGCGTGTCAATATTCCATCCGTAGGGGAGTTTTATGAACTGCTCTGTGAAATTATCAGGAGGATTGGGGACAGATAAGAAAGTGGGCTCACAATCCCATTACCACCTCGAGCATAGGCAGTCTGATCCCCGGTAAAGGACGGAAGATCGGCCCTTCGTCTCCGCTCCGCTCAGGACAGGAGATGGAAGGACGGCTTAAAACTGAATACTGATCACTGATTACTGAAACCGGCGGCAGCTCAGCTCTACCGTAAGGCTTACCAAAAAAGGAGGCTTATCATGTCTTTATTACCAGCTTTTGAAATTGGCTTATGGAATGCCTGGATAATAATGGTATTACTGCTTGCGGTCGCGACTGTCCCTCTTTTTTTTGACAAGGAAAAAATTGAAAAGAGGGCGGAAGGGGAGCCCCCCTGGGAGGAGCAAACTAAAATTTCGAAGATCGTATTTGTAATTACTCATCTCACGATCATGCCCCTTACTTTGGTTTACAGCCTATTCTTGCCCCTGAAATTGGACACCTTGTGGTTATCTATTGGCCTGCCAATTTGTCTTCTGGCACTCATTATGGGGCTTATGTTTGGTATCTCGTTCGCCACAGCCCCGACTGACAAGCCAATCAGCAAGGGCATCTTCACTTTCTCAAGACATCCCGGATATTTTAGTTTTTTCCTGGGGTGTGTAGGCATAGGTATAGCCTGCGCCTCCTGGGTATTTTTGTTAACTGCGTTGGTATGGATAATCTCCTGGAACTATGGCGTTGTTGATGAAGAACGGCTTCTCCTCGCGAAGTATGGGGACGACTATAGGGAGTATCTGAATCGGACCCCCAGATGGATTGGTTTCCCAAAATCAAAGTAAACTGCAGGATTTACCCAGATAATCAGGTTTTCTTTGAGCCCAAGTTTAGTATCGCCACTCCACCGCTGACCTACGGCAGGTCTATCCTGAGGACGGGAGACAGATGACGGATGAGGGAGCATCCTGAGGCCGAGAACTCCTGGCGTTATTTATCTTCCTGTGCGTGTTATGTTACACTGAGATTAAACGGGAGAGTGGGAGAGATAATTGATTATTGTCTTATTCTGCACATGAAACCTAATTAACGTTAGGGTGCATAAGTCTTTACTTTGCAGAGGGGAATCTATCCTAAAGAATATTTCAATCACATTGGATGATATCACATCGATAATTACTGCTCTTGTTGCGCTTGCAGGTCTAGGTTTATCTATATACAACTTGCGAATTGCTCAAAAAAAAACATTCAATTGAAAGTAAAGTTGTCAAACGGATTTATTCCTAAAGGTCCTGATATTGGAGACTTAATGCTCCTCCTTGAGGTATCAAATCCAGGCGAAAAAACAGCAACAATAATAGTGTTGAATTACTTTGGAAAAAGAAAACTATAGCTTTTATTCATGGCATTCCTGGCACAACTACAATACCTTTTGAATTGAACATGGGGAAAAACGCAACTTTCTGGACACCTGCGAAGGAAATTTCAAAGATACTTAAAGAAGAAAAAGCATCGGGTAAAGTGAAATTATGTGCTCAATTCAGAACTGCGATTGGAACTTCACATAAAAGCAAGATGTTTACTCTAGATATTGATGAATGGTCATGAATATATATAGGGGAATGCACCCTAACCCCCGCTACACCTGACCGCCGGTTTTTTTACTGGTATCCCGCTTGTATCCCTCTTATCGGTTTTAGTTCTATAATCAATACCAGAAACACCAGGCAGCAGGTGAGTTCTACTGTTAGGTATCTATTTATGGATGATATACAAATCTCGCTGCCAAACAAATGGAGACACCGGAAAGATCCGGAAAGGGAGGGAAGACCATGAATCTGATTACAACCATGCTCAAAGCCTTGATCAAGGGAAAATTGGGAGTGGGAGAACTCTCTGGGTTGGAAAGGTTTTTTCTGGCCCAGCTTACGCTTCCCGATCGGGTGCCGACCATGCTGCCGGCCACGAACGTCGAACCTTTCCTGATCGACGAGAAGTACGATTACGAGGTCCTGACGCAAAACCCGGAAGCGAACCTCGCCCTGTATAAGATTTTAAAATCCAGATTCGATTTTGATGTGATGCTGGCACCTGTCTGGTTCGGCCTGCTCCTCACCGGCGCAGCAGAGTATGGCGTGAAATTCCAGATTGAAAAATATCGCGTCCCCTATGCGGTCGAACATGTCATCCATAACATCGAGGATGTGCGGCGGCTCGCCCCCCTGGAAGAAGCAACCGGCTTTTTTAAGGTCTACCTGGATACGATCCGCGAAGCGCAGGAGCAGCTTTCCGACACGATGATTTCCTACGTCTTTGACGGCCCCTGGGATATGGCGATGCTCTTGCGGGGCGATCAGCACCTGCCGATGGACTTCCGGCTCCACAAGGATTATCAGGAGACCGATGATCCGGTCCGCAGGGAGAAAATCCGCCAGAAAGGCGACCCCGATCTCTGGCCGGCGATCATGGAGCTGACGACACGAATCTCAATTCAGAACCACAGGCTCGCGAAAGCACACGGGATTAATATGTTTGGCGCCATGATGGCCGACCAATTCGCCACAAAACCTGTGCTGGGTGTCGATGACTTTCTCACCTATGTATTGCCATATATCCAACAGGTCTGGGAAGCACTTGATAAGAAGGTCACAATAGGCTATATGGTGCAGTCGCCTGAGGAACTTGAAGAACTATGCAAGCACCCGGTGTTGAAGAAAGCAGTCGGCATTGGCGGATATACCAACTACATCTTTCCCCAAACCCCTGAAGGCGTGACTCTCGCGGAATATGATCTGCCGATGTTGAAGCTGGCCAAGAAAAACAAGGCCAATTACATGTACATGGTTCATGCCAAGTTCATTCGCGATGCCACCAAAGAGCAATTAGCAGAAGTTGTGATCCGGATCTGTCAGATGGCCACCGAGATGCGGGCTGGATTGACCATTATGCTGGGTGCTGTTCCCCCAGGCACGGATTTCGAAAAAGTTGACCACTTGTTATACCTGGTGGACAAATACGGGAGGTATTAACATGACAGAGGAAATCAAGTCCGCGGTTCTGACCGGAAACACCTACGATATTGAGGAGATCATTCAATCCAAGCTCGATTCCGGCCTGGAGGCGGTGGACTGCCTGCAGGCTATGATTGACGGCCTTGAAAAAAGCGGCCAGCTGTTTGAGAAGGGCGAGTACTTCCTGCCCGAACTTACCATGGCGGGGGACACCTTCAAGACCGGGATGAAAGCACTCGAACCGCATCTTGCCGGGAAAGAACGGGAATATTTCGGGACGGTTGTCCTGGGAACCATTCAGGGTGATGTGCATGATATTGGAAAGAATCTGGTTGGCTTTATGTTGGAAAGCGCCGGGTTTAAGGTCATTGACCTGGGTTTAAACGTTTCCGCGGTAACTTTTTTAAATGCAATCGAGGAAAATTCAGCCGATGTGCTGGGAATCTCTGCCCTGCTCACCACCACCATGCTCGGGATGGAAGATGTCGTTCAGGCACTGGTAAAGTCAGGGAAACGTGAAAAAGTAAAAATCATTATTGGCGGTGCGCCGGTGTCCCAAAAATATGCCCAAGACATCGGAGTGGATGCCTATGGATCGACTGCGCCTGCCGGGCTGGATATAATCAAGTCCTGGATGGGTGTTTAGAACAAGTCAAACAGATTGGAGAAGTTGAGGAGGACATTTCCGCCTCAACTCTGGCAGAAGCGGACCGCCTGGGAAAGATCGGGGACGGAAGACCGACCTTTCGATACGCATGTCCTGAGCGGAGCCGAAGGATCCCTGCAGGACTACTCAGGACGGCACACACCCAAAAGCGGCAGGTGCCCTTCGTAAGGGCTCTCCTGAGCGCAACGGAGTGGAGTCGAAGGGCTAGGATAATTAAGCTCATCCGTTGGGTGAAGGAGGAATCGTACTATTTAGTATTAGATTGTAACGGGCCGCTGCAGGGGTTCAATTTCTCCCTAAGAGGATAAATTGGGTGATGAAATAGGTGATGATCCCGATGGAAAGAGCAATATTTCCTGAAAATGGCAAACCAACAAGTTCTGATAGATGCGGTGAATTCAGGTATATCAGTAAACCTGCGACTACAGAAGCAATCAGAGCTTTCCGCTGAATCTCTTGCCCGCGAGGATCCCGCCGTAAGGGGAAAAGAGGATACTTCAGATCAATACTGAACCAACCGCTGTGCAGGTAGAGTAAAAACAATCCGAAGAGGACTAGAGCAAAGAGAGCAGCCTTCCAGTTAAAGCCCATTACCAAGAGGGCAAAAATGGCACTGAGAGCGGCTCTTGAGATATAGTAAGGTAAAAATTCTTTTTTCATCTGGAATCGTCCCTTAACCAGAATATACGCTCTATTGGTACACTCAATGCTTTGCTGATGTTCAATGCTGTTTCAATTGTCGGAATATGGCGCCCATTTTCAATAGAAATAATAGAAACCCTGGCGATCCCGACAAATTCAGCCAGCTGCGCCTGGGTTATTCCAAGATTTGACCGATGCTCTTTTATATTGTTACCAACACTTTTATGGGGCATAATGTTAAGTATACTTAACTTCTTACGATATGTCAAGTATACTTAACATCATTAATTATTTATGGATAGGATCCGGTTCGCATTATTAAAAGGGGGGCACCTACTATCCACTGCCCTTCGAAAAACTCAGGATGAACGGAATTGAAGAGAGGGCGAAGGGCAGTGCGGAATATGTAACACTGAGACTAGTTTTCAGTGGGGGAGAGAAATCCGGGTAATTGGTTATCCTGGAAAGAAGAAGGTTATAATTTGGTTAAGAACTGAATATTTAACAATGAAGATCATATGGAAACCACTAAATCTAAAACAGGGATACTGAAGTTTCCATTTCATCCACTCCTGTTATGTATTTACCCCATTCTTTTTGTGTATGCGCTTAATCTTGTCTACATCCCATTCCAGGATATTGTCCGGTTTTTAGCTTTGTCGATTGGTATTAGCACATTTTTTTTGCTTGGTTTCCGAGTTGTCTTAAGAGACTGGGAGAAAGCCGGGGTTTTGAGCTCGCTGCTCTCATGCCTGTTCTATTCTTTTGGACATATTGCCATTGCCCTTGAAAAATGGCTGCATCGCAGGGGTTTTGGTTTTAATGTCTCTGTTTTAGGGTGGACCTGGCTGGTTGTTTTTATCCTGCTAGCTTTTTTTGTTGTACGATTTAAATTACCGAATAAGACTACTCAATTTTTAAATCTCATGAGCGGGATGTTAATAATCTTTTCTTCGTGGGCGATCATTACAGCTGTTGATGTAAACAGCGATACTAGTCAACTTGATCAAGAAAAACTAGCCCACCTCCGCGGAGAGGCGGAAGCTGAAGGGTCTTTACGCCAAGTGCCATCATCCGAGCTGCCGGACGTTTACTATATTATCTCTGATGGATATCTTAGAGCTGATTATCTTTATGAATTATTTGGCTACGATAATTCTTCATTTATAAACGCCTTGGAGCAGCGCGGGTTCTACATTGTCTCATCCAGCCACTCAAATTACTTAAACACCAATTATTCATTAAATACTTCTCTGAATTTGATGTATTTTCATGAATTCCCTGAAAGGATTTTTAACAAAGCAAAACATAACCTTTTGACTAATTATGTAGTCAATTTTCTCAAAAAAAATGAATATCAAACAGTGGTGTTTGATTCTGGAACTGGTGATACGAATAACCAGGATGCCGATATTTTTATTACCCAGAAAGGGACAAATGCTGAAGAAAAAAGAGGTTTAAACGCCTTTGAGCAATTTTTCTTAAGAACAACCATGGGGCTTTTATTCTTTAGCGATCAATCTCTGGATTCCAACCCGGAGAAACCAAATGGCATGATCAGATCTACTGTCAACCAGGAACTATCCCTACGAAGAGATCGGATTAGTCATACCCTGACGCATTTGCCTGACTATGCGTCGAAAAACGGGCACTACTTTTTATTCGCGCATATTTACTTGCCACATATTCCATTTTTGTATGGGCCAGGGGGGGAAGAACTGAGCTATCATGAAAATCTAAATATATATTGGTACGAAGTGGAACCGGAGAATTACATCGAATATTACAATTATCAGATAGATTACATAAACCAGGCATTGTTGGACACAATTGATCTGATCTTAACGAATTCTAAGAAGCCCGTTGTCATTGTTTTACAGTCAGATCACGGAGATGAAAAATTTTTAGATCGAGATGCGCCAACTACCCAGGGGATAAACGTCCGCTCCGCAATTATTAATGCGATTTATTTTTCAGACCAGAATTACGACGGGCTGTACCCCACAATGACACCTGTAAACACATTCCGGGTTGTATTCAACCATTGGTTTGGAACACAATACCCCTTACTCACGGATCAAGTCTTTTTCCACGAACATCCCCTCTCAACACGCATAAACGAGAAGCCGGAATTTGTAGATGCTTGTGTTCATTTTAATATCTGCTTGCCATCCTCCCCTTATTAGGGGACAGTCCGGGAGTCCGGGAACAGGTGCGGTAGTTTTATTTTTTTTGCGAAAACTTGAAAGCTTTTATCCATATCAAAGGAAAGAAAAAATGAATGGATTGTTCTTGTTAGGGCCAACATTATCAGCTTTAACGGAAAACAACGCTTATCTTGACCCGGGCTCTGGAAGTTTTATCCTGCAATTGATTCTAGCGGCTATTCTGGGTGGGTTATTGGTGTTGCGATCCTACTGGACGAAGATCAGAGAGGGTGTACGCAATTTATTTTCCCGACAACAAGAAGGGGAACATGACGAGACAGAATAAGCGAGAAACGGCTTCTTTTCGGGACCCGAGCGGTTATTTGTTCTGGCGGGAAGGCGTCCTTTATCGTCAGGTCAACCAGAGGTATCAAGATCACTATACCTTTTTGATGAAATCTGGGTTGTATCGGAGTTTGGTAGACGATGGCCTTCTGATTAATCATGAAGAAGTGAAGATTGAACCCTATCAACCGGAGGGAGCCTACCGGGTGATTTGTCCCGAAAGAATACCCTTTATCTCTTATCCTTACGAGTGGAGTTTTAGTCAACTGAAAGACGCAGCGCTGGCCACGCTGACTATTCAAAAACGCGCCCTGGCGTATGGAATGTCCTTAAAAGATAGCAGTGCATACAATATCCAGTTCTGGCGCGGAAAGCCTGTTCTTATTGATACCCTTTCATTTGAGATATATGAGGAAGGCAAGCCCTGGGTCGCGTACCGCCAGTTCTGCCAGCACTTTTTGGCTCCCCTGGCATTGATGAGTTATCGCGATGTGCGTTTGAGCCAACTGCTCCGAATCTATATTGATGGCATTCCCCTGGACCTAACCAGCGGGCTGCTGCCTTTTCGGACGTATTTGAAATTTCCTTTGTTGACTCATCTCCATTTACACGCTGCTGCCCAAAAACGATATGCAGGTCATCAGGTTGACTTGACCTCCCCCCGACAGGAAGTCAAGAAAACCGGCATTTTAGGGATCCTCAGCAGCCTGGAATCAATTATCAGCCATTTAAATTGGAATCCCGAAGGGACAGCCTGGGCAGATTACGTCTCAACTCATAATTATGCCGACGCCTCCCTCAATCATAAAAAACAGGCCGTAGCGGAATACCTGGATCGCGTTCGCCCAGAAACAGTTTGGGATTTAGGCGCAAATACGGGAGTTTTTAGCCGCCTGGCCAGTCAACGGATGATTAATACCGTTGCATTTGATATCGACCCCGGCGTAGTTGAACTTAATTATCGACAGAGTATAACGGACAAGGATCAATACTTATTACCGCTTCTTCTTGATCTGACAAACCCTAGCCCAAATCTTGGTTGGTTTAACCAGGAACGACGTTCCCTGTTCAAAAGAGGTTCTGCGGATATGGTATTGGCATTGGCCCTGGTGCATCATCTAGCGATAACGAATAACGTTCCGCTTGACCAAATCGCGCTTTTTATGGCAAACCTGGGGCATTGGTTGGTGGTCGAATTCGTCCCCAAGGATGATCCTCAAACACAGAAGTTGTTAGCCTCCCGAGAAGATATTTTTATAGATTACTCCCAGAAAAGATTTGAAGAGGTTTTTAGTGCCTATTATCAGATTGATGATACTGTGGTTATCAATAATTCAGCGCGAACGCTCTATTTAATGAAAAATATCCAGGTGTAGTAAATTGTGGTTAACATCCAGTACAGATCTTCCCCTGAGGCGAATTCTTATGAGACTGATTCCTGAAAGTTTCGCGGGCGTGGCCACCGCAGCCACCCGGGTCATCGAGCTCTATACCCCCAAAAATCAACGGCTGTTTGACGATCAAATTGGGTATAAGCTGCTCCCCCCAGGGTGGAAGGTATTCTTGCGGTTTTTTTATCTGCCAGGATTACGGAGCGCTGTTTTGGCTCTACGGGAACGGCGCATGCCTGGTTCTTTGGGAGGCATCCTGCTCCGGACGCGTTATATCGATGACCTATTAATAAGATCCCTGGCAAAAGGGCTGGAACAGGTGGTGATCCTGGGGGCGGGTTTTGATACCCGGGCCTATCGTTTGCCAGGGATAGATCAAGTCCAGGTATTTGAAGTCGATCTTCCCGGGACGGGAACACTCAAGCGGAAACGCCTCACCAAAGTGCTGGGCGCGATTCCGGACCATGTCACCCTGGTAGGGATCAATTTTGATCAACAAAACCTGGCTGATGTTTTAGCGGGAGCAGGTTTCAAAAAAGGGAAAAAAACCTTCTTCATCTGGGAAGGAGTAACCCAATACCTCACGGAGGAAGCGGTAAAGGATACGCTGGAATTTGTCTCGGGTGCTTCTGGTCCAGGGAGTGGGATTGTTTTTACTTATATTCGCCGGGCTTTACTCGAAGGAATTGGTGCCCCGGAATGGTTTCCGGGATTTTTAGGGTTCGCGGAAAAAGTGGGTTCACCGATTAAGTTTGGACTTAACCCCCAGGAATTGGGAGGGTACTTGTTAAATCTAGGATTAACCCTGATAAGCGATGTTGGCGCGGAAGAGTACCAGGATCTGTATCTTAAACCCGTAGACCGGGAGTTGAGTATCTTTAATATTGAACGGGCGGCTTACGCGGAGGTGAGGGGCTAGTTTCCTTTCAAATATTAGGCATCCTAAAGAGGTGGGTAAATGGACTTACTGGACGCTATTCAACAAGACTTCGAAATTATTGATGAAATGGCAGGGACCTTTCTGGGAAAATTACCCGGGAACGATATGAAAAAAGATCTTATGTTAACCGCTGAATTGGCAGGATTAATCCTTTTAAGAGAATCAGATGTTGATCTTTCTAATCTTGAGCCTGGAGGTGTAGTTCTGGGGTTAATTGATGACGAAACCTATCAATTGATCCATCGTTTTCTTTTTGGTTGTGCTCATTCTGCAGGCCTGGATCCAAATGCTCTCTTTGAAGGGGATCTTCCGGAGGATATCAGTGTTTACTTTCCGGAAATAACCGAATATGAAAACCATCTTTATACCCTCTGCAAAAAAAATAATGTCAAACCGGAATACTATTCCTTTATAGCGGCCTGTGCAGCGATATTACTGATATTGGCTGGCAAGGAACAAAAACTATTGGAACCAGATCTGGGACTGGCAATGACCATGTATCATATTAATGCCGGGAGCAAAACAGTTCCCTATGATTAACCTTAATACTGGAAGACGGTACGAATCGGTGGAAGGTTGGAATGTGAGAGGGTATCAGGATTGGATAGTTGGTTTAATTGCCGACTTAAGTCGTCGCATGAGCTCCGCTGAGCGTCCCTCTCTAGGGACGTTTAAATATTCTTAGCACTACGTTATGAGTGGAAAGGTTAAGCATCGACGTCGGTCGATGCCTGGCGAAGTCCTGAGTAATAACGAAGGAAACAGCCCCAAGCCGGGATTTTAATCCCCTGGGGAAGCCCTGATATTACAGGAGATTGCCGCGTCGGATAGCTGCGCTATCCTCCTCGCAATGACAGTTTCCTGAGAAGGTATGAAATCCAAAAGGTACATAAGATGAAAAAATTCCTTTCTATGAAATGGTTCTGGATCCTGCTTTTCCTGGCAGGCGAGATTATTTCCATCGGCATGGGGATGGGACTTCCCTTTTTTACCATCCTATTTGGCTTCCTGGTGGGTATGTTCATTCCCAGATATATAAAATCTCCAGCCGAGGTCTCTCCTCGTTATCTTGGATCATTAATGAAAGGGGCCTTGATTACTTCTGGGGTATCGCTGCTGATTTTGGCGGGAATTTGGCTTCCAACACTTAAGTGGCTTTTTGATCCCACTTTGGATCTGGCTAATTTTGGAATTCCAATGATACTTTATACCCCCAGGGCAAGTTTTATTGGCTGGATAGTCCTGATGCTATTGATCTCTCCCTTCCTTCAGTTCCTGATGACATTGTTTGGCTCAATCTCCTGGATTGTATTTTTCCCAAAACGTTGGAGAGATGATTTATCCACTTAATCACTGAATACCTATTCCAGCGGCAGCCGCCCTTCGATACGCGCTCGATGCACTTGGGCTCCTCAGAACACTTTGATTTTAATTCTACTCACTACTCACTATTTACTACTTTCTGATTATTGATTCCCGACCCCTGAACACTGTCGATGTGCTAAAATCAATTTCGTGAGAAAAGGACCCTGGATTTTCATTTTTACCCTCTCCCTGTTCGCCTTGATTGGCGCTCACTCCACCTTGAGCGCGCCGGGGGTTTTCGCTGCAGCCCAGGCCACAACTGCGCCCAGTATCTTTATCCAAAATCCCCGGGAAGGGCAGGCTTTACAGGGCATTGAAATCATCGAGGGAAAAATCAGAGGGGAGGGATTTACCTCCGGTAAAATCTCATTCAGTTATACAGCGGTGGAAGATAAAACCTGGTTTTATATCGCTGATATTAAACCCGGGCCCGAAGAGAGCTCCCAGACTTCCTATAAGGTGGAATGGGATACCACCCAGATCACAGATGGAAATTATGATATCCGGGTTGTTGCAGAATATATAGGAAAAGCCACCATTTTTGAGCTGATTCCGAACCTTCGGATTCGAAATCATTCACCCGTGGAAACCTCAACTCCTGCCCCGGCAGACAGCCAGGTGGAATTGGAAGTCGCTTTAATGCCAACCCGGGGATCGGTATCTCAGAATACGCCCACGCCGCTTCCCGGGAATCCGGCAGTACTGGATTCAATTGATCTTTACCAGGCATTGATTATCGGCGGAATCCTGGTAGTAAGCCTTTTTTTGATTGGCGGCATTTACGTACGGATTAAAAATCGCTTCCGGTGATCCATTACCAGGCGATTGGGATAACAAATGATGATTGGAAGAGCCAAGCCTTATTTAATTGTCGGATTGGGAAATCCGGGACGGGAACATCGACATAACCGGCACAACATTGGGTTTATGGTCCTGGACCAATTGGCTGGTAGATTGGATGGGTCCTTTTCCCGGATGAAGATGAACGCTTTAATGACTGCTGTGCGGCATAAAGGGCACAGAATTATCCTCATCAAACCCCAAAGCTTTATGAATTTATCAGGAAAAGCGGTGGCTTCTTTTGTCCGGTTTTATAAATTACCCCTTGAAAACCTGCTGGTTGTTTATGATGATGTGGATTTACCATTCCAGACCCTGAGGATGAAACCGGATGGGGGGGATGCGGGTCAAAAAGGGGTTCGGTCAATTATTCAAGAACTGGGGACTAAAGAATTCCCCCGTCTGAGGCTTGGAATCAACCGTCCCCCCGGCAGAATGTCTGTCAGTTCTTATGTTCTGCTGGATTTTTCTGACCAGGAAGGGGAGACACTCCCGTTTGTACTTGACCAAGCTGCGGATGCTATTCTCGCTTTTATAGAGATGGGTTTGAATCAAGCGATGACAATCTATAATCAGAGTCCGCCAGAGTAAAATAATCCTTATGCAAGCCGAACTTCTAAATAAGATCCGGGAACAACCCGCGTTTGAATCGCTGGCTGCCGAAATAGCTTTGAATAAAAGCCCCCATACTGTGGGATTACCGAGCGCTGTCCGGCTGCCGGTTTTGGCCGGTTTAAGGGAGGCATTAAAACGCCCGGTTCTATTGATCACAGACCGGATAGACCGTGCACTGGTTCTGGAAGATGAATGGAGTTTCTGGGTCCCGGATCAGGAGCTGACCCTTTTTCCTGAACCGGACCCGCTTTATTACGAAAAAATCGCCTGGAGCAGGAAAACCAGGAGA
>JBARSF010000019.1:0-18445 GCA_049644605.1 Anaerolineales bacterium | reverse complement strand
AATGCAACCAGGGCCGCAACGATTAGCAGTCCAAAAACTACCCCTCGTTTAACCTGGATCCGTTCTGGCATAAAAGGAATGCTGTTGGCAGACATGGTATCCTCCATTTTGTAGTGAAAATGAGTCCTGATATCCTTCTAGAGCTCCAGTATAGAACATATGTTCTATTTTGTCAAGACCAGAGGGTAGCGGTTTTCTGTTAAAATAGAACTGAGGAAAAAACCAATCGCACCTAAACTAATTTAATGCATCATATCTGGTCTCCCTGGCGTATGAAATATATAGAAAATGAATCTCAACACAATGAATGTCCTTTTTGCCTTGCTTTTATTAAAAAGGATAATAAAGAAAATCTGGTGGTATTTCGGGGGGAAAACACTGCAGTAATGCTTAATCGGTATCCTTACACAACGGGACACCTGATGATCCTGCCCATTCTTCACTGTGAAAAATTAGCTGATCTGAATCCGGAGACCCGGGGGGAAATGATGGAATTAATCTACCGGGGTATGGAAGTTTTGCAGCTTGTTTATCACCCGGAAGGATTTAACGTCGGCTTAAATATTGGGTCTGCCGCCGGGGCTGGGATTCCCCGGCATTTACATTGGCATATTGTTCCCCGCTGGGCGGGGGATACTAACTATATGACCGCAGTAGGAGGAACGCGGGTGATCCCGGAATTGCTGGAAGACACCTATCAAAAGATTCTGTCTTCCTGGAAGCTGTAGTTAACTCTTTTTTGTTTATTGGTTCTAAAATTTACTTTTACCGGTTTCAGTGATACCAGAATACTCAGACAGTTATTTAATCCAATTGATTGAGGAGGCTGATCACCAATGACAATCAATAATCCGGTAATCCTCAGTGCCGTTCGCACACCATCAGGAAGCTTTCAGGGCTCTTTAAGCGGTTATACCGCACCTCAATTGGGGGCTTTGGTTGTCAAAGAAGCCGTCCGCCGAGCCAGCATCCCGGACCCTGAGGACATAAATGAAGTGATCATGGGCAACGTGGTCTCCGCCGGATTGGGCCAGAACCCTGCCCGGCAGGCTGCCATTTTTGCCGACCTTCCGGTTTCGGTTGGCGCTTTTACAATCAACAAAGTTTGTGGATCGGGATTAAAAGCTGTTATGCTGGCAGCGGGCAGCATCCGGGCCGGGGATGCCAATCTTTATGTTTCCGGGGGGATGGAATCCATGAGTCGAGCGCCCTATCTGATTTACGGCAGGTCGGGAGAGTTGAAATTTGGTCACGGAAAAATGATCGATGCTCTACTGAATGATGGCCTGTGGGACCCATTCGAGGATTGGGGGATGGGCAATGCAGCTGAATTTATTGCTGAGGAATATGATGTTTCCAGGGAAGAGATGGATCAGTATGCTTATCAAAGCCATCAGAAAGCCATCCAGGCTATTGACCAGGGTAAATTTAAAGATGAAATTGTACCAATCGAAGTCAAAGGGAAAAAGGGTTCTGTATCAGTATTTGATACCGATGAGACTCCCCGGCGCGACACATCCTTGGAAATCCTGTCCAAGCTGCGGCCGGCATTTGTAAAAGATGGCAAAGTAACTGCCGGCAACGCCCCCGGATTAAATGACGGCGCTTCTGCCCTTGTAGTAGCCAGTGAAGAAAAAGCCGCCGAGATGGGAGTAAAACCGCTGGCCCGAATCGTGGACTATGCCTATGCTGCGGTAGAGCCAAAATACCTGTTTTATGCGCCGGCGGTAGCCATGCCCATCCTGTTGGATAAAGTGGGCTGGACCCTGGATGAGGTGGATTTAATTGAGTTAAACGAAGCTTTTGCCGCCCAGGTTCTGGCGGATGGAAAAGCCATGGCAGATCTGGGGTGGGATTGGGAAAAAGTCAATCCTCACGGTGGGGCAATTGCTCTGGGACACCCGATTGGAGCCAGCGGCGCCAGGGTGCTGACAACATTGATCTATGCCCTTAAGGATCGCGGATTATCCCGCGGAATAGCCTCCCTGTGCCTGGGAGGTGCTGAGGCAGTCGCGATGGCAATTGAAATGAACTGATAGAGAGGAGAAGGTTGATGGCAGTTAAAAAGATTTTTGTAGTTGGGGCAGGGACAATGGGAAACGGGATTGCCCAAACCGCTGCCGTTTCGGGATTCGAGGTCACCATGATGGATGTGGACCCGGATCAGCTCTTGCGGGCAAAACAGGTGATTGCTAAATCTGTGAGTAAATTACTGGATAAAGAAAGGATATCTCCGGAAGCCATGGGAAAAGCCCTTCAGATTAAATCTACCACGGATTTCAGCGAACTCAAAAAGGCAGATCTGGTGATTGAGGCAGCGACAGAAAACTTTGATTTAAAGCGGAAAATATTTATTGAACTGGATACAAAAGCAGCCCCGGGGGCAATCCTGGCATCCAATACCTCTTCCATCAGCCTGACCAAATTGGCTGCTGTCACTAAACGACCTGAAAAGGTTATTGGCATGCATTTTATGAATCCAGTTCCCCTGATGAAATTAGTGGAGATCATCCGAGGTTTTGATACTTCAGACGAGACCACCAGAGCAGTGGTTCAGGCGGCAGAACAAATGGGTAAAGTGCCGGTGGAAGCCAACGATTCTCCGGGGTTCATCTCCAACCGGATTTTATGTCCCATGCTGAATGAAGCTGTGTTTGCCCTTCAGGAAGGGGTGGGTACCGTGGAAGCGATTGATGAGGTTATGAAGCTGGGCATGAACCATCCCCTGGGCCCCCTGGCATTGGCGGATTTGATTGGCCTGGATGTGCTGCTTTCAGTTATGGAGGTGCTGCAGGCTGACTTAGGTGAGGATAAATACCGCCCGGCATATTTGCTCCGCAAAATGGTAACAGCAGGGCATCTGGGACGCAAAACCGGACGGGGATTTTATAAGTATTAACCGTTGACGGTGTTAGGCGCCGGTGTGATTTATGCGGGAAGAAGGAGTCAAGATGACAATAAATATCCATGAAATGAATATTGATGATTATGAAGCCATTTACAGTCTATGGGAGAAGAGTGATAACATCGGGTTGAGTAAAGCGGATTCTCAGCAAAGTATAAAAATCTTCCTGGAAAGGAATCCCGGGATGAGTTACACGGCCTGGAAAGAGGGGAAATTGATTGGATCTGTCCTCTGCGGACATGACGGCCGGCGGGGATATATTCATCACTTAATGGTTCATCCGGATTACCGCCGGCAGGGATTAGGGCAATCGCTGGTCAACCGCTGCATGTTTGCCCTGACCCAGATCGGCATCCAGAAATGCCACTTGTTTGTATTTGAGGACAATATGGGTGGAATCAAATTCTGGGAAAGCCTGGGATGGACCAAACGGGTGGAGCTGACCATGATGTCTACACAAATTCTGGAATAAATAGTTTCATTAATGAGGAAACCCCCGAGAAAATATCGGGGGTTTTTTATCAGCAGATTGATTTGTTATCTCTCCCTACCGCCCTGGAACTCTTCGTAATAGGGATGCAATCCCTTTAAGGGATTGCATCCCTATTTTACAAACGTATGATGTTTATTCCAGGAGGCTCTCTAGCGTTTCCCGCACGACCTGTGGATCAGCTTTGCCGCCGGACTTGGCCATCACCTGGCCAACCAGCCAGCCGATCACCCCTTCTTTACCAGATTTGTATTGTTCAACTTGAGTTGTGTTTTCCTGGATCACTTCCTGGCAAATCGACTCAATCGCAGCGCTATCGGTGACCTGGGCCAAACCTTCTTCCTCCACGATTGTGGCGGGGTCCTTTTGAAGCCCCTGGGTTTTCCTGACCAGCTCCTTGCCTGTGCTGGTATTTATCGCACCTTCGTCGACTAATTTCAGAATATCAGCCAGGCGTTCCGGGGTAAGGAACAACTCCTCCAGGGAGAGATGAAGTTCATTTACGAGACCCAAAATGTCGTTGATCAGCCAATTGGCAGCGTTTTTTGGTTGGCCAGGATAAGCTGCCAGGATACCTTCAAAATAATCCGCTAAAGCCTTTTCTTCGGTGAGGACTTTTGCTTCCCGGGTTGGGAGTTTATATTTCTCCCTGAACCTGCTCTCTCGATCCAGCGGCAGCTCCGGCAGGCTTTCCAAAAGCTCTTTAATTTTGTCCTGGGTGAGATTTATAGAGAGAAGATCCGGCTCTTTAAAATACCGGTAATCAGCTTCGGTTTCCTTGGAGCGCATTTTTGAAAGGGTCTGGGTCTCTTCATTCCAGTCCAGCGTCCAGGATTCAATGGTTCCGCCGGATTCCACTTCCTTGATCTGGCGTTTGATTTCAGTCTTCATTGCTTCCCGGCCGTGTTCAATTGAGTTCATGTTCTTAATTTCGGTTTTGGGATTCAGCACATCCGATCCTTTTTCCCGGATCGAAACATTGGCATCAAAACGCATTTTCCCTTTTTCCATATCCGCATCCGAAACCCCGATCCAGCGCACTAACTTTCTCAGGTGGCGAATAAAATCAGCGGCTTCATCAGCGGATCTTAAATCTGGGGCGGTAACCATCTCTACCAGGGGGACACCGCAGCGGTTAAAATCAAGCAATCGCCTGCCGGGTTTATGGATGGTTTTTCCTGCATCCTCTTCAATGTGCAGTTTTTCAATCCCGACCCGGCGCGTTGACCCATCCTCCAGCGGGAGGTCCACAAATCCCCCTTTCGCAAGTGCCAGGTCATACTGGGAGATCTGATATCCTTTGGGCAAGTCCGGGTAAAAATAATTCTTCCGGTCAAAAAACGAAACCGGTTGAATATCACTCTGCATCGCCCCTGCCAGCAGGACCCCTTTTTCTATCACTGCCCGGTTTGGGACCGGCAAGACTCCAGGTTGTCCGGTGCAGACCGGACAGATATTGGTATTGGGTGGGTCACCCCAGGAATCTGCTTTGCAGGCGCAAAAGATTTTGCTTTCTGTATTGAGCTGGACATGGATTTCCAAACCGATTACTGCTTCATATGAGGTCATGATTTTTGCACTTCCTGGACTAGATCTATTTCAATAAACCTTATTTTTACCACAAAATGGGAGCGGGAAAGGACTAATGCTGTACCAGCTATTATACATGGAGTATAATCTAGGTCATGAAAAAATCCACCTGGGTCCTGGTCCTGGTTGGCTTGGTGTTGATCGGATTAACTGGAGCCCCTTTTCCGCTTCAAGCCCCGGTGCTGGCGGCACCCAATCCCCAGATGACCGACTTCCCGACACCCACACCGGGTTCGGATGGCAGGATCCTCTATATTGTGCAGGATGGAGATACTCTCTGGCGCATCGCGGCAGTCTCTGGCGTGGACCTGGCTGACTTACGGGATCTTAATAACCTGGGGGTGGAAGACGTTGTCTTTCCAGGACAGTATCTGTTTTTAGGCCTGGGTGGTCCGGCCGCTGACCAGCCAACCCTCGGTCCGGTTATCACCGAAGAAGCAGCTGAACCCACCGATACCCCGGTTCCCGGATTGGGCACTTTATGTGTCCTGTTGTTTGTGGATATCAACGGGGATTCCATGCGCCAGGAAGAAGAAGTGAGTTTACCCGGCGGCGCGATAAATATCAGCAACCGGGACGGATCGGTTTCCCTGACAGCGGACACACCTGAACACGATCCGGATTCAGCGAGGGATGATTACACCTGTACCGATAACCTGGACGAGGGGGATTACAACGTCAGCGTAGCGATACCTGAAGGCTACAACCCCACTACTTCCCTTAATATCGGCATCCCGTTATTGGCCGGGGATACAACCTTCCTGACGTTTGGCGCCCAGGCCGGTTCGGTGGTGATCGAAGCGGATACACCGCTGCCTGAAACTACCGGCAGCACACCGCTGCTGGGGGTGATCGGGATCATATTTCTGCTGGGCGGGATTGGTTTAGGGGTATACTCGATCTGGTTCCGGTGATAATCTTTGGTTTTCCATTAGATAGGGATGCAATCCTTTTAAAGGATTGCATCCCTTGTTTTTTATTTATAGCCGTCCGGATGCGACTGATGCCATTCCCAGGCGCTGTGGATGATGTCTATTAAATCCGGGATTTGGGGTTCCCAGCCCAGCTCGGTTCTGATCTTTTCTGAAGATGCCACCAGGCGGGGAGAGTCTCCCGGCCGGCGCTCGGTTTCTTCTGCGGGAATGGGGTGGCCGGTGACTTCCCGGGCAGTATCGATCACCTCTCTCACGGAATATCCTTTCCCGTTGCCCAGGTTGTAGACCAGTTTTTCTTCCTTCTCCAGCGCATCCAGCGCCAGCAGGTGGGCCGAGACCAGGTCGGTGATATGGATATAATCCCGGATGCAGGTGCCGTCCGGAGTGGGGTAATCGGTGCCGTAGATCTTGATCTTTTCACGCTGCCCAAGCGGGACCTGGAGCACCAGCGGGATCAAATGGGATTCCGGCTGGTGGGCTTCTCCCTGGTCCGGCAGGGCGCCGGCAGCATTAAAATATCGCAAAGCCGCATACCGCAAGTTGTGAATCTCCCGGTAAAATTCCAGCACCTCTTCGATCATTAACTTGGTGTGGCCGTAAACATTTACCGGGCCCAGGGGAGATAACTCGGATAGGGGCTTGTCACTGGATTGATATACCGCGGCGGTTGACGAGAGCACAAAACGATTTATGCCCGCTTTTACTGCCAGATCAATCAAATTCACAGAATTCATCAGGTTATTTTGATAAAACTTCGGGGGGTTGAGCATGCTTTCCCCGGCTTCGATGAAGGCGGCGAAATGCATCACCGCCTCAAACTGGTCCGTTGCCAGGGCGGCAGCTAGGTCCTTCCCGTTTGCCAGGTCAGCCTGGATGAAGGTCGCCCCTTCCGGGACGGCATTTCTGTAGCCGGTCACCAGGGAATCATAGACAGTGACCTGATGCCCGGACTCCAATAATTTTCTGGCTGCGATGGACCCGATATAGCCGGCACCGCCGGTTAAAAAGATTTTCATAAGTGGGTTTCCTTGTCTGAAATGTGTCATCCTAAGTCTACCATTATTAAGGGTATATAATAATATTGTGACAGATATTAAATAGTTGTGATAAATACAGTTATCGCAACCATTTCTACTAACTAGCAAATCTAAAAATGAGTATTGATAGTTATATTGAGCAATCTAAACCGGCTATCCAGCATCTCTTCAATGGCTTACACGAATACGATTCGATTCGTCTGCCTTCAATAATGGATTACATTGTTGATACTGGGCTCGTAAGAATGACTAAGGAAGAGAATAAAGAATTCTTAGGGATATATGAAGAACATTTTTCCCGTGAGTTTTCCAGAGCAAGTCTTGCGGGTAGCATTCTTCAAATTGCTTACATCGGTATAAAGAAGTATTCTCCAAATCCCAACATTTCAGAAGAATGTATAGGCTTTGGTGTTAATCCTGGAACAACTGCAGCATCGTTTTGCCTGGGTAGATCTATAAAAGGAATCCCTGAAGGATTATTAATATTCGCGGGTAGAATTCAATATAACCATTGGGAGGAAGGAGAACCAAATCGTTCCGTTGCCAAGAATGTGTTCAGGCAACTAGTTCGAGTTTACTATGACAATCAATTTTTTGATATGGCGTATGTTCTAGATTATCCTAGTCCTCGTCCTGTCTCTCATTACATAGTTAGACTTGAGTTAGGTTGGAATACTTATGAAGACTATGAATCTAGTATTAGATTAATGCTCAATAAAAGAAAATGATTCGATATATGCCTATTTTGATAAGTCCATTTATCACAAACTTATTAGGGTATCTATTTATCCCAAAATACATTACTTGTTAAAATTTGCATATTAATTATTGAAGGAAAATATTATGAATTCATTAGGCCATACGGAAACATTCAGAATAGATCAGCCGGCAGAAACACTGTTTCCTCTGTTCAGTGCTGAGGGTGAAAAATTATGGGTTCCAGGCTGGGATTATGAAAATATTTCAGGCTCGGATGGGATGCATGAAGATTTTGTTTTTTTGACAAAGAGTCATGGTCATGCATCTACCGATGGGGACACCATCTGGTTAGTAAAGCGGTATGATCCCGAATCCTTTTTTGTTCAGTTCTACAGGGTGGAACCAGATCAGAAAGTTGGCCTGATCACTGTCCGCTGTGATCAGGTGGACAAAGGTATGACAGATGTGGAAGTGACTTACGAATATACGGCATTAAGTGAAAGCGGCAGGAAATTTCTTGAACACTTTTCAGAAGACCATTACAAAGAGTTTATCAACGGTTGGAAGACCCATCTATTGCATTATTTTCAATCCAAACAGTGATTGCTTGAGATAAGAATATTTATCAAAAACCTTTGAATATAAACACTTATCCTTTTCTTTTCAACATTGATTGGTAGATCCTTTAGACGCAATATCTACTTAATACAGGATCATAATTATGAGTTGAATCCAAGAAAAAATATGTTTACATTGATTCAATTACGGGATAGATTTTGGTGGATTAATAAGAAATCACAAAGTTCCGATCTGACCACCTTTGAACAATAACCAAATACCCAGGACAATCTCGTAAGGTATCATAAACAAAATTCCTACCATCTTAATATTTGGATTTATCAGAGAAAGTAAGATTCCTCCAACAGCAAGGGTGCTGGATATAATTCCCCACCAACCCAGGATCTGCGGTACTGTTCCACTTGTTACGAACAGAATCGCGTAAAAAAGGCTGCCAACACCTAAGAAGATCAAACCGATTTTTAAACCCCAATCTTCAGCCAATATCAGTACACGTCCCAAAGACTCTAAAGCAAACTTATCTGAACCTAAGGTTGATACATATTGTTGTGCCACAGCAAGGAATATCAAACCACTGATCTCGCTGAAAGCTATGATCGTTCCTTCTGCCACCCGCCAGAGTGTGCCTATAGAAGCTAGCGGTTGATTGTATTTACTGAACGCAAGGTACAACGCTCCCGCAAGGGCAATAATGCTGACGTGAGATATCAGATCCAAAATTATACTTATCCGGAATTTCATACTGCTCCCTAAAGTATTCTGGAAAGATTCCGAAACATTATCTGGATCTAATGGGGTGCCTGCTGTGGCTTTGCTGAGGATGCTGGTAAAGAGGATAAAGAGAAATAAAAACCCACATAATTGTCCAACACTAAATTTTAATGACATAGGTTCATTCCTTTACATGAACAACGATTTTCCCTCTTGTATGTCCCTCCCCCATATACTTTAAAGCTTCAGGAACCTCCCTCAACTTGTATCGTTTGTCGATAAATGGTTTGATCTTCCTAGTTTCGAGTAGCTCTTTCAAGATCAGGAAATCTTCTTTTCCAGGCCTCTTAATGGGTAGTGGAATCAATTTCTGATTGCTAGTCATTGAGACCCATTTGCTCATAAGGAGGAGTCCTGGCGAAAATGCCGTTGTCACATAAACCCCATCGGGGGTTAATGCTTGTTTACAATCTGAATATGAGCTCTTGGCTGAAACATCAAATATCAGGTCATATTGCCCCTTACCTTGGGTGAAGTCTTCTTGCGTGTAATCGATAACCCGGTCAGCGCCTAGTGAACGAACCAATTCCAAATTTTTAGTACTACATACACCGGTAACCTCGGCTCCTTCCGCCTTGGCGATTTGTACTGCATATGTACCTACACCACCTGAAGCACCGTTGAGCAATACCTTTTGACCTGGTTGGATCTGTCCTAGATCACGCAGGCACGTTACAGCAACATGTCCAGCATTAGGTACTGCTGCTGCTTCCTCAAATGATATATTTTTAGGTTTTAGGACCAGTTGGGTTTGATCTTCAGGAACACTCAAATATTCAGCAAAGCCTCCAAAAATAAAACTCGTCCCGAACACCTCATCTCCAGGTTGGAACTGCTTGAAGTTTTTCCCGACAGCTTCAACCTCCCCCGCTATGTCATTTCCTAATACGTTGTAGTTTGGTTTGAATATACCGGCAATCACCAATCGGGCTAAAAATGGTTTTCCTGTTAGGGTATGCCAGTCAAGGGGTGTTACAGAGGCTGCCTGCACTCTGATCAGAACCTCATTGTCCTTGACAATAGGTTTTTCGATCTCTTCTAATTTAAGATTGTCTGGTGAACCGAATTGATAATAGGTGACTGCTCTCACTTTTTTCTCCTCTTTGATTTTTCTGAGATTGGTGAAATTTTACGCTAACTTTATTGCTACCAGGTTTAATCAGGGCTGCAACCCGAACGCCTTATCCATAGGAGTAATTTTCGATGCAGACATCTATCCAATCACTCAACCAGACACGTACAGGACGAGTTCTAGCCAAGGTTCAGGTGATATTGAGTTTATTGTGATATGTATAACAATATTAATGTCTATATCATACACGAAATTATATATATCGATACACACTTTCCCGGTGCAATTTCGGTGCATATAAGGTAGAAACAATATACAGGATATACACTATAGACACTATTTTCCCCCTTATTTCCCCCTAAAATCAATTTCTCTCGATGGATCGATCATTTAGCAGTGGCCTTTTAAGCCATTGTTTGGGGGTTCGATTCGCCTTTCCGTTATAGGGAACTGGTTTTCTGGTGCAGCGCGGGTGCAAACTAGGTGGAAAGGATCGATTCTGTAGACTTTCTGGACTGTTTTTCTCCCCTACTATAGACATAAAAGACGCTGTAGTTCCCCCTGGAAAGGATAGGCAATTACGCCGCTGATATGAAGTCAGACGCTCTATCCATTGAGCTACGGGTGCGTGTGTAAAACTCTTTTATACCAGGTGTATTTTTCGTCAATTTCAGGCCGTCAATCCCCACTCCCTGATCATCATCAGGGGGTGGGAAGTTTGTCATTCGACTGCTATCGGCAGGGAGAACGCACTGGTGAACCCATCTGGCGTTGTGGCTGTGGCGACCAGGAATGGACCTGTAAAGGGTTCGTCAGCTGTAATAGTGAAGTTCCCTTCTGAATCAGCTATCAGGCTACCTTCAAATATCTCGGCACCTGAACCCTCACCAGAGAAGATTTCAACTCTGCAGACGGGACAGGTGGTTCCACTAACTGTTCCGGCCAGATCTAAGGCTTGGATCACAGGTGCGTCTGGTGTAGTTTGAATACCTGGATCTATCAGGATTCCCTCTTCATTGCCATATATGGCGTTGCGAGTGATGGTGGAGCCAACAGGGTCAGCTGAATAGACATTAACGCCAGTGCTGTTATTGACGATCAAATTATCCGGGCCGATGATATTTCCAATTGATTGACCTTCAATATAAACGCCATCATTGCCTTTGTTGCCTTGGACGCCCTCCAGTTCCACACCGATCTGGTTCCCGGTGATAGTGTTGTATTTTGATTCGGCCAGTGCTATGCCATAGAGATTTCCTGTAATTAGATTGCCCTGACCGAATGGCCCTGCGCCTTGTTGCGGATCACCGCCAATGGTGTTGAAGGAGGCATTTTCCCAGAGGATGATCCCTGGACGCGGGAAGTTTATTATGTGGAGTCCCCGAATGGTATTCCATTCGGAGGTGATATTGAATCCAGCAGCCCCGGTTCCGCTGCCGTCCAGGATCACCCCGGCATTACTGGCGTCAATGGTCAGATATCCCTGCCCGATCTCCGGCAGTCCTGACAAAACTGAGATGGTAGCCGGGATTTTCGGTTTGAAGATTTCTGGATCGAATGTTATGATGTCGCCAGACTTCGCGTCCGTCAAGGCCTGGCGAAAACTGCCCGGTCCGCTGTCTGCGGTGTTCTCGACCATGATCACGCTTCCCCGGGGCAGTTGAGTATATTTTGGACCTTCCGCCGTTTGTGGGGTAGGTTTGCTGAACCTGATAAGGGTTGGATAATCTTTCACCATCAAGTTTTCTATGATCAGATTGCCGTCCTGATTCTCTGCAACCAGTTCTTGCTCAAAGCCATAATACACGTCGATCCCGGTAATATGATCAGCGGAAAAATCGGGTAGGGTGAGTGTGAAGTTAACACCAGGATCTTCTTTAACAGCAGTGTTATTGATCCACAGGGCCACAAGCATATCACCATCAGGAAGCGAAAATCCATAGGCTCTCAGGTGATCAAAATCCTCATTTGTTTCCAAATTGATCGGGATTTCAGCTGGCTCTGCCCCCGCCAGGACGTTGTTGAGATTTTTGATGGGGTTCATAAAGGGTGCCTGCCAGAATATATTTATGGTCACGTTGACACCCAGCCCGCGGTGTTCCGTGATCGCCCGGGTCTGGTATTTGGCGGCGATAGCTGGATCTGTTGGGGGGCCATTATCCCAATTTTCCTCGTCAATACCAACCCAGCAGATCTCATCTGCAAAGTACTCCCCGGAAAAATGTCGGGAAGCCGCAAACACCTGAAATGATCGGATGATCTCAGGATAAGTTTGGTAATACGGATCGCTGGGGAGGTTATCGTACAATGGGTGCCAGGAGATGCCATCCACCTGTACATCTTCGAAGTTGAATGATTGGATCAGTTCAAAGAACCACATGAAATTAAGAACTGAGCGCTGATATTCACCATACCCGGGATAATCGTTCAGCCAGTCTCCACATACAGACCCTATAATGATTTTTGCGTCCGGATCAATTTCTCGAATGACTTCAACTGCCATCTCAGCAATTTTGACATAGTCCTTGGGACTCATATATAAAGGCTCGTTCAGGATCTCGTAATAGGCAATCCGACCCTTGAAGTGAGAGGTCACAAAAGCGAGGTACTCTAAGTAGGTGTCAACTTGAGCTTGGTTCTGGAAGTTGGGAGGAAATGGAAGACCTGATCCGATGAGCGTGGTAAGAATGATCTTGATGTCATTTTCGGCATATTCGGTAATGGTTTCATCCACCGCTGGGGAAAGCGTGTCCAGACGGATCGGCCACCCTACCTGGTCAGGGCCAAATAACGCTCCTATGCGGATGCGTTTGAATCCGTTCTGGTAAAAGAAGTCTGGGTTGTTGTACAAGTCATATTTTCCTGTCCAGCCTCCAATATGGTTGTCTGAAATGAATTGTGAGGGTTCAGTAACCAGCAGGAAGGCAGGGGCATTGTTTCCTATCTGAAACACCAGGTAGTTTTCTGTAATTTCAAAAAGACTCTGCTCCTGTTCAGTCCCGCCAGTATCATCTGAGCTGGTTGGTTGTGGTTGGGTTCTGGTTGGCTCAGAGGAATCAATGACAACACCGGATTCTGCAGAAGGGGGCTGACAGGAAGTGAGGATCAGTACTGCAAGATAAAAGGGGATCCATTTTGTTTTCATTTCCTGCACCTTTGCCTGAGGTTGTTTGTTGTTTGCCTTTGTGGTGGTCAGGTCTGGTATGCTGGATTTTCGTTTCGTTGACCTGAATACCGTTCTTACTGTTTTGGACAAAATGGAATCGAGATCTTCTGTTGCTGTTTTTATTTTACATAAGGAAATTCATAGAAACTCAGAGTTAAGAACGGGAGGTAGATTATTGAGAGGTGACAGCCCCGCAACATTGTAAACAGTGATTATTCTCATAGTACATTATTAAATTCTTGATGTCAAATGAGTAAATTCAATACCAGTGATTCTCTATTGCCCGGTGCAATTCCGGTGCATATAGCAGAGAAACAATGTACACAATATACACTATTATCCCCCTTATTTCGCCCTTATATCTCTTTCTCTCGACGGATCGGTCACATAGCAGTGGCCTTTTAAGCCATGGGTTTATTTTACTAGTTTGAGTCCATTCGCGCCCACTCGATTTGGGTGTACTTTTTCTTATGCTATACTCCAAATAAATGCCGTAACATCAAAATCCATGATCTCTCACACCTATCCATGTTTCCTAATTGATTATCACGCATTTGAAGCATAATTAAAGTTTGGCGTCTACATCTCCGAAGGAGGAAACCACATGGACGCTGCTAATAGCTACGATAAGCTGGTAGCGGAACTTCTTTTGATTATTCAGCACGATCATGAATTTAAGAGAGGAAAGGGAGATGAAAGGGCATATGATCGCTCAAAATACGACGACAAAGGATGGCATATTCGAGCCCGTCAGATTGGCAAAATCCTGCATGTAAGAGGGGGAGAAGACCTTATGCGAACCGCATGTTATGCAATCTATCACAAGGCTGGCGCTGGCCACGGCAATATGCTGTCGCATTGCTGGAAGGGCATAGGAAAGTGGATGCCATAAGAGCACATTCCGGCAGCCAGCATGATAGTAACGGGAGATCCTTTATTGTTCGGACTCAATTGGCAATGCTCATTACCTAGTACATCGCGTGAAATCGACACGATCAGAGAAGTTTTTGTAGTACCGCCCCTGGTAATAGCTATTGATCCAGATAATAAAGTAGGCTTGCTAACAATTCGCTGAAGCGGACGCCTGTCGCGGCGGCAAATCCATTTCTTAGTAATAACCGGTGCCGCTTAGCTCAGAGCCGTTAGGCGATTTGAACATTCCTGCGTCATAAGGAGTCAAAGTATGACCACAGAAATTAAGAACTATTTAGCTATCCCCGTGCGGTTGGTAGTCCTGGCAGTTATGCTGTTTGTAAGTTCCTGCAGTCCGTCAACAAACACGGAAAAGTCAACAAACACGGAAAATCCTCTCGAAAAAGCCGATTCCATTTGTATCCAGGTTACCCAACATTACCCTCTGAACGATCAATACAAACCGGGTTCTGTCAAAACATATATGGAAGAAGTTCTTACCATAGCGGGTGTCCAGGTTCTGGAAGAGAATTGTGATCTAACAGTTTCACTTGAGCTCGAGTTTAAACCAAAAAGCGCTTCATACGTCATTGTCGCCGGAGCCGGTTCACGCACGTGTTATACAGGCTCATCCTTTAGCGGAACCATGCAGTATGCTGGCGTTGACCACTCATTCGGTGATACTAAAAAGCCTACCTCAGGAACAATCTCTTATTGCCCAGAGGAGGATCAAGCTCCGCTGGAAAGGATGGAATACCAGGCTGCGCTGGGAGCCCTGTTTATTGGCTGGATGCGTTGGAACCCGGATGTTACCCTGGCAGCTCTAAAACATGAAAGCCGTTCAATTCAACGAGCAGCGGTAAAAACTCTCCCTCTAGGGGGCGATTTCTATGATATGTTCACCGATGAGCAGCTTGTGGAGTTATATAAAAATCTTGTCCGGGCAGCAATATATGATGGCATGGTAAGTAATAGCACTGAAACTATAGAAATGATTGAGACGATCAGCTACCTAACCAGGCAGGAAGTTTTTAGTGACGATCAAATCATAAAAGCCCTCGAAGATAACTTCGGACAGGATTTGAGTGATGATCCAGAAACATTTTTGAAATTTTGGGAAGAATTTTTAGATAATCCTGAAGAATTTGATTAGCTTTTAATAGAGTCAACTTCTGCAGATCTGCGGTTGTTTATAGAAAGCCCACCTTTAATTGTGTGCAGCCCAGCGTGAAAGTGTCACGGTTATGCCGTGGTTGGATGCTGCGTATATAATCAGAAATGGTTATGGGTAGCAAATCTTGAAAAGTAATCACCACCGTGCGCCTTACGCTCTTTGCTAGGGTCTTTCATATTACAAACTATAGCCGGGTTGGATTTATACCTTTATCCGCCAGGTCGCAGGTTCGCCCCTCCGCCCTTAGCGTCGGGCTTGAATGAAGGGTAATAGGGATAAACCCTCGCTCTTAAATCCTGCCGGGCCCACCTTTTTTCCTATTATTCCCTAAAGAATATACCTAAATAAGTACCGTACAGGATATCAACTTATAACCTCCTGGTCACAGGTCCGTATCCAGCTGGGTTATTAGCAAATCTGAATTGAAGGCTCTTGTGTACTTGGGAACATTTAAGATGAATAGCTTTCCCTTCTTAATGATCACCTTATATTCTTGATATATAGCTAATCTCAGACTATGATAATAATAGGACATCTACTCAAAACCTTTGAAGGATAATTCCTATTCATTTATCGGGCATTTGAAAGATAATTAACGTTAGGCGCAGCACGGGATGACGGGTGCTGGACCGCCTTGGGACCATCCCGAGCGGCCGACAGTGAGCCGAGGAGGAAGACGAATATGGACACCAACAAGTTAGCGGTAGGCTTTGTTATTGTGGTGATGATAGCCGTTGTCGTTAGTGTAGATTTACTTTTCTTTAAGAATCGATTCTGGGAACGGCTGATAGTGAACATCGGCATTGTCTTGGTGTTTGCAGCCTTCTATTTGAGATTCCTAAAGAACCCGTAAGCTAAGCGCCGCGGCACCAACTGGTTGCCTAACACCCACATCGAGTCCGACGGCTTACCCTTCCGCTACGCTCCAGGGCAAGCCGCGGCTCATGTGGAACGTTAGGAAGCAAGCTAGGTTGACAGGATTGAATATCATAAGAAGAAACTTCCAGCATGGGCTTACTTTTTGTGAAAGAAGTTTTCCAATTAAACTTCCCAGTAAGTCATAAGGAGGATGAACATGAAAAAGACAAGTTATAGGGAACTAGCTGAGCATTTAGATCAACTCCCAGGCGGTTTTGCCCCCAGCGACACCGGCGCTGAATTACGCTTACTACAAGGATTGTTCTCGATAGAAGAGGCTGAATTAGCAACATATTTATCTTTGGATCGAGAGAACGCCCAGGTTATTGCTAAAAAAGCCAATCTTCCTCTTGCAGAAGTGGAACAACGACTCAATGAGATGTCAAAGAAAGGACTCATCTTTTCTGTTCAACCGGACATTGGTCCCCTTCTATATCAAGCTGTTCCATTTGTGGTTGGGATTTATGAATTCCAAGTCAATAATTTGAATGATGGATTACTTCAGGATTTAAACGACTACTGGAGTACGATAAAGCCAAGATCGCGTCCGAAAACAATTCCTCAAATGCGCACCATTCCAGTGGGTGAGAGCATCGAACCTCACCTGGAAGCACTACCGTATGAGCTGGTCAATGAACTGATCAAGAACCATGATCGGTTTGCTGTAGCTCCTTGTATTTGCCGCCGCCGTGCGAGTATGATGGGAGGTGGTTGTGATGCGCCGGAGGAGAGTTGCCTGATATTTGACGAGTGGGCAGACTATTACGTTCGGGATGGACGGGGTCGTTCCATCGAATTGTCCGAGGTGATGGAAATCCTATTCAGAGCTAATGCATCCAATCTCGTTCTTCAACCAACAAATTCTAAAGATATTACTGCAATCTGTTGTTGCTGTGGCTGTTGTTGTGGCGTTCTAGGAGGCATCCAAAACCATCCCAAACCTGCTGAGGCCGTCGCCAGCTCTTTCGTCTCTCTTCTTGATTCTGAAATCTGCAATGGATGTTGGGATTGTCTGGAACGGTGCCAGATGCAAGCTCTAACTGAAAATGGTAACTGCGTCATTCTCAACACTGACCGATGTATCGGTTGTGGTTTGTGTGTAACGACCTGTCCAAGCGGAGCATTGACATTGGTGCGCAAGCCTGATGGTGATAGAGTGCAAGTTCCAGAAACTATCGATGCTACATGGCGCATAATAAGCCAAGCTCAAGCTGAGATGCCTTAATGTGACTTTCAAATTATATGTTTTCTGTCTGTCCCTTTTAAGTGAATTTCCTGTCGCCCACAAGGCGCTGCACCCAACCCCCACTACATCCGACCGGACTCCGCCAGTGCGGCGGAAAATATCGACGATTAGTTCATTTATTGGTTCTTATTCGTTTCCTTAAACAATCAAATACTGCTGCTGGTGAGCTCATCCGTTAGTAATCAATTATTAAAATATAGCCCCCTTGGAAATAAACCTTTATCCGCCAGGTCGCAGGTTCGCCCCTCCGCCCTTAGCGTCGGGCTTGAGTGAAGGGTAATAGGGATAAACCCTCGCTCTTAAATCCTGCCGGGCCCATATTTGAAGCAAATTATTGAGCCATTTTGTACCAGCAGTGGCTCAACTTTGTTTTAAGCCTTTAATCTCGCCTAAAATTCTCTCAATGACTTTGTCAGCTACTCGATCAACAATATCATTAATTTCGGTATCTTTACTGATTTCGTTTCCCGCTAAACCAAGAATTTTCTCTTTCAGCTCTTTTTCTGGCAAATCCATATATCGCCCTGTTGTTGCAATACTTGAATGCATCATATTTTGACTAATCGCCTTCATGTCTTTTGAGTTTTTGGATAATACCGATGAATAGATTGCATATTGACCTGACCCCAAAAAATAATCCAGAAGTAATGTTAGGATTAGAGCATTCAGGATTGATCGAAGTGATTTATAATTTGACTTACCGGGATGGTAAAAATGTTATTAGTGGGAGATAGAACAAAGTTTTAAGGATATGTTATATTAAAGAAATGGATAAGCAAGCTGCTGATTGCAAAATGAAACGCTCATAAATGACTGGGAAGATTTTTCTAAACTATCGCAGAGCCGATTCAAAGGGGTATACCTTTGCGATATTTACTGTGTTGGAACAGCACTTTAGCAAAGAACAGATCTTCATGGATGTGGACACGCTGTTACCCGGGGTAGATTTTG
>JBARSF010000018.1:0-1528 GCA_049644605.1 Anaerolineales bacterium | reverse complement strand
GACAGATACTTTATCTCCCATTTCGCCTGATCTACTCAGGAGTAAAACCTATTATCGCTTTTGCCGAGAAAACTGAGGTTTCTGCCAGGATCCTGGATTTTTTCTCATCCGATGACCGCAAAAGAGCTGCCTATCCCACCTATTATTCCCGGACTGGAGGAGGAATCAAATTCTATCAAAAAGATCTTGTGACTCCCGGGTCCAAACTCTCCATGACAGCCACCATAGGTTTACATTGGCAGCAGTTATACAAAGTGCAGTTCCGGCAGTTAGACCTGGGAAAAAATTTCACAGCCGGCTTCACAGCTCAGTACAGATTTCTTAGTGATGGAAACTTTTTTGGTTTAGGCAATGATTCTCTCATTGCAGACGAAAGCAACTTTGCATTAAAACAAACCTCGTTTGTTGCCGGCCTGGGAATGGATTTGAGTGAGAAGGCTTATCTTGGCACCACATTTACACTGGATCTTAATGAAATATCCAAAGGCAGAGACCAGCGAACTCCCTCAACAACCTGGCTTCCAATAGAGCATCAAAGGCTCCTACCCGGTCTGAATGAACCCATCGATCTTTGGAACCTGAATCTTCAATTCCAATACAATTCCCCCAACCGACTGGGAAATCCCTCAGCAGGCTGGGAATTGTTTTTAAATAGCGGTCTTTCCCGTCAGATTAACGGGAATAAATTTGGATTTATAAAAACTGCGGTTGACATCACTCGTTATATCCATCTTTTCTATGACCGCACTCTGGTTGTCCGCCTCGCTGCAGAATCGACCAGACCTTTCTCTAACACCCGGATTCCTTTTTATTATTTAAGTCAATTGGGTCCCCACGGAACCATACGAGGTTTTCACCGCGGCAGGTTTCGGGACCGGGATATGACACTTTTTTCCCTGGAATACCGGTATCCCTTGATAAAAAGACCGGGCGATAAGGTGAATATTGATGCCATGCTCTTTGTGGATTGGGGAAAAGTATCTCACAACCTATTTCAATCCCATCTTTTAAAAGACTATCATCGCGGCATTGGCTTGGGAATTCGCATCTTTTCGCTGAAAGGCGTGATCATGAAATTGTATTTTGGAAAAAGCAAAGGCGATTATCGAATTTATCTCTCACTAAATGAATAAAATGAATAAAAACGGCAAAGGTATTATTATCGGCTTAACCCTTCTCCTAATGATAATGACCGGCTGCTCTACTTCACACAGATTTCAATCTCCCCAGGTTTTACCAGATGACAGAAAGGATATCCCCCAACCTGAGCCCCGGGTAATTTATATCGCAGAGGACACGTTTGAATACGGTTTTATGCGTCCCACTGAAAGAGTTTTTGATCTCTCCCGTTACTTGCGCAATCTGGCGGGAAAGCCCAAACAGGCTCTCAATGTCAATGCTTTTGATGGCGTCTCCAATTCCAGCTGGTTCACCAACCGCAATGCTCTCCAGCCAATGACCCTGGAAAAAATCAGGCGTGGTCCCACTACGGGAACCGGCCCGGACCGATCCGGACTCTGGATTATAT
>JBARSF010000017.1:0-210722 GCA_049644605.1 Anaerolineales bacterium | reverse complement strand
TACTTCTGGGATGCGGATGGCAAAAAATTCCTGGATTTTTCCTCTCAGCTCATGAATGTCAACCTGGGTCACCAGCATCCTAAAGTGATTCAAGCCATTCAGGACCAGGCTGAAGCATTATGTTATTCCCATCCCGGGATGGCGACAGAACCCAGGGCGCGGCTGGGGAAACTTCTCTCCGAGGTAACTCCCGGCAACCTGAATAAGACCTTCTTCTGCCTGGGCGGAGCTGAGGCTAATGAGAATGCCATCAAGATGGCACGCATGTTCACTGGCCGCCACAAGATCCTGGCCCAATACATTTCGTATCACGGCGCAACTCACGGGGCAATTGCCATGACGGGTGATAACCGTCGCTGGGCAGTGGAACCGACCATGCCAGGAGTTGTGCATGTGCTCAACCCCTATTGCTACCGCTGTCCATTTGGCTGGACAAAGGACACCTGTCATCGGGAATGTATATCCCATATCGAGGAAGTGATCCAGTATGAAGGACCAGAAGAGATTGCCGCAATTTTTCTGGAAGGCGTTGTGGGTTCAAACGGGATCATTGTCCCTCCAGATGATTACTGGCCAAGAATGAGGGAGATCTGTGATAAATACGGTATCTTGTTGATTTCCGATGAGGTCATGAGCGGTTTTGGACGTACTGGAAAATGGTTTGCAGTGGACAATTGGGATGTCTCTCCAGATATGATCACCTTCGCCAAAGGTGTCACATCCGGATATGCTCCCCTGGGTGGTGTGATCGTTTCCGATCAGATCGCCAAGCATTTTGACAACAATAAGCTGTGGTGCGGGCTGACTTACAGTGCCCATCCCCTCTCATGCGCCGCGGGTGTGGCGGCAGTGCAGGCTTATGAAGAGGATGGATTAATTGATAACGCTGCTAAAGTTGGTTCATACCTGGGAAAACGACTGGCGGAACTGATGGAAGATCACCCCTCGGTTGGGGATGTCCGGCAGATCGGTTTATTCTCGGTGATTGAAGTTGTCAAAGATAAAGACACGAAAGAACCGATGGCTGCTCGAAATGCCAAAGGCCCAGAACTGAAAACAATGAATGAGGTCGGCAAGTTTCTGCGGGAAAATGGCCTGTTTACCTTTATCAAAGCGAATATGATCTTTGTTGTGCCGCCTCTCCTCATTACTAAAGCACAAATCGATGAAGGAATTGAGATCATTGACCGAGCGTTAACAATTCCAGATAAGGCGATTCAAGCCTGAAGCGAGTAATCATTTTTATCCAGTATTATCTAAAATTTCAAAAAAATGGAGTGAATTATGAGTGAACCGAAAACATTGGGGTATTTTATTAATGGAAAAAGTGGAAAATCAACCACAAAAAAATATTATGACATCATGGATCCAAATCTAGGTGAAGTAATCGCCAAGGCTCCCTGCTGTACAGAAGATGAAGTGAACTATGCGGTTGAATCGGCCCAGAAAGCCTATCCGGGTTGGCGGGATACACCGGTGAAGGAGCGAGTCCAGGTCCTATATCGATTCAAGACTCTCCTGGAAGAGAATATGGATGAGCTAACCATGTCCGTCTGCCGGGAAAACGGAAAAGTTTGGCAGGAAGCCAAGGGTGATGTTCTCAAGGCGGTGGAAGTTATTGAGCTTGCCTGCGGTGCCCCCTCCTTAATGATGGGCGAATCCCTCATGGATACCTCGAGGCAATATGATACTGTCATGTACCGGGAATCCCTGGGAGTTTTTGTTGGGCTTGTACCCTGGAACTTCCCTGCCATGATCCCCTTTGGCTGGATGATCCCGCTTTGTATTGCGACGGGAAATACCATGATTCTAAAAGCTTCCAGCTCTACACCTATGACTGCCCTGGCGATTGTTGAATTGCTGCACGAGGCTGGGCTGCCAAACGGCGTGGTAAATGTTCTCACCTGCAGCCGAAATGAGGCTGAGTTGTTTCTAAAACATCCGGATGTAAAAGGTATCACTTTTGTCGGATCAATGTCGGTAGGAAAACATATCTATTCTACTGCCGCAGCTCATGGAAAAAGAGTCCAGGCATTATGCGAGGCCAAGAATCACTGCCTGGTGCTGGAAGACGCCCCCATTGAAAGAACTGCAGCCGGAATAGTAAACGCAACTTATGGATGTGCTGGAGAACGTTGTATGGCTCTTCCCGTGGTAGTAGTGCAGGAATCCATCGCAGATGAATTAGTGGCAACCATCAAACGATTGGCAGAGAAACGTGTTATTGGCCCAGCTTACGATAAAAAATCTGAACTTGGACCGGTTGTTACAGAGGAGCACAAAAAATATGTGCTCGATTGGATTGAAAAAGGAATTGAAGAAGGTGCTACCCTGGTTCTCGATGGAAGAGAAGCAACTGTCAAAGGTTACGAAGATGGATATTGGATCGGACCTACTATTTTTGATCATGTTACTCCAGAGATGAGCGTTGGTAATGAGGAGATATTTGGTCCGGTTACCTGCATTAAGAGAGTTAAGGATTTTGAAGAAGGCATTCAAGTAATGAATGCGAACCAATTTGCTAATGGTTCTGCAATATACACTCAAAATGGTTATTACAGCCGGGAGTTTACCAGAAGAACTGATGCTGGCATGGTTGGCATTAACGTAGGTATCCCTGTTCCGGTTGGCATGTTCCCCTTCTCAGGTCACAAGAATTCCTTCTTTGGAGACCTTCATGTGTTGGGTAAAGATGGTGTCCGTTTTTACACGGAAACCAAATGTGTTACCACCCACTGGTTTGATGAAGAAGAAATGATCCAGGTAAAAGTTGATACCTGGGATGGCACCATCGGAAAGATATAGCCTTGCACCCATCCCAGCGGTCAAGATTGATCGCTGGGATGGATCTTTTCTCCATGCAAATATTGATCTCTATATTATTTATCTGAGTAAGGAAGAACAAAAACATGGAACAATATTCCAACACACCTGATATTATCTCGATATCCTCTCATCACAAAATTGAAATATTAAGTCCATCAGAATTAGATACCCTTAAAAAAGGGACCTACCAACTGCTGGCGGAAGTGGGGGTGAAGTATCCCTCGGAGAAGGCGTTAAAGATTTTCGATGATCACGGTGCCGATGTGGATTGGGAGTCTTGCATTGTACGCATCCACCCTGATCTGGTAGACAAGGCCATGGCAACTGCGCCGAGAGATATTGTTCTTGGGGGGCGTGAGCCAAGGTTTGATCTCACGCTCGATGGTAGTAAATCATACCTGACAACGGATGGCTGCGGTGTGCATGTGATCGATCTGCATACCCGCGAAAAACGAGCCTCGAGAAAAGCAGATGTCGCAATGATGGCCCGCGTAAGTGATGCCATTCCAATAGTCAACTTCTTCTGGCCATCGGTTAGCGCCCAGGATTTTGGGAAAGCCGCCCCTTTGCATGAGTGCCATGCAGGACTTACAAACACCTTAAAACATGTTCGGGGTGGGACAACGGTTCATCCTGATCTGGCTCCAGCTATCGTTGATATGGCAACTGTCGTTGCGGGCACGGAGAAAGAGAGAAGATTAAGACCACCTGTTTGCGCCAATATCTGCACGATTGCTCCCCTGGCACAGGACGCTCACGGGATAGAAACAGCCTTGGTATATGCCGAAGCCGGCATCCCCACCAGCTTTATGGCCATGCCAACCATGGGTTCAACTGCCCCTGCGTCTGTTCTTGGGGCAATCGTTCAAGGGGACGCCGAATCTGTAAGTGCGATGGTTTTAATGCAATTGGCCTACCCGGGTACCCCTGTATTTCATTCTATTATCACCTCGCTGATGAATCCCCGCACTGGAGGATACATTGGAGATTTACCTTTGCCAGTAAGATTTTTAGCTGTTCAAATGGCCCATGCCTGGGATGTGCCCAGCCTGGGAGGAGGTTCTTTCAGCAGCGATGCCCCGGATATCAGCTGGCAATCTGCTTTTCAGGCGGGTTTTGGGGGTGTACAGATTCCCTTTGCCGGTGGAGATGTATGCGGTTATCTGGGATTGATGAATTCATCCATGATCCTCTATCCCGAACAGATCATGCTGGATGCTGAGATCGCCTTAAACGTCTATGAAACCTATAAGGCATTTGAGTTCAAAGATCTGGACGTTAACCTGGATGTGATTAAGGAAGTAGGTCCCCAGGGGCATTTCCTGCGCCAGAAACATACCCGGACTCACATGCGTGATTTTCATTATTCACCCTTCTTCGATCAACCTGATCAGGAAGGCAATCTGAGGGATCCCCGGGAGATCGCCCTGGAAAATTTTAAGGAACTGGAGAAAAATCACCATCCTGAGCCGCTGCCTGAGAGCTCTTTGAAGGAAATGGATAAGATCCTGGCAGCCGCTGAAAAAACTGCGTCAAAATTAGGGAGCTAATATGACTGAAAAGAAATCCTCAAAGAAAAAGATTCTGCCTAAGAAAGCGAAAGTTGTGATCATTGGCGGAGGCGTGATCGGCTGCAGTACAGCTTATCATCTGGCAAAACTTGGTTGGAAAGATGTTGTCCTTTATGAACGCGCTCAACTTACCTCCGGGACCACCTGGCATGCAGCTGGTTTGATCGAGGCGAATGGATTCTTTAGCGCTACAGATTTGAATATGGCCCAGTATACCCTGGAGCTTTACGAAAAATTGGAAGAGGAAACTGGTATGGCAACCGGCCACAAAGGTGTGGGTATGATGACCCTGGCGTCTACGCCTGACAGAGTAGAAGAGTTGAGAAGAATAGCTGCATTTAACCGCTATATTGGGGTGGAAGTAGAAGAGTTAACTCCCCAACAAGTGAAGGAGATCTGGCCTTTGGCTGAGACTGGAGATGTGCTGGCCGGGTTTTACGCGCCCGGAGATGGACGGGTCAATCCCGTTGATGTGACCATGGCCCTTGCCAAAGGCGCCAGGAATGGCGGTGTTAAGATCTATGAGGATACCCCCGTGACCGGGTTTGAGAAAGACGGCCACAGGATCACAAAAGTGATCACTGATAAGGGTGAAACTGAAGTTGAATATGTGGTCAACTGTGCCGGGATGTGGGCCAATAAAGTGGGAGAACTGGCAGGTGTGAATGTCCCCCTGCAGCCCACCGAACATTATTACCTGATCACCGAGTCGATTGAGGGTGTGGATTCTAACTTGCCTGTTCTGGTCGACATGGACAAGTACGCCTATTATCGAGAAGAGGTAGGTGGGATCTTGTTTGGTATATTTGAGCCTGTTTCAGCTCCCTGGGCAGAGAACGGCATCCCTGATAATTTCACTTTTGGTGAGATCAACCCGGATTGGGATCGGATGATGCCCTATGTAGAAGAGGCCATGAAGCGGATTCCAGTTTTGAAGAATGCCGGAATCCACAAGTTCTTCTGCGGCCCCGAGAGTTTTACACCGGATCTTGGCCCGATGATGGGCTTGGCTCCGGAATTAGACAACTTTTATGTTGCGGCTGGATTTAACTCTCTTGGTATTCTTCTCGGTGGGGGAGCGGGCAGAGTCATGGCTCAATGGATAGTTGACGGAGTCCCTGATGTAGATATCACTGAACTGGATATCGCCCGCATGCTGCCCTTTGAAAATAATCCAGCCTACCTTCAAGACCGGGTAGTGGAAGTGCTGGGTGTTATGTTTGAAGACGGATATCCAAATAAACAATACAAAAGAGCCCGCAATGCTCGCAAATCCGCTTTCCATGAACGGATAGCTGAAGCTGGAGCGTATTTTGGCGCTTACGCCGGCTGGGAATATCCAGATTGGTTCGCGCCGAAAGGAGTAGAACCGAAGGTTGAATACTCCTGGGGCCGCCAGAACTGGTTTGAGTATGCGGCAGAAGAACATCGAGCCACGCGGGAAGATGTTTCGCTGTTGGATTACTCTGTGATGGGGAAAATTCTCGTTCAAGGTAGGGATGCTGAGAAATACCTTAATCTGATATCAGCAAACAATGTGGCAGTCCCTGTAGGCCGCTGTGTTTATACACAATGGTTGAATGAAACTGGAACCATTGAAGCAGATCTGACAATAACCAGATTGGCCGAGGATCGTTTCTTGATCCTCACAGGGGATCGCACAATAACTGCAGTACAGGCCTGGCTGCGGCGCCATATTCCAGCTGACGCCCATGTATTTGTAACCAACATAACCTCTGCCTACAGTGTTTTGAATCTCCAGGGACCAAAATCTCGTGACCTGTTGAGCCAGTTGACACATGCTGACATGTCTAATGAAGCCTTCCCGTTCCTGACCATGCAGGAGATCGATATTGGTTATTCCCCTGTAAAAGCCATCCGCGTGACCTATGTTGGTGAACTGGGATGGGAGCTGTATATTCCCACTGAATTCTCCCTACACGTCTTTGACAGAATTGTTGAGTCGGGAGGGGAGTTTGGACTCAAACATATTGGCTTGCAAGCCTTGGAATCCCTCCGCCTGGAAAAAGCCTACCGGGATTATGGTAGTGATATCGATAACACGGATACGCCCCTGGAAGTCGGTTTGGGTCGTTTTGTCAAACTTGATAAACCGGGAGGATTTATTGGTCGGGATGCTCTTCTGAAGATCAAGGAGAGGGGTTATTCTTATATGATGCCGCAGTTCCTGTTAAAAGATCCAGAACCAATGCTGTATTACGGTGAGATCATCTACCGGGATGGAAAGCCAGTAGGGAATATCATGGCCGGCGCCTATGGCCATACCCTGGGGGCTTCAGTAGCTGTAGGTCCTGTGGAAAATGATGGAGGAATAGTAACGCCAGATTTTGTTAATAGCGGAACATACGAAATTGACATCGCCGGTGTGCGCTACCCTGCTGAAGTATCCCTGCGTCCGATGTACGATCCTGATCTGAAAAGAGTGCGCTGTTGAGTTGAACTGCACCTGCCGGGAACCTTATAGAAACAAAAAGCCCCTCTCATGATTGAGAGGGGCTCAATTTTAGTTCTTCCTTTTTACAATTGATCCGCCACCCATCCTAAATCAAGCGCTTCCAGTTTTTCACGGGTGGGTATTCCTGTATCTTTGGTCCAGCCGGAAATCTGATAATAATTTTCCAGGGCTTTTTCCACTTCGTCTCGATCTAGCTTCCAACCATCGCTGGCGCCACCTTTGAGCGGCTTAAAGAGCTTTTCCGGAATAAGATCCTGTGTGCGATCCATGCCCTCGCGGGCATTAAAGGCTCTCATCATGTTGATGCGGCGCTCGCCTACTTTATCTATTTCAGCATAACTGAAATCTTCCCAACCAGTTACCGAACGTACCAGTTCAACAATATCATCCGGTCCATAGAGCTGCCAGGCGGGTCCGTATACGAACTGGCACAGGTTTAAACTGTCCATAGCGCTGTATAGTCGTTGAGATATGACAGTGAATCGCATTTTTTCTTTATTGAGCGACCGTGGTTCTACGCCCTCGCTAAAACCCAGGACAGCCATTCGTTCTGGATAATACTCAAAGTCGTCTTCGATGGCAGGATCGTGCTCATGGGATTGATGATCAGCCCCGAAGGGGTTTGTGGCGTAGATCACTGCTAATGATCGTTTAACGCGCGGCATATGGGCCGGGGCTTCCTGCCCTTTAAAAGTTATCAGGTACGCTTCTGTACCACGGCCGATCTTTTTGGCAGCCCGTTCGGATCCTTCAGCTAATAGATCTCCAAAACCTTCCCGTTTGGCGATCTTTTCGGTCAATTTGACCATTGACTCTGCGTTTCCCCAGGTCAAATCAAGACCGTCCGTGTCTTCGAGGGTTAACTTGCCCTCATTAAAAGCTTCATAAGCCCAGGAGATGGTTGCTCCACAGGAAATGGTATCCATACCGTATTTATTGCAGATCTCATTGGCTTTGCAGACTGCCGGGAGATCATCTATGGCGCAATAATTGCCAAACGTTGAGGTGGTTTCATATTCTGGTCCCCCATAATAAGGGTCAACTTGGTAGGGTCCCTCAGTGATCTCTACCACCCGTTTGCAGCGGACGGTACAGGCATAACAGGTATCACGGCCTTCGCGATCCTGCTTGCCTTCTGCAGCGCCTTTCAGGACTGTATCATACATGGTAGGGCCGTCTAAAGCTTCCCAGCCATCAAATACGCCGCTGTTGTAGTTGTAGGCGGGTAAAGTGCCTGAGGTTTGATTCGCTCCGGTGGTCTCATTTGTGCCGTACTTCGCCAACCCTGCGATGTCTGAATCTTCCAGGTTTGCGGCGCCCCATTTTGCCAGCTCGGATAGCTTTGATTTATTGGCTATACTGGGGCGGTTCTTTCCTCTTACAGCAACAGCTCGAAGGTTTTTAGATCCCATCACAGCCCCCATCCCGGTGCGTCCATTTGCCCGATTGGAGTTGCTGAAAATGCCAGCGAACCGAACGCCATTTTCTCCGGCAGGACCAATTTGCATGACTTCTATTTTTTCGTCACCCAGCTCCTGGCGAATGGCTTTTTCTACCTCTCCAGTGACAGATCCCCACAGGTGAGAAGCGTCCCGCAGCTCAAACTGGCCATCCTTGATCCAGATATAGACTGGTTTAGGAGATTTGCCCTTAATGACCAGGGCATCAAATCCGGCGAATTTCATTTCGGCAGGGAAAAAACCTCCTCCCTGGGAATCACCAATTGCCCCGGTCAAAGGAGATTTTGCCGCTGCTGTTAATCGACTTTGTCCAGAAATACCTGCACCTGTGACTACGCTGAGTGCCAGCACCAGGATATTCTCCGGACCTAATGGATCCGCGCCCGGCGGCATCTCCTTAAGCAAGTAGTGCATGGCTAAGGCACTGCCTCCCAGATACTTCCGATAGAATGCTTCATCCGGTTCTTCTACCTGAAATTTGCCTTTCGATAGATCTACATGCAAGATTTTTCCATGATAACCGAGTGCCATAGTAAATCCTCCTTATTAAAGATTCCCCTGATCCAGTGTGATCTACCCACCGCTGACTGATGAAAACAACATCACTTTATCGCCCTCATTTAAGTGGCGCTGGTGATTTGTCTCATGAACCCCATTCACGCTCACAACCACTTTTCGCGTTATATTTAGCTCCTGCAGCAGATCAGCGAGGGTTGCCCCCTCCTCTAAATGCATGACTGTCTGCCCCTCAAGTCCGGAGGGCAGCAGGTCTCTCAAAATTGAGTGCAGGCGCAGGTGAATTTCCAATCGTTCCTCTAATATTTGATCAGGATAATAAAGCTGACTAGTATCCAGGAGCTTTTCCCGGAATTGCCTGAACAGGTCGTAACGTTTATCTCTCACATCATCCAGAAATAATTATTCAGGATTCATTAAGGAATGAACCCTGGCCGGATTTTCCCTCTTTTGGTTAGGACTTATTGTAATCTTAACCGATAAAATTCCCAAGTGCCTTTATATTTTCCAGGATCAGGAATTTACCCTGGTTCCTTCTGGATCATACATGGGTTTTAGAGAGGCTTTGGCAGGGTATCGAACGCCCGCAATGTCAATCTCGTACTTGCCGCTGTTGATAAATTCAGGGGTCGCACCTTCTTCGTTTTCAACAAAACCCATTCCAATTGCACCACCCAGAGTAAAGCCATAAGCGCCGGTTTGCAGGTATCCGACAATTACCCCATCCCGGTAGATAATTTCGTTACCGTAGAGTAAGGGCTTAGGATCATCCAGGAGGAACTGCACCAATCGGTATTTGAGAGGGCCAGCTTCCTTATGGCGCAGGAGCGCATCCCGTCCTATGAAACCGCCTGGTTTATCGAATTTCACAAAGGATCCAAGGCCTGCCTCAAGAGGGGTATCCTGGTTATCCATATCGTAGCCGTACTCGCGGTAAGCTTTTTCTATCCGGCATGAATTTAATGCCTGGAATCCTGCATGCCGTAACCCTAAATCTTGACCGACATCGACCAGGGCATCGTATACATGGGCAGAGAATTCGGTCGGGACATAAAGCTCAAACCCCAGTTCACCTTCAAAGGTGACCCGCATAGCTAGTGCGCTGGCATACTTGAGGTCGATCTCTTTAGCTGTCATGTATGGAAAAGCGTCTTTAGATACGTCTGAGGTGGTTATTCTCTGAATCAATTCCCGGGATTTTGGACCCTGAATGTTCAGCAGGGTATAAGCTGAGGTCATGTCGGTGATAAAGGTGTGGGAGTTAGAGGGGATATATTTTTTCAACCACAACATATCGTGGGTATAAAAATCACCTGCGCTGATAATCAGATATTTATCTTCTGCCAGGCGGGTGACGGTTAAGTCAGCCTCCATCCCTCCCCGTTCGTTTAACCACTGGGTATAAACCACTTTCCCAGCAGGGACAGAGACATCATTGGCGCAGATATTATTTAATACCTTCTCGGTATCATTACCCTGGACAAGGATCTTTGACATCGAGGTCAGATCCATCAGGATCACTTCCTCACGGCAGGCATTATGTTCTTCAGCCAGATATTCAAACCAGTTTTGCCGCCCCCAGGAATAGGCTTCGATTTTTGCTTCTTTCCCGGCCGGAGCGTACCAGTCGGGAATTTCCCAGCCCATGCCTTCTGTAAAATAAGCTCCGGCGTCTTTAAAACGATCATGCAGGGCTGTTTTTCGCAGTCCCCGGGCGGTTTGGTTGGAAAAGTTGGGATATATGAGCTGGTACTGCAGACCCAGAGTCTCCACTGTCCGGTCGATCAGATATCGCTGATTGCCCTGGAATGGGAAAACACGGGCGATATCAATATGCAAGGATTCAACAGGACAATATCCATCTACGATCCACTGCGCCATGACTTTTCCAACTCCGCCCCCCTGGAGAATACCCAGGGAGTTCAGTCCGGCTGCGACATAGAAGTTTTTCAATTCTGGAGCTTCACCTAATAATGGTCCGCCATCTGGCGTGAAGCTTTCCGGACCACAGAAGAATTTATGAATTCCTGCGTCTCGTAAGACAGGAACCCTCTCCATGGCGATATCAACATAGGGCATCATCCGGTCCCAATCCGGCTTTAGTTCTCCAAAGGAAAAGTTCTCTGGAATACCACCCACACCCCAGGCGGCGGCAACCGGCTCAAAGAAACCCACCAGGAGTCCGCCGACTTCTTCTCTGAAATAAGAATAGCGGCCAAAATCTTCGATGATGGGTAAATCAGGATGGACACCGTCGATCGGTTCAGTGAGCAGATAATAATGCTCAGCGGCTTGCAGGGGTACGTTAACCCCGGCCATCTTTCCGATTTCCCTGCCCCACATGCCCGCGCAATTAACCACATATTCGGCTTCGACATCACCTTTGGTTGTGACTACTCCGGTTACAATACCATCTTTTTGATTGATCCCTGTTACCGGGGTATCCTCAAAAATTTTCACACCACCCATGCGGGCACCCTTCGCCAGCGCCATTGTAAAATCCACCGGGTTGACCCGCCCATCCTCGGGAGTAAAAAAGCCGGCAATTATATCGTCTGTATTTGCTAATGGCCACATTTCTTTTACTTCTTTGGGTGAAATTTCCTGATAATTGATTCCCAGTCTCCGGGCGGCAACAGCCATCCGGCGCCTTTCTTCCAGCCAATCTTCTGTACAGGCTAATTGCAGATACCCAATATCCTTAAAGCCGGTCGCCTGGCCAGTTTCCTTTTCAATCGATTTGATTAAATCAACTGTATAGGTTGAGAGCTCGACGCTGAGCTCATCTCCGCTCGGTGTAACAACCAGACCAGCTGCGTGCCAGGTGGTTCCAGCGGTCAACTGGGTTTTTTCTAACAAGACAACATCTTTCCAGCCTAGTTTTGTGAGATGGTAGGCAATACTGCATCCAATCACCCCACCACCGATAATCACTACCTGTGCCTGGGATGGCAGGGCGCTAGATTTTTGAGATGATTTTGATTCCTTGTTCATGGAATGCTCCTTAGATTATGACAACGATCAGGATTGATCTTTGTCAGCGTGATTGATGACCTCCGGGGGAAGCCAGGTGGTAATGTCCTTAATGCTCAAGGGCAGGGGGTAGGTTCTGGTATGGCGCACGCCGGGTATCTTGCCAATTTCCTCAACAACAAAATCGAATAATTCATCAATGCTTCTTGATCGAACCGAAATGATGATATCCGTATCACCTGTCGCTAGGGCGAGGTAGCTGATTTGTGGATAATCCGCCAGTTGGTTTGCAATTGGACGGAGAGCTCCCGGTTCTGCTTCTATGAACACATCTGTGAGAACTTCGTAACCGATATTTTCTGGATTAACAATTCCCCGAATATTAATGATGCCTTGTTTAATTAACGCATCAATTTTATTGGTAACTGTTCTCGCGGAAACATCATTCAGATTCCTGGATATTTCTGCATTGGATAGTCGACCGTCCTGCATGAGCAGTTTTATTATTTGCCAATCGATCCTATCTGGCTCATACATACCCGCATCCTGTTCTTTGTGATATCGCCTCAAGCAAATTTTATACGTTCAGGATATCTTATTGTTTCCGAAATGTCAAGAGAGAGGAGATATTTTTACCGAAAATGGCATCATGTATCGAAAAATTTGCAAAAAGAGTAACGTTTTGGGTATAATATGTGAATATGGTATCGTATGTATCACTGAATCGTTTGTATGGATAGAAATCTTTCTTTTTTAATATATTAGCGGAGAAAACAAAAGATCCTCTATTAAACGGAATGGATTATTTTCACTGGACAGGAGTGCCTATAATGAATATTGAACTCAAAGAAAATCTTCTAAAACGGTTAGCTGACACCCATACCGAGCTAGTCCAGGTTGTGGAGGGATTGGATCTGGAACTGGTGGTTCACCAGGATACCCACTGGAGGATCAGGGATATCCTGGGTCACATCGCCACCTGGGACCGAGTATTGATCCATGCAATTCAGACCTATTTGAGTGGATCTGAGTATATCATTCCCAATATGGCTGGTGACGAAACAGACTATAACGCCGAAAAAGTAGCCGAACAAAGAAAATTATCGACCTCTGAGATATTTCAAGAGTGGATCCAGGCCCGGGAAGATTTTATTGCAGCCGTAAAGAGCATTCCAGCTGATAAATTTATGGACGAGTTAAATTTTCCCTGGGGAGATGAACGGGGCAGTTTAACCCTGATGATCGAGTATATGATCGAGCATAATGGAGAGCATCAGGAAGAGATTATTAGAGCCCTGTAGAGGACTGGTGGAATTCCGTTCCGATCAGGACTGTATAAGTTGTCTTATTATTGGATCAGTTTGATCCAGGGACAAGAGATAATGGTGAATATTAAACCCATCAAGAATAATCTGAGTTTTGAAATCCTGACACCCAGCCAGATTGGTGAGATGCGAGCTGCAACATTAAATATCCTCGAAAACATTGGTGTGCATTTTCCATCCGAAAAGGCGCTGAAAGTCTTTGCTGATCATGGGGCACAAGTGGATTATGAGAGCATGGTAGTGAGAATCCCTTCTGAGTTGGTCCTTGAGGCAATGAATAAGGCACCGAGGGTTTATACCCTTAGTGGTAGAACAGCTGGGACAGATCTGATTCTGGATGGTTCGGTTAGTTATTTTTCCACCGATGGCAGCGGTACTGAAACCATTGATATTAAAACCGGAGCCCAGAGGCAATCCACCAAAGCTGATGTGGCTATGATGGCCAAGGTGTCTGATTACCTCTCATCAATTTCCTTTTATTGGCCAATTGTAAGCGCCCAGGATTATGGATCGGCTTCTCCCTTACATGAATTGGACGCCAGTTTTAATAACACCTCAAAACACATCCAGAGCGTAACCATCATAGGCAAGGAATTAGCGAGAAACGCTTTACGAATGGGCGAAATTGTTGCAGGCAGCAAGGATAAACTAAGGACAAATCCTCCACTTTCGAGTTTGGTTTGCACGATAGCTCCTTTAGGACAGGATAAAGACGGTATTGAAGGGGCTATGTTATACGCGGAGGTTGGAGTCCCGGTCGGATTTATGGCCATGCCCAATCTGGGCTCTACTGCTCCTGCAACGATGGCAGGGGCACTGGCTGTTGGGAACAGTGAAGTTGTTAGCGCTATGGTACTGATGCAGTTGGTTAAACCTGGGGCGCCAGTATATCATTCATTATTGGCCTCGGTTATGGACCCAAGGTCCGGGAATTACATCACTGGGATATCCGAGAAATATCTCTGCAATGCAGCTGCGGTTCAAATTGCCCACGACTGGAATGTTCCATCCCTGGGAGGGGCCTATAGTGTTGATTGCCCAACCCCAGATTCCTGGCAATTGGGTCGAGATAGTGTCTATACTTCCTTGTTTACACCCCTGGTTGGAGCGGATATGGTGGAAGGCCTGGGATTGTTAAAGGCCGCGACTTTATTAGTGCCGGAACAAATCATCTACGATGATGAGATCTATCACACCCATCGAAACCTGGTAGAAGGTATTAATACCAGTCCGGATCAAATGGCTCTTGATGTGATCAAAGCCGTGGGACCGGGAGGTCATTACCTGGGACAGAAACACACCAAGCGTACTATCAGGGATATTTGGCTGCCAACCCTGACCCATCCCGCACCTGTTATGGACGATAAATCTCAGATTAAAATTCGGCAGCGGGCCCAAGAGATCTTTAGAAATATATTAAAAGAACATCAACCTGAACCCCTTGCAGCTGAAGTTCAGATTGAGTTTAGAAAGATCCTGGAGTATGCTGAGGATAGTTAATATCAGCTATGGAATCTACATAGGAGATTCAATAATGGTAGAAAAATTGAGAGATCTTGGGATTGTCAAATTAGTGCAATTACAGCCTAATGGTTTGATCATTGAGAAGCCGTCGGGTTATTTTTACGACGAATCCCGTCGTGTGGAAGTTGATCAGCTGATAATCAACTCAAAAGGAATTGAAGCGACTACCCATGACAGGGAGCATGTTTTAGATATCCATCATCTGGATCACCCTGATAAAAAATACGATGACGACGACCTGGTCTGCATTGGTTTCACATCCCACTATGATAAGATGCGCGAGCATTTCGGAGAGCATATGGTCTATGGCTCCGCCGGGGAGAATATCATCATTGAGTACCCCGACGAAGTTTGGATGGAAGATATTGGAGATCAGATCGGGATAGAAAACCAGGAAACCGGTCAATTGCTGATCTTGAATCAAGTTCAAATCGCCGCTCCTTGTGAGGAATTCAGCCATTTTGCCGCCCAGAGGCATGATGAACGGCTGCCAGCAAGGGAACTTAAGGATATATTAAGTTTCCTTAATAATGGAAGGCGCGGTTTTTTATTAGTGCTTGGAAAAGGGCAAACGAGCGGTGTGGTCAAACCAGGAGATAAAGTTTACTGTGTGGGGGACGGGTAAACATAGGATACTCAAACTGCATTTCTGAATGGATAAAAAAATGGACTTTTAAATCCAGGATTGCAGGTTTGGATTCTGCCAGGGGCGGAAATTAAAGCAGTACCCTGTATTAGTTGATTACGATGCTGGTTTTGAAACCATAAATAAAGGCCTGATCCTGGCAATTTTCTGCAGGTGAGTTCATCAATAGTGCAGACTTGCTGTCGATCTTCTTTAACTTTCTTAGTAAAATAATAGGACCCAATCAATCTCGATATTCCCACCCAACCATCAGTTCGGATTTTACTCAGCAGATTGATGATTTGAATCCAACTGAGTTTGCTGTCCTATTGTGGGATTAGGAAACATGATCAATAATTCTAACGATCAGCCTTTTATTATGGGAAATTAAGAATTATGCCCCCCTGTTTTTTCGTTTCCGATCTTCATGGATTGGAAAACCGTTATCAAACGCTTTTTTCCAAAATACTGGAAGAACAACCCGCCGCAGTTTTTCTTGGCGGAGACTTGCTGCCGGCTTTTGAAACCTTCCAGGAAGGAAACTTTGTAAGGGATTATTTAACCCAGGGATTTAAGGAGCTATACAAAAAACTGGGGAAGAAATACCCGCGGGTTTTCCTGATTTTAGGCAATGATGACGGTCGAGGTATTGAAGAGGATCTGGTTCATTGCATGGAAAGAGATAAAATCTGGGAATATGTTCATAACCGATCTTCCCAATTTGGCGAATTCACGGTTTATGGTTACGCCTATGTGCCCCCAACGCCATTTTTAAATAAGGATTGGGAGCGGTATGATATCTCCAGGTACGTTGATCCTGGCTGCATACCCCCTGAAGAAGGCTGGCATACTATCGAACAAGCTGTCAATTTCATTCAGCATGCGACAATTCAACAGGACCTTAAAGAGTTAACCGGCAGCAAGGACTTGTCAAAATCGATCTTCCTATTTCACACCCCACCCTACAAAACGAATTTAGATCGAGCCGCCCTGGATGGGGAAATGATAGACCACGTGCCTTTAGATGTCCATGTGGGTAGTATTGCTGTTAAAGAATTAATTCAGGAAAACCAACCCCTGTTAACCTTACATGGGCATGTTCATGAATCAGTCAGGCTGACAGGTTCGTGGAAAGATCAGCTAGGAAATTCTACTATGTTTTCAGCTGCTCACGATGGGCCGGAGTTGGCTTTGGTCCGGTTCGATCCCGAACACCTGGAAAAAGCAGTTCGTGAACTATGTTAAGTTACTGCTCAATTTAATCGGCCTTATCAGTGGGGATAGACACTATTTGTTTAGATCAGTACCAACAGATAATGGCATAGCAGCATCAGAGATTGCACCGATTTTTACTGCATAACTGGTGCGGTTTTTAATATCCTCATCTGTTATGAAAGCAACATCCAACAGACCTTCTGTTTTATATCCAGTTCTTCTCTGGTTCGATAGACTCAAACTCTGGCTCCACCCGTCAAGCCAAATCTGAAATTCTTTTAGCTGCGCATCATTTCCCTCAAAATGAATCAGTAAATCAATGTCGCTTTTTGGTCCAGCGGTAGCATTTTTTGTGCTTCCAATAACATACATCCCCTTAACACCAAACCTGTTCGGATCTACCTTCGCCGCAAGCATTTCCGCGGTTTGAAAGCGCCAGCGCCAATGATAATCCTGGCTCCTGGGTTGAATGGGGGTTATCCCCTCAGTGCTGATTTCTTCCCCATATTCTTCCTCTGCAAGTATAGCTACCGCTAGATTTTTCTCGGCATTCATGAGAATTTGCAGTACTTGCCCTCCCGAGGTGTTCTTGACATCAATCACACGGATAACCTTTTCCAGGTGGGCATAGTCCGGCAGGATATCCTTGATGATATTATTTGATTTCAGGAAATAAGCGGAATTGAAAATAATGCCATAGTCATCAGGATATAACGGGATATAACGAATAGAGGATTCAACCAGATCCTGGAAAAAATGGGTGCCAAAAGAGAGATCAGGGATGTAATCACCACGTTTTTGTGCTACCTCTATCAATGCTGCGGTGTTGTTGATTTCTGAATAGGTCACACTGACGCCAAGCTTGATATCACCCCTGCTGCCCCAGCGGCCTGGTCCTATCAGTATAAATTTTCTTTTAGTCAGGATTTTATTCAACCTACCCACTGCACGGCCAACATCTAACATTTCCTGGCGGTTCGGCAGTTGACTGTATTCTTCTGGATCAATGTAGACCAGGTGGCTTATGTTGGGAACCCTCCCATTTGATATATAGCGGTCAGCGGTGAATAGCACCCTATCATCTGGAAGATTTGCTGGAATAAGGGCGGGTATTGTCTCCACACCATAACTTTGGGAGCGGCACTGTAACAGGTAAAAATCATCGCCATCACAGGCGAACTCAATATCTATGGGATAGCTTAACTTTTCCTGGAGCTCAACTAAGACAGTCCGTAGAAGATTCATAAAATCAGAGTTAGAAAATAAGCCATCAAATGTAAATATCAGGTTGTCCCCCTGGAAATCAGGACCCAGACCAGTGGGGATCAGGGCTTGATCTTGGGCGATAATTGATACCAATTGTTTGATATTTGGGTATTCGCTACCGCATTCTTTCAGCAGTTTACTGATTTCTACAGTCTCAAAAATTCTTTTTTCCAGGTTGATGACGTCGATCATCTTGGGAGAATAGCGGATAATTTCGTCCAATGAGGTATTCACACGCAGGCCCGGCCGACCCGGCGCGGCCAGTATGGGATAGTCATCACTCAACCGATCTACAGCCCGGGTTCCTAACCCGGGTACAATCCGTACCAGTCCATCCTCTTTTCGAATTCTGCTTGACCACCTGAATTCATTTTGACTGAAAGCGACTCCTGCAAATGCCGGGAAGTAATAAGGTCCAATTTTTCTACCAACTACTTCCTGGATTAAGATACCCATTTCTTCGTGATGGTCAATTAATTCATGTTCGGATCTATATTCAATAGGATCGGGTCCATACATGGATGCATATACTTCAGCAATTGCATCGATAAGGCTTTTTAACTTTTCTTCTTTGGTTCCCTGGTTAGCAACAAACAAGCTCTTGTATTTTCCTGCAAAAGACATACCAACATGATCTTCTAATAAACTCGAACTGCGCACAATGAGTGGGACATCACCTAAGTCATCCAATGCCATAGATAGACCTTTGACAATTTCCGGGGGAAATGAAGAATTTTTAAAGATGTGGATAATATAAGGATATTCCTGGCGGATTTCCCCGATATTTAAGTATTTATGTTCAATGATCTCCTCAAGATTATTTTGCTCAATAAAAGAAAAGATGGCATCAGAAACGATGTACCAGGTTTTTGGGGTTTTTACCTGTTTTAATTGCTCCTGATTTTGGACTGACTTTTTAATAATTTCCATTGCCAGGAAAACACCAGCCCCTTTTCCACCTAATTTTCCATGGCTTCCAGTGTGGGAAATAATTTGTGATGATAGAGGGATAAAATCCCGGATTTTTATATGCTGCTTGGCAGTTTTGATAAATTTCTCGTGATTACTCAGCAGCCGACGGATGAGAGAAACCTGAACACTTTGTTTTCTGGCAGCTGACAGCTCTAAGCCCTGGGTTGATAAATGTTGGTAACGGTCAAGTGCGCTAATAATCTCGGTTAATGAACAGCCAGGCTGAACAAGGGTATTAATCAGAAATCCGGATTGGTCTTCCCGAATCCACTGTTGAATATTGGTAAAGATATCTTCTTCATCTAAATATTTACCTGCCAGTTTAAAGACCTCATCAATGGCATTGATTGCATCTTCATCTGAGTTAAATTGATATGGAAAGTTTGCTTCCAGGAGCTCTCTATCTTCGTGATATGCTGAACTAAACAATTCCAGCAGCCCATCAGCTTCTTTTATTCCACTCCCACTCAGGTGATGAACCATTTTCCTCGCGATAGTAATTAACAAGGATGGATCAGTTTTTTGAAGCAGACTCAGGATCACTCGCCAACCTGCTCTTGATTCCGTATCCGTCTGGATTTGTTTATCGAAAACATCTTGTAGGCGCTGGTGTAATAGGAAATTCCCCACTTGATCAGCAATAGTGTTAATTAATCTGCGCTCTTCATTGAGAAAGGGACCTTCATCCAGTTTAGGTTTTTCTTCGGTGTAATAGACACTTATCTTCCCAACCACCTGATCCTGGACAACAATATCCGAGGTTTGCATCCAGGGTGTTTTCTCAAAATCGGATGATCGAATAACTTTTTCCCCATACGTGATTTCAGATTCGCAAATCTCGGGATACTGCCAACCAGGAGGAATTTCTTCAATAATTTTTTTCAGGGCATCCTCAGTTTTGATTCCCGGTTTGGCTAAGGTTTCTTGAACTTCATATAGACAATTAAGTTCTTTTGCCCGTTCTTTGAGCTCTTCTACGAGCCGGTCAATAGGTTTGTTTCGGTTATCAGTCATTTGTTACTCGCGATTTTAATACTGTTCCTTGGCCTTTTCTACCATCTATTTTAATCGATAAAGGGATTGGTAGGCGCACATGACGGACATATTTTGAGGATTGGATTTCTTCCTGAGAAGCTAACCATTCCCAGTCCAATTCAGATTGTTCAGAACGAGGGACAGAGATATAACTGACGCCAAGGCTGGTTAGGTTGTGGAAAAAGTGCGACCCTTGACTCATATCTACACTGAATCCTTCTTGAAAAGTTTCTATGATTACCCGTGTCCCGGATATCTGCCCCCAATTAACTGGGATTCCCAGCCAGGGATCCGAACTTCCCAATCGGCCAAAGACAATCAGCAGATAAGGATGTCCCTCTTCAACCAGGACATCGTTGATGTTTTCTAGATCATCAGCTATCTGTCGAGTTTTATCAAGTTCAAAATTCTCAGGGATGACATAAACAATATCCTGGATATCCTCAATTAACCCGTTACCCAGGACATTCCCAGATGCTATCAGGACATTTTCACCTATTATATCCTCATCTTTGATGGTAACAATGTCGGAAGCGACAACAGTGGATCTCACCTGGAGTAATCCAAGTTGATGGGGATTAAAAGTCATCGCGAACTCGATTTCTACTGGACTGCTCATTTCCCTCTCACATAGGTTCAAAGTTATCTTGATTACCGCATTCAAAAGGATTTCCTTCAGTTCTAAAAGCGGAGCAAAGGTTAATGCTCGAGGTCCTGGCATACCCATCCCTATATTTAACCGGTCAGCTTGCGGATCGTAGGTGGAGCATAAATATCGCAGGGTTCCATCCTTTTCAGCTGCGGTGATATTCTCCCGAACTAAATACTCAGTTTCTTTTATGGGATCGTAGATCAACGGGGTCCCCATGTTGATCGCCCAGAATTCTTTTTGACTTCCTTTGAGGAGTTCATCCACTGATCCAAACGGGGGTCCAATTCTTGGATAAGCTGGTGAATAGGTCCAGGATAAGCCACCATCTACTATGGTTTTACCTAAACCTAATGCAAGGTTTACAACACCATCTTCCTGGCGAGCCCGGCTAACGGGATAATAATTATACGACCGCGCTACACCGGATAACTCAGGATAAAATCGAAGACCATGTTTTAAACCAACCACATCTTGAATAATCACCGCCATTTTTTCATCTGTATGATTGTGGTGGGTTGCTTTCCGAAAACTTTTTGCACTTTTGAAATAAGTTGAGGCGTATACGAATTTGATCGCCTCTGAGAGTTTCTGGAAACGAGTACCGGGATCATGCTGATGATTGGGAATCATTTTAGTTGCATAAATACCGGCAAATGGTTCATGTGCTGCATCTTCGAGCATACTTGATGACCGGATTGCCAAAGGAGTGTAAACTTGTTCAATTAACCCTCTTAAATCCCCCAGGATATCAAATGGAAGTTCAGCATTTTGGAATTCATGTGCAATACGTTCATCAGAAGCTTCCGAATTGGCAACGCTGAAGAGATCGTTCTTCCTCATGAAAGAATCAAATATATCTGTGCAAATCACGGTTAGGTTTGGTATCCCGATCGTAATTTGAGAAAATTCAGATAATTGATTACTTGAAGAAAGCAGATTATCAAGGAAGACTAATCCCTGCGCTTTTCCCCCGATTGAGCCTGATCCAATAATCCGCAAACGATGATCCGGATCTTTTTTTGTGCGATCAAATGGGATCAGGTTCTGATGAAACGATGGTCCCGGTTTGTTATCCATTAGACCAAGTTTACACCCACCCACGAGCTTTGCAAGCTTTAGCCACCCTATCAACCGAAATCATATATGCTGCATCTCGCATAAATAATTTGTTAGATTTCGAAAATTTGCTGACATCAACGTAGGCATTGGTCATTTTTTGATCAAGTTTCCCGAGAGTCTCTTCTTTGGACCAGTAATAATTTGCGTTACTCTGGACTTGTTCAAAATAACTGCAGGTTACTCCACCTGCATTTGCCAGGAAGTCGGGGATCACCAGAATATCCCGTTCCTTAATAATATTATCCGCTTCAGGCGTAGTTGGTCCGTTGGCGCCTTCTGCGATAATCTTTGTTTTTTGAGAGATATTACCGGCATTATCAGCGGTAATTTGATTTTCTAACGCTGCGGGGACTATCAAATCAACATCCTGTTCCAGCCAGGCTTCTCCCGGCAGTAATTCGAAACCAATATCCTGAGCTTTGTTCTTATCAATCTCCCCAAAATGATCTGTGATTGTTAATAGTTCGTTGAGATTAATACCATCTTTTTTAAGGAAAGAATACGCTTTTTGGTCTTCTTGATTCCAGGAGGATACGCAGATCGGTGTACCTCCCATTTGTTGATAGAGGTCAATCGCGTACTGGGAGACATTGCCAAAACCCTGGAAACTGGCAGAAGTATTTTGGATGTTAATTCCCTGTTCCTTCATTGCTTCCCGGACAGTGATCATGACACCATATCCGGTTGCTTCCGTTCTACCAAGTGATCCTCCCATGCCCACGGGTTTCCCGGTGATAAACCCTGGGTATTTAGCACCCTGGATGACTTCGTATTCGTCTAACATCCACAACATGTGTTGGGAATTTGTCATCACATCCGGTGCAGGAACATCCGCCAGAGGACCTATATTCTTTACCAGCTGTCTGACCCATCCCCGGCAGAGTCGCTCTTGTTCCAGCAGACTTAAATCATGGGGATCACAGATGATACCGCCTTTGCCGCCGCCCAGGGGGATATCCACCACGGCACATTTCCAGGTCATCCACATGGAGAGTGCTCTCACCGTATCAATGGTTTCCTGAGGATGGAAACGAATGCCGCCTTTGCCTGGTCCACGGGCGTCATTGTGTAATACCCTGAATCCCCGAAAGATTTTTACGTTTCCGTCATCCATCCGAACGGGAATACTGAATTGATATTCCCGCATTGGAAAACGTAAAAAGTCTCGGGTTGCTCGCCCTAACTCAAGCAAATCAGCAGCATGGTCAAACTGCTTTTGGGCTGTTTTAAACGGGTTATATGATTTGTCATCCATAGTTTTTATTTCACCATTTAAGGATCTAAGGCTAGTAATGACTGTAGTATCACATTGAAGACAAAATAAAACAAATGCCAAATAACATCTGTTTTGTGTATACTTTTCCTACTCCTTGTAAAGAATATCCACCCAATCTGTCGTGATTTCCAGTAGAAAATGAAGAAGCGTACTCTGTTGCGGAGTACGCTCCCTTGTTCTAAAACCATTTTTCCGGTTTATTGCCCCTCTACAACTGCTGGCTGTCGCTGTCCCAATTCCCGATCCAGCATTAACAAGGCATGGCTGACGTCGCCCACTCTCCTGATGTTTTCCACAACTTCACCAACGTGCTCTTCTTCTTCCACCTGCTCGTCAATAAACCACTGTAAAAATGACAGGCTGGGATAATCCTTTTCTTCCATCGCCAGAGTATACAGCTTATGGATATCACCTGTAATCTTCTGCTCATGCGCCAGCGAGGTCTCAAAAGCCGCGAGAGGGGAATCGAATTCAGCTGCTGGCTGCTCAATTGCCTGGAGCACCACGCGCGCTCCGCGGCTGTGGATGAAGTCATAGAATCGAAACGCATGCGCCATTTCTTCCTCAAATTGCATTTTCATCCAGTGTGAAAACCCCGGAAAATTTTCAGCAGCAAAATAAGCTGCCATGGAAAGATAAATATAGGCGGATTCCAATTCATGATGAATTTGATCATTCATAGCCTGAAGCATTTTTTTTGAAAACATAATTTTTCTCCTAGATTAATAAATCCTATTCATATTGATACGCTTGATTAGCGCCTTTTAATTTGTACTTATTATAGGCCTTAATTTCTATTAGACAGGGTATGAAGGGTAATTATTAATATATGTCTAACGATCAACTCAAATCATGGTAGAAACCGCCCGGAATGAACCCAAGAAAAGATTTTTCCTCTTGTTACCCAAATATTAATCTCTTATATAATCCATAGCCTGGTTCAGAACGTGACCTGCTCTGTGTTAAAATTAGTCTGGAGTTGAATCCTCTCTTGGAAAAGCGGATCAACATATCCTGATTGAGGAGTACAGAGTCTAAACTTATGCCGTTATCGCGTTGGAGTACAGAGGTATTGGAATTATTAGAGTGGGTAAACCGGGAAGACCTCTCTCTGGAGGATATCTTCCTGGGTTCTGTGGTATCAAATCTCTCCGACCTGGAAGATGAAGCGGGAGAAGAACTGAAGCAGGAGGATTTAATTGGAAGAATCCCCTCCCAGCTACCCATTCTACCGCTGCGCGGGCTGGTAGTATACCCGGAAACAGCCGTTCCACTCTCGATTGGCCAACCCAGATCAATCCGTTTGGTGGATGATGTGCTCTCCGCGGATGATCGATTGATTGGCTTGGTGACCTCTAAGGATCCTCAGGATGAACATCCAGGACCGGAGGATCTCTATCAAGTAGGCACAGTCGCCTCAGTCCATCGCTTATTCAGGGCACCGGACGGCACGATCCGCCTGCTGGTACAAGGGATTACCCGATTTGAAATTAAAAAGTTTGTCCAGGAGGAACCTTACCTCAAAGCCGAAATAATATTGTCACCGGTTAAGGTTAAACGGGATCTGGAACTTGATGCCCTGACCCGTCAAGCCCGGGATCAATTTTCCGAGATCACCAATCTAGTCCCCTCTGTTCCCCAGGAGTTGGTGGACGCAGTGATGACCCTGGATGATCCCCTGCAAGTTGTATATACGGTGGCGAATTTTCAACGCCTGGAGCTGACAGAAGCCCAGGAACTATTGGAACTCAATTCAGTTTCGGAAAAACTGCATAAATTGGTGAATTTCCTGACCCGGGAATTGGAAATGCTGGAAATTGGACAGCGCATTCAGAATCAAGCCCGGTCAGAGATTGAAAAGGTTCAACGGGATTATTTCCTGCGGGAGCAGATGAAAGCCATCCGTACCGAATTGGGCGAAGAAGAAGATCAAACTGTAGAAATTGAAGAATTCCGGCGCCAGATTCAAGACGCTGATATGCCAGAGGAAGCGGAAAAGCAAGCCAGGCGTGAATTGGACCGGATGGCACACCTGCCATCTGCAGCTGCGGAATATGGGGTAATCCGCACCTATCTGGATTGGATGGTGTCTTTACCCTGGTCGGAAATGACTGATGATAACCTGGATATTACTCGGGCACGAAAGGTGTTGGATGAAGACCATTATGGCCTCGAGGATGTGAAAGAGAGGATTCTGGAATTCCTGGCTGTCCGAAAACTCCGAAAAGAGCGGGAAGGCGAAATCGAAGGGACTTATGATGACGACATCCGCCAGATCCGGGAAGGTGTAATTTTGTGTTTTGTGGGACCTCCCGGAGTAGGAAAAACCTCCTTGGGGCGGTCGATTGCCCGGTCTCTGGATCGGAAATTTATTCGCATCTCACTGGGCGGCGTTCGGGATGAAGCAGAAATCCGCGGGCATCGGCGCACATACATTGGCGCCTTGCCGGGACGAATCCTGCAAGCCCTGCGCAGGGTTGGAAAGAACAATCCGGTCTTTATGATGGATGAAATTGACAAATTAGGCCGGGATTACCGCGGAGACCCAACTTCTGCTTTGTTGGAGGTATTGGATCCAGAGCAGAACAGTGAGTTTAGAGATCATTATCTGGAGGTGGCTTATGATCTTTCCAAGGTGATGTTTATCACCACGGCAAATTTATTAGAACCAATTCCATCACCGCTGCGAGACCGGATGGAAATAATTAACCTGTCCGGATACACCGATAAAGAGAAAAAAGCTATTGCCAAAGGGTATTTAATACCTCGTCAGATCAGTGAGAATGGACTCCGCGAGAAGGAAATTTCCTTCACGGACCCTGCTTTGCAAACGATCATTCGATCCTATACTCGCGAGTCTGGAGTGAGAAACCTGGAACGTGAAATCGGATCTTTATGCAGAAAAGTGGTTACCCTGATTGCTGAGGGTAAAGTGGATAAGATCAAAATCGGTGTTAAGGAAGTCTCAGAGTATCTGGGTCGCCCTAAATACTATGGGAATGAGGAGTTAACTAACCGAACCTCAGTGCCTGGTGTTGCTACTGGATTAGCATGGACTTCAGCAGGTGGGGAAGTACTTTTTGTTGAAGCTACATCCATGCCCGGAAAAAATAACTTCCAGCTAACTGGATCACTGGGTGAAGTGATGAAAGAGTCCGCTCAGGCTGCCCTCTCTTATGTGCGATCGAAGACGATAGAGTTAGGTCTGGATTTGGATTTTTACCAGGATAAAGATATTCACCTGCATGTGCCTGCGGGTGCACAGCCCAAAGATGGTTCATCGGCTGGTGTAACCATGGCAACTGCTCTGGTCTCACTGATTTCTCGCCGTCCGGTGAAAGGTGATGTCAGTATGACTGGCGAGATTACTTTAAGGGGCCAGGTTCTTCCTGTTGGCGGTATCAAGGAAAAAGTCCTGGCTGCCTATCGGGCTGGCTCGACAACCGTGATCCTCCCCAAGAAGAACCAGGCAGATCTTGAAGAAGATATACCGTTAGAAGTGATGGAAAAGATAAAATTTATTTTTGTCGAAAGTATAGAAGAAGTCTTGGAAGCTGCTTTAACTAAAAAGAAAACTTCACCCAGAAAAAAGACAGCCAAGACTTAAAATTGATCCCGCCCATAAAAGAGCTGAAAACGATGCTCTCTGACCGGGAAATATTAGGGAATTTTATTAACGGGATGAGGAACAAACAATAATTAGTAGGTTTACCAATCAGCTGTGATTATTAATACCCATAATATGGGCGAATGAAAGAAAAATAAAAATTGAAATAAGCTGATCTCGGGTAAATTCTCAACTTTTGTTCCCATCGTGATTAGATATAAAATATAGATAGAGTATGCCAGGCTGGCAGATCGTGAATCCAGAACCGGATCGATGGTTGATAGATTCATCCTCCTTCCTGAAATCCTGGCAGCTAAAGTTGAGAGGATATTGTGTCAGCAAAAAAGAACCATACCGAATTAACCTGGTACACCATGGATTTACATTTACACACACCGGCATCGGAAGATTATATACTCCCGGAAATTGGGTATTTGGACATATTAAAACAGGCTGCAAAACAAGGCCTGGATATTATCGCCTTTACGGATCATAACTCTGTGGCCGGGTACCGCCGGATGCAGGAGGAGATTGACCAATTAAAATTGCTTCAACAGCTCAATCGCTTGCTTCCTGAGGAAGAAACCCGCCTTGCAGAATACCAGCGATTATTAAAACGGATACTGGTTTTACCTGGTTTTGAATTTACTGCCACTTTTGGTTTTCATATTCTGGCTATTTTTCCAGTGGATAAACCGGTTCGGGATATTGAGCATTTACTGCTGGAATTAAACATCCCTTCCGAAATGCTGGATGATGGCTCGATTACTGTAGGGGCAAGTGTGGATGTATTAACAGCTTACAAGGCCATTCATGACGCGGGAGGTATGGCAATTGCCGCTCATGCGAATTCTAATAATGGGGTAGCGATGAGACGCTTTCCATTCGGGGGTCAGACAAAAATTGCCTATACCCAGGATCAGCACCTGTTTGCCCTGGAAGTGACAGATTTAGAAAAGAAGGGCCGGCATTCGACGGCGTTTTTCTTCAGCGGGAACAAACCAGAATATCCCAGGCGGATGCACTGCATTCAGGGATCTGATGCCCATTTGCTGATAAAAAACTCAACTTTCCAAAACAAACTGGGAGTTGGTGATCGGACAACCGAAGTCCGGTTGGGTGAAAAGAGTTATGGGGCTTTAAAGGAGCTCTTTGAAAGTAATAACTTCTCCCGGACCCGCCCTCACCAATTAAGTTCCCAACCTGCTTATGATTTCATCCGCGATGCGCGGCAGGAAGGGGCAACTTTTGTTCAGGATTTTCATGAAAAATTTACCGTCCGGGGCGGTCATCTTTATTCCATCATCGCAGATATTTGCGCCTTTGCAAATTCAAATGGTGGAACCCTCTACCTGGGATTATCCGCTGAATCTGGCAAAGCTTTTGAAGGTGTCCCCCGTCCAAATCCGGGGATTGAAAAATTAAAATCGGAGATCGGCAAGCGGATCAGCCCGGTCTTGGAATGTAAATTTGAAGTTCAGGAGACAGAAGGGAAAAAAGTGATCCAGGTTATGGTTCCTCGAGGAGAGGATCCGCCCTATGCAGTTGATGATAATAAAATTTATCTCAGGACGGAGACTGAAACCGGTGTGGCTGTCCGGGATGAGATTGTGGAAATGGTCATCCAGGGTGAGAAGATAAAAGCTGATTCTCCGGATTTGATTCAAGCTGCTCCGCTCCCGATCCCAGGATCAAAAGATGTCCATCAAATGGTATCTGATGACCCTCAACCGGAAGTCCAGGATCCTCCCCGAACGGGTGTGGAGGTCGTATCTGTGATAAAAAGGGGAGGGGAGAATTATTATACAGTGCGGGATTTGCGCAACGGCAGTGTAGTAAAGAATGTTACTTTAAAATCCTCCCGGCGATTGTGGCACTATGCCATATCTCAATACTCAAAACTTCCCAAATCTCCAGAAACGATGGAGATTACCTGGAAAGGCGACTTGGGATTGGTTTCCCGGAAGAAGCGGGGGAACTATAGCAGTTATGACTTGATCCAGCGCACCCAGGAAGGACTCCGTTATTATTATGGGGTCACTGATGATGGCATCCATGGCAATTGGGAAGGGCTTATTTAGAGCGAGAATCAGATGTCATTAAAATTTGCCATCCTTACTATTTCGGACAGGTCATTCAGTGGAATGCGGGAAGATCGGTCAGGTCCTGCACTAGAGCAGGCGGTAATTGATTCTGGCTGGGAAGTCTCTCAAACCGGAATTGTTCCAGATGAAATAGCTGATATCAAAGAACGGCTAATAACTTGGGCAGACTCAGAGGAATTTAATGTAATCCTGACCTCCGGGGGGACCGGTTTTTCTCCCCGGGATGTGACACCCGAAGCTACAAAAGAAGTTGTAGATCGCAGCGCCCCGGGCTTAACAGAAGCTATGCGGTCAGGGAGTTTAAAAATCACTCCCCATGCCATGTTATCCCGGGCAGAGGCTGGTATCCGGAAGCAGACTCTGATCATAAACTTGCCAGGCAGTCCTAAAGGAGCCCTCGAGAATTATCGGATTGTAGCGCCTGTTTTAACCCATGCAATTCAATTACTGGAAGATGACAGCAGGGCTGAGGAAAACCATCAGCGTCCACTGGCTGCCTGAAAAGTAGTATTGGATAATGAAAAAAGCCGTTTATCCATTGGTAGACGGCTTTTGATTTTCCATAATAAAAAGAATTCATTCAATACGCAGGGGACCTTCTTCAAATACCTTTCGAGCGATCACCAGGCGCTGGATTTCACTGGTTCCTTCACCGATAGTCATTAATCTAGCAGCTTTATACATGGCTTCCACAGGGTACTCCCGACTGTATCCGTACGCGCCATGAATTTGGATGGCGCTGTAGGCTGCCCGTTCCGCCATTTCAGTTGCATATAATTTGGCTACTGCTCCTGCCTTCGTAAAAGGTTTATTTTGGTCTTTTAGCCAGGCGGCGTAATATACCATTAACCGGGCCGCGTGAATTTCTGCGGCAGCATCGGCAACCAGCCATTGAATTGCCTGGTGCTCTGTGAGCGCTTTTCCGAAGGTTTCCCGTTCCTTGGCATAAGCTACTCCTTCTTCCAGCGCTGCTTGGGCGATTCCAACCGATAAGGCGCCAACACTGATCCGTCCGCCGTCAAGGATAGTTAAGGTTTGCTGTAATCCCTTCCCTTCTTCTCCGAGTAAGTTTTCAACGGGTACTTTAACGTTATCGTAGCGAACCTCATGGCTGTGTGTCCCTCCAGCCCCCATTTTTTTCTCGGGAGGAGCAACGGATAAGCCTGGTGCACTGGTCGGTACAATGATCATGCTCATACCCCGGGACCCAGCCTCCGGCTCTGTTTTTACCAGGGTGACAATAAAATCAGCTTCACCAGCGTTAGTGATCCAGGATTTGGATCCCTGGATCACCCACTCCTCCCCCTTTATTTGGGCTTTGGTCTGGATATTCCTGAGATCCGATCCCGCCTGAGGTTCGGTCAGGGCCAGAGATGTCAATTTTCCTTCCCCGGTTGTTACCGGGGGAAGAAAGGAGCTCTTTTGATCCTCTGATCCAAACAAGACTACCGAAGCGCATCCTAATTCATTATGGGCTTCGATCGTAAGCGCAGTCCCTCCATCTCCCCAGGCAAGTTCCTCAATGGCGATTGCTGAACTGATCGCATCCAAATCAGATCCTCCATAATCTTCTGGCACACTCATCCCCAGCAGTCCCATTGGACCCATTTTTTGAAATACGGAGCGTGGGATCTCTTCCTTTTCATTGATTTCCGAGGCCAGAGGTTTTATCTCTTTTGACACAAAATCATGGACAGCTTTCCGCCATAATCTTTGTTCCTCTGATAAATGGAAATCCATGTTATCCTCCTTTATTAGTTGAGCGTTGATCTGACTTGTGCTGTCTGGAACTCTTGTCACCTTGATACATCAGGATCGATGTGATTATATTCTAAACGGAACCGGTTTCAGAATCAAATAACCTGAATGTTTTCTGCCAGATTTCCACATTATTGGAATTAACCCTCTGGTAGAATGAATGTATTATAAAATAAACTACCAATTGGAGAGGGGCGGATATGGATCAACCTGTTGTTATCATTACCGGAGCTTCCTCTGGGATTGGAGCAGCAGCAGCCCTAACCTTGGGGGATGCCGGGTACCGGGTTGTGATAGCGGCCAGACGGATGGATCGATTGACTGACCTGGCATCACGCATCCGCGAGAGGGGGGGAGATGCGCTTCCGGTTCAGACAGATCTCAGCCAAACTGATCAGATCGAAAATCTAGTTAAGACGACCCTGCAGGTGTACGATCGAATTGATGTACTGATAAATAACGCAGGGTATAGTCGCCTGGTCTGGCTGGATGAACAGTCGGCGGCTGGTATCCAGGATCAGATCCAGGTAAACCTGATAAGCCCGATCCTGCTAACCAGGGCAGTCCTTCCCTGGATGTTATCCCAGGGGAGCGGCCATATAATCCAGATGGCCTCTATTTCCTCCTGGGTGGGATTGCCTACCTACTCGATCTATACTGCCTTCAAATTCGGGTTAAGAGGTTTTATGGAAAGTTTGAGACGGGAGCTGAGGGGGTCAGGTATCACGGTCTCTGTTATCTATCCGGGAGCCGTGGACACAGAATTTGACGAGCACGCCGGAGTCCACTGGAAGATAACTCGAGTCACACCAAACTGGCTGCTGCTTCCAGCTGAGAAAGTGTCCCAGTATATCTTGGACGTCATTCAAAAGAAGAAAAAGAAAATCATCGTTCCCGGAGTTATGCGCTTGGCAATTTGGGCGAATACACTCTTTCCTCGCGCTGTCAGCTGGGTGCTTTCAAAGTATTTTTACAGGGAGGATGGTAAAACTGTTGCCTGGCGGGAATCCCAGGAATAAAAAAACAGCCGCTGCAAGAGGGCTGTTTTCAGGGATGAATCATATAATTTCTAAACCTGTTCTTCTTCCGGTTTCTCTTTTTCTTGATGTTCCTCTTCCAGGAAATATATCCCGTTTCGGACTTGGTTAAGCACTCTTTCCAAAGCGATTTCCAGGTTTGTGAGAGTTTCAGCGACATACTCGTCCGCTTCCGCCTGGGTGCTCTTTGCCCGTACTTCCGCTTCCGCTTCAATTTGAGAAGCTTTTTTCCTGGCATCCTGGACGATACTGTCCCGGTCTGTTAACTTGTCGCTCTTTTCTTTAGCGATGTTTACGGTTCGGTCAGCTTCTTCCTTGGCCTGGGCGATTACACGATCTTTTTGCGCCAGTACTTGCTGAGATTTTTTTACTTCTTCCGGGATCGCTACTCTCATCTGATCAATGATATCCAGCATCCGATCTTCATCAACAATCACGTTGTGAGTGAACGGTATGGATCGGCTGCGATTTATCATTTCTTCCAAACGATCCACGAGATGTAGGATGTCCATGAAAACTCCTCCAAAAGAAGTATCCTTTAGTATAACATGAAAAGGATTTGGTTAATCTCTCAGTGAAGTATGGGGAACGATGTTCTGATCGCTCCCTAGTTCTCTAAACCGATTCTTTAAGGCATCCTCAACAACGTCTGGAACCATTGAACTGACATCACCATTCAGGGCAGCAATTTCCCGAACAGTTGAGCCACTTAAGAATGAGTGGTCCTTATTTGTAATCAATGCCACGACTTCAATATCAGGGGATAAACTATGATTTGCCAGTGCCATTCTGAATTCATATTCAAAATCTGAGAAAACCCGTAGGCCGCGGACGATTACCTGAGCATCAATTTGGTGGCAAAAGTCAACTGTTAACCCGCTGTACCCCAGGATTTTGATATTGGGTGTGGACTGTAAAACTTGTTCGGCCAGCTCGATCCGCTGCTCAGGTGGAAAAAGCAGTAATTTCAGGGGCTGGTCATACACAGCTACAATCACCTCATCAAATAGGCGAGATGCGCGGTGGGCGATATCGATGTGCCCGTAATGGATGGGGTCAAAAGTTCCAGGAAAGACAGCTCTGATCATGAAATACTCCTATACTTATCCGGGAACAGGGTGATTAACTGATATCACCTTTACTTTCCTGAACCCAGAATTGATTAACGGCCAAGGCCAACTTTTGGTGATTTTCCTGAATTAAATCAGGATCCTGCTGGAATAGGGCAGAAGCCTGATTTCGAGCCTGTTCTACAAGTTTCAAATCCGTGATGCTGGCCAGTTTCAACTCAGTATACCCTGATTGCCGGGTCCCTAAAAATTGCCCGGGTCCTCGGATCGCCAAATCTTTCTCAGCCAGAACAAAACCATCATTTGTTTTTACCATGGCTTGCAGACGTTGATTTTCTACTTCCTCCGCGCTGCCGGGAACCAGCAGGCAGTAGGATTTTTGGTCACTTCGTCCCACCCGGCCCCGGAATTGATGCAATTGGGCAAGACCAAATCGATGGGCTCCTTCAATAAGCATTACGGTAGCATCCGGGATATCCACTCCTACTTCTACAACTGAGGTAGAGATCAGGATCTGGATTTTTTTATCCCGGAATTGTGTCATCACACCTTCTTTTTCATCCGGGCGCATTTGTCCGTGCAGCAATCCCAGCGAATAGGAAGGAAAGACTTCTTCCTGAAGGCGAGTGAACTCCTCCACAGCAGCTTTTTCGTCAATCTTGTCACTTTCTTCTATAAGTGGATAAATGATAAATGCTTGATTGCCCGCATCAACCTGCCCGCGGACCAAACTATATGCCCGTTCGATTTCCCTGGGGAACAATACATGGGTTTCTACCGGCAATCTACCGGGAGGCATCTCATCAATTACCGATAATTCCAGGTCGCCGTACATTGTAAGTGCCAATGACCGAGGGATCGGGGTGGCTGTCATCACTAAAAGATGCGGATTATTCCCTTTTTGGCGCAATGTGCCTCTCTGATCAACACCAAACCGGTGCTGTTCGTCAACGATCGCTAACTGGAGATTCTGGAATTCAACTGGATCCTGAAGCAGGGCATGAGTACCCACTACCAGCTTTATCTCACCCTGGGTTAATTTTTGGCGGATTTGATCTTTTTCATTTTCCGGTATAGAGCCGATCAGAAGTGTGATTTCATGGTCCTTAAGCCCATCCGGTTCTCCTCCCAACAGCACCTGCAGACTCTCAAAATGCTGCTCAGCCAGAATACTGGTGGGGGCCATGAAAGCTGCCTGGGCACCCTGCCGAATCACAATTAATGCAGCCAGGGCTGCAATGACAGTCTTGCCAGATCCGACATCTCCCTGGAGCAGCCGGTTCATTGGGTGACCGGAACGCAGATCGTTCCTGACCTGGTTGAGCGCTGTGTTTTGGGCGCTGGTAAGCTGGAAGGGGAGCTTTTCCTGTCGGGATTTAAGCCATTCGTCCGAACTGTCAAAGACTTGCCCCGGACGGCTTTCCCATTGCTTTTTCTGTTTCAAGACACCCATTTGAAGTAAAAAGATTTCATCAAAAGCGAGTCGTTGTATTGCTTTTTGAAGGGATTGATCTGAAGAGGGAAAGTGAATTTCCTGGATAGCTTCTGGTAAGGCAGGGAGAGAGGTATTTGAACGAAGTTGCTCTGGCAGATGGTCTTCCAGATGGGGAGCATATTCCTGGACTGCTGTGTGAATGATTCCGCGCAGCCATTTTTGAGTGATATCCTTGGTGAGCGGATAAACGGGCACAATCCGGTTGGTGTGAAGCTGCTCTTTAGATAATGGCTCCCATTCAGGGTTGTTCATGGTCAAACGGCCAAGATATTGTTCAATTTGACCGCTTAACACAACATGTTTTGCGCGGGAGAGCAGTCCCTCAATCCAGGGCTGGTTAAACCAGGTGACCCTGATTGCACCGCTTTTGTCTGAAACTACAGCTTCTACCAGCTTCATCTTCCCGCTTCTAACGCTGCGGGTGGACACACTGTCGACTGTTCCAATTACTGTGACTTCTTCTCCAAACCATAAATTACCGATTGGTTTAAGCTTGGAGTAATCGTCATGGCGTCTTGGAAAGGTATACAACAGGTCTTTAATCGAGGTAATACCCATGCGGGCCAGGGCGGAGTTTTTCTTCTCACCGATTCCCTTGATGCTGTTAATCGGGGCCCCAAAATCCAGTTTCTTGACCTCAGGGGTTTGGGATTCTTTAGTTCTCTCTTCATCCTGATCAGGTTTGCTGGGTTTCGGTTCCGGGGGGGGAGGGGGTTCTGTAACCCTCTCCACTGTGGGTTCTGGCTGGTCGGTCGGTGCATCAAACTCTTTTTGTCCTACCGGCTCTTCTTGGGAGTCTTTATTAACCCGCTGCCAGATTCCCTTTAATGTCAATTCCCGCGATTCCTCTGATAAACGATGGTAATCTCTCAGGCGTCCAATAACAGCCTGGACGATTTGTTCAGGCAATTGATCTTCCCTGGCTTCTAATTCCCAGGAGGAGAGTATATTTGCCAATCCCCCCATGACCGCTTTATTGTCATACCCCCTTTCAGCTTCCAACCTGAAAAACTTTCTTAACTTTTGGATTGATTTTTTCATTAGGTTTATTTTACCACTGCTGCAAACCCTAACCCGTTGGGACCAACGTGGGTACCAATGATGGTAGTCACATTTACCAGGAGGGGATTGGGGGTTTCCTTGGGGGCAAATTGCTGGATGAACTTTTTTCCTTCCGGAGCCGCATTGGTATGGAGAATGGCGAGGTCTTCCAGGACACCTAAACCCTGGAGCACATTACCCAGGAATTGGACCCCTTTTTTCCGAGCTCGAGCCAGTCCTCGATTGATGACTTCCCCCTGTTTAAGCTCAATAATTGGTTTGATATTTAAGATAGATCCTATCCTGGCTTTTGCCCAAGACACCCGACCGCTGCGTCGAATATATTCAAAGGTATCCAATAGTGCAAAAACTTGTACTCTGTCCTTGATCGACTCAACTGTTTTTAGAATCATATTAAAGGAAAGGTCTTTTTGGGCAGCTTTTGCGGCAGCGATGACCTGAAACCCCATCCCCAGGGAAATTTGTTGACTATCAACCACGTTTATTTTCTGAGAAAACTCCTGGGAGGCTAATCTTGCTGCATTGTAGATGCCGCTTAAGGCACTGGCTGCATGGATGGATATGATTTCGGAATATCCCTGGTTGAAGATTTTTTCATATACTTCCCGGATTCTGCCTGTGGATGGCGCTGCAGTCGTCGGGAGTTGTTTTAATGTTGGAAGCTGATTGTAAAAATCATTCCTGGATAAATCAAATCCATCCAGGTAAGTTTTGTTCCCGAGCATCAGATCCACAGGTACCTGAAAGATTGAGAATTGTTTCAAAATATCAAATGGAATATCAGATGTGCTGTCGGTAACGATGGCAGTGGGCAATTGATCCTCCTCAATCTGTAAAAACGGCGGAGCTTATCGATAAGTCCGCCGGAACTGTTTTCCCGGTTTATATCACCGGGTTGATTGGGTTTGGTAGTTAATTCAAATCAGATTCATTCAACAGACAATATAAACTGGTAATGAGGTTGTCCGCCGTATTGCAGCTCAATAACTTGATCAGGATATTCTTCCTGGATGATTTTTACCATATCTTCCGCTTCTTGTTGGGTGACATTTTCGCCGTGGAACATGGTTATCAGTTCAAAATCCTTTGCTTTTGCAGTATCCAGGAAGGCGAAACAGCCTTCTTTGAGAGTTTTATTTGATCCAACCAGTTTCCCGTTGTGCAGGGAAATAATCTCTCCTTCCTTAACATTGATGCCGTCTATTTCGACATCCCTGACAGCAGTGGTAATTTCTCCGCTTTCAATATCGTTCATTGCGGCTTGCATTTCTTCAGATACCTGCTCAATTTTCTGTCCCGGTATTAACCGCAGCATGGCAGCTAAACCCTGGGGAACCGTGACAGTAGGAATGACCTCCACCTGTTTCACGGATAGTTCAGCAGCTGATTTTGCTGCCATGAGTATATTCTTGTTATTTGGCAGAATGACAATTTGATCTGTAGGTAGGTCTTCGAACGCCGCCAGGATTTCCTGGGTGCTGGGATTCATGGTTTGCCCGCCTTCTACAATCGCTGCCGAACCCAGACTGGCAAAGATTTTTGAAAATCCAATACCCGGGGAGATCGTCACCAGGGCGACTTCACCCGGTTGAACGCTGTTTAACTTAATCGGTTCCTCTTCTTCCGGACTGCCGGAGGAATCCGTTTGGATCATTAAGTTTTCAATATGGACCTTGGAGATTGTCCCCAGGGTCATGGTGTAATCAATGGGTTCATACCGTTTGTCCGTAGGGACATGAATATGCATCCGGTACAGGCCGTCGCCTTCACCAACTTGAATTGATGTACCAATTTCTTCCAGGTCCTGGTAAAAAACCTCTAACTCCAACGGTTCGTGAGGCTGAAAATCAACTATCACCTCATAATCCTGCCCTGGTTCGGCACTGTCCATAGCTTCTTGTTTTCCTATGACTGATAATGGTTTTACTTGAACTGGTTCAATATCCAATGGTTCGTCGTTGAGATAACGTACCATGCCTTCAAAGATGTGCAGCAGCCCTTTTCCTCCTGCATCCACAACCCCAGCTTCCTTAAGCACATCCAGCAGCTCAGGCGTATTATCTACTGAAACCTGGCCGGCGTCGGTAATAATCTCCAATAATTCATAGGGATTATTGGTTTCCTTGAACGCCTTTTCAGCTGCTAGAGCCATATCTTTGCAGACCGTCAGGATCGTTCCCTCGACTGGGCGGACAACTCCTTTGTAAGCTGTATCCCTCGCCAGAAGTAATCCTTCCACAAGAGATTGTCCATCCAGAGACTCACATTTATCAATTCCTTTGGAAAAACCCCTCCAGATCTGGGACAGGATCACTCCGGAATTCCCCCGGGCCCCCATCAGGGCACCGTGCGCTAATTTTTCAGCTAATACACCGACCTTTTTTTCGGATGTTTTAGAGATTTCATCATAAGCCGCTTGCAGAGTGAGGACCATGTTGGTTCCTGTATCTCCATCCGGCACAGGAAAAACATTCAGGGCATTGACTGATTCTTGATTTGTCCGCAGCCAGGTTAATCCGGCATTCATCAGTTTTTTATATAGATTTCCATCAATCAGATGGTTATTGTTTTCAGGGGTTTCATCACCCATACCTGCTTACTCCTAATGAAGGGAAGCTTCAACATAATTTATCTCGAAGAGATTATTGCTCTTCGTTGCTAATTCGAAGTCCCTGAACGTGAATGTTAATTTCGTTCACTGGAAGTCCCAAGGATTTTTCAACCTGGTATCGTACGGTATTGGCGACACTGGCAGCCACAGATTTTATCCGTGTGCCATATTCAATGATGATGTAGATATCAATATTGATTTCTTTATTTTCATATTCTACGTCTATGCCATGCGTTGGATCTTTTACAATCGCATGAGCCAGTTCATCAGCGATGTTTTTTGACGCCAATCCGACGACGCCATAAGAGCGCTGGACAGCTTGAAACGTAATGGTCGCGATGGCTTGTTTTGAAATTTGTATATCGCCTAAAGGTGCGTTTTCTTTTTTCATATAAAATCACCATTTGTTGGGGAATAAGGATCAGGATATTTTACAGATGCCAAATGATATCATAAAACCTGTGGAAAGGCAGGTATCCTCTTGTTGATTGAAGGGTTGTATGGTAAGATTGGCGGGCTTGGATGATTGTTAATTCCTGGCTTTGATATTGAATTTCACTTCAGCACCTGAATTGACGCAGTCAATTGCAAATTGAAATTATTATTTAACAACCATTGAATGAGGTATTAGCTATGGCAAAATGTGAGGAATGTGGAAAAACCACACAATTTGGGCAAAGCCGCCCCTGGTCGAAAAAAACTACTAAGCGTAAATTTAAACCAAATTTGCAGCAAGTTACGGTATATGAAGACGGAAAAAAGATCCGAAAAACATTATGTACCCGCTGCATTCGTACGCTGACGAAAGTCTGAACCAATTACAATAACACTTAAGTCAGTATTTCGTTGTGGGGGGAAGAAGGAAATCTTAACTAATAAAATCCCGGAGCATTTCATCGCCCCGGGATTTTTGTTATTTTATGAAAGCATTTCACGCAGGGATTGTATGCCTCCTTCAATCCCCAGGGGGTGATTAAAAATAGCGCTGCCTGCCACGAATACTCTGGCTCCCTGATCGTAGGTTTGCCGGATGGTAGTAGAACTGATCCCTCCATCAACTTCAATCAACGCTTCAGGGTTAATCTCATCCAGTATGGTTCTTATCTGCCCGATTTTTGGTACAACTTCCGGCATAAAAGACTGTCCTGAAAATCCTGGATTTACTGTCATCACCAGCACCAGATCAACATCTTTCAGGAACGGTTCAACTTTTTCAACGCCGGTTCCCGGTTTTAATGTTATCCCGGCTTGACAGCCCTGGGTATGGATGGTTTGCAGGGTTTTATTTATCTCCGGGCAGGTTTCGATATGTACAGTCAGGTTGCTGGCGCCGGCGTTCGCAAAATCCTGAAGGTATCGATCAGGTTCTTTGATCATTAAGTGAACATCCAGTGGAAGGTCTGTAACTCTGCTGCAGGCCTCCACGATGAATGGTCCCATCGAGATATTCGGCACAAAGTGCCCATCCATAATATCAATATGAAACCAATTCGCTCCTGCATCTTGGGATTGTTTGATTTGGTCTCCCAGCTTTGTGAAATCTGCGGCGAGGATGGATGGTGAGATAAGATAATTCGTTTTCATATGCGATAGATTATGCCTTTGTTAATTTATTAATATTCTAAAGAGATCTATGATATTTCATATCCCTTGTAAAATGATGGAAGGATGATTAGGGAATATCTTAATTTAACTGGTAGAAAACCCAAAGCCAAAATGGAATCAATCCCCCTACGGCGATCAGAGATAATAATCCGAGCAGGATAGTCAGCCATTGTTTTCCAGGTTGTTTGCCCTCAAGGGCAAGTATGGTTTTTAAGTTGTCCTCTTCAGGCGGGGGTGAGGGGATATCTGGCTTGGTGTGGTTATCATCAAACTCAGTAAAACTGATAATGATTCTTCCCAGCTGGTCAGCTGTCCGGTACCGGGAACTGGGTTCTTTGGAAAGCACCTTAAGAATAATCTCTTCCAATTCCTGGGATATCTCCGGGTTTATTTCCCTGGGGGAGGGAGGTGATTCGTATCTGTGATTTAAAGCCATTTCCTGCGGAGAAGGACTATTAAATGGAAGCTCTCCGGTTAACATCTCAAACAATACAACCCCAAGACTGTATACATCAGAGGCAGGGGAGGGCGCTCTCCCGGCAGCTTGTTCTGGGGAAAAATAAGGAGGGGAACCCCAAATCGCCTCAGTTCGTTCATCATGTTTAACAGATGCTAATGCCCTGGCAATGCCAAAATCAGTGACTTTTAAACGGTTATCTGGAGTAATCAGCATGTTATGCGGTTTAATATCGCAGTGAACCAGGCCCGCTCGGTGGGCATATCCAATTCCCGCGCAAGCTTGAACAAATAATCGTGAGGCATGGTTATTTGTCAGGGAACCGGACTTGACGATGAGTTGTTTTAAATTTATCCCGGGGACATACTCCATCACTATAAATAACCGATCTCTATCAAAGCCAAAATCGTGTACAGTGACAATATTTGGATGGGTTAAATTAGCGGCTGCCTGGGCTTCTTCCTTAAATCGTTCTTGAAAGGCTTTGGATTCGGAAAAATCTTTTCTGAGGATTTTGACGGCAATTGTCCGTTCCAGCATGAGATCAGTTGCCTGGTAGACAATGGCCATCCCGCCTTCACCAAGCAGTTCATCTAACCTGTACCGAGCATTTAGAATCTCAATCATTCACGAAAATTCCTTGCAGATTTCACCGGTTTGATTGTACCACCAACTGATTGACGGTGATATCTGGATAGAGTACACTGTGAGAGCATTAGGTTCAGGTTATTAAATTGGATTTATCGCGGGAGAATTCATGCGGGGACAGTTGATCTATAATCCTATGGCTGGAAAATTTCCTTCCTTGCCTCTTGTTGAGCGGGCTGCGAAACTCCTTGAGACCAATGGATGGGAAATGACAATTTCCCGTACAGAAGATGAGGATGACATCACCAAGTTGGCAAAAAAGGCTGCAGCTTCAGGACTGGACGCGATTTTTGTGGCTGGAGGGGATGGTTCGATTCACAAGGCTGCAGCAGGTGTAATGGGTAGTGAGACAGCCCTGGCTACTCTGCCGGCAGGGACAGCAAATGTTTGGGCTCAGGAACTCGGATTACCCTCATTATCCTGGACCAATTGGACCGCACTGGAGACCAGCGTCAAGAAGCTGCTCGATGGATCAATCCGCACCATGGATCTGGGGGTCTGTCAGGGCATTCCTTTTTTGCTTTGGGCTGGTGTTGGATTTGACGCCTTTGTGGTACATCATCTGGAACCCAGATCTCGATGGCAAAAACAATTCCCAGTTCCCCAATATTTGGCCAACGTAGCCTGGTATGCCCGAAATTGGTCCGGCATGGATTTAAAGATATGGGCAGATGGAGAAAAAGTAACCGGGACATATGTTCTTGCTCTGGTTACAAATATCCATCTCTATGCCGGTGGAATGGCTGAGATCTCCCCCTCAGCACGAGTAGATGATGGCTCCATGGATTTATGGCTGTTTTCAGGAGATACTTTACTGGAAACTTTCCAACATATGTTTGACCTTGCCTCTGGGAAACACGCTGACTCCAAGAAAACACAAATAATTCACTGCCAGGAAATTCGAATCAAATCAAAAACCGATTTGTATTTGCAGTTGGATGGAGAGCCAAGTTCCCAGGCAAAACAAGTGACCATTTACATCCGCCCTAAATCCCTCCGGGTACTAGTACCCAGAAATTTACCACGGCCGCTGTTTTCAAAGAGTCCCTGATGAAAGATATTTTAAATCCCTGGGTAATAGTCGGAACGGTTATTACTGCAAGCCTTCTGCTCATTGGAGCCTTCTTGGCTGCTGGCAGCATTATTCCGTCCAATCAACTCCCTGAATATGGTGAGGCGGCGTTGACCGTTCTGCCAGTCCCCACTTATACACCCACTGCTGTGCCACCTACACCTGCTCTCTCCCCCACGGTAGAAATAATTAGTGGAATCCAGATTGGAAGTTATGTGAAAATCGTCGGGACTGAAGGTGAAGGGCTCCGGTTACGGAAAGACCCTACCCTGAATGGGGAAATAATCTACCTCGGTATAGAGGATGAGGTTTTCCTGGTGAATGAAGGACCAGAGGACCAGGATGGATACTTGTGGTGGTTTTTAGAAGCTCCATTAAATGAAACCAGAAATGGATGGGCAGTGTCCAATTATCTTCAAGTAGAACAAAACCCTTAAATACACAACAGAAGGGTTTTCCCTTCTGTTGGATTGATATTGAATATCTCTCTGCCAGGAAAGTTAATCTTTTGTCAGGTGAACCAGGTGGTTCCTCAGGTTATGTCTTACTGCATAAGCTGCCGCTTCTGCCCGGTTGCTTACATCCAGTTTTGAGAGAATACTGCTGACGTAATTCCGGACTGTACCTTCGCCCAGGTAGAGAGTTTTTGCTATCTCCCGGTTTGTTTTCCCTTCAGACACATGGATTAATACATGTTTCTCCTGATCCGTGAGATCTGTAAAAGCTGACGCCTCTTCTTCACGGGCGGCTTTGATTACTTCCTTAAATACTCTTTGAGTTACTGCAGGATCGAGTAAGGCTTCCCCCCGTCCAACTGCCTCGATAGCATCAATCAACTCATTGCTGCCAACTTGTTTTAAGATATAACCGGAAGCACCAGCCCGGATTGCAGAAAATAACATCTCATCCTCAGCGTAGGAGGTGAGCATGATAACTTTTGTGTCGGGAGATTTTTTTATGATTTTCTCACAAGCTTCAATTCCAGAACCACCCGGGAGGCGAATATCCATTACCACAACATCTGGATGGTATTGTTCTGCTTTTGCGACTGCATCCTCACCGGTAGCAGCCTCGGCAACTACCTGGAATTTAGTATGCCTGTTTAAAAGGGATTTTAATCCCAGGCGTACTACTTCGTGATCGTCAACTAATAAAATCCGTTGAAATGACATAATCTGAACTCCTATATTTCTGGAGAGAGTATAAACCAGACTGTACAAGCTGGCAAGCCAGTCCATTAAACCGCTCCCAGCACTGATTCCTGTGCAGGTTGGTAAAAGACCAATCTATTTAATGGACAAAATATCCGGGCGCAGGCAGAAAAGACTAATTGTATAGGGTAAAGGTGATGAAGTTACGCCGGTTGATGTTATTCTATTTTTTCTTGATCCCTCCGGTAATCCACAAACCGGTATCCGACTCCGCGTTCGGTTAAGATATATTTTGGGTTGGAGGGATCTTCCTCTAGTTTTTTCCGAAGATAATTTACATAGAGGCGGACATAATGAGGTTCATCCTGATACTCAAAACCCCATACTTTTGACAGCAGCTGTTCGTGTGTATTTACCCAACCAGCGTTTTTCACCAGATGGTATAGGAGACGGTATTCAGTAGGTCGAAGGTCGACTTTTTCACCTTCAACCCAGACTTCACGTCGGGAAAAATCTAGCGTAAGTCGATCGTCTACTTTGATTAAATCAACCTGGCTTTCTTTAAATGATTGGGTTCGACGTAAGACAGCCCGAATGCGGCTCACCAGTTCCCGGGAACTAAATGGTTTGGTTATATAATCGTCCGCGCCCAATTCCAGTCCCTGGATGCGATCATCTTCCTCGCCTTTGGCAGTCAGCATTATTACAGGCACGGTATTCACCTCCCTGATTTTTCTCAGCACATCAAAACCATTAATATCCGGCATCATGATGTCCAGCAGAATCAAATCCGGTAGTTGTGTTCTGACTTGTTCCAGGGCGTCGGTGCCGTTGTAGGCTGTGATAACCTGGAATCCATCTTGCTCCAGGTTGAGTTGAATGAATCTCACCATCCGTTTTTCATCATCCACCGCAAGGATTTTATATTTTGAGGTATCAGAACTCATGGGCGTTACTCCCTGATGAAGCTGACTACTTCTTCTGCTGTTTCACCTGGCAGTATTTCAATAAAACTGATTTCTGCCCAGGGCCAATAAACAGTAACCACATTATGCTCAAGGAAGATCAAGTCTTTCCCATCCCGCTGGCGGGGATTGCTGAGTTTAATAACCATATCATTTGGCTGAGGCAGTTCTTCAATTTCCGCCAGCATAGGTTCCGCATTTCTAATGTGAACTATGACTGTTGTTGACATAAAACTCTTCCTTACTTTAATTCCTTTGGCAAAATCACTTTCAAGCTGAACTTTCCTAATGAAAGGACATCACCATGATTCAAGGGAACTTCTGAATTCGCTGGAATTTCATACCCATTGATACTGGATCCATTGGCAGATCCCAGGTCAATGACAAAGATTTTGTTCTTATCCTGATTGATGCGTATTGTCGCATGGAGCCTGGAAACACCTTTATCATAGGCTTCATAAGGGTTTAAATCCACATCCGGGGTGATAACTTGCCCTTCAACAATTCGCCCTATCGTGAACTCGTCCTGATCCGGGATGTTGATGACTTCTTCTTCTTCAGCATAATAAAGAATAAAAGTTTTATTCTCCAGCAACTTCTTTGGAATTGTATTGGTAATATCAATTTCCAATCCTCTGGCCTGGGAGGGATAGACGAGTGTATTGATGTTTGGATCACCGCCTGCAGTTAATTGCGATCCACACTCGCTGCAGAAGAAGGTCCCAGGGAGTTCCTGGTGGCTGCACACTTTACAGATAATCATGTTTTATCAGGAAGCATCAGTCGAATTGTTCCATATTTTAGCTGCTTCTTCCCTGTGGGGCTAAAATTACTGTGGGATTTAATATAATCAGCTTCATGCATGGCGATTTTTGCCAGAGCTTCCTCGCCTTTAGCCATCAGATGGGATGATAAATTAATGAGTCTCTGGAATGCTGTCCCGGGATTTCCTCTGGCGATATCATTCTGGGCTTTTTCCTGGAGTCGGTAAAAAGTCAGGTGGGAAATTGCTTGGAAAATTTCTTCGGGGGGCGAAGTGAGCTCCTCAGATTCTGAAATAATGGCACGATTCAAAGTGAAGGGTATTGTGAAATCACGCGGCTTGCGTTTCAGGATAAATTCACCTGAAGCAATCACTGCCTGTTCGATTTCTTTAGGAATCGGATTTACCATGAATTCAAATAATATCCTGTGAGGCTGGTCTTTTTTAAGAATCCCTAAAGAAAATTGTTCTCGGTGGGGAAGGGGTATAGCTTCTGGCAGGATCCTGAAGGCAGAGAGCATTTTTACACCTGGTGCTGGTGTAATCTCCAGGGCGACTTGCTTTGAATAGGCTTCCTTTAAGGAGGCAATGCTGTTTTTCAGGAAATCCTTAACCTCGTTAATGTCTTGAATAAACAGGCTTTGGCCCCCTGTGAGGGCGCATAATTCATCGATAAACTCATCATTCCACTCTATACCAATCCCATAACCACTGATTCCAATTCCTAATTCAGCAGCTGATTTTGCGAGGTTAATACAATTCTCTTCATCTCCGTAGGTATGCCCGTCTGTGATGAGGATGATGTGGTTCACAAAATCAAACGAGGAATTTTTCCTGATTTCTTCAAAAGCTGCTTCCAGGCCCTGGAAGATTTCAGTGCCGCCTTCCGCAAAGAGACCACCGATGCTGGATTCCACCTGAGCCACTTGCGGTTTTATTTGGCTGGGTAGGAGCACTTTGGGCCGGTCGTTAAAACTGATCACCGAGATAAGATCATCCTCGTTTAACTCTTGAATGATTTCTTTGGTGGTTGCTTTTAATATATCCAGCCGGGTACCGTCCATCGAAGTGGAATTATCCAGGACGAGAGAGATATTAAGGGGTAGATCTGAGGTATTCTTCTCAATTTCAGTGGAGACTATATCTACCAGGGAATAGATGATTTGAGGTTCTTCGCCTCTGGTTAATGCATTCTGACTATATTCGATGGCAGTATAAACCGCAAGCGGTGAGTCTTGAGGTTCTCTTCCTTCGTCGTAGGCGCCTTTTTGACCGGGATCTGAAAGAATTTTATAGGCTTCCTGGATATCCAGGAACAGTTGGGTTGCCCCTTCATTTTTGTTTACATCGGGGTGAGCTTTTCTGACAGCCAGACGATATGCCCGTTTTATTGCTTCTTCTGAGGCTCCTGTTTCTATATTCAACCTGTGGTAAAAATCTGTCTTCTTGGACATGGTGCCAGTGTTTTCCTCAGGAGATTTCAACAAATATGGCCGAAATGTTATCAGGTCCACCGGCGTCATTTGCCGCATCAATTAATCTGTCGCAAGTTTCTTGGGGAGATGTCCCTTTTTTAATGATCTCACTGATAACTTCCTGACTCACGATGCTCCATAAACCATCAGAGCAAATCAGGAGAAAACCAGATTCTGGTCTTTTGGTGGAAATAATCTCGGGTTCAAAAGGTTCACCCTGTCCCAGAGCGCGGTATAAAACGTTGCGCTGAGGGTGAACCGCGGCTTCCTCAGGCGTGATCTGCCCAAGTTCCTGCAGCCGCTTCACAAGTGAATGATCCCGGGTAAGTGCGTCCAGGTATCCATCTTTATCTACTGCGTAGATACGGCTATCGCCCACATGAGCAATTGTCATTTGTTCACCAACGATCAACACGGCCGTAATTGTCGTCCCTCCACCGTAGGAGTGTTTTAATATCTCTGTGTTTGCCTGTTCAATTCCGGTTTGAAATACTTCCCGGAATGACATTTCACTGGGTTGTGGATTAAGACTCATCAAGGGGGTGTATATCTCTTTTAGAATAAAACCAACTACACAGCGGATGGCTAGTTCGCTGGCTATCTCCCCGTTCTTATGACCTCCCATGCCATCCGCAACGACATATAAACCAAAAGGGAGTTCACTCTCATTAAAAGAAAACATAGTCGTCAGGGTAAAGAACGCATCTTCATTGTGCGTTCTTTGTTTACCCGCAGATAAACCATAACCAACCTTGATATGGGGAGAGCTGTAACCTTCGGCTTTTGTTTGTACTGGAGTGGTTACCTTCTCCAATTCTTTTGTCACTGCCGTCGCATCAGGATCCTGATGCTGGGTGTTTTCCTGCTGTGGATCAACTGATTTTGGTCGAATTAGGTTCTTGAGTGGTGATAGTAGTTTGTTTATCATTTTCTCTCGTTTATTTAGATTGGGTACCGGTTTTTAATTCATCAGGCTGGTAAAGCATAGACTTTATTATCAGAAGAGCCAATGTAAAGGACATTGTCAATAATGATTGGAGATCCGGTGATTTGTCCTTCAGTTTGGTATTTCCAGCGTAAACGGCCGCTTACTGCATGCAGGCTGTATACCATACCATCGATATTGCAAAAGTAAATCGCTCCTTTATAGAAAAAAGGAGAGCTGTTGATTTGATTATCTGTATCAAAACTCCAAACTTTCTTGGAGGATTTGATATTGATACAGTAAAACTTGTTGTCGGTAGCACCTACATAAACGTGATTCTCGTTTGTGGTAGGTGTGCAAATTGAACCATTTTCCATCCGGTAGCGCCAGATTACCCACCCTGATTTTGCATCTATCGCATAAAGGATAGCATCTAGAGATGTGATATAGATCACGTTATCATAATAGTGGGGAGAAGCAGTGACGGATCGTTTGGCTGCAGCCCGCCACTTGATATTCCCACTGAAATCATAACTTTGGATTTCTCCGTTATCGCTGCCAATGTATACTGTATCCGAAACCACGATTGGGCTCGATCTGACTCTGGAACCAAGATTCGCCGTCCAGGCCTCTCTTCCAGCCATAATATTTAATACGTGCAAGTATTCATCATCTGAGCCGATAAAAAGATGGCCTTCTGCAATTGCTGGGGAAGAGTAGATAGCACCGTCCGTCCCTTGAACCCAAACTTTTTTCCCATTCCGACATGAGATGGCATGAATATGTTGATCAGTAGAGCCGAAATAAAGCTTGTTTTCATGAATTGCCGGTTTGCTGACGATACCGCCGTTTGCCGCATATTTCCAGATAAAATTCCCGTTTGAGGCTTCCAGGGCGTATAGATTGTGATCATACGATCCGATGTACACAACGCCGTCCATGTAATTGGCGGTTCCCCGGATTTCGTCCTCACAGGTAAAAGTCCAGATTGGTGAATGGCTTTGATCCTGGAAGTACTGGGTTGCCTGGGCTACAGAGATTTCATCCTCCAACATTCCAGTTTGTTGCGCCAGGGAGATCAATGCTTTTCTCATGATAGCCGCGTTTTCAAACCGGTCCGGCGGGTTATACATTAATGATGTATTAACAATGGTTTCCATGGCAACGGATATTTCCGGGTTAGTGGCTCGGATTGGGCGCTCATCAAAGGTAAAGGGGGGTTCTGTCCTTGGATCTTGATTGGTTAACAAGTGATGCAGGGTTGCACCCAGGGCATAAATATCCACTTGTGGGGAGGCGTCACCTCGATATTGTTCCGGAGGTGAATAGCCTTCTGTGCCGATCATGGTTCCCTTTGAGTTGGTCTGGAAGGTTTTTGCGATCCCGAAGTCAACCAGCCGGATCTGATTTCTTCGGGTGATCATCACATTGGCTGGTTTGATATCCCTGAAGATGATCGGTTCCGGTTCGTGATTATGGAGGTAATCGAGAACATCACAGAGCGCAATCGCCCAGCCGATTACTTCTTCCTCCTGGAAGGGAGCGCGTCTTTGCTGCAGTTTGATTTCTAGATTGTCGCCCTCGATAAATTCCATAACCAGGTAAGAGCGGGCACCCAGAGTAAAATAATCGTAAATGGTGGGGATGGAGGGATGACTTACAGTGGCCAGGATATTGGCTTCGCGTTCAAATGTTTCAACGATAGTTGCTTGAATGTCGGGATCGGTTGCCTGGTTGATCATTTCTTTGACGGCAACAATCTTTTCAACCTTAAAACGGAGGTCCTGCGCCCGATACACTGCTCCCATACCCCCTCGACCGACTGTCGATAGGATTTTATACCTGCCTTCTAATTTGGTGCCAGGTTGAAGGTATTCAAGAGATTTTGATCTCTGGTCCAGGTTCTGGGTAATTTTTCTTGTCTCCAGAACAATCCTCCCTGATAGATTTTACTTCCCTATATTATATCCTTATTGATCCGTCCGCGTATTCCCTAATTGACTGATTTTATCATAATTACCCTTTTTTCCCGCTAACATTGCCGATAGGATGCAGGGAGAATCCGAGATGGGGGTACAGCATCATTAACGTTGAATTAATCCGGTAGTATTATAATGGGGAAGGAAACATTCAATATTTGGTCATCAGCTGGTTTGTCTATTTAATTACCAGGATACTTATGAAAAACTCAAAGGGTTATCAATCACCATTCTCCTGGCGGTATGGCTCGCTGGAGATGAGGGAAATCTGGGGGCTGCACAAAACCCGCCTGCTGTGGAGGGAGATCTGGATATGTCTTGCGGAGATACAGTCAGAATATCAGCTGGTTTCATCTAGCCAGGTTGATGAACTCCGGAGTAGAGCCAAAGACGTTGACCTGGATCGATCCCTTGAGATAGAAGAGGAAATAAACCATGATTTGATGGCAGAACTTCAAGTCTTTGCGGAACAATGTCCATCTGCCGGGGGAATTCTTCACCTGGGCGCTACCTCAATGGATATCAAAGACAATGCGCTCGTCTTGCAGATTAAGGAAGCCCTGCACTTGATCCTTGGGGAGCTCAAGGGTTTATTGGAGGTGATATCCAACTTAATTGAGCGCTGGTCCGGTTTACCACTGATGGGATTTACGCATCTCCAACCAGCAGAACCAACGACCCTGGGGTATCGTTTTGCGCAGTCAGCCCAGGATTTGTTAATCTATTATCGATTAATTTCATCATTTGAAAGTGAGATCAAATCTAAAGGATTTTGCGGTGCTGTGGGAACCAGCGCTTCTTTTGGAGCATTGATCGGGGAACATAACCTGGAGGAATTTCAAGAGAAATTAGCAAAAAAATTGGGATTAAGCTTCTTTGATGTCGTTTCCCAAACCTATCCCCGGATCCAGGATTATCAACTGCTCACTCACCTGGCAGGATTAGGAGCAATTCTGTACAAAATGGCTTTTGACCTGCGAATCCTGCAGTCTCCTCCTTTTGCTGAATTGGCAGAACCATTTAGGGAGACACAAATTGGATCTTCTGCGATGCCTTTTAAACAAAACCCGATCAGGGCTGAAAAAATAAACTCTCTGGGAAGATACCTGGCACAACTTCCCAGAACTGCCTGGGATAATGCGGCGCATTCATTGCTGGAGCGCACGCTGGATGACAGCGCTAACCGACGGGTGATTCTCCCTGAATCTTTCTTAATAACTGATGAGATGCTGCGGGTCAGTCGAGAAATTCTCTCCGGCCTCCAGGTATTTGAAAGCGGCATTAAACAAAATCTGATTGATTTTGGTCCTTTCGCAGGCACGGAAAAATTATTAATGGTGTTAAGCAAAACTGGCGGAGACCGCCAGCAGATGCACCAGATGCTTCGAAAACATGCCCTAAAAGCCTGGTCGGCGGTCCGGCAGGGATTGCCAAATCCATTAAAGGATCTGATATCCGCTGATCCTGATTTTCTGGAATATGCATCAAAGGAAGAAATCCTCCAGGCGCTGGAAGCTGAAGCTTACCTGGGGGATGCTGAAAAGCGGGCAAGGCAGCTGGCCGCGGATATTAATAAAGAAATAAGCGGTTGATGATTTACACTCAACCGCTTATGGTTTCAGTTTGGAAACAAACCTTCAGTGATTATACTTTCCACCCCTTAGCGGAAATCCGGGGGAGCTTCCGGCTTGTTATCCAGGATCTCTTCAATTTTTTCAACAACATCCGGAGATAGTTTATCTACGACATCTATGGCTTTCATGTTTTCTTCAACCTGGGATAGTTTGGAAGCCCCGGTTAGGACGGTACTTACGTTCGGGTTAAGCAAGCACCAGGCAAGAGCCAACTGAGCGGTAGTGCAGCCAATGGATTCTGCAACACCAGCCAGTTTAATCACCTTTTCTATTTGTTCCTTGGCTTTTTCTCCCGTAAATCGCTTTCGGAGCCATTCATAACCTTCCAGGTTTCCCCTGGAATCCTTGGGGATTCCAGCGTTGTATTTCCCTGTTAATAATCCACTGGCTAATGGGCTCCAGATGGTGGTACCCAATCCGATTTCACTGTAGAGGCGATGATACTCCCGTTCCACACGGTCCCTGTGGAACATGTTGTATTGGGGCTGCTCCATCAGTGGAGGAATGAGGTGTTCCGCTCTGGCTACTGCATAAGCTTCCATGATTTGCTGAGCAGACCATTCGCTTGTTCCCCAGTAAAAGGCTTTTCCTTGATTAATGAGGTGATTCATTGCCCGGACAGTTTCCTCGATCGGGGTGTGAATATCGGGTCTGTGGGCGAATATTAAATCCACGTACTCCAATCCCATTCTTTCCAGGGATGCATCCATTCCTTCAAGAATATGTTTTCGGGAGAGTCCAGTATCATTAGGACCCTCTCCACCCCAGAATATTTTTGTGGATAAAACGAGGTCTTTTTGTTTCCAGCCTGCTTTTTTGATTACCTTCCCCATGATAATCTCTGCAGTACCATCGCTGTACACTTCCGCGTTATCAAAAAAGTTCACTCCTGCTTCGTAAGCGATGGTCATCAACTCAAGAGCTTGATCAACATCTACCTGGCTGCCGAATGTTACCCAGGAACCAAAGGATAATTCCGAAACCTTTAATCCTGAATTTCCTAGATATCTGTACTTCATGGCTTTTCCTCCTGATAAGAATAAAATTAATATTTGTTAATCCCGGAAGCCGCTATGTCCATTACCTCTTCTGAGCGAGATGCGAGAATGGCATAAGAATGATCTTTATAATCAAAACCACTTTTAGCAGGGAAGGGCTGGGATTCTTCGATAGACCGGATCACTCCCCCGGCTTCCTTCACAATCAACCAACCAGCAGCAAAATCCCACAACTTGGATGTGCTTTCAAAAGCCAGGATAGCAGATCCTTTTGTGATCAAACACAGGTGATAGGTAGCGGCACCTAATGAACGGGTTTTATAGGAAAGTTGTACTTGATACCGATTATACATTCTGGAACAATGGACAAATACGGAGTAAGGGGAATCAACCGGTGGTTCTGAGACCAGGACCGGTCTCCCGTTCAATTCTGCACCCTGTCCAAATGAAGCGGCATACAATTCATCGATCACGGGGAAATACACGGCGGCAGTTTGAGGTATCCCATTGATTAAATGAGCGATGGATACACCCCAATAATGTAAACCCAGGCTGAAATTGACAGTGCCATCCAGTGGGTCCAGAACCCAGACATGCTCATTTTCCGGGAATACCGTACTGGCTTCCTCGCTGAGGATTCCATCTGTGGGGAATTCTTTCCTGATCAATCCCTGAATAAAATGATCGGCATCCCGATCAGCTTCAGTGACCAGGGTCCGATCTGATTTTAATTCCGCTTCCCTGTTACCGTTGTAGAAGTGGTCTAGTATTTTTTTGCCCGTATTCACTGCCGCGGACTTAGCAAACTCAAATCTTTTTTCTAACATTTTTCTTCCTGATCAAAAATTGACATATTTCCATTTGGATCTTGTTTATTCCATATTTGGGTCCTGTAATAATTCTATGACGGAATCTTCAAGGCTGATATGCTGTTTGAGAACCGAATCTTCAAATCGGCGAAACCAATGATTTATTTGCGGTTTGGCCACCTTCAGCTCTGTGAGGACAAGGTTAGCCAACGGACCTCCCTCTGGAATAAATCGGGTATCGTAAAAGTCAGCCGCCGCTGCCTGCAAATCGTATCCTATCCTAATGATTTTTGTGTTCCACTGGTTATCCTGAAAGGTGATCTGTGCATATCCGGTTCGGGTATCACCATCAAAGGGCAACCCGATCGATCCTGCGTTTACAACAGTTGTGTGATTGATGGTCCGTACTAGTGGTTGATGAGTATGCCCAACAAGGAATAAATTAGCCTCAGGTTGGATCAGTTTTTGGATTTCTTTAGGGCTTGTTTTTGGATAGATGCCGACCCGATTCCCGCCCAGAGAGGCATGGACCGCCTTCACGACCTGGTTCTCGGGGTATCGCAATTCAATTTCAGCCGGCATTTTTTTAATGGCTTGAATATCCCCGGAAGAAAGGCTTGAATATGTCCAAAATATAATTCTGCGGGGTTCGAATTGAGGGCCAGATCGGGGAGTTTTTGGATCATCGAAGTTAAGCACATAATCTTCATGGTTCCCCTTGATGACCTGCCAGGAAGCCGTTTTTTGCTTTTCTTGGATGAGGTGAAAACACTCTCGCGACCGGGGCCCACGGTTGATGGTATCCCCCAAAACAAGAACCAGGTCGGGATTCCAATCTTCAACGTGATTGATAACGGCAATCAGGGCTTGATAATTGCCGTGAATATCTGCTAAGGAAGCAATTTTCATGACTCAGGATTTGGACTCTACAATCTGCACATAATCCAGCGTTTCACTCTTTTGAGGTGTGTTGCCAAGCAGACGGAGTAAATCATCGGCAACTTGTGCTTTTTTCTCCGCATCCTCAAGACTCCAGGTGCGGCATTTCACCTCAAGGAATGTTCCCAGCGCAGGTTCATCCAGACGGTCTACATTGATAAAAAATTCAATATCATGATAGCAGACTTTCCAGCGCTGACGATCCTTCTCAATGAATGTTTCCTCAGAAGGATCAAAGTACTCTCGATAGAATCGGAGACTATGGGGAGCCGGGGCGATAAACCTGCTTCTTGATAACAAAACGTCCTGGGGGAAATGGCGTTCCCGTTTTGGCCCGATTAAGGTTAACCTGTAGCGGATATTTTCAATATTGCCGTACTCATCAACAAACTCATCTTCCCGGTAACGGAGCCATCCTTCCTCAGGATTTTCAAATTTAAAATAGGTATCATATTCGTGGTAATGCCGATAGTAAAGGATTTCCAGTTCGGAATTTTGAAGGCGGTTGATCACCTCTTGGGGATCATCCAATTTCACTTTCGCCTGGACTTCATAACTTTCCTGTTCCTCTGCCCCGCCAACAGCAATCAACTTGGAGAAAACAGATTGTTCGCGCTTATTGAGGAACTTATCAATTTCCTTTGCGAGGGTTTGAGCTTTTGGAAGCATTTTGTTTACATCTACGGTAAGTAATTCCCGGGAGCGCATGAGCCATTCCCCATTAACCATTACATCAGTGACATCGGTGGATTTAGCGGCGTAAACCAGCTGGGCGTATACATTGTCCTGGTCATTCCTAAATTGGGGAGAATTGTGTAAGGTTTGAAGGTTTACCAGGATCAAATCTGCTTTTTTGCCTGCAACTAGAGAGCCCGTCTGATCTCCCAGGTGGATGGCTTTTGCTCCCATACTGGTTGCCATTGCGATTGCTGTCCGGGCTGGGACCGCGGTGGGATCTCCGCTGCTTCCTTTGGCAAGCAGCGCAGCCAAGCGGATCTCTTCGAACATATCCAGGTCATTATTAGATGATACCCCATCTGTTCCAATGCCAACGTTAAGACCAAGCTCCAGCATCCTTTTAACAGGCGCCATCCCGGAAGACAATTTCAAATTTGAAGTCGGGTTATGAGCAACACCTACACCATATTTTTCGAGGGTGTGCATTTCACGTTCATCAATATGCACACAATGTGCTGCGATTACCTTAGACTTCAGTACATTTTGCTCCTCCAGGAACGGGACAACGGGCATGTCCAGTTCCCGCAGGCTGTCTTCCACCTCTTGAGCTGTTTCAGAAACGTGGATATGCAGCGGCACATCATATTTTTGCGCCATTGCAGTTGCCTGACCCAGGATATCTACCGTTGAAGTGTAGGCAGCGTGAGGGGCCACAGCGGGGGTAATCAAGGGGTGGTTTTTCCATTTTTTGATCAATCTTTCTGATGCTGCCAGGGCTTCTTCGTACGACGCTGCATCTGGAGAAGGAAACTTCAAAATAGTTTGACAGCAGACTGCTCTTAATCCTGCTTCCGCTGCGGCTTCTGCAACCTGATCTTCGAAGTAATACATATCCGCAAAAGAGGTAACCCCGGATTGGATCAACTCAGCGCAAGCGAGGGAAGTGCCCAACCTCACAAATTCTGCGTTTACATATTCTCTTTCAACAGGCATGATATAACCAAGCAGCCAAACATCCAGCCGCAGGTCATCTGCCAGCCCGCGCATTAAATTCATCGGGACATGAGTATGAACGTCAACCAGGCCAGGCATCAGGACCTTTCCCTCACAATCAATGACTTCCCGGGCAGCATATGATTTTTTAAGTTCTTCGGAATCCCCAACTGCATGAATTTGATCATCCAGGACAGCTACAGCTCCATTTTCATATTGAGTAAAACCCTCATCCATGCAAAGAACCTGAGCATTAATCAATAATGTGTCTATCTTTGCGGTCATAGTTACCTCAACTATCAGGTCAAGTTTCTAAGACATGCTTTTCTGACCTGCATAAACTCCATAGCCAACAACATTCAAAAGATCCCGGGACACACCGCTAATCCCATCATTAATAAATGAGCGGGATTTTTTATTTGTGATTACGGATACCAGGGTTTTTAGAATCGTTTTAAGGAGATTCCACCGGCCGTATCTTTCGATTCTTCCTTTGCTTTCGACAGGCACATTAATCTGGTATGCGTTTCCGGTCACTCTTTGTAAACCTGCCTCTTTTAATAAATCAATCCACCCAGCAGCATCCAAAGCTGTTGCAAAGGCTGCCCGCCTGAAGGCATTTTCAACTTCGGGATAAGGCGGCTGCAGCCAGGTCATTTCAGTAAAACCCACATATCCTCCTGGTCTGGTTACCCGGATGTATTCCCTCGTCGGCGCCAATTTATCAGAGAAGAAAACATTCACCGACTCCATAAAGACCGCGTCGAAACAATTATCCTTAAAGGGCAAATTCTGTCCATCTCCCGCCAGGAATTCAACCCGCTCTAGCGCTCCTTCATTAATGGCTCGCTCTCGAGATTTTTCAAGCATTCTTTCAACCAGATCCAGACCGATCACCCGGCAGCCAGTTTTATTGGCTAGAAAACTCGGAGTGGCTCCCACACCGCAGCCGACATCCAGCACAATCTGTCCGCTGCCGATGTGACATAATTCGATCAGCTCCCGGGTTGCCTCCATGCTTCCATAATGTTTGGTCATCCCTATCTCGGCCAGGAACTCAAAATAATCTTTTGCGCGAGCTGATGGCATCGGGTTCATCCCCTTCCTGGAATTTAAGTAGCTGGTGAGTTAAAAATGATTAGAAGCCATTGTATCACTTCAGAACAACTCTACAAAGGCGTTTTTATCCTCCAATATCAGGTCTGATAGTTGATAAAACCGGGGTTTTTGGGAGTGATTCATACACTCCATGACGGGTGTTTGTGTGGGTTTTGGAGGCATGTTGTATGGTAAAATAGGTCATCGATGAAAAGCTACAATATAGCCCTACCAGAGCCCCCAAATGTACTTAAATCCATCCGGAATGGGTTTGATACCATCACCAAACATCTGACCTTACTGCTGTTTCCAATCGGGTTGGATCTAGTTTTATGGTTTGGACCGCACCTTCAAATAAAATCCCAAATTGAGGGATTAATTGATGAAATGAATCAGGTCTCAGCCCTGCTTGCACCAGACTTTGGTGAAATTATAGAAGCAGGCCAAGAGATTTGGTTGATGGCTGCTGAACGGATCAATTTGCTTCTCGCCCTCAGGTCTTTTCCGATTGGAATCTTCAGCTTATTTAGCTCGATCTTACCGGTTGAAAACCCTATTGGAAAACCCATATCCTGGGATATTTCTAATTTAACCACTGCAGTGATTGTCAGCCTTGGCTTGTTTTTATCAGGGCTGGCCATAGGCGGATTGTACTTTTCCAGTGTCAGGCAGGCTGCGCTCTTTGATGAACTCAACTGGAGGACTATTATTAATCGATGGCCCCGGATCAGCCTTCAATCATTCCAACTGAGCTTGATGTGGTTGATCCTCTTTTTGGGCATTCTTGTATTGGGGAGCTGTGTTGCGACCGGGATCACGTTTTTTAGTGTCTCTCTAGGTCAGTTCGTGATCGTTCTATTTGGCATTGTTTCCTTCTGGCTTATTTTTCCCTTGTTTTTCTCTCCTCACGGGATATTTTGCAATCAGCAAAAAGCCTGGAAATCTATGCTGCAAAGTATCCGGTTGACGAATATGACTTTCTTTAAAACTGGTTTATTCATCATGCTGGTAATACTGGTTACCCAGGGGTTAAATCAAGTATGGCAGATTCCGCCGGAGGATTCCTGGCTCATGGTGATCAGTATTATTGGTCATGCTTTTGTAACCACTGGAATGCTGGCAGCCAGTTTTGTATATTATCAGGAGATGGTCCGGTGGGTTGAAGAACTCCAGGAGATCGGTAAACCAAAACCGGTTCTGGAAGAACGGCCGACAATAGAGAAATAATTGAAATCATGGTATGATGCGGTTTTGCGCGTAAATTGCGGGAGGTATTTGTGGCAAAAAAGAATAACGATTTATCCTATGAAGCAAAAGATATCCAGGTCCTGGAAGGATTGGAAGCAGTCCGCTTGCGGCCTGGTATGTATGTCGGTGGGACAGATATAAAAGCTCTGCACCACTTAATTTATGAGGTTGTTGACAATTCGATTGATGAAGCATTGGCAGATACCTGTGATGAGATTGAAATTATCATTCACGAAGATGACAGTGTCACTGTAGCTGATAATGGACGGGGCATTCCAGTAGATATTCATCCAGAGAAAAAAGTACCGGCCCTGGAATTGGTAATGACCATGCTGCATGCCGGGGGTAAATTCGGAGGCGGAGGGTATAAAGTCTCCGGCGGTTTACATGGTGTTGGTTTGTCGGCAGTTAATGCCCTGTCAGAGTGGTTTGATATCCGGGTATGGCGGGATAAAAAGGAATACCATCAAAGATATGAGAAAGGGGTTCCTGTCACTAAATTGGAAGTTGTTGGCGATGCCCCAAGAGGGAAAACGGGCACTACCCAGACATTCCTTTTTGACAATACTATCTTTGATAAGGAATTAACCTACCAATATGAGACGCTGGTACAGCGATTCAGGGAAATGGCTTTTGTAACCCGGGGAGTTACAATCAAATTCTCTGATGAAAGAAATAATCAGGATATGAATTTTTATTTTGACGGGGGAATCACATCCTTTGTGCGTTATCTTAACCGTAACCGGGAGAAACTGCACCCTGTAATTCATGTGGAAAAAGAAGTTGAAGATATAGTAATAGATGCTGCTTTCCAGTATACGGACTCCTTTGCGGAATCCATTTACGCCTTTGCCAATACCATCAATACCATCGATGGTGGTACCCACTTAACTGGTTTACGGTCAGCCATTACCCGAACGATCAATAACTATGCCCGAAATAAAAAGATATTTAAGGATTCGGATCCCAACTTGTCAGGAGATGACACACGGGAGGGATTAACCGCGATTATCAGCGTTAAGCACCCTTCACCGCAATTTGAGAGCCAGACAAAAGTTAAATTAATGAACGCAGAGGTAAAAACCCATGCCCAGCAAGTAGTTGCCGAGGGCATTGAGGCCTTTTTAGAAGAACATCCCTCCGCGGCAAAAGCCATTGTGAATAAATGTTTAACTTCTGCCAGGGCAAGAAGGGCTGCCAGCAAAGCCAGGGATTTGGTTATCCGGAAATCAGCGCTGGAAAGCATGACGCTGCCCGGCAAACTTGCGGATTGTTCCTCTAGGGATCCGCAGGAATCCGAAATCTATATCGTCGAGGGTGATTCTGCTGGTGGATCTGCAAAACAAGGCAGGGATCGGCATTTTCAAGCCATCTTGCCGTTGAGGGGAAAAATTCTCAACACCGAACGCGCCAGGTTAAACCAGATTCTGGCCAACAATGAAGTCAAATCTCTGATTTCTGCCCTGGGGGTAGGTATCGGAGAAGGTTTTGATATTGAAGGGCTAAGGTATTCTCGGGTGATCATCATGACCGATGCTGATGTGGATGGATCCCATATCCGCACACTGCTGTTGACTTTCTTTTTCAGATATATGCAGCCTTTAATCGAAACTGGACATTTATACATAGCCCAACCACCGCTTTACAGGCTCTCTTATAAGAATAAAAAGATCTATGTTTATTCTGAGAATGAGAAACTGGATCTATTCAAGGAATTGGGATTAAAACCTGAGAAAGCTCAACTTCAGCGGTATAAGGGTTTGGGAGAGATGAATCCCCAGCAGCTCTGGGATACCACCATGGACCCGGAAAAACGAACCCTGCTCAAGGTTAATATTGAAGATGTTGCGGCTGCGGATAGAACCTTTGATATGCTGATGGGCTCATCCGTCCCTCCCAGGAAAAGATTTATCATTACTCACGCTAATGAAGTTAGAAATCTGGATATTTAAGGTTTTGTAATTAAATCTAGATGACACTAAAACAGGGTGAACTGCTTCTCGACCGATATCGAATTATCGAGGTCATGGGCCACGGTGGAATGGGTTCAATCTTCCGGGCTGTGGATGAGAACCTTGGGGTCGAAGTTGCTGTGAAGGAAAACCTGTTTACAATCGAAGATTACGCCCGGCAATTCCGAAAAGAAGCTAATATCCTTGCCAATCTTCGCCATTCAAATTTGCCCCGCGTTTCCGATCACTTCAGCGTTGATGAACAGGGTCAGTACCTGATCATGGATTATATCGAGGGGGAAGATCTCCAGGAAAGGCTGGAACGTCTGGGCCCCTTTGATGAGGAAGAGGTTGTTTTTATTGGTGCGTCGATTTGTGACGCGCTGTCCTATATGCATTCCCGGGATCCAATGGTTCTGCACCGCGATATTAAGCCTGCAAATGTAAGGATTACACCAAGAGGGGAGGTGTACCTGGTTGATTTTGGTCTGGCAAAGGTTGTTCATGGAGATCAAACAACTACCACAGGTGCCCGGGCAATGACCATGGGATTCTCGCCTCCTGAGCAATATGGCGCAGCCAGGACAGATACACGAACTGACATCTATTCTCTGGGTGCCACCCTTTATACAGCTCTGACCGGGTACACTCCGGAAGACAGTCTCGCCCAGACCATGGATCAGGAAGAATTGACACCTGTGCGGGAACGTAATCCAAAAGTATCCAAACGGGTAGCTGAAGCCGTGGAAAAAGCGCTCCAGGTTCATCCCAATAACCGTTTCCAGATGGCTGCGGAATTTAAAAATGAGCTATTAAAAGCACAGAGTGGCCGGTTTAACATTAATTTTAGCCTTGACCAGATGGCACCAACCCAGGATCAAAAGGCTGACAAAAGCCAGGCGAAAAAATCCTCCAAGCGGGAAGTGATCACCAAAGAAATTATCAAGCAAAATGATCAAAAAAGAGCTGAACCCCCTGCAAAAAAGAAAACACCCAAACAACCTCGCAAAAGAATTGACCGGGGAGGCTGCCTGGCATTAATTGGCTTGCTGGTATTTATTCTAATTTTGGGAATGACAGTCTTTTCACTATTGAATCCAATGCTGGCAAAACAATTACTGAATTATTTCTTTTAAGGCTGTTTTTGAGGGGGAAACGCAGAGAATATCCATTCTAAAGTCTTTTTAAATAACTAACCTCCTGCCGGGGGGTGATTTTATTCCTATTTTCCCCTTAATATTTGTCTGACAATTGACAGAAGGGAAGGTTCTTGTTAAACTTGACAATTCAAAGCTCAGGATACCCGATGTCTACACTTCTTGTTAAAAATGCCCAAGTAGTTGTTACCATGGATAACCAACGTCGTGAATTACAGAACGGTGGTCTATTTATTAAAGATGGTTTTATAAAGCAGGTGGGATCATCTAACGAGCTGCCCTCGGAAGCGGACCAGGTCCTTGATTTAACAGGACATATCTTGCTGCCCGGTTTGGTTAATACTCACCACCATTTTTACCAGACCTTAACCAGGGTAGTACCAGACGCTCAGGATGCCAATTTGTTCCATTGGTTAAAAACTTTGTATCCAATCTGGGCCAGAATGATACCGGACGATATCCGGGTCTCTACCAAAACCGCCCTGGCAGAATTAGCTCTCTCTGGTTGTACAACTGCATCAGACCACCTTTATTTGTTCCCCAATGGCTCCCGTCTGGATGATGAAATTGAGGCAGCTTTGGAAATTGGAGTCCGCTTGCATGCCTCCCGAGGATCGATGAGTCTTGGTGAGAGTGAAGGCGGACTTCCTCCCGACAGCGTAGTTGAGGACGAAAAACAAATACTTAAGGATTCCCAGCGACTCATTGAAACGTATCACGATAAAAACCCCGGTTCCTATACCCAAATTGTGCTCGCTCCATGTTCACCCTTTAGTGTTACCGGGGACCTGATGCGAGAAAGCGCGGCCTTAGCCCGCGAGTATGGTGTACAGCTCCATACCCACCTGGCAGAAACTGAAGATGAGATTGATTTCACAATCCAGCAATTTGGAAAAAGGCCTGTAGCCTACATGGAAGAAGTTGGTTGGATTGGATCGGATGTCTGGTTTGCCCATTCAGTGTATATGGATCAGGAAGAAATTGGTGTCTACGCAAACCATGGTTGCGGTGTGGCTCATTGTCCCAGCTCTAATATGAGATTGGCTTCAGGAGCAGCGCCGATCCTGGAATTAACTGCCGCCGGTGTGGACGTGGGATTGGGTGTGGATGGATCTGCCAGCAATGATGGGTCCCATATGATTGAAGAGGTACGGCAGGCGATGCTGCTTGCTCGGCTTCGGGCAGGTATGCAGGGTGCGTCTCGTTCTGCAGAAGATGGCGCCCCAATCATGACCGCCCGCCAGGCATTGGAATTGGCAACCCGCGGCGGCGCAGCAGTCCTTGGCCGGCAGGATATCGGCTCCCTTGAACCAGGAAAAGCCGGTGATTTTACAGCCATTAACTTGAATCGGATTGATTATGCCGGTGCCTTGCATGATCCGGTAGCAGCCGTGGTCTTTTGTGCTCCGGTTAAAGTCGATTACACGGTTGTGGGGGGAAAAATTATTGTAAAAGAAGGAAAACTAACCACAGAAGAGCTGCCAACCCTGATTGAGAAACATAACCAGGCGGCAGCCCGTTTATTAAATGGATAAGTGTTTCCACACCATTCATTATCTGGGAGATATCCGATGACAAGAGAACAGATCAGCACCCGGACACGCGGATTGGTTGATGTGGCAATGGGTAGGGAAAAAGCCGACCTGGTCATCCGCAATGGAAAATGGGTATGTGTTCAATCAGGAGAGATCATACCTGGAACGGATATCGCTGTATCTAAAGATCGGATTGCGTACGTAGGCGAAGATGCATCCCACACCATTGGTGAGAGCACACAGATCATCGAAGCAGAAGAAAAATATCTGGTTCCAGGATTGCTGGATGGTCATCTGCATATTGAGTCTGGCATGGTCACCATCACCGAATTCGTCCGGGCGGTTGCCCCGAGGGGAACAACCGGGATGTTTACTGACCCGCACGAGATTGCCAACGTTTTTGGGCTTAAAGGTGTACGTCTTATGGCTGAGGAAGCTGAAAACCAACCCATTCATGTCTGGGTTCAGGTTCCTTCCTGCGTACCCTCAGCCCCCGGATTAGAAACCCCAGGTGCTTCCATCGGTCCGGAAGATGTGGAAGAAGCAATGGGCTGGGAAAGAATAATCGGGTTGGGTGAAATGATGAATTTCCCTGGTGTATATTTCAGTGATTCCAAAATGCATGATGAAATGGCAGCCACCCGTGCGGTGGGTAAAGTTATTGGCGGACATTACGCGGCACCGGATCTGGGCATACCTTTTCATGGTTATGCCGCCGGTGGACCGGAGGATGATCATGAGGGAACCAGAAAAGAAGATGCAATTGCGCGGGTGAGACAAGGTATGAAATCCATGCTTCGGTACGGTTCCGGCTGGCTGGATGTTGAAACCCAGATAAAAGCGATTACTGAAGAGGGCTTGGATTCCCGCCATTTTATTCTCTGTACGGATGACTCTCATTCTGAGACTCTGGTTAATGATGGTCACATGGATCGTGTTGTCCGACACACAATTGGTTTGGGTGTTGATCCACTGACGGCCCTGCAAATGGCGACAATCAATACGGCAGAGCATTTTGGGGTTGCCGGGGATATGGGTCAAATTGCTCCGGGAAGATATGCGGATATTCTGCTTGTCGCTGATCTCCAGGATTTCCGACCAGAAAAGGTTATTGCCAAAGGGCAAATCCTGGCGGAGGGAGGAAAATGGGTCCAGGATCCCCCACAAACGACCTATCCTGATTGGGCAACTAAATCAGTTAATATGAAACGCCCCTTAACTGCTGAGGATTTCCGATTACCTGTAGACGAAAACCTGAAATCTGATTCCGTGACCACCCATGTGATTGGCGTAGTTGAAGGACAGGCACCAACCCGGCATCTAAAAGTGCCGGTTATGGTAACAGAAGGCGAAATTAAGGTTGACCTTAAAAATGACCTGGTAAAAATCGCTCTGGTGGAACGCCACCAGGCTACCGGTGGGGTAGTTGTGGGCCTGGTGTCAGGATTTGAACTTAAGGAAAATTGTGCCATTGGAACCACGGTTGCCCATGATTCCCATCACATGATTGTAATTGGCACAGATGAAGAACACATGGCTCTGGCTGCCAATCAGCTGGCAGAAATAAACGGCGGACAGGTTGTGATAAAAGAAGGGGAAGTCATCGGTCAGGTGTCTCTCCCGATCGCAGGGTTAATGTCCAACCACAGGGCTGAACTGGTGGCTGAAGAAGCTGCTTCCGTTCTGGAAGGCTTTAAAACATGTGGCTGCCAGATTGCCAATCCGAATATGCAGCTGAGCTTAATGGCATTGGTAGTAATTCCCGCCTTGAGGATTTCAGATTTGGGCCTGGTAGATGTGGAATCTTTTTCGCTGATACCAATGTTTGAAGGTGATTAATTGTGATTAAAGACAACGATGTTTCAAGATTTCTCCATGAGCAATTGAGCCTTCTGATTTCTAAAACTGAATCAGGTAATAGGTTGCCATCTGAACCCAAATTGGCAGAGGATCTGGGCGTCTCACGGGCATCCTTAAGAGAGGCGATGCGGACATTTGAGACTCGAGGATTGCTGCAGAGAAAACAGGGTATTGGAACATTTGTAATCCATCCGGCCAATGTTTTTGAAAGCGGATTGGAAAATCTGATCAGCCTGGAAACCATGGCTGAGCAGATTGGATTACCCGTATCGATGGGAGACCTTGATGTACGGCGATTGATAGTAGATGGTGAATTATCAAAAGAACTCGGTTTACCGGTAAACGAAGAAATCCTCCAGGTCTCCCGTGTCATCCTGGCAGAAAGCCGCCCCGTGGCATTCTTGGAAGATAATTTACCCGTAGATGTCATCAGCGAAGAGGAAGTAAAACAGCACTTCACCGGTTCTGTCCTGGATTTGTTAATCCGACGGGATGATATTCTTTTGGCCAGCTCCAAATGTGATATCAGTGCAATCGGAGCTAAACCCGAAATCGCCCATGCCCTGGATATTCAGCGGCACGATCCCCTGCTTGTTTTTTCATCTCAGTTGTTCTCTTGTTTTGGAAGGATTATCGACTCGTCCTATAGCTATTTTATCCCGGGGTTTTTCCATTTTCATATCCTCCGCCGGGTAGGAGATCAATTATTGACCTAAATATTAAAATCATCCCTATATTAATAAAGAATGATGCGGTACTGGATCATTTTAGATTATTCACGAAAATTATTTATTCAAATAAAGGAGAATTATCATGAGGAGTTTTGCAGGACGTGACATTATTTCATTAAAAGATTTTGAACGGCATGAGTTTGAGCGCATCTTTGAGGTAGCAGCAAAATTAGCGCCTATCGCCCGGGACCGGAAGAACGTTGATATGCTGAAAGAGAAGACCATGGTGACGGCGTTTTATCAACCCTCCACCAGAACTCGGCTCGCGCATGAATCAGCCATGCTTCGCCTGGGTGGAAAAGTGACCGGTTTTGCCGATGCAAAAATGACCCGTGCCGGGGATTTTTATATGGAAACCATCAAGGACACCTTTAAAATGCTTGAGAATTATGGTGATGTAATTGTCATGAGGCATTTCCAGAAAGGCGCCCCTCAGGAAGCTTCCAAATGGGTCAGTATTCCTATCATTAATGGTGGTGATGGCTGGGGTGAACACCCCACTCAAATCTTGACAGACCTTTATACAATCAACCAAGAGAAAGGTCATCTTGATGGATTAAAGTGGGTTGCAGTAGGAGATATGAGGATGAGAACGATGCATTCCCTCGGTCATGCGTTAACCCAATTTGATTGCCCGATTACCTTCATAGCTCCCAAAGATATGGAACTTCCTGATGAATACCGGGAAGATTTCAAACGCAACAGCCTGAACTTTACCGAAGGTGATGACGTTCGTGAAGTTATTGCGGATGCAGATGTAATCCTTGTTGAACCGGTGGTGCAGCCTGATTACACCAAATCCCGTGATGAACGTAAGGGTGAATTGCCAACGACTCCAGACGAGTTCAAAATCACCAGAGAGCTGTTGGAAAGCAAAGCAAAATCTGATGCAATTCTGCTGCACTCCTTGCCGCGTATGGATGAGATTCCTCCCGATGTGGACCAGACCCGCTGGGCCCGCTATTGGAAGGAAGGACATAATGGTGTTGTGATGCGTATGGCTCTCCTGGCGCTTGTATTAGGCGCAATGGAGTAGGCTGAAACTAAAAAATTAAACCTGGCAGATTGGTTTGCTGATCGAGTACTCGGCTTACCAATCTGCTTGAATAAGAGTGCTTATTCAGGAAAAAATTCATTGATCATAAAGGAGAAGAGTCTATGATTACTGATTTAAGGGGTCGTGATCTTATTAGCGACCTGGATTTTACTAAAGAAGAAGTCGATACCGTTCTTGATGTGGCTTGGGACCTGAAGATGAAACGTGCCCTGGGTGAACCGCATGCTTTATTGCGCGATAAAACCCTCTCAATGTTATTCTTCTTCTCCAGTACAAGAACACGCGCTTCTTTCGAGTCTGGAATGGCACAGCTGGGTGGCCATGCAGCTTTTATGGAAAGCCGGACGACTCAGGTTTCCCACGGTGATACAGAGAAAGAATTAGGAGAGATACTCGGTCGATACTTTGACGGGATCGCTATCCGACACGTGGATTGGGGAATTGGAAACCAATATCAAAACAATGTAGCATCTGCTTCCCGTGTTCCGGTTTTGAATATGCAGTGTGAAATATACCACCCTCACCAGTGCCTGGCAGATATCATGACCATCATAGAGAAAAAAGGCCGTGACTTAAGAGGAAAAAAGATTGTCGTTTCCTGGGCTTATGCTTCTTCTTATCTAAAACCAATCTCCGTGCCGCAGTCACTGATCCTGCAGATGCCGCGTTTCGGGTTGGATGTCACCTTGGCCCATCCCCCTGAGTTTAAGCTTATGCCGGAGATCATGGATCAGGCAAAGGAACAAGCCCAGAAATTCGGCGGGAAATTTGAAGTTGTCCATGATATGGAAGAAGGCTTCAAAGATGCTGATATCGTTTACGCAAAATCTTGGGGACCTCTGCTCACGACACAGGATCCTGATGAAGGTAAAAAAATCCAGGATAAATACAAGGATTGGATCACTGACGCCAAGAAAATGGCCCTGGCTGATAAAGATGCAATCTATATGCACCCACTTCCAGCAGATCGCGATGTTGAGGTCACCAGCGAGGTAATGGATGGCCCCCAATCGGTAGTCTTTGATCAGGCTGAAAACCGGATGCATGCTCAGAAAGCCGTCATGGCGCTAACAATGAAATAGGAGAGAATTATGACAAAAGAAAAGAAAGTAGCGGTTGTTGCGATTGGCGGCAATTCATTAATTAAATCCAAGCAGCATCAAACCGTTCAGGACCAGTACAAAGCTGCTCAGGAGACCGCTTATCACCTGGTGGATATGATTGAAGCCGGATGGGATATTGCAGTTGGCCACGGAAATGGACCCCAGGTGGGTTTCATCTTACGACGATCTGAAATTGCCCATAAAGTGGAAGGGATGCACGAAGTTCCTCTGGATGTCTGTGGTGCTGACAGCCAGGGAGCAATCGGTTATTCCCTGCAGCAGAATATCCAAAATGAACTGAAAAATAGGGGGATTAATAAACCTGCTGCGACAGTGATTACTCAGGTCAGGGTAGATCCCAATGATCCTGCTTTTCAGGCCCCTGCAAAACCCATCGGGACCTTCATGGAAGAAGATGAGGCGACCAAAAAGAGAGAGGATTTGGGTTGGGATGTGGTGGAAGATGCCGGCCGCGGTTGGCGCAGGGTTGTTGCTTCTCCACTACCGGTGGAAATAATGGAAATAGAAGCGATTAAAGCACTGATTAATTCCGGAACGATTACTATTACCGTAGGTGGCGGCGGCATTCCGGTCATCTTCACAGATGACGGCCTCGCCGGAACAGCAGCGGTGATTGATAAAGATTTCGCTTCCGCCTTCCTTGCCAATGAGATCAAGGCTGATATGCTGCTGATTTCAACCGCGGTTGAGAAAGTTTCCCTGAATTTTGGTAAACCAGATCAGGTTGACCTGGATCAAATAACAGTCGCTGAGGCAAAAAAATACCTAAAGGAAGGGACTCACTTTGCTAAAGGCTCCATGGAACCCAAAATCAAAGCCATCGTCCGGTTTATTGATCAAGGCGGCAAGGAAGCCATTGTGACCAACCCGGAAAATATTGGCCGGGCACTGAAAGGCGAAACCGGCACCAGGATAGTACCCTGAGCCGTGAGATTGGCTGGTAGTCTTGAGAGAAAGGAAAGATAACATTGAATAACAGGAGGATGTTCTACCCTAGGGGTAAAATATTCAAGTATACTGACTGTATGATTTTGGAGATCCTATAGAAGAGGAGGGTGCCCATATCTCATAAAATTCTTAGTTTTCGATATGTAATGGATAAAAATTATTAGATAGAGGAGAAAATATGAAGAAGAAAAGTTTATGGTTAGTGATCAGCCTGATGTTGATTGCAGCATTCGTCTTCACTGCCTGCCAACCGGCACCAGCAGAGGAAGAGGCAATGGTGGAAGAGGAGGCTGTGGTAGAGGAAGAAGCAGCTATGGAAGAGGTAGAGTTCGTATTTGGTATGATCTTGGTCGGCCCCAAGAACGATCACGGGTGGAGCCAGGCACACTATGAAGGCGGTTTATATGTGGAAGAAAACCTCAGCAACGCACGTATGATCGTTTTCGAAAGCCTCAATCCAGCTGACAAGCCCGAAGCCACGTTGGAAGGTATTGTTGACGACATGGTGGCGGATGGCGCCAAATTGATTATCACCACTTCTGACGAGTTCGAGGAAGATACACTTGGTGTGGCCGAAAAAAATCCGGATGTGACCGTGATTAATATCTCGGGAGATGATGCGCTCACAGGTGAAGCTCCAGCAAATGAAGGCAACCTCATGGGGCGCATGGAAGATATGAAGGCGATAGCAGGTTGTGCAGCAGCACTCGCCACCGAAAGTGGGCAAATCGCTTATCTTGGACCGCTGGTCAATCACGAGACTCTACGTTTGGCGTCCTCAGCCTATCTTGGCGGAAAGTACTGCTATGAGAATTACCGCGGCATGTCGCCAGATGATCTTGACTTTGTGGTTACCTGGATCGGGTTCTGGTTCAACATCCCCGGCGTAACCCTTGACCCAACAGAAGTCACCACGGGTTTCCTTGATGGCGGTGCCGATGTTGTTCTGAGCGGGATTGATACGACGGAAGGTATTGTGGTCTCTGGACAGCGTGCCGATCAGGGTGAATCCGTATGGGCTGTTCCGTATGATTACCTTGGTGCTTGTGATGAAAAACCAGAAATCTGCCTCGGTGTCCCTTTCTTTAGTTGGGGTCCGGGTTATCTATCCATCGCAGAAAAGGTTGTTGCAGGAACCTATACTCAAGCATGGGATTGGACTGCACCCAACTGGGATGCATTGGATGATCCCACCATGACAAATGTTGGTTGGGTCGATGGTCCTGGCCTCAGCGCAGAAATAAAAGCTGATCTTGATGACTTCATTTCTGGTTTAGCCTCCGGTGAAATCAATGTATGGACCGGGCCGATTAACTTACAAGACGGTACAGAGTACATTGCCGATGGCGTAGAAGCCACCGAGAGTGAGATCTGGTATCTTCCCATGCTGCTGGAAGGCATGGTTGGACCAAGCGAATAGATCCAATCCTTGAATAGTTTCAGAGGTGGGGAGCGGCTTGCCGCTCCCCGCTGGCCAAACCGGAATCCTTTTACCTGTTGGGTGTGTGATGTATGGAAGTTACCCTGACCGACATCCGTAAGAACTTCGGAACAATTAAAGCTAATGACGGAATCACTTTCACGCTTGAGGCGGGCAAGATCTATGGCTTGCTTGGTGAAAATGGGGCCGGGAAATCAACACTCATGAAGATCCTCTCTGGATATCAGGCGCAAGATAGTGGTGAGATTATGCTTGATGGCGCAACCCGCTCTTTCCATTCCCCGGCTCAGGCTCTCGCCAGTGGCATTGGAATGATTTATCAAGATCCACATGACGTACCCTCAATGCGTGTACTTGATAATTATTTGCTTGGGAGATCCTCAGGGGTCACGCTGGATCGCGAGAGCGGAAAAAGTGAATTGCTGGCTACAGCTGAGCGCATGGGTTTTCCCATAGATTTGAAAGCCTATATCGACACACTTACTCTCGGTGAACGTCAACAGCTTGAGCTGTTGCGATTGCTTGCGATGGGGGCTGAAGTGCTAATCCTCGATGAGCCGACAACTGGTATCAGCGCTGAACAAAAGGAAGAGCTCTTTTCTTCGATTCGCCAGCTGGCAGATGAGGAAGGCAAGACCATTGTCCTGGTTTCCCACAAACTTTCTGAAGTTCAGGAGCTTTGTAAGCACGTGATGATACTGCGGCGCGGCAAGCTTGTGGGCGAGTCGGATGTTCCATGCCCGATGGAGAAACTAGTCGGGATGATGTTTGAAGAAATCCCACCTCGCAAGGAACGGGAGAGTTTTGTACAGGATGAAATCACCCTAGAGGTAAATGGTGTAATACTGGAGAGCGATAGGGTGTCGATTCACAATTTAAACTTGGCTATCAAGGCAGGTGAAGTATTTGGCCTTGCCGGCCTCGAGGGAAGTGGCCAGCGCTTGTTGCTCCAGGCTTGCGCGGGATTGATCCATCCTTCAGCTGGTCAAATCCTTCTTGATTCCGAGGATATTACCCGCAAACCTTACCATAGGTTGCTAAATTCTGGCGCGGGTTATCTAACTGCTGGTCGGCTGGAGGAAGGGCTGGTCGCGGGACTCACCCTGCTCGAGCATGTTGCCCTGTCGGATCCTGATACTGGATTTGTGATTGACAGGGCCCACTTCACGGAGTTAACAAAGCAGCAGATTGAAAAATACAAGATCGTCGGTATACCAAGCACGATGGTCGATGCGCTTTCAGGTGGCAACCAACAGCGGGCGCTCTTCGCGCTGCTGAGAACGCCGTTAAAGTTGTTGCTTCTAGAACACCCCACTCGTGGTCTCGATGTGCGTTCTGCAGATCACATATGGCAACTCCTCTTTGCGCGTGTGAAAGAAGGGACATCGATTGTCTTTATGTCCGCTGATCTTGACGAACTCGTGGACCGCAGTGATCGAATTGCAGCTTTTTCCGGAGGTAGGATGTCTAGGGTGGTGAATGCTGCGGAGACCTCAGCAGAAGAGCTTGGACATCTGATCGGAGGTGAAGAATGACTTGGCGAAACCTTCTTAGGACGGTTTGGCCGTCCGTTCCGATAATCAGCGCTCTGATTATCACCGGATTGTTACTGATTGCATTTGGGGTTACCCCTTGGGAGGGTTTCGGCGCCATGCTTCGGGGTGCTTTTGGCGATCTAAACAAGGTTCTTAACGTAACAGCTTTCTGGGTACCTTTAGCGCTCGCTTCAGCCGGCCTTGTTTTAGCCTTTACAGCTGGATTATGGAATATTGGGATCGAAGGTCAGATTGTCATGGGAGCGATTGCCGCGAGTTGGCTGGCGTTGAAACTTGATTTTCCAGCACCTTGGCAAATCATCTTCCAGCTCCTCGCTGCGATGATCGCTGGAGCACTCTGGGCTGGGGTTGCAGGCGTCTTGAAGACCCGCGGTAAAGTGCACGAGATCTTTGGAGGATTAGCGCTTAACTACCTTGCCATCATCTTAACGAATTACCTGATATCTGGTCCCTGGCAACCACCTGAAGGTGGTACTTTTCGAGGAACAGCACCTTTTCAGGATAAAGCGATTCTTCCGCTCTTTGCCGACTCCCGCCTGAGCATTCTCTCTGTTGTGCTGCTGGTGATCGCTGTTATCTCGGTTTACCTGCTGCTGCGTGGTACCTCTTGGGGTTTGAAGCTCAAGGCACTTGGAAAAAATCCGCGGTCCGCATTTCTGCTAGGCGTTTCGAGCGAACGCGAACTTATACTGGCGTTGATGTTGTGTGGGGCGCTGGCAGGATTGGGCGGGGCGATCCGCGTAACAAGCTGGTTTGATAGCCTGCGCCAAAGCATATCTGGAGGTATAGGCTACCTGTCTCTATTGGTGGTGATGCTGAGTAATTTTCGTGTCGCCCCCACACCGTTTATTGCCTACTTCTTCTCGGCTGTACTCAATGGAAGCATCACACTCCAGCTCCGCACACAGTTGCATTCATCACTCGGTGGTATCTTGACTGGTGTGATGGTGCTGCTTGTATTGCTTTTTGGGGACATTAAGGCATTCAATTTCCTTCAAGAGCGGAAGACAAAGGAATTGACCGATGAATGAGACAGAATTAATCCATGTCCTCTCTTCGATCATCCTCCAAGCTACGCCGCTGATGATCGCCGTTTGTGGTGAGACGATTACTGAACGTGTCGGGGTGGTGAATCTTTCATTGGATGGAACCATGCTGCTCGCTGCAATGACCGGCTTTGTGTCCGCCTATTTGAGCGATAGCGTATTCATTGGATTTGCTGCGGCGGCAATTGTCGGTGCACTATTTGCCACGATCGTGGCATTTGGCTCGGTCAAATTGCGCAAGGATCAATTCGCGATTGGGTTTGTGCTCACGCTGCTTGGCGACGAACTAAGCGCCTTCCTAGGCCAGAATTTCACCCGTATACCTGGGCCACGCGTTGCTCACTGGGGGATCCCATTTTTGAAGGATATTCCGGTCTTGGGCCCGCTCTTTTTTGATCATGATCCTCTTGTTTACTTCGCCTTCATCCTTGTGTTTACAACCTGGTGGTGGCTATTTCACACGCAGGCAGGCTTACGCTTGCGAAGTGCCGGCGAGCGACCTGAGGCTGGTTTTGCTCGTGGTGTGAATATCAATCGCCTACGTTATCTCTACGCAGTCATTGGCGGCGCGCTCGTGGGCATTGCCGGCGCAGCCTACTCACTCGATATCAAACTGGGCTGGGCTGAAGGCTCTACCCGTGGTTTGGGATGGATTGCCCTAGCAATCGTGATTTTTGGAGGCTGGTCACCTATTCGTGGTGCCCTGGGCGCGTTGATTTTTGGTGCGAGTAAGGCACTCGCTGCGGTGCTTCAACGCCGCTGGCCGGAAGTCTCGCTTGTCGCGTTCAACACGTTGCCATGGCTGTTGATGATCGCTGTGCTGCTACTTGTCGGCAGCGATATCATGGATCGCCTGATTGCCATCGCGCCCCGCCGGTTGCGGCAACAGTTACGCCAGGCTCTTCGCGTAAGACCTCCCGCTGCACTTGGCCAGCCCTTCACGCCAGGCGAATCAGGAGAATAATTGCTTGGATTCTTTTCTTGGTTATCAATGGGCACTTTGCCAAGCAATGATTGGCCCGGACAGATCGATTTATACCTACTCACGTGATGGTACTAATCTCGATGGATTGCTGGATTACGAGTCGATCCGCGCCAATACTTCGAATCATGCCATTGAAGTATCCGAAGAGCGCTCGATCTGGCGCTAACTGCTATTACGATGCAGTAGGAGTACGGGTGACTCGGTTGCCCATGACACCGGAGAGAATTCTTGGATTTGTGGAATAGGGAAACTAACAAATTGGAAATCGGAAGATGATCAGTCCAAGACACTTCAGAACAAAGGTCGAACAATATGAGTAATTCAAATCAGGAAAAATGGTATTCAAAATTTTTTGATGTTGCTTTGCCAATCTTTGCCACCCTGGCAGCTTTGATTGTGGGTGCAATCATGCTTTTGTTATTAAAAGTGAATCCCATCGAAGCCTATGCCGCAATGTGGGAAGGTGCTTTTGGATCACAGAATGCCCTGGCAGAGACCCTGGTGAAAGCCACCCCCTTGCTTTTAGTGGGCCTGGGAATCTGTATTTCTTTCCGCGGTGATGTGATTAATATTGGCGGGGAAGGGCAAATGATTGTTGGTGCTATCCTGGGCACCTTGGTCGGGATAACCCTGGTTGATTGGCCTGGATGGGCTGTAATTCCTGTAGCGCTGCTGGCAGGGTTTATCGGTGGGGCAATTTGGGGAGGAATCCCGGGTTTTTTGAAGGCGTATTTCCGGGTTAATGAAATATTAAGTACAGTGATGATGAACGCAATTGCTGTGCAGCTGATGAACTTTTTATTACGAGGCCCCATGATTGACCCTTCGCAAGCAGCACTGGCTTCTAAAATCCCCCAGACAGCCCGGCTTGCGGAAACCTTCCGGCTGCCGCGCTGGATTCCCACCCGGCTCCATCTGGGAGCTTTAATTGCAGTAGTTTTGGCTGTGCTGGTTTATATTCTCCTCTGGCGCACCACCTGGGGTTACCGGATCCGGGCAGTTGGACAGAATCCAGATGCTTCCCGCTATGCAGGAATTAATGTGAAGAATTATGTTGTGCTGGCATTGGTACTCAGCGGCGCATTTGCCGGGTTGGCCGGCGTGATGCAGGTTTATGGCGTGAATTACAGGATGATTACCGATGGATCAGCCTCTGGTTTTACCGGCAGTGCCGGCTTTAATGGCATTGTCGCTGCTCTCTTTGGACAGCTGCACCCCATCGGGACAATTCCGGCATCGATCCTGTTTGGCGCCTTGTTGGTCGGCGCAAATAAGATGCAGCGGGTTGTCCAGGTCCCTTCCGCCCTGATAACGGCCTTAAACGGCCTGGTGGTGGTTTTTGTAGTCAGCAGTGAGATCTGGCGGAGACGCAGGCAGCGGAGACGCCTGGCCGCAGCTGCGATTGCTGGAGAGGAGACTCCCCCTGATGATCCACCTGCAATAGATAAATCCCTACAATCAGAGGTGATGTCATGATTTCTGACCTCCTTTCAATGACCGTATTGGTTGGTATTCTTGCATCGGGGATCCGTTTGGCGACGCCCTACCTGTTTGCTGCAATAGGTGAAACTTTTGGCCAGCGTAGTGGTGTGCTTAACCTGGGTGTAGATGGACAGATGCTCCTGGGTGCTTTTACTGCCTTTTATGTGGCAATTACTACCGGTAATCTCTGGTTGGGTATCTTATCTGCCATGGTTGTTGGCGCATTAATGGGTTTGGCGATGGCTTTTGTCACAATAAATTTGCATGCAGAACAGGGCATCAGCGGGATCGGTTTTTATCTATTTGGATTGGGATTAAGTGACCTATTATTCCAGAAATTGCTTGGTACCGTTGAAACTGTAAAAGGGTTTTCGAAAGTGTATATTCCTGTATTAAGTGATCTTCCAGTGGTAGGAGTAATCTTTTTCCGTCAAAATATTCTGGTTTATATCGCTTTTGCATTGGTCCCAATCGCCTGGTTTGTGCTTAATAAAACCACCCTGGGCTTAAAAATCCATGCTGTGGGTGAGAATCCGGAAGCAGCTGATTCATTGGGTGTCAGTGTGGCCCGGATACGATATTTCACGATTATTTTAGGTGGAACACTTTCAGGAGTCGCGGGCGCTTCACTCTCGATCGCTTTATTGAACGTATTTCAGCAGAATATGACCAGCGGCCTGGGTTTCATTGCTGTTGCCCTGGTATATTTTGGCGCTTGGCGACCCTGGGGAGTTTTGGGGGGAGCCTTGTTATTCAGTTTGGTGAATTCACTGCAATTATGGGTGCAGGTATTGGGAATTCCCATACCATCCGATATTGCGGTGATGATGCCCTATGTATTGACAATACTTGTGTTGGTAGCGACTGTGTCCAGGGTTCGGGCACCGTCTGCTCTGACAAAACCTTTTGAACGAGAAGATTAGACGATTGACCATATGGAGGTGAATTAGGAAGATATTGCTTTACAAGCACATGATCCAATTAATATATTTGCATTAAGGAGAATAATATGAAAAGAACAAAATTGTTGGTAACTGGAATGTTGCTCATAGCTGTATTACTTGGAGCCTGCAAGGCAAAAGATTCGGCTCCTTCAGCAGCTTTCGAGGATACTTTTAAGGTTGCTGTAGTTATGCCCAGCGCGATCAATGACCTGGCCTTCAGCCAGAGTATGTATGATGCCCTGGTTGCCATTCAGGATTGGATGGGCGGCGAAGAAGCCATGGAGTTTGTTTACTCTGATGGCATGTTTGTTGTGGACGATGCCGCGGCCGCTATCCGTGATTACGCATCCGAGGGATATGACCTGGTGATTGCGCACGGATCGCAGTACGGAAGCTCCCTGCAGGAAATCGCACCGGACTTCCCGGAAACCAGCTTTGCCTGGGGAACCACGGTGGACACCTTTGGCATTGATAATATCTTTGCCTATGAAGCAGCTTCCCAAGAGGGCGGCTATGTGAACGGTGTAATCGCTGCCAGCCTGTCAGAAAGCGGCGTTTTGGGCGTAGTTGGCCCGATTGAAACTGGCGATGCCAAACTCTATGTGGATGGTTTTGTTGCCGGCGCAAAGGCCACCAAACCGGATATCGAGGTGAATGTTAACTACATCGGTTCCTTCTCAGATGTCGCCCTGGCATCTGAATCAGCCAATACCCATGTCGCAGCCGGCGCTGACGGCCTTACCGGCACTGCGCAGATGGTTGTGGGTGCAATTGGTGTAGCTGAAGAGAATGATGCCTTGTGGTTCGGTACCCAGGCTTCCCAATCTGGTTTAGCACCTGCCAATGTGGTTGCAAACCAGGTTTACCATTGGGAAGTTGTCTTGAAGGAAGTTGTTCAGATGATTGCAGATGGTACTTACGGCGGCACCTCCTTTGTGATTGGTCTGGCCAATGGTGGCGAAGTCATGGACTATAACTCTGACTACGAGTTACCAGCAGAGGTAAAGAGTCTGGCGGAAGATACCGTAAAAGGCATCATCGATGGAACTATCACTATCGACCTGGGTGAGTAGTCCAGAAACAAAATCCATTAAGACCGATTTTATAGGGAAAAAATCCCTGAAGCGGGCTTAATGAAATCCCTTCCCTCTTCATTTTCTGGAGAGGGAAGGAAAAAACCAAATCAGCTTTATGATACAGCCTGGAGGTCAGGATCAAATGAATTTTGATCTCCCGGGTCTATCATAAAAAAAATTAAACGCTGAAGGATACCCTATGACAGATACAAATATTCTTCCCTCAGGTCACACCCGGATTGATCATCTGGAAATGCGGACGATTACTAAACGGTTCCCAGGTGTATTGGCAAATGACAGGGTTGATTTTGATGTCTGGGCTGGTGAAGTCCATGCCTTGCTGGGTGAGAACGGCGCGGGAAAAACAACCCTGATGAAAGTCCTTTACGGCATGTATCATGCAAGTGAAGGGCAAATTTTCCTGAACGATCAACAAGTAACTATTCAATCACCAACCGACGCCATCAACAAAGGGATTGGGATGATTCACCAGCATTTTATGCTCGTTGAATCTCTTACTGTTACTGAAAACGTTGCCCTGGGATTAAGTTCTTCTCGGGAACCGCTGATGGACCTGGTAAAAGTTTCCGATCGAATCCTGGAACTTGCCAATATCTACGGTTTGGATATTGACCCAAGTGCCTATATATGGCAGCTTTCTGTGGGGCAGCAGCAGCGGGTGGAAATCATCAAGGCACTCTACCGCGGTGCGGCGCTCTTAATATTGGATGAACCCACAGCAGTTTTAACACCCCAGGAAGTGGATGAATTCTTTTCTATTATTCGTGATATGGCAAAAGACGGTCATGCCCTGATTTTTATTTCCCATAAGCTGCACGAAGTGATTGATATCAGCGACCGGGTGACAGTCTTACGGGATGGGAAAAAGGTAGGAACTTATAAAACAGCAGATTCAACCAAAGCGGACCTGGCTCGCTGGATGGTTGGCAGGGAAGTGGATTTTCGACCGGCAATAGAAAAGGTTAAGCGTGGTGAGGTCCGCCTGAAAGTTGATAAAATCTCCTGCCGAAGCGACCGGGGAACCCCCGGATTAAGAGATGTGGACCTTGAATTGAGGTCGGGAGAGATTTTAGGTATTGCTGGTGTTTCAGGGAATGGCCAAAGGGAACTTGCGGAAGTCATTACGGGACTGCGGGAGACAACCGGGGGACGGATTGAATTGGATGGTGAGGATATCTCAGCCCTACCACCTAGTTTGCGTACTGATAGAGCTCTTTCTTATATCCCGGAAGAAAGAATGCGGGATGGGATGATCAAAGAATTTACGGTTGCAGAGAATTTAATCCTCCGCGAACACCATAAACAACCATTTTCAAAATTTGGATTACTGAATCTAAAAGCTATTGAAATTCATGGTGAGGAGCTGATAACGAATTATCAGATTAAAACTCCCTCCCAGGAAACTTTGGCGAAATCCCTCTCGGGAGGAAATATTCAGAAGGTAGTAGTGGCTAGGGAGTTGTCCAGAGGACCACGGGTGATCATAGCTGCCCAACCCACCAGGGGTCTTGATGTGGGAGCGATGGAGTACGTCCGGGAGCGTCTGCTGGAAGAAAGAAAATCTGGTACGGCAATTCTCTTAATCTCTGAGGATCTGGATGAGATTTTTGCCCTGGCTGACCGGATTGCAGTGATTTATGAAGGTCAGATCATGGGTGTAGTACAACGGGATGACGCTACCCCTGAAAAATTGGGTTTACTAATGGCAGGGGTCAAGGAAGGAGCATAACTTAATGGCTAAGTTTATCGGTTATTCGTGTTCAATTTGCGGGAAAGAATATCAACCCGGGGAGGTCAGCTACACCTGCCCGGAAGATAACGGGATCCTGGATGTGATCCTGGATTATCAGGATTTGAAGAAAAAAACCACAGCGGAGTTAATCAACCAGAATGAACCATCCCTATGGCGTTATTTTCCTCTTTTGCCTGTGTCCAATTTAATTGGAGATGGAACGATACTTCGCTCAGCGGGATGGACCCCAACTTTTTCCCCTCCCCAATTAAAGAAAGCTCTCGGGGTTGAGCAGCTCTGGGTCAAGGACGAAAGCAGCAATCCCACTGCTTCCTTTAAGGACCGGGCCAGTGCGATCTTGGTAGCGCGTGCCAAAGAGATTGGCGCCGAGGTAATTGTCACCGCATCTACCGGTAATGCGGGAGCTGCCCTGGCTGGTATGGCTGCGGCGGTGGACCAGGAATCAGTGATCTTTGCACCAAAAAATGCGCCGCCAGCGAAAATTGCCCAGTTATTAATTTATGGTGCACGGGTAATCCTGGTGGATGATAACTATGATGCCGCCTACAAATTATCCCTGGAAGCAACGGAAGAGTTCGGCTGGTATAACAGAAATACTGGCTATAACCCATTTACAGCAGAAGGTAAAAAGACCGCCGCTTATGAGATCTGGGAACAAGTATTGTTATCAAACCAACTCTCCAAGCCGCTGTGTGTTTTTGTCTCTGTAGGAGATGGAAATATCATCTCAGGGATTCATAAAGGGTTTAAAGACCTGTTTGAGATTGGACAGATTCAACACATGCCCCGGATTTTTGGCATTCAATCCACAGGTTCGGCAGCGATAACCAACGCGTATGATTCCGGTAAGGAAAAAATTAACGCAGTAGCAGCAGACACACTGGCTGACAGCATTTCAGTTAACTTACCCAGTGATGGTTTAAGAGCCCTTCGGGCAGCTACTCAAACAAATGGCGCTTACATCGCTGTAGAGGATTCAGCGATCTTGACAGCCATCTCTGATTTAGGTAAAGTAGGTGTTTTCGCAGAACCAGCTGGAGCAACATCTCTGGCAGGTCTAAAACAGGCATTGAAGGATGGCCTGGTGAAGGGTGATGATCCAATATTGGTCTTAAATACAGGAAGTGGATTAAAAGATGTCAAAGCTGCTATGCAGGCAGCAGGTGAAGCGCCGGTCATATCACCAGATCTTGAGGAAGTGAAAAAGCTCCTCCGAGGTTAAAATCATGAGGAAAATCCTCCCTCATGAAAGGGCAGGGAAAATATGAATAAAAAACCTACCTATACGATCATTGCACCGATTTATAACGAGATTGATAATCTCCAGGTTCTTTATACCCGGGTTTCTGAAGTGATGGAGAAAACCGGTGAATCTTGGGAATTCGTAATGGTGGATGACGGGTCCTCAGATGGATCCACAGAGCTTATTCTGGAGCTTAAAGCCCAGGATGAAAAGATCATCCCGGTTATTTTTGCCCGGAATTTTGGCCATCAAATTGCTGTTACAGCCGGTCTTGATCATAGCAGTGGAGATGCTGTAATTATTATTGACGCAGATTTGCAGGACCCGCCAGAAGTGATCCTGGACCTGATTCAGAAATGGAAAGAGGGGTTTGAAGTAGTTTATGCGGTCCGATCCAAGAGGGAAGGGGAAAGCTGGTTTAAGTTGTTTACAGCGGCTGCATTTTACAGGATTATCCAGCGGATCACCGACGTGAACATCCCCATGGATACGGGAGATTTCCGATTGCTGGATAGAAAAGTGGTCCAGGTGCTGAATAAGATGCGGGAAAAGCACCGCTTCTTGCGAGGCATGTCTGTCTGGGTTGGTTTTAAGCAGATTGGCGTGGAGTACGACCGGGCGGAGCGTTATGCCGGGGAAACCAAGTATCCGCTGAAAAAAATGATCCGCCTTGCCAGCAATGCGATCACGAGTTTCTCCTATTTTCCGCTCCAGCTGGCGATGTACCTGGGTTTTATCGCAGCTGGGTTCAGCATTATTGCTATTCCGGTAGTAATTATCTTAAGATTAGCTGGATCCCAGGCTTTTTTTGGTCAGGCATCTACCTTTATTGCCGTTTTATTCCTGGGTGGCGTTCAATTGATCTCGCTGGGACTGCTGGGTGAGTATATTGGCAGGCTATATGATGAGGCCAAAGGGCGACCATTATATATTGTACGGGAGGATGTGGAGGTGGAGCGGGAAAGAGATGGATGAACAGATTAAAATGAGAGTTAGAGTAACTTGCTAAATATTTAGTAGATTGGAAAGGAAAGAAAAAATGATTGACCTTAGGATGGATAAAAAACAGTTGGAACGCACTGTCAAGAGAGCAAAGGAACAGAATATTATTATTCCTACTTTTGAGCAGATGAAGAATCCCGAGTTAATTCCCGATAGTGTAAAAGAGGAATTGAAAAATATTGGACTCTGGGACATCACCTCCCGGAACTTATTCCGCATTACCTGGAAAAACGAACCGGTAGCAAAAGGCGGCGGTTATAACGGTGTGAATTACATTGAGCTGCCTTCCAGCCTGACTGGTGTGGACGCCAGAATCGTTGCCCTGGTTGGGAAATGGTTTCCTACAGGAGCGCATAAAGTGGGAGCAACTTTTGGCTGTTTGGTTCCGCCGCTGATCACCGGCCAATTTGACCCAACCTATCACCAGGCAGTTTGGCCCTCTACAGGTAACTACTGCCGCGGTGGTGCCTATGATGCTGCCCTGCTGGCCTGTGAATCGATTGCAATCCTGCCCGAGGGCATGAGCCGGGAACGGTTTGAGTGGCTGGAAAAAGTAGCTGGGGAAGTAATCGCTACGCCAGGATCTGAAAGCAACGTGAAGGAAATCTATGACAAAGTCTGGGAACTCCGAGAGACTCGTGATAATGTCTTTGTCTTTAACCAATTTGATGAATTTGGCAACTACCTCTGGCATTACGATATAACTGGCCATGCCATGGAGGAGGTTCTCCAGGAGGTTATGGGACCGAATGACCAATACCAGGGTCTCACCCTAACCACTGGTTCCGCAGGCACCCTTGGTTGTGGAGATTACATGAAACAGTTGTTCCCGGGAAGTAAAGTGGTCGCCGGAGAAGCCTTGCAGTGCCCCACACTGCTGGAAAATGGCTTTGGCGCTCACCGAATTGAGGGGATAGGGGACAAACACGTTCCCTGGATCCATAACATGAAGAACACCGATATGATCATGGCAATTGATGATAATACTGTTGTTAACCTGGCTCGCTTGTTTAATGAGCCCGCGGGGAGGAAATACCTGGTAGACCAGGGTGTTTCGGAAGAGCTGGTAGGTAAATTAGATCTTTTGGGCTTCTCCAGTATCGCCAACACCGTAATGGCAATAAAAATGGCAAAGTATTATGAGATGGATGCCAATGATGTGATCCTGACAGTTTGGACAGATTCCATGGAACTCTATGGAAGCCGTTTGAAAGAAATGCATGAGGAAGTCGGTGAATATAAAGAAATAGATGCTGCCCGCACCCATGCGCAGTACCTGGAAGGCCTCACTCCCAATTATCTGCAGGACCTTACCTATAAAGATCAACGGCGCGTTCATAATCTGAAGTACTTCACCTGGATTGAGCAGCAAGGCAAGACTTATGAAGAGATTCAATCCCAGTGGTATGACAAGGATTATTGGACCAATTTCCAGAAGCAGATTCCTGAGATTGATGAATTGATCAAGGAATTTAACGATATGGTGGGATTGATCTAGTTTTTCCAGACCTTTTTTACATAAACAATCCGTAATCTGAAAAAGATTACGGATTGTTGTTTTTACAGGTATAATAAAATTAACTTGGGGGAAAGTTGACATAGCCCAGCCTTCTTCTCAAAAATAATATAAATCAGATACGAAAGGGGTGAAATTATGAACGTATCGTATTTGTCTCCATCGGCGTTAATCCTGGTCGCTATCGTTCCTACACCGGCAGATCTGCAGGTTGCCAGGGTACTCGGTTGGTACCGCATTCCCATCCGAACCGCGCCCAGGATACTCAATGTAGATTTCCTGGCTTTTTACCAACCCGCATCTTTTGCCGAAAGGAAATGGAGGATAGAATTTCTTGCACCTGTTCTGGGGCACGAACTGACTACCAGGGTCGAATTGCTCAGGGATCAAACGGACCATCCGCGGGCGGAAGATGATTATTACAAAGTTCAGCTGGGACCGGTTCAGCAGTTAACCCATCCGATTCGGGCAGGGGAGTGGAAGCGATTTACATTTTTATACACAACGGGAGATTATCTCCAGCGGGCGAGAAAATTAACTGATTTAACAGTCCACCCTGGTGAAAGACGAAGTTTGTGGAAAGCACTCCGAGATCGGGGAAGCCTTGTCCCTGCCTATCAGGCGGAGCTGGAAAACCTGGATGAACTGCCGCTTGAATTTCTCTCTGCTTTGCTCGGCATAACTGATTTTTCAAATACCAAGTCAGATCCCATCTGAGGTCATTTTTAGTTTTGATTAATCATCCTCCAGGCTATTGTCCAGGGTAATGAGACGGTCTAGGAAGAGATAAACCGCTGACAGCGCGAATGCCCACTGCGGTATAATTTCCCCGGAGCTGATAATGTAACCATAGATACTCAGTATTATTTAAAAAGGATCAAATTATGAGTGTAACTCTCATCAAAAATGGCACCCTGATCAACGATTCTGATACCATCAAATCAGATTTATTGATTCAAGAGGGAAAAATAGCCCGTGTTGGTCAGGGCCTGGAAGCAGAAGGCGCACTGATTATCGATGCGGCTGGAAAATACATCCTGCCGGGAGGAATCGATCCCCACGTCCATTTGGACCTGGCGATGTTTGATACGGTTTCTTCTGATGATCATTATACAGGTCATAAGGCAGCTGCCTTTGGCGGGACCACTACCGTGATGGACTTTGTGGAGGATAAAGATCCTGATCTCTTAAAGAATGTTCAATCCTTACGGGATAAAGCAGATCCTAAAGCTGCCATTGATTACAGTTTTCATATTAATATCACCAATTTTAATAAACGGGTTGCTGAGCAGATACCCGATTTAATCCAGTCAGGCGTAACCACATTAAAAGTATTTACCGCTTACAATAATCGGCTTCGGTTGGTTGATGGGGAAATTTTTCAATTGATGTTAATTGCTGCCGACCATGGTATGTTAACCATGCTGCATGCAGAAAACGGAGATGTAATCGATGTGTTGGTGGAACAGGCATTGCGAGACGGTCACACAGAACCAATCTGGCATGCTAAAACCAGGCCTGCCTGGGGAGCTGTAGAAGCAGTGCTGCGGAGTGCGGCGCTGGCCGCTCAAGCAGATGCTCCACTCTATATCGTCCATATGAACACTGCCGGAGGAATCGATCAACTCGCCTACGCCCGGGAAAAAGGGGTCAAGGTTATGGGAGAAACCTGTCCCCAGTATCTCTTTTTCACGGAAGAACATCTCAAACGGCCTGATGGTGCAAAATGGATTTGTTCTCCGCCCATGCGGACAAAAAAGGATAACGAACGGATCTGGCAGGGATTGGTAGACAATACGCTGCAAACAGTTGGCACAGATCACTGCCCATTCTTTTTTGATGGAACAAAGCCAATAGAATATGAAGGTAAAAAAGTAAAAATTCCAGGGAAGGAACTTGGAAAGGATGATTTCACAAAAATTCCCAATGGGTTACCAGGTGTGGGGGATCGAATGCCAATATTGTGGACTGAAGGTGTGGTGAAGGGTTCTTTGACACCCAATCAATTTGTAGCTTATACCAGCACCAATGCGGCCAAGATTTTTGGATTGTATCCACAAAAAGGCTCTCTTAATCAAGGCTCAGATGCAGACCTGGTGATATGGGACCCGGAGAAAAAGCTGACCTACGGTGTGGAAGTTTCCCACCAGCGGACGGATTACAATCTCTATCAAGGGTGGGAATTACATGGATATCCGGAGAAAGTTTTCCTGCGAGGTGAGTGCATAGTAGATGGTGATAAATGGCTGGGAAAACGGGGGCAGGGCCAATTTTTAGAGAGAAAGCCATTTGCAGAAGTAATTTAAATCTATAAGGAATGGTTCCGGATTACCTTGAGGAAGCCGGATCCAGAACATCAATAAAGGGGGTAATTAAGATGGGACAGCCGAATCTGCCTTACGGCGCGTTTTACCACATTCATTACAGAGGGAATAACAGGGAAGCTTTATTCAAAGAGGACTGCAATTACTATTGGTTTTTGGATTTATATAAGAAGTACATTAATCCAATTGCTGATCTGTACGCCTACTGTCTTTTACCAACTCATTTTCATTTCCTGCTAAGAATTAAAGACCTTAATGAACTTGAGAGAAATTATCATAATGAGAAACAGATCTGGTGGCAGTTGAGAGCTTTTCTTGGCATATATACAAAAACTATCAATGAATCATATCAGCGATCTGGGCATTTATTTGAAGGGAAGGGTACCCGGAACTTTATAGAAAAGAATGAGTATCTATTCCACTTGATTACTCATATCCATCAAAATCCTCAAACCCATGGAATTGTTTCAGACTTTAGAATCTGGCCCTATTCGTCTTACCAAGTGTATAAATACAAGGATATAAGATCAGTTATTACGAAAAATATATTTTCTGATTATGACTTATACAATACAATATCTAGTGTTCATGAAAATTATGTGCCGTATGATCTGAATTTTGATATTGGATAATAAAAACAACCGGACTCCTTGTTGAAGTCTATTTCCAAAAGATAACTCAAAGATTCTTGATCTAGAATGATGACAGAAGGAATGCTGTGAAATCATTAAAAGTAAAAAACTTCATCTTCGAGTGGGGGACACGCACGTACGTGATGGGCATCCTTAACCTGACCCCGGACAGCTTTTCCGGAGATGGTTTGGCTGATCAAAGCCTGGAAGCTATCCTCCAACAAACCCGGAATTATGTCCAGGCTGGAGTGGATATCCTTGATGTCGGTGGTGAAAGCACCCGACCCGGTGCAGCGCCGGTATCTGCCCAGGAAGAAATGGAGCGAGTCCTGCCGGTTATCAGATCCCTGGCCAAAGAATTTGATACGCTGATTTCAATCGATACCTATAAAGCAGAAATTGCCCAAGCAGCCCTGAAAGAAGGAGCAGATATCATCAATGATGTCTGGGGGCTGCGGGCGGATCCAGCCCTGGGAAGTGTTGCTGCTGCCGCAGGTGTGCCCATCATCTTGATGCACAATCGCAGCAACCCCAATAATGCTGCGATTAAAGAGCAATTGGGAGGCCGGTATATCGGAGTGGAGTATGATGACTTGCTGGAAGATGTTAAGACTGAATTAATGGAAAGCGTTTCTCTGGCTCATAAAGCCGGCATTACTGATCAGAATATTATCCTTGATCCCGGGATTGGATTTGGTAAAACTGTCCCCCAGAATCTCAAACTGCTGAATCGACTAGATGAGATTAAAGATCTGGGGTATCCAGTCCTGCTGGGTCCTTCGAGGAAATCTTTTATTGGCTATACCCTTGATTTACCTCAGGATGACAGAATTGAGGGTACAGCAGCTGCGGTTGCGGTAGGAATTGTTCGTGGTGCGGATATCGTCCGCGTCCATGATGTACCGGAGATGATTCGGATTACCCGTATGACCGATGCGCTGGTCAGGGACAAAGGAGGCGAAGGAGGCTAGGAATAGGATTCTTCGCCGGATCTCAAACCTGGACTGCAATTCAGTCCAGGTTTTTGATTTAATTTATTCTTACATCAAGTTAATATTCGTACGGTAAAGTGGAAGAATGAGCACCATTATTAGGAGGCAGGTATGAGTGGTAATCAGGAGACAACGCTGAAAGATACCAGTGGTCCTATCGCATTCCAAACTGAAATAAAACAACTATTAAACATTCTTGTTCATTCTCTATATACCCGGAGGGAAATATTTCTCCGGGAATTATTGTCAAATGCTTCCGACGCACTGACTCAAATGCGTTTCATTCAACAAACCGAGCATGAGACCCTGGATCCCTCCCAGGAATTAGAGATCAGGATTGAAGTTGATCAAGAGCAAAACCTGCTGAAGATTTCTGATACCGGTATCGGTATGACAACAGATGAAATGAAAACCAATCTCGGCACGATTGCTCAGTCTGGGGCAAAGGCATTCCTGGAAGCTGCCCAGGGAGAAGAATCAGAGTTGGTTGATGTAATCGGCAGGTTTGGGGTTGGTTTTTATTCCGTATTTATGGCAGCGGAATGGGTGAAGGTCTCTTCCAGGAGTTTTAAGCTGAATGAGAAAGCTGCCAGCTGGTTTGCTACAGGAGCGGATACCTTTGAGATGGGGTCTTCAGAGAAAGAGGATCGGGGAACTCTGATTGAAGTAAAGCTGAAAGAGGATGCGGTAGAGTTTGCAGATGAATACCATCTGCGCGAGATCATAAAAAAACATTCCGATTATGTGCCTTATCCGATTTATATCGGAGATGATGAGGAACAGACCAATCGCCAGAATGCGATCTGGCGGGAGACTCCCCAAAATGTCGCCGAAGATCAGTACCAGGATTTTTACCGGCAGTTAACCCTCGAGATGGAACCACCGCTTGAAACCATTCATTTTGTAGCGGATGCTCCCTTAAAGATCTACGCCTTAATGTATCTTCCAGCAAAACCTGACCGGGGAATGTTCACCTTGCGCGAGCAGGATGGATTAAAACTGTACGCCCGAAAGATATTAATTGAAGAATACTCAAAAGACCTGCTTCCTCCTTACTTCCGATTTATTCAGGGTGTGGTCGATGCGGAAGATCTGCCCCTCAACGTATCCCGGGAAAGTGTCCAGGCTACGGCTATGATCAATCGGATCAGCAAAATCCTGACCAATCAAGTGATACAAAAATTAAAGGAGATGTCTTCCAAAGAACCGGAGTCCTACCTGGATTTTTGGAGCAAGTTTGGCCAGTTTATTAAAGAAGGGGTGGCGTCAAATGATGCCAATCGGGAAGAATTATCTGAATTGCTGCGCTTCCGCTCTACAACCAACCCGGATGGGTGGTCATCCCTGGATGATTACCTGGAACATATGAAACCAGGTCAGGAAAAGATCTATTTTATACTGGGAGATGACGAGAGCTCAGTATCCCGGAGCCCCCATCTTGATTATTTCCAGACCCAATGTTATGAAGTGTTTACTTTAACTGACCCGGTGGATTCCTTCATGCTGTTAGGTTTGCGAGAGTATAAGGAATTCTCTCTTCAGAATGTAGCTGATTCGGATTTACAGCTTCCTGACTTGCCGCCTGACGAGCAAGAGCCGGAGATAAGCCAGGTTGAGCCGCTTTCCGAGGACGATATCAATGATCTGATCAATACTTTCCAGGAAGTACTGGGAGATAAAATCTCGGAGGTCAGGATCACAGACCGATTAACTACATCGGTCGCCCGATTGGTAGATGCGAAGGGGTCGTTGGGACAGGAAATGCAGCGTGTTTACCGAATGATGGATAAGGAATATCAGATTCCAAAAAAAATCCTTGAATTAAACCCGGGGCACCCGATTTTACAACGCATGTTTGCCCTTTCGCCTGAGAGTGAGATAATTCAAACAATCATCGAGCAGATATTTGAAAGTGCCATGCTGATTGAGGGGATCCACCCGGACCCTGCCTCAATGATTCCCCGTATTCAAAAATTAATGGAATCTGCCCTGGAACAGGAATAAATAGGAAAGTTTGAAGTTAAACAAGATACAGGGATGGACCTTTAGGTCCATCCCGATTTTTAATTAATCAGGACTTAAAGAAGAAGTTGTATTCTTCCCAACCATAAATACCAGTCTCAGGAAAATAATACTGCCGAGTATTCCTGCCATCCCTCCCCCGTACCAGATCGATGCAGGACTGATGATATCGTTCAGGAATCCACCCAGGAACGGACCAATCATTGATCCTGCTCCCCAGGTCAGAGCCAATAAACTCATATACCTTCCGCGCATTTTTTCCGGAGCGCGGTTGGCCGTATAGGTGCTGGCAGTAGGAATCACCATTAATTCCCCTATGGTGACGATCACCATACTTGTTAAAAATCCCCAGAATCCTGTGCCCAGGGCGATGCTGCCTACTCCAATCCCGTACAACAAGGTTCCCAGCGACATGATCATCAGGGGAGAGTATCGGGAGGTTTTCCTGGTGACGAACAGCTGCAGGAAAACCACCATTAACGCATTCGTCGTTGGAATCAAACCATACAGGTTTTCAGCCAACCCGAAGTTATCCTTTGCGTAAGCTCCGAGAAGTACCCAGAGGATACTGCCAGAAATCTACCGGAGAGTAAATCCAACCACAAACCATGAGTAAATCTGGTCCTTAAAGATATCCAGGTAACTCTTTAAATTAGCTGTCAGCTTTTCTTGTACTTCGCGGGCGGCATCAGACAAGGTTTCAAAAGCAAACAGGGCGATTAAAATACCAAAAAAGATTGTTGCGCCAGCAGCAATTGAAAATGTGATTCCGTAGGAGGTTGTTGCAATCACGCCGCCTAAAGCCGGTCCCATAGCAACTCCGACATTTTTACTTAACCGGGTTAAAGCATAGGCATCTGGCCGTTGTTCAGCTGGAACCAGATCAGCGACCATGGCGTCGGATCCCACCCGATACAGCGGTCGAACCGCACCTCGAAGAGCCATTAATAAGGCATACTGTCCATAAGTGTTGGCCGGGATCATGAGCAGAAATGCAATCCCATTGATTGTTAAACTGATAACCATAGCCCATTTCCGGCCTATTTTATCTGTGATAGCACCTGCAATCAGGGATGAGGCCAGACTCATGATGGCATTGATAGAGATTAAGGTAGTGATTGTTGACATCGGCAAAGAAAGCTCGTCACTGATATAAACAACCAGGAAGGGCCAGATCATGCTCATGCCGGTTGTGCTGACCAACATCCCCCAGAATAACAGCCAGAATTGAGACGGATAGGTTTTTATATATACGTTGATTTTTCGGAGGATAGATATTTCTACAGGGGATTTATGCACGGGCTTGTCCGAATTCGGCGGTGGTTGAATGCCTGTAAAGTAGTCTGATTATGCTTGCGTGTTAATTTAGCGGCCAACTGGCTTGCCAGATAATGTTTGAATTGTAATCCACTCCCCGTTAGATACAAGAGGGATTATCAATTTATGATCTGTAGTAAAAGGAGTAATAATAACGAACTCTCTGGATTTTGTATTTCTCGTTTTTCCTTTGTATTGTTCGTTTATAATATAGCCTTGATAAATGGATTATTCTCAAATTTTATCCCTGAGAATTAGGATATTTTTATGTCAGTTATATGTTTCTTAATCTCAGTGCAAGTAGGATATTGGAAATTATTATGCCAAATATATTAGTAACAAACGACGATGGTGTTTCAGCTCCGGGATTATACGCTTTGGTGCGGTCCTTAAGAAAGCTTGGCAATGTGAGCGTGTTGGCACCTGACCGCAACTGGTCTGCATCCGGTCATGTAAAAACGCTTCACCGGCCTTTGCGGTTGAAGGAGGTTGTGCTAGAAGATGGAAGTACTGCCCTGGCAAGTGATGGAGCACCATCAGATTGTGTTGCGCTGGCAATGCTGGGGATAGTGCCTGAGCTGGATCTGGTAGTATCGGGGATTAATCCCAACGCAAATATCGGCCATGATGTCACGTATTCCGGGACTGTCACAGCTGCGATGGAAGCCGTCATCTGGGGAATTCCAGGATTGGCTGTTTCTCTGGACAGTCCGGAAAACCATCTGGGGGTTTTGGATTACAACTCGGCAGCAGAACTTGCCCGGCAGGTTGCTGAAACTATGATGACCAGCACACCTGAGGGGGATGTAGTCCTGAACTTAAACGTACCCTATCTGCCCCTGGAAGAGATCAAGGGGCTGCAGGTCACTCGTCAGGGACTCCGGGTTTACAAAGATGAATTGATTACCCGGTCTGATCCCCGTGGTGTGCCGTATTACTGGATTGGTGGAGATCCCCCAACTGGTGTCCCTGACCAGGGTACAGATTACGGCGCTATTAAATCTGGATACGCTTCACTCACACCCCTTAACCTGGATCTGACAGCAGCAGCTTTTTTAAAGCCGTTGAGTGAGCTGTTTTCCATGAAGAATGATAAAAAAGGATAGATGGAGATAAAGCCAAAAGACCTGAATAATCCAGCTTTTGGAAAATTTGGAACCATTAAAAATCTCTTGCTGGTTTGTTTTGTACTGGTCTTGATTTTTTTGTGGTGGATCAATACACCTCCGGGATTATTAGGAAAAACAGATGCGGTAGGTTATGCTGTCTGCCACAGGATCACTTCCCATTCCTTTTATATTGGAGACCGCCCTTTTTCCTTTTGTGCTCGCTGCACTGGTCAATACCTGGGTTTTTTATGGGGGTTTGGAATACAGATTTTCCTGTCAAAAAAACGGGTTGGGTTCCCTCCTAAATTTATTTTGTTTATCATGGGATTCTTGTTCCTTCTTTATCTCTCAGATGGGATAAACTCAGCCCTCCATTTATATCCCGGATTTCAGCAATGGTCGATTTATGAACCAAATAATACCCTTCGGCTGTTTTCTGGGCTCGGGATGGGGATTGCCATCAGCGGAATGTTGTACCCGCTCCTGGGACAGTCGATCTGGCGGGAGGTAAAGCTGCAGCCGCCTCTTTCTGGATTTGGGGAAGTGGGAATTCTTTTTAGCGGGGGAGTCCTGCTAGGGCTGATAATCCTCTTTGGAAACCCGCTGATCCTATATCCCCTAATTCTGCTCAGTTCTGCGGGATTGATACTCCTCTTAACCATTCTCTATGGCATGATCTGGGTCATCCTTTTTAAACGAGAGAACAGCTTTAGATCCTGGAGTGAGCTGACCTGGTGGGCTGTGGGAGGTTTTGCATCCGCCTGGGTTCAGATACTGGTAATTGATTTAATCCGTTTTCAAATAACCGGGACCTGGAGTGGATTTTTGAATTATTAATGGGGGAGAACTATTTTGACTCCAGCCCTGGTCGCTGGTGGATTGGATTTTCAGGTCACAAAAAGAGAACCCCGCTTCATACTAGGAATAGAACTGCAGCGATTCGTCCGGATGAAATGAAAGCTGGATCGGATGCCCTTCCTGCGGCAGTTCTTCTTCAGCATTAGACAAGAAAAATCGAAATTGATAATCCCCAATCTGAACCCGGATATGATTGGTGTGACCGCTGAACCTCTTATTGATCAGTATTCCCGAAAGGATAACAGCCCCGGGTTGCTCAGGCTTACCCAGCACTACCTGGTCCGGTCTGATAAGGACTTGACCATTTCCCTTATAGAGCCTGTTTACAGACCAGGATCCCAGATCAGTTTTTATAATTGAGCCTTCCCCGGTGGGTTCTGCAACTCCTTTCAGCAGGTTCGTCATTCCCAGAAATTGAGCCACATAGGGTGAGTTTGGATGGAAGTAAATGTCCTCCGGAGTACCAATTTGAGCAGTTGTTCCGTCACCCAGAATAACTACACGATCCGCGATTGTGAAGGCTTCTTCCTGGTCATGAGTTACATAAAGGGCTGTTTGACTGGCATCTTTTAATATATCCCTGAGTTCTCCGATTAATCGTTCCCTGATTGTACGGTCGAGGGCTCCAAGGGGCTCATCCAGCATAACCAGCCGCGGCTTTGACGCCATAGATCTCGCTAAAGCCACCCTTTGCTGTTCTCCTCCGGAGAGAGTGCTGATATCCCTCTCCTCAAAACCAGGCAATCCGACCAGTTTTAATACTTCCTTGACCCGGAAAGTAATGGATTCCCGGTCCATATCAGCCATTTTTAATCCAAAGGCAATATTTTCAAATACATTTTTATGGGGAAAGAGGACATATTCCTGGAACATCAACCCAAATCCTCTCTGATGAGGTGGGATTCCCAGTAAGGATTTTCCATCCCAGGCACAATCTCCCTGATCAGGCTCTGTTAAGCCGGCAATGATTTCCAACAGGGTTGTTTTCCCGCTGCCGCTGGGACCAAGCAAGGCCAGAATTTCACCTTTTTCCTGATGAAAGGATATTCCTTGGAGAACAGCTAAATCTCCGAAATTTTTATGAACATTAAGAATTTCTAAACCTTCCATAATCAACCAAGGGTACAATACAAAACAACAAGGGCAGATCTTCTGGGATAGAATCGAGTATATCATATCCAGTATAGAGGAGGATTTTGATCCCCGGAAAATAATCTCGTCCAGGAAACAAAGGCGTATTCCATTAAAACAGGAGCAAAGAAAAGCAATGAAGGTATATTTTGCCTGTTCGATCACCGGGGGACGTGAGGATGAAGGGTTATATCAACACCTGGTGGGCTTCCTGTTATCAATGGGAATCAATGTCCTTACGGCACACATCGTTGAAACTGGGATAGAAGAGCTGGACGGCAGGGAAGACCCGTATGATATTTATTTGCGGGATGTCACCTGGATAAATGAGAGTGATTTGCTGGTGGCTGAAGTCAGCACACCATCCCATGGTGTTGGGTATGAGATTGGTTACGCGCTTGAATTAAATAAACCAGTCTTGTGTTTGCATCAGCAGGGGATTGTAGTGTCAAAAATGATCCTTGGAAACCCGCATCCCCTGCTTACCGTATTTTCCTATGCAGATTGGGAGGAGGCAGAGGAGCACCTGCGGGAATTCTTATCATCAAAAAAACCTGATTAACCGACAACCAGATAATCGGAAAAACCTATTCTGATGTATTTGATCATGATTGTCTTTTCAGAATATGTTTTTTTAAACCCGGGAACAAATTATAATATTTTTTCGTCTACAGCATACTTAATGAAAACAAACGATTTGTTTTGATTAAACTCCCGAGTGGGAGGACCGTGTTGTTTTACAATCAAACGAATTGCACCTGTATGGAATAGAAGGAGAAAACCGATGACGAACAGCAAAGAAAGAATCAAACGTTTTGCCATGATCTTCCTGGCTTTTGTGATGGTAGCGGGAAATGTGCTGGCCTGTACATTGCCCGGGGGGATTGGAGAGGGACCTACAACTCCCCAGCCAATTCCTGTTGAAACGAATGGCACTACTCCTTCTGAAGCAGGAGTCCCCGAGGAAAATGGCGGGGAAACAAAACCGGGATTAAACCTGCGATTGAGTGATGGGCAGTCCATTCCCTCGGTGATAGAGGGTTTAGTTCCCGTACTGGGAACGACGCTCACTCAGGAGGAAATTGATTCAATCCTCGCCCGGCTTACACCCTGGGTGGAAGATCAGGGGCTGGGAGTTGATTTCAGGCTTCCTGAAGAAGTCCTCCCACCTCCACTGACAGGAGAAACAATCCCTGAAACCTTCCCCACCACAGCTGAGCTGCGAGGACCGCAGCCTGTCTATGGCGAGGAATTGGAAGTATTGCGGTTTGCCCCTGATGGTGAGGTGGTGATTGCTCCTTTTATAAGTGTGACCTTTAATCAACCGATGGTAGCATTAAACACTCTTGAAGCGCTGGCTGAAGAAGATGTCCCTGTTCAGGTAACCCCCTTAATACCCGGGACATGGCGCTGGTTGGGGACCAAAACATTGAATTTTAACTCCGATTCGGAATTGTTTGATCGCCTGCCAATGGCTACAGAGTATCTTGTGACAATTCCTGCGGGGGTTGAATCAGCAATAGGAAAAGTATTACAGGAAACAGTACAATTCCGATTTTCAACCCCGCCTCCAGTCATGGAGGAATATCATCCTTACGGCAGCCCGCAGCCGTTGGATCCATTGTTTTTCGTCTCCTTTGATCAAAGAATAAACCCTTCAGCAGTTTTAGAGAACATTCAGGTTATTGCTGGTACTTCCCCGGTCCAGGTAAAACTGGCCACAGAGGAAGAAATTAAGCAAGACGAGTATGTGAGCCGCAGGATTGAATATGCCGAAGAAGGACGCTGGTTGGCTTTCCGGGCAGTGGGATTACTCCCGGCAGATACATCTATCTCGGTTAATATCAAACAGGGTACACCTTCAGCGGAAGGTCCCCTGGCAACCGTGCAGGATCAAAGTTATTCTTTTCATACCTATGCTCCTCTGCAGATTGTTGATCACGGATGTACCTGGGGAGAAATTGAGTGCCGACCGCTGACACCGCTCTTTATCCGATTTAACAACCCTATTGATCTGGATACCTATCAAGATTCCATGGTGAGCATTGAGCCGGAACTGCCCAATGCATCTGTGAACATATACGGCAATACGATAAACATCCAGGGAAATACCCAGGGAAGGACAATCTACAAGGTAACTGTGGACGGCAGCATCAAGGATCAATTTGGACAGACCATGGGGAAAGATGAACAGCTGAAGTTTAAAATCGGTTCAGCTGAACCGGTTTTGTTTGGTCCGGAGGAAATATTTGTGACCATGGATCCGGCAAATGAGACCCCGGCCCTCTCTTTGTTCGCGATCAATTACAACAAATTAAATGTAGAGATCTATTCCGTTAAACCCGGGGATTGGCCCGATTTTCTCCAATACCTCCAGGATTACCAGCGAACAGATCTATTCCTTAGCCCTCCCGGAAAGAAAGTTTGGGATGGTTCCTTGCCAATTGAAGCGCCGGCAGATACTCTCACTGAGGTTTATATCACCCTGGCTGAATACATGACCGGAGATAGCGGTCAATTTGTGGTGATCGCCAAACCTCCTAAAGGATTGTTCCAGGAGGACCGCTATTGGGAGACTGTCCAGGTCTGGGCACAGGTGACCCAGATTGGATTGGACGCCTTTGTTGATCACAGTGAAATGGTAGTTTGGGCAACTGATTTGCGTACCGGAGCGCCTCTTCCTGATGTTGAAATAATCCCTGACTCAGAGAGGACGATTGTTAAAACCAACCAGAATGGCGTGGGAAGGTTTGATATTCCACCGGGTGGTATCTCTTACTTGATTGCCGAGCAAGGTGATGATCTGGCCTTCCTGCCACCCTCAACCTATTACTGGAGCGAAGGGAGCTGGAGTAAACGGTCTTTGTATGATGAACTGCGCTGGTACGTTTGGGATGACCGGCAGATGTATAAGCCTGGTGAAGAAGTACACATCAAAGGCTGGATGAGGCGCCTGGGAACGGACGAAACCGGAGATGTTGGTTTGGTTGGTGATCAGGTAAGCCAGGTTTCTTATCAGGTGATCGGTCCCCAGGGGAATGAATTTACCACCGGGCAGATTGAGGTAAATCCACTTGGTGGTTTTGATTTTACTTTTACCTTGCCCGAGAATGCAAATCTGGGCTACGCCCAGTTGATCCTGAATCCTGTTGGTACTTTGTCTGGCATATCAGGGTCATATCATTACCACAGCTTCCAGATTCAGGAATTCCGCAGGCCAGAATTTGAAGTATCTGCCCGGAATGAAACCACTGGCCCCTACTTTGTGGGGGATTATGCGATGCTGGCAGTGGAAGCGAAATACTATGCCGGAGGACCTCTGCCGAGTGCAGAGACACAGTGGTATGTGATGTCTTCCCCGACAAACTATCAACCGCCAAACTGGTCTGATTTCAGCTTCGGCTATTGGACTCCCTGGTGGTTTTATGATTATTACTACAATGATAATAACGGATGGTCAGGCGACAGCTTTACCGGCACGACGGATGCTTCTGGCAATCATTACCTGCGATTGGACTTTGATTCCATGGAAACTCCTCGTCCCTACAGTGTGATCGCCGAGGCGACAGTGTTTGATGTCAATCGCCAGGCCTGGACAGGATCTACCAGCCTGATGGTGCACCCGGCCGATTTGTATGTTGGGCTGCGCACAGAGCGGTATTTTGTCCAGCAAGGTGATCCCCTGGAAGTGGATCTGATTGTAACCGACCTTGATGGCAACCCGGTTGAGGATCGCCCTGTTCAGGTCCAGGCAGCCCGATTGGAATGGAAGTACCAGGATGGACGTTGGCAGCAAGTGGAAGTTGATGTCCAGGATTGCACGGTTGGATCACAAGCAGAACCGGTCCGCTGTGAATTCGAAACCACTCGCGGTGGACGCTACCAGATTACAGCAGTTATCACGGATGCCGAAGGCCGGCAGAACCAGAGCCGGATGATACGCTGGGTGAGTGGTGGAGAAAGACCGCCATCTCGTGAAGTGGAACAGGAACAAGTCACCCTGATTCCGGATCAAGAAATCTACCAACCGGGGGATGTGGCAGAAATCCTGGTGCAAGCTCCTTTCAGTAATGGAGAAGGGTTGTTGACGATCAGCCGCAACGGGATCATCTCCACTGAAAGTTTCAACATGGACGGCAGCAGCCACACCTTAAAGATCCCGATTATTGAGGCGTATATCCCCAATCTTCACATTCAAGTGGATGTGGTCGGATCGGTTCCCAGAACGGATGACCAGGGCGAAGAACTCGAAGGAGCACCGCCCAGACCTGCTTTCGCAGCCGGACATCTGACCCTGTCAATTCCCCCACTGGGAAGGACCCTGGATCTTCAGGTAAGCCCCCGCGAAACTGAATTAGAGCCGGGAGGATATACCTGGCTGGATGTTGTTGTAAGGGATGCTTCTGGTGAGCCGCTTGCGGATGTGGAATTGGCAGCCGTGGTTGTTGATGAGGCAGTTCTGGGATTAACAAATTACCAGTTATCTGATCCCTTGTCAGTCTTTTACGCGACCCGGCCGGCTGATTACAGCAGTTATTACACCAGGTCCAGCATAGTACTTGCTAATCCTGTTGTACTTCTGGAGCAAGCCGCGGATGTGGCCAGGAATCTACCCCAGTCGACCATGGTGATGGAAGGAATGGTGGAGAAGGAAGAGGAAGCTTTACTGATGATGGAAGCACCTGCGGAGGCTGATGCAGTCGGCGAATCCAAGGCTATGGGGGGAGGGGAGGCTCCCGGGCATACCATCGCCATCCGGATTGATTTTAATCCCCTGGCAACCTTTGCGCCGGAAGTGCATACAGACAGCAATGGCCGGGCAACAGTCAGGGTGAGTCTTCCAGACAACTTGACCCGTTACCGGGTTATGGTGGTGGCAGTTGATGATGGAGGAAAACAATTTGGTTCAGGTGAAGCGAGTATAACCGCTCGATTGCCATTGATGGTACGCCCCTCTGCTCCCCGCTTCCTGAACTTTGGTGATCAATTTGAGATGCCGGTTGTGCTGCAGAATCAAACCGATGAACCGCTGGAGACTGAAATCATCATCCAGATCAGTAACCTGGAAATGGAAGGAGACCTTGGTAAAAAGGTTACCGTCCCTGCCCGGGATCGGATTGAGGTTCGTTTCCCCATGTCTGCGGATATGGCTGGCACCGCCAAATTCCGGGTTGCAGCTGTGTCGGGGGATTATACTGATGCCGCAGCTGGAGAACTCCCGGTTTACACCCCGGCTACCACGGAGGCTTTTGCGACTTATGGGGTGATTGACCAGGGCTCGATTGTGCAGCCAGTGGCAGCCCCCGAGGGAGTCTTCCCGCAATTCGGCGGGTTACAGATCAACACATCCTCCACTGCCCTCCAGGCACTAACGGATGCAGTGGTCTATCTATACGCGTATCCTTATGAATGTTCAGAACAAATGGCTTCCCGGATATTGGGCATTGCCGCCCTGAGGGATGTACTGACTGCCTTTGAAGCTGAAGGTCTTCCCTCTCCGGACGAGATGGAGGAGCGTGTAGTAAAAGACCTGGAACTGCTGGGTGTCATCCAGAATTATGATGGCGGCTTCCCGTATTGGCGCCGAGGCCAGGATTCAATTCCTTTTAATACGATCCATGTCGCCCACGCATTTGCACGGGCAAAACAAAAGGGATATGAAGTACCTGAGGATATGTGGAGAATGGTCCTGGGATACCTGCAGAATATCGAGGACTATTATCCCTACTGGTATAGCGAATATACCCGCAACACTCTCAGCGCTTACGCTCTGTATGTCCGGGATTTAATGAATGATCCAGATCCCAATAAAGCCCGGGACCTGTTCCACCAGGCTAGTTTTGAAAGGATTGCCATTTCTGGTATCGGATGGATCTGGCAGGTCCTGATTGATGACCCTGAATCTATAAATGAGCTGGCTGAAATCCGGACCTGGGTTGGAAATCGAGTAGTTGAAACCCCGGGGGCCGCAAATTTCACAACCTACTATGATGATCAAAGCTACCTGCTTTTGAGTTCAGACCGCAAGACGGATGCTGTGCTGCTGGATACCCTGATGGCGGATAATCCCGACAGTGATCTGATCCCCAAGCTGGTAAACGGGCTGCTGGCCCATCGCAAACGCGGTCGTTGGGGTAATACCCAGGAGAACGTTTTTGTACTGCTGGCGCTGGACCGCTACTTTAATCAATTTGAAGATGTGGAACCTGAATTTGTAGCCCGGATCTGGCTGGGGGATACTTATGCCGGCGAACATGAATATGTCGGCTACACCACCGAACGACATCTCACAGAGGTCCCAATGAGCTACCTGGTTGATACGGATCAGGAAACACAGGATTTGATCCTGAGCAAAATTGGTCCCGGACGGCTGTACTACAGACTGGGATTAAAATATGCCCCGGATGATCTGCAGCTGGATCCCCTGGAAATGGGTTTTGTAGTCCAGCGGGTGTATGAAGCGGTGGATGATCCGGAAGATGTAAGCCAGCGAGCGGATGGAACCTGGGTGATTAAAGCCGGTGCTCGAGTACGGGTCAGATTGACCATGGTGGCAGATAACCGGCGCTATCACGTTGCGCTGGTGGATCCTCTGCCGGCCGGGCTGGAAATCATCAATCCTGCCCTGGCTGTTTCAAGCAGTGTTCCCCAGGACCCCAACAGTTCTGAGTCCTACTTTGGATGGTGGTGGTGGTGGCCCTGGTATGAACACCAGAATATGCGCGATGAGCGGGCAGAAGCCTTCACCTCCCTGCTGTGGGATGGGGTGTTTGAGTACACTTATGTTGCCCGGGCAACAACACCAGGCACCTTTGTGGTACCACCTGCTAAAGCTGAGGAAATGTACTCGCCTGAAGTATTTGGACGCAGCGGCAGTGATATGGTGATTGTAGAGTGAGATTTAAGGCTCCAGGAGGTTTAATAACCTCCTGGAGCTTTTATAATTGCATAAGGACTAAGTCCCTATAAGGGACTTAGTCCTTTTTTCTTTATCTCAATAGGATACATAGCCCTTTGCAGGATTACGTATCCTTGACGTTAATTACCCCCAAAACATATCCAAACAATCTCTAAATAAGTTCTTAATAACCTTTCTGTACACTAAGTATTGGAATTGTTTATTCGCATTTAATAAGGAGTTACTGGATGAAGAAAAAAGAAAATTCAACCCGGAAATATTGGATTATCGCTCTTGTTGTGGTTCTCCTGGCTGGGGCCGCTTATTCAGCTTACCGTTTTTTGTATTTGCCATCCCAGGAAGTGGTTAGTGAAGAAAACTCTTTACAGACAACCACTGCTCGGCGGGGAGACATCATCCTTTATGCTGCGGGATCAGGGACACTGATCCCCTCCGTTGAAGTAGATGTCAGTTTTGATATCAGTGAAGGCGTGCAGGAAGTACTGGCAGAATTGCTGGTTGAGGTGGGGGATAAAGTTGATGCTGGTGATGTGCTGGCCCGGTTGGACGATCGTGACCGACAGGAAAATCTGGTTGATGCTCAACGGGAACTGCGGGAACTGACTTCAGCATCAGCTATTGCCGGAGTTGAAAAGGAATTGGCTGAGACGAAAGTTAATCTGGAAACAACCACCAATAACCTGATTGGTTTAATCAGTCTCCCTGTCTACCAGGCAGAAGGTTACCTGGCGGACTATACCCGGGCGCTGGCTGAAGCCCAAACTACCGCGGAAGAATATCCCTCTGATGAAAATGATCAGCTGCTGAAAACCGCTGAGCAAACCCTGAAATGGGCAGAATCTAATTTAGCCGTTCAATGGGATTATTATGAAGCGGAGTATCTCCCGGAAAATTTTGAAGACTATTATTGGGACAGTAATGACAATAAAGTCTATTTCATCGATGCCCCCACGGAAGCTGAAATCGCCTCAAAAAGGGCCGAGATCAGCGGCTATGAAGCCAGTATTGTCGAGTTGGAGGTTCTGCTAACCGCATTAAAGAATAATGAGGACCTCCCTGAAGAGGCAACTGGTTCACAGGCTGGAGCTTTAAGAAATGCACGGCAGGCTGTCGAAGATGCCCTGGAGGATCTTGAGGCGACCAATCTAATCGCTCCGATTTCTGGAACGATCACCAGTGTCAATGCTGAGGTATCAGAATTAGTGGGGAATGAGGTGATCATGGTCATCTCTGACTTGATACCTCCAACCCTGGATGCCTATTTTGATGAAATGGATTGGGGCAATGTCCGGGAAGGATATACAGTGGAAGTGCTTTTTGATGCCCTGCCAGATGACGTTTATGTGGGAGAAGTAGTGCATGTAGATCCTGGATTGGTCACGCAATCTAACACCACGGTGGTTTATGCCCTGGTTGAACTGGATACATCGGAAACCGGTTGGGATGATCTGCCGGTTGGATCAGCTGCCGGGGTAGATGTGATCGGCGGGAAAGCCGAAAACGCCATCCTTGTCCCTGTGGAAGCCTTGAGGGAAATCTCCGAAGGTGAATATGCCGTTTTTATTATGGAGGACGGAGAACCCCGGATGAAAATGGTGGAAGTCGGACTTCAGGACCTGATATATGCTGAAATCATCTCTGGCTTGAACGCAGGTGATGTAGTGACAACTGGACAGGTGGAGACGGCACAATGAAGAAAAACAAATCAATTATTGCCGGAAAAGATTTGGTGAAAATTTACCAGATGGGTGAGTTTGAAGTCAGGGCTCTGGATGGAGCATCCATCCAGGTCCAGGAAGGGGAGTTTATTGCTATCATGGGACCTTCCGGATCAGGGAAGACTACCTTAATGAATGTGTTAGGCTGTTTGATGAGCCCTACTTCCGGGGAATATTTCCTGGATGGGGAGGATGTCAGTGATTTAGACAAAGTAGAACTGGCCCACATCCGGAACCGGAAGCTGGGATTTATCTTCCAGAGCTACAACTTGCTGGCCCGAACTCCTGCGCTGCAAAATGTGATCCTGCCCTTGTTCTATGACAGGACATCAACTTTAACAGATGAGGAACAGCTGGAAAAAGCAGCAACCATTTTAGAATCTGTAGGATTAGGAGATCGTATCTATCATGAACCCCAAGAGCTATCCGGAGGACAGCAGCAGCGCGTTTCAGTTGCCCGGGCGCTGGTGAATGATCCGGTGATGGTATTGGCAGATGAACCGACCGGCAACCTGGACAGCAAATCAGGGGCGGAGATCATGGAACTGCTGGTTTCCCTTAATAAACAGGGGACAACGATTGTGATGGTGACCCATGACCCAGCCATCGCGGAATATACGGACCGCACTATCCATCTCCTGGATGGCAAAGTAGAACGGGAAATCCGTAACGGTAAGGGGGGGAAATAAGATGAAGCCAATCAAAGTTATCAGAATTGCCTGGCTGGCGTTGCTGAAGAATAAAATACGCTCATTATTGACCATGCTGGGCATCATTATCGGCGTCGCAGCGGTGATTATCATGATCGCCATCAGCGCCGGTACAGAGAAAAGCATTCAAGAAGCGATCACAGGATTAGGATCCAACCTGATCTATGTTCAGGCCAGTATGGGTGCTATGCGAATGGGACCTGGTCAACAGGATAGTGGTGGAGGATTGGTCTATGATGACGCCTTTGCGATCGCAGATCAGATCAACGGCGTTGCGGGTGTGGTTGTGGAACAAACAGCTACACAGACCGTCAAAGCTGGTGATGCAACGCTGGACAGTATCACCATCATGGGCACCACGGCGGACTTTCCCTCTGTGAGGGATATGGAGATTGCCAGCGGGCGGTATTTCACCCAGGATGAGATCGACCGCACAACAACGATCGCGGTTCTGGGGAGCAGCCTGGCGGAAGAATTGTTTGGCGACCAGGATCCCTTTGGCCAGACAGTCACGGTTGGAAGTAATATCCGCCTGACAGTGGTGGGTGTCTTTGAGGAAAAAGGTATGGTGGGGGATGTGGATTATGATTCCCGGCTCTATACGCCAATTACGATCGTGCTGGAAAAACTGACAGATAATACGTTTGCCCGTTTCATGGGTGACCGGGTACGGCTGATCTATGTCGAAGTGGATGAAACCGTTGGGGAAGATGGCGAAAGAACCCTGGATGATGTCATCTACCAGATTGAGCTGCTGCTAGCAAAACGCCATGAAGTCACTTTGGATGAACCCGATTTCACCATAACGACTCAGCAGGACATCATCACCACCCAGGAATCTACCACGGCCGCTTTCCGGTCTCTCTTGGCCTGGGTGGCGGGTGTCTCCCTGATCGTGGGTGGGATCGGGATCATGAACATCATGCTGGTGAGTGTCACCGAGCGCACCCGGGAAATCGGCATCCGCCAGTCCGTAGGCGCGACTCCCAGTGACATCCGCTGGCAATTCCTGACCGAAGCCCTGCTGCTCAGTTTGATTGGCGGTTTGATCGGCGTGGCGGCAGGCATCATCGGCGCCTGGGTCTTTGGCCAGGCCAGCGGCATGCGGACGGTGATCGTAGCCAGCTCAGTGCTGCTAGCCTTTGGATCGGCAGCCACCGTGGGTGTCTTCTTTGGATACTACCCGGCCAACCAGGCCGCCCAGCTGGATCCCATTGAGGCTTTGCGGTATGAGTGATCTTGAGAGATATACACTGCATCTCTCCTTCGAATCAATCCCTGGCACAATTTGAAGCCAGGGATGGAGAGGGGTGAGTAAATCTAGGGATATTTATGAATGGATTGAATAATGGAAATCAAATGAGACAAAATCAGATGTTAACGGAAAGACTTACTAAATACTGGCCGGTGTTTGTCCTGATTTGCGTTGGGTTGGTTGGTTTCGGAATCTATCAATTGGTGGTGAATGACCAGTCCTCAGAAAAAGAATCAGCCCAAACCACAGCCACGATAACAACAGGAGATCTGAGAATCTCTGCCTTTGGCAGCGGGACGCTGATCTCAGCGGCTGAAGTAGAAATCGGTTTTGAGCAGGATGGTATCGTCAATCAGATTCTGGTTGAAACAGGCGATGAAATATCAGAAGGACAGCTGTTGGCACGCCTAGATGATGACGATCTCCAGGATGATTTGCTGGAAGCTGAGCAAAATCTGCGGGAATTGACATCAGATGCAGCGATTGCTGCTGCAGCCCTGGAAATCGCAGAGGCAGAAAAAGCTGTCCTCAGTGCGGAATCGAAATTGAGTTTTTTCATCAGTCCCTATGTTTTTAAATCGGAAATCCGGTTGCGTGAAGCTGAACTGGAACTTCAAAAAGCGCTTCAGTCTGCAGCCCTTAACCCATCCGATGAGGCAGATAAGAAAGTTACTGATGCCCAGGCGGCAGTAGAAAACGCAACCCTGGGTTTGGCTCTGAATTGGGAGACTTATTATGAAGAATACGTGCCTGATTTCTTTAATTTCCGCTGGCGAGATATATATGGCTTTTGGCATGATTATTACGATCCTCCCTCTGAAATAGAGGTTGCGGTAGTGTGGGCAGAATTAGCAGGCGCAGAAGCCAGACTCGAGGAAGCGGAAATCTACCTGGCAGTCCTGACGGAGGGGTTTATCCCCGAAAATGCGACTGGTACGCAATTAACAGCACTGGAGTATGCCGGGGAAGCGGTTTCTGATGCCCGAGAAGGACTGGAGGCATCCTGGCTGACAGCCCCGATCAGCGGTGTGGTTATAAATCTGGAGATGCAGGTCCTGGATAAGGTAAACACAACTTCAGTCATAACCATTGCTCAACTTGAGCCGCCTACGGTAGAAGCCTCATTTGATGAAGGGGATTGGCGATTGGTTAAAGAAGGTAATCCTGTGGAAGTGATCTTTGATTCTTTACCGGAGAAGACCTACAGCGGTCGAATAGTATTTGTTGATCCTACCCTGCAAACCCGCCAGAACACGACCTCGGTTAGTGCCCTGGTAGAGTTGGACACCTCAATTACAGGTTGGGCTGATCTGCCTTTACTCTCCGCGGCATCGGTCGAGGTAATCGCCGGGGAAGTACAGAACACAGTTCTACTTCCGGTAGAAGGACTCCAAGATGTAACTGGTAGTCTGGGTACAGTATTGATATTGGAGGATGATGAGGTTATTGAAAAAGAGATAGAACTCGGTTTGCGAGATGTGTTATTTGTGGAAGTAATTGACGGTTTATCCGTTGGAGATGTTGTTTTGATAGGAAATTACTAAGACTAAAGGAAGGAAATAATGGATTCTATGAAAAAAATTGGAGTTTTGATTATTGTAGTACTGTTATTGACTGCATGTGGAACTGAAACGGGTGATGTTCAAGAAGTCGATAATGCTGGAGATTCTGCCCTGAATTCAGAAGATACTGGGGATGCATCCTCATCCGATCAAAGCAGGGAGGAACTAAGAGGAGATTTTGGGGAAACTGCTCTGCCACCAGCAACTCAGTTGGTTGTGGGAACCCTGCTGCTGGAAGAGACTGAACTGGCATTGGACACGGAATTGGCAGCTGCTCTGGTCCCTTATTGGAAATTGTATATCAATTTGACAGAGAGTGATACCACTGCTCCGGAAGAATTAGATGCACTGGTAACTGAGATAGAGGGACTTATGACTACTGATCAGATAAACTACATCGCCGGGTTACAGCTAACCCAGGAGGATATGTTTACCCTCATTAATGAGCTGGGCGTTTTAGAACAAGTGCGACCAGAAGGTGTTGGGGATACAGAGGGTGGCGGTTTTAACAGGCCTGACGGCATACCGGAAGGATTCCAACCCGGTGGTGAAGGCAGACCAGGTGGTGGAGCGGGTATGGAGGGCATGGACCCCGAAATGCAGGCTACCATGCAAGCAAAACGAGCAGAAGAAGGCGGAATGTTCTCTCGGATGAATATCCCCTTGGTGGAGGCGTTGATTAGTCTGTTGGAAGGAAAAAGCAGCAGCTAAGTATTGATCGTCAAAGCTCCCGGAGGTGTTTAATAACCTCCGGGAGCTTATTCATTCTCACCAGGACCAAGATCCTAGAAGGGACTTGGTCCTTTCGTCTAGTATTACGGCGTGAAGTAAAATTCTCTCGTGCGGCAGTCCCCATTCAGATTATCTTCGGTACAGACTTTTATTGAGGCAAACAGCAGGTGTCCAATGGGATTGCTGGGTAAGTCACGACTGACGGTATAGCCTTTTTCACCAGGTTCACGTTTGTCGCGAACGTCAATTTCTGAACAGCCATTTTTCTCTTTAAACGAATTTACTGATGACTTCCCAGAACTGTGTCCGGTGACAGTATCACTAACAGAGGTCGAGACAGAATGCAGGACTACTGACCCGTTATTGACGATGGTGAACTCCACCTGCCAGGCGCCGCCGCAGGATTCGATTTGATGGAGGTCGGTTGAAAAATTAACTTCAGGTGTAGGGGTTGGCCCTGGTGTATATACAGGCAGCGGAGCGGTATTCCCTATGGTTGAAGCATATTTTCTCCAGATCCAGCAGTATTTCCCCTCTTGGTCCGGGTTGGTGATATACCAGTATTGTCCGGATGGATCTTTTCCAACTATTAAGGCAGATTCCCCGACCATTAATCCTCCCAGCCAGGTGTAACTTTTCCCAGGACCGGAGCGGCAGTTGGTATCAATCGAAACCTGAACAGAAGGACCTCCTGAAGAGGGCGATTGATCCTCCACTGGGGGGGATTCTTCCGAGGTTCCTTCCGTTGGCGTAAGACTTGGCTCTGGCGTGGGAGTATCTGGAAGGGCGGTATTCGTCGGAGCGCTGGTCTCTGTTGGGGAAAGAGCGGCTTCAGCACCTTTTGTTCGCTGGGCATCCAAAGCTTGAGCGGTCATAGTGCTGGCTACGGCGGTATTTACTTCATCTTGAAGATTACCTTGATCCTCACTCGTCGGACTTGTTCCACTGCAAGCTGTGCTAACAGCTATGAGAGTTATACTCAGGGTTATTGCTATAATTTTTATCAATACGGATTTGGTATATTTTCTCTTGATCATTGAACCTCCTACTCATCAGAGACAAGTTGTATTACTATCTGCTGGTAAAAGAGTTTTTCTCTGTTTGTCAGATACTTAAATCATAAACCCAACTCCCGGATTTGCATACGGTCATTTATCCGGGGCGGAAATAGTAGGTTAACTTAGTTAACTATACAACAGGAAATGTGATTAAGAAAGATGTGCCTTGTCCCGGTTCGCTTTCGACAGCGATCCTTCCATCCTGAGCTTCTACCAGCTTTTTGGTGATTGCCAAACCCAATCCTGAAGAACCCTCGCCAGATTGCCTGGATTTATCCGCCCTGTAAAAACGATTAAAGATATGAGGTAAATCCTCCCCATGAATGCCGGGACCATTATCAGAAATTTGAATGGTGAAGGATCTCTCTACTACCTTTGTATAAATCCTGACTGACCCGCCAGAAGGGAGAATCCGGAGAGCATTATTCAGCAGGTTCCCAAGTATCTGGGTTAGACGATCGGGGTCGAGTTTCACCTGCGGTAGATTTCCCTCGGTGGTAACCGAGAGATCAATATCTTTTTCTTTGGCAATTGGCTGAAAGGCTTCTACCGTTTGATTAAGGATACGTCCGGGATCTATGTTGTGAGTTTGTAAGTTTAATTCACCGGAATCTAACAAGGAAAGGGTTCGCAGGTCTTCAATTAGATAATTCAAATGCCGGGCTTGCTGGTGCATCACCCGGTACACATCGGGATTGCCTGTTAACTTTCCTTCACTCATGGCTTCTGTGTAACCGTGCAATACGCTGAGCGGCGTTCTCAGATCGTGAGCGATATCCGCGGTCATTTGTTTCCGGGAGAGGTCTGCCTTTTCCAGGTCAGCACTCATGCTGTTAAAGGAAGCGGCAAGTCTGCCCAGCTCATCCTGAGATTTTATATCTACCTGATAGCCCAGTTCACCACCAGCAACCGCTTCTGTTGCACTGGCTAATTTCCGGATAGGTCTGGTTAAGGAAACGATTAAAATTCCTCCCAGGAGTAGGGCAATCAACAAGGTGACCAGGGAGCTGATCATCAGCCCCTGCTGTAGGGTATTAAGGAAAATTTGCTGGGGATTATTTCGCGGTATTGGAAAAGGAGTAACGACCAGCCAACCGATGACTTCCCCCTCGCTCTCCAACTTGATGCCTTTTTCTAATTCTTTAATGGGTAAAGTATCCCCCGGTTGGTAGCCAAGATGGCTTGTGCCCCCCGCAATAATCATTCCTGCCTCAGATGCCAGAATAAAAGGTTGAGAGCCCCGGTCAAATCCCCGGTTTGGATTGTTGCTCCCTTTATCTGAAAAGCCTTGGATTCCACCCCCAAAAAATGCGCTTTCCTTGAAGATTTGATCTACGCCCTCCCAATTGGAATTATCCTGGTAATAGTCAATCAGAGTTTCTACCAGATACAGCTGATCCTGATCCCGGATAAAGTTATCGAAGGCGTTTTTGGTCCGATATTGGATAAAGAATACTGTGAAGAGCGCTCCAACCAGACTGACGATAACCAGTACCAGGGTGATTTTTATACTGATTGACCGCATACCTATTTCTTCTCCCGGGCGAATCGATAGCCCGCGCCGTAAACTGTCTCCACATATTTGGGATTTGAGGGGTCTGGCTCGATTTTTTCACGCAGGTTGTGAATGTGAACATCGACGGTGCGTTCAAATCCTTCCAGGAATGCGGATTCACCCAAGTTGTTCAGAAGCTCGGCCCGGGAATAGGTTCTCCCTGGGGCAGCCATTAAGGTTGCCAGAAGTAAAAATTCAGATGGCGTAAGTTCAACGGGCTGATCACCTACCTCAACCAGATACCCTTTTTTATCCAGGGAGATATCTGAAGCGCGGAGGATTTCCGGTTCATCAATTTGTTTTACCGCCCGTCGAAGCAGGGCATGGATGCGGGCGGTTAATTCCCTCATACTGAATGGTTTAGTGACATAATCATCTGCCCCTAACTCAAGGCCAAGGACTTTATCGGTTTCTTCTACTTTGGCTGTCAGGACCAGGATTGGTGTATCTGATTCGGCGGTGTATATCCGGATAAATTCCCCCCCGCCCATTTCAGGCATCATCATGTCTAAGACAATGCAGTCCGGTTTCTGTTCCCGGGCAACAAATAAAGCCTTCTGACCATTTTTCGCTGTAAGGACCTCAAACCCTTCACTGGAAAGATACTCTTTCAGCATAGTCAGGATATCGGGATTGTCATCTACTACCAGGATCTTTTTTGCCATTTAAACCTCTCTGAGCCTTTATTATACCTTTTTCATTCTCTAATCGAGAGAGCCGGAAAATCAACCCTGTCCGGCTCTCGATTGTGAAATCTAGTTTTATGTAATCAGAGGGTAATGTTATTGATTAAACCGAAGCTGTCCAAACCAGGATCCCGATTTGCCCTCGCCATCACACTCAGGCCGTTCACCAAAGGGCTTGGATCCGACACCCTCTTCGAAGCGACCCCTCCCGGGCAGGCCGCCGCCCATGCGGTTTCCTTTCAGGAAACCTTTCTCAAGGCCTTCAGTTAGCCAGTTTGCATGATCTTGTGAGATTTCACCGTTAGCGAGGGCTTCCTGAATGCGGGATTTGAAGTTTTCTTCCCAGGCATTCTGCATTGACTCCCGGAATTCTTTAAGGTCAATGCCAGCGTCATCTGCCAGCTCCTGCGGGGTTTTTCCGTTTTGGAGTTGATCTTTAAGTCCTTCCTCGGTTAAACCCAGCAATTCTGCGAGAGATTGCCAGGGATGCGGTGGATCTCCCTGTGCATAGGCAATACCTACTGCGGTAATGCCTACCAACCCGACTACCAACAATCCAATTAGGGTGTATATATAAACAGGTTTCATGTTTTTGCCTCCATGTAAAAACGTTTAAGTCAACGGTCTGATCCTAGGGATCCGCTATCAGTGTAGCAAGAGCTTATTTAGAAATTATTAAGAGTATGTGGAGATATTGTTAAAAATAATCAAAGGGACGAAGTCCCTTTTTTAGGCTCCGGGAGCTTTGGATAGTATTTGATATAATTCCAGGTATCTTTATTTGGTGAATATAGCCGGAGTTTTAGAGCATGAAGACCAACACTACAGACGGATATCAGCTGGAGTACCGCCCAAAGTACCAGACTTACCGGTATTTGATGGGGAAACGTATTAATGAAATATTACTCGTTTCCAGCACTTATGATTCCTTTATTATTGAAGAGGATGCCAGACTCTCCGATCAAATCTTTGAAGAATTCCACAATTTAAACCTGCGCACGCTGCCTCATATTTTCCGGGCCACCTCAGTGGACCGGGCGCTGGAAATGCTCCAGGAACGAAACTTTGACCTGGTTATTACCATGCGGCGTTTGGGAGAAATTAACCCCTTAAGTTTTGCAGACCAAGTAAAAGAAATCCAGGATATATCGGTGGTTCTGCTGCTGAATAACTCCTCAGAACTGCAGTATTTACCAGCCAAAGCCCTGGAATCCAGCAATATTGATCATACTTTTGTCTGGAATGGCAACTCCACTGTTTTTGTAGCTATTATTAAACTGCTGGAAGACCGCCTGAATGTGGACCAGGATATCAAGACCGGCGATACCCGGGTCATTATTGTGGTGGAAGACTCGATCCGTTTTTATTCTCTGTATTTGCCTGTGCTTTATTCAGAAATCATGCTGCAAACCCACCGCTTAATCGCGGAGGGCGCCAATGATTACCTTTCCCTGCTGCAAATGCGGTCCCGACCAAAAATATTACTGGCCAGCAGTTATGAGGATGCCCTGGCAGACTATCAAAAATACCAGGATCATTTATTGGGTTTGATCACGGATATTCGTTTTCCAAAGGATGATCAGCTGAAAGAAGAGGCTGGATTTGACCTGGTCCGAAAAATCCGGCAAAAAGCGCCCACGCTGCCTATCATGCTCCAATCCAGCAACGAGAACAACAGGGAGCAATCAGAGAAATTAATGGGCTTTTTTGTTAACAAAAACGATCGCAACCTGATCCACGCTATGCGCACCTTTTTGCTGGATTACATGGGATTTGGTTGTTTTACTTTCCGCCTGCCGGATGATACTGTGGTGGGTAATGCTGATAACTTATTTGAACTGAGAGATGAGCTGAAAAAAGTCCCCCTGGAATCTTTTGTGTATCATGCCAGCAACGATCATTTTTCCGGCTGGTTGGCAGCCAGGGGTGAGTTTGCCATGGCCCGGCAGGTCAAACCCCGGAAAGTCTCCGAGTTTGAGAATCAAGAAGATTTAAGGCAGCTGATTATAAATTCTGTTGAGGATATCCTGCAGGAACGGATGGGAATTATCGTAGATTTTGACCGCCAGAATTATCATCCTCATTCCCGGTTTATCCGGCTGCGGCCGGGGTCCCTGGGAGGGAAGGGTAGGGGATTGGCTTTCCTGTTGTTCTTACGAAGTTCTCACAATACTGGATTTCGGAAAGAATTTCCGGATGTTGATATCCAGATACCCAGGACTGTGGTGATCGGCACAGATGAATTTGACCAATTTATGGGAGAAAATGATCTGTATGATTTTGTTGCCACAGACCGCTCGGATACTGAAATCAAAGAGCGCTTCCTGGGTGCTCGTATCCCCGATAATTTGAGGGACGACTTGATATTTTTATATCAGGATATATCTCGTCCGCTGGCGGTTCGCTCCTCTAGTATATTTGAGGATTCCTTATTTCAACCCTTTGCCGGTGTGTTTTCAACCTATATGCTGCCTAACTATCATTCTGATCCGGATGTAAGGATAGATCAAATTGTCTCAGCCATTAAATTGGTTTATGCTTCTACATATCTTAAACTAGCACGGTCCTATGCGGAAACCCTGGGTATATCACTTTCGGAATCACGGATGGCTGTTGTAATTCAAGAAGTTGTGGGACAGCCCTATGGAGACCGGTATTATCCAAACTTCTCCGGAACAGCATCTTCCTACAATTATTATCCGCTGGGAGACCACTTGCAGCCCGAGGATCGAATCGCCTTTGTGGTGCTGGGATTAGGCAAAACAGTTGTTGAGGGTGGGTTAGCCCGGCGTTTCAGCCCCAAACGCCCCGGTGTAAATATATTTGCCAGTGTGGAGGATGAATTAAAAGGCAGTCAAACCAATTTTTATGCAGTGCGATTAAATCATGATGATTTTATTGATTTGGAACAGGGAGAGAGTACTTTTCTTAATAGCTTTACCCTCGGGGATGCCATCCAGGATAAAACCTTATCTGAGATTGCGGATACCTATGATCCTCAGGGAGGAAGGTTGTCCAGCGGTTACTGGGATGATCAAGGGGGCGCGCCAGTAATCACTTTCAACCGCCAATTAAAATATGATACTTTTCCTCTCGCGCCTATCATTAATCGGATTCTTCAGCTGGGTGAGGAAGCCATGGGCTGCCCGGTAGAGATTGAGTTTGCGGGAAATTTCTCCAACCGCCCCGGAGAAAAACCAATTTTTAGATTATTACAACTGCGGCCTTTCCTGGAACACGAAGAAACATCCCTGATAGAAGACCTGAATGTCCCTGAGGAGAATCTGTTTGTATCCTCATCCGTTGTGTCAGGTAACAGGGTGCTGACAGATATTCAGGACATTATTTTTGTTAAACCAGACACTTTTGACCTGACCAAAACAGTAGATATGGTAGATGAAATCATGGGGTTGAACAAAACGATGGTTAAGGAGAATCAGCCCTACATGTTGATCGGTCCCGGTCGTTGGGGAACTTGTGAGCGGCATCTGGGAATCCCGGTGATTTGGTCCGACATTAATGGTGTCCGGGTAATCATGGAAGTGGACCTGGAGAATTTTCAGGTGGACCATTCCCAGGGAAGCCATTTTTTCCATAACATTTCTTCCGCCGGCATCCCATACTTTTATATTAAATATCATTCCCAGACTGATTTTCTGGATTGGAGCTGGCTGGATACAATCCCGGTTGTTCAGGAAACAAAATATTTCCAACATGTGAGAACCTCAACGCCGCTGACTGTGATTGCCAATGGGAAAAAACGATCCGGGAGGGTGGCAAAACCAGTAAAGTAAATATACAAGCTCCCGAAGTTTTAAGAAACTCCGGGAGCTTAATGATAGAGAAGGACTTGGTCCCTTGACTATTTATTCTGTAAATGCACCTCCAGCTGTGGGAAAGGAAGCTGGATGTTTTCCTTATTAAGGGCGTTGTAAAGAGCTGTATTAACACGATCAAACATTTGCCGGGTATCCACATAGGATTCCAGCCACCAGCGAACACGGAAAATCAAAGCTGAATCTCCAAACTCCAGGAACAGGGCTTCTATGGGACGATCCGGCAGGACGCCTTCCACACCCCTCACCGCATCAATCATCACCTGGCGGGCTTTTTCAATATCCGTTCCATATGCCAGTCCAATGTGAATCTCCAGGCGATATTGATCATTAGGGTAGGCGTAATTTACTACCAGACTTTTTCCGATCTGGGAATTGGGAACAACTACCATTCGATTATCACGGGTTCGAATGCGCGTGCTGCGCAGGCCGATATCGACCACATCCCCCCAGGTATCAAGATCAAGGATTTCAATCCGATCTCCAATCCGATAGGGTCGGTCAATCATGATCATAAATCCGTTAATGGTATCTTCAAGCGCATTTTGAGCTGCTAAAGCAAGTGCAAGGGACCCGATCCCAAGGGTAGTCACCATGGCAGTGATATTGACTTCAAAATGAGACAGGATGGTAATGATCCCGATGGCGCTGAGCAAGATCAGGACAATGCGTTGAAAAAACGGAAAGAGTTGTTTATCCAGGCTGGCTTCTGTTTTTAAAGAAACCTCATCCCCCAACCAGGTGAAGAGGTGGGTGACCAGGCGCCAAACAAAAAGGAACCCGACCAGGAAATAAAGTACAAAAAAGCCTTCAGTATGCCAGGTATCCCATTCCACTGGTAAAAAGCTTAATCTGCTCAAGGCAGAGTCCAACGCGAGAACAACGGCCAATAAATATAATGGGAGACGGGCGGCAGTAAGGATTTGGTTATCGAGATTATTTTTAGTTCGCTTGGTGATGCGGAAGAGAATCTTTTCAAGCAGGAAGGTAATGATCCACCTGCCTAACAATAACACCGCCAATAAGATCAGGAGGGAGAAACCTATTTCAACCCAACTCTGCCGGTCTATTCCCCAGAAAATGCCATCCATGATATCCTCCTAAGGTTTTGATAGAGAGTATACTTCTATTTCTTTAAATCAAGAGAGGGATGAAGTCCCAATATTTACACCCCATTCAGCTGCCCTTTCCAGTTCCTTTTCCAGCAGGGGTCCCTCAGTATCAGCCACATAAAACCCTTCTGGATTTACTGCCAAATCCGCACCTTTTTTCATTAACCCCTTCGCGATAGGTTTCGCCGCGTATCCGAAGATCTTCACGAAAAAAGCCAGGACACGGATTTCATTGATTTTCTCTTCGGTAAGGCGGGTATCAAAGGCAGCTGCGCGGATCCCTTTCAGGCTTTTATCAGGGAGAGATTTTATCCAATCACTTATTGGTGGGGTTGCTGTGAGCCTCTGGGTTGGGCAGCCAACAACCAATAAATCAATCCCTTCATAGTCCTCAACCTTCAGATTGCCAATCTTGATAACCTTTACATTCTCCGAGGAACCCAGGCCGCCGCCGATCGCATGGGCAATTTTTTTTGTATTGCCAAATTGAGAATCATAAACCACAGTTGCTTTCATAGGATTTGCTCCTTGATAATTGGTCTGGATTGAAACAGTCTTTGATTATACGTCAGTGTAGCCAGAAAGCTGTGAGACTGTTTAGGTCTAGGGAATGATCAGATCCTCTAGAGGAAAGATCCTTTCCACTGACAGAATCATACTCTGAAAAGGGTTACTGGAGGGTTACTCTACGCCATAAACCTGTCTGGGGGTCAGATATTCTGGATACTGATCAAGAAGCCCTCGCCGGATCAGAAAACAGCAGTGGCATTCATCAATGTACTCCCGATCTGGATTCAGACCGAGTTCTTCTATCAGCTTGGCAGGACCCCCTTGATGGAGCGGTCCGCAGATGGGATGTATATCCGGGTGATAGGCAGCCATAATCTCAGAAAGCGGTTTTTCCCAAAAGTTGCCAATGTTGATCCCCTGGCAAATATGGATGTTGCCAAAGGCATCCACGTGCACCCGGCTGGGATTAAGAAGATCCTCATCAGGGCATTCCTTCAGTTCCTGCCAGGGGCGGGTGGGCAATCCTTCTGCAATAGTATCCGCTGCCCGGCCCCTGAATTTGGCACCGCCGCCGATTACTGTAGCTCCTTTTTCCCCAACTGTTGATTCGACCACTTCTGGTGGATCGATGCAAATCGGGAAGGAGTCCAGGCTAAGCTTACCGGCAGCCTCTCTCGCAAAAGAGGGAGGTGTGTTGGTTTCATCTCCATAGTGATAGGTATCATCACTGACAGATAATACGGATAAACCAGCTTCTGCCATTGGTTTTATCCATAAATCCGCATCTTCCTCAGCCAGGGCACCGTAAGCATTCGAGACGATTCCAACCTGAAATCCTTTGTCTTTTGCCCGCCGGATGCTTTCCACCAGGAGAGGATAATAGAGGGTAGGTTCTCCACCTTCGAAATAAATCGTATCTATAGTGCCGATCTTTTGGGCTTCCTGGAGGACTTCTTCCACACTCTGAATTGTGAACGTGCCCGGTGAAAAGGGGGTGCAATAAAGAAAGCAGTGATCACATTCAAAATTGCATTGGTAAGTCAATAAAAAATGGATTTCAGATAACATATCTTATAGTCTCCTCCAATTACAGGGCTGATTTCCGTGTCCGGTAGTCCCTTAGGGATGATTAAAGAATTTTACCAGTCGGTTATATTTAATCCTAAACCAACCGCTTGTTATTGTTCTGGAACAAGCGGCGGTATTTCAAATTCAAATTCTGCTGGATATAAATAGTAATCATAACTGGCATGAAAAGGTCCACCTTCCGGAATTGTGACACCATCTGCTGGATAATCCTCACTCAAATCAAAAACCAGATCCAACTCAGGAGCTGAATATAAGCCAGGACCCGGGCCTATTGCGTCACCGCAGTCGCTGTGGAGTTCCGGATCGATCCATTCTTCTGTGATATGTAAATTCACGATATTATTCTTACAGACACCTGAGATAGCAGCCTTCATCTCCCAGATACCATCAAAAGTTTGCACAGGACAATCGTCATCATCTGGATGATTAAACGTTCCCTGATAACCAATTTTTGTCTCATTGATGGTGTGTTCGGTTGAGATTTCACCGGAAGGTTCAATCCAGAGTTGGAAGTAGGATGGTGGGGTGTTCTCAAACTTCAGGTAAAACGTTTCCCCATCACCGGCATCAATATCCAATACGGAGAGATGGCTGAACCATAAATTAAAGAGTGTTTTTTCGCTGGAGCAGGTAAGTTGGGGAGGATCTTCATCCCCGCCATCGCTACCAAATGCCTTTGTAGGTGTTGGGGTTGCTTGTTGCCCTGATGGACTGCATGCGCCCATGATGAAGATAAAAAACGATCCGAGAACCGTGAGAGATACAAAATTCTTAAAGAACGCCTTGCTGTCCATGATCCTTTCCTTCTCTCCTTAATCTCTCTCGGCGGGGATGATGACAGCCGCATGGGTGCCGATATATGATAATTGTACAACTTAAGTAATAAAGTTACCGAGGATTGCCTTGGTCATTTTTTCTTTGATCTGTAAATCCGGATTATACTCCTTGGGCTCCAGGTCTTCACAGGCAGGATCAAACAAATACTCATTCATCCATTGTTGATGATTTTCTGCCAGAGCTTTAATGCTCTCTCCGATATATTCCACTTCAGTTTCGGTCATGGTTGGGTGAAGGGAGATCCGGATCCAGCCAGGTTTTTCAGAGTAATCCCCCCGGTTGATCAGATCCGTGATATGTTTGCTTTGATTCTGATCAATATTCAGCAGATAATGCCCGTAGGTGCCGGCACAGGAACAGCCTCCCCGGCTCTGAATGCCGAACTTGTCGTTTAATAATCTTACACCCATGTTGAAATGCAGATCATCAATGTAAAAAGAGATCACGGCCAGTCGATCCCGATGTTGGGGAGCGAGAATGTGTAAGTTGGGTACGGGAGAGATTTTGTCCCAGAGCAAATCAAGCAGGAGATGTTCCCGGGCTTGGATGTTCGGAATACCCATTTCGTTTTTTAAGGTTACACACATGGCGGCTTTGATTGTTTGCAGGAAAGCGGGAGTTCCGCCATCTTCTCGGGCTTCGATATCATCAATATACTTATGCTGACCCCAGGGATTGGTCCAGTCAACGGTGCCGCCGCCGGGGTTATCTGGGACTTTTCTCTGATATAAATCCCGGTTAAAAACCAACACACCTGCTGAACCGGGACCCCCCAAGAATTTATGGGGGGAGAAGAAAATGGCGTCCAGATCGGCACCCTCCAAATCAGGATGCATGTCTATTTCCAGATAGGGTGCAGCACAGGCAAAATCGACAAAACAATATCCATCTACCTTATGCATCACCTGAGCGATCTGGTGATAGGGGGTTGATATTCCTGTCACGTTTGAACAGGCAGTAACAGAAGCTATTTTTAACGGTCGATCCTGATATTTAAATATTAGCTCCTGGAGCGAATTTAAGTCAACTAAACCATCCGGGGTGGGCGGGATGATTTCAACTGTAGCAATGGTTTCCAACCAGCTGGTATGGTTCGAGTGATGTTCCATATGGGAGATGAAGACCACAGGACGATCGGCTTCCGGGAAGGTGCCGTTATATTTCTCATTTGCCCGTAATCCCAACATGCGCTGGAATTTATTTACCAGCCCGGTCATACCCGAGCAGCGGGTTAAAATCAGGTCTGTAGCATTGGCATTTACATGGTCTTTTATTATTTGCTGGGAAGTATGGTAGGCATGTGTCATAGCCATCCCGGTGGTGCTTGTCTCGGTATGAGTATTGGCAACCAGGGGCATGATTTCTTCCTGAATTCTGGATTCAATGGGGGAGTAATTTCGTCCACTTGCCACCCAATCCGCATAGATTATTTTTTTAGTTTTTCCATCTGGAGAAGGAAGTGTAGCGTTAATCCCGATAATTCCTTTTCTGAATTGCGAAAAATGTTTGTCCATAATCTTTTTCCGTTTGATGTCGCAGGCTTGGTTTTGGTTATTAAGTTTACTCCAAGATCAATTCCTGGTGATTTGATATTTTTTGCAGCAGGTTTTTAGCTTCTGCGGGAGATCTGAGGCGGATGAATTTTATAAAAGAGAATTCATCCGATTGCATGTACTGAATGAACTTTTTCCTGTTCCGATGATGGGTTTTTATTGTCCACTATACGATGGATTCCCGGCTGAGCAGCTTTCTGAAGGATTCTTTGTTGCCTGTGCCGGGCCAAAGCTCCTCCCCGGTAATAGCCCTGATAATCGCACGAGCCAGGGCTTGGTAAAAAGTCCGCGGGAAGCTGAAGTCCAGCCAGATGACGGTTTCCACCCTTTCCCATTTAATGGGCAGCGTCAGGGTGTAGTTGCCATCGAGCACCCAACTCTCTGCCTCCAGGGAAGAGGCCAACCTTCGGAATAGTTCATCATCTTCTGGAAACGTCCATTCTGGTCCCCAGAAGATGGCATCCATTTCCACAAAAGGAATGTTTAATATATTTGCCAAGTCTCTGCCAAAGGTGGTTTTTCCACTGCCGCTGGTTCCGATGACATTAATTCTCACGCGGTGCAGACCTTCATAATTAATTCCATAGGGATGCAATCCTTTAAAAGGATTGCATCCCTTTTTTATAGTTATTCCTGCCGGTTCAATTTTAACCTAATTTCACAGCACTATGATATAGGTAATCCAACTTCCTTCCCACCGGGAGAACAAAAAAATACGCTTCTGGTGACAGGGTGTTTTGGGTTCCACACTGGTCACAAGAGCGCATTTTTATGTTGGTATTAATACTGATTAGGGTTTCCAAACCTCCCAAACCTTGCCTACCAAATCCGGGCCTGGTGTGAGTGTGGTATCTCCAGGCTCCCAGCCGGAAGGAGTGACTTCTCCTGTCTTAACTACATGCTGGAAAGCCTTAACCTGCCGGAGCAGCTCTTTTGGATTTCTGCCTACTTCCGGGGTCAGCACTTCCATAGCCCGGATCACAAAATCCGGATCGATAATGAATCGGCCCCTGATATCCACCCCAGCGGCTTCATCATAGACGCCATAAATGGTGCCGATTCTGCCGCCACCATCTGAAAGCATCGGAAATGGGACACCTCCCTTAACCATCTTGGAGAGCTCCTCTGCCTGCCAGATTTTATGAACAAAACGACTGTCGGTGCTGATGGAAAAAACTTCCACGTCCAGGGCTTGAAAATCTTTGTAGAGGGCAGCGACCGCTGCCAACTCTGTCGGTCAAACAAAAGTAAAATCCCCCGGATAAAAACATAAAACAATCCACTTCCCTTTATAATCGGAGAGTTTCACCGGTTTAAACCCTTCTCCAGCTACAAAGGCACTGGCTTCAAAATCAATAGCTTCTTTTCCAACGCGCGCTAACACTTGTTTCACCTCCTGTACGAAAGCTGTTCCTGAACCGGGATCAGCCACTTCCTGCTTGGGTAAGATTGGCCCAGCTGCAGGCTTAACATATCCATTTCTTAAATCTGACATCCTTTTCTCCTTCTGTCATCAATAGCCTGAGTAGAATCGCTGATGATGACTTGCGAGGATTATACACCCGACCAAATATTTGTTTCAACTTAACCGGTGGAGAATTAAGGATTATTTTTGAGCCAGTCCGCAGCTGTATCCAGATCTGAGAATAACCGCAATCTATATCCGCGTGTTCTGGTTAAGGTTTCGAAAAAACGATAGTTGTGCTCAAATTCCTTTAGATCAACAATGGCAGCTTTTTTTATTACCCTGAGTTCTCGAAGTATGGGAAAGTGCCGGGTCGCAAGTGTGAAGGTGTTTAAGGTAGAGAGCCGGCCATCTAGTTCCCTGACATCCACCAGGACGACACTGAGATTATATTCTGTGCAGGCACTAAAAATCTCATTTATTATGGCGAGAACTGTTTCAATCGACCGGGTTCCGGATGCAGTCACCCATAAAACATCCTCTTTTTGATTAAGTTTTAGCTTGTAAGACATAACTCTATTTTATACAATTTGGGATTCGTTTCATAGTATTTTATGGAAGATCGAATATATCTCTTAATAAACGTTTGACTTCTCCTTCATTGGGTGTTTCACAAACACTAATATTAGGGGACTTGTTTCCATCTATCAGGGTTCTTCCCTGTTTGTCTCCTGGTGCTGTATCGACCCAGACATGTTGATCGGTGTGAAAACAGTGTTCTGGGTTCGTCATGTCAACAGCCGCGACAACATCCCAAGCATATACCCCAGTTGGAAACCACGACCGTAACATCCATCGTAAGATCTCTGCAGCCAGGATACCTTCCGGAGACCTGGAAGATTCCCAGTCGACTGCGTCATCTTCAGTCCAAACAACATAATTGGTTGCGTCCAACGGCATTAATTGAATTGGGATGCCTGATTGGAAAACCTCATCAGCTGCCATAGGATCAACCCAAATATTCCACTCCGCAACCCAGTTAGGGATCTCAGGATAGTCGCTGGCAATATTACCATCCACCTCAAAGGCGCCCCCCATAACTTCTATCAGCTGGATATTATCGGCGATAGATGGATCCAGCCGAAGCGCTTCAGCAAGATTGGTGTGGTTTCCCGTTAAAAATATAATCACTGGTTCAGGCGAGTTCTTCACGATTTCAATAATGAGTTGACTTGCTGATTTCGAACTTGTCTGGCTTTCTGTAGCGGGAAGTTCAGCTTCCCAAAAGATATCTGTCGCTGCCCGCCAGCTTTCCGGGAAGGCATTATTTCCTTCCAATGGTGTGTCCCGTCCAGCTGCAACCGGGATACCTTGCCGGCCGATGCGGGCCAACATACGGGTCAGATTTTCAGCAAATACCTGGGGATGGGCTTCCCCGCAGGATACAGCGATACCTTCTAGGCGGATAGCAGGATGTTTTAAGAGGTACAGCAGGGCAATGATACCATCAGGACTACCATCATCGTCCCAGATGACGGGTATCTTGGGAAGTACAGAACTATCTTGGATTAACATTTGGGTAGGTTCAGAGGAAGATTGAGTATCAGAAGGAAGTCCAGACAGGTCAGGCTCAGGGGGTGCTGATGATAAATTAGTTAACCAGGAACAAGCTAAAGAGGTAAATAGTACAACCCCTAGAGTTAATGTAGATAATAATTTTTCCCCTTTTTTGCCCCTCATGGATGCTCCCATTTTGAGATAGCTTAATCTCCTGATAAGTTTTTGATGCGAAACAACCCACAGATTTCCATCAAGCGCTGGCTGGGTATACCAATGTAACTTTGATTTAATCCTGGGAATCTGATCACTGACTAAAGTGCCAAAAATGATAAGCTGGATAGGTAATCGATAAAAGATCTATTTCTGGAGCCATACTGTCCATTGCCTGGGTCAGCTCAGTGTTGCTGGATATGCCGTAAGCCCAGGTATCCAACCCCTTCAGGCCGACGTAAAAACCATAGATTTCCTTGCTTGAACCAGCGATGGGTCCCTTCAGAGGAATAACCGGGTTTGATGGATTATAGCCTGTTTCTACGTACCAACCGTTTGTGGGATCTACAAGAATCCATTCATCGACCAAGTACACCTCCACAAAAACATGGCCAATGTGCATGTCCCCTTCTCCCTGTTGGAACTGCTCGATCCAGGCGATGCTGTAGCTGTCAATCATTACGGCAGGGTATCCCAATTCTCGAACCACTGCAGCAAAGACTAATCCGTAATCGTGGCATCCTCCCAATTTGCGGTCAGACAGCAGTTGATCGACGGTGACTTCACCGATAGTCCCTCCCCGGGCGCTGTACTGGGTGAATTCAGTGTGAAGCCAGTCATAAATGAGAGACAAGTGATTTATCCCCTTACCTTGATTTCGCAGTGGAACTAAAATATCTGGATCGGAAATTATTGTCTGCTCTCCCTGTTCCAGATACCGGGCAGGTTCGGTGTATTCAATCTCAAAGGCTTTTCGATAAACCGGTCTTGGGATGGTTGGTGTGAGTACAAAAAGCGTTGGTTTGGGTATAGTGGAAGACGGCATTACCAGTGGAGTTTCAGAGCCCCCCCTTCTCGAGAGGTAAATTCGGTTGGTTCAATAGGCTCGGTAGGTAAAACTGCCGAGGAAGGGGTGGATAGAGATAGGAGCGGCAATAGATTACATCCCGCAAGGTAAAACGAGAGAGTGATAATAAAACAGAGGGCTCTTTTCATAGTAGGCACCCTTCCATTTAATAAGGTAGGAGAAGCACCGCTGTACAATCAGTCTGCTAATGAGGGTTTCTTAAGAAGCCAGCCAGCAAGGATATAGGTCCATAAGAAACCAATCAATATGGTTATCCTTTCCGTTAATCCCATGATCGGTGTACCCAGGTTGGTAGCATAAAATCCTGCCGACAGGATGGTCAGCCCGATGATCACCCAGGTGTATTTCCAGAATCGGGGCCAGATACCGGTTTGATTAAACCAGGCGCTAATCAATCCCATTGAGAGGATTGTGATTAATGAGAGGATCCCGCTCAGGAGAATGTGCATTTTCCCCGGAAAAGTTGGAGGTGATCCCCAGGGATCCTGCGGAAAAATTGCTGCCGTTCCCACGCTTAAAATCCCCATCAGGATGTATAAATACGCTCCCAGGTTTCCCATCCAGTTTGAATATTTATTATCCCTGATGTATCCCAAGATTCCGATGCCAAACAAGATTAATAACAGGGTAAAACTGGTATGAAGAGTATCCAGGAGATGTTTATTGGGTGACCCGGGTGAAAAGAGCTCACTGACGGTATCTGTCAGATGGCTGTAACCCGGCCTGAGAACCCCTCCCAGGACCGCCGTAAAGATAAATAAGGAAGGAGCAAGTATTCCGCAGAGGTAGAGCAGTCGCTGGCTGGTACTGCCTGGTGTTATTTCAGCTTTCATATTTCCACGATTTTTGGAGTATTTCCATCAACCCGATACCAAGCACAATCACTACCACAATCCAGAGGGTAATTTGACCCCGGAGAGGTAGGCTCAGATTGCCAAAAACCAGCCAGCCCAGCAGGGTACCTCCCCCGCAGGTGTTGATAGCGATCGCACCGCCCAAACCAAGCCCTCGAATTCTATTTGGTGCTCCCAGCCATTCCAACCCAAGGGCTATCCCTATTCCAAAGATCACACCCCCTAGGATGGAAGTATAAAAATAGGTATCTGTGGGGGGGAGCCCAAGATAATCAAGCAACCCGGCAGGGAACAGCAGCAGCAGTAACCCCAACAGCAAGTTGACGATGCAGTCGATAACCAAGAGGAGATGTATCTTTCTATTCATGATTTTTCCTTGAATGTTTTAGTCATACCTGGCTGCGAATTCACAGGCTTCCCCCTCAACGTATTGAACAAAGTTGGAGACATGCAGTCCGTCAACCAGCGCGTGATGGAAATTAACAAAAAAGGGCAGCGAAAATTGTTCTCTCTGATCTATTACCTTTCCCCAAGCCAGGAGTGGGACGCTGTCAAACTGTGGTGCCCGGGTGAGGTCAAAGGAAGTAAACGCCAACCAGGGAAGTACGGTTATGGCTAATAGATCATCCCGTTTGATTTTTCCACCCGGGCCAATGTGAAAATCAGTCATTGAAGGCTTTTGTTTGGCTTTTTCGAGAATCTTTTCTGCCTCCTGGGCAAAATTATCAAAATTGGCATCATACGAAAGGGTGCAGACGCCAAAAGTTTCATCCTCTCCCAGGACAGCTAAGGTTGCATGAACAAGATCATGCTCCACGACCTCTCCATCGCGGATGCGCTGGCGCATTTCTGGTATCCGGTTGGCTGCTTTGGTAACCAGGTATACGAGAGCGATGGTAGGCGAGGTCCCAATCCGGGAGCGGTTCTTCCACAGATCAGTGATGTCGATTGGCACACAAATGCCAATATGAGGAAACTCCATTCCGTTGTAGATTTGGAAATGATCCTTTCGGGGCCAGGTATCCTGGTTGATAGTGCGCATGATTGTGCCTCCAGTGGTTGAAAAAAATAGGGGGCTCCGATTTATTAGGAGTGAATTGCAGGATGAAGGGAGGGCGGTGGTTTTTCCTGTTTTATTGTAGCATTGAATATTGAAGACGGACCCTTCGACTCCGCTGCGCTCCGCTCAGGACAGGGGATGGAAGACAGAGTGATCCGGATGAGGTTCTTTTTGTCATTCCGAGTGAAGCGAGGAATCCCTAATACGCAGAAATAAACAACGAGGACAATCCTGCTTATTCTTGTTCTGTGTTAATTGGTCATTGTAGGGATCCTTCGCGAGGCTCAGGATGACAATAGGCGGGGGATCCTCAATTTTGTTATTCAACCTATCCTGCTCTGCCCAGAGTCTGTCGAAGAGTTCAGGATGATAAAAGGTGGGGGATCCTCAATTTTGTAATTCCGCCTGTCCTGCTCCGCCCTGAGCAAAGTCGAAGGGAGCCTGTCGAAGGGACGGGTGATAATGGGATCAGTATTAACCCGGGGGAGGGCATTAACCTGATGTCCAATCAATTCATGGTCTTGATATAATCAAGTTACTATGCTGCGAGCGCGCTATCGAAAAATTCTCACTTTTTTTGCCCGGGTGATCCTGAGTTTGGCATTCTGGGATGTGATCCTGCCTAAACTTGGATTACGGAAATTATCCAATAGAGGGCGGCCTAGAAGGTTAATAAAAGTTGCTCAACGATACAGGCAATTGGCGATCGAGATGGGGGGAGTTATGATCAAGGTTGGCCAATTCCTCTCAGCGCGGGTGGATATGCTCCCGGGAGAGGTAACAGAAGAGTTGAGTGGATTGCAGGATCAGGTACCAGCAGAAGATTTCCAGAAAATCCGCCACCTGGCAGAAACTGAATTGGGGGGGGAGCTGTTAGCATGTTTTGAATCTTTTGAAGAGGAACCTTTGGCTTCGGCTTCCCTGGGCCAGGTCCATCGGGCAGTCCTGAAACCGGGCGACAACCATCTGGAAAGGGGTAATGAAATCTCCAATAATGTTGTTGTTAAAGTGCAGCGCCCTAATATTGAAAAGATAATTGAGATTGATCTCTCCGCTTTGAGGAGAGTCACCCAGTGGTTAAAACGATATCCTCCCATCAGGAAAAGAGCAGATTTGCCAGCATTAATGGATGAGTTTTCCAGAATCCTTGGGGAGGAAATTGATTACCTCGCCGAAGGTCAAAATGCGGAAAGGTTTTGGGAGTATTACCAGGATAATCCCGGGATAAAAATTCCCCGGGTGATCTGGCCCCAAACCACAAAACGTGTCTTAACTCTGGAAGATGTGTATGCCATTAAGATCACAAATTATCAAGAGATTAGCGGGGCTGGGGTTGATTTATCCCAGGTTGCGAAACGATTGTTTGAAAGTTATATGGAGCAAGTTTTTGAGTATGAGTTTTTCCATGCAGATCCTCATCCTGGCAATCTTTTTGTAATTCCACTACAAAAAGATCAGGATGGGAAAAATGAGCCCTCAGACAGCAGAGACTGGCAGTTAGCCTTTGTCGATTTTGGGATGGTCGGTTATATCCCCGGGAACGCGCGGGACGGTCTCCGTGAGGGAGTTATCGCTGTAGGCACCCAGGATGCGGGACGGCTGGTGGAGGCCTACCAAAAACTGGGTTTCTTATTGCCTGGAGCTGATCTGGAGATGTTGGAGCAAGCAGAAGCGAAAGCATTTGAGCGTTTCTGGGGTAAAAGCATGGCGGAACTACAGGATATTGACCATCAAGAGTTGATGGAATTTGCCCATGAATTCCGGGATCTGATGTATTCAATGCCTTTCCAAATTCCCCAGGATTTATTGTTGTTAGGCCGCACACTGGCGATCCTCTCCGGGATGTGCACTGGCTTGGATCCTGCTTTTAATGTTTGGGAAAGTGTCCGCCCCTACGCAGAAGACTTAATAAAATCTGAAGTAACTGGCAATTGGGATCTTTGGTTGAGAGAGATAGAAATATTGCTGCGTTCTTTACTTTCCACTCCCCGTAGATTAGAAGCGGTTATGGATCAACTGCAAAAAGGAGATCTCAGGGTTCAGGTACCCGAATTACAGGATCACCTTCAGGGCATTGAAAAAAATCTTCAGCGCTTAACTGGTTCGATTGTATTCGCTGCCTTGTTACTGGGGGGTGTACAGCTGATTCTTGCAGGGCAGACCATAGGGGGTATAACACTGATAGGAGCTGCCCTGATCAGTTTTCTAGTGTTAATTTTGAGATAATCTTAATTTATTTTCCCAGGCCTGGAAAATCTTATTCTTCTTCGTCTTCGAATTTATCCAATGCGGCATCGATCAAACTACGTATGCCCAATAAGACTTCCTTTTGGGCTTCCTGACGATGTTCCCTCATCTCTGGGGGGAACATGGCGTCCAAGCCTTTTTTAAACTCGTCTTTGGCGTTGCCAAAATGATCATGGGCTTCCTGGGGTAAAGGTCCTTTCTTTTCTTCGGTCATGTTTATTAACTCCTTGTTGGATTATTTTTCTCCGGTGTGGAGAACATTACTCACAATTATACATACGTTATTTTAACAAATTGGTTGCACTAGTTCTCCCCAGGGAAAAAACGCACCTGGTAGTCGACCCGGCAGTATTCAACCCAAACAGGATTTGCCCATCCTTCCAGGGTAGTTCCAAAACCCAGCTGTCCGACAGTTGATTCCTCCTCCGCAGTGATAGTGACATCACTATCACCCAGGAAGTGGGAAATACATTTTGCCTGAGCGGCAGATTCGCGGTTTCTGTACTGTCTATAAAATTTCTGACTTCCAGTGACAATATCCGGTTGGGGATATAAATCACTGCTCTCTGTCCAGTTGTATCCTTTTTCTGGAGTATTGCTTTCCTTCACTAAACCTGAGCGTGTACCCATGGGATCTCCTCCCAGGGAGATTTTGGCAACTTCCTGAGAATCCACGCCAGCAATCCGAAACAACCGGTGAGCGTTCAACTTATCCAGCTGGTGGGGGAGGATAAACCAATAGCGGGTAGGAAGTGATCGTGAGGTATCCTGGTAGGGTTCAAGGATTTCGTTTGGACCATCAACTTCAATCCAGAGATGTGACATCCCTACCTCACCCAGGTCGAAGATTTTATCCAGGACCATCTTGTCACACTCCTGCACCATCGCCAACAGTAGAGCTTGTCCATTTTCGTATATTTTGGGATTCCATTTTTCAGGAACGTCCTCGCGGGCGATCTCTGGATCCACATAGTATTGGGAAAACATTTCCTGGCAGCCGTAAATTTCCATTAAGCTGGGAAGGGTCAGATTTCCTGTGAACAGGAGTACCAGAAAGAGGGCTAATATGAGGAAAATTATTCCGCGGAGAATCTTTTTTCGATCCATTTTTCCTCCTTTTAGTCTATTGGTAATTTTTTATTTTTGATTCCCAACTCTCCCCCTCCAGCCTCGGGTAAAAGGCCGCGCAGATCAGATTTCAGCTCAATTGGTAAAAACCCCGATTCTTCAATTCAAAAAAACATTTTGCGCATATTTTTACATCAACTGCTGCGTCATGGGCATCTTGAATATCAGACCCGAACAAGAACCGATGAAGTTCTGATAACGACGGCCATTTGTAGCCATATTTCCCAGGGATTCTGCACAAATCTACTGTTGTTTTCATTGTGCATAACCTATGGGTATTGAATAGGTTTGATTCTAAACCAATGCGAATAAATTCAGCTCCAACAATTTTCTCATCAAAATCAATGTTGTGTGAAATCAGTAAATTCGACCGATTGACAATAGCAGAGAATTCTTTAAGAACAGAAGGCAAGGCTGCTCCGTTTTGCTGGGCAATTTCTGTGGTAATGCCATGAACAGCGACTGCATCATTGGGTATTATGTATCCGTCAGGTTTGATGATCTGATTCCCTTCTGAAAGCAAATTTTCCTGATCATCGTACTCTAACCAAGCCAACTGAACCAAACGCGGCCAGTTATTTGTTTGCGTGATGGGAGCTTTCCAATTCCCCGGAAGGCCAGTTGTTTCTGTGTCAAAAAACAACATCATTTTTGGTCCGTTTTGTAGCATATCCATTGATAGAGTTACGCGAACTCCTTCGGCTTCACTCTGTTACCTCAGGGTAGGCGTTTCGAAGGATCCGGTCCTCCGCCCTCGGGCTCCTCTCTTTTATGCCGGGGAGCGGGAGTTTGGCACCAGCTCTCGGTGAAACAGTAATATTTCCCTTATTCTTTATGAGTTACCTTACGAGATGCCAGATAACTCGTGAATGTGAGAGGAATTGGAAGAAAAAGATTCAAATAAAAGAATACCTGTTCAATCCCAATCAGAGTGCTCGTGCCCTGTACAAGTAACTCAAATATGTGAATTCCAAATCCAAAGATTCCCGTGATTACACCTGCCCGAAAGTGTTGATTTCTGAGACAAAGAAAAACTACTGCCGAATAGAGTAGCAGGGCTATTAAGGTGCCTCCATGCCTGCTGGTGATCAACCAAATGATATTTGTCCCCGCAAGAGTTAAAAGCAATAAATTAGTAATCGTGCCGCTTGGAGGTAACTTCTCTTTTTTATTCATCGAATGCCCAATGATAAAAAGACGTAAAAATCAAACACAAAAATTTTGTTTGGTATAAGGCCATGTAATGGAAGACCATCGCGAAATCCTTCAACTAAGCCTGTGCCGAGTCGAAGGGTCGGTCCTCCGTCCCAAACCCTAATTCAGGACATGCACCTGCGGCTTGAGAGGCACGCGGGCGATGATGTCCTTGAAATCCTCCTCAGTGATTTGGTCGTCGGGTTTATCGATCAAGCAGCGACATATAGCTTCGATAACGTTGGTGCCAAAAGAACGTCCCTCCAGGCGGGGGGTGTTTGTCACCAGGACATGCAAATTCCGCTTTTGGAGTTCCTCAACATTCTTCTCCGTGGTGGTGTTGGTGATGATGATCTTTCCGCTTAAATCGTCGGGCAGGTTAGACCAAACCTGCAGGAAGTCGCCGGCGATGACATCCGCCTCCTCTAGGAAATGGCTGTACTTCTTGGAGGGCTCTTGCTCTTGTTCTGCACCTACTGGGTAGAGCCAGTGGAAGGGAAGCTGAGTCATGATGGGCAGAAGCAGGACTGCGATGATGTGCACAGTGCGAATGCTGCGGATGGGGATCGGAATATCGAGACCGAACATGAAGTCGCCAAAGGTCACATCACAGCCTGCATTAACGAGCGCCTTGGCTAAGCCGTAGCGGTCGACAGCTGTTGTCTTGAGGGCTTTTTTACCGCGCAGTTCATACCCGTGCTCCTTGAGCGCCTCTATCGCTAGCGGTCCCATGATGTGCTTGATGCCGTTGCCATCCCCCACCTTGGAGATCTTGATTGCTTTTCGGATCTGCTTTGATTCGCGGAAATAATAGCGCCGACCGTTCACCCACAGATAGAACTCCGTCCCCCCCACGCCGAAGGCATCCACCTTGCCATCGTTGTCGCGGTACATCTGGATGAAGCGCTCAAAATCACCGTCTGTGCCCTGGCGGCTGAGCCAAAAACGCTGCCCCATAAATTCGGCTTCCGTTGAGTGATCTCGTGTCGAGGAGCCAAGGCTGACACTCAGTATTTTTTTCATAGATTGTCCTTTTAAGTTGAATGCTCCAGCGGGTTGTCAAGCGCCCGGTTTATGCGATTGATTGGTTGGAGAGAATCGGTATAGTCAAGTCGGTGCAATCCAAACAGATTGTCCCAGGGATAAAAGGGGTATACCTCAAAGCTTTCGAAATCTCTGTTTCAAAATCTTTTGATTATTGTAACATTTCTGAATGGAGGATAACGGATGAGCTTCACGATGCAGCCGGATTTCCCTGTCTTCCGTCCTCGGTCTGTACCTGATAGCCAGGTGCCTCTCCTGCCTGCAGCCTTAAACTTTAAACCTTCAACCCCCTCACAAAGTTTCCCGGCCATTAACCGTCTTCTGTCTCCGGTCTCCCGTCTTCAGTCTTATATGCCGGGCAGCGGGGGTTAGGCCGCTTCTTGTTTTTTGTATATCTGCGGTAATGCAAGCGCGTAAGCAGATATGATGAGCAATGGTAGGTGTAAAAATCCCATCCAGCGCAACTCCGGATTGAACCAGTGAGAGAGATTATATAACCCGTACAATAAACCATTAAACGCTGTTATTCTATATGCCAATATATTGACCTGGGGATAAAACAGAATCAACAAGAACAAAAAGACTGGTGTTGTGAAACAAAAAGTCAACCCGTAATCCGGCGACGTCAGAAGCAAGAGCGGATTAAAATCTGGTTGAACCCCACTACCAGAGCTCACATATGGCCCCCAAAATGCTAAAAGTGCAAGAGGTATTAATATGAGATGTTGCCAGGAGATTGATTGAAAAGAAGGTTGAAGATCATTACGAAAGGCGACGGCCAGCCAAACCAAACCCAATACACCATTCATCACCATTCCACCAGTGTGCAGGACAAATCCATACTTCACGGTTAGTCCCATCGTTTGCACCAGGGCGATTATTAGATAATTCAATCCCATGTAGCCAGCCCAAATACGTCCCATCTTTTCAGGTTGCCAGACAATCAAAACGATCAGCAAGAGGGTCAGGACGTGAAAAATCAGACCATAAGCTTTATAGGGGGTTAAGACCACCTTGAGAAGATTTACAATCACATCCTGTGTTTCTTGAGGAGAATATGGTATCTCTGTATAGAGAGGCAACATGCTGATAATCAAAAAGGCAGTATATAGGACAGGGTAGATCCATTTATTTTGTTTGGTCGACTTGTTTCTCATAATATACCTCAGACATAATTAGCCATAAGCGGCGTTAAGGAAGAGCTTAATAATCCTGAGCTTGCGAAGGGCACCTGCCGCCTGGAGTAAGAAATCGGTCTTCAGACCTCCATCCCCTGTCCTTAGTCCTTAGACTTCCTCCTCGATTTCACTTGGAGTCCGCTCAGAACTGGCTCTTCCTAAGGGAAGCAGAGATCAGTGGTTAATGGAGACCCACCTTCTGAATAGGGATTAATATGATCAAACTGTATTTCACCAGTCGCCCTGTATTTCACACATTTATCACCAGCCATTTTCAGACATCCAATTTCACAGCGGTTTGAAAAACCCTTCTATGAGGAGCATCACTGCACAAATCCACGTTCAGATAACCATCGAAATGCTTGCATGATTTTGGCAGGGGAGATTTCGAAGAGTAGCCGGGGCTGGTGGTCGAGTATCTTTAACGCATCGAAAAACACCGACCAGTTCAGTTTCCCCTTCCCAGGCGGCCAATGGCGATCCAGCAAACCATCGGTATCTTGTAGATGAATATGCTTGAGCAGGCGGCCGCCTTCACGCACCCACGTTTCTGGTGGAGGACCGCCAATCCGCTGCAAGACGACAGCATGGCCTGTATCGAGGCTTAATTGAACATTGTCGCTCTTGAAGGAACTTACCAACTCAAGAAGCGGCAGGGTATGAATATCATAACTGACCTCCATGACCAACATGCACCCTATCTGTTCAGCCCGAGGCAGTACATCTTCCAGCACAAGATGCACCTGTTCGATTTCCTTTGCCAAATTCTGATCCCAAGAATGAGCCATCTCAGGGTGGCCATAAAACTCGAACGGGCTGTGGAGCACCATGTGAGTCGCGCCGATCTCCGCTGCGAATTCTAGAGCCTGTTTCAGCCGCATTACAACCAGATCAATCACCCGGCGATCATAGGCAAGCAGCGGCAAGCCATTCCAAGGGCCATGAATACCCAGTCTCCCGGTATATCCTTCTAGCAGCTCTCTGGCTTTCTTGACCAGCGCTTGCCAATCGCCATCCAGTATATCCCCAGAAGCCGGGTCCTGGATTTCAAGATCGCGCTGGTCCGCAAGTATCCATTCGAGATGGCTTTGCAGGTCTTTTACGCGAATTGCTGCACCAACGAGAGGAATCTGATTGTCTACCATATTCTGATTTCCTTGATAATCTGGGTCCAGTATTTTCCAAAACCGTATTGTGGCTGCTTGCACCGAACGGAACAGCTTAATTATCCTGAGCTTGCAAAGGGCACCTGTTGCTTGGCAATAGTTGTTTGTTTTCCGTCCTCCGTCCCCCATCCTCAGTCATTTATGCCGTACGGCATTAGTTTTTTTAAGGCCTCAACTGCAGAAGGCATCTCGGGATTTAATGATAAAGCTTTCTGATAGTTTTTGATTGCAAGCTCTTCTTCACCGATTGTTCGGTACGCTTCACCAAGGCTGTCAAAGGGGTTTGCAGATTGTGGATAGGCTTGAGTATTCAATTTAAACACTTCTAAGGCTGCCTCGGTTTTATCTCGCCAGAGAAGTTGATAACCAAGCATATTCAATTCGTTCTCGCCAAAATTGTGTGAATCTGGCTGATTGTTTTTTAATTCCTGGTATTGCTCCAGGGCTGCTTTAATTCCTTTCCCCATGAGTGTATAGCTAAGAGTTTCTGAGATGGATTTTTTCTCTAAACCCGATAGAGTTTCGTAAGCTTGCGTGATCCAGGCTTCGCTGGTTACCTGGGCAGTGCTCCATTTTGCCCAATCCTTTAATAGATCTTCTTTAACCATATCCTGGGCATTCTTCCCATCAGCCATTCTCTCCTTAATTAAATCTACGGTGCTGACAGCCATTTGATAGTGCTTTTTTAAATCGCCCATTGTGTAATCGCGGCCGTGCCCGGTAATTAGTTTTACATCAGCTGGAAACAGCTCCAGCAGCTTTTTAAGGCTTTTGAGGTATACTTCGGCATTTCCACCCCGTGCCAGGTCCAGGGGAGGAAATGTATCCGAGAGAACAAGATCCCCCAGGCAAATGACTCCCGAATTGATGAAGTGGACGACTATATCGCTGTCCGTATGCCCGGGCGCAGGAATGATCTTGATGTCTTCCCCATTAAAGCGTAATGACAGCTCGTTATCCAGCGTGATGGTGGGTAATTCTAGTCCAGGGAGAGCATCCAGTCCATAATATTTCCCGGCCAGTTCGTCTCTGGTGTTCTTGTGGGTTATCAAGGTGGCTTTTTCGCCAAGAACCGCTCTTCCGCCAATGTGATCGCCATGGTGATGAGTGAGGATGATCAATTTCACAAAACCATCATCCAGTTCTTTTAGTTTTTTGTTTAGGTCTTCAGCAGTCTGAGCCCACCCCGTATCAATCATCAAGATGCCATCCACCCCTATACTCACTACCAGATTAACTGTGAAATCATTGCTGGACAAGGTAAATTTGGAGAGTGTGGCGGTAATTTTTTCGACTTGCATCAGGTCCTCCTAAGACAAAGATCGGATAATCCCTTAAACGTTTAGGTCCTTTACTCCCTTATAAAATGTCAATGATTCTCATCATCGATCATTAGGGTTCATTATTTAGTTTTCGTTGCGGCAGGTCGCCCGAGCCATCTGGGTGTATTTTCCATGTATTGCCTGTATTCCTCTCCGAAGGTTTCTAAACAGATTCGTTCCTCTACCAAAGCATTATGCAGATGACTAATTCCCACAAGAAGTGAAAATCCAAGAAAGAACCAGGATTTGGAAACGAGTCCTGCTCCAAAAAACATAATTGCTGAAGAAACATAAACAGGGTGCCGTGAAAATCGAAACGGACCTGTAGAAAATATTTTTCCTCCCCTGGACGTGGCGATGGTTAACCAGGCTGTTGCATATAATGCAAAACCAATGACGTAGATCATTAGACCGATGATAGCCGTTGATGTGTCAAGGTGAATCGGGACCACAATGGCATAAAGAAAATAAATCAGCATGAAAATCTTTGAAATAATAAACAGGTTGTACTCCCGTGAACTGCGTGAACTGGAAAAGCGGGAGGATGTAGGGAGGAAAACACGTTTATGGAAGACTATTGTGAGAAGTATGGGGAGTCCGTAGAGAACCATCAGAAGCCAGAGGTTGAAGAATCCGAAAGAGTGAACAGCAAAAATTCTCATTTTTTATCACCCATAATCTGAGGTAACTGCAGTCAGATTATTGATTATAACTACCACCAGAGATAATTCTCAGGATGCCGTATAAACTAATTATAGAAAATCATGAATTGGTTATTTGAAGAATCGCCTGTGATTCAACTATAGCAGCAATAAACAGGAGCGCGAATCCCAAGACAATTATTACCTTCTCAATCGTGGTCAAGTTAACTTCGCTCCAGCTTCTGCTGCGAATGATCTTTTTCCTATCTGAATACCAAAGAGTAATTCTGAAAGAAGTGACCGCTAACAATAGATAACCTGAGAATTCTAATAAACCGGAGTGATGTGCAATATCGAATAGCCGGAATAACCTCGATATAAGTGGTGGTGCTGCCGCTACTACATTAAATGACCAAGTTCCAGTTATGATTCCAAACAATATAGCGAGACCCCAAAAAGCTGTATAACCAATAGGTACAAATTTCTCCTTAATTACCCTGGATTGCTGTGAAATCAGATTAGCGGCAATGATTAGTAAAGATGGAATAAGATTGTATCCAAATATCTGTAAAGCTAAAATTAATGGATTACTGGAAAAATTTATGCGACTTATTATGGGATGTTTTCCTCGAAATATCCCTTCTGGCAATAAGAAATAGCTAATAATCATTGAGATGTAGTAGGTGAGAAAGAAAGAGATATACATAGAAACAATACGCTTATGAATTCTATTATCCGTAATGCCAGTTATGATCCATTTTAAAAGGAACATATTAAACCTCTTTTAGTAGCTAACGGAAGAGCTAAACTATCCTGAGCTTGCGAAGGGCACCTACCGCCGGGTGTGAGTTTCCGGTCTTCGGTCCCTGGTCCTCCGTCCTTCCCAGGTGGTCAGGTGTCTGTCCTACCTGCAACCTTAAACGTTAAACCTTCAATTTTCAACCCCCCTCACAAAGTTCCCCGGTCACAAAACCGGTCTTCAGTCTCCTTTCCTGAGCCCTTCGACTCCACTCCGTGTCGCTCAGGATAAACTCTGTCGAAGGTGTCAGGTGTCGCAGACTCTGAGTGCAGCGTAGCGAAACCGAAGGGTCTGCTGCAGTGGGGGTTAGGTAAACCATAACAGCAAAATATTACGCCAATACCCTGACTTCCTTTTCAATTTGGTCTCCTTTGGTCATATTTAGAACTTCCAGATCATAATGGGACTGCAGGTTCAACCAGAACTGAGGAGACATGCCAAAATACCGCCCTAGGCGGAGGGCAGTATCAGCGGAAATAGCTCGCTGACCATGGACAATTTCATTAATTCTTCTGGGATCAACGCTGATATCCTTTGCCAACCGGTACTGGGTAATTTCCATCGGGTTAAGGAACTCTTCCAGCAAGATCTCTCCAGGATGAATTGGGTTTAATTTTCTCTGACTCATGTTATTCACCTCAACCTATTAAGGATGATAATCTGAAATCTCTACTTGATAAGCATGACCGTCACGCCATTGGAAACATATTCTCCATTGATCATTGATCTTGATGCTGTGCTGCCCAGAGCGATCGCCCTTGAGTTTTTCCAGGTGATTGCCAGGAGGTACTCTTAACTCAGATAGATTTGTGGCTGCATGCAGGATGAGAAGTTTCCTGGTGCCTCTTCTCCAAATCTCTGAGGGAAGTTTTCGTGGCTTTTGACCATGAAACAACAGCTCCGTATCATGATCTTGAAATGATTTGATCATCTAAGGGAATAATAGCGCAAAACACTAATAGTGTCAAGCACAACGAGAATGGTTTTACCTAACGGACGGGAGCTAAGCCGCCACCGGGTTCGCAGTGGCACCACCCATGAACCGAAACGCTGCAAAGACGAAAACTGGCATCAAGAGGGTTCTCGATTAGGCGGTCGGCTCCAGCGACTTGTTGGGCGGCAATCTGCCCGCTTGTCATAGAATAAACGCTGGAATATCATTACCAGGTATATTTGCTACCCTTTCTTTATTCGCTTCAGTAAAAACATCCCAACTTCCCGTCTGAAATTCTTATATTCGTCTCCAAACGTCATCGACAGTATATATTTCTCTTCAAGAAAAGCCTGTAACCAATTCAAAAAGAAAATGAGGGGCGCTAGATAAATACAATGAATCGCCCCCCAAACCAAAGACCATCCCACAAAGCAGATATTAAGACTCACGTATTGCGGATGCCTTACAAGACTATATATTCCTGTGGTGACTAGTTTTGTCGGCAATCTATCTTCTCGTGTCCTCATCTTATCAAACTCCTGGCCAGCGCGCATTCCAATAGCTAATCCACCGACAAAGGTCACAACCCCAACTACAATTCCTAGTATCTGTTGCAATAGTCCATAACTATCCAACCTTGGCTGAGGGGCAAACGGTAAACACAGCAAAACACCAACTGTGATTAAGACGACCACTGTTCCATATTTTCCCAACCTTTTGGAGAATACCAATATCCACCATCCTATGATCCTGTTTAGGCAGTATATGAGAATGAGAACCCAAATGAGATTTTCAAACATTTTATCCTCCTTTGAATATCGCTAGAGTGATTTTGCCGCCTAGCGGTTGAGCTCTCCTGCCTAAGATAACTTGTTTAAACTTGCGCCGTCGAGTCACCGGGTCAGGTGGAGCGGGGGTTAGCCTGTCCACCGACCGGGCAAGCTTTGAGACTGATGCGACTTTCTGGGCTGATCAGCAATGGCACCGACTATCCTGGCTGCCGCATCAGCGTATTCTTATCGTTGCTCTTGTTAGAGCTACGTGATTTTTTCAACGATGAGTAAAAAGTCAACTTTGGATGTAGCACCCATACCTTGAAATATTGGAGTAACATACGGAACTATCGTTATAACTTCTCCTTCCAGTTGATTCAAGAAACTCTCCAGCTTCACCTGGGCCGTATCTTTTTTAACTTCTAGCCGATGAATTCGGTATTTCATTTTTCTCTCCTTGATTTTCATTTCTTATAGATTTGCTTATAGGGATTTACTACTCTAAACGATATGTCCGGAATCCAAAAACGCCCGTTTTTGAACGACCACAGGTGATGATAGCACACAGCGAGACGGGCGGCAATTTAACAGTGTATTGAGGGACCTCACGGAGCATGCTACGACTATTGCTGGCAGTATTGCCAACTCTAGTAAAACCGGCCGCGTACCCTCCGAACAAAGTGAGGTCCGCTCTAACTTGGGTTAGGTGCCGTTTTGCGTCTCCCCCATCATTCTACCAATTATTTCTTTTAATAACTTTCCTGCCACCATACCTGTCATTCCATGAACATCTCGTTCTGGATTGTATTCCACGATGTCTGCTCCAACTAATCGACCTTTGAAATTGTGGATTATTCCTAGGACTTCTCGAGTACTCATACCCCCTGGTTCGTGATGAGAAACTCCGGGTGCATATGCTGGATCAAGACAATCTAAATCTAACGACAAATATACTGGACCATCAAATGCTATCTGCTTTATTTTCACAATGTCCTTCATCTCAATTATCTCTACACCAAAGCGTTTTGCCTGCTCATGTTGGTGACCAGTCATTGTCCGTATTCCCACCTGTACCAATCTTTTTGCCCTATTCTCTTCCAATATCCTAGCAAACGGACAAGCGTGTGAGTACTGATTACCATCGTGTTCATCATAAAGATCAGGATGGGCATCCAGATGTAAGATATTCAGATTTTGATACTGCTCTCCAAATGCGCGAATTATTGGGTAAGTTATCGAATGATCCCCGCCCAGCGAAATAACCCGCTGCCTTCTTTTCAGTAATTGTCTTATTTCGTTTTCTATTTGCTCAAATTCATTTTCTTGGCTTGATAATTTCATATCGTCAATTATTTCCCAGCAAGATAATTCTCCCAAATAAATCAAATTCTCGGTCCACATATTTGACGATTCGCAAAACAAGGCTTCCCGAATACGCTGGGGAGCTAACGCTGGCCCTCTACGAAAGGATGAATTTTTATCAAATGGTATCCCCACTACCAAGATGTCTCCAGGGTTGATCTCTTTTTCCCTTGCCTCGATATTTCTCATATATTCCTAGTCCTTAGCAGCTTAATCCTAATTCAGGTGCAATTGAGGTTAGGCAGGAACGATCTTCAATTGAGCTAGAGTAATGATGCCCAATCTCTCTGTTTGTCTGCCTCTTAAGTCGTGATTATCCCTTCGGTTTTCCTATACTGATACGATTACTGCGTAGGCACTTCCACATTCTTGACACTTTGTCACAGGTAGCATTCCAAACGCAGCCATCGCAGAATTCTTTCCAAGAGCAGCAATTGTCGGTTCGTCAAACTCAACTTCGCATTGGGCACAAATTACCCAACATGGACCTGATGATGCACCTACATAAAATGGATTTGATCTCCCGGTCCCGGATGCACTATTAAGCAGTTCCCCGTAGACTTCAACAAATCCTTCCATTCTTATACTAAGTCCAGAGGGGCGCTTTCCACTGAGCACTTGCTGGACGAACTTACCAGTATCTTTTGTTTCAGGAACTTCCTGGCCACGAAATTTTCTCATTTGATCCTCCAGCGTTATTTTGGGCGCTCCCGGCAGCTACTTCTGGCGAGTGCTTGCCAATTTCCACCTTTTGATTTTACCGACAAATGCTAGAGTTGACCAGTTTGGCGGCCGAGCTGAAGGCGAGGTTTGGCGTGCGGCTTGCCTGGAAGCAAGCGACTGCAAGCCGCGTGACAATAGCCAAATCTGGTCGAACGACACATTATGTCCAACACTCGATCGAGAGATGTAGATCTGTTACAGTTTCTCCGTGTGTTTTCCGGTCCAGATGTAACAATCATTCCATTACTTCCCCTGGAGAAGCATATTAATTTCTCTTTACTGGCTTACGACTTACGAGACTCGTCTTTCCGAATCCGTCAGCCCAATGCTTTTCTTCTATTACATTCAGTCCCATCTGCTTGATGAAGCCATCAATTCCGCCTTGACGTTGCCATTCTTTGAAATTCACGTACGATTCTCTCCCTTCAATTACCTCGAGTAGTGTCTGTGCTGCACCAATGATATTCTTCGGAAATGGCGAGACAAAATCAGCCAATATTACTTTCTGCGAGAGTGAAAAACAATTCTTAATTACATCCTGTCTGATCTTCCATGACATTCCATGCAGGCACAGACAGACTATCGCGAACGAAAACTGCTCATCGTGTATTGATTTCATTTTTGATGCGTCTTCACAGACAAATCTAACATTGGTGGCTCCCATTTTCTCTTTTTGTGTTCTTGCATAGGCGATCATCCTCTTAGATACATCTATACCAGTTACCCTCTTGCATTTGGTAGATAGCTCCAGCACCAGCGAACCCGGTCCGCATCCGATATCAATCACCGTACTGCCAATTGGAATAAGCTCATCCACTAAAATCATGATTTCGCCCTCAAAGGGGGTAATGACCTTGTTGTATAGAAAACCGTCATACCATTTAGTGGTTCGCTGTCTATTGTTCTTTACAGACATACATAACACCTCACTTTAAGAGGGACTTTCTTTCATACGCCGGCTTCTCCCCGCGAAGGAGAAAGCTGCTTTCTTCACCAATTAGGAAGCAGATTGAATAAAAAAACGGCGCCAAAACTTTGTTTGGACATAACGGCTTTGAGCTAAGCGGCGCCGGAAAGTATTGTCATAAGTCCTTACCCGTGCAGAATGGCTCTGCCATTCTGCCAAGCTTTCGGGCGAAGACCGAAAGTCCTGCTACCGGTGTCTGCTTCAGCGATTTGTTATGCAGCATTGCATAGCATGAGCTATATGATGCTAAGTAACAATCAATTCCTCCCCCTCCAAAAATATATCCGGCGCATTGTCTGCCTCCATCCACCAGCCCACAGAGCCTTAAATACCCACGGTTTGTACCACCTCCAGATATGTGTTTCAGCAAACCCATATCCCTCTGATAGAAGAATTACTGCATCATAGACTAGAATAGAGTTCTTGTTCTTGCTCGGTCGCTCTATAGCGATATGCCAAAAGGGAATTTCAAAGGGAAATCCTTTAGAATAACCAGACACTGGCGCTTGCTCATTCCACCGCTCAGGTTTAAACCGCCCATCCATCCGGTGTTCAAATCTCCAGTTTTCAATTACTCGCAAGCCGACCATGCTTTCATGATCTGCGACCGCTACATCTAAGTAAAGAGAATGATTCTGATTGGAGAAACCACGTCCTTTTATCCAATATTTCTTTATAGCACTTGCCCAAAGGAAAGGATCATCCTCAAAGGATAAGACAGACTCAAGCCCAAATCTGTGAATTATCTGAACGGTTTTAGTATCATCCATTGATCAATCTCAGAAGAAAAACTCAAAGCTGCATAACGGTTTTGAGCTCAGCTGCCCCGCTCGGATATTGGCTTGCTATTAAAGGGTCCCATACCAGTGCCTTTGTTAGCAAATCGCGCAGCCCGCGGGGTCGGCTGCAAGCGGTTGTTGGGCGGGCATAGATTACAGTTGATAGTACACGATACGATGGGCCCGTTTCAGTAAAGCGCCATAAAGCCTATATGCCATGCGATACCCAAAAGAAAGACGAGCCAAGTCGGGGTCGTCAGTGAAATACCACTCTTCCAAGAGGCGAAGGCCGGGTGCCCAAGCCTCCAACTCATGCGCATCATCGATGCCCCAACCGAGGGTCGCACCGGTATATTTTAGCGAAGGATGTTTGGAAGCCGAGCGTGCCATCAATCGACTAAAAACGTCCGAGATCAGTCGACAGCCTGGAAAGGTCTCGTGCAATTGGAGCACTAGCCGCCGCACCTCGGCCTCGCCCAGATACATCAGCAATCCTTCCGCCACCACAAGCACCGGCCGCCCACCTGACACGACTGTAGCCAGGCATTCCCGGTCTGTCACGGAAGCGGCGATCAGGTGATAGCGTTCGCTTCCAGTGAAGAACTGACGGCGAAGCTCTACCACCTGTGGCATATCTAGGTCATACCAGGTGACGCTACCGTTGTCTACACGCCAGAAGCGATTATCCAAACCGCAACCCAGCTGCAACACCACGCCGCCGGGATGCTCAGCCAAGAAGTCACGGGTGATGGCATCCAGCTTCTTGGCCCGCTGGCAAACCAGAAAGACGGTCATGAAGGGGACATGCAAGCGGGTAAAGTCATAGTCCACCCGATTCAGAACGTCTTGGGCCGTCTGGTCAAAGAACAGCGGATTACCTGGTTGCGCCTTAGCATAGAGTGTAATCAGCAGGGTTTCTTGCTCGGGGGTTAGCGTCAATCTGGTATTCGTGGTCATTGATGTTCTCTCTGGTGTGACAGCCTGATTGCCACGTCCGCCCAACGGATGAGCTCACCTGGCGCCGGGGCCAGTTAATGTTGATTATAGATTAAAAAACTGGTAAGGGGAGAAGCGATCGGGCGCCCGGCTTGCCCGGCGCGCAGGTGGAGCGGAGGTTATGCGGATAAAATACTGGTTAAATGTCTAGGTTTTTCATCATGAATATTCTTGAACTAAGGTAGATCAATCCCACTGCGAAAACGTAACTGATAATGTTAATTGGAAATGACAGGAGAGCTGATAACCAACCTAATCTAAGCCCGAATAATAAGTCATGCCGATAGTACATCCACATTACGGAGGAATCTGAAAATCCTTGAGGGGGCCAGCGATAAATTGACCATATCAAACCCCAGATGGGACTCGCGATAATTAGTGAAATCCACGGGATTAGTAAAATCTGTAAGAATTGGAAGCGTTGAAATTTAGGTAGTATACTAACAACCCATAGGGTTCCTGAAATTGCGAGAATTAGTGAAATAGACATAAGAAAAGGGAAAGGGTGTTCAGAGATCAACGATAGATAACCTCCGTGATATCCATCAGAAATCCTGATTGGGGCATCATAATTATTTCCAATTTTCAACAATATGATTCCATAGTAGACAAGAAATGCAGCAATACTAGAAGTAATAAAAAGGAATAGAAAGGACCATAAGAAACGAATCTTCCGATTCTTTAATCTAAGTATTGATTCCACCAGAAATCTCCAAAGAAATTGTTTAACTCCTGTATTGATCAATGACGCATAACGGAATAGCTCACCTGCAGCCGGGCTTTACCTTTCCGGTCCTCCGTCCGCGGTCGTCCGTCCTTAACCGGCTGTCGGGTGGAGCGGGGGTTAGGCCTCACATTCATTTACTCCAAACAACCACGATCTCATCTCGATCCCCAAGAGCAGCCCATAATATTGAGATCAATTCCGAATCAACACCTTCAGCTTCAAAAGCATCAAGTATTAAGGGTGTTATTGAATAATCTTTATCTTCTAACCATTCTTCTTCGAGCTGATCTATCAAAACTTGTAGCTGTTGTTCGCTAATATTTCCTACTAGAGTTTTCGTTCCTTTTTCATGTAAATGTATCATTTCCTTCATTCCTTTTTTTCTATTTTTGTTATTCGATTTATTACCAAATTGTATCAACAATAAGAATTCATAGATTTATGAGGCCTAACTTGGGTTAGGCCGCACCCCTATTCTCGAAATCTGCTTGTACTTCTTCAATTTTCAGAATCGTCTGATATTACACTTTTGGATTTGCTTCATCCACCTGGAGCGACTCAACATGACCCGCGTCGAGCGTACCAGGCTTCAGGAGAATCGCCAAAGTCAGCAAAACCCATGCCGCCGAGCCTATTAGACCAATTGGCAATGGGCCCAGCAAAGGATTAGGGTTGCCCAATACGCATACGGCAGCCAGTCCGCTAATACCGTTAATGGCAGCGTGACCGATTACGGCCGGCCATACATTGCCTGCCCGTACTGTTAGCCATCCCAAGAATGTTCCAAGGCCTATTGTGACCCACACCATCATCAACAAACCCAGCCAAGGTGCACCAGGATATTCAAGACCATAATTGTGCCCCATTGCGATAACGGGCCAATGCCACACACCCCAGATCAGTCCTATCAACAGTATAGCTTTACGTCCACCGAGCGGCATAAGTTTGGGCTGTAAATAGGCCCGCCAACCAAACTCTTCGCCAAAAGAAAATAAGCTGTTGATGAACGGAGCAATCAGTACACCAAAGAGAGTTTGAAAAATAACAATCGTCCACAAAGGGGTCGAGGTGTCCTGGCCCGTTTTCGCTAGCATCTCTTGAAGCACTTTGAGCGATGGATCAAAGTATTTTGGAAAAACAACAAAGAATAGTCCCGCACCTAGGATAGTCATGATAGACGGTATGAACCAGGCCGCAATCCAGTATTGCCATCCTTGCCTTCGGGGACGCAAGTAAGTGTCCTTCCAGCCTTCGCGCGTGATCAGACGGGTGAGAATGTGTGCCAACGCAGGTGCCCACATATAGCCCCCAGCCAAAAGCACCAGGGAGATAGTGATTCCACTGCCTGGGATAATTTCCGGGCTATCGACTAAGCCCCCAGTAAGATAGATGATCAAGCCATTGAGCCAGGCGATTCCAAAGGTGAAGGTAAGGAAAATAGTAATGCGTTTCATATCCAATTTGTCATTCATCTTGAGATTATCCTTACTTGAATAGACACTTTCAGAAACGAGTGGCCTAACGTTAATTATCTTGTAACTGCGGGATAACTGAATAAGTAGTTATCCAGTATGTCTCCTGCTAAATGAATAAGTTATTATCTGGCATCCATCGTACCCGGCGAAATCTACTCCCTCTAATGACAGTGTAGCATAGTTGTTACGCCGCTGACAAAACCTGGCGTGGGGTTGTCCTTAAACACAAAAAGAACCACTCTCACGAGTGGTTCTTTTTAATTAAATGAAACTTATCTCTTAGAGACTGGCTTTAGGCAACCCCCAGCTGGGCCGCGGCCAGCTCGGTGCCCTGCACCCGGGCTGCCACTTTCGCAAAGGCGATTTCCCGGGATGTGCCGGTATCGTCGCTGAAGGGCGAAAAACCGCAGTCACTTATGGCGCTCGGTTGAGCCGCCGGGATGTGCTTCGCGGCCGCCAGGACCCCCATGATCTGATCTTAAGGCTGAATCCAGTCGATGATGAAATTCAGTGCACCCGGGAACGACAGATCATCAATTGGCGTGATGCTTAAGCTCTTGAGATCCATGATTTGCAGTCCTTGCTCACCTTCCATGGTCGTGCGAATGTACGCCAGACTTGAGCCATCGGGGCTCCAGGTAGGGTCAAGGCCAATGTCAACAAACATTTCCTGGCTGCCGTCCGGGCGCAGAATCCACAGATTGGGTTCTCGCTCAACAGCGGGTCCCTCGCCGAAAGTGACATAAGCAATCCAACTCCCATCCGGGCTCCAGGCGACATAATGAGGGACCATACCTCCTCCCTGCACGATGTAGACATGGGTCAGGATCGCTGTTCGTTCCTGGAGATCAAAGATTGCCAGGCCAATTGCGTAGCTGCCATCCCCATTTAAGTCGCCGGCCACTTTCCAGGCCAGGAAGCGCCCGTCCGGCGAGAATGCGGGTTGGAATATTTTCTCTACATTTAAGCCATAGTCCTCGGGGTAGAAGTCTTCAAATTTACCATCCCAATGATAGATAACCCCAACTTGATCAAATCCCCCGTAAGCAATCATTGTTCCATCGGACGCCAAAGTATTGGGTCCCCCTTGATTCTCATCAAGGACTTGATATCCAGAACCATCCAGGTTGACGATTGTCGGCTGTTCGCTGTTCATCATCCCGGTTTCTTCCCCCGATACAAAAAAAGCCATCTCGGGATGGGCCGGCCACCACTGAGGGAAGATTTCATCCCGGTCTGGAGTTTGGGTCAAGTTTTGTTCTTCCCCGCTCTCTAGATCCAAAATCCAGATATCGTTTTTATAATTGGCTGGATCCTCACGGGCAAAAAGAACTAGATCATGGTCAGCGTTGAGCTGCGCAAGAGTTTGATCCACCAGGAGTACAACCTGGCCGGTCAGATCCACATAGAATGTTTCGCTCATACTTCCAAGGACAAGCCCGGAAACCAGGTGTTCTGGCGACTGAGGGGTCGATAAATCTTCAGGTTCTCCATCCTCGCTGGATGATTGATTATCCTCCAGGGTTGCTACCGGGACAGTCGCCTGCGGCAATGCCGGGGTTTCTTGGTCCTCTCCCCCCTCCACACGCTCGCAAGATGTGCTGATCGCCATCCAAATCAGCAGGACTGGGATTATCCAAAGCTTAAACTTCAAATATTGTTTAGCCATCATAGAGCTCCTAAAGGACTGCTTAATTGAATTTCTCTGATAACTTCAATGATGATCCCCCCATTTATGGATTTTGGATTACAAACATCTGCCCTGAGTGATGGTATGGTCTCAGCAGGGCAGCTAATTCTACTAGGGAGAATTGCCATTATACCTCCTTTAACACAAAAAGAACCCCTCTCTCGAGTGGTCCTTTTTCACTGAGGGGACGACTGGATTCGAACCGGCGATTTCGGCTATTGCCCCATATTTTATAGCAGTGGTTCCCAGACCTTAATCAGTTCTGCTCCCGCCGATCATAAGAATGATGTTTCGCTTGAATTCTCCCGCTTTATTCCACAGGGGTAAGAGTTATCTACCGTAAATAATCTTCCGGGTTTTCCCCGGCCCGCTGGAACAAATCCCAGATCTCGTTATAGTAATAATCATTGATCTCAATTAATTTGATGGGATTTGTATGATGGGAATACCCACAAATGATTGATAAATTATCTAATTCCGCAGAATTGAGGAAAAAGGCAATCAGCTTTTGGGAGAGTTCGGGTGGAATGATTTTACTGAAACTGAAGTTTGATAGGGGGACAGAGGTGGTAGTAGAGAGTATAACAACACGGTCATTGATATCAGGGATATCTGAATAATTTAACCGAGCATCATAAAAGGCTGTTCCCGCAATGCAATTCCCGTTATAAACTTCCCAAATAACTTTATCATGTCCATTTTTTTCGATAATCTCACTAAAAAAGGAATCAGGATCCCTCTCTATGGATGCTTGAATCTCGAGGGAGGGCAATACCCATCCGGAAGTACTAGTATAGTTAGGGATGCAAAGCGGTTGACCTTCTAATGCTGAAATATCAGTAATCCCACTGTCTGCGTTAGTAACGATCATACCTCCAACGTTGATATCGCCGTACGCACTCCAGATTAATTTGGCTTCAGCACAGTCCCGGCTTGACGCGGCCATGAATGTGAAGGCATTAAGTGATCCGATGTGCGCTTCCCCGGCACAGAGCGCTTCAATTATTGTGATTTCATTGGTAGCGGGGATAATCTTCAGGGATAAATTCGGATTTATTTCTTGAAAATCCTTGACGATTTCATCAACTGTGGTACTGACCTCGTTAAAGTCGATATCATCCCTGGGAACGTACATCCAGATCAGGGGAGCTTCTGCGCTGCCCAGGGTCGGGAGAATGGGTGTGGGAACGCTGGTGTCGGTGGGAATAATCGCCGTCGAATGAGTAGTTACAGTCGGTGCTAATTCTGTTGGGATGATATCAGGTGGGCCAAAAAGCTTTGGGAGGCCAAAAATTGCCCCCAAGCCGGCAATAACAACGGTCCCAACAGCCCCAAACAGCCAGAGTTTTCTTTTTTTCGGTTTTGAGGTTTGATCAAAAGATCTGGCATAATCAACTGCTGCGGTGCTTTCGCCGGTTTCCAGATTGGAGAAAACGCTGTTGACAAGGTTATCAATGTGTTTTTCCCAGGAGGGTAGGAATGCATCCAACCAATGCCTGGAAGAAAGATGCAGCTGCATGGCGCCGCTGGGATCCAACTTTTCGATCCGGAAGGGCAGAATAACCGCTTCTTTTGTTATGGCCAGATTCAGCTCATCCAGCACCCGTTGAGACTGGTTGGCGCTGCTGGAGAAGATCAGCAAAAAAATCGTGCTGGCGTTAATGGCCTGGGCGATCTCTTCCCCCCAATCGGCCCCGGCTTTGATGTCTCTGGGCGCATACCAGCAGCGGATTTGTTTTCCCTCCAGTGAGGCTGCAATCGTATCAGCGACAGTCTTGTCTTTGGTTGAGTAGCTGATAAACACATCATGCGCCATAATCATTACTCCTAGAGGTCCAACACATATCCAGAATCTGGTTTTGAGTAACTACTAGATTATAGCAAGAATAAGGGATTTAAACCTGATAATCAGCACCATCTTCTACCCGAAATGGGATCAAGCTAAAAAAGCGAGATTTATTAAGGGTGATTCAATGATTGTTTCTTATGAATATTCACGCCACCATATTTTTATCTCGATCAGCATAAATCATAAAATAACCAGCACGAATCGTTCCGGAAACCACATAATTAATTTTCACAGAATCCTTATTCCGGGTCCAGGCAGCCAAATGATTATTCAATCTGCAAGTTTTGCCAGGCTAACGATGACATCATTTGCCGTGCGTTTTTGTTCCTGAAGCTGGTTTAGCCAGAGCCAAATGCTGCAAAACGCGCCGCTTCCTCCCCAGCGCAGCACGGTCATGTGCCTGGGGGGTTGGGCGGCTTTTTCCCTTGACTTCTTATTTTCCAAAATCAAATCTTGAGAGAAACAAGTGAAATAAGGATCTTCCGGAAGGCTGCTTAAAACAACTACGAAATTAGAGTCTTTTTTTGGTCTTCTCTATTGTATTCAAGCACTGCTGGTTTCCTGCCCTGTTAACCAAAACGAGATTAAGAATAGGATAGCGAAAACTCCATCCAGTATTGTAGTCGTAATCCACTGCCTGGAAATCCGACCTTGAAAATATAACCACATCAAAGCAACCGGTCCGCTTGCTTTTGCGAAAAAGGAAGGGATCATTATAGGGCGAAATCGGACCGGATCCTTGGACAAGAAAAGGTACAAAATCTGCCAGCATATATTCAGAATAACGAAACCATAAAAGAACTCTGGATGATTTACGACTGGTGGCATGATCTGAACGATCAACTTCTCAGCAAAAAGTAGTGGAACCATCACGATTAAACCAAAGATACCTGCGGTTCGAAAAGTCCATCTTGCCAGCTTCATGTGTTCTTCCTTTGTCTAATATTCCAGCGAGTCATTTATTGCCGCCCAACGGATGAGCTCAGCCGCAGCCGCGGAGCTGGCGAGACTCTTTCTCAATTATGGACTATTTCTGGCAAATCGCACCGGTTTTCGAGCGGCAGAGCCGCTGTCCGCTGGAGCCGGTGTTGGGCGGCACATGGTTTAACCTCTTGGCTTTCTTGGAAACAACATCGGCGTTCTGGATTTGTACTCCAGATAGGATGCCCCAAAGCGTAACTCTAGTTCTCGTTCTTCATACACTTTCACGAAGACAAGCAATGCCGGTGTAAACAGGATGAGTACCCAGAGCACAAACAGCACTGACTGAAACCAGATTCCCAATGACAGCAGAAGGGCCAGAGTTGCAAGCACCATGGGATTACGCGTCCAGGCATACATCCAATCTACCGCCAATTTCTTGCTGAGCGCAATCGCAAAAGGTGCACCGAGCCCTTTTAAGGCAAGGTTTATCACGGAGAACAGTGCGGCTGCCCCGGTAATAATGACTAACAACAAGCCGATTTCAGTTGGTACTGGGAGTACCCAGCCAGACCAATCTTGATGAGTGGTTACTGCTTGAATGATGGCAATGCCAAATATGATCAACACGGCATAATGGACAAAGATGGTTATCCAGGCGGCGCGGCTCGTTGTTGGCTGTCTGTCGAGGATCATCCTCCCGAGCCAAACGGTTGGGAATACCAACAATACACTTCCTGCAATGAGGATCAGATTCATTGTATTTGAACTCGGTTGATTGAGCGCCCACAGCCAAATAAACAAGGTGAGCACCAAAAGGGCAATCCTAAAAAATAATTCAACGGCATGTTTCATGGTAACCTCCCGTGACCGTTTCCAAGACGCGCCCAACGAAAGAGCTCACCCGCAGGCATCCGGCTACCAAACTCCTGGTAAAAGTCGCCAACGAACCCGGGTTTGATACTCACGGTACCCGACAAGATGGTCTCGAAGCGTTTGATCTTCGCGTGCTGTTCGCGCCACGAACAAGATCGTGCCCACAGCCGCTGGTACCAAAGACCAGATAGATCCAAGCGCGAGCGGAAGGGCCAAGTGGGCGAGAAGAACGCCCGCATAGCCAGGATGCCGAACCAGAGCATACGCGCCTGATGAGACGACCGAGTGGTCACGATCATCCTGAATTCGCACAAAGGTGGAGAAGAACGGGTTGCAAAGTACTGCCCAGAATGCTATGCCATAGCCGAGAGCAAAGATGAGGAGCGCCGTCAGCTTGATAAATTGGGGGATGGGGATGGAGGGGCCGAAGCGAACCGCATCAAGCCCAGCGGCCACAAATGAACCAGGGTACAGGCCCAGATATCCCAAGGTCGCGAGCACCTTATCAACGCGGTCCACGCCCTGCCCGGGTGCCGCCCGTTCCTTGATGAGTGCTGGGTCGACGAAGGCGAAGGTAGCCGCCTTGGAGGCGGAATAAATACCCAGAACAGCCCAAGCTATAGGCCATGACATAGTGCCGGCGCCGCCGAATAAGCACCCTCCTAGGAGGAGGAATAATGCCACTGTCACTACAATAGCCCGTATCATAGTCACTCCCTGACAAACTGCGACCTAACGCATAAGCTTAATTATGCTGAGCTTACGAAGGGCACCCGCAGCCAGATTATTATTCCCGGTCTTCCGTCCTCGTCCCCGGTCCCGCCCCTGGCTGTCGGGTGGAGCGGTGGTTAGGCTGTGCTTCTATCCATATGCTTCACACACAAATCTAAATCCTACATCGTTATCTGTAAAGAATGGATCGTTCATCCCACGAGCCGATACTCTGGCTCTTATTTGTGGTTTGAACCAAGAACCTCCCCGAACAACCCGCAATTTCTCTCCTTCAATTTCGTTTCTTCCATTTTCTCCCTTGTAAGGATATGGCTTGAATTCGCTTATCGTCCACTCAGACGCGTTCCCTGCCATGTCACAACATTTATATGGGCTTTCGGAACTTGGGCTAGCTTCATCAACTGGTATTGTTTTATTCAGTCCACTCAATCTTGTGTTACACATATTTACATCAAACTCATTCCCCCAAGGATATATCCTCTTATCCCTTCCACGTGCTGCCTTTTCCCACTCTGCTTCCGTTGGCAGGCGCACTTTCTTTCCTGTACTTTCACATATCCAGTGACAATATGCCATTGCTTCATACCAACTTACTCCTATCACTGGGAGCTTATCATTCCAGGTCCATTTTTGTTCATTCCAATAATCAGGTTGCTTTCTATTATTTGATTGCACCCATAACCATCCCGTTTCTGTCCAATACTGCCGTGTTTGATATCCTTTTGCTTTTAGGAATTTTCTGTATTCCCCAACTGTTACGGGATACTTTGATATCAAGTATGGTTTCAGCGAAATAGTGCATTGTGGCTGTTCTCTACTGAAGTTGCCTTTGATTCTCCATTTCTTGGCGAGATCATCTTGCCTTTCTATTATATCGATCTCTCGTTCGCTGGTTCCCATAGTGAAAGGTCCAGCATCGATTCGTATCATTCGTATCTCTTCCAAACTAATCATTTTCACTTTACTCATTCAACAGCCTAACGCTGCTAATTAGCAGCGCGGCTTTTTACGTCGGCTGAATTAGCCTTGTTATCTGGTCTTCGCAGGTACGCCTCGAACCTTTTAAGAGATTCGGGCAAGTTCTTGCGGCCGAAGCCGATGCGGAACGAGTTGTACTCTTCTCCATAGAGGGTTCCCGGCAGCAGTAGGACTCCTGACTTTTCAGCCAGATCGGCGCAGAACTCATCAACCGCTCCCCGTAGCAGCGAGGGGAATGCTATAGACCCAGCCTTGGGACGATACCAGCCGAACAGATCCGTATGAGAGTCGAAGAAAGAGTCGAGGCGATCGAGGTTGTCGCGGATGATCTGCAGGTTTCGTTCGACAATTACTTCGGCATGTCGCAATGCAAGAGTCGCCAGGAACTCACTTGGAGCACTGTTGCAGATGGTCGTGTAGTCCTTGAACGCTGCAAGCTCGCGGAAGAGACGGTCGTCACGAGTCGCGATCCAGCCGATTCGCAATCCGGCGAGGCCGTAGGTCTTCGACATCACACCAAGCGATACAGCGCGATTGTTTAGATCGGTGAAGGCGGGTAAATGGTCGGACGGATCGAGTTCCAGTCCGCGGTACACCTCATCAGAGAAGACGATGAAACCGTGCTGATCGGAGAGCGCCGATAGCTCGCGTACGAACTCGGACCTAGGCAGAAACCCGGTTGGATTGTGTGGGAAGTTGACCACTACCACCTTCGTACGAGCGGTGAGAGAACTTTCCAGAAATTTAAGGTCGAGTTCCCACGTATTATCCGGATTGCCTTGCCATTCGGATACGTTGGCACCGATACTCCGAGCCACCTCTCCAAGAGACTGGTAGTGGGGCGAATGCACGATGACGTGATCGTCAGGGCTGAGAACGACGTTCATGAAATTGAAGATCGCCTCTTCGGCTCCTGCGTGCACAAGAACCTGATTGGCCTCTATATGATCATACAGTGTTGTTATGGCATGCCGAAGCTCAGGATTGCCTAGTGACTCCGTGTAGCCGAGCCAAAGCGCGGATAGCCGCTCTGGTGCCCCTGGTTCGAGGGCCAGCAGGTCCCGCAGTTCTATGCTTTCGCAATCCGAGGAACATAGCAAATACGGGGTCGAGAACTCATGCTTAGCGAAGTAGCGTTCAAGTTTGAATGGATTAAGTCTCATGAGAGGGCTTCCTTTGCCAGATAACGGTTTGTTCACTGGCTTGGCGGTATTTGCTCTGATCCATCCTTGAACCAAAACTAGAATCAGCAAATCGCGCCACGTACCCCCTTGGCTATCGCCAAGTCCGGTGCAACTTGGGTTGTGCGGCAACGTCTGCTTCTTTAGTCATTTACCACCTAACCAATTCCGTAAATCTGTCTCTAAACTTTCAGCTGTATGATGAACAAAACCTTCGCCAGTTTTTAAGACCCAGCGCCATGTGTCAAAATACTCTAGGCCGTGATACCAATGAAGTGCAGACGGGTCATATCCCATTTGGCGACAATACCGTTCTTCTATTCCCCGTCCTTGCAGTTCTGGTGCAACAAAGAATGTCAATAAGAACTCATATATCGGATCGCTAAACGTTGCGTTTGGAAAATCGATAACACCCGCTAATTTCCTATCTTTCACGATAAAGTTCTCTAGCCATAAATCCCCATTGCTAAACTGTACTGCGGGTAACTCCAGCATAGTGTTTTTCAGTTCTCTGTATGCATCATCAACTAAAGAACGCGATGCGGTTTTCAGGTCAGAATATGCTTCTTCCAACACATCTTCAGCGGTTTCATATTTTAATGTCTTGGCAAAACTTCCTAACTCTTCTTCTGTGACTGATTGTAATTCACTGACTGTATTGATGTACAACTCTTCAGCCCAAAAATCACCTGCAAGCATTGGCTCTAGCAGTGATTCGCCTTCAATGAAATCACTAAAGTAACATGGAACTCCAATTTCTTTCCCTGATAATTCCAGTCCATATGCTTTTGGAGTGGGAATCGGAATCCGTTCCATTACTTTTAGAACTTGATATTCATAATCCAGGCTCTTTTGATCTAACTGAAGCACATATGATTCATCTTTTCCATTAGCTTCAATCACTAATTTCCAGGGGGCTTCTCGCGTGCCTTTCGTTAACTTCGTTACTTGAACTAACTCTACCTGGTATCCCAGATTCTTACTCAAGTATTTTTCGATGTTTTTACGATTTTCGTTTGGATCAATCAACATAGTTTTTGTTGCCTCCCAACGGATGAGCTTAATTATCCTGAGCTAACGAAGGACACCCGCAGCCGGGCTTTGCCTTTCCTGTCCTCCGTCCCCCGTCTTCCGTCTTTACCGGCTGTCGGGTGGAGCGGGGGTTATGCGCTATTCTCCAGCATTTCTTCTTCGTAAGGTATGTAGAGAGTTCCCAACTTAATCACAGGCTGAACAAATGGAATAGCATCACCAAATTCTACAGGCCAAGTGGGTCTTGAAACCTCTCCCAAATCCTTGCCATTCAAGGTTGCAGAACCTTGAATGACTTTAAATAATCGGTCAGTCGAGCCATTATAGAAAGTCTGACCGGTTTCAGTTTTTCCAAGTAATGTCGAGCCTCCCTTGGCTACAAATAAGTTCACCAAGAAGTTTGATATTGTTACCAGGGGTTTGGAAACCATGAACCGTGTGGGGGGACTACTGGCAAGGGAAACAAGCAATCGTGACGATAGAGTCTCCTGTAAGTAAAATTCAGCGTCCAGTTCGTTGTCATTATTAAGAGACGCACATTGAATCCGGAGATGATTTTCTAAAGCCCAATCAAGAGATATTGACGCTCCATAGATTTCATGGAAATCATGATAAATACAGACAATTTCGCTCGAAGCTGGAGGATCTGCGAATAGTATTCTTTTATCTTCTGGCGTGACCACCCAAATATTGGAGAAGGAAGAAAAGCTGGTTGGTGTGCTGTCCCAGCTTGCAAGATAGAGATAATAACCACTAGAGAATGGAATAATTGATGATTGGTAACCATGATATGGTTTTAGTAAGGACAAATCCATTGCTTTCCTCCTTCAAACACATCGAACTTTAGCATACAAAAAAAAGATAGCGCATAACGGAAGAGCTCACCTGCCCTGAGTAGCCCGCAGGGCGGATCGAAGGGTCGGGTGCAGCGGGGGTTAGGCACCGTTCTTAACTATTGGCACCGTTCTCGATCGCCACCAACATACCAAGAACAATATTCCAGGGATGGCAATCACCACCGACATAAAATAAGGGATCGCTGAGTGATAGAAATCATCAGTGATCGGGCTTTGAATAAGAAGCAACGAAACCGTTGCTAATAGGAAAACAAGGGTAATCGCTCCCCCTAGTCTCTCCCAACGCCAGGCGATGCCTAATCCCAAGATACTCAGAAACATTAAGATGGGGGGCAGGGCTTCTGTGGGGGGATATCCTTCCACCGCATAGGGGTCTGCTACACCGGTTGTCACCCAGTTCCATGCATAGCCGGCAACCATTATCAGAGAGTAAATTATGATCGGAGAGGACCAAATACGTGCAATCCAACGGATCCATTTTGATGCACGATCACCAGTGTTATAAACACTTTTCATCGTTTAACCTCCTTTTATTGATACGGTGCCTAACGTTAATTAGCTTTCAAACGCGTGATAAATGAATAAGCTATTTTCTGACTCAGTGAAGGATAAGTATTTATCATTACCCTTTGTCAGATTTATTTATTACCTACAATGACAGTGTAACATATCCCTCACGGCATGATCTGTAAAAAGTCCTTAGTGTGGACTTAAACCAAAAGAACCACTCTTTTCGAGTGGTTCTCTTTACCTGGCGGGGACGACCGGATTCGAACCGGCGATCTCGGCCTTGACAGGGCCGCATGTTAACCGCTACACCACGCCCCCAGCGAAAAATATTCTATCACATCACATAATCCAGTCAAGATACTTAAACAATTACTCCCCCTTGAGTTAGTGTGAAAAATTCGTTGAACGGTTAACGTTAAACGTTTAATGTTGAGGACCTGTCTAAGCTGGCAGACACTGTAATCTCATTAAACAGCCCCGGGATTAAAACTCTCCTACTTCGCCCAGGCGGAAATGTTCCATTATTAACATGCCAACCAATACCGCTCCCATCAGGATTGTGCTTAACGCCATGGCCTGACCATAATTCAGAGCACCAGGTCGGGAGAGCAGCCGGTAAATCACAACCGGCACGGTGGGATATTCCGGTCGGACAATCAGCGAGCTGGCGCCAAACTCACCAATTGAGATTGTGAAAGCAAACGAGGCTGCTACCAGCAGGGCCCGCCCAATCAGCGGCAGGTCAATCTCCCTGAAGATCCTGACCGGGGAGGCGCCCAGAACGGATGCTGCCTGGCGCAGCTCCGGTTGGATGCTGCTTAAAGCCGGGGTTAAACTGCGGACCACAAACGGAAAGGCCACCAGGGTGTGAGCGATGGGTACCAGCAGGGGGGAGGTTCGTAAGTTTAACGGAGGGTGATCCAGCGCCACCAGGAATCCCAACCCCAGCGTCACAGCCGAGGTACCCAGCGGCAGCATTAACACAGGGTCCAATACCCGATCTAAAAACGTCAAATTCTTTTTTGCCAGGGCCCAGGCGGCCGGCAGCCCCAGGACCAAAGCCAGAACCACCGTAATCAACCCATACCCCAGGGACACACCCAGGGCGGTAGTGGGGGGAACATAAAAGAGCGACTGCTGGGGATTTTGGGCTAGGGCCTGATAAAAAGACAGCGTAAAAATGGATCCGATCCCTTCTCCCTGCCCTCCACTTCCGGCCAGGGGCGTGATTGAATGCCCTGCCAGGGCAGCCAAGGGGGAGATTAAGAAAACCAATAAGAGCGAGATAAATAATCCTGCGGCCAACCTGGTTTTTCCTCTCTGAAGGGGACGCTGGGTTCTTTTCCTGGAGGATAGACTGACCGGCCGGCTCAGGCCGGCGGTGATCCGGGTATACAACACGGTCAGTACCAAGGTGAAACCTACCTGGAGGACTGAAAGTGTGGCTGCCAGGGGCAGATTAAACAGGCTGATGGTCTGGTAATAAATTTCCACTTCCAGGGTGGCAAATTGGGGTCCCCCCAGCACCAGGATCACCCCAAAGGAAGTGAAGTCAAATATGAACACCAGCAGGGAAGCCGCTGCGACAGCCGGCAGGAGCAGGGGCAGAGTGATTTCCCGGATGGTTTTCCACCGGTTCGCGCCCAGGGTCCGGGCTGCGCTCTCCAGGCGGGGATCCAACCGGCTCCAGTAGTCTCCTACAATCCGCAGAATGATGGTCGTGTTGTAAAAAACATGGGCGGTGAGGATGGCAGCAAAGCTGTTAACAAAGCGGATTGGCGGTAGATTAAGATTAAGAACCCGCATTAACAGGAGATTTAACCAGCCATTGGGACCCACCAGGGCATAAAACCCGGCCGCGACCACCAGGGTGGGCATCACAAAGGGGACTCCGGTCAGGGCCCGGAGGACTTTTTTGCCCCTGAATTGATGCCGGCCAAACAGGTATGCACCCGGCAGCCCCACCAGCAGGGTCAGCAGGGTAGATAAAAGGGCTTGTTTAAAAGTAAATCCCAGGACTTTTTGAACGGTGGGGGAGGTCACCGATTCCACAAAACCGGCCAGGATGCCGACCTCCGCCCGGGAAAAGCTCAGCCCCAGGATCTCCGCCAGCGGGTAAAAGTAAAAGATCCCCAGGAATAACAGGGGGAGAAGCCAGAGCAGGAAACTGGGTGACTTTGAGAAAGTGTGACGGAGGGACTGGTGTGTGCGAGATTCCATCATTTAATATTTTGCTAAACGCTCCCGGAGACGGGAGCGTTTTTATCCTCTCCACGTGATTTGATGAATACAAAGGTAAGTTTAAGAAACCAGGTCCCTTGGCATAGATATTTATTTACGAAGTACCGCTTCAGTCCAGTCATTGATCCACTTCTCCCGGTTTTGAGAGATCATTTCCGGGCTGACCTCCGCGGTGATCTCCGGGATTTCCAGGAATTTCTGGAAAGTTTCCTCCAGCTCCGCATTCCTATTGACCGGGAAGACATACATATTTAATGGGATATCTTCCTGAAATTCAAGCGAGAGCATAAAGTTTACCCATTTTTCCGCCAGGTCCCGATTGGCTGTTCCTTTCAGGATACCCACAAACTCAATCTGACGGAAGCAGCTTCCCGCTGAAGTCACCGCTGCGGTTGGGGCATCTTCGAGCGGTTCTTCCGCGAACAGCACCTCAAAAGGTGGGCTGGATCCATAAGAAACGACAATTGGATCCGGTCCGCCAGCCTGGCTGAATTCAGCATAATAGGCGGTTTCCCAATCGTTAACGATGTTTACCTCGTTCTCGACCAGCGCCTGCCAGAATTCCAGGTAACTATCCTCTCCAAAATAGCCGATGGTTGTGAATAAAAATGCTAAACCCGGGGAAGAGGTGGCTGGATTCTGGACTGTCAGCAGCCCTTTATAGGCTGGATCTACTAAATCCTCCAGCGAATCTGGCGGTGCCAGACCCTGGTCCGTGAAATACGATTTCTGGTAATTCAGGCATACGTCCCCGAAGTCCACCGGCAGGGCTTGATAGGTTTTGTCCAGCTGGAAGACCGGGTCGATCTCATCCAGCAGAGGAGAGCGATAGGGTTCAAAAATCTCTTCCTCCAGTGCCCGGCTCAGGAAGGTATTGTCCACCCCGTAAAAAACGTCAGCCAGAGGGTTATCTTTGGAGAGCGCGGCTTTGTTTACCGCTGTGCCTGTATCCCCGACTTCGAGGAACTGGACCTGGGCACCGTACAACTCTTCAAAGGATGCCACCACCCCTTCTGAGACTGCAAAGGAGTCGTGGGTCATCACCGTTAAAGTGCGGATTTCTTCCAGTCCGGGTTGGGGAGTACAAGCCGCTGCATATATAAGGAACAAACCTAACACCAGGTTAAGATATTTTTTCATCCTATTTTTCCTCTAGTGGGTCCTGCTGGGAATGAATCACAGCCAGCAACCCTCTCTCAAGATAGATCGTGGCCTGTTTCTTAACAAAACGATTGCTGATTCCCTTTGTCAGTCCAAATTCCAGAACTTCCTTGTCCAATGGAAACTCCAGGCCAGTGGTGGTGACGAACGCGCCCCTCGAGTCGAGTGCGATCAGGGAAATGGTATCCCCGATAGCGCCCGGTAAAGTGAGGAGCTCACCTTCCCGAAGCAGTCGAACTACTTCTTCCCCATAAACCAGTTTAACCAATATTTTTAGGGCTGGGTGAGCCAGCAACGTCAGATTTCCAAAAGTCATGTCCAACCGCCCTCCAATTGCACCATAGACCACGATCTTGTCAGCTCCTTCCGCTTGAGCGTGTAAAAGCGCCAGTTCCAGGTCGGTTTGATCCTTGTCCGCCGGGTAGCGGATTACTTTTACGCCGGCAGCTTCCCATTTCTGGATCAGGTCAGGGTCAGTTGAATCCAGATCACCGATCAGGATATCTGGGATGATTCCCAACCAGGCACATTGTGCGCTGCCCCCGTCCGCGGCGATGATCAGTTCATCCTCGATGATGTTGATTTGGTTATCGGTGGGGCGGTACTCGCCGTTAGCAAAAATTATCGCTTTCATAATGTCCTCTTGGTCGATGCTGCTTCGTCTTGGAATATTTGACTTAGTTGTCCTCGCCCGGGGACGGGCTCGAGTGCTGGAGGAGGATGGGGAAATCTCCTCTTGTTTATTCTTCGTGCCCTGGATAAATGTTGGCTAAGATTATTTACTGCCCATAAACCTGGTATTAAAAAACTCCGCCAGTCGGCGGAGTTTTGTCTAGGCATCCCTCCGCCGGTATGAACCGGATCAGGTTCGCGGGTCGAAAACGATTGTTTTCCTCTCAGCCTCAACTTCGGCTCCCCGTGCTAATAATTCTTTAAGGACAGTATAAGGAATGCGGTTTTGATTGTCAAGGTTTAGCTTAAGGGTTCACTCACTATTAGATATTTCTAAAGTCCTTGTATTATGTACCAGCCAGAGGTCAAATAATGAACAGCACTAACGTTAAACGTTTAATGTTTAACGTTGAATATTTTAACCATTAAATTATGTTGGGAATCTAAGAAGAATAAAATGAATGAATTTAGCTGTAGGTTAGCAGTGTCTTTTTCAGCTTGGCTTGATTATTTTCTGAAAATACCGCTAATATTTGCCGGGTTGCCCGGATTATCCTTGGTTTTGCGGCTGTGGCGAGCTGCCGTTCAAGGAAATATAAGGTTTCCTGTTCAGACCGTTTGATTAAGGCTTTCAGGACCGCCAGGATTTCCTTTATCAATCCTTTTTCTTCAACCAGCAAAATTGTGCTTAATAACTTGTAAATGATCGGAAGGTTATCGAAGTCTTGGTCTTCTGCAAAAGGAACCAAACCAGATAGAACAGCCTGGCAATTTCCTTTGCCAGGGGATAACAGCAAATCCTGGAAAAAATCCAATACCAAATCCGGATTTTTGCTTCTCAGGCGAGAGACTCCCCGGGTGGTCAGGATATTCCGGATCACTTCCGCCCCGCTGGAAGAGATCCAGTAACTGAGTCTTTTGAATATTGATTCTGTATTTATCGGCGGAAGAGCGCCCAGCAGATCGACGGCCAGGATCTGGGTCTCAACCCACTCCTCTTCCCAGAGGGCATCAATCAGCAGCAGTCCTTGAGAGGGGTTTGTATTAAGAGATTCTTTTAACTCCCGTTCCACCGCTCTCAACACCGGAGCAGCGACCTGATAAGATCTCAGGGTCAGCGATGGGCGGGATATGCTGGTTTTCTGAATCCGGACAGCATAAAAATCCAGCAGGGTATGCAGCTTGGGCAGGAAAGTATCCGGATCAGAAAAATGGGCACTCAACTCGGCCGATTGGACCTTTAACCGGGCTGGATTAATCGCTGTCATAAAGGGAGCACTTCTTGGAGTATTTTGTAAGCGGACTCAACATCTGGTGCAGTCCTGATTCGGTTTTGGTCTGCAGGGGGCACATATTCTCCCAACTCAGTAAAAAAGATATTTACGGTGTTTTCCCAGCCGGATCCAATCATGATTAGCGGTTTAGCTTGATTGGGGTGAATTTGGAGCTGGGACCACATCAAGCCGATTTCCGCCAGGGTGCCGATACCCCCGGGTAATGCCAGGGCGCCATCACAGCTGTCAATCAGGACATAAAGGCGTTCCCTGAGGGTCTGACGGCGTTTTTCCTCTTTTACCCAGCGATTGGGCGCAACGGGCCGCCAACTTTCAATTTCATCGCAGGTAACCCCGATAACATGTCCCCCGGCTTCTGCCGCGCCCTGGGAGATGGCTTCCATGGTGCCGATATATCCGCCAGTCTGGACCGTATACCCTCCGGCTCCAAGTAAAGTGCCTAACCGGATTGCATCTAAATACGCGGCAGATCCAGGTTTTGGTAACGATCCGCCGAAGACAGTGATTGTTTTCATGGCTCAATTATAAACTATCTGGGAGAGGGCTTTTCACACGACTTCTGTGCCGTCCTGAGCGGATTGCTTTGCGAAGCGAAGCGCGCAATCGAAGGGCCCGTCCCCGGTCCCTCTTTGCCCTCAAAAGATCCATACGCCTGAAGATAATTCGGCCCCCAATAGATGTTACAATACCCTTGGTTATCCTCCACAACCTGAGACACTTTTATGGATATCATCCTAACCCACGAACGGACAGATTTTGACGGACTGGCGTCCCTGTTGGGAGCCTACCTGCTCGATAAAAACCTCATCCCGGTTTTACCCCGCCAGTTGAACAGGAATGTAGAAGCTTTCTTAATGCTCTACGGGGTGGAGCTGCCGTTCCTGGATCCCAGGGATTTAACCGGAGATCCCATTGAGTCGGTTTGCCTGGTAGATACCCAATCCATGACCAGCATCAAAGGCATGGTATCGAATCCGAAAGTTAAGGTCATTGATCATCATCCGCTGCGAGTAGATGTGCCGGAGAATTGGGAAAAGATCATCCGGGAAACCGGAGCCACAGCAACCATCTTTGTCCAGGCGATCCAGGAGATGGACATTCTTCTGACACCCATCCAGGCCACCTTGCTGCTGTTGGGTATTTATGAAGATACTGGTTCCTTAACCTATACCCGGACCACAGCTGAGGATATCTTTGCGGCCGGTATCCTGGTTGAGAGAGGTGCCAGCCTGTCGATTGTCTCGGATTATATCAACCATCCCCTGTCGCTGGCTCAGCAGAAAATATATGAAGATTTGAGGGCTTGTTCGGAAAGCTTAATCATTCACGGTCATAACTTGATTATTGCCCAGGCGGATGCTACCAACCTGGATGAAGAACTCTCCAGTGTGGCTCATAAGTTAAGGGATTTACTGGATCCTGATGCAGTATTCATCCTGTTAACTACCTCAGGTGGAGTGCAGGTTATCGCCCGGTCCATGGATGATCATATTGATGTTTGTGAAGTATTAACAATTTTTGAAGCTGGGGGAGGCCATCCCAGGGCTGCCGCTGCCCTTATAAATGATGTATCCATCGACGATGTGTATCATAAGCTGGTAAAAACCCTTCCCCAATATGTTAAGCCGGCTGTCCGAGCGAAGGACATTATGTCCCGCGATCCTTTAACTCTTTCTCCGGATACACCGGTAAAAGAAGCAGCTGAAATGATGATGAAGTTCGGCTATGAGGGGTTTCCGGTAGAGGAAGATGGAAAGATTGTTGGTTTACTCACCCGCCGGGCGGTCGACAAGGCGCTGGTGCATGAACTGAATCTAACGGCCGCCAGTTTAATGGAAGCCGGAAATATCCGGGTTTTCCCGGCCGACTCCATAGAGCATATCCAGGATGTGATGACTGATTCCGGCTGGGGTCAAATCCCGGTTGTCAGTTCCCGGTCCAAAAAGATCGTTGGGATTGTTACCCGGACAGATATGATTAAAATTCTGGCCCCGAGTCGTCCGACTCCCGGTAGGCAAAATCTTGCCCCGCGCCTGGAAGCGACCTTACCAGAAGGTAGATTGGAGCTCTTGAATAAAATAGCCGAAATCGCTGCCGAGCAAAAATCTGCTCTTTACATTGTTGGTGGATTTGTGCGCGATTTGCTGCTTGATCACCCCAGTGTGGACTTTGATCTGGTTGTGGAAGGGGATGCGATTGCCCTGGCAGTGAAAATCCAGGAACGATATGGGGGCAGGGTGACCAGCCATAACCGGTTTGGGACAGCAAAATGGTTTATCGATAAGGATCAGCTCACAATTTTGGGTTCCACCAAAAAACTTCGCCAATCATTGCCCGAGAACCTGGACTTTATCAGCGCCAGGACCGAATTTTACACTCACCCCACGGCGCTGCCCACCGTGGAGTGGGGCAGTATCAAGCTGGATCTGCACCGGAGAGACTTCACGATTAATACCCTGGCTCTGCGGCTGGATGGGCACCATTATGGTGAGTTGTATGATTATTGGGGTGGTCTTGCCGATCTGAAAGGAAAATTGGTCAAGGTGCTGCACTCCCTGTCGTTTATTGATGACCCAACCCGCATCTTAAGGGCTGTGCGATATGAGCAGCGTTATGGTTTTCAGCTGGACCAGCGAACCCAGGAGTTATTACTGGAAGCAAAGGAAATGTTAAGGCGGGTATCCGGCGACAGGATACGCCATGAACTGGACCGGATTTTTAATGAAGAAAATGCCGTAAAAATGATGAACAGGCTGCAACAGCTGACGATATTAAAGGCAATTCATCCGGATTTAGATTGGGATAAATCCCTGACCCGTTTGGTTAAGTCCCTGCCAGATAAAGAACATCCTCCGGAATGGAAAATTGAAGGGCAGAGTGGCGGGCTGCCAATCAACCGGGCGATCCTCTATACCGTTTGGCTGATGAGAGCTCCTGAAAGCAGCGGAGTTCACAAACGATTAAAGCTGATACGCACACTTTCTGAGGTCATTCGGGAGGCGTCCAGGCTCCGGGTTAAACTAAAAGCTCTCTTCAATCAACCGCCCAGCCAGGTGACAGCAGCCTTGGATCGGATATCAAACCTGGCAATTTATGCTGTCTATCTGGAGGCGGGAGAAGCGAAATATAAAGGAATTTTGTCTCGCTATTTGTCTTCCTGGCAGCACGTAGAATCGAATGTCACAGGCGACGATTTGAAACAGGCTGGATTAGATCCTGGACCAAAGTACGCAGAGATATTATCCAAAATCCGAAATGCCTGGTTGGATGAAGAAATAAACACCAAAAAAGATGAAAAGGCAATGTTAAAAAGGTTACTTTCTGAAGATAATGAGGATGAAAATGAATAAATCCCTCCATTTCAGGCATTTTGGAATAGAACAAGCCTGGTTTTTGAAGCCCGGATATAACGGGGAATATTTCTGGCAGGGGGATGCCTTGCCAGCGGTTTTTGTTCGTGATAAAATGATTTTTAGAGGGAGGCAGCAATACTGGCGGCGACGGAAAGTGGGTCAACCCCACTTTTTTTATTGCCACCGCTGGAAAATAACTCCTCCCCATCAAGAGTAGTTGGAGAAATAGAAATGAAAACAGAATTTGCTTTGGCTTTTAAACAGGTCCTAAATGACAAAAACCTTCCTGAGGAAATCATTGTTGAGGCGTTACAAGACGCCATGGTTTCCGCCTACAGGCGGTCTGTAAATGCATCCAGCGCCCAAAAGGTTGAGGCTGAGATCGATCTTGAGACCGGGGAAGTGACGGTTTTTGTTGAAAAAGAAGTGGTTGATGAAGTTCAGGATAATCGGACTGAAGTGGTCCTGGCTGAAGCCCAAAAAGTTAACAAGGATACCCAGTACGGGGATCTGGAAATGGTGGAAAGCACACCGGACGATTTTGGCCGAGTGGCTGCCCAGACTGCCCGCCAGGTCATTCAGCAGCGCATTCGTCAGGCTGAGCGTCTTGCCCAATATGAATATTACATTGGAAAAACCGGCGAGATTGTAACTGGTGTGATTCAGGCAGTTCACCGCCATGAGCTAACGATTGGGTTAAATATTAATGCCGAAGGCAAAATGCCCCGCAACCAGCAAATCGCCAAGGAATATTACCGGGTGCATGACCGGATTCGGGCTTTATTGCTGGATGTAGAGGAAACTACCCGCGAACCGCGAATTATCCTTTCCCGAGCGCACAGGGATTTTTTACGCCGGCTGCTGGAAAATGAAGTCCCTGAAATTTACCAGGGATTAGTGGAAATCCGGTCGATCGCCCGGGAAGCTGGATACCGATCCAAGGTTGCGGTCTCCGCGCTAAAACCCGGCGTGGATCCGGTTGGGGCCTGTGTTGGCATCCGCGGAGTCCGGATACAAGCCATTGTGCGTGAATTAAGTGATGAAAAAATCGATGTTATCGAATGGAATCCAAACACGGAAGAGTTTATCGCCAAGGCATTAAGTCCTGCCCGGGTTTTGAGTGTATTCCTTAACAAAGAAACCGATGGTATGCCAACAGCGACTGTGGTTGTCCCGGAAGATCAGCTCAGTTTGGCGATTGGGCGGAACGGCCAAAATGCCCGCCTGGCTGCTAAATTATCCGGCTGGCGAATAGATATCAAAGGTCTCTTTGAAGCGATTTCCGATACGCTGTATAAAATCCAGAATGATCCCAAGTATACCCAGTACCAGGATCTGGAAGCGACCACAATTCCGAGGATCGAAATAATTATGGGTAAAAAGGCTGAAGGCAGGCCGATTACACCGGAAGAGTACCGGGAACTACACTATTTTAACAATCGAGTTGAGACCGGTTTGATTAAAGAACGAAAGCAAGTGACAAAACAGCAGCAAGCCAGGATCCAGGCTGCGAAAGGGGCAGTACCGGATGATGCCTACGATCTGCCAATCATGACTCTGGGTTTACCGACGAAAGTGGAAAATCTGCTCGGCGAAGCCGGGTTTGCCAACGTTGGAGAACTGGCTTATCGGCTGCTCCTGGTGCCCAGTTCAATTGGTGATATCGACGGCATCGGACCATCCTATATCAAACAAATCGAAAACGCCCTGGAAGTGATGATAGGTTATCAACCGCTTCCAGAGGAATTGGATGTTGAGGAAGATTTGCTGGTGGAAGATCAAAGCCCGACCGCAGAAAAAGAGCATGAGGATGGTCAGGAACCCGCTGCAGAGGTAGAAGGCGATATTGGAACTGAAGCTGAAATTGAGGGTGAAGAGCCTGGTACAGATGAGGAAGAACCCTCAGAAAAAGACGGTGAAGAACTCGAACCTGAAATGGAAGAAGACCCTGAAGATCTAGAAGATGATCAAGAAGGGGAATCGGAAGCTGAATCGGAAGCTGAGCTAGAAACCGAGGAAAACCAGGAAACCGATTCTGAAGTGGAAGAGGTTGTAGAAGAAGAAATACCGGGAGATGAGCCAATATCCGACGCTGAAGGAGAACAGACTGACTCAGAAGAAGAATCTGCCGAGGAAGAGGCAGATACCGGGGATGAAGATCCTGAACCGGAGAGTTCTGATCGGCCTGAGGATAATCCTGAAGATCAGGAAGAGGAGTAATTGGGAATATTTTGATGGCGCGACGAAAACACAAGCCGCAAAGGATGTGTGTTGCTTGCCGGCAGAGCCAGGACAAAAAATCCTTGATCCGGATTGTCCGGACGAAAGAAGGGGTTTTTGTAGACGAAACTGGAAAGCTGGCAGGCAGGGGAGCTTATCTGCATGCCGATCCCTCCTGCTGGGAGATTGGGTTGAAGAAATCGCTTCAAAAAGCCCTGAAAACAGAATTTTCAAAACAGGATCAGGAAAGACTTCTTTTATTCCAGATAACCCTTTCGGAGCAGAGCCAGCAGGAATCTGATCAATAAAATATATTCCAATGAATAAATTGGTATTGACACCACCACCAATGAGGTAATACATGAGTGAAAACGGACAAGAGATTAAACAAATAGAACTGCCTATCAGCATAACTGTCCGGGAGCTGGCCCAATCCTTGGATGCCAGTCCGATAGAGATAATCAAGACTTTAATGGCAAACGGGATGATGGCTAACATCAATCAGGAGATTGATTTTGACACAGCTGCCATTGTATCGGAGGAAATGGGTTTTGAAGCTGTCCCGCTCCAGATCGAAGAAGAAGAGGATCAGGAAGTGGTTGAAATTCCCCTCTGGCGGAAAAAATTAGAGGATGAGGACCAGGAGCAGTTGGAAAGACGGCCTCCCGTGATAGCCATCCTGGGACATGTTGACCATGGAAAGACCACTCTGCTGGATGCGATCCGGGATACCTCGGTAGCCGCCGGGGAAGCCGGAGGGATTACTCAGCATATCGGTGCATACCAAGTTGAGCATGATGGGAAAACCATTACTTTTCTGGATACTCCCGGCCATGCTGCCTTCACAGCTATGCGAGCACGCGGCGCCCAGGGAGCGGATATTGTTGTCCTGGTCGTTGCTGCTGATGACGGGGTGATGCCCCAGACTGAAGAAGCTATCGCGCATACACGGGCAGCCCAAGTATCGATGATTGTTGCCTTGAATAAAATTGATAAGGATAACGCCGCACCTGATCAGGTTAAACAACAGCTGTCTGATATTGGAATTGTTCCAGATGACTGGGAGGGCGATACCATTATTGTTCCGATTTCTGCGATTGAGAAAACAGGATTGGACGACCTCATGGAAGCGATCTTGCTGGTTTCAGAGGATCTGGAAATATTTGCCAATCCCCAGGGTGATGTATTTGGAACTGTGATTGAGGCTGAACTTACCCGGGGACGAGGTGTGATGACTACCTTGCTGGTTCAAAATGGAACATTAGAAGTGGGGGATACAGTAATTGCCGGCACAACTTGCGGTAGAGTAAAAGCCATGTTTGATTACAAAGGGAATAAGATAAAACTGGCTGGGCCTTCAGTTCCTGTATCTATAATGGGTTTAAGTGATGTTCCCAAGGCCGGAGAGCTCTTTAATGTAGTTGAGAGTGAAAAAGTAGCCCGGGAACTGATAGAAAAACGAAAGATCCGCTCTGTTAAAGTAGAAGCGGAAGAGGATCAAGTAACTAATTTGGAGCAGCTCTTTGAGCGGGTCCAGGCTGGTGAGGAAGAGGAACTGCGCTTGATTATCAAAGCGGATGTTCAGGGATCATTAGAACCTATCGTCTCCTCTGTTTCTGACTTGAAAAGTGGAGGGGATCAGGATATTGGCGTAAAAGTGATCCACGCGGGAACCGGGAATGTAGGTGAAAATGATGTTATGCTGGCATCCGCCACCAACGCGATTATTATTGGATTTAATGTTGGACCGGACGCCGCTGCAAAACGGTTGGCTGATGCGGATGGGATCTCAATCCGTAAATACAATATTATTTATCATCTGATTGATGATATTGAGAAAGCCCTCAAAGGTATGCTTGAACCGGTGGAAAAGAAGATCCTGATTGGCCGGGCAGAAGTGCTGGCTGTATTCCCTTCCGGTAAATACAACCAAGTCGCCGGCTGCCGGGTTGATACTGGAGAGATCCGCCGGAATGCCAAGATCCGGGTACTCCGGGAAGGCAAAGTTGCTTTTGAAGGTGAAATCGCTTCCTTAAAACGGCATCAGGATGATATTAATGAAGTCCGGGATGGTTTTGAATGCGGGATCGGGTTAAAAGGATTTTCTGCATTCGAAGAGGGCGATATCCTGGAAAGTTATGTAATTGAAATGGTATCGGAGTACTAAGAGGTATGGTTTCTGAATCGCGATCAGTACGGATAGCCGATAGAATAAAACGGGATTTATCCCTGATCTTTTTACAGGAGATTAGTGACCCGCGCCTGGATGGTGTCACTGTCACAAGTGTTAATCTGGACAAAGAAGTTACCTTTGCCGATATTTACGTTTCCGCAATAGAGGGCACAGAGAGAAAAAAAGAGATTATGGATGCCCTGCATCGGGCCGGGGGATTTATCCGTTCCCAGTTGGCGCACAGCTTATCTCACCTACGCAGCTTTCCAGCACTGCGATTTCATTGGGATCCCATTCCTGAACGGGTGGACCGCTTAGATCAGATCTTTGCGGAGCTCGATGAGGAAGAAGGGATTGAGGATTTGGATGAATAAGGAAAATATTCAAGCCTTTGACAGCCTGATACAGCGGGCTGAACGGATTTTGATTATCTCCCATACTCGTCCAGATGGGGATGCCGTTGGATCGCTGATTGGCTTAGGCCTGATATTTGAAGAGCTGGGGAAAGAAGTAAATTTGGTGCTGGAAGATGGGGTGCCCAAAGTTTTTCACCATCTTCCTTCATATGACAAAGTTTTCCGGGAAACTGCCGGAGTGTATGACTTGATTGTTGTTGTGGATTGTTCCGATATTGACCGGATTGGCAATGTGCTTGATGAGTACGGTGAACCTGATGTAAATATTGATCATCACCCTACCAACACACGATTTGCCCGTGTAAATCTGGTTCAAGAGGACGCTGTCGCAACCGCGGAGATGATTTATGATCTGGCTGAAGAGCTCTCTTTTCCCCTCAACAAGGCTATCGCTGAAGCTCTCTTGACAGGGTTGATTACCGACAGCCTGGGTTTCCGCACTTCCAATACCTCTCCCAAGTCATTAAGAATCGCTGCAGACCTGCAGGAATTAGGGGCAGACCTGCCCGATCTCCATCGCAAAGCGCTTGGTGAAAAATCTTTGGAAGCTGTTAAATACTGGGGGCAGGGATTAGCAAAGATAAACCAGGAAGATCGCTTGGTTTGGACATCTCTCAGCCTGGATGACAGGAAACAGGCTGATTATACAGGACGGGATGACGCGGATTTAATTAATGTGCTATCCATGATCAGGGATACTGATATCAGTCTGGTTTTTGTCGAACAGACCAATGGGACTGTGAAGGTAAGTTGGCGGGCTCGCCCTGGATTTGATGTATCCAAAATTGCGATCCAGTTCGGGGGGGGTGGACATATACCCGCTTCTGGAGCAGAGATAGAGGGAAAACTGGAAAAGGTCCAGGAAGAAGTCCTTCAGGCTACCAAAAACGCATTAAACGGAAGCGGATAACCTAAATCATCTAAAAAAAGCTGGGGAGATAAAACGATGGAAAAAGACGATTTAAAAGATTTTATTACTGGAGCGCTGGTTATTGATAAACCAGTTGGAATGACATCCCATGATGTTGTTAAAGTAGTTCGGCACGGTACTGGAATACGTAGAGCCGGACATACAGGAACACTCGACCCGAGAGCATCAGGTGTGCTGGTGGTTTTAATTGGACCGGCTGTCCGTTTAAGTGAATTCCTATCCGCTTCAGACAAACGGTATCAGGCAATCATTAGATTTGGTGTCGCTACCGATACCTATGACACGGAAGGAAAACAAGTAGGGGAAACAAAATCCGTTGATCACATTACTGAGGATGATTTCCAGCAGCTGCTGCGGGATTATGAAGGGAAAATCGCTCAAGTTCCACCAGCTCACTCTGCTGTAAAGATCAATGGGAAAAAAGCCTATGAGCTTGCCCGCAAGGGAGAGGAAGTTGAGCTGGAACCCAGGATGATTGATGTCTATAATCTGGAGCTGCTCGAGTGGTCTCCTCCGGAGGCAGTGATTGATGTCTATGCGTCTTCGGGAACCTACGTGCGATCGCTGGCGAATGATCTTGGCAATGACCTGGAGGTGGGAGCCCATCTGACCGGCCTGAGAAGGACCAAAAACGGTCAATTTACTCTCCGGGACGCAGTTCGACTGCAGGAGTTAAAAGATTCCTTTGAAGCCGGGGATTGGTATAAACACCTCATTCCTGCGGCAGAAACCCTGGCAGATTGGCACACAATTGAATTGTCTGCAGAAGATACAGATAAGATCAAACACGGGCTCCGCATCTCAGCTGAACCAGGCGCGTCTGGTTGGGCGAGGGGATTAAGTGAACAAGGCGATCTGATCGCCCTCTTAGAAGTAACCGAAGGGGAAAGTACCTGGCAGCCCCGAAAGGTATTTATTACAACCTGACCGCCTCATGATGCAGGATTTAAAATGCAGCATTTCCACAACGTAGAAGAAATTCAGCTGGAAGACTCCTGGTTAACCATTGGCAGTTTTGATGGGGTTCACCTGGGCCACCAGCAGATTATTCACGCCCTGGTTGCCCAGGCCCATAAGAACAAACAACCTGCCGTTGTAGTCACATTTCATCCCCATCCTCTGCTGGTTATTAAAGAAGAGACTCGACCATTTTATCTTACTCTTCCTGAGAAGCGGGCTCAATACCTGGCTGAGCTTGGCGTGGATTTTATCCTGACCTACAATTTTTCAAAAGAAACTTCCTTGTTGAGCGCGGAGGCGTTTATTCGTGTTTTGCATCAACAGCTCCATTTCTCTCAGCTTTGGGTAGGATATGATTTCGCCCTGGGAAAGAACCGGGAGGGAACACCAGACCGCTTAAAAGAACTTGGAGGATTATTTGGATATGAACTTATGGAGATCCCCCCGTTTTATGTCAAGGAGGAATTAGTTTCATCCAGCCGGATCCGGCGCAGTATCCGGGAAGGAAATATGCGGGAAGCAGCTGCATTCCTTGGAAGACCATTTCAAATTTCAGGCAGGGTGATCAGTGGTGAGAACCGGGGAAAAAGCCTTGGTTTTCCAACCTCGAACCTCGAAGTTCCGGAAGAAATGGTCAATATCAAACCAGGTGTTTATGCCTGCCAGGCGGATGTTCAAGGGAAATCCTGGAAAGCAGTCACTAATATTGGTTTTAGGCCAACATTTGGAGGGGGGATAGAAAGCCCCCGGATCGAAGCCCACCTGCTGGATTTTTCCAGAGATATTTATGGAGAACAGATAAGTTTAGGTTTTATTGACCGGCTCCGAGATGAAATGAAATTTGACCAGGTGAGTGCTTTAACGGCTCAAATTCAGTCGGATATCGATCAAACCCTTCAAATTTTAAAGGAATAACCAACATCCTTGCCATTCAGGATGTCTTTGGTATAATTTCCGTGCTGACTAGACCAATCTGCGGCATCTGCTGCGGATTAGGAGACCTGCTAGAAAGCAAATAATAATATATCAGTAGGAGATAGCAGACGTCATGAGCATTGCGAAAACGCAGAAAGAAGAAATCATCAAAGAATTTGGCCGTCACCAGAGTGATACAGGTTCACCGGAAGTCCAGATTGCCCTGTTAACCACAAGGATTGCAGACCTCACTGGGCACCTCCAGGGTCATACCCATGATGAATCATCCCGGAGGGGATTGTTGAAATTGGTGGGACAGCGCCGGAGATTGTTAGCCTATTTACGGCGGGAAGACTACCAGAGATATATAGCGATCAGTGATCGTTTGGGCTTAAGAAGAAAATAAGTATTCTGAGCCGAGTGGGTGCAAAAAAATCTCACCCCCTCGGTTTCTTTTTGCAGATTTTATGAAATATAGTTTTACGGGGAAGTGCGGTAGTTGGTGCGGGCAGGATGAGATACAAGGGGGACCCAGCCAAAGCGGTGGATCACTTTCTCACCAAGGACAAAAAACTGAATATTGTAATAGAAGTTATATTATCTACTTATTCAATCTTAGAATTGTACTGAAGCCGTGCATTCTAGTCAGGTTGGGTATTGGGAGGTAAAGACAATCAATTGTCCCTAGCTCCCAATCCCTGACCAAAAGAATGACCGGCAGGAGGAAAAAAATGAAACCAGAATCAAAAAAATACAAAGCAGTAGTGCAGGATAAAGAGATTATCATTGAAACCGGAACCCTGGCGGGTCAGGCCGGTGGAGCAGTTACCGTCCAATTGGGAGATTCCGTGATGCTCGGAACCGCTACCATGAGCGACGATGCCCGGGAAGGGGCGGATTTCTTCCCGCTGACTGTGAACTACGAAGAGCGGATGTACGCCAGTGGCACCATTCCTGGCGGCTTCTTCCGCAGGGAAGGACGCCCTGGGGAAGATGCAACCCTTACTGCCCGCTTAATTGACCGACCGCTGCGGCCGCTTTTCCCCAAAGATTTACGGAACTCCGTCCAGTTGATCTTATATGCCTTGTCTGCTGATGGCCAACAACCGATGGATATTATTGGAATCATCTCCGCATCTGCAGCATTGGTGATTTCTGATATTCCCTGGGATGGTCCTATCGGCGCTATCAGGGTAGGGCGGATTGCTGGAAAATTCATCGCCTATCCGACCTATGATGAGATTCAAGAATCAGACCTGGATTTAATCATGGCTGGCAGCCGGGAAGCGATCCTGACTGTTGAAAGCAATTCAAAAGAAATATCTGAAGAGGTTATCCTGGAAGCCCTTGAATTTGGGCAGAAAGCCATTCAACCGCTGATTGACGCCCAGGAAAAAATGGCCCAGGAACTGGGAAAAACCAAAAAAGAATACGAATCCTTTAAACTCAGTGAAGAGCTGAAAGAACAGGTTCACGGAAAAACGCTTGGACCCATCAACGATATTCTTGCCAAGGACCTGGAGAAAGTTGAATTTCGGAAAGCATTGGATGCTCTCCGGGAACAAATTCTCGAAGGATATGCTGAAGATGAGGATGTTTCCTCCGGTGACGTCAAAGAAGCTTTTGAAGAAACCCTAAAACAGGCCATTAGAGCGCGCATCCTGGATTCCAGGAAACGACCTGATGGTAGAGATCTGAAAACTGTCCGAGATATCTGGTGTGATGTTAGTACCAGCCCCCGGGCCCATGGATCCGGTCTATTCACCAGGGGTCAAACCCAGGTGATGACTCTAACCACACTTGGCACCCCGCGGGATGCCCAGTTGATTGACAATCTTTCCCCCCAGGAAACCAAACGTTATATGCACCACTACAACTTCCCCCCCTTCTCGGTGGGAGAAGTCCGTTTCCTGAGAGGAACCTCCCGGCGCGAAGTCGGTCATGGTGCCCTGGCTGAACGGGCACTGCTGCCCGTCATTCCATCTGAAGAAGAATTCCCCTACACACTGCGCCTGGTATCTGAGGTACTGTCTTCCAATGGTTCCTCCTCCATGGCTTCTGTGTGTGGATCCACCTTATCCCTGATGGATACTGGGGTACCGATCAAAGCCCCTGTAGCCGGAGTGGCAATGGGTTTGGTAATGGAAGGTGACCGTTATGCCATCCTGACCGATATCCAGGGTTTGGAAGATCATATCGGCAATATGGATTTCAAAGTTGCCGGAACAGAAGCTGGGATTACTGCCCTGCAGATGGATATTAAACTGAAAGGACTTTCTTCCCAGGTGATGTCAGAAGCATTGGCAGAGGCCAAGGTAGCTCGCTCAAAAATTATGGCTGAAATGCTAAAAACGATTGCAGAGCCCAATGATGATCTGAAACCCCATGTTCCGCGCATCCAGTCCATTCGCGTACCGGTGGATAAAATCGGTGCGATTATTGGCCCAGGCGGAAAAACTATCCGTGATATCCAGGAGACAACAGGTGCCAGGATTGATATCAATGATGAAGGCATCGTATTCATTTCATCGGATAATAGTGAGAGCGCCCGGATGGCCCAGGAGCGCATAGAAGGCTTGACTGCTACACCTGAAGTTGGCCGAATTTATACCGGCAGGGTTGTTGGTATCAAAACCTTTGGTGCCTTCGTTGAAATCCTGCCCGGCATCGATGGACTGGTTCATATCTCCCAGCTGGAATCCAGCCATGTAAAGAATGTGGAGGATATAGTTGAATTTGGTGATGAGATCACGGTAATGGTGACTGATATCAGCAAAGACGGCAAAATCCGGCTATCGAGACAGGCGGTTTTGGAAGGCTGGTCTCTGGAAGAAGCCCAACAAGCCGACCGAAAGAAATAAATTGACCAGGATTTTATAAAAGCAAAAGGTCCGGCGGAAAATCCCGTTGGACCTTTTTTTATCCTAAAAAACGCTGCAATAAAATTACATCAGAAAATTACTATTTCTGGAGCTGGATAATTATCAAAAGAGTGAATTTAATAGGCCTTAAAGAGATTTTCCGGTCCAGTACCTTGTATATAATATTTATAAAAAATTGTTCCTGGCTGGCTTACAACCCTCATATTTTCATTTAAATTTGGTAAAATTGGGGAGTGTAATTGTTATTCAATAACTATAAGAAGAAGGAGTAAAAAGCATGAGCAAGAAAGAATTTGGCATTAAACCTTTGGGTGAACGCGTTGTGATTCAACCGGTCGAGGAAGAAAGCAGAACAGATAGCGGATTATACATTCCTGATACCGCCAAAGAAAAACCGCAGACAGGTGTTGTTGTTGCTGTTGGTGAGGGAAGCGAAGAGACTCCCATCACGGTCAAAGTCGGCGATAAGGTCCTCTTCCCTAAGTACACCGGTACTGATATCAAATTGGGCAGTGAGGAATATATCATTATGGACTTTGAGAAAGTCCTGGCCATTTTGCAGTAGTTTTTGAGATGGCTGAATCTCCAAAAACCGTTCTCCAATGTTTAATCATCGGTTCTGGTCCGGCGGGATTGTCCGCAGCCTTATATGCTGCCCGGGCAAATTTAAAACCAATTGTCCTCTCCGGCATGGATTTGGGAGGACAGGTATCAAAAACTGGCCTAATTGACAATTATCCCGGTTTTCCTGATGGTATCGATGGACCAGACATGGTGTCTGCCTTCCAACAACAGGCGGAACGGTTTGGTGCGGAAATTGTCTTTGATTCAGCAACCGAGGTTAACCTCTCTGAACGACCCTTTAAGGTTACAACCTACGGTGGTGAATACCTGGCAGAATCCCTGATAATCTCAACTGGCGCTGCAGTCCGGGAGCTTGGCGTTCCTGGCGAGACAGAATTTACCGGCAAGGGAGTTTCCTACTGTGCCACCTGCGATGGGCATTTTTTCAAAGATAAAGACCTGGTTGTGGTGGGCGGTGGAGATAGCGCCTTAAAAGAAGGCATTTTCTTAACCCGTTTCGCCAAATCAGTGACCATCGTTCACCGGCGGGATGAACTCAGGGCAGGTCCCTATCTGGAAGGGAAAGCCAAAGAAAATACCAAAATACAGTTTGTCTGGGACACTGTAGTGACCGAGATTTTTGGTGACGGAACAGTTAATGCTGTCCGGTTAAAGAACAAAAAGACCGGGCAAGAAGAGACCAGGCCAATTGACGGGGTATTTATTTTCATTGGTCATATTCCCAATACAGATATGTTTAAAGATCAATTAGAAACGGATGAGCAAGGTTACCTGGTCATTGATAATAAAATGCATACCAATTTACCGGGCGTGTTTGCTGCCGGCGAAGTTGGCGATCCTCATTTCCAGCAGGTAGTGATCTCTGCCGGAATGGGTGCGGCCGCAGCCATGGAAGTGGTAGAGTTTCTGGAAGAAGAGCACTAAAAATAATCAACTTGAAGGATTATCGATTCAAAAAATCTCCCGGAGTTTCTATAAACTCCGGGAGATTTTCAAAAGAGGGACCAAGTCCTTTTAATGGATTTGGTCCCTTTTAGTTAAAAATTTAACCTTCTTCCGCTTCCCGCATAGCATTAAATGCCGCGATGCTGACTTCAATAATATCCAGGGATGGTTCGTTGGTAGTCAGCCGCTGCAAGGCGAGATTAGGTCTAATCAGCTGTTTGACCAGGGGATGGTGTTGATTCTCTGCAGTCCAGCGTAAATATTCATACGCCACACCAGCGAGAACCGGCAGCAATAAAATCCTGCTGACCAAACGCCAGAAAAGAGTCAGCGGTCCCAGGGCTGTAAATAATAAAACGGAGAACAGCACCACAATCAACAAGAACGCCGTGCCGCAGCGGGGGTGTTCCAGGCTGAAGGGTTTCACTTTTTCAGGGACCAGCTCTTCACCAGCCTCATAGGTATTGATTACCTTATGTTCTGCTCCATGATAGGAAAATACCCGTTTGATATCCTCCATCTTTCCGATCCCCCACATATAGGTGATCAGCAGCAGCAGACGGATTAACCCTTCCAGCAAGTTTCCTACCCAGGTGGTCCAGCCGAAGAAACGTTCAACGGCTTGTCCGACTCCCGCAGGGATTAGAAAAAAGATCAGGATTGCGATTGACATTGAAAGTGCAAAGGTAAAAAACAGGGCAGGGCCTTCAATCTTTTCCTCTTCCCCCGTTTGAATATTGGCGGAGATGGTCAATGCTTTCATGCCCAGGACGAGTGCGTCATAAAGACCAATCAATCCTCGCAGGAAAGGAATCTTCATCATCCGGCTTTGGTAGATTTTGTTCAGCTCTTCCGTGTGAATGGTGATCTCCCCATCCGGGGCACGCATAGCGATCGCCGCTGCTTTTTTGCCCCTCATCATCACACCTTCAATAACTGCCTGGCCACCGTAGTTAGGCAGTTTGGTTGTTTGTTTTAATTGGTTTTTCATAGTTTATAGATTAAAGAAAAAGTGAACCAGGGCTTCCACGCCTTTGTAGAATGTCGGCAGGTGAATATTCTCATTTGGACCATGCAGGTTTCCGCCGGGAATACCAAAACCGATATTCACTGAATCTACTCCCAAGTTTTGCTGGATATGCACCACAACGGGCACACTGCCGCCGGAGCGATCAAAGAGTGGTCGTGAACCCCAGACCGTTTCTGCGGCTTTTACATAGGCGGTGATCCAGGGAGATTTCCTGTCGCTGATTGATGGAAAATCCGCAGCCAGTTTATCAAGCTGCCAGGTAACCGTCTCAGGCGCATTTTCTTCGAGATAGACTTTAAACATATCATATATTTCATTTGGGACCTGATCAGGAACCAAGCGAGTAGACACCTTTGCCATGGCATAAGCGGGCAAGACAGTCTTTTGACCTTCCCCGATAAACCCTGAATAGAGTCCGTTGATTTCCAGGGTAGGTCTGGCGCCAGTTCTTTCTACCGGGGTGTAGCCTTCCTCACCCCACAACTTCTTCACGCCTGCCTGATTGATAAAAAATTCCTCAGTGGTAGGTAATCGGCTGAGCTCTTCCCGCTCTTCGTCTTCGATGGGTTGAACCTTGTCATAAAACCCCGGCAGGGTAACTCGCCCTTTATCATCATGAAGTCCAGATAAGAGGTCGGTCATCACCTGGGCAGGATTGTGCACTGCACCGCCGAAGGTTCCTGAATGTAAATCCTGTTTGGCTCCTTGAACACGGAGCTCAAAATAGGAAATACCCCGCAGAGCATAGGTGATGCTGGGTGATTCCGGCCCGAGCATCCCGGTATCCGGATTAAGGAAAAAGTCACAGGCCAGCAGCTCCTTATTTTCTTTGATAAATGTTTCCAAGTAAGATCCGCCAATTTCTTCTTCCCCTTCAATCAGGAATTTAATATTTACAGGCAGCTCACCGGTTTGGAGGATGGCGTCCACAGCGCTGATGGTGGCGATGATCTGTCCTTTCATATCCGTTGATCCCCGGGCGTAGAGGAACTCTCCTACTTCGGTTGGTGTAAACGGATCCGAATTCCACTCATCAATTGGATCTGTTGGCTGTACATCGTAATGGCCGTAAATTAGAGCCGTGGGTTTATTCTCTCCAGCGGTCAGGTTTTCCGCATACACAATAGGATGCCGGGGTGTAGGATAAATCTCCGCCCGGGTCATGCCCAGTTCAAGCAGTTCCTTTTTTAACCATTCGGCAGCTTTTTTGATATCCTCTTTTCTCTTTGGATCCGTGGAAATTGAGGGGATGGAAATAATATCCTTCATTTTTTCCAGGGATTGTTCTTTATGATCCTGAGCATACTTTAAAGCATTATTTCGGTGATCAGTCATCGGATGAATCCTCCAATACTTGTTCTCGGTCTGTTTGACACTGGCATGATTTTACCGCAGGTCTGTCTTTGTGTGAACTGAAGTGATTTTGCCTCGTGATTTGATAATATCCAGGGTTACATTCGGCAGTAATTATTGAGTATTACTTTTCAAGCAAGGATAACCCTATCTCAGGTATAATGGATTGCGCTAAATTTTCAACCGGAATTGGTATTTTCTAACACCAACCCGGTTAGTATACGGCAAAATGAATATTATTAACGAGGTAGATTATGTCTATATTTCAAGAATATTTACAACCCGCTACAGTTGAAGAAGCGCTGGAAAACCTGTCAAGCGCACCTGGGACCACGGCTGTTATCGCTGGTGGAACAGACCTTTTATTGGATATCCGGCAGGGCCGGCATGACCCGGTAAACCAATTGATTGATGTATCCGGGATCCCTGAAATGCAGGAAGTGACCCTGGATGGTGATTATCTATACCTGGGCGCAGGGGTTACCCATAAACAAATCATCGGCAATCCGCTCATGCAGGAACACGCTCAATGTGTGGTGGAGGGCTGTGGGTTAATCGGTGGCCCGCAGGTTAGAAATGTCGCCACCATTGGCGGCAATGTATCCCATGCCTTGCCGGCAGGAGACGGGACTGTTTCATTATTAGCGCTGGATACGGAAGTCCAGATAGCCTCCCCGGATGGTATCAAATGGCAGCCCTTGATCGAAATCTATGTCGGTCCTGGTGAGGTCACATTTGATCGGGGGAAGGAACTGATTGTTGGCTTTCGTTTTAAAAAGAAAGGGTCCCGCGAGGCATCTGCTTTTCAGCGGGTAATGCGTCCTCAAGGCGTGGCAATTGCGATCCTGAATATGGCCGCCTGGGTGAAATTAAAGGAAGAAGGCAGCCTGGAGAAAGTCCGGATCTCGTGTGGACCGGCAGGACCAAAACCGTTCCGGGCCAGGAAGACGGAAGAATTTTTATCTGGAAAAACCTGGAGTGGAGCCGTACATCAAGAAGCTGCTGATATTCTGGGAAAGGAAGTTAGTTTACGAACCAGCGCTCACCGGGCAACCAAAGAATATCGCCATAAATTGCTGCCGGTATTGCTTCGGGAGGTTCTGGATACTGCTGTTGAGAGGGCCAATCTTTAGCTGGTTGAGATGGGAGAAAACTAAATGACAAACTTAACATTTACTGTCAATGATCAAAGATATACCCTGGATATTAAAGCCGGGGAAATGCTGTCCGATGTATTGCGCTACCGGTTGGGGTTAACCGGGACCAAAATCAGCTGCGGGGAATCAGAATGTGGGGTCTGTACAGTACTGGTCGATGGAGAACCGATCTTATCCTGTAATTATCCTGCCTTAAAAGCCGCTGGAAAACAGGTTACCACAATTGAAGGATTGGCCAAAGACGAGGAATTACATCCTGTGCAAGAAGCATTTGTAAAACATGGTGCGGTCCAGTGTGGATTTTGTACACCCGGTCAAATCATGACCGCGACCGCCTTATTAAATGAGAAACCTGATCCAACAGACAAAGATATTGAATATGCCTTGAATGATACTCTCTGCCGGTGCGGTACTTACCCGATGATCACCAAAGCCATCCAGGCCGCTGCGGATAAGATCAACCATGGGACACCGATTGAATTTCCCAGTTTTGATTTTGGAGGGGATCTGGAAGTTGTTGGGCAGGTGGTCCCTCGCCCGGAAGCAAGGGATAAAGTTACCGGAGAAGCAATCTACACCGATGATATCAGCTTCCCGGATATGCTGTACGGAGCTACACTCAGAGCTGGGATCCCCCACGGACGCGTTGTTAAACTAAACACAGCGAAAGCAAAAGAACTGCCTGGTGTTATTGCAGTCCTTACGGCTGCCGATATCCCTGGACGAATTAACCATGGTTTGATTATTCAGGATTGGCCTGCTTTGGTGGGGGTTGGAGAAAAAATCCGCTACGTAGGTGATGCAGTAGCGATCGTGGCTGCGGATACCCAGGAGCTTGCCCGGAAAGCCCTCAACTTAATTGCTGTGGAATATGAACCATTGCCGATAGTTACCAACCCGGTAGCTGCCAAGGCAGAGGATGCTCCCCGGGTGCATAATGATGGCAACCTGCTGAAACACATCAAGGTAAATAAGGGAGATATCAAGCTGGGTTTTGAGCAGGCGGAAATCGTTATTGAGGATACTTATTTCACTCCCTCCTATGAACACGCTTTTATGGAACCGGAATGCAGTATCGCCCGGCCGCTGGAGAATGGCCAGATAGAAATATATGTTGGTTCACAAATCCCCTACGAGGACCGGGATCAAGTCGCAGCTGCACTGGATCTTCCTCTTGAGAAGGTGCGGGTGCGGGGTCCACTGATCGGCGGGGGATTTGGCGGAAAGGAAGACATCGTGGGCCAAATCCATGCCGCTTTGCTGGCCCAGGTCACAGGAAAACCAGTCAAGATCCTCTATGACCGTCATGAAAGTTTACTTGTCCATCCCAAAAGGCATGCAACTCAAATTAAAGTGAAACTGGGTCTTAAAAAGGATGGAACCCTCACCGCTGCCCAGACTGAACTCTACGGAGATACCGGCGCCTATGCATCCTTGGGTGCAAAGGTGATGGGCAGGGCAACCACGCACTCAACCGGACCCTATATTGTACCCAACGTAAAAATCGATTGTTATGCCATGTATACCAATAATCCTCCCTCCGGTGCTTTCCGGGGATTTGGTGCTTTACAGGCGGCCTTCGCAATTGAATGCCTGATGGACCAGGTAGCTGAAGAGCTGAAGATTGACCGAGTTGAATTACGTCGTAAAAATGCGCTCCGAACCGGAGCTGTAACCAACACTGGTCAGCATCTGAAAGAAAGTGTCGGTTTACTGGATTGTATTGAAGAAACTCACCAGGAAATGCTTAAGTACACCGAAGGAAAAGATCCCTTTAAAGCCCGGGAAGTAGAAGGAGAACCCAATAAGCGCCGGGCCTGGGGATTTGCAGTTACCTTTAAGAACACAGGCTTGGGAGAGGGCGCTCCTGATAATGCCTCCGCCGAGATAGAGCTGCTGCAGGATGGCTCAGTGGAAACCAGGATCTCGTCAGCGGAAATCGGACAGGGGTTGGTTACTGTGCTGCAAATGATTACAGCCCAGGAGCTTGGATTGCCCCTGGAAAAAGTGAATGTGTATCTATCTGATACTGATCTTACTCCTGATGGCGGACCAACCACAGGATCCAGGCAGACCTATATTTCTGGGAATGCCGCCAGGTTCGCAGCAATTACATTAAAAAATACCATGCTCTCAACCCTGGCTGAAAAATATAACCTTCCTCCAGAAGAGATCCAGTTTAAGGATGGAAAGATCCAGGTCAATGGCCAAACCTTGTCCTTTGCTGAGGTGGGCCAATTAATACGGGCGGAAGGCCGCGATCCCAAGTTGATTTATGATTATAAATCTCCAATAACAACACCACTTGGTGAAAAAGGGGATAAACACTTTGCCTATTCATTTGCCGCACAGGCAATAGAAGTAGAGGTAAATCTTGATACCGGAGAAGTTCGGGTAGTTCGCGCTGTAGGGGCAACCGATGTCGGGAAAGCGATTAATCCCCTGGGACTGCAAGGGCAGGTCGAGGGCGGATTGATCATGGGAATAGGACATGCCTTAACAGAGGAATTCATCGTTGAGGATGGAGAAATCTTCACAGATTATTTAGCGCGCTACCGGATGCCATCGATTAAACACGTCCCGGAAGAAATCAAGGTGATTATCGTTGAAGATCCAACCACAGAAGGCCCTTACGGTGGTAAAGGTGTGGGAGAAATTTCAACCATGCCTGTACCACCAGCGATTGTGAATGCGGTTTATAACGCTTGTGGCGTCAGGTTTAAACAGATTCCGATTGACCAGGATTGGCTGGCTCTGCAGTTAGAGAAAAAGAAAAATTAAAGGAAGGACCCAGATTGTCCTGAGAACCGGGGAATAATACCGGAAGAGGATATGTTTTGAAGCATCTCCTCTTCCTGTTTTCTCCGTGGTACAATTTTAGAAACGTGGATCGGTGGTCGTTGTGGATTATGGAATAATCTCAACGGCGTCGGGAAAATCCTGACGAAAAGTGCTACCGTCCTTATCAGCTAATGTCGCCGATCCCATGAAAAATCGAAGTAAACTATTTCCAACTAATCATATTGGATTAATTATCCACTTGCCATATTACCTATTGATATTGGATCAACTGTGTCACAGGATATTTTCCTGTGATTTTTGTTTTCTGGAGCAAAGGTTTGCTCCAGGGTAAAGAAGAACAGGATTTAAGGCAGTTCCTTCAGGAATTTTATGAGAATAAACGGCATGATGACAAAGCTTCCCTTTATATTTCCGGGTCGGATTTTCAGATCTCCAATGCCTTATAGCACTTATGATGGAGGGAATGTCTGGCAGTCATACCTGAGTGAGAACATAAACCTGGTTATTCTGCTGACTGAACTCCAAGAATATCTGGTTTATGCTAAAAGAGATCTGCCTGAATTTTACCTGTCCAACGGTTTGGATGTACTCCACATCCCGGTCCCTGATTTTGGAATCCCGGAAGATCTCCAAAAATGGGATCAGGGACTTAAAGAAGCAGCCCAGAATGCAAACGATGGGAAAAATATCGCTGTTCACTGTTTGGCTGGAATAGGCCGTACCGGAACTTTCATGGCCTGTCTGGCAAAGGAAAATCTGGGGTTGTCCGGGGAGGAGGCAATCCTCTGGGTGCGGGAATCAATTCCTGGAGCAATGGAAAACAGGATCCAGGAGCAATTTGTAATTAATTATCATAGCGGTATTTAAGTATAAGGAATATTTGGACAGATTCTATTATCAATTTAGGAGGGTTGAAGATGATTATTAAGAATGCGAAACTTATTACCTGGGAAGAAGAAAATCGGATCCTTGAAGATTCTTCTCTGCTTATCAAAGATGGATTGATCAGCGAAATCGGAGGGGACCTGGAAAAGAAACATCCTGGGGAAGAAGTGTTCGATGCCCGGGGCCAGTATGTAATGCCAGGAAATATCTGCGCCCACACCCATTTTTATGGCGCTTATGCCCGGGGAATGGGGATTCCTGGTGATGCCCCGAAGGACTTTCCCGAGATTCTGGAAAAACTGTGGTGGCCGCTGGATATGGCTTTAGATGAGGATGGTGTGCGGTATTCCGCTCTTGTTTTTGCCGTTGATGCGATTAAAAACGGCACTACGACTTTATTTGACCATCACGCCTCACCATCCTTTATCGACGGTTCTCTGGATGTAATTGGTGATGTCATCGAGGATGCAGGACTCCGCGGCGTTTTATGTTATGAAGTCACAGACCGCAACGGCGGAGAGGGCGCGAAAGCGGGGATTAAAGAGAATGTTCGTATGATAAAAAAAGCAGCCAGGAATGATCGTTTAGGCGCTGCCTTTGGATTGCATGCCAGTCTGACAGTAGATGATGGAACTCTGGATGCCTGCAGGGGTGCGATCGGTGAGGAAGCCGGTTTTCATATTCACGTTGCTGAGCACCAGGCGGATGAATATGACAGCCTTAAGCGAAGCGGGTTGCGGGTGGTTGATCGCCTGAAAAAACACGGGATATTGGGACCGAAATCGATTGTCGCCCATGGCGTTCACATGGATCAGCAGGAAGCAGTCCTGCTCGCGGAATCTGGAACCTGGTTGACCCACCAACCTCGCTCGAATATGAACAATGCCGTGGGTGTCGCCGCGATAGAAGATTTTTTGCGCCTGGGCATCAAGGTAGGAATTGGAACCGACGGGTTTTACCACGCCATGTGGGAGGAATGGAAAACTGCCTACTTCCTGCACAAGGTTCACCATCGGGATCCTCGCCGGATGAATGCCATGGATATCATCCAGATGGGTATCAGGAATAACGCCGCTTTAGCAAAGGTCTATTTGCCAGAGGTTACCCTGGGTGTAATCACTAAGGGTGCGGCCGCAGATTTAATTTTTGTTGATTATCACCCATATACTCACCTCAGCGCGGGGAATTTACCCTGGCAGATTATATTTGGATTCCAGGAAGGGATGATCACTTCCACCATGGTTGCTGGAAAATTCCTTATGAAAGAAAAAGAATTACTGACCCTGGATGAAGAGAAGATCGCTTCCGAATCCAGAGCCCTTGCTCCTGCTATCTGGGAAAGGTATGAGTCTTTTGTTGGTAAATATTCCTAGGGAATCAGAATAATTAATCGTTAAACAAGTAGTTAGGAGAGGTGTGAATGACCAAAAAACCAACCATAGCAATCCTGGGTGGAACAGGACATGAAGGTACTGGACTGGCTTTACGGTGGGCATCCAATGGATATCAGGTGATTATCGGTTCCCGGAAAGAGGAAAAAGCTCTCAAAGTCAGCGGGGAATTAAACGAGATTTTGGGAGAGAACCTGATCCGGGGGATGGAGAACGGGGCTGCCGCCCAGGAAGCGGATATTAATGTGCTTACTGTAGTTGCAACCGCGCACGAAGCGGCAGTAATGGGGTTGAAGGATGATTTACAGGGGAAAATCCTTGTAGATGCTACGGCCAGAATTCAATTTCCAAACCCTAAACCACCCGAACCACCCTCCGCAGCTCGCACTGCCCAGGATATTCTTGGAGAGGGAGTCCGTGTTGTAGCTGCGTTTCAAAACATTCCGGCCAGCGCGTTAAAAAATCTGGACAAAGAACTGGATAGTGATGTGCTGGTTTGTGCTGATCAGCAGGAGGATGCTGCCCAGGTGATGGAGTTAATCCGGGGCGCTGGAATGAATGCTTATTTTGCGGGTGACCTGGATATCGCGATCACCCTGGAAGGGATAACAGCAGTGCTGGTGTATCTTAATAAATACAACGACATAAAACACGCCAGTATTAAAATAATTGGTACCTAAAGGTCCCTGGTATGAGATCCGGAGAAAGGTCTCCACTTATTCTGACAGTCCTGGAAGGGATTCCGCTAATTCACCCCGGTGATGACCTGGCAGAGATCCTGCTTCGAGCCCTGGACGAAAGCCAGATTAACTTAAAGGATGGTGATATCCTGGTCCTTGCCCAGAAGATTGTCTCGAAAGCTGAAGGAAGGATGGTTGACCTGCAGACTGTTTCGCCTTCAAAACTGGCCTTAGACCTGGCTGATAAAACAGGAAAAGATCCCCGGGAAGTGGAACTGGTCCTGAGGGAGAGCACTGAAGTGCTGCGCAGTCGCCCGGGCTTGATTATTGTGGAGCATCGCCGTGGATTTGTCTGTGCCAACGCCGGGATTGATCATTCCAATGTGGGTCCAGGTGAAGATAATAACCAGGATCTGGTCCTGCTGCTGCCGGAAAATCCGGATCAATCAGCAGAGGAAATACGCTGGAAAATTGAAGCTGAGAAAAATGTCTCTATTGGTGTGTTAATTATCGACTCCCATGGACGAGCCTGGCGGGTAGGAACGGTAGGAATCTCGATTGGGTTGTCAGGTTTGCCAGGGGTTGTGGATCTGCGCGGAGAACCGGATCTGTTTGATTACCGGTTAAGAATTACCCAGATCGGCGCCGTTGATGAATTGGCGGCAGCTGCTTCGCTTTTGATGGGGCAGGCGGATGAAGGATATCCTGCAGTGCATGTCAGAGGATTTCCTTATCCCTTGCGGGATGGTTCTTTTGAGGAATTAAAGCGGGATAAATCCAGAGATTTGTTCCGTTGAGGCAAATGGTGAATGCTGCCTCCTTAATAGGCTGGATAGTGGTTTTGACCGTCAGTTATAATGAAATAAAATCAGTGGGAGAAAGCAGGTATTTGGTCCATGAAAGTTGTTGCCCTGGCAGGTGGTGTAGGTGGAGCAAAGTTAGCCGATGGCTTAGCCCGATCGAGCTCATCGCCTGACTTAACGGTGATTGTTAATACTGGAGATGACTTTTCGCTCTATGGTTTAAAGATCAGCCCTGATCTGGATACTGTCTGCTATACACTGGCTGGAATTGAAGGGCCAGAAACTGGCTGGGGCAGAGCCGATGAGACTTGGGAAACACTTGAGGAACTACAGAAGCTGGGCGGTCCGGATTGGTTCAGCCTGGGGAATAGAGATCTCGCTACCCACCTGGAAAGGACTCGCCGATTGAGTTCCGGTGAATCCTTGAGTCGGGTTACGGCTGATTTTATTCAAACCTGGGGTGTTGGCGCCGAAGTTATTCCCATGAGCGATGATCCAATCCCCACCACCGTGCTGACTGATCAGGGAGAACTGGCATTTCAGGAATATTTTGTTCGGTCGGCTTGTGAACCTGCAGTGTCGGGTTTTACATATCAGGGAGCGGAACATGCTCAACCCGCGCCAGGAATCGTTCAGGCTATAAAATCCGCAGATTTGATAGTCATTTGTCCTTCAAATCCCTGGGTGAGCATTGGACCTATCCTGGCAGTCCCTGGAATCCGGTCAGCGCTGGAAGAGGGGACAGTCATGGCAATTTCCCCGATTATTGGTGGAAAAGCAGTGAAGGGGCCGGCTGCAAAAATGTATCGCGAAATGGGGATTTCCCCCTCAGCAGCTGCAGTTGCTCACCATTATGGAGAGCTGTTGGACGGTTTTGTGATTGATGAACAAGATCATCAGTTACTTAGTGAAATCGAAGGTATATCAGCAAAATCATTAAAGGTATTATGTACAGATACCTGGATGAAAACCAGGGAAGATCGGGTCCGTTTAGCAGATGAAGTGCTGAATTTTGGTCAGCGATAATTGAAGGAGGTATAAAGATGGCTTTATGGGCAATAATCCCTGTTAAGCCGCTGCGCAGGGGGAAATCACGTTTAGCAAAGGTAATATCTGCTGATGAAAGGGCAGATCTAAATCAGTCTTTGTTAGACCATACGATTCGTGTATTAAATACGATTGATGAGATAGATAATATCCTGGTGATCAGCAGAGACACCGCGGCTTTGGCTTTAGCACGGGATCTAGGCGCAAGAACTGTCCTGGAGCGTGGTCGTCCAGGATTGAATACCGCCCTTTCCAGGGCTGTAGAAGTGGCAAAATCCTATGAAACTTGCGGGATCCTGGTCATCCCGGCAGATTTGCCCCGTTTGTCTGCAGAGGATATTAAGACAATCCTGGCCTATAGAAATGATCCACCTGTGGTTGTGATTGCCCCGGACCGCAAAAACCTGGGAACCAATGTGCTGTTTGTCTGCCCTCCCGATTTGATTGACTTTAAATACGGAAAAGGATCTTTTGAAAAACACTGCCAGGGCGCCCGAGAAACTGGCGCAAGGCTTGAGATATGCAATTTGCCCTCATTGGAATTGGATTTAGACGAACCGGAAGATTTCGCATTAATGGAAGCTGAATTAAGAGTAAGTGAACAATAGGAAATTTTTATTAGATCTATGGAGGTTAACATGAAAGACCCAGTTGCACTGTATTTGCAGGATGCCCATGACCTTAGGGATGGACTGGAATATGTCCGTTATGCTGAGGAGAAGGGATTTGATGCTGTCTGGCAGGCGGAATCCCGCCTGGTAAGGGATGCAATCGTGCCCATGGCAGCCTATGCAGCAGTAACCGAAAAAATCAAAATTGGATCTGGCGTGATCAATAACTGGACCAGAAATATCGGGTTGCTGGCTTCCACTTTCCTGACCCTGGATGATCTGGCTCCAAACCGCATGATTTGCGGGATTGGCGCCTGGTGGGACCCGCTGGCAGAAAATGTGGGCATAGAGCGAAGGAAACCACTCACGGCCATGCGTGAAACGGTGGAGGTCATGCGACGTTTGCTGAATATGGAAAATGTCACCTTTGATGGAGAATTTGTCCAGGTTAAGAATATCGAATTAGATGTCGTGCATGGACGGACAGAACCCCGAAATGTGCCGATCATGATTGGCGCCACAGGTCCAAAAATGCTCCAGTTGGCCGGGGAGATTTGTGATGGGGTAGTGATGAACTATTGTGTGCCAGTTGAGTATAATAAAATGGCTCTGGAAAATATTGAAATTGGTGCCAAGCGAGCTGGCAAGACCCTGGATGATATTGACCGCCCGCAGCTGGTTGTCTGTTCAGTTGCTGAGGATGGTGCAGAAGCGATGGATTCCAGTCGAGAATTGTTAACACAATACTTGGCACAGCAGCCGCATATTGCCATGGCTTCTGGAGTCTCTAATGATGTCGTGGATGAGATTCAATCGATTTTAGGGTGGCCGGCCACTCATGAGCAGATCCAGGCAGCAAAACACCTCGTTACGGATGATCTAATTCACCGTATTACTGCATCCGGAACACCGGAAGAGGCAAAAGCCAAAGTTAACCAATACAAAGAAAACGGATGCACTACACCCATCCTCTATGATGTTGGCGGCGATCCAAAACTGTTAATTGATACGTTTGCGGCCGAGTAAATAGACCTGGGACAGCCCTGGGTAGCAGTTTATCCCCTGGATTTGAATTATCTATCTAGGGCTCAACGCATGAGGAATATTAACCATGATTATTGAATATCACCGCCCCAATACTATCGAGGAAACGATTTCCCTCTTAACAAGGAAGGATCCCCGTACAGTGGTATTAGGAGGCGGATTGTACCTGAATGAAAAGGAAGAGGGACCCATTGCAGTAGTTGATATCCAGAATTTGGGACTGGATACGATTGAGAAGAAAGGAAAGAATCATCTCCTGGGCGCTGGAGTAAAACTGCAAAACCTGGTTGATCATGAAGGGCTTCCCGCGGCTCTGACCAGCAGCATCAAACACCAGGAAACCTATAACCGCCGACAGGCAGCAACCCTAGCAGGAACAGTAATCACTGCCAATGGACGTTCTCCTATAGGGGCGGTTTTATTGTCAATGGACGCTGAATTGGAGCTGGTTGGGAAAAAGAATCAAACTCAACAGATTCGCCTGGGAGATTTTTTTCCTTTGCGGGAAGAGACACTGCAGGGTAAGCTGGTAACCAGGCTTACAATCCCTTCCCAGATCCAGACCGCATATCATTATGCCGCCCGCTCACCAGCTGATCAGCCAATTATTGCCGCTGCGGTAACTCAATGGCCTTCCGGGAGGACCAGGATTGTATTAGCTGGATATGGAACTGAACCGGTTTTGGTTTTGGACGGACCCGATGGGGAAGGAGCAGAACCTGCTGCCAGGGATGCTTACAGTGGGGCTGGTGACCAGTGGGCGACTGCTGAGTATCGGGCAGATACCGGGGCAGCTCTTGTCCTCCGCTGCCTCAGTCAAATTACTGAGAGTAATTAAGGAATAAACAACGATGTTGGATCTTGAGCTTATTATCAATAAAGAGACTTTTTATGTGCAGGTGCCACCGGGAGAACGCTTATTCACAATTCTGAGGAGATTGGGATTCAGCAGTGTGAAATTTGGCGATGAACATGGAAAATCCGGGGCGGATACGGTTTTACTGGATGGCAAACCCGTTAATTCCTTCCTGGTATTAGCTGCCCAGGCAGAAGGGCATGAGATTGAGACGATTGAGTTAATGGGTGAGCATCCTGATCTGGGTTGGAAAGACACCCGCGGACTTCATATTTTACAGCAAGAGTTTGTAAAAACCGGTGCGATTCAGTGTGGATATTGTACACCAGCCCAGCTTTTGGCTGCCAAGGAATTAATTTCCCGAGAGCCTGACCCTTCAGAAGACCAGGTAAGGGATGCGCTGTCTGGTGTATTATGCCGTTGTACGGGATACAAAAAGCCTGTTGAGGCAGTGATCAGAGCTGCTGCAAGACTAAGAGGTCTTGAAGTGCCGCCGATCGAGGACCCCATTCAGGTACCACCGGAATGGATCAATTCTCAGCCGGATGGCTCCATTCCCCCGAAAAAACCCTTCCAGATTGATAGCGGAACCTTAACTGCTGAAAAAGTAGTCACAAAACAAAAATTAAGCACCAAACCGGAGTTCTGGCAGCAAGTCGGAAAACCCAAAGAAAAAGTAGATGCGGTGAAATTAGTTCAAGGTAAACCTGCCTTCACAGCTGATTTTGAGCGTCGGGATATGCTGTATGCTAAGGTGCTTTTCAGTCCTCATGCACACGCCCGGATTAAATCTATCCAGATAGATAAAGCGCTGGAAATCCCAGGCGTCGCAGCAGTCTTGACCTATAAAGATCTACCCCGAGTAGCCTACTCAACCGCTGGTCAATCTGATCCGATTCCGGGTCCGTTGGATTGTTTTTCACTGGATAACAAGGTTCGTTTTGTAGGAGATCGGGTTGCTTTTGTTGCTGCCGAATCGGAAGAGATTGCTGTAAGAGCACTCAAAAAAATTGAAGTGGAATATGAATTGCTGGATGCAATTCTGGATTCCCGGGACTCAATGAAAACTGGTGCGCCGATAATTCATGATGAAGAGGATTATGTAAATTTTGCAGATTCCGATCCCAAAAAGAACCTGGCTGCTGAGATCAGGATTGATATCGGTGATGTGCAAAAAGGGTTTAAGGAGGCTGACCACATTATTGAAGGGGAATATGAGGTTCCCAAGGTGCAGCAGGCGCATATTGAACCGCATGCCGTGATTACCTATTGGGATGAAGACGATAGATTGGTTATCCGGACTAGTACCCAGGTCCCATTTCATGTGCGAAGGATGATTGCCCCGATCCTGGGTTTGCCGATTAAACGCATCCGGGTGATCAAACCCAGGATAGGGGGAGGATTTGGCGGGAAACAGGAAATATTGATTGAAGATGTTGCCGCCCACTTAACCATCGCCACCCGAAGACCGGTGCAGTTTGTTTACACCCGGGAAGAGGAGTTTATTGCATCCCGATCCCGGCATCCAATGCGCATCCGCATGAAAACCGGGGTAAAGAAAGACGGCACGATGACAGCCAACGAGATGTATGCCCTCAGTGATACTGGCGCAAATGGCGCTCATGCTCTGACTGTTACTGGCAATACCGGACATAAGGCGATGGCGCTTTATGTGGGGAGTGGACCGTACCGGGAGTCTCCCAATATCCGTTTTTATGCAGATATTGTTTATACCAATACACCTCCCGCAGGTGCTTATCGAGGATATGGTGTGCCGCAGGGTTACTGGCCGGTAGAGCGGCATATGGAAAAGATCGCCCACCAGCTTAATCTTGATCCCCTTGAGTTCAGGCTTAAGAATGCCCTCCGAGCAGGAGAGAGTCATCCCTTCAGCATCGCCTGGAGTGAAGGTCGGAAACCGGTACTGGAAATCATTCAAACCAATGGGCTTGCTGAATGTGTTCAACGAGGAAGAGAAGCGATTGACTGGGACCAGAAATTGAAGGACAAAACCTGGAAAGATGTTCCCGGGAAACCCTATCTGAAACGGGGACTAGGCGCAGCCCTGGTCATGCAGGGCACAGCGATACCTTACCTGGACATGGGCGGGGCGAGTCTTAAATTAAACGACGATGGGTCATTTAACCTGCTGGTAGGCGCGACGGATTTAGGGACAGGCTCTGATACTGTGCTGGCACAGATGGCAGCTGAAATCCTGGGAGTTCCGTTGGAGGATATGATTGTCTATTCATCGGATACTGATTTTACCCCCTTTGATAAGGGAGCATATGCTTCCAGCACCACCTATATATCTGGCGCAGCGGTTGTAGATGCTGCAATTAAGGTGTCGGATAAATTACGAGACCGGGCGGTTATGATCCTGGAGTCCCGAACAGGGAAATCAGACTACAACCCTGCGGATATTGAACTTTCCAACCGTTGTGCAATTGCGCCAGACGGGAAGGCGGTTTCCCTGGAGGAAATTGCTATGCATTCTTTACATCATGCCAACCAGGAACAAATCATGGCCGTTGGTTCGTTTATGTCTCCTGTATCTCCTCCTCCTTTTGCTGCTCAATTTGCTGAAGTGACTGTTGATCTGGAAACCGGGCAGGTTGTCGTTGACCGACTGATAATGGCTTTGGACGGCGGTGTGATTGTAAACCCGGTGACTGCTTCCGGTCAGGTAGAAGGTGGTATGACGCAGGCTTTGGGATATGCGGTATCAGAAGAAATGGTTTATGATGAGCTGGGAAGAGCACGGGAGAAAAATTTCAGGGACTATCATATCTTTGAAGCCCATGAAATGCCAGTGTTGGAAACTTTGTTCATTGAAATATTTGAACCTTCCCATCCCTTTGGTGTGAAAGCAGTGGCGGAAATACCAATGGATGGTGTTGCACCGGCTGTTGGCAATGCTGTGTATAATGCCTGTGGAGCTGATATTGATCAAAACCCCATCACACCGGAGAAAGTTTGGAGGGAATTGATAAAAAACAGGTAAACTTGGATTCCAGGAAAACCGCCCAGGGAGAAGATTTTCCCGGGCGGTTTTTTTTAGAACAACATCCGCTGAAAAAGCGGGATTTTTATCAATCTGTTATAATTTAGTAGTTAAATCCTAGTTGTTTAACTTTGATTAAAGATCAACTAATAGACCTTGTTTTGGCTAGGAAATGTCTATGGAAAAGATTACTTATGTTATTGGACATGTAAACCCTGATACTGATTCCATTGCATCCGCAATTGGGTATGCCTGGTTGCTGCGAGAGCGGGATGGCGTGAATGCAGTTGCCGCCCGAGCGGGTTCCATAAATCCACAAACCAGCTGGGTGCTGGATCGCTTAAAACTTGAGCCGCCTTGTTTGCTAACAGACGTATCTCCCCGTTTTGAATCTGTCGCCAGGAGAATGGATACGACCAGTCCTGACAAACCCCTCAGAGATGCCTGGGATATTGCCAGTCGGACCGGTGGAGTTGCCGCTATCGTAAACGATGACGGTACACCCTACGGTTTAATTAATGGGTTAACCCTGTTTACTTTCCTGGCTGAAATGGTTGGTCCTCACCCAAAACGCCAGGAAATGCGCATCTCAGAATTACTGGAAACGCCCTGTCTTGAGGCTGCGGATACAGGAGTACCTCAATTTAAATCTGGAAGCCGAATTCGAGATGGAGTCAACCGGATTTTACGGGAAGAGCGGAATTACTTCTTTGTTGTGGATGATGATGGACTTTATGTAGGTCTCTCCCGCCAGCGAGATATCCTCAATCCCCCTCGCGTCCAGGTTGTCCTTGTTGATCATAATGAAAAAGAACAGGCAGTTGGCGCCTTGGAAGAGGCTGAATTACTGGAGATTATTGATCACCATCGACTCGGGAATCTCTTTACGAGAGCGCCAATTCGTTTTACTACTGAAGTTGTAGGAAGCACCAGCACAATCATTTCTGAACGAATATTGGAAGCCGGGTTGAGCGCTCCAGCTGAAATTTCAGGCATACTGCTGGCAGGTATTTTTTCCGATACTTTATTTTTTACATCTCCAACTACCACTGACCGAGATAAAAAGGCTGTTGAGCGTTTGGGACGCTGGGCTTTTACGGGAAAGAGCCCCCTTAAAGGTGAAACAACCGACTCATTTGGTGAAGCAGTTATTAAAGCTGGTGCCGGTATCTCGACCAGGGATCCGGATGAGATTGTATCCTCTGATACGAAAACGTATTCTTCCGGTGGATTAGACTTTGGGATTGCCCAGGCAGAAGTGACAGATTTAATGCAGGTTGATAAACGTCTGGAAGAATTGGAGAAAGCCCTCGAACGGCTGCGGCTCAACCGCGGCCTGGATTTTACGATTTTAATGGTGACGGATGTAGTTCAGGGATCAAGCCGGTTGATTTTCAACAATCCACCACCAGCTTTTGATGATTTGCCTTATCCTGGCAGCCAGGATGGAACCCGTTTTGCCAAGGGAGTCGTCTCCCGGAAGAAACAGTTGTTGCCCGTGATCTTAAGTTTATTGGAAACCTTATCCTGACGAGCTGAATATTTTATGAATGAAGTATTTGCTTCTTTAGCGGATTTATCCCAGAAGGGAACCTCAGGAGCCCTTTGTACAATCATAAAGACCAAAGGGTCCACTCCCCGGAGAGAGGGCAGTAAAATGCTGGTTTATCCCGATGGAAAAATCGTGGGCTCAATCGGCGGAGGAGAAGTAGAAAGCAGAGTTATTAAGGAAGCAGTCGATACCCTGCGAACGGGAGAATCGAAAATTCTCTCCTATGACCTTGTCAACTCAGATAAAGGCGACCCGGGAATTTGCGGCGGTACCATGGAGATATTTATTGATCCACTGAAGCGGCCTGATGATATTGTGGTTGTTGGCGGTGGACACGTTGGCCGGGCGGTTGTCCACCTGGCAAATTGGCTTGGTTTCCGTGTTATCCTTTCCGATGACCGCCAGGAGTATTGTAATGCTGAAGAAGTGCCCGGGGCGGATGAGTATATCCATTGTAAACTAGAGGAACTACCCTCAAAATATAGATTTTCGGCTCAAACAGCAGTTGTGTTGGCCACACGCAATAATCAGGTGGATATTAGTGGGCTTCCAGAAATCCTGGCTGAGCCAGCGTCTTACATCGGTGTGATCAGCTCTCAAAGAAGATGGAAGTTGACAGAGAAACAACTACTTGATTCTAGTGTTAAGAAAGATGAGCTGAAGCGGATCCATGCCCCGATTGGCTTGGATATTTATGCTGATACGCCGGAAGAGATAGCGCTCAGTATATTATCAGAAATCTTATTGGTGAAACGGGGTGGAACAGGCACTTCGCTTTCTGAAAGAAAATAATTGGAGTTGATTTACCGGAGATTGTTTTATGTGGAAAGAGTACATCAATGCAGCTTCAACTAAGCAAGTGCTCAAGATCCTGGCTGAAAAAGGAGAGCAAGCCCGAATCATCGCCGGGGGTACTGATTTGGTACTGGAAATGCGCCAGGGATCTCATCAAGAAATTGATACCCTGATTGATATCTCACGGATTGAAGAGTATGACAAGATAACCCTGGACCAGAAGGGGTGGATCCACCTTGGACCAACAGTCACACACAATCATTGTGTGTCTTCTGATTTGATCCGCAATCAAGCCCTACCTCTTGCCCTGGCTGCCTGGGAGGTTGGCGCTCCGCAGATCCGAAATACGGGGACAATTGTGGGAAACCTTGTGACAGCTTCACCCGCCAATGATGCTATCGTACCCCTGATTGCGCTGGATGCTGAGTTGGTTCTCCAATCCCTGGAGGGTCAGCGGACAATATCCTTGAAGGATTTTTATACTGGAGTCAGGAAACACGTTTTACGACCTGATGAAATTGTTGCTGAGGTGATCTTCCCGGCAATGGGTGAAGATCAGTATGGCGTTTATCTAAAAATGGGATTACGGAAAGCTCAGGCAATTTCCCTTGTAAACATGACAGCGATCATATCCATTGATGGTGATGTTGTCAGGGATGCCAGGATAACCCTGGGAGCGGTTGCGCCGACGATTATCCATGCTGAAAAAGCGGAAGAATTTCTGAAAGGGAAACAGCTAACCAGCGATATTATTGATTATGTGGCTGAACTAGCGAAAGATGCTGCCAAACCAATAGATGACATCCGGGGATCTGCCCTGTACCGTCAGGAAATTACCCGGGTTCTGGTAAATCGGGGATTAACCCAGATTATGCTTGGCGAAGAGGACGCCCGTCTTCCCGAAGCCCCAGTCCTGCTTTGGGGAAAACTGGAGCATTCTGATCCAACTGAATTTACAGAGTCAAGATTGGTGTCCGGCAAAAAACCGATTATCACCCGCATCAATGGAAAAGAATACACCTTTCAGGAAGGTCATGGAACATCCTTGCTTCATTTGTTGAGGGATCATGCTGGTCTGATAGGTTCTAAAGTTGGCTGTGAAGAAGGGGAATGCGGTGCTTGCACGGTATTTCTGGATGGAAAAGCAGTCATGTCATGTTTGGTGCCTGCACCGCGAGCGCACATGGCAGAAATTATCACAATTGAGGGATTGGCAGATGGGGATCAGTTAAACCCGGTTCAGGAATCCTTCATCGAGGAAGGTGCAGTTCAGTGTGGATACTGCACACCTGGATTTGTCATGTCTGCCACAAAATTATTAGAAGAAAATTCTCATCCTTCCGTATCTCAAATTCACACGGCGATCTCCGGAAATTTATGCCGCTGTACCGGTTATTATAAAATCGTCAGTGCAATTGAAGAAGCTAGTAAAAAAGAAGGTGCTTAAATGGGACGATACCAACAGTACGAAAGGGAAACTAAAGAAACATCTGAAGGGGTACACCCAATTTGGCGTGGGATTGGGTTCTTATTGATGGGAATAATTGCAGTCATGTCTTATGCCGGAGCAAATTTGCTTGTGGAAGCAAATAAAACCAGGGGCTGGGTTGCCGTCCCATATGGCATTCAGGGTGGCGTTTCATGGGCTCCAGATTTGTATGCGGAGCTGATAGTTACGTTTTTTCTGATATTGATTGGATTCGGAATCATGACTATCGTTTATTCCCTGATCTATAAAGTATCTCGTCCCCGCGATTTGTTTAAACTCCTGAAATAAAACTTCAGGGGAAATTCTAGCAACTCCACCCCCCTCTCTTGACTTTCATATTAGTCTGGATCAGGCAGCGGTGGTCCCGGAATAGAACTGCTGGTAGAGAGTTTTCTTCTAAAAAGTACAAAAGCCGGAACTGAATCCTGAATTAATAACTATATGATCTTTACCAATACTAATGTCTATGCCGCTTAATATCGTTGATTATTTGACTTTTTTTTATTACAGCTTTTTTCACTCGAAAGGGACTCCTGGAAATTTATCATTAAAGAGGTTTTTCCTGTTGGTTTTCCTGTTTTTTGTCTATCCAATCTGGAATGTATATATCCGGCTGGGATATTTCTTGGATAGAATATTCTATTCTGCCTATAAACAGGGTCGATATCGAGATCCGGTATTTATTATTGGTAATTATCGCTCTGGATCAACATTCTTTCACCGCTTATTATTACGTGATCAGCAATCTACCTGCCTGAAAGCCTGGGAGATTTATTTCTCCCCTGCGATAATCCAGAGACAATTTCTGCGATTGATCAATCGTATTAGCCGATTAATCGGGAATCCAGTAGTAAAGTTCATTAATGCATTTGACCGATCTCTGAATGAGATTTATTCAATGCATAGAACTGGATTGTTTACCTACGAACAGGATTCTCAGCTGTTCTATCATAGCTGGTCTTCTTATAATTTATTTGCTGTTTTTCCTTTTCCAGAGTTGGTAAAAAAGTATATATATTATGACCAACAAGTACCGGAAAAACGGCGAAAAAAGGAGTTTACATATTATCGAAATGTCTTAAAACGGCATTTGTATCTCCATCCGGAAAAACAATATATCTCCAAGAACCCGGATTTCTCACCTGCTGTCGAAACGCTTATGGATTTTTTTCCCAATGCAAAGTTTATCAATATTGTCAGACCGCCAGAGCAAATGTTGCCTTCTACGATTAACCTATGGGCAAATAACTGGCGGGCATATGGTTCTCCTGTAGAGGCGTATCCGCTGGTGGATATCCTTCAGGAACATGCCAGACATTGGTATCAGTATCCCCATGATCGGTTATCTGATTTGCCCCCTGATCGATACCAGGTTGTTGAATTTGAGAAATTTGTAGTGGATCCCAAGCAGGAAATTGAGCGAGTTTACAATCAATTTGGATTTGAATTAACTCCGGAATATCAAAAGATCCTGGAAGAAGAAACAATCCTCGCCAGGAATTTCAACGGCGGCAGTAATTATTCACTTTCTGAGATGAGGCTGGATAAGGATCAAATCATCCAGGATTTTAAACCTGTTCTTGAGAACTATGATTTAAACCTCCCCCTGAGGGAGGAATTGCTGAAACAATTTGAGGGGTGACTGTTATGGAAAGAACCGTGCCAGATACTGCTTCTGAGGAAGTAGAACTATACCTCCGGACTTATTATTCTCTCCTGCGAACTTCCGATGCTGTCCAGATCCGTTCTTTAGAAGAAGTCCACTCCGGAATGAACTCGCTGCTTCACCAGCATGCCAGGGATCGAGCTCCCGACATGACTGCTTTTATTTATTCCCTATTAAGACTTCCCGATTGTGTGAGAAAGACTAAAGAAGTTGTCCTGGGACAGAGCGGGAGCACATTCCGGGAAGCCGGAATGGGAGAGGTCTGGTCCTGGGAGCAGGTAAATGGGATAGCTCGCCGCAGGCGCTGCTTTTATAGCGCGGAAAAAGAAATCCTTGCCTGTATCATTGCCAGCAGATCGGATATTGATGATGTGATTCCCATGCTGACTGCTTATCAAATCGAGTGGAATAAACTTCACCGGCTGCTGCAGCATCTACCGGACGATATAAACCTGTCTGAAGCGCATAAACAAACCGATACCTGGTACAATCTCGCCGAAGCGTTGATGATGTCAGTCAGCGATCTCAGCCGCTGGCGTTCTGTCTGCGGGTGTGATTTTGTACAACGCGTTAATGAAATAAAGAAGAAAGAGCACTATTTCCAGGTGCGTTTATTAAACGGTTCCCTGATTGAGTACAACCGGGCAACCAATGCCTGGTGGAGGGTTATAGCTGACCGGGTCCCCGACTTGTTATCCCGACCGATATATTTTATCTCCAGCAATACACACAGCTTTATGAATCTTCTTTCTGGGTTTGCCTCGCAGAATCAGAAAGAAATCAACCAATATCTTGTCGATGCCGATCAACAGGAACTAATTGATGAGTGGCGTCAAATCCAAACCCATACAGTTCCTTCCAGCAGGGAAAATTTCTGGTACTACGCTTTAAAGAAATATTTACAGGAACCCAACACCGAAAAGATTATCAAACGCAGAAATAAGCACGAATCTTCTTGCGGCATTCAAAGAATTGATAGTGAACACTCTTTTGATGTGGATGCCCAGGTGATCCGCCTCTCAGAATTAATCCCTGATTGGATGGATGAGCGGGTGAAAGGCGGCCTGGGTGAACTGACTTTTTTGAAAAAGAGTGACGCGTTGATCTTAAATATTGATTACCCACTGGGATTGGCAGCTTACAATATCCTGATGGAAGTGGCTGAAAATGCTGGCAAAATGCTTGGGGTATACTGCCTTGGGAAAGCGGCTACACTGAATGGTGTTGTCGGTGATGTAATGATTCCCTATGTGGTTCACGATGAACACTCGAGGAATACTTACTTATGTCCCCGGGCGTTTGAGGCTCGGGATGTAAGTCCTTACCTGATATACGGAACTGTCCTTGATAACCAAAAAGCGGTCACGGTTCGGGGAACATTCCTTCAGAATCAAACCTATATGGATGTGTTTTACCGGGAAGGGTACACAGGTATTGAAATGGAGGCGGGCCCTTATCTTTCAGCTGTGTTTGAAATGTTCCGACCAAAAAGACACCCGATTGATGAAATTGTAAATCTGGACCAGCTGCCATTTGACTTGGGCATACTCCATTATGCCTCTGATCGTCCCCTGAGTAAGGGGAAAAACCTGGGGGCGGGCACACTCTCTTATTATGGGATGGACCCGACTTATGCTGGATCTATCGCGATCATCAGAAGAATCATTCAGCTGGAAAAAAACCGTCTGCAAACGTCCGGGTAGATTGAATATTTTATATGGTGATAGGTCTTATTATGAATTCTATTGGAAAGTCTGAAAAGCGGATTGATGCGCTGGATAAAGTAACTGGCAGGGCTGAATATTCAGGTGACCTGAACAGCCCGGATCAGCTTTATATGAAGATCCTATTTGCAGGACGTCCTCATGCTATTGTGAAATCTGTAAAAACCGAAGAAGCACTCGCGGTGAAAGGTGTCCTTCTTGTCTTAACTGCAGCAGATGTCCCGGTTAATGAATATGGGCTTCAGATTTCTGATCAACCTGTCTTGTGTGGACCCGGCTCTATCATCCCTTATTCAGATCGAGTTCGATTTATTGGCGACCAGGTTGCAGTTGTTGTTGCTGAGTCTGAGCAGATTGCTGCTGAAGCGCGTGACCTGATCGAGGTGGAATATGAAGATTTGCCACTGATGCTGGATCCATTCGAGGCGGGGGAAGAAGGCGCATTTTTACTTCATCCTGATCGGGAATCAAATATATATGAAAAATACCGGATCAGAAAAGGTGACGTAAAAAAAGCTTTCCAAGAAGCCGATCTGATCGTGGAGAGCGAATACCACACACCGGTACAAGAGCATGCCTATTTACAACCAGAAGCTGGATTTGCTTTTTATGATGAACAGGACCGGATCACTGTTGCAGCAGGGGGACAATGGGCTCATGAAGAGCAAGAGCAAATCGCGCATTCGTTGGGATTGGAATTGGAACAAGTGCGGGTGATTCATCCGGCGATAGGCGGCGCTTTTGGCGGACGGGAAGATCTTTCGGTCCAGATTGTGCTTGGGTTAGCCGTACTCCGACTCCGGGAACAGGGGATTAACCGGCCTGTGAAAATTGTCTGGTCCAGGGAAGAATCGATTATCGGGCATCATAAGCGCCATGCCTATCATATAAAAACCCGATGGGCAGCTACCCGGGAGGGTAAAGTTACTGGGGCTGAAGTGGATATCACCGCGGACGGCGGGGCATACATGTACACTTCAAATAAGGTTCTTGCGAATGCCACCCTAAATTGCACCGGTCCTTATGAAATTCCCAATATTAAGGTCGACACCAGGGCTGTGGCGACCAATAAAGTTCCCGGGGGAGCTTTCCGAGGATTTGGCGGTCCGCAAGGCGCATTTGCGGCGGAAAGCCAAATGAATAAACTGGCCCAAATGCTGGATATGGATCCTGTGGAACTTCGGTTAATGAATGTACTGAAAAAGGATTCTCTCACATCTGTTCAATCTCCCCTGCCGGGACTGGCCAATGTATCAGAGGTTCTGAAGCGCTGCGCTGAGGAATCTTTCTGGAAGAATACCGGAACTGAATGGATTAAAAAGACAGAGGATGCTGAGAAAGAGAATGGTTTCCTTAAGAGGGGTATCGGGTTTGCCTGTGGTTTTAAGAATATTGGATTTTCAATGGGCTATCAGGAGAATTCCTGGGCAACCGTTGAGCTTCATGGGACTGACGAAATTGAGCAAGTGATCATCCGCCACGCCGCTGCGGAGGTAGGGCAGGGCGCTCATACCGCAATCACGCAGATGACTGCCGATGCTGTTGGAGTTCCTTATGAAAAAGTGAAGATCATCAGCGCTGACACGGGAGAAACCAAAGATTCCGGCAGTGTATCTGCTTCCAGAATGACGTTCATGTCCGGCAACAGTGTCCACGGGGCTGCTCTGGCTGCGTTAGAGAAATGGAAAGATGAAGAACGGCCAGCGATCGCTACCTATCAATACCTGGCACCCAAAACTACCAAATTTGACCCGGAAACCGGCGCTTCCAATCCAAATTTTGCCTACGGATATGTTGCCCAGGCCGTCGAAGTGCTGGTGGATATCGAAACCGGACGAATCAGTGTAGAGAATGTCATCTCCACCCATGATGTTGGACGGGCAATAAATCCAAGTCAGGTTGTCGGTCAAATTGAAGGGGGTGTCGTTCAGGCGCTTGGTTATGTTCTGACGGAGAACTTTATTCAAGAAGGAGGATATGTCAAAACGGATAAACTCTCCACCTATTTGATACCAACTGTCATGGATGTCCCTCCAGTTCTTAAATCGGTCGTGATGGAAAACCCCGATCCTAATGGACCCTGGGGGGCATTGGGGATGGCAGAAATGCCTTATATCCCTCTGGCACCTGCTGTGACCGCAGCGGTTCATAATGCGATCGGAATCTGGTTTGACGATTTTCCCTTAACCCCGGAAAGAGTATTACGGGGATTAAAAAAAATCTAGTTTAATAAATTGGCGAATTACAAATGACCATTAGTATAGTGATGATCTTTATTGGGAGTGATTGATGAATGATTTTTTAACTCGAGGTACTATTGAAGACCTTGATCCAAAATTATATGAATTGTTGAAGATAGAACAAGAGCGGCAGTATAGGAGACTTATTCTCATTCCCAGCGAAAGCATGACGCCAAAAGCCGTCAGGAGAGCACTTGGGTCCTATTTCCACAATATATATGCTGAAGGCTATTCGTTTGATTTAACTGGCGGCCTTTCAGAAGAAGAGTTATTTGATTACGACAAACTGCTTACAGAGTACCGGCGTTTTTCAGATGACCGCTATTACAAGGGAGTGGAGTACGCGGATATCCTGGAGGGTATCGCATGCCAGCGAGCCGCCCAAGCCTTTGCTGCCAATGATAAAACAGCTCTGGATATTTATGTAAATGTTCAACCGCTGTCAGGAGGTCCAGCCAATAATGCGGTTTATCATGGATTGGTGAAGCTCGGAGATACCGTGATGGGGATGAATCTATTGCACGGTGGCCATTTATCCCATGGATCCCGGGTTAACCGATCCGGGGAATTTTACAATATTGTCTCTTACTCAGTCGACCCTGAGACGGAAATGATTGATTATGATGATATAGAAAGGCTTGCTCTCCAGCATCGGCCAAAAATGATCATCGCCGGGGTTTCCTCGTATTCCTGGCAGTTGGACTGGGCTCGTTTCCGGGAGATAGCTGACAAGGTTGGAGCATATCTGCTGGCTGATATTTCCCATGTGGCCGGGTTGATCGTTGCTGGAGAATATCCTTCCCCGATTGGACATGCCCATATCATATCTTCCACAACGCATAAGACGCTCCTCGGTCCCCGGGGTGCGATCTTGATGAGTACAGATTTGGATACTATCCAGGCCATCGATCGGGCTGTTTTTCCAGGAGAGCAAGGCGGCCCCCATGTTAATGTCTTTGGAGCTATGGCGCTGGCATTTAAACTGACCCAGACAGATCAATTCAAAGCATTAATGAAACAAATTGTAATTAACTGTAAGGTTCTGAATGATCACTTGGAAAAACGTGGATTCAGGATACCATTTGGAGGCACAAACACCCATCTTACAAATATTGATACAAAATCTGTAAGAGGAAAGGATGACGCCTGGCTGAGTGGAGATCTGGCGGCCAGAATCCTGGATATTGCCGGGATTGTTACCAACCGGAATACCATTCCGGGAGATGTATCGGCTCTTAATCCATCTGGAGTCCGCCTGGGTACTCCCTGGATTACACAGCGTGGATTTAAGGAAGAACAAACCAAACAACTGGCGGATATTATCGCAGATGTCCTGTTTTCCTGCGAGCCGTACTATCAGGGCAGACAGGTACGCGCTAAAGTTGATTTTAAAACACTGGAAGATGCCAAGTTGAAAGTGCGCGATCTTTCAGAGAGCGCTGGTATTGATTACAAACCAGGCAAACATGGATACCCCCATTTTTATTATCTTGATGATGAGGTGAATGAAGGAAAAATTACTTCTTCCTATATTATCAGTGGGGATAAATCCAGGGAATTCCTGGATTACATCGTCAGCAGTAATATAGAAACCCTGGAATGCGGAATGAATCAAGCAACACTCTTATATACACCGGAGGGGCGTGTACCCGGTATGGTTACTTGTGATGAACTGCAAAGTTTCCACCTCACAGTGCCTGCAGAAAAATCAGGCCTGGTATTGACCTGGCTCAGGGCTGTCTCGGATGGTTATGTACGAGTGGACGAGGATGTACTGAAAAAGATCCCCGGACCGGTTATTGTCCGCGAATCCGACAGGGAGTATGACTCCTTAGTAGAAGGTGACCCCTATAGTAAGGAAAAACCGTTTTACCTGGGTATGAGAGAAGAAGAAGGGGAAGCCTTACCGGATTTTGTTTGGACAGAACCAGAAGACGCCCCGATCCGAAGAACTGCTCTCTATGATCTGCATGTGGAATTAGGAGCCCGTATGGTTCCTTTTGCTGGGTGGGAAATGCCGGTTCAATATGATTCTGTTCTTGAGGAACACCTTGCAGTTCGGGAAAACGCGGGATTATTTGATGTCACCCACATGGGTGTTTTCCAGGTTGAGGGACCTGATGCAATGGCGTTTTTAGATAGCGTAGCAGGAAACAATATCTCATCCCTGGAAGTTGGCGAATCCGTTTACACCCATTTTCTGGATCCTGAAGGGAATGTCCTGGATGATACGCTGATATACCGGCGGAGAGATCTGGAATATTTGATAGTTGTTAATGCTTCCAATGAACCAAAAGTATGGAAGTGGCTCAATGAAGTACAGGCAGGTACTGTTAAGGTGGATAACCAGCGCCCCTGGGCAAAAGTTTACGGCAGGAAAACTATCCTTCGCAACTTGCGTGATCCGCAGGAGGGGGAGGATCAACGCGTAGACCTGGCCTTGCAGGGCCCCCGATCAAAAGAGATCGTGTTGGCTTTAGGCTTTAATGCGGATGACGAACGCAAGATCAATCATCTCCGGTGGTCAGAACTTTGTGAAGTAAAGAGCGGTGACTATGATTTGGTTGTCTCCCGAACCGGGTATACAGGGGAAAAAGAAGCCTTTGAAATTTTTGTTCATCCAGATCTTGCTGAATCATTGTTCAGAAAGTTATTGGAGGTGGGCAAACCATTTGGGATAAAACCCTGCGGATTGGGCGCCCGGGATTCTCTCCGAACTGAAGCAGGGCTGCCGTTATACGGAAATGAAATGGCTGGAGAGATGAATATTGGTGTTGGAGGATCTGGATTTGGATCTTATGTAAAAACAAATAAACCCTGGTTCATTGGCAGAGATGCCTACCTGGCTCAGGAGCAGGAACGAGAAAATGTTATCGCCCGGTTCCGTTTCAGTGAAAAACGAGTTCGCAAAGCGCATTATGGAGATCCAGTAATGGATGAGCAGGGACGGGTGATTGGTAAAGTGACCAGCTGCGCCACGGATAGTGAGGGGTACTTCCTTGGTCAGGCGTTTGTAGATAAACGCTATGCAAAAAAAGGTACCCTGGTTTATATCTATCAAGATGTATCAAAAAGAAGGGGAACCAGTCTTGCAGACTTGAGTTATGGAGAGCGGGTTGCGCTGCCGGATACAGCGACGATCATACGGCGCTTTCCGCGCTAATAATTAAATTCCAATCCAATTATTAAACAAAAAGACATTAGATATTGTTATCTAATGTCTTTTTCATTTTAATCTAGATATCCTACTGCTCCCACAAATTAAAGTCCTTTAAGTTGGATTCCCCGATAAACTCACGCAGGATGGAATTATCTGGAATCATGTTTATATCCAGGGGGAGGAACCATTCTAAAAATGCGAGCAGCCGCTTGGCTTCAATCCGGGCTTGGGTGCTGTGAGGGACCTGTCTGAGAATCGGTTCCGCCAGAGGTTTTAAGGCTGCCATTTCATACACAAGGGCCGAGTTGAACATCGCGTCTGCGTTATCCTGGAAGGGGAATATATTTTGTTTTTCTCCCCGGCGGACAGACTCCCAGCGATCTATTGTTTCCATGGCCAAGTAACCCCGCTCACGGGCATCACGGACAATCCTGCGAATTAACCGGGTATCCGTTGTTGAAACACGATTGTGGCGGTCAAGATTTAATTGCGTGAGAGCAGATACGTAGATCCGGTAGGTGCCGGATTGCGGAAATCCGGGCAGTAGATCCGGGTTTAGTCCGTGAATGCCTTCCAGGATGATAATTTGTCCCGGCCGCAGCTGAACAGTTTCACCTTTACTGCTTTCCCCGGTTTGAAAATTATAATCCGGAAGCTGGACGGCTTCCCTATCAATTAATCGCTTAATATCCTTTGATAACTTTTTCCGATTGACCGCTTCCAGCGCTTCAAAGTTCCATTCCCCGTACTCATCTTTGGGTGTGCGTTCACGGTTTACAAAGTATTTATCCAATTCCAGGGGGAAAGGAGAAATCCCTCTTGCCAGAAGCTGGATTGTCAGACGTTTTGAGAAGGTTGTTTTTCCGGATGACGATGGACCGGCAACCAGAATCACGTTGATACTGTCGGACCGTTCCTCAATTTGAGCGGCTATCTCTCCAATATGCTGCTCATGAAGTGCTTCTGAGACCAGGATCAATTTCCGGATTTGATCAGAAGCTATCGAATCGTTTAATGCACCCACACTGTCAATTCCGAGGCGGTGAAGCCACCCTCCATAACGCTGAAAGACATCCGTCAGAGTGTAATACTTGGGAATCGGCAGCAGTACCGTTGGGTTTTTTCGACGGGGGAATCGAACGATAAATCCATCTTCCATCATGACTAAATCAAACCATTTCAGATATCCTGTTGAAGGCACCATGTAGCCATGATGGTAATCCATTTGTTCTCCCAACTTGTATAAAGTCAGGTAATCCTTTTTCCTATGAGCGAGCAAACGAACTTTGTCCTTATATCCCCGTTCTTCAAAGTATTTTATTCCCTCCTGGAGAGAGACCTTAAGCCTTTCAAACCTGATATCTTCTTCTACTAGTTCCCGCATGCGTTTTTCCAGCAGAATCAACTCCTCTGCATCGAGAGGGGATCTTCGGTAAACCTGGCAGAAGTACCCGCCAGAAGTTACCGAGTGGTCGATGGTCAGGATCGCGTCGGAGTACAGGTCATGAAAAGCGCGTTCAAGCAAAAAGGTTAATGATCGGCGGTAAAACCGCATGCCGTCAGATTCCTCCATCGTGACCGGATGAACTTCTACATCCATGGTAACTGGATAAGAAAGTTCAGTTAATTTTCCGTTCACCGTTGCCCCAACGATGGGGGGCAGGCCGCTGTCCTGAAGGATTGAAAAATAATCTTCCAGTGTGCTGCCTCTGGGTCCGGAAATCACCTCTCCATTGGAAAGATGGATTTCTACTTCCTCTCGTGGTTTTACAAATTTAAATTTCTGTTCACTGCTCATGAGTTCTATCCAGATTTTTTAAGGAATAACCCTTTTAATTTATTTTATCATCAATGAAGTTTATCAAAGTTGGGCTCTCAAGCTTGTAAAGTGTAAACCGTTAATCCTGTACTCTGGTCAAAAAAGCCCTGACCCAAGATAGGTCAAGGCTAATCATTGATCCAGGGAGGATCATTATTTTCCGTAATTATCCGGAAGTTGAGTTTTTAGGATCAGGTCTTTGGCTGCTTTAACTTCATCCAGCCGTCCAAAGGGCGCTTTGGTTGGGGCATTATGTAGAATCTCTGGATCATTTTTTGCCTCATCGGCGATTTGCAGCAGGACATCAGCAAAAGCATCCAGGGTTTCCTTAGTTTCGGTCTCAGTTGGTTCGATCATCAGCGCTTCATGGACTATCAATGGGAAATAGTTTGTGGGGGGATGGAATCCAAAATCAATCAGGCGCTTGGAAATATCCAGGGCTCGAATGCCCGGGGCATCTTCCCATTTCCCTTCCGCGACAAACTCATGCATGCACAACCGGTCATAGGGGATATGGTAGACATCTTTAACGCGCGCCTGGATGTAATTTGCGTTCAAGACTGCATGGGTTGCTACATCCAGGAGACCGTTTTTCCCGAGTGTGAGCATATACGTAAATGCCCTGACAATCATACCGAAGTGGCCATGGAAGGATTTCACACGACCGATGGTATGCTCTGGCACGGCCAGATCATAAAATGCCGGATTGTCCTCATCACCTTCGGAAGTCATTACCACCAGGGGAGAGGGCAGGAAATCAGCCAACTCTTTTGTGACACCGACTGGACCAGATCCTGGACCACCGCCGCCGTGAGGTGTTGAGAAGGTTTTGTGCAGGTTAAAATGCATCACATCAATACCCATAGCAGCTGGTTTATAAATCCCCAGCAAGGCATTCATATTGGCGCCGTCGCCATATACCAGGCCGCCAAATTCGTGGACAAGCTGGCAGGCTTTAATGATATTTTCATCAAAGAGACCCAACGTGTTGGGATTTGTGATCATCAATCCTGCCAGATGATCGTCACATTCAGCCTTTAAGGCATCCAGATCAATATTGCCCCTTACATCTGAGGGAAGTTCTACAATTTCCATCCCACTCATGGCGGATGAAGCTGGATTAGTGCCGTGGGCGGAATCTGGAACCAGCATCTTGGTTCTGTCCGCGTCCCCCCGGGAATTGTGATAGGCTCGAATAATCAGCACCCCTGTTAACTCACCATGGGCACCAGCAGCTGGTTGGAGTGAAACGGCGTCAAAGCCGCTGATTTCCGCCAGCCACTGTTGGGTTTCGTGCATCAATCCCAACGCCCCCTGAACAGTTTCAACTGGTTGGAGAGGATGGATTTGGCTGAATCCGGGCAAGCGGCTAGTTTCTTCATTAATTTTGGGATTGTATTTCATCGTACAGGATCCCAGGGGATAGAATCCGATATCAACAGCGTGATTCAGTTGAGAAATATTGGTAAAGTGGCGGACAACTTCGTTTTCGGGCACCTCGGGAAGAGGTAAATTTTCACGCAGGAATTCTTTTGGCAATTCGGCTTCAGGGACATTTGGCGCCGGAAAACGAATTCCTTTGCGACCAGGTCTGGATAGTTCAAAGATTGTCTTCTCAGTCATGAGTTTCCTCCTCCAGAACTTCGATCAGGTAATCTATTTCTGAGCGGGAACTCATTTCAGTGACAGCAACAAGCAATTCATGGGTCAATTTGGGGTAATCCTGGTTGAGATCGTACCCTCCTAAAATATCATGTGTCAGCAGGATTTGGTTGAGCTCAGCTGCTGGGAGAGGGCAGTGGACTACAAATTCATTAAAGAAAGGTTGAACCGGATTGACTGTAAATCCTGGAATTGTGCTAATGCGGTCAGCTGCATAATGAGCTTTGTGATAATTTAATTTTGCTAATTCCTGCAGCCCATTTTTTCCCAGTAAACTGAGATAGACTGTAGATGCCAGGGCAATTAACCCCTGATTGGTACAAATATTTGAGGTAGCGTTTTCTCTCCGGATATGCTGCTCCCGGGTATTCAGGGTAAGCACGTATCCACGCTGCCCCCGAGTATCTACCGTTTCACCAGCCAGGCGGCCGGCCATTTTACGCACATACTGCTTTTTAGTAGCAAATAAGCCAAGGTAAGGCCCACCGAATGACATGGGGATTCCCAACGGTTGACCTTCCCCGGTAACAATATCGACGTCATATTCACTGGGCGGTTTGATTAACCCCAGGGCAATCGGATTGATATGAACAGAAACCAGGGCTTTTTCCCCATGGGCAGCTTCTGTTAATTTTGTCAGATCATAAATCCTGCCGAAAAAATCTGGATATTGAACCAATACCAGCGCAGTCTGGTCATCAATTAGCGGTATCAATTCCTCAGGGCTAGCTTCAGGCGATAAATCTTCTCCAACAATCTCCAGGTTCATACCTTTCATATAGGTATGAATGGTTTCCCTGTAATGCGGATGAACTGTGGGGGAGAGGATTATTTTCCTTCGGCGCCCCCTGAAGTTGTGATATGCCATATTCGCTGCTTCTGCAACCGCTGTGGCTCCATCATAGTGGGATGCGTTGGCAACATCCATTCCTGTTAAGGCAGCAATTAAACTCTGGTATTCGAATATTGCCTGTAACGTTCCCTGTGCAATTTCTGGTTGGTAGGGCGTATAGGCTGTATAAAACTCACTGCGCCTCAATATTGAATCAACAGCAGCGGGGATATAGTGGTTGTATGCTCCTGCGCCGAGGAAGGAAATTAATTCCTGGGGAGTTTCATTAACCGAAGCTATGTACTGCAGTTCATCCAGGGCTTCCATTTCTGTGACGCCGTCAGGTAAGGCCAGGGTTGGAAATTTTCCTTCATCAGGTAGACATTGGAATAAATCTTCCAGTTTGTCCACACCGATTGTTTTAAGCATAGCCTCCCTGTCAGCCTGGGTATGGGATGTATACATATCGGGTCCTTTTTATTGTAGTAGTACGATCAACATCCATAGTCTGGCGGGATGTGTGATTTTCTTCGATATCTGGGAAACTGGATTAATGATCTCGTTCCAGGTTCATATAGGCTTCGGCATCAAACAGACCGTCCAGTTCACTGGGGTCTGTCATTTTAATTTTTACCAGCCAGGCATCTCCAAAGGGATCCTCGTTGATAAGTTCAGGGGAATCCATCAATTTTTCATTAATTGCTGTGACCTCTCCGCTGACCGGCATATAGACATCAGCTGCGGCCTTTACAGATTCAACCACGGCACAGGTTTCTCCTTGACCTAATTCATCCCCTTCAAAAGCGACTATTTCTACAAACACAATATCTGAAAGCTGGTCTTGAGCATAGTCTGTGATCCCCATGACGGCCACATCCCCTACGACACGGACCCACTCATCATTTTTTGTGTATTTCAACTCGGCTGGTGCTTTCATAATTTACTCCTTTTTATAACAATTTATGATCTTTATACTCGACCAATATTAAAAAAACACACGCAAAGGGATTCGCGTGTGCCTCTGTCTTGGGACCTGAGAGATTTTGCTCCTTCGGTGTCCTGGGACTCTCCAGAGGTTTAGAAGTGCAAGGTCCGTTTACCTGAGAGTTTGATCTGCTGTATTTTCCCTTCTCAACAGCAGACTTGCCCCTTCGGTGCCCTTTCACGGGACTCTCCCCTGCGTTAGATCAATTAATTTGGGTTCATTATACCAAAAGATTTCTAGGCTGGGACAGGATAAATCTCCCTTCAGGGATCAGCTTAGGGGAATTGTTCTACAGGAAAATATTCCTATTCATTTTGGGGGAGAGCGAGTTCCTCGGTTTTATGCCGCCGGACAAGATTCTTCACATGGGCCAGCAAGGTGTAGGACGAGACAGGTTTTACAAGATAATCATCTGCGCCGAGGTTTAGCGTTTTGGTGATGATTTCAGAAGATTCAATTGCTGATATAATTAGAATTGGTGTCCTGGTCATTTCTCTGATCGTTGAACATAACTGCCAACCATCCATTTCTGGCATAAGTAAATCAAGAATGATCAGGTCAAGCATGACACGCTGTACAATATCCAGGCTCTCTTTGCTGGAATTTGTTGTCAGTACTTGATAATCCTTTGACATCAGCAACTTTTTAAATACAGCTGCTGTTGAGGGATCATTATCAATCACCAAAATCGTTGGACTAACTGTTTGGTAATGACTGTTCATAAGTGGTTGTATTACAACATAGATTCATAAAGAAGTAAACAGAAGTGACTTTACAGCCAGCTAACAAAAGAGGTTTCCAATGATTCTTTGATAATTTTTAACACCGGATCAACCATTAGATCAGTTTTATTCCAAAATATTTCTGAAAAACTACCAATAGCGTTATAATACACGCAAGAATCAAAATAGAGCTACTGCAATACTTGAAAAATCAACAAACATTAGAAAAGCAGGTTTTTCCATACATTATGGGAGATCGTACAGTATCAGGGAAAGCATTTACAGCTACTCTATTTGAGCTTAGCAGGCTGGTTTTGCAGGCAGAAGGTGTGTCTGATGTGATGCCAACCCTGATTGACCTCACAAGAAAACTGTTGATATTTGATAATTTTGTGATTTACCAGCGGGATAATGGGGATTTGCGCCCAACTTATGCCAAATCGGTTGGCAGAGGACGATCAAAGGAAGCTGATGTTGCCTGGGGGGAAAATTTTATCGAAGATATTCTAAAAAAGGACCAGATGATTGTCCATCAGGATGTAATTAAGGGTCCTGAAGATGATCGATTAAAAATCCCTTTTTATATCGGGTGCCCATTACGTCATGGGAAAGATTGTGTAGGTGTCTTCATTCTAATCCGGTTTGGTGGTCCTGAATATAATGATCGGGACCGGGACACTTTCCTGTTTGTGGCAGATCATATCGCCCAATTACTGGAGAGAGATGTCCTGGTCAGCACGATAGATAAAATTGAAGGCACCCAGAGAATGTGGAAAATGCAGGAAAACTTTGTTGCCACTGTATCTCACGATCTCAGAACTCCATTGGGTTTTATTAAAGGATATACAACTACCCTGCTGCGAGAGGACACGGATTGGAGTGTGCCTACCTTCAGAGAATTCCTGGGAATTATCGACGATGAGGCAGATCGATTACAGGAATTGATTGATAATTTACTTGATTCCTCCCGACTCCAATCCGGAACTTTGCAAATGAATTTGCAAACCGTCCGGCTGGATGTTGTTTTGCGGGATATGATTCAACGATCTCAACTGAGGGATATAGATGCAACCATCGAGTTGGAAATTGAAAGCCAGGGAGTAATGGTGGAAGCTGATCCAATGCGATTGGGGCAGGTTTTTGATAATTTGATTAATAACGCTTCCAAATATGCCCCGGGTTCAAAAGTTGTTGTGAGATTGGTGGAAGATGAAGAAGACGCCAATATCTACGTAAGTGATAACGGTCCTGGCATTGAAGAAGAGCATTTAGAAAAAATCTTCCAGCGATTCTACAGGGTTCCGGAAACGAGAATGTCAGTAAGGGGCAGTGGGTTGGGTTTATATATTTGTCGCCAGATTGTTGTCGCTCATAGCGGGAAGATCACCGCAAAATCGGGCAAAGGAAAAGGGACAACATTTCATATCACCTTGCCTCTTCTGGAGAACGAAGAGGTTGTATGATATATAGAGGAGATTGATAGACATGGAAAAGGGAACCATATTAATTGTAGATGACGAACCAAGATATATTCAATTGATTGCTGCCAACCTGGTTGTGGATGGTTTTGACGTGCTGGATGCCCTTGATGGGGAAAAAGCTGTTGAAATCGTATCTGAACAGGATGTTGATCTCGTTCTGCTGGATGTGATGATGCCGAAATTGGA
>JBARSF010000016.1:0-24201 GCA_049644605.1 Anaerolineales bacterium | reverse complement strand
AAAGCCGGGACGGTTTTTCTATCTGGAATGGATTTTTCTGAACGCAATCACTGTGGTCATGGCATGGTACGTCGCCTGGACACTTATTTCTCTGGTTGTAAACGTGTTTGGGGATACGATTCAGGTTGGTGGGCAATCGCGAATCACCGAGGATTTTCTTTTCATGTATGTATTATTCCCGATCATCGGTTTATTGACAGGAACCATCCAATTTATACTGCTGGGTCGCTATTTACCGCGCATGGCAGGGTGGATTGCCGCGACATTTCTGGGTTGGTTGATGCCTTTTGTCATTGGTTTTATCATCACCAGGCTGTTTGTACCTGGCAATAGTACGGTCTGGATCGTGCTCGGAATGTTGGTTCTCGGCACGACGATAGCATTACCGCAATGGTGGATGTTGCGTAAACGGGTACTGCACGCGTGGTGGTGGGTTCTCGTCTTTGGCCTCGGCTGGGGGATGGTTGGATTGTTGAATCTTGTAACATCTGAACCTTTTCCTGTTTTATTGGGTATTGCGGTTGTTCCCGCCATTGCCACAAGCATTGCCTGCTGGCTGCTTCTAGATCGGCTTCCGAATCATGAATTATCGAGCCGCACATCAAGCCGATGAGGGTGCAATAATATCCTGGCAACCGGAGCCTTGCATTTATTGTCGCCTAACAACCCCTGCTGCGGACTGGGCTACACGGTGCGCCAAAATTAGATGGTCAGTGGATGTTATGATGGTTGGGAAGGAGACAAAGTCCCAGCTTGTCCGCCCAGCCGCTGAGGCGGGCGTTAGGTATACGTTAGGAACTGAACATGCAAATCATTTATTCTCTTGTTGAAGATGATCTCATAAAACTGGCTGAGTTCCAACTCGAGAAGTCTGGAAGGTTGCGAAAGCAAGCATACTCAAGGCGGATCCTCTACCCAGTGGGTTTTGGACTCCTCGGTTTGGGCGCTCTTCTCTTAACGGATGATCTGGTCTTGCCAATCATGTTTGGATTGTCTGCCCTAATTTCATTTTTCTTTGTGCCAATTTTCTATACTTGGCTTACACGACGCAGGCTTCCGCAATTTGTTCGTTCGAAAATGAGCTCATCCTCCATTGGTATCCGTACAGTGTCAATAAGTGAGAAGTGCCTGCAGCAGAGGGTCGGAGAATTATATTCTGAAGTTCCCTGGACCATTGTGCACGACATCGCCGAGACTCCCGATAATGTCTTCGTTGAGATTGATGGTATATTCACTCTGGTTATTCCAAAAAGGGAAGTTGACGGAGATGTACTGAATCTTTTTGTTGAAGCTCTTAGAGATAAGATCCAAAAAACCGATACCTAACCCACGCTCCACCCGACCCTTCGTCTCCCCCCCCTCGACTGCGCTCGGGGTCCGCTCAGGACGGGTGAGCTCTACCGTTAGGCGAGTAAAGGACAATGGAGTAAAAAGATGAGACTGGACGAATTGTTCTACAAGTTAGCAACAGGTTCTAAGCGTCTTCGATTAATCCTGACGCCAGTTGGGCTCGTCGTGTTTTTCGGGTTGCTACTATTAGTGGTCTTCGGCAGCCTGCGAATGGATAGAGCACTCCGTTTTACAGAGTTGCTCTCCGGACCAGTAGGGACAATAATCGGAGGGGTCCTCCTATTGTTAGGGTTAATGATTTGGGCTTGGTGCGTCGTTTGGTTTTTGAAAGCAAGGGGAACACCCGTACCGTTTAACCCTCCACGCGAACTTGTTACTGGGGGTCCATATACTTGGTCCCGAAACCCGATGTTGATTGGGGTCTTCGCCTTTTTGTTCGGGATTGGTTTCTTGCTCCATTCTGTGTCTATGGTGTTCGTTTGGACTCCAGTGTTTGTGATATTTAACATACTCGAATTGAAGCTGGTTGAGGAACCTGAGCTCGAGCGTAGATTTGGTGAGAGTTACATAGAGTATAAGCGGTGCGTACCAATGTTCATTCCTACTTGTGCCCGGCGCGCCAGTAATAGTGAGAAGAGGGTTGTCTAATAAGCCGTTAGTCTGCCTAACCCCCCCTCCACCTGACACTTCGACTACGCTGCACTCCGCTCAGGACAGGAGACGGAGGACCGGGATGGACAGACACGGTGCCTGGAGCCCTTCGCAAGGGCTCTCCTGAGCGAACACAGAGCGAAGGCAATTTGGTAGTCGAAGGACTCAGGATCATTAAGCGTATCCGCGATATGAATAAACAAGATATTTCCAAAATATCACAAGGCGCCCTCTATATTGCGCTCTCATTTTTTCTGTGGTTAATTGTAGAATACGTTACGGTCTGGCATGCTAAACTGAATGACTGGCTGTCTCTCATGCCGTACATACTCATTCAATACTTTTTTATTGTCTTTTTCTTTGCCTATCTCTTTTTTAGAATAAATATGGCTGAAAATCAGGTTTTCATTATCATGATCATTGTTATGTATATTTTTGAACTTCTGTGGAAAAATTCCCTCTTGTATGATCCGGTTTGGATCGTTCCAGTTTCCCTCCTGCTCCTAAGCATCTGGGGTTTTTTGACTTTCATACCTCTCTGGTTCCTTAATAAATCCCTCGAAGAACATAAAACGCAAGTAATTTATTGCTTATTATGGATTCCTGGAGGATTTATTTTATCTTTAGTAATGTGATTCTCGGATACCACCCGCTCCACCTGATATCCAGGGGCGGACCGGGGACCGAAGGCGGAAGACCGGGAAATACAATCAGGCAGCGAATGAGCTCATCTGTTAGGCGTTTGTCTGATAATAAAAAAACACCGATAAAGACAGGACAAATCAAAATAGCAGGCTATTTTTTTTACTCAGGTTTCAATTTCTGTAAATTGGCTCGAAAGTTTTCAAGCTGCAGCCAATGCTTTTCTAATACTTGTTGACCCTTTTTAGTAATTTTAATTTGTGTTTTTGGTTTATTGTCAACAAACTGTTTTTCATATATGATCAGCTCTCCTTCTGCAAGTTTCGATAAATGAACTGAAAGGTTTCCACTAGTCAAACCAGTTAAGCGTTGTAGTGCAAGGAAATCAGCACTATGACTGGTAGACAATATTGTCATAATGGCCAGTCTGGCAGGTCCATGGATTAATTTATCCAATCCTGCAATTTCTTCAAATATATTACTCATCTTTAGCCTCTGTGGTGGGTAAAGATGTAACAAAGAAAAAATGCCATATCGTACCTTGTATAACTATGAGTATACCGACAAGCATTGTTACGCCGATAATGGGCGCTCTCACGCCAATAGTATTCCACCAATGTACTCCTAGGTACAAAGCTGAAATGCTCGCCAATATTATGCAAATTGACAAGATGAGTTTTATAGTAGAAAATTTATTTAATGGCCATGTTACCCTGGGCTTGTCAAATAAAAAACTTGAAGCAAATAGCAACCCAACGAAATTGACTGGTAAATTAAAAGTAACATCTGTCCAAAAAGCAGCGAGTGCGAGTGTAGCCAAAATAAATTGCGCTATCCATTGAGTACGGCGGCTGGCAAAAGTTGGTTTTACTTCGCCAAAAGTACGCTTGTAATATTGGGCAATTGTTATTAATAACAACAAAGAACCAAGCGCAATGATTATCGGCAAAGAAATATTGTTTATAGGATAATGCGAAATATTTGCCCAATAACTTATCAGCAACAGGCACAGCCCAATAGGCACACCTTTCAGACCGTGCAAAGTTGAATAGTTTTTTGATAAAAACCTGGTTTGGGTAATAGATTTCATGAGGTGCTCCTTTCCTTGTGTTACAAACCGCTTTGTAATACAAACTTACTTGAATTATAAACAATTACTATACAATGTCAAGACCTATGCTTTTAATTGTCGAGGTTTTCAAAATAGCCGCCTAACCCCGGCTCTCTGACCAGGAGGCTAAACGAGAGATAGACCGGGTGAGGGACAGCAGCTGTTCGGCGGGTACAAAATACAATCCTGGGGGCAGGGGGGATAGTCAGGTAAAAATCAATTACAATAAGGCCATGATCAAACACCTGATTTGGGATCTGGACGGCACATTATTCGATACCTATCCTGCCTTAACTGAAGCCCTGCTTGCCGCGCTGGCGGATCGGGGTCATACCCCCGAGCCTGAGGTAATCCTGGGACTGCTCCTGGTCAGCATGACCCATTGTATAACTTCCCTGGCAGAAGCCTATCAAATACCGGTAGCGGAAATGGAGCGCGGGTTCAGCAGCCATCACGCCCGGATCCCCTACCATCAGCAGCCCCTGAACCCCGGTGCCCGGGCCGCCTGTGCCTATATCCGATCCCTGAGGGGCAAGAATGTGATCGTTACCCATCGGCCGCGCTGCTCCACTATGGACCTTTTGAACCTTCATGGTTTGAATCCGCTGATTGATGACTGCATCGCCGGTGATGATGGATATCCCAAAAAACCCGATCCCGCCGGTATGCTGGCCGTCATGTCCCGGAACTTGATTGCGCCTGCCGAAGGCCTGGCAGTCGGGGACCGGGACCTCGATCTTGGCGCAGGCCAGGCCGCCGGCTTAAGGACCTGCTTGTTGGGGCAGCTGGATACGCAAATTAAACCGGATTTCCGGGTGGACCATTTGGATGAATTATTGGAAATTTTACAGCGCGAGAATCACATTGGCACAGCGGATTAAGGGCATCCGCCGCTGGCATCCCAGCCTCCTCTCCACCGCCGCCTCCACGGCTGCCGGAAGATGAGTACATAGTTTTGCCTTGGCTTTCGCGCCGCCGCGGGTCGTTATGAAAACGCCCCGGTTTCGTGACAGCCAGGTCTGCAGCAAGGAGAAAAAATCATGAAGAACCAATTTACCCCCTGGCTCCGGTCCGCTTTGATTATGATTATTCTCTGCCTGCCGGTAACGCTTCCGGCAGCGGCTCAGGAGATCGTCCTCCAGGAGCGTTTTGATAATCCCGATCTTCCCGGATGGGAGCATTCCGAGAACGCCCAAGTTGTGGACGGCGTGCTGCGTATCGAGAGCGGCGGCATCGCCCATCACCTGCTACCGGCCAATAATGTTGAGATTCATTTCCGGCTGCGCTTTGAGGGGGAGGGGACCGTGGAATTCCATTACCGGGAGACGGACGCCAGCCGCTACCTGCTGCGCTTCAGCCCGGGAAGGATCGCACTGGTCCGGGTGGCAGGCGGCCTGGAAACGGAATTGGCGTTGGAAGAGAGGGAATTCCCCCCTGGGGAATGGATCGAGGTTATGGTGGTCTCGACCGGGGGCTACCAGGCGGTCTCTGTGAATGACTGGGAGTCGCCCGAGATCATAGACCCTGACCCGCTTCCCCCGGGAGGGATTCTGTTTCATGTCGAGGGAAACAGCCTGGGTGAATTTGACGACCTGCTGGTTTTTGGGCACGCTGACCAACCTGAGGCTGAAGCCCTGCCGGATGATTCGGGTGAACCAATCGTTGTTGAGCCCCTGCCTATCCAGGAGCTCTCCTGGATCCGGTTAGGGGGTCCTCCCGGAGGGCTGGGTTATGACATCCGCTACAGTTTCGACGATCCCAATATCTGGTATGTCACGGATGCCAACGCCGGCGTGCACATCAGCAGGGACAACGGCCTTACCTGGGAGCAGAGCAACACAGGGATTGGCACCGTGAGCGGTTCCACAGGAGATTCCATTCCGATCTTCTCCCTTACCGTTGATCCCCATGACGCCAGCATTCTCTGGGCAGGGACGGACAAAAGTGGGCAAATTTACAAATCAGTTGATGGGGGTGAAACCTGGCAGGCCAAAGATCGTGGAATCATTCATGAATTCGAAATTATACTCAGCTTCCGCGGTTTCACCGTCGATCCCCGCTCCTCAGATGTTGTCTATGCCATGGGAGAGACCCAGCGGCCGGGCAATAATGTTTGGGGGTTGAACGTGGGAGGCGTGGTCTACAAGACTGTCGATGGCGGTGAGAATTGGGAGCTGATCTGGGACGGGGGTATCCCTTCCAGCCTGACCCGCTATATGTGGATTGACCCGCGTGATCCTGATCTGCTCTACGTCTCAACGGGGATTTTTGACCGCGGCGCTGTGGGAGAAAGCGATCCTCACCAAAATCCGGACCCCTTTGGGGGATTGGGGATCCTGAAGTCAACCGATGGCGGCAGCACCTGGAAAATCCTGGGCAAGGAAAACGGCCTGGATTTCCTGTATGTCGGCAGCCTCTATATGCACCCGGATAATCCGGACATCCTGCTGGCAGCGACAGGGCACCTGGCTGCTGACCCTTCCTTTATGTACTATCAGGACCAGGGACACTGCCCGATGGGGATTTACCGCACTACCGATGGTGGTGAGAGCTGGACGCAAGTGCTCGAGCCAGAAGCGGATATCCTTATTCAGGCCTTCAGCGCGGTTGAGATCTGCCTTTCGGATACGGATATCGTTTACGCTGGCAGCGACGTTGCTGTCTACCGCAGCCAAGATGGGGGCGATACCTGGACCATGATGTCCGGCGGCCCTACCGGGTGGGGACCTACCGGCGTCAGGGCTGGCTGGCCGATCGACATGCAGTGCGACCCGCGCAACCCGGATCGGGTTTTCGCCAACAATTACAGCGGAGGAAATTTCCTGAGCGAGGATGGCGGGCGCACCTGGATCAACGCCAGCAGCGGGTACTCCGGCGCCCAGGTTATCGGCGTTGCCGTTGACCCCTTCAACCCTGCCCGGATTTTCGCGGGGGGGCGCAGCGGTGCCTGGTACTCGGAGGACGGGGGAACGACCTGGAAAGGACTGCACAACCCTGGAGAGCAGGCCGCTCTGGCGGGAGGGGAATGGGGAGGCGTCGCCTTCGACCCCTCAATGGAAAATCATATTCTTGCTGGGGGAGGGGAAGGCTTCCTGGAGTGGGAAGGCGGTGAGCCTGTCTGGAAGAGGCATGGAGCGCCCGAGGGTTATGGACCTGAAACCAGCGTGATCGAATTTGCCCCCTCCAACCCGAGTATTGTCTACGCTGGATCCGCCAATCATAATACAATGATCCATTCCGATATATATGAGAGCGGCCGGGGTGTGATTGTATCACAGGACGGCGGCTCCAATTGGGTAAACATCACCGGAAAAGAATTCCAGGATCTGCCCGTGACGGATCTCTCGATCGATTCGACGGATGCCAATATCGTCTACGCCGCCACCCAGGGTGGGCTTTTTAAAACCATCGATGGCGGGACAAGCTGGACGCCAATCCCGTCCTTATCCGGGGGTGAGCCGGTTCGAACTGTAGGTTTAAGCCCGGCTGATCCGCAGCGTATTTTGGCAGGTGTCCAATCCCGTGGTTTGTACCTCACGGAAGACGGGGGTGTTACCTGGCGGCAGGTTACCGCAGGCCTGGAGCCCAACGGGAATCACCGCGATATTATCTTTGATCCGACCAATCCGGAAATCGTCTATACCAGCGATATTTCCAGCGGGGTGTATCGCTCGGAGGATGGTGGTTTAACCTGGCTGAAGCTCTATCAAGGATTAACGACGCGCATGATGACCAGCCTCTCGATCTCCGCGAATGGGCTGCATCTCTACGCTGCAACCAGCGGTGGGGGGTTGTTCCGGCTGGATTTAAACGGGGAACCGCCGGTCTCTACTGGAGTGATGCTCTTTGGCGATCTGGAGGGAACTCCCCCGGAAATAACCGACCAGGACCTGGAGGAGGAAAAACCCAGCGATAGCGAGCTGGAGCCTCCGGAAGAGCCCCAGGAAGAGGGTGGGGAAGATCAGCCTGGATTCAGCCTGCCGTGTCTCAGCGGAGCGCTGCCGTTAGTGCTTTTAGGCGCTGTTGTAATCCGGGCTTCATATTTCTCCGGGGGGAGGAAGGAAAAGTGATCGACCGCCCTCTTTTTACCTTGACTCTGATTGTCGCCCTTGGTGTGGGAGGATGTATCTCCCCCGATTTAAGCCCAACTTCCACCATGCCTGTTCCGTCGGAAGCACCAACCGGGACTCTCGCTCTCGCATCTCCAACCGCGAGTGCCGTGACACCAACAACCGATCTTGCCTCCATGCTTCCCCCGGAAATTGTCCAGGGTTTTGTTGTCAACCAGAATGGACCGATTGCTGGGGCAGTTGTGCGGCAAAAAGCGACCGAAAATAAGACCACAACGGCTTCCGATGGATCCTTCATACTGGGCGGGCTTCCCTCTGACGAGCCGGTTACCTTGACCGCCTGGGCGGAGGGATATTTTGTGGGCTGGATCGAGGATGCCCTTGCCCAGGAAGAACCGGTGGCGATCACGCTGACCCGCTACTACACCTACGATAATCCAGCTTACGACTGGTTCTCGATCGAGGGCTCGGAGGGATCGTTGAGCTGCTCCCACTGCATGCCCTGCTACGAGGAATGGCGGCAGGACGCGCACTCCCGATCCGCCCTCAATGAGCGCTTCCTTTCCATGTACAACGGAACCGACCTGCTTGGAAATCAAAGCCCGCTGACGCGTATTGTCTCCAGCCGGGATTATGGTTCCTTTCCGCTCCCTCCCAACCCATCCCTTCCCTACTATGGACCGGGCTATAAGCTGGATTTCCCACACACCGCCGGGAACTGTGCCACCTGCCACCTGCCGGCTCAAGCGGCTTTGCCTGGGTTGGCTTACGCTGCGGATCCCAATCAAGCCAGCGGGATCGAGCTGGAGGGGGTCTTCTGTGAGTTTTGCCACAAGATAGGCGAGGTAACGATCAATCCGGATTCCGGACTGCCTTATGCGAACTATCCCGGTGTGCTCTCGATGCGCCTCTTCCGGCCAGAAGGGGAGGATCAACTCTTCTTTGGTAACTTCGATGATGTCACCCGCCGGGTGAGCTATCTGCCGCTCGAGGAGCAAAGCGCTTTCTGTGCCGCATGCCACTTTGGTGTCTTCTGGGACCAGGTGATCTACAACTCCTACGGCGAGTGGCTGGATTCCCCTTACAGCGATCCGGAATCCGGGCAGACCTGCCAGGATTGCCATATGCCGGCTGTCGACTACGACTACTTCGTCTATCCTGAAAAGGGCGGCCTGACCCGCGATCAGGAACGGATCTTCAGCCATACCATGCCGGGAGCGAGTGACGAAGCGTTTCTCCAGGATGCGGTTACGATGACGGTGGATGCCCACCAGGAAACCAGCAAGGTCATCATCCGGGTTGAGCTTGTGAATGACAATACCGGACACAAGGTGCCTACCGATTTTCCCATGCGTCATTTGATCCTGCTGGTAAGCGCCAGTAACGAGAATGGGATCTCTTTGCCGCTGCTCGAGGGACCAACAATTCCGGATTGGGGAGGAATCGGCGATCCAGAGGGAGGATATTATGGAGGGTTGCCTGGAAAGGGTTACGCGCAGATCCTGGAGGAGATCTGGACCGGCATATCCCCTTCGGGGGCCTATTGGAACCCTGTGCGCGTTGTGAGCGATAACCGATTGGTGCCCTTTGTTCCCGATCAAAGCAGCTATACCTTCGCTGCACCAGATCAGGGCGAGGTTAAGGTCACCGTTACCCTCCTACTGCGGCGTGCGTTTATTGAACTGATGGATCAAAAAAGCTGGCAAGACCCCGATATATTGATGGAGCAGGAGATCAGGGTTCTCTCGCCGCCTTAGGCCTGCGGCCGGTTGCAGGCCTTGCCCTCCTACCGTTGGCATGGCGCATAACAAACCTTCCTGGGTATGAATAACTGCTTGTGAGGTTACCGTCAGCATCGCCAGCGGTCGTAACATCTTGGGAATGGCTCCCGACTTTTTGACTGGAGGGGAAATAACAGGCCGGCATATGCTGCCAGCAGCTGTGCTGGCAGTTCTCGGGTTGAAACCGGTTATCTCCAGCTCCACTTCAACTTCATCGCCCCTCTGTTACCGCTGTCTGATGCCGGGATTTTTATCCTCAGGAAGCTGATTTAACAGGCTCTCGTGGATCTTGATCAGTAAAAAATTAGAAAACTTCCAGGCCTTGATAATTTATCCAGAATATAAACACGTTTTGTTATGCCGATGTTTTTTTTGTTACAATTTATTAATGTTGGAAATACCCAAATCTTTTTCTATTTATCACACCTGCCTGATCTGATTGATTTGCTTATAAAGGAGATACCTGTAATGAAAGCCAAATATGCCTTGGTCATTTTCGTTTTAGTTGTCTTTTTATTTGCCTGCAGCCCATCCACCGCGGAGGTTGAGGTCACAGCAACGGCTCTGCCTGGAGTTACTGATACCCCGGCAGCAGAGACCCCGCTTCCAGCCCAACCAACCCCGGAAGCGTTATCGGAGCGCCCAGGGCACGTTTGGGATGCCGATCGGATTAACCTCGCTGAATATGCTCACCGGTCATTTCTGCAAATTCCCGTGGGCATGACCTGGGGACCGGATGGTTATCTTTACGTGGCGGATTGGACGGGGCGGCATGTGGTACGGGTAAACAAACAGGGAGAGATGGACGATCTGGCTTTATGGAAGACCATAAAGCCGTTGCAGAATGACGGTCCAAGAGGGATTGATTTTGATTCAGAAGGGAATCTATATCTCAATAATCATGGATCTATTTTCCGATTGGATACCCAGGGTGAAGTCCAAGCCTTAACAGGAGTCTTTGGCAGCCCCATCGGCAGTCTTGCCTTTTCACCCGCTGACGAGCTGTATTACACCGATAGAGGAGGGGGAAGGCTATTTAAATGGAATCCTGCGGGTAAGGTAGAGACCATCGCTGAAGGGCTCCCGATGGCAGAAAACCTGGTTTTTGGATTGGATGGGACCCTGTACCTGACCCAGATGGGAAAGGCGGATCTGCTCAAAGTAAACCTTGATACAGGAGAATCCGAGGTCTTCGCGCCAGGAGTGTGCTCCTTTGACCCCTGTTACCTGGCTGTAGACCCGGAGGGAGATATCTGGACCCGTGGTATCTGGCATATGCATCAAATTTCACCGGACGGGACAGAAAAACCTTTCCAGGTGGATGGGCAAACCTACCCGGGAGGTCAAATCAACTGGCATACGGCGGCGGGTATAGCTTTTGATGACGAAGGGGCTTTATGGGTTGCCAGCTATAACTCAAAATTGCAGCGGCTGGTTCCAGTAACCCCGGATACCCCCGATCCTGAATTTACACTGCAGGTAATTTACCCAGGTTTTGAAGCCTCCGATCTTAAAGTGGACTCCACGGGAGCTGTATATGCAGTAAACGAGAACAATTGGGAAGTGCTGAAAATAAAGAATGAAAATGATGTCCAGGTCCTGCTTCAACAGCAGACAGCGGGAAGAGGGGCAGTCGCCCTGGACGAAAATTCTGTCCTTTATCTTGGCATGCCATACGGGAAAATCATGCGCTTGGAAGAGGATGGAAGCCTGACCGAATATGCAAACCTCCTCACGCGCAGGATGGTGTTTGGTGGGGATGGCGTGCTTTATGCTGTTGTGGGGAATTATGGTCAACCGAAATACATCGTTGGCTTGACCGATATCGATACCTTTACTACACTGGCTTCGGAGATCGATGGAATACCTTTAGGCGATGGGGAAGTCCACATCACCCCCGCCCTGGATCAGGGGTTGTACGTGATAACAGAACGGGAGCGAAATCTGTTTTTCCTGGATTTTGAAGGGCAGGGCTATCTGATCGCCAATCTTGGGAATTTGGGGGGAGGGGGCCCAATCTGCATGGCGGCTTCTCCGGTTAGCGGCGATATATTTTATGTACCCCACGGCCCCTACATTGTCTATCGGATTGACCCGGACGGAAAACCACGAGAATTCGCTTACAACGTATTTGGCGACCCCTGGGGTATGGTGGTCAGCCAGGATGGTAAATGGCTGTATGTGGCAGAATCAGGAGCGATTGATAAGATTGCCATCCCAGAGAATTAAATCGTCTGGGGAGGAGCAAATCCACCCCAAAGAACCCAGGCAGATCTCAACCTGGAGGAGAAAATCTTGAAATACGTCCGGTCAGTCCTTGATTTGATTGGAAATACCCCCTTGCTGCAGTTGGGGCGCTATTGGCCGGAAGGCAACCTGTATGCCAAATGTGAATTTATAAACCCGATCAGCCTCAAAGACCGGCCTGTCCTGCAGATCATCCTTGACGCGGAAGAGAGCGGCAGGATCAAACCGGGGGATACCCTGATAGAAGTCACCAGCGGCAATACCGGGATGGCTGTTGCCTGGATTTCCGCCATCCGGGGCTACCGGGCGATTCTGGTGATGTCTGAAACCCAATCCCTGGAAAGGCGCCGGGTATTAAAGGCTTTTGGAGCTGAGCTGATTTTGACCCCGGCCTCAAAGGGCACGGCGGGCGCCCGGGAAAAACTGAAAGAAATCCTTAAGGACAATCCGGACTATTTTTATGTTGGGCAGCATGTTAACCATTCCAACCCCGAAGCCCACTACCGGACCACCGGCCCGGAGCTGTGGGAGGATACAAGCGGCAAGATTGATTTCCTGGTTGCGGGTCTGGGCACGGGGGGGACACTATGCGGCAGCGGCCGCTACCTGAAGGAACAAAATCCAGGGCTGAAGCTGGTCGCGGTAGAACCCGAGAGTTCACCGTATATCTCCCAGGGCATCTTTAAACCCCACCGGATGATGGGCACCGCCCCCGGATTTGTTCCGGAAACCCTGGACAGGGAAATCATCGATGAGTACTTTCTGGTCAGCGAGAGGGATGCATTTGCCACCTGCAGGCGGATCGCGAAAGAGGAGGGCTTGCTGGTGGGCATCACCTCGGGGGCAGCTGCCCAGGCTGCCAGTGTGCTGGCGAATCAACCGGAAAACCAGGGTAAAGTAATCGTATGTATTTTCGCCGACACCGGCGAACGATATTTGAGTGTGGAAGGTTTGTTTGATTTAGGTAGTACCTGATCAAATAATTACCCCGGCTCAACCTGATCCCCCGCCGCAGAATACCCGCGGCGGGGTGAACAGCTCCTTCTGGGAATACAAAACCAGCGACCTGAGGAGGATGTTCTTATTCCTCAACCCCATCATCAAGCAGTTGAAAGACATCATCCACCGTTTTGCCAAACACCCTGGCAACTTTGATTGCCAGGGTCAAGGATGGTATATATTTTTCCTGCTCAAGGGCGATAATCGTCTGCCGGGTGCAGCCGCACAGGTCGGATAATTCCTGCTGGGTCATTTCACCCTGCTCGAAACGCAGCCTGCGGATCTGGTTATTAATCTTGTCTTTAGTCATTGCCGCTCATTTCTCTGTGCAAAGCCAGTGTGGCAATGGATTGGGCGAGCAGCCCGAAACAGGGGGTAGCATAGGCCAGGAACCACATCCATCCAACGGGCAAGCTGCCCCGGGTTTCATAACTGAGGAATAAGGCGATGCAAAGGGAAAAATTGAAAACCAGCACCGCAACCAGGGCAGTCTCATTTGCCTGGCGGGCAATCTCCAAATCTCGCTCGTCTCTGATCAGGGCTTTGCCGATTGATTTTTCTCGGGTCAGGTAGATCATGCTGAAGTAACCCACAAATCCAGCAGCGAGGATGGCCGCGGCGATCCCCATCCGGATCGAGTCATCCGCGTAAGTAGCAGCACCTCCGCCCAGAAAGAAAACCAATCCGAAAGCCAACCCAACCAGCCCCCAGATTCCTAATCCATAACGCGCTCTAATATGTGTTTGTGTTATCATTTTTGCTCCTGAAGTATGAAATTTCTTACATATTGTAAGGTATTTCAAACTAATTGTCAATGCTGTCTTACATTCTTATCGCCCTCTGTTTCCTGAGGCCCCTGAAAAATTCAGTTTAGGGTAACAGATTGAGAGATTTTGACAGGGGCTTGAGAGAAATCTAGATTTAATCGGGTTTATCCTAATCCTATCAAAAAGAAACCGATGATTCGAGTTACTTTTCCTTTAACGACTAATTAACCAATAGGAGAAAGGACTAACCCAATGAAAAAAATACAGCCCAGGACGGTCTGGATTTCCCTTTTTTCCAATCTTTTATTTTCCTCCACGATCTTGCCTTTAATAATCCCACCCTTTGGTTTTTATACTCCCCGGGAACTTTTGGAGGTCCTGCTCTGGCAGGGAATCGGCTTGGTTGGCTGGCCGATTGGGCTCCTGGGTGGGGCAGCTAATATTCTCCTGGGAGGAACGGCTCCTGATGTTGGAACTTTACTATTATTTTTCACTTATCCGGCACTGCTGGTTCTTTTGATTATTAGCTTGAGGGCAAAGCGATCCAGGTGGGGAGCCCTAATCTCCCTGCATATTCTTCTGGGCCTGACTTTTGTGATCATTTGGGTTCAGGTCCTCAATGGATATGATTTTATGCTCGGGTAGCTGGCAGATGCACTCACCAGAGGGATGTATTTTGGCCTATAATCAATGTGAGAAAAGAGAAACCCAATAACTGACATCAGGTGAATGCGACGAGCCGTTGAAATCGCCCATCAAGCTGAGAAGGAAGGTCCTGACTCTTTTTCTGCGATCGTTGAGATAACAATACCTGGATAGTTCCAGAGCTGTCCAGCCCAGAGGAGTTTTGTTCCATGGCAAAGAAAAAATCGTTTAATATATTGTTAAGTTTTTTATACCTGCTGCTGGCATTCCTGTTTGTGGGTTTACCCATTATCTGGACCTTCAAGGATGGTGATTTTACTGGTCTTGCATTTCCAATGGCAGCCGTTGGTCTCTGGCTGCTTTTATTTGGACGGATTAAGATTGGTGGTTTGAGAATTGAAGGGAAACAAGCCTTAACTGTTGGAAGTTCTTTACTGGTGCCATTATTTATTACGGGTGCGGTTAATAACTTGAACCTTTGGCCTGCTCTGGCGATTGGAGCTATTCTGGCTGGATTGATTTCAGCCGTTGTTTTATATTTTGTAATTCCACCAACCACTGCGCCTCAAGATCGTTCATTGGCGTTGATCCTGCTGGTCAGCGGGATTGTCCTCATCCTGATTGGAAGTGCCATTGGCAAACCAGCTGACTCGGCAGGGGTTGTTCTTGTTGAGGGAGTGTCCATTCTTCCGATTTCATCAATGCAAGTGTTCTTACAGGGCACAGGGATTATGGTGGTCCTGGCTGGTTTGTTTGGTTTAATTTTCGGATTTAACAAGAAAAAATAAAACCAACTACGTAACTTCTAACTATCTTGATGGGAATTAATTCTACTCGGCAGTACTCTGAGGGATAGTAATCATTCAATCCAAGATCGAGGGTTATTTTTTGGGGTTTAATAGATATAATCAATATATACCAGGCTGATTAAAAATTCAGTCTCCCTCCCATCACTCCTCTCATTATTTTCATTTATTATTAGACCCCAAAAGGATCTGGCCTATGGATGATAAACAACAGCTGCTCCAGTCAATGGATCAAATTAGGAGTCAAATGGCAAACCTGGTAGAAACCATCGATCCGGAGCTGGAAATTTGCCCCGGCTGGACTATCAAAGAGGTCTTGGGACATATTACTGCCTGGGAAATAGTCACCAACAAAGCCATCAAAAGTTTTCTGGCGGGAGAGTCTCCCTACTTTTTGCATGAACAGGATTTTGATCTTTATAATCAAGCCCAGGTAAAAAAACGTACCGGTTGGACCCTGGATGAGGTGATCCGGGAGTGGAAAGTGGTCAGAGCGGGTTTGAAAAAAACACTCGCTGACGTGAATGCGGAGGATTTAGAGAAGGAAATGGTCACTCCCTGGGGCTCCGAAAGGAGTATCCAGGAGTTGTTTGAGATTGCAGCTGAACATGAGGAGGAGCATGCGGAAGGGATCAGAAAGAAACAATGTTAATTGATAAACGGGTAATGTTTAAACCTCATTCCCATGTTTTATTAACTCCTAGCAAGGGTAGGATCTTTCTATATGAATAACAAAAATAATAACAACCTTAAACTGAGAAAGGGAATCATAAATTGGGCAATTAAGGGGGTCTTATATAAAGCCTATGTTGCCATAGTATTGATGCTTGCTGCTGGACGCTGGAATTGGCTTGCGGGCTGGCTCTATGTGACTGTCTTTCTTCTGTTCGATGCCGCGACAGCACTGGTGGTTATACCCCGCAGCCCGGACCTGCTGATTGAGCGTTCCCGGGCAACACCGGGTGCTAAAAAATGGGATAAAGTCATCATGCCTCTGGCCTCCGGTATTCTTCCGCTGATTTCCTGGATTATTGCTGGATTAAATCAACGCTTGGCGTGGAATCCTCGGATTGGCCTGGAACTGCAAGGCATTGGATTCATCCTTACAATTCTCAGCCATGCCCTTTTGGTCTGGGCTATGGGTGCCAACGCCTTTTTCTCACCCCTGGTAAGCATCCAGGAGGAACGGGGGCATACTGTGGCAGCGGGAGGACCTTATCGCTATATCCGGCATCCGGGGTATTTGGGCGCCATAATTTTTTCAATCTCGATCCCCATCCTGCTGGGATCATGGTGGGCGGTTTTTCCTGGTTTTGTAGCGGCGATTTTATTTATCGTAAGAACAGCACTCGAGGATCAAACCCTGCAGGAGGAATTAGCTGGTTATCAAGAGTATGCCGGGGGAGTTAAGTTCCGCTTATTACCAGGGGTCTGGTGATCCAGAATATTTTCCGGGGGGTGAGTATTGATGGCAGCTTATCTTGAAAAAATTGGGATTATCTGCCCTGCTGACCCACAGCTCTCCAATATCCCAATCCGGTTTAGTTATTTATTCAATGATTGACTATTTAACAATTTGGATAGTTTTTCGTGTATGATCAAGATAAGAGATCCCGAAAAGTTTATCTCAGGCAGTTGGGTAAGAAACGAAGAAATCTGAGGAGGAGAAGTGATGTCTACATATATTATGCTGGGTAGTTATTCTCAAAAATCTATCAAGAAAATGAGTGCCGACCGAACAGATCAGGCCATCGCTTTGATTGAAAAATTCGGTGGAAAGGTGAAAGCAGGTTATGCAATGCTGGGGGTGTATGACCTGGCGCTGATCGTGGATCTGCCAGACACGGAGGGGGCTATGAAAACTTCAGTTGCGTTATCCAAGCTGCTGGGTGTTGGCTTTACTACATCGCCAGCAGTCACCTTTGAAGTCTTTGATAAACTCACTGGGGATCTATAACTTTTTAGTCTTGGGTCGGTTAACAAAAGATCATAGTAGCACAGCCTGGATATCGCTTCGGGATCTCCCTTTTTTTATTTTGACCATAGTCAAGACATATAATACGAATGGTATTATTACAGACATTATTCTTACGAATAACAGACGTGGATAACTAACACAAATGATCTAGGATAAACTGATCTAGACCAAGAATAATTATTTATATTGGGAAAGAAAGTGAAGGCGAATGATGTCAGGAAATCAAGACAGAAGATTTGTAAATGTGTTTGTTCTTATTCTTATGTCAATTATCACTCTGAGCTGTATCTATACAAATCTTCTTTCAAGCCTTTCTTCTTCAAATAAATCATCATTCGATGAAAAGGATTGTACTTGCGCGGGAGTAGACCTCTCCCTCCTATCTGCCCAAGCCACTGAAAAGCCCATTGAGTTATCTATAGGGGCAGCTTCTGGTATTCAAAATGTCCAATACCTCTCCTGCAGCTGGGAGGATATGTACGCTTCAAACTACAAAACATTTACAAGTATTCTGATGACAATGGATATATATCAATTCGAAAATGAGGATGATGCCAATCAGGTGTTTTCAATTTTTGCTGAAGATGTACCAATCGGGGAAGTTGACTGTAACGTTGATGAGGAAATAACGATCGGGGAAGTTACCCTAAAAAAAGAATACGACTCTTGTTTAATTGCAGAAAATGAAAGACAAGAGGATTATATATACTATGTTTTAAAAACAGAATTTAAAAGTGGGGAAAAGATGCTTCCCAGCACACACTTTGCCTGGCAGGTCAGTAAAGATATTGATGCGTTCGAATATTATGTGATCAGGCTTTACCTTGAACACCCGGAATTGAATATAGACGAACCCTGGATTACAGACATGACCACAGAATTAGCTTCCTGTGTGTTTGGTATATTAAGCCAGAAACAATAGCACTCTTCCAAAGCTATAAAGGAAAAAATATATTTCCATGGAACAGTACATTCCCACTTGCTGTGAGTAAAATTCTAACCAATGATCTCAATAGTTATTATGTGAAGTATGGCAGTGGTGAGCCATTAATGCCGCTGCATAGTGGAACAGGCACCCCCTATTATTAAAATCCTGTGCAGTGGATATGGTTAATAGGTATTAGACAGCCGAGAAGTTGGTGTGCGGGGGAAAAAGGATGTTTATCAGGGAAGAAAAGAAACCTGAGGATGGGATAAATGAAACTCAAGCCAATTTTAATATTCTGTGGTGTGGTTGTATTTGTGTTTGCTTTTGGTTACATGGTTTTCCCGGCTGCGGTATTTTCCTATTTGGGTTACTCAACCGATGACACGGGTTTATTGATCCTGCAGTTTGTTGGCGTTTTAAGTATGGGGTATGTTGCCAGTATCTGGCAAATCCGGGATGCCAGCAAGGAAGAGCAAAAACCATTTATCTTCAGTGCCGTGGTAGCCATGGGATGTGCTTTTCTTGTATCTCTTGTACATCAGCTCAGGGGTTCTTTTGGTCCCCTGGGTTGGTTTGGGGTGGGCAATTTTGCGCTGGCATTCCTTGTCTTTGGATATTATTGGTTTAAAAGGACCTAATCAAGTCGAGAACAACAAGCTGTTTGAATTGCCTTGATACAATGAATTAACAATCCTATGGCGAGTAACAATCCTGGGGAATGTTATCTGTATATTCTCGTCAAACACCATCTAATCCCTTAAATCTATCACGCATTAATGTCTTGACCCCATTCTGAGGAGCTGATCATGCTATCGGCACCGGTTATTTGTACAGCAATCATCTCGGCTTTTGGTTTGTTATTAAATTGCGGGATGTTGTATGTTGTTTTGTCCCGGGCAAAACAAGCCTATCATTATCTTTTTTCCGCGGTACTGTTCATCTGTGCAGTCTGGGATATTGGGATCCTGCTCTGTATGGTGCGGAATACTCATGAAAATGAATTGATCATCTATGGTTACCTGGTTTTTTTACCCTGTATTTTCCTGACAGCAGTCATTTATCAGTTTTCCGCTACTTATTTAAACCGGCTGCGGAAATATGTAGCTATTGGTTTGTGGGTTTTAGTAATCCTGGGATTTCTGGGCCTGATATCAGGACTGGCAGGGAAAATTGTAGGAGTTTTTAATTACAGTTGGGGAAATATTTTTCGATTGGACAAAACGCTTCAGAACATTACTCTATTTTCCATCCCTATTGGCATTATTGTATCTACTTTCTCCTCTTGGATGTTTTTAAAGGATTCTAAAAGAGAAACTTCTCCCATCACACGACGCCATATGATCTATATGGCTATCAGCTTTGGAGCACTGACTCTGGCAAATATCAAGTTAGCGGTCCTCTATAATGTGGATAAAGCCTTTTTATTACCGGCCGGGATGTTTGTGAATGATGTCTTCTCAGCGCTGATTGCAATTGCTATAGTTAAGCACCATCTATTTGATATCACCCTAATTATTAAGAAGAGCGCCTTGTATTCCCTTCTGGCTGGGATCGTTATTTTTGTTTTTAGTTTTTCAGAACATATCCTTGTCACTTACCTGGGAGAATGGTTGGGTGGGCATTCCCAGATAATACACTTCATCTCCATTGGGATTGGAATAATGGTCTTGATGCCAGTAAAACATCGTCTTGAAAGTAGGGTAGAGAAGTTTTTTGCAGAAAAGAAGCTAGAGTTTTAGTGTTTTCCTTTTGAGGGGAGAGCTCTTTTTTCAGTATTCGTTATAATTCAGATTGGGTGTTGAATCGTTGGTCCAGAACCTGGAATCCTGTGCAGTGGATCTGGTTAATAGGTAATATATTGGCGGCTTGTAGATGATTAGGGTGTCGTGATGTTAAGAGAATTTGGGAGTACAAATTCAGGGCAATACGTAGAGGCAAATGGATTAAATATCTATTATGAGGAAAACGGCCAGGGGGAGCCGTTGATTTTGTTGCATGGGGGAACTGATACCTGTAAATTCTGGAAGCCACATCTTCCGCATTATGTTAAACACTTCCGGGTGATCACACCTGACAGCAGGGGACACGGACAAACCAGGAATCCAACCAGAGACCTAAGCTACCAAATTATGGCGGATGATCTGGCAGCCTTCATCCGGGCTTTGGACTTAAAGAAACCATTTCTCTTTGGATACAGCGACGGCGGACAAATTGCCCTTGACCTGGGAATCCGTTATCCGGAGCTGCCGCGAGCCCTGGTGCTTGGTGGGGTATGGTATCGATTTTCAGCAGCGTATCAGGAGGGGTTAAGAAAAGCGGGATTTGAAGGACCGGGAGAGATAAATTTTGAGACAATTGATGAGAACACCCAGCCAGGATGGATCGACCGGATGCGGGAGGCGCATCCCCATCCTGATCCGGATTATTACCGCGAGCTGCTGAAGAATATTTCTACGCTGTGGTGGACACCGCTGAAATACTCGAGGGAAGATTTTGATATGATATTATGCCCAACATTGGTGATTATTGGAGAGCGTGACGAAATGATTCCCCTGGAGGAAGCCCGGGAAATGGTAGAGCTGATTCCCCGGGCAGAATTGGGGTTGATTCCTCGGGCAACTCACAATGAGGTTCTTAGAGAAGGGGGGTTGTTTCTAAAACTTACCCTCGATTTTCTCTCCCGGTATTCTGAGTTACAAAGTATTGATTAAAACACTATAAACCACACTTGAAAGGGGGATTTTTGGCGGTATACTTAACTCCGCTGCTTTGAGGAACAATTGTCTGAAAAAACCTAAGTGTGGAAATTTTCATTCCAAAAGTCCTTAATTTCCAAAGCGCTATTAATAAATAGAATTCTACTGGAGTGTTTAATTCTCCGGAATTTATTGGTGATAAAGGAAGAAGATTAATGAATAATTTTAAGTTTTTATTGGATCCCATGCGGCTTCCCTTTCTTGTTCTGACTCCCGCCTGTGTGTTGCTGGGGTTGGCAACGGCTGTTTGGACTGCAGATCAGATTAACTGGTTCCATTTTGTCCTGGTTATGATTGGTGCGATTTCGGCCCACATCAGTGTTAATACTTTTAATGAGGTTTTTGATTTTATAAGTGGTCTGGATGCAAAAACAATCCGCACCCCGTTCAGCGGCGGCAGCGGTAGATTGCCTGAGACCCCCGGCCTGGAAAAGCCTGCTTTAATCATGGCCTGGATATTTTTTGTGATCACAGCCCTGATCGGTATATATTTTGTTTTTGTGATTGGACCGGCATTAATCCCTTTGGGTTTACTCGGTTTGGTGATAATTTATTTCTACACAGAGTGGATTACCCGCTATCCCTTGCTGTGCCTGATCGCGCCTGGGTTGGGATTTGGGGTTTTGATGGTGATGGGAACTGATTTTGTACTCAGTGGGGGATATTCCTGGACGGCATTTATTGCTTCCCTGGTGCCATTCTTTTTAGTGAGCAACCTGCTTCTGTTAAATCAATTTCCAGATGTAGAAGCGGACCAAAGCATAGGAAGAAAACACTATCCGATTCGGATCGGCAAAAAGAAAAGCAGTTTGATTTACATCTTATTCCTGTTTTTACCTTTCCTGTCCATTGGCTTAGGGATAGTTAGCGGATTTTTACCGCTTCTCAGTCTGATTGGTTTTCTCTCCCTGATTCTGGCAATTCCTATCGCCAGCGGTGTCCTGAAAAATGCGGAGAAAACAGAACACTTAATTCCAACCCTGGGACAAAATGTGATCATTAACCTGGTTATGCCAGTTCTGGTCGCGGTAGGTATGTTTATCGGATAAACAGCTCTGGTAGATACCGGAGAATACCAGGGCACGAGAAATCAAAGTTCCATTTGTAAGGGTGGGGAGATTCCTTTATAATTAAGTCGATGAAAGGATTAGTCATTTCATTCGAGGAGCTGAAGGAATCTGACATCCCAGTGGTTACGGGGGTAATGAAGTGTGCATTTGATGATGATGCCCAGAAGCACCTTGGAGAGGACAGCGGCGGTCCCCCAGGATATGATGACGGAGAATTTTTCCGCACCTGGCTTTTACCGTACCAGGAAAGTGTGGGGTATAGAATCATCTCCGACGACCAGGTAATTGGGGCTATAATCGTCTGGATTCTTCCCGAAGGGCCTAATATCCTGGGTACAATTTTTATCGATCCAGATTTCCAGGATCTCGGGGTCGGTCAGCAAACCTGGGCTTTCATTGAGGATGCCTATCCGGAAACAATCAGCTGGCGGCTGGCCACCCCGGAATGGGCGACAAAGAATCACCACTTTTATAATAAATGTGGGTTTCTGCAGGTTGACTCTGACCCATTAATTCCACCTGAAGAAGAAATTTCGATCTATCGGAAAGAAATGGTCTAGTCAAATTGATCTTTCATACTTGATCATGATCAAGGTTGAGGGATAACATGACTCCTGAAATTATTTATCGTTTACAGATCATTTTGGCTTTCATCACCATGTTTGGGATCCGGATTTATTTCCAGTCCAAAGTCCTCCCTGAAAAACGCGGGATAAATATCCAGGAAAATACACTCAGTTTGATCGCCGGGGGCATCGCAGCTTTGACAACCCTGGTTTTTGGCGCTGAATATATCTTTTTTCCAGGCACTTTTCGTTTTTCCTATTTCCTGTTATATCCGGATTGGATCCGCTGGCTGGGAACGCTTGTGCTGGCAGCGGGCATTACGCTGCTTGGGTTAGCCCATTTCCATTTAGGGAAAAGTTTTCATTCCCTGGTTGTTTCAAAAGATGAACATCTACTCGTTACCTCCGGTCCCTACCGCTGGATCCGTCATCCAATATATACCGCCTATCTGATGAATTATATTGGCGGGGGGCTGGTGGCAGCCAACCTGGTTCTGACGTTTGTCCCGGTTATATTTTTTGGATTTATGATTATCAATCGCATCCCCAGGGAGGAGCAAATCATGCGAGAGTTATTTGGCCAGGATTACCTGGATCTGGAGAAACGAACAGGGAGATTGCTCCCAAAATTATATTCAACGCAGACTTAGAGGAGATCCCCTGTGCAACCCAAAATCTTACGAACGATATTTGCTGTTGTCTTATTTGTCCATGCCATTGGCCACATCCAGGGAGTATTGTCCGCTCTGGGCTTATTTAATTCGGAGTCCTGGCATCCAAAATCCTGGCTTTTTGATAAATTGCTGGGGGAGAAGGTTTCCCGAATCCTGGCACTGATCTTGTGGGGATTATGCGTTTTGGGATTTCTAGCCGCCGGGTTCGCTTTCCTGGGGATTGGTATATCACACGATATCTGGAGGACCCTGGCGATCCTTTCAGCTGTCCCGTCCCTGCTGGGTTTAATCTTTTACTGGAATTCTCTTTCGCAATTCTTTAATAAGATTGGAGCCATTGGTGTAAATACCTGGGTTGTGGTCGGGCTGTTGATGCTCAACTGGCCTTCAGAAGGTGATTTTGGATTTTAATCCTGTCGTGGAAAACAAGGAATAATCAAATGGAAATTAAGAGCTACCAATGGTCAGTTAAAGATAAATGGCTGTATTATTTATCGCTGATCCCTTTCCTGGTGGTGTTTATTGGGTCTGGGTACCTGCTGTCCACTTATTCGATCTATCTAACGATTGGGCTGGTTGGTTTATATATACTCACCAACCTGTTTCAGGCTGGCTGCTGTATCGGTTGTCCCTACAGGGGGAAATATTGTCCAGCGCTGTTTGGTGTCTACCTGGGCAATTTGCTTTCGGGAATCCTTTATCCTGACCGAGAATTTGATCAAAAATTTTTTGATCGTAACGCCGCCGCCGGTGAGATCATGGTCATCGTCCTGGCGCTCTATCCAATCTATTGGGTGTTTAAGACTGGTTGGTACCTGGTGCCAATTTACCTGCTGCTGATCGCTGCTCACCTGGTTACCTTTATGCCGACACAGTGTGAAAAATGCAGTTATAACGAAACTTGCCCGGGGGGTATTGCCTGGCGGGCGTGTAGCTTGTGGTTGGAAAGGAAATCGGAGGGAAGGAACTAAACTTAACCTAAGGTTTATATTTTATATAGGCGACCCGCCGGGTCGCCCTTTAATAAAAATCTAATTCATCCAAAGTGACAATAGCCCATGTTTTGTCATCCTGAACCCTTCGATTTACTCAGGACAGGCTCTGTGAAGGATCCCTAAGATTATCAGAAATCAATTCAACACGAATCCAAATCATAACAG
>JBARSF010000015.1:0-34834 GCA_049644605.1 Anaerolineales bacterium | reverse complement strand
TCTAAAAGTTCTTCTGGATCATCGGGTGGAAGGAAAAATGCCCTATCTTGTTCCCATTCACATTCTGGTGAGAAAAAGGATAAGCCAGGGATTAAAGTTTCAAATTCTTCTCCCAGTATGGATCTTCTAAATCTTCCTGAGAGCAAATAAATTTCGTGCCCCATTTCTTTTAAAACTCTGATCCACTTTTCTGTCTCTAGGGCAACGCCATCCACATCACCAATCCTTCCAATGATTATTCCAATTCTCAAGACTACTCCTTTCTTGTGTTTTCCTGGTATTCTAAACAGTCACTTCTATCACTGCGATTTTCATTCACTATCATAGCTTAGAGTTTAAAGAAATCCCTTACAACTCCGTAAGAACAGAGTGAAGATGTGGTGAACTTTTTTTCTTTATCGACCTTTACAGTATACTCTTGAATTTTATAATTGGATAGATTATGGTCAGGTTTCCGAGCATTTTTTGTGAACAGGATATATCCAGTCTCTTAATGGATTCATGATCCTTATCTATCCACATCCGGGGTTTCTAAGGCGCCTGGCTAACCAGGCGGGCATGTCCGCCCCGCCGTCCATCAACCGCCCCCGGGATACTTCTTGAAGCCTTATGATATCCGCGCCGGAGTTCTCGATCACTTCAGCGATGGCTTCCATGTCCTGGCTTCCGGCGTTGATTATTTTTTACGGTACAAGATCAACCTTAAGATTTTAGGTTAAATTACAGTTAAAGCTGCAGCGTCGGTAAATTCGACTCTGTAATTTCAGTGTTTCCAGCTGCGGCTGGTCATGGTGTATACGAATCTGACCAGGTGCCTTGGAGCAGATTTTCACATTCCCCTACGGGATTAATAGCTGGGGGAACTACATACGGAACCCACTCCACATAGATGTCGGGACCCATATTGACGTCGCAGACACCTATAGCCTGGTGACCCTGGTAACTTTGGGGACACTTTTCAGGAGATTTTTCATCAATAGTCGCACATTGCTGACTCGCGCTCCCATAATGATTTTCACAGGCATCTTCGGGGGGGCTGATACAACTGAACTGGAATTCAAGTTCTGTGGTATCAGCGCCTCCTCTGGCACAGCCGGCGAGGATGACTACACCAACCAGTACCAGCAATGAAACCATAAATAATCGAAAAGTCTTCATTCCTCGCTACCTCCTTCCCCTTATTAAATCAGAGGGGATAAACCTGCCAGGGGATCTCAGGATTGATAGTGATGATATTTGGAATCATGATCAGGCTCAGCCCTGCAACGCTGACCCTGCCACTACCATGGAAAAATTCACGCCAGGTCAAATATTATTCAATCCATAGGGATTCTAAGGCATGAGATCGAGTTCAGCAAGTACCGGCATGTTGTCCGAGGCTTGAGTCTGGATGACTTCAATTGCCGAGGTCTCCAGGTCAGGGCTGGTCCAGATCCAGTCGATGCGCTTGATGGGATCATCCGAAGCGTCCGTATACCCGGGACCATCGCCGGATTCGCTCCAGGCATCCAGCATCCCGGCTTCAGAGATCAGCTTCATCTCCGGTGAATCGGGCGTGGCATTCAGGTCGCCCACGAAAATGGTTGAACTCCCCTCGTTCCAGAACTCCAGGATCACCGGCACCTGGGCCTGCCGCACCTGGCTCTCCTCCTCAACCTGGTGCAGGTGGGTGACAATCACCAGCAGGGGCTCCTTTTCTCCGAGGTCAATCCGGGCCCAGAGGTAGCCCCGTCCAATCAGAGACCCTTCCCGGGGCAGGTCCCCCCAGCCGGATTCCAGGATCGGGTAGCGGGACAGGATAGCATTACCCCAGATGGGCTCTTCAGTCCCCTGAAATACAACTGGCATATCCTGGCGCTGCGAAAGCCAGGTGGGCATATCCGCCCCACCGTCCATCAACCGCCCCCGGGATACTTCTTGAAGCCCGATGATATCCGCGCCGGAGTTCTCGATCACTTCGGCGATAGTTTCCAAATCCTGGCTCCCGGCAACATTAAAGGCGGAGTGGATGTTATAACTCATCACTTTCACCGGGTATCCCCGGGGTTGAATAGGTTCCGGGAGAGATCCTTTAAACGGCCAGTAGATCAACGGGACCAGGACCAGAATAACGCCAGCAGTTATTCCGGAAAAATCCCAGGCGGATTCAGTTTTAGGGTGAGAAGAAAAAGTCCCTAAAGATATAAACAACCCCAGCAGGGCGGCTGCAAGGGCTGGAAAACTCTCCCTGGACAGGGGCAGAGCTATGTCCTGGGCGGCATAATAGGCGAACGAAAGCGCCAGGAAGAGCACCATGCCCCAGGTAACGGAAAGTGTTGTGCGCCATAACCCGGGGGATTTCCCCGGGGAATTGGCCGAGGATATAGCAGCCAATCCCCAGCCCATAAAAAATTGACCCAGAAGGACCAATACAAGTGCCAGAAAACCGGATTGATCAGCGGTATAAAACCCGTAAACCAGAACAATTGATAAAAGAGCTGCCAGAAGAGGGCCTAAGCTTTTAGGGCGGGCAAAACCGAGGCTGAGTCCCCCGACCCCTGCCAGATATCCCAACATGGCGATCAGAAATCCTCCTGGAAATCCCAGGCCTGTGACTTCCTCCACCCAGCCCCCACTTTGCAGGAACAACATCTGAAGGACAAAAAAAGGTCCGAGGGCCAGCAGCAATACGGCACCCTTTCCAGTTCCATCACTGAGTTGCTCCGGGTTGGACTTTGGTTCTCGCCAGAGTCCCCAGAAGATTAACAACACGATAATAATCATCAGCATAAGGGGAAGAAAACCTGAGATAAAGCTCAGATCCCGGAATCCAAAAATACCCCGCAGGGCGGTATCCAAGGCGAAGCCTAAGGCGAAACCATAGGCCCAGTTTTTAGAAAAAGATAATCCCAGCTGGCGCGTATGTCCAACATAAAGGGAGAGAAAATTCAGGAATAATCCTGTACCCGCGATAGCCAGCCAGAAATCCAGGCCGGGATCTCTGCTGAATTGTTCAATTAATCGAACAATTGCCAAACCTCCCGCGCTGACCCACAGAGAACCCCAGTCTCCAAATAACCGGCGAAGGAGGGGGGCCAGAAAGCCCAGGAAAAATGTCCCAAAAGCATAGGGGATTAAACTGAGGGTCCCTATGCCCACGGTATCTTTTAAATACCAGGCCAGCCCGGGGATAAAAGCCCGCAGGGTCTGCAGCCCAAAAGCGGTAACCAGGGCAGGGAGAAGGTAGTTGAGTAGTCCAGAGAGCTTGAATGGTCTCGAATTCTTATCCATATTTTCCTCCCGGGTGTGCTCCTCTGGATGATTAAACAGGTCCTGCTTAGTTGACTATTCAAACCAAAAAAACAATGCCTGGATATTCGTGACATTGTTCATTGGATATGAAACCATTTATTAATTTGTTTCCCGGACCCTAACAAGATTTTCAGTTCTTTGATCATAGCATATCAAAATCGTTATTTCAACTTAACAGTTCCAGGATTATGGGGTATGCTTTTATCACCTGTGTATCCCTATTTGAAATCTTGGTAGAATACTTAGAACTAAGCGATTTGATTTTTAACGAAAGTACAATCCCGAATAGGATAACTAAATATGCCAGCTGACGATAAACCCAAATTTCCTGAACAACGCTGCCTGGTAAGTGCTCTTTATGCGGAGCTGCTGGGGTTTTCTGCCCTTGCGGATCAGCTGGAGCCCGAAGCTGCCAGCAGCTTGATGCGGGATTTATGGTCTGCCCTGGATCATATCATTGAGGAATACGGGGGATATATAAATAAAAATCTCGGGGACTCAATCCTGGTGATCTGGGGTGTACCCGATACCCTGGAAGATGACGCCGAGCGGGCTGTCTCCGCCAGTATTGCCCTCCTGGAAGGATTGGAAAAATTCCAGGAAAACTCCGATCATTCCGCGGCAAAATCCCTCCGATTTAAAGGGGGTATTCACACTGGATTGGCCTTAACGGGTTATGTGGGGGCAAAAGGGGAATACACCGTTCTGGGTGACACACTGAACATCGCCAAACGGTTGGAAGAAACCGCTGAACCGGGATCGCTGATCATTAGCGAAGGGACTTACCAGTTGATCCGGGGAGCTTTCCAGGTGAAACGCTTAACTCCGATCCAGCTGAAAGGAACTCAAAGGCTGGTTAATATTTTCCAGATTGTGGAAGAATTGTCTCAGCCCACAAAATTACGCTACCGCAGTGCAGGCGGCCTGGAAACCATTTTGGTTGGTAGAGACCTGGAAATGTCCCACCTTGAAGATTTGTTCCAGATCACCCGGGAGGGTAAAAAAACCCAGCTGGTCCTTGTTACCGGGGATGTGGGCGTGGGAAAATCCCGCTTGCTGTTTGAATTTGCCGGCCATCTGGAAACTGAAAATCCTCTACTGACGGTCATGTCCAGCCGAGCCCTGGAGCAAACTTCCCGGATGCCTTATTACCTTTGGAAGGAACTCTGGTCCAACCGTTTTGAGATCAATGAAGACGATCCGGTTGAATCAGCCCAGAAAAAAACTATTGACGGAGTGCTTACTCTCTGGGGAAAAGCACTGGGGGAAATTACAGCTGTGGAAGCTGCTCATTTCCTGGGAGATCAGATCGGCGTACGGTGGGATAAGAGCCGCTACTTGGATTCCTATAATTCTGATCCCAAGGGGAGAATTGAGCGTTCATTTTTCCTCCAGGCTGAGTTGTTTTCCCGCGCCTCCCAACGGGGACCGATCGTGCTTATTCTGGATGATTTACAGTGGGCAGACAGCGGCAGTCTGTCCCTGATCGAGTACCTCTGGAAATCAGTCGAGCAGGATATACCGCTGCTGATCTTAACCTGTGCCAGAAAAGAATTTATTGAAGAAAATCCCCAGCTGTTCCAGGAAGCAGAAAAAATCGAACTGTCCCCACTGCCAGTTTCCAGTGAGATCGTCCGTGAGGCATATCCTGCCCTGAAAACGGCCCCCGATAAGCTTTTGTCTGCCCTGGCAGAAAGAGCCCAGGGCAATCCCTATTTCCTGGAAGAATTGGTGAAAAATGTATTGGGTTCCGAAGGGTTCAGACTGGAAGATGGGGATCCTCTTCCGCCGCTTCCCAAATCCCTGGAAGAGCTGCTGCAGTCCCGCCTGGATTCCCTCTCTCTGGAGGGCAGAGCGACAGCCTTCTTTGCTGCGGTGGCTGGCAGGGTGTTTTGGAAAGGTGCTGTTTTAACTGCCTTCCGCAATACACCCAGCGTTACAGAAGCCCTGGATGTCTCGAGCCACAATATTGTGGGCAAGGTTCAAGGGGCGCTGGACGAACTCATGGAAAAAGAGCTTGCCTTCCTCCGGGTTGGGAGTGCTTTTTCTGGAGAGCGGGAGTACATCTTTAAGCACTCGCTGCTCCGGGAAGTTGCTTATCATAGGCTGCCTGATAGCCATCGGGCTAAGTGCCACGCGGCGGTTGCGGATTGGCTGGCAGAACGATCCGGTCCGGAACGCAGTATTAGTGTCGCCCACCATTATGAGGCGGCCGGAATATATGATAAAGCTCAGGCGTTTTATACCCAGGCAGCTGATTATGCCCGCTCGATCGGCAACCTGGAAGAAGCGGATGATTTGCGGTATCACGCCAGAACGCTGCCTGAAAATCAAACTGAGTGAGGGGGCCTGATGAAAAAAATCTACCTGGAGGACATCCCCTTAGAGGAAGCAAAAACCCGATTACAATCTGCCCTGGAAGAAACCGGATTGTGGTCAGTTCTGGGTGCTGAGGAAATCAACCTGGATGAAAATGCTGTTGGCCGAGTACTGGCAGAGACCGTCTGGGCAAAAATCAGCTCCCCCCATTATCACGCTTCTGCTATGGATGGTTTTGCTGTCCGGGCGGAAGATACTCACGGCGCCCTGGAAACCGCCCCGGTTTCCCTGGTTTATAAAGATCAAACAATTTACCTGGATACCGGTGATCCCTTGCCCGAATGGGCTGACGCTGTGATCCCGATTGAAAATATTGAACCGCTGGATGATACCGGCGGCATCGCCAGCGATCCCCGGAAACCTGAGGTGATCCGAATCAGAGCTTCGGTTACTCCCTGGTCTCATATCAGGGAAATGGGGGAGGATATGGTGGCCACCCAGCTGGTTTTGCCCTCTGGGCAGCGATTGCGGCCGGTAGACCTGGGCGCGGCAGCCGGCTGCGGGTACGATCGATTGGAAGTCGCCCGGAAACCAAAGGTTGCGGTCATTCCGACCGGGACCGAGCTGGTATATCCAGGTGATCCCCTTCGCGAGGGCGATATCATTGAATACAATGCCATTGTCCTAGCCAGCCAGATCAATGAGTGGGGGGGAGATGCCCACCGCTTTAAGAATATCCCGGATGATTTTGAATTAATCAAATCCCGGGTGATCGATGCTGCTGCGGAGTACGATTTAATTTTGTTAATCGCCGGGTCCTCGGCGGGTTCGGAGGATTATTCCTCCCGGGTTGTGGAACAAACCGGCAGCCTGCTGGTTCATGGGGTCGCTGTCAGACCCGGGCACCCGGTGATCCTGGGCATAGTGGAGGTGGAGGGAAAAAGCACCCCGATTGTTGGCGTGCCGGGGTACCCGGTATCTGCAGCGTTAACGGCGGAAATATTTGTCCAACCCCTGATTGGTAAATGGCTAGGGCGGGAGCCTATTCCGCCCCATTCCATTCCGGCGGAAATTACCCGCAAGGTGAATTCACCCCCAGGCGATGATGAATACCTGCGGGTTGCTGTGGGTTATATTGGTGATAAAACGCTGGCAGCGCCTTTGTCTCGCGGCTCTGGCGTGATTTCCTCCCTGGTGCGGGCGGACGGCCTGGTAATCATTCCCAGGGGAATCCAGGGTTTACAGGCGGGAGAAAGGGTGAGTGTCCAGCTCTTCAGTTCTGTTGAGGAACTAAAGAACACGATTTTTGTGATTGGATCCCATGATCTAACGCTTGATCTGATGTCGCAGTTTCTTGCTCCCAGTCAACGCAGGCTAGCGTCGGTGAATGTCGGCAGCCTGGGTGGAATTATGGCCCTCAAACGGGGGGAAGCCCACCTGGCCGGCTCCCATTTGCTCCATCCGGAAAGCGGAGAATATAATTTACCCTATCTCAGGGAACATCTCCCCGGAAAAAAGATTCGGGTAGTAACGCTGGCAGGCAGGACCCAGGGTTTATTCTTGAAAAAGGGCAATCCTAAAAAGATCCAGGGGTTGGAGGATTTAAAGCGGAAAGATTTGATTTATGTTAATCGTCAGCGCGGCGCCGGGACGCGGCTGCTGCTGGATTATCATCTCTCCCAGTTAGGTATCCTGCCGGAGCAGGTAAGCGGATATGCTCACGAGGAATATACTCACCTGGGGGCGGCTGTGGTCGTGGCTTCCAGTCGGGCGGATTGTGGACTGGGAATCGAAGCGGCTTCCTATGCTCTGGAACTTGATTTTCTCCCTCTTTTTCAAGAACGCTTTGATTTGCTGATTCCGGAAGAATTTGCCGCCAGTGAGCTCTTAAAACCCCTTATTGAGCTGCTGGAAAATCCCCGTTTTAAGAAAGCTGTTTCTGAAAGGCCGGGTTATAATGTCAGCGATATGGGACAGGTTGTTGCGATCCTTGGCGGCGCTGAATAAGGTAACCCCTCAGGAACAATTTCAACTTTAACACTTCTCTGAAATTATTGACAAAAGTTCAGGAATCGTCCTCTTAAATTGAAATTGTCGTCTATAATTGATGGGGCAAAAAATGAAGTAAATATATCGGAGGGTGAAAGATGGCAGTAGTAAAAAAGACAAAGGGTGTGATTGGAATTCTTACCGGCGGTGGGGATGTGCCGGGATTAAACCCGGCCATCCGGGCGGTTACTATTCGAGCTTTAAGGGAAGGATATCAGGTAGTAGGTTTAAGGCGCGGATGGGCTGGCGTAATGGAGTTGATTCGCGATAAAAAAGCTGACAATCAATATAATTATGAAATCCTGACTGAAGAGCGGGTGAATAAACAGGGCAGGACCGGGGGTACATTTCTTCATACGTCCAGGACACGCCCCAGCACAGTGGCGTTGGAAGACGTTCCACTGCATTTAAAAGATGATTATACAGAAGAGATAAATGACCTTACCCCTGAGGTGGTTAAGAACCTGGATTACTTAGGCATAGATTATTTAATCCCAATCGGAGGCGATGATACGCTAAGTTATGCTGTGGAGCTTTATAAAAAGGGTGTACATGTTGTCGGTATTCCCAAGACGATGGATAATGATGTCCCTGGAACGGATTACTGCATTGGTTTCAGCACTGCTGTAACACGGACGATTGAAATTGTAAATAACCTGCGAACCACCGCAGGCTCCCATGAGCGCTTTCTTGTGCTGGAAGTGTTTGGTCGTTATGCTGGTTTTACAGCCATGCTGCCCACCATGGCTGGAGCAGCCAATCGCTGTGTAATTCCAGAATATAAATTTGATATTGAGCGCCTGACAGAGCTGCTGGCAGATGATCGATATAAAAATCCAAGCCGTTATTCTATTGTGCTGGTTTCAGAAGGGGCCATGTTTGAGGGGGGAGAAATGGTGTTTGAGGATTCTAATAAAGATGCCTACGGGCATAAAAAACTGGGCGGGATTGGTGACCTGGTATCCGAAGAATTAAGAATCAGATCTGCAAAATATAATCACGGCAGGAAAATCAACGTTGTTAATCAAAAATTAGCTTATCTGGTGCGGGGCGGCAGTCCCGACGCGATTGACTCTATTGTTCCGATGGCCTATGGCAACCTTGCCCTGGATTTGATTATGCAGGGATTGTATGGACGCCTGGTGGTGCTTAAAAATGGCCGCTATGACAATATGCCGATCGAAGTATTATGCGGAGCCAGTAAAACCGTAGATGTTGGACGCTTCTATAATACAGACCGCCTTCGACCGCATTATAAAAAGTTTGCCATGAAGCCTTTGTTTATTATGATAGGCGAGTCTGATTAATAAATTCAGCCGCTGAAACTGGTCTGAATCAGGAGATTGAGATAACGGTTTTGGAATGCTATAATCAAAATATCAGGTATTGCTGATGCTTCTATCTGATAGGGAGGGATTTCAGTGATCACAGGTGCTGGTAAAAAGGGAAAATTAATCCCCACCTGGTTTTGGTTCCTATTCTTTGGTGTTCCATTTTGCATCCTGGCCCGGTGGTTTTTTTGGTGGTTCTTCAGTCCAAGCGAAAAAAGAACAGCGTCCGTTGAAATCGAGGCACCGCGGGGAGAGCCTATACGCCCCCCGATCAGGATGGATGATTTCAGGATACTGAAGAGCATTGGACCCAAAACTTCTGAAGCGCTGCACAATGCTGGAATCTTGACTTATGAACAGTTGGGATTGATGAGCCCGAAGAAATTGAAGCAAGTCCTGGAAGAGATTAATATCCCCACCACAAAGGCGGATTTCTGGCAGAAACAGGCTAAGTTGGCAGCCGCGGAGGATTGGAAAAAACTCGAGGCTCTGAAAAACAAGTAAATTTATCCAGCTAACAGAATAAGACGATCCGTACTCAATTGGTGAATACGGATCGTCACCTAAGTGCCGAATGAAGTCGCAGCAAGAGCTGCGCTGAGCGTCCCTCTCCAGGGACGCTTAATTTTTCTGTGGTCTACGGGATAAGTGGAAAGTTTAAGCATCAACGAAGGTCGATGCCCGGTCTGAGTGCAGAAAAAGACCCAAAGCCGGGACTTCAGTCCCCTGGAGAGGGATTATGATTAACAGGAGAATGCATCATAACTGAGCTCCTGGTAATGATAGTTTTGGGGAATACCCATCCACAAGAATAAATAACACCTCCCTGATATAATTTGTAAGAGAGGTGTCTTGTTTTATGGGTTGAGTTCATTCATAGATCGCGGATTTTATATATTATACAAAAAAATAAGGGACTAAGTCCTTTTAAAGGACTTAGTCCCTTAAGACGGACTTGGTCCCTTTTATATTTTTATCTATCTGGATACGGCCAGTTTTACCATCTTTCCGGATTTGTCAAACGTCACCCGAGCATAATGGCGGTGGACAGTTTTTCCGCTGTTCTGAGGAATCTCAAACTTTTTACTTAATGTGACCACATGCCGCTGGTGAAGATTTTCCGCACGCACTTTGCTGCCAAATTGAGCGGTGGCGCATTCGTGTCCATCACCGCTGCAAACATCCTTCTCGGTGCTGAGCACCATTTCGGCATCCTCCATGCCCGGCAGGTAGCGTTTTACAACCTGTTTTACCTGTATTAATGTAGAGGAGGGGATATCGGTGGTTAAATTTGACCGGTCGCAGACAGTTTTTACCTGGGTGGGTGTATGCCTGGGTTTCCAGGCTGTTTTGGCGTGATTCCGCTGGGCGGTTTTGGGGCTTGCCAGGGGATCACCAAAATGGGTGAAGGAGATCAGCGTTTTCTGGTCTTCGCCGTCCAGGTATCCCTGTCTTTTGTTCATTTCCCTGGCCAATTCGACTTTTGCTCTCTGCAGGGCGATTCCGCTGGAATAGCCACTTTCGATACCTTTCCAGAAATAATCCGCCAGTAGATCCGCCGCGATCAGAGGCGCTGCCACAGAACCATAAGCTGTGACAGTGGAACCAACTACAGCGTGAGAACCACGGGACATATATTTTAAGGAGATTGAATCTTCAATTTCCCTGCCGTTAAGGTGAACGCCGTAACAAGCTTCGGAGAACACAAATAATGGCGCATCATCATAGGCATTGATATCCTGGGGGCGCAGCGCGACAGGATAATCCGGGCCTGCGCTTCCATTGGTGAAGTCTTTTTGTCCGTACCAATCTGGAGAATCTTCTACGCCGTGCAGGTTAAAATACCCGTATCGTGTTACGGGAACTGGTATTTCAGTGTCTTTTCCATAGGGAGGTGAGGTAACCAGCTCTCCCTTTTCCTGGATGGTTTTAAAGACATCCAGGGACGCTTCCTCCCAGGCTTCTGCGACATAGCCAAAGCTATGGTTATTTTCAATACGGGAATTCAGGATCCGCGACAGCCAGGCAAGGAATCGCTCCCAAAGGTTTTTGCCTTGACCACTTTTACCCATATGGTGCTCCGATATATGCCGCAGCATATCCAGCAGCAGCCCCGGGTCGCTCCCCGCACCACCGGGAAGCCGACCGATTGGCCATTCCGGGATAAAATAATTTTCATCGATTGTCCCGTAGGGATTATCTGAAGGGACATCAGGATCAATATCCGCCACCGGATTCGGCAGCATGTGGTAAGGAACCACGTCTGGTCCGCCAACGATCAGCAAAGCGCCAATCATTAAACCTTTTTCAGACAATGCTTGATCCAAATCTACCAGGGCGAGTTTTAATGCCCAGGGATCATCTGGAAGGGTTGGTTTTAATCCAAAGTTAGCCATACTGGATGGATCGTCAGCCAGCAGCATCACTGCACCCCAGCCAGGTTTCAGACGGACTGCATAGGTTGTTTTTTTCATTTCCTCCATGATGATGTCTGCCGTTTCCGGGCCATATTTCTTTTCCAGACCTTTGCGGGTTGAAAAAACGATATACATTGGAAATTTGCCTTCCGCCCGAACAGCATTTTTGCTCTCTGCAAATTCAAGATCATTGTCAATTTGTATTAAGGTCTCTGTGAGTGGGGGTCCTTCGGGATCCCGGGAAATATCACTCTTGCGATAACCCTCTTGTGAACTGGATGAACTCGCCGATGACCCAGAAGTCAGCTGATTCCATCCCAGGGCTCCTCCCACAGCGGCCGGTACCTGAATATCGATATAAGTCTCTAGCACATCCGGCCAGAGATCCTGATAGGGGTGCTTTGGTCCCCATAAGCGCCGAGCAACTTGTCCGGATACATCTCTGGACGCTGCCTTATGCAGCATTCCCACACCCTGGCTGGATTGTCCGCCTTTGATCAGTGTGTCAGCCAGAGTTAAAGTGCAAGCGATGCAGTCAACCCATTTTTTTTGATAATGCTCTGCGAGCTGATTTAATGCCATCTCTGGAGTATCCGGATCCAGGAGCATAATCGCCAAATGCGTAACCGCAGCTAAAGCCGATCCAGGATTGTACCCTAACAAACCGGGGAGTGCAGCTGATGCCCCGGTTAGGTCATTGGCACCAAGACTGGATCGGATTTGAGCCAGGGGCTCTGCCCAATCCGGCAGAATGCTGTTGACATCCGGGTCCCGGAAGATTCTTTTATTGGGCGCTAAGGAATACAGTTCACCATATATACCCTCCAGATTTCCACCGGAAAGAGAGATATCAAATCTCAACTCTTGGGCTTCAACATACTCCGGATCCGCCTGACAGATTTTTTCAACCAGGGCCACAGCCTGATCAGAATGAAGATCTTTGGCAACCCCCTGGGCATGAAATAACTGAACAGGCAAATCTCCAGGAAAAACTGCCAGCCAACCAAGGGATGCTTTTCTGACAAACCCATATTCATTAACGGCTGCTGCAACACCCAGGAGATCTAATAATTGGTCTCTGGACCATGGTTCACCTGGTTTGGGAGGGGAAAAGGGAGTTTTTTTCATAGGTATATTATCCATGGGATTAATGGATGAATTTATGGCGGATGGTAAAAAGTTTTGAAGTCATCAGGCCATTACTTCTTTTTTAGGTTCACCATGCACGAGATTTAATGTCACCAGGACGCCAAGCTGGCGGTGAATCTTCAGATCATAAGGAGCCAGCCTGGATGCTTTCCGCAGCATTCTTTCGGCCCGCTCATATTGCTTCAACTCTTTTAATACCCGGCCAGCCTGGTAATATCCTTCCGGTTCCTCGGGTTCAATTTCAATGGCTTTTTGAATTTGCTCCAGCGCTTGCTCGTATTGACGTCGATCGTTGTGTACCCGTCCTAATTCAAGAACGGCTTCATAATTGGGATCAACTAGTTTTTTTGCTTTATGCAGGTGATGAACAGCCTGATCAAGCTGACCGATTTTTCGCAGGAGCTGGCCTGTCCTAAGATGAAGATGAGCTTTTTGTTCCCGGCTGTGTCCTATTTCATCATTTTGAAGTACCTCTTGAGCTGTTCGAACCGCCTGCTCAATCTCACCTGCTTCCGCGAGTGTAGATACAAGATCAAGCACCAGCGGATATTGATCTGGGTGATGACTGCCAATTATCCGCAGTTCATCAACAGCTGCCAGGGGACCGTCCAACTCCTTGATTATTCCAGCCTTTTGCAGCTCCAGTTCCAGTGAATGGTCTTCAAGTGATATTGCCTTATCCATCACCCGTAAAGCCTGTTCGGGTTGTTTCTGAGCGGCTAAGGTCCTGGCAAAGAGAGCCAGCAGGTCCGTATCGTGAGGGTCCTGTCCCAGCAGGGATACGAGGTGTTTTTCTGATTCCCGGTAGCTGCCTTTTTCGAAAGTTAAGAGCGCGGCAGTTTTTCTGGCCTCTTTGTGTTCCGGTGCCAGAGAAAGCGCTTTATTGATAGTTGCCAGGGCTTCCGGCATCCGGTGAAGAGCTCGTTTGCCCAGGGAAAGCTGGATCCAGGCATCAATAAACTCGGGATTGATTGAAAGGGCTTTTTCAAAGGCTTTGACGGCTGGGAGAGCCTGTTTTCCTTTTAAATGTAGTTTTCCCAACGCCAGATAGTGGCTTGTGAAATCAGGCTCCAGTTCAATTGCCTGGTGAAAGCGGTTGACTGCCTCGGCATAGTCCAGGGTCATTTCCGCGGCCAGGGCATACCAACGCGGTTCATCTTCCCAGATCAACAGGGCTTTTTGGATTGACTCTTCAGCAGATAACAAATCATCAACCTGTTTGGCTGCCAGTCCAAGGAGAACTAAAAAGAGAGGTACCTGGGAAATATGGGATTTTTTTGCTACCTCAAGAGCTGACGCAGCCGCTGTGAAAGCTTTATCAGGTTTACTTTTCAACAAAGCCAGGGCGATTTGGGCATCCAGAATGGCATTGTTCCCTACATGTTTAAGGTTATCCAGTGCTGTTTGAGAAGCAAATACCATTTGCCGGCTGTGCCTGAAGGCTGCGATTGAGGCGGCAAGATCTGGAAGAGTTTCCGCCGTGGTATATAAAGCCTCCGCAGTCTCCTGGTTGGGAGAGAATATCGCATCTCCCCGGGCTTTTAATCTGCTCACATGCTGGGGGTCGACTCCCAGTTGCGTAAGAGCATGGATGCACTCCTGAAACGATTTTTCGACCTCGCTGGATAGGGACTTTTCATCCGGTACCCGGCGAATGGCTTTAAGGGCTTCGGAAAACCGGCGGGTTTCAGCTCTGATAACAAATGACCGGGCTAGTTCGAATACAACTCTTTTTTCTGCTGGAGAAAGGTCAGCCGCATGCTGCATATGCGCTGCTGCTTCATCCCACTGATGGAGTTCCTGGGCGGTTTTGGATAATGCGATTTCGACCGCAGCATTATAGGATTTTTCTCCTAATGCCAAGTTGTGCCAGGTCTCTACCGCCTGGGTAAAATTGGATTTGGCTTCATCCAGGCTGCCCTGCCGGTTTAATATTCTGGCCTGGAGGGCATTTACCCGGGGGTGATTTGTACCCTGGGATACAAGCAGATTGCTAATTTCTGCAGCTTTGACCTCTTGATATTGATCCAGGGCTATCTCGGCAGCTAAACATAGCGCGTGAACCTGGGAAGGTAGAAGTTTGGCGGCTTGGCTCAATTGATCCAGGTTCAGGGTTGAAAGAATATCCTCTGCCTGGTCTACCTGGAGGGAAGCACAAGCCAAATCGGCAGCAAATGCGAGGTTATCCATGAGTTTTTGGGTATCTCCACCCTCAACCTGGAATCCAGCTACAGCCTCCTGGGCGTGAAAAAGGGCTTCTTCGTATGCTGAAACCTGCCGCTGAACCCGGGACATCTTTGCGTGCAGATTCGGATCATCCGGGGATAAATCCAATGCATTTGAAAGGCTTGCGATCGCTGCCTGGAAACGGTCCTGCCTGATCAGCAGATCAGCCTTTTGAATTCTTAAACTCGCCTGGTCTAAATCAGCGCTGATCGCTTGATCAAGCAGTTCGAGCGCTTTTTGGGGATCGCCGTTCATCTCAATTCCTGCGGCTAAGCGAGACCAGATTTCTGGCAGCAGGGGAGATGGCGTGGGGTTTGCTTCGCAAATATTGGCAGCTTTTGTCAAGCATTTCATGCCGGATTCAAGGTTGCCAAGCTTAATCAATTCATCTCCAGCCTGGAATAAATCCTCCGGTTGAACATCTTCGAAGGTGAGAATTTGAGATAAAGCGGCGTTCGCTCCTTCTTGATTGCCGGCGGAAGCATATGCTTTCCCGAGATGAATGTAGGCAGCGTGATAATCAGGATCGATCCTTGTCAGTTCTTTCAAGGCAGATATCCCGTGCTCGGGAGAGCCCAGGGCCAATGTGAAATCTGCAATCCAGGATAAGTTCTTGGGATCATGAGGAGCGATTTCTGAGGCCTGCTTGGCTACTTCGAGTGCATTGGCGATTAAGTCAGCAGCTTGATAAGCTTTCGCTAAACCCCGGGTGAGGGGGAGATCTGTGGGGTATTTTTCATGCCCTTCTTTGAGCGAGGCAATTGCGGTTTCAGTTTCTCCCAGCTCTAAAGCAGTCATTCCTAACCCAAGATTAATCCTGGGTGACCAGGAAGGGTCTGTTCTCAAGGATGAATCATTTGCTTTCTTGAAAGAGGCCAGAGCGTCCTGGTATTTCCCTTCGGCCGCTTGGGCTTCTCCGAGGAGGGCAAAAGCGATCTCGCTATCCGGCTCGATTAAGATGGCCTGCTCCAGCGCTTTTGCAGCCGCTTTGGGATTTAAGCCGATTCTCAAATGCGCGTCTGCAAATTGCAGGAAAGGCTCGGCATTTTGTGGCTCTTGATCAACGACTTGAGTCAGGTAGGGGAGAGCGGCTTGGGGATCATTCATATCCAGCAGCAATTTGCCGTAGACGGCGTTTGCTTTCCCATTGGCCGGGTATTGTTCCTGTAATTCCTTAAAGGTGGACCGAGCTTTGTCCAGGTATCCAAGTTTAAAATAGGAGCAGCCTAATCCATATTGAATCTCATAGGCGGTGTTTTGATCAACTAGCTCTGTTTCGGCTGCTGCCGCTGCTTTTTGAAATGTTTCCAGGGCTTCTGACTGGTTGTGATTGACTTTTTGAATCTGTCCCAATTTCAACAGCAGCTGGGCCTGGGTGGATGAGGCGGTCAGGCCAGATTTTAATGTCTGCAAAGCTTGAGCAGGAGATAAAGCTTCCAGCTGGCTCTCTGCCAGGGTTATCCAGGGCTCCTCTGTACCCGGGGATAATTCAACTGCCCGATTGAGATGAGCAAATCCTTCATTCTGTTGGCCCATGGAAAAGAGGGATTTTCCTTTAATAGCGTGCACACGACTGTTATTTGGATCCTGATCCAGGATCTGGTTACAGGCTGTCAGCGCGCGTTTGGGCTGCTGAGCATTAATGGCACAGATTGCAAAAGCGATCAGATCTCCGAGGGGTAAATAGGGTTCTGGTTGTGATTTAGCTTCTTTTACAGATTGCAGCTTGCTTAATATCGCAGAGCGAACTTCAAGTGCTTCTTTCCACGATTCGGCTTGTTCCAGATAGCCTGCCAGATTCCTGTGCAGGGAGATATCCTGAGGATTCAGAACCGATGCGATTTGCGCCTGCTTGGCTGCGGATGAATGATCTCCCAGCCGGTTTCGTGCCTCTGCAACAATATTATGGGAAGGTAAATGGTTGGGATTTTTTGTCAGGTAAGATAAAGCCGACTGGATACTTTCTTCCAATAAACCAGCCTGTAGAAAAACGGAACTTAACTGAACTGGCGGAGCTAGATCCTCAGCGGATTTCTCCAAAGCCATCAATGCCAGCTGTTCAGCTCGAGTATTCTGCTTCTGGGATAAGGCATATTCTGCCATCGCAGTCAGTAATTCCGGATGTTCTGGCAGGGGTTCCTGTAATTTGTTGACCAGGTCGCCGGCAGCCGCATAATACTCATTATCCAGGAGGGAACGAATAATATCGGATATTTCCTGGACATTTTCGTGCATTCCCTCTGTCTCGCTGAGGGATTCTTTTAATTCTTGCCAGGCTTTGTCGCTCACCTGGGGCTGCTTCAGGTCCGTTTTGACCTTGTTCAGGTTTGCAGCCAATTTCCCATGCAGCTTCTGATTTTGTTCAGCCGCTTTTTCTAGCAGGCTCAGCGCGGCTTCTGAATGACCAGCCAGCTGGTGCAGGAGAGAATGGGTTACGATTTCTTGAATGTTTGTTGGTTCGCCCTTGATATTCACCAAAAGGATTTGAGCCACTTGAGGTGAAAGCTCTGGAACTTCCTTATTTAACGCCTTTAACCACATTTCCAGGATTCCGGTATCCATAGATGAAAAGAAACTGGTCAGCAATTCAACCCGGGCGGCTGGTGCCATGGGGCAGGAGAAAATAACCTGGATCCCGGTATCCGGCGGGAGCGACTGGATGAAATCAGCTTGATCCTCCACCAGGTTAAACAGGCAGGTCAGGGGAGAAACCCAGTATCGGGGGGGAGATAATAAACTGATAATTTCCCCCCAGGTTTTCCCTGAATCTTTTTCACCCAGTAAAGCCAGGCTTAATAAAAAAGCTTTCCCCAGGTTCATGACCTGATCAGTACTGGTTTCATATTCCTGATAGGTTTGGTGAATCTGCTGCCTTAATTGGGCTGGAAGGTCGCAGAATGATAGGATAGGCCAGGATGTTATTTCCATGCCATCCCCGATCAGCGCTGCCGATCCAATTCTTCCCGGCGTCCAGTTTGTGGGTTCTTCACCGATTTCCTGAACTAGGATTTGAAGAAAACCTTCCGATTCTAATTTTTCCCAGACAAGTAGATCTCGTCTTAAGGAAGGAATAACCCAGGACCAGGACGCTTCTGGAAAAATATCTTTTAGGGCATTTATGAGTTGAAGTTCCTGTTTTGCCATTGGTAGTCCGTTAATTGAGGCCGAGGTAGAGTGTGAGAGACATGCCCAGCAGCATAAAAACAGATCCGCTGATTATCAGGAATACGCCGATCCCTTTTGTGGTTTGAATTAAATCGCTAGTTGCAGACATTAGGGCAGAAGCATTTCCGACCAAGCCAGAGATATCATCGGCAATCCCCTTTTGTGTGATTTGGGCGATTGATTTGTTAATCGCACGGGTGTCCTGTCCGATGGATCGGATAACCAGGACTGCCACACCAGTTGCAAAAGTAATCAAACCGATCAGGAATAATCCTGAAGCCATGGCAGATAATAAACGGGCAATTTCAAAGATAGTCATTTTAAATACTCCTTTATACTGATTTCTCCTAAGAGTGCAAGATGCATGCCGTATGGGTAGAGAGGTTTGGCGTTTCTACCAGTTATGGTTTGGATTATCTATCCCGATTAAAATGAGGGCTCATGATCGCGTTATTTGTATCCTTGAGGAAGATCTTGCAAGGTTTTTACCATGCTGCCCAGACGGGATGATTGTTTTGCCTGATCTGGATTTGGGAAGAATCCGTTTGTGACCAGCCATTGACGAATATTATTAGGCAAGTTACAATTTTCCCTGCTAAAAAAACATCGTCACCTGGATGGGGCGGTCTTTTTTTGTTCCGGAAAAGACTAAAAAATCGGGATGATGAATTTTCAGCAAACCAAAAATAACTTTTTGTTCTAGAGGAGTGAAGGTAACTCTGCACCCGCAGCAGTGAGAGGCGCTCCGAGGATGGTAATAATGGAAAAATATGTTTTAGAAGCAAAAAAAAGGGACGTGATAGGTAAGAAGGTAAAGGCTCTTCGCCGGGAGGGATTGCTTCCTGCCGTAATCTATGGCAGTGGTATTGATCCCATACCGCTTACTTTAAATACCAGAGAAGTTCGCCAGACCTTAAGTGTAATTGGTGCCAACACATTGGTCACTTTAAAGATCGATAAAAAAGAATACCTGGCACTTGTTCGTGACCTGCAGCGGGAAGTGATTATGCGGGATTTGCTGCATATCGACTTCCAGGCAGTTTCCCTGGAAGAGAGGATTACTTCCACAGTCCCAGTTGTAGTGGTAGGAGAAGCTCCGGCAGTTAAAGAAATGAATGCGCTGCTGGTTTCCGGTTTAGATGAATTGCAGATTGAAGCCAAGGCAAAAGATTTGCCGGACACAATACACGTTGATGTTTCGGAATTATCTGAGATTGGCGATAACATCAAGGTTAAGGATTTAACTATTTCTGGAGATGTGAGAATCCTGGATGATCCGGAAGAAATTGTCATTGTGGTAGCTGCTCCAACGTTGATGGAAATTGAACCCGAGGTTGAGGAAGGCGCGGAACTCTTTGAAGAACTCACAGACGCTGAACTCATGGAAGAAGCAGACGAAGCTGCTGGTGAGACAGCGGACGATGCGGCCGAGGAAGATTAATCAATTCTTATGACATCGAAGAACCATCCCGGAAGATATTTTCCAACCGGGATGGTTTTTCTGTTAAGCTTGTTTATCTTAAAGAGATCATAATGAGGAACTGGATTCAACTTGGACTGTATATCTTGGCGGTGTTGGGTGTTTTCCTGTCTGGATGCAGCGCCGCGCCGGTGGACGAAACTCCTTTCCCGGAATTAATTCCAACTGCCACTGTTCTCACTGGTGGAGATCCTCTGGGTGATAACCGTTTTGAGGGGATAGATGTTATTTATCAGTGGGCAGTTGAGGCGGAAGGGAGTTCAGAATTTTCAATACCAGAGTGGAGTGCAGAGCAGGCAGTGGGTGAACCGGATTCCCCCGGCTGCGGGGATTACCAATTTGCCTGGGCTTCAGCTGCCAGCGATTCCGTGGATACCCTGATCCTAACGTTTCCCGAGCTTGTTTATCCGCTGGAAATTATCATTTACGAGAGTTTTAACCCTGATCAGGTATCTAAAGTAGAGATCCAGGATCCTGAGAGACAAAGTTTTTACACTGTTTTACAAAAGAATCCCGTTCAAGTCAGTCGACCCTGTCCATATGCATTAATTGTCCCGGTTGAGGGGATTGCTTTCCGCAGTAATACGGTCCGAATCACTGTGGACCAATCACAGCTGGGACTTGGCTGGAACGAAATAGATGCTGTTCAATTAATAGGGACGATGGGGGAAGATTGAGGTTTCTTGATACCTCAAGGGACGATTTCAATTATCTCCAGAAAATCGATCACGATTTGAGCCGTTGCTCCCCATAAGATTTCGCCCTGATATTCATTAAAGAAAATCACAGGAAATTTTATCTTGGCTGCCGGATCCGGCTTCCAGGAATTGGTCCGGTGATTGTGGGGGTCTGCCAGCCATTCAATTGGGATCAGGAGTATTTTTTCCACTTCAATCTGGGAAAGATTTAACGGATAAGGCCAGGGCAGAACGCTAACATAGGGGGTTACTTCATAATTAGTAACGGTTGTGATTGAACAGGATTGACCCAGAATTTCCACGTCCCTGGGATGTAGACCAATTTCCTCTTCTGCTTCCCGAAGGGCGGTGTCCTGCAGGCTGGTATCGTTGTGGTCAGCCCGGCCTCCAGGGAATGCGATTTGGCCGCCGTGGCGGTCATGCTCGGCTTGTGTGCGCTTGATAAAGAGAATTTTCCAGGTGACCTGGTCCTGGAGGAGGGGAATAAGGACAGCGGCAGGGTGCTTTTCTTCTCTTGCTAAGCCAGGAAGGGGAGGATAATACCTTCCTTGTTGGTCCTGGGTTTTCAGTAATTTCTGTTTGATTTCATCGGGATTAATAATCATAAGCTATCAAGCTGGCTGAACCAGTTTCCAAGAAACAAGAAAAGAAGGCTTCCCAGAACGCCAAATCCCCCGAATACAGGACCGATCATCAGGAATTGAATATCCCAGTAAGAACCCAATAGGTGACCCAGGAAAAAACCTGCCCAGGACAAGATCAACATCAATAGGTATCGTCCTCCCCCACCGCCTTTCCATAAATGAAAGGCCGAACCCAGGAATGACGCCAGGAGAAAACTGTAGAAGATGGCTGGAACTGTCATAGTTAATCCGATCTAATGATCCCGCCCCCGAGACAGAGGTCACCCTGGTAAAAAACGGCAGCTTGTCCAGGGGTGATGTCTGGCAGGGGTGATTCTAATTGAACGTTTACGCTGGTTGGATTATGTACCGTGATCGCGGCTGGGATCTCCCGGGATTTATAGCGAATTTTCACGTCCGCCCGGATACGTTCCTTGGGTTCTTCACCAGAGATCCAGTTGACCTGATCCGCGAAAAATTCCTGACGCCCGAGGGAATCTGATCGTCCAACAATCAGCGCGTTTTGCTGAATATCTTTCCGGATCACATACAGCGGCTCGGTATTAGAAATTCCCAATCCTTTCCGCTGGCCAATTGTATAATCCGCTAATCCGGTATGTTCACCAATCTGTGAACCATCTGGATCGAAGATAGGACCGGGTTTAATTGCAGCTGGATTTTTGAGACGCAGAAACTCACGGTAATCTCCCTGTCCTACAAAACATAAATCCTGGCTGTCTGGACGATGAGCCACTGGCAGGGAATAATCCCCGGCCAATTTTCGCACCTGGGTTTTGTTTAGGTTTCCTAGTGGAAAAATAGACTGACTTAAGTTCTTTTGGGTCAGTACATGTAAAACATAAGACTGGTCTTTTTTTGTATCCTGGCCTTTCAGCAGTTGATATTGACCGGTAGAGGTCTTCTTAATACGGGCATAGTGCCCGGTGGCGAGAAACTCTGCACCCAAGGTCTTTGCCCGCTGGAGTAAAAAGTCCCAGCGGATAAAGCGGTTGCAATTTAGACAGGGATTGGGGGTTCTTCCCTGCGCATAGTCATCAATAAAAGGCATTACCACCGACTGGTAAAATTTCTCCCGGGCATCAACTACATAAAAAGGAATCTCCAACAGCCCGGCTATGAACCTGGCTTCCTCTTGCGCATCCGGCGCACAGCAGCGATTTTGAGAGCCTTCTTCGCTCCAGAGACGGAGCATCATCCCGATCACATCATAACCCTGATCTTTAAGCAGCGCAGCAGAAACTGAGCTGTCAACTCCGCCGCTCATTCCTACAACTACCCGCGATCCAACCGGGGCGATCAACTTCCCAGCTCCCGTACACGCTGAACGCGCTCTGGCAGGATGTCCAGGAAAGAATTAATTTCTTCTTTCGTGGTATCTTTGCCAAGGGCTATCCGGAGAGAGCCCAGGGCCCAGGAAGGAGAATAGCCCAACTGGATTAACACTGAGCTCGGTTCCGGATCACCAGTTTTGCAGGCTGATCCGGAAGAGCAGGCAAATCCAGCGGCATCCAGAACCGAGACCAGCAGGTTGCCGTCCAGATCTTTAAATACAAAACTGGCGTGATTAGGCAAACGGTCTTCCGGATGCCCGGTAAGTTGACTGGATGGTACCTCCGATAAAATCCGCTTTATCAGGTGATCACGCAGGGGGCGGAGGTGATCAATCCGGTCCTGGTGTTCACTCTGCACCAGTTCAAAGGCTCTGGCCATGCCTACAATTAAGGGAATATTTTGGGTAGAGGCTCGGATTCCAAATTCCTGGGATCCGCCAGTCAGCATGGGATTTATTTGTGTCCCAGTCCGGATATATAAAGCGCCTACCCCTTTTGGTCCGTAAAATTTATGGGCGCCCAATGACAGTAAATCAACATTTAAGACTTTCACATCCAGTGGAAAATGGGCTGCGCTCTGAACGGCATCCGTGTGAAAAAGAACTCCCCGCTCCTGGCAAATTTCTCCAATCTCCTTGATCGGATTGAGGGTGCCTACTTCGTTGTTGGCGTGCATGATGGACACCAGGGCAGTATTCTCTTGCAGGGAAGCCTCGATTTCTTCCAGGGAGACTTTCCCATATTCATCAACAGTCAAAAAACCCACCTCAAATCCATGAAGATCTTTTAGCTGCCTGGCGGTTTCGTGAACAGCAGGATGTTCAACAGGGGAGAGCAGCAATCTGTTAGCCCCGTTTTTTTTCCGGGCCGTAAACGCGGTTCCGCGGAGAGCTAAATTATCACTTTCCGATCCGCTGGAGGTAAAGATAATCTCTGAAGGCGCAGCGCCCAGGAATTCTGCCATCTCCCGGCGGGATTTTTCCAGGGCTGTATCCGCCTGCTGTCCAAATCGATGGGTGGAAGATGGATTCCCAAAGGTAGTATTAAAATAAGGCTGCATTGCGGCTACCACCCGCTTGTCAACCGGGGTAGTAGCGGCGTAATCCAGGTAGATGTTGTCCATGGTTTTCCTTTCCCTGCGATTATAGCATGACCGGCAGAATCCCTTCATCGTAATCAAAAATCTTAAATAGATTTCTGATAAGATCTGTGGGTTTTAACTGGATTTAATTTGCTTCAAATTCCCGCTGGAGGCGAAGTCTCTGCCCCATTTGGCGTGCTCTTTGTTATAATAATTTGACTTCTTTTACTCTATTTTCAGGAGGGTGCATGGTGCAGGAGATTAAGTTTGGCACGGATGGCTGGCGAGGTCATGTTGGAGAAAATTATACCTTTGCCAATGTAAGACGCTGTACCCAGGGATTTGCTTCATATCTGGATCAGGAAGGTTTCCAGGGAGGATGGGTGGTTGTTGGCCATGACCGCAGGTACCAGGGAGAGCAATTTGCAGCTGCAGCAGCTGAGGTATTGGCGGGAAATGGATTTAAGGTTTATCTGACCGATGGTCCAACACCGACACCGGTGATATCTTATTCTGTTGTGGATAAAAAAGCTGTTGCGGCGGTCAATATTACTGCCTCACACAATCCGTATACCGATAACGGGTTTAAAGTTCGGGATGAGAATGGCGGTGCAATTGATCCGGATGGATTAATCCGGATCGAAAAGAATATTCCTGAGAATGAGGACCAGGTAAAACGGAGTGAATTAAGTGAAGCGCTGGATGCTGGAACTATTGTCCTGTTTGATGCAGCGCCGGCTTATATAAATCACATTCAAACCTTGATTGACCTTAAGCCAATCAAGGAAGCAGGTTTACGGGTGTTGGTGGACCCAATGTGGGGCAATGGCGCGGGCTGGTTCCCCAAATTAATTGGGGGAGGGGCAACTGAAGTCATAGAGATTCACAAGGAACGCAATCCGAATTTCCCGGAAATGATCCGGCCGGAACCGATACCCCCCAATGTGGATGTTGGGTTACAGGCTACTCTGGAGCATAAGGCAGATGTGCTGATCATTAATGATGGGGATGCAGACCGGATCGGGATTGGCGATGAAGGTGGGCATTTTGTCAACCAGCTCCGGGTTTACGCCTTGATGGCCTATTACCTGCTGGAGATCCGGGGGATGCGCGGTCCGATTGTTAAGACGCTTTCCACGACCACCATGTTGGACAAATTAGGGGAGATCTATGATGTCCCTGTTTACAACACCGGGGTTGGATTTAAATATGTTGCCCCGAAAATGATTGAGACGGACGCGATGATCGGCGGAGAGGAATCTGGAGGGTACGCATTTAAAGGAAATGTACCGGAGCGAGATGGAATTCTGGCTGGTTTATATTTCCTTGACCTGATGGTGAAAACGAATAAAAAACCCTCAGAATTATTAGAAGTGTTATTTGAGAAAGTTGGCCCTCATTATTACGATAGGATAGATACACCTTTCAAAGGTGACCGGGCAGATAAGATCCATAGAATTGAAACCGCAGATCCAGAATCTATTGGCGGGTTAAAAGTTACTGGCTTGGTCACTCTTGATGGATACAAGTTTACCCTGGAAGATGGCGGCTGGTTGTTAATCCGGTTTTCAGGGACAGAACCGATTATCCGGGTTTACTGTGAGACAACTCATGCCGACCGTGTGAATGCGATCTTGGAAGACGGATTAAAGATTGCCGGTATTGACGATGAGGACCAGTGAACCTGACAGATACTCATTGTCACTTGAACTTAAAAACCTATCAGGATGACCTGGCGGATGTATTAACCCGCGCCCGGGAAAATGGTGTAAAACGCATCCTGGTTCCAGCACTTGATATCGAATCCAGCCGGAAAGTCCTTCAACTGGCAGAAAACCATGAAATGGTTTATGCCGCGCTTGGAGTACACCCAAACAGTGCCCAAACCTGGAACTCGAATTCAATAGAAGAATTATTTGAGTTGGCTTCTCATCCAAAGGTGGTCGGGATCGGTGAAATTGGTCTGGATTATTACCGGGATAGAGCACCGCAAAACGAACAAAAAAAAGTTCTAAGTGAACAACTGCAGATTGCGCGAAGTAAACAATTACCCGTCATTCTTCATGTCAGGAACAGGACAGAAGATGATCGATCCTGTATCCAGGATTTATTATCCATCCTGGATGATTGGATTTCTACAGGGGATACTTTACCTCCAGAAAAGGGGGGTAGAGCTGGAGTAATCCACTCCTTTTCTGGCAACCTGAAGGAAAGCAAACAAGCCCTGGAGTTAGGATTTTTTATTGGGATTACCGGCGCAATTACATTTAAGAAAGCAGATAGCCTTCGGGATGTGGTTAAACATTTACCGTTAACAAGATTATTAATTGAAACGGATGGTCCGTTTATTACACCGCATCCTTATCGAGGAAAACGCAACGAACCTGCCCACGTTCGTTATATTGTTGATAAAATAAGTGAAGTAACCGGAAAACCGCAGGAAATGATAACGGAACAGACCGGTGTGAATGCTGCCGGTTTATTCCGGTGGGAGTAAGATTTTGATTGAACTTGGATTTATAAGTTTTCTTGAAGATAAGCTAAACCAGGTGGACCAGAAGATGATCTCCAGGTCTTCAGGGTATCATCCGGATCTTACGGCCGCGCTGGAACATTTAATGGAGTCAGGCGGGAAACGGATTCGGCCGATTATTACCCTGCTGATGGGTTCACTGCTGGGGGCAGAGGAAAAGAAGTTGATCTCCCTGAGTGCATCTATTGAACTGCTGCACACTGCCACTCTCGTTCATGACGACTTGATAGACGGTGCGCTGCTGCGGAGGGGGAATCCCACCCTTAATTCTCATTGGACACCTGCGGCGACTGTTTTAACAGGAGACTATATCTTTGCTCAAGCGGCCCTTCTGGCGGCGGAAATTGAATCTACAGAAGCGATGGGTCTGTTTGCTGAAACGCTCAGCATTATTGTTAATGGGGAAATTTCCCAATTATTTGGACGGGATGAATTTCCAAGCAGAGAAGAGTATTATCACCGAATCTACGAGAAAACTGGCTCCTTATTTGCTCTGGCTTCGAAAGCCGCCGCTTTGATCAGTCCTGCGGATAGAAAATATATAAATCCGGCAGAGGGATACGGCCGGGAAATCGGGAAGGCTTTCCAGATTATTGATGACGTGCTGGATTTTACCGGGGATCAAACCCGGATCGGGAAACCGATTGGGAATGATCTGCGGCAGGGCGTACCAACTTTGCCAGCCTTGTATTATGGCGAAAAATACCCGGAGGATACCGTATTAAAGGACACCCTTGCTGGGACTGCTGATGATTCCGCAGTAGATGCTCTCATCCAGCGCATCAATCAGAGCGGCGTTATTCAACTGGCCATGGATGAGGCGATTGCCTGTGCTGAAAAAGCAGTCAGTTATCTAACGGATTTCCCGGAAGGAAAGGATCGGGAATCACTCAAGGAACTTGCTCATTATATTGTAGATCGTGACTTATAAAGTATACAGAAGAACAATATAGAAAATCCGCTTATGCAAGTAAGCGGATTTTTTTTATTTGGAGGGTTAATTATTTACTGGCTGGGCTGGTTATAAAAATTGTAAATTGCTTCTGATAATTGACCTACCAGGAATGAGGCATTATCCCAGATTAACTGCTGCGGGTGGTAGAGGAATATCACCAGGACATAATCCCCTCCCGGCGAGAAAATGATTCCTGCGTCACCCATGGTTTGCATAATCCCCGGTGGCGCCCAACCATGTTTATGAGCGACTTCAGTCACATCCGGGACACCGGCTTCTAATAAAAAGGGCATTTTGTTTTGGGATAGATAATCAATCATAATCTGGCATTCGGCCTGGGTAATCTCATCTCCAAACACAGCCTTAAATGTGCCCTGGCCATTATCGGCGCATAAATAAATGTCTTCCAACAGCATCCCCATATCAGAGGGTGTGGATTGATTATATAAATCAGGATCGGTATAGACGTCCTCACGTTGATTGGCCGGGGTGTTAAATACTTTTAATAATGGGGATCCCAATCCGAATTCCCCGGCCAAGAAAGTGTTTTCCAGGCCTAGGGCAAACATATCATCGGTGATTTCCAGAGGAGCCAGGCTGGTGTGGATTACCCGCTCCATAACCCAATCCGCCGGGTCGTTGCCGGATTCAATAATCATTTTTTGAAGCAGGTTAAGGGTTTCCAGATCTTCGTCTTTGTTTATCCGGCGGAAAATCGAAGTCATGATTGGAATTTTCACAATACTTGCCGTCGTAAATGCCACATCCGGATTGGTTGAAATCTCTTCTCCGTTCTGGTAGGCAAAATGAACTTCTTCAATCGTGCTGAGATTAAACATATACATTCCGACCAACCCGTCAAATCCATTCAGATCTATGGTTTGCAGGAGCAAAGTTTTTAAGTTTTGCAGGGAAGGCCTGGGGGGACTGGTTTGTTTCCTTGGCAAATTCACCGATCTGTTGTTTACCGACTGCATGGCATTATCGATCAGCAGAACAGCCGTATCAAGATCAAGAATAGTGCCGAAGGTGCCGGAGGAAAATTTGACAGTCCCGGTTTGGGGAACAGCCGGAGAGGGCGGTTTATCATACCGGGAGGCAATTTCATCCACGAGGTAGGTCCTGAGTCGGGCTTCTGAATAATCTGCCCGGAGAGGGATTGCCAGGCTGGCTGCCTGTCGTCCCCAGAGGTAATCCCAAAACCCAGCCCAGAAGGATTTTTTGGTACGCTCCAGGTCAGCCGCTGCGAGCATGCTTTCCAGATCCAGTTCAAATCCGCAAATCGTTGGAGCAAACAGGATCGTTTGCTCATCGTAATGAAGTTCCACTGGGTGAGTATAAGCTTCCAATAATCGCTGGGCGGCTTCCTGGCGGGTCTGACCGCCTACAGGAACACCGGCAATTTTCATGCTGCTGGGGTAGGTGGTTCTCAGTCGGCTGAAGCGGACAAATTCCAGGGTTGTGAATAACACCGCAGCAATCAGAAAAAATACTGCCAACCAACCTAACGCTGAAAAAGAAGGACGTCTTCTCAAGATTTATCTCCAATAACGGATGGGGGAACCGCAGGGAAAAGTTTATCACAGGTTTTCCCGCTTGCCAATTTACATGGACTAAAATTACCTCGATAATCGGGAGAGTTTCAGGATTCCAGATCTCCAATTTGGAGATTTTTCCAAATCCATAATCTGGTTCCCTGGTTTTAGCTTATCGACAAGAATTATGCCTCAGGAAGTTCAATAACGCAGTTGGCTTTTCCAAAATCCCCCAAAATATATTCATCAGCTTCCCATTCTTTGTACCATTTTTCTTGGTTCAACAGGTAGCGGAATTCGTGTTTATTCCCCGGTTTTAATTCCACAGTAACTGTATAATCACCGTTTTCTAATGGTTCCAGCGGCATATTTGTTTTGCTCCAATCATTAAAATCTCCAACCAGGTTAACACTGGAGATGTTATATTTAGGCTGTTCATGTTTTGCTAAGCGAAATGTCACCTTGTACATGTTGCGGCTCTTATCATATTGTTTTTTTAGCATTTCCATTCCTTGTGTATGACATTCGTCCAAATTTCAAGTTAATTTTATCATAAGTTATATTTTATAGTTCATCCGGTGAATGGGATGAGTATGAACTTTGTATTTTTCCCCCCTTTATTCGTGACTACAATTTCCGGATAGCAGGGCTGACATTTTACCTTGATTTGAATTATGTTTGACCCTGCAAAGTCAGGAAATTTGTTCTATAGTATAGTAGGTGAGAATAACCTTCGATTAAGAACTTTACTGCCAGGAAAGGAAGTATGTTAAGGTTTCTTTTAATTTATTTATCCCAAGCGGTTTGGGCAAGAAAGCTCGTCCAGGGATTTGATGTTGCACAAAGAATGGCAGCCCGTTTTGTTGCCGGTGAAACGCTGGATCAAGCGATAAGGGTTGTAAAAAAGTTAAACGCTCAGGGGATCAGCACAACACTAGATCACCTGGGAGAGAATGTAAACACAGAAGGAGACGCCCGCCAGGCTACGGAAGAAATATTAACCATTCTTGACCGGTTGAACTCTGAAGGTGTTATTTCGGGTGTATCTATTAAACTCAGTCAAATCGGGTTGGTTGTGGATCCTGTCCTCTGCGAGGAAAACCTGCTCCAAATCCTGGATGCTGCAAAACAGAAAAATATTTTCATCCGGGTTGATATGGAGGACTCTCAACTCACTGATCAAACCCTGGAGTTATTTACCCGAGTCAGTAAAAAAGGGGAACTCTCCAGTCCCGGAATTGCGATCCAGGCTTATCTTTTCCGGAGCGAAGATGACGTCCGGAAGTTGTTGGAATCTGAAAGCCCAATCCGCCTCTGTAAGGGAGCGTATAAAGAATCTCCCACTATTGCATTTCCAAAGAAAAGTGATGTTGACAAAAATTTTGACAAACTCACAGACCTGCTGCTGGATAGCTCACTTGACGTTGAATCAAAAATCAGCGCTGATGGTTCTTTTCCCCCAATACCTGCCATTGCCACCCATGACCAGCTAAGAATTGACCACGCTTTAGTATATGCCAAATCCATAAATTTACCCAAACAGGGTCTGGAATTTCAGATGCTGTATGGGATCAGGGCAGATCTCCAGGAAGAGTTAACATCACGGGGATATCCCGTCCGTGTGTATGTTCCCTATGGTAGTGAATGGTATCCATACTTTGTCCGCCGTCTGGCAGAACGCCCGGCGAATTTATGGTTTTTCCTTTCCAATTTATTCCGGAAATAAAATAAGCATGCGGTAGATACCACAAGGGAGTATTAAAATAACCAACCTTAGTGTAGAAAGATAGTTATAATCTAGGGTATGACGGAACATCAGCGAGTCAAACTCCTTAAACACATCCGCCCAATCCATCTGCTGACAACGATAACACTCTATCTGCTAGGGGCGGGATTTGCTCGGTATCTGGGTCAAAGGATTGATCAATTGGTCTTCCTGGTGGGATTATCCTGGCTGGTTTTCCTCCAGTTGGGATTTTACTTTTTAGGAGATCATTTTCGAACCCCCTTTGATCCAGGATTGTTAAATCGTTTACCGTTTGATTCCAAGGATCTGGCCAACGAGGGTTCTCAACCAGGAGAGCTGCTGCTGTATATCTCCCTTTCCTGTTTTGCCGCGACAGGGGTAATCACAATAATAATGGGACTCCAGGGTGTAATCAGTATTTCCATTATTGTCTTAATGGGATTGATTTTTGCAGGATTTTTTCTTTTGACGGTCCCTGGTATTTCCCTGGATCAGTCGGGATTAGGGGAAATTATAACCTCAATCACGCTGGTGATCTTATCTCCAGCAATTGCCTTTATCCTGCAATATGAAATATTTCATCGGTTACTGGTCATTGGCATCATTCCTCTCTTTCCACTGCATCTGGCAATGATTCTCTTCCTGCGTTTAGGAGGGTACAGAGAGGATATTAAACGGAACAGGAAAAGTATCCTGGTCCGGATGGGGTGGAAGCAAGGCCTTTTTCTACATAATTTAATGATCTTGTGTGGGTTTTTGTTATTTGGGATTTCCCTGATATTTGGATCTCCGATCCGCCTGGTTGGATTTGTCTTCCTTGCTCTTCCTGCGGCACTTTACCTGATCTGGAGTTTATCTCAATTGGAGGATGGAGCACCAGTTCGTTGGCCGGTGTTCATATTGTTATCCCTGGTAGTTTTTTTCCTGCCGGTATATTTTTTGACTTTTTCCTCCTGGATCCGTTAACCCAGGAGGATCTAGCGAGTAACTATGCCTGAGTTCCTTTCATTGGTTTCCCCGGATGAAGCCCTAAAGCTGTTATTCAGTGTTATCGATCCAAAGGTAACGCCTGAGGATACTCAGGCCGACAAAGCCCTGGGAAGGGTCACAGCAGAGGATATCTTATCCCCCCAGGATTTACCGGATTTTAAACGCTCAACAGTGGATGGATACGCAGTCCGGGCAAAAGATACTCATGGGGCAAACGAAGCCCTCCCGGCATACCTGATTTTAAGAGATGAAGTCCCCATGGGGGAGGAGCCTGGCTTCATAATCAAGGGTCAGGAATGTGCTTTGATTCATACTGGGGGCATGCTGCCGGAAGGGACGGATGCGGTGGTTATGCTTGAAGATACCCAGGTCCTTGAATCCGGGGAAATTGAAATATTCAAGGCTGCTGCAGCTGGAGAAAATATAATTGAAATTGGAGAAGATGTATCTGCCGGGGAAGTGGTTATTCCAGCGGGTACCCGGCTGAGGCCGTCTGAAATCGGCGGGTTGATGGCATTAGGTATAACGTCCATCAAAACTGCAAAAGCGCCAGTTTTTGGTATCCTGTCAAGTGGCGATGAGATTGTACACCCCTCAAAAAAGACAAAACCGGGGCAGGTGAGAGATATTAACTCCTATACACTGGGCGCATTGATTGAGGATCTGGGCGGAGAGGTAGTCCATTATGGTATCATTCCTGATAGTCGGGATGAGATGTTGAGGGCCCTCCAAAAGGCGCAGCAGGAATGTGATCACTTAATCGTTACCGCCGGCTCTTCTGCAAGCACAAGAGACTTAACCGCCGAAATTATGAATAGTCTCGGTGATCCGGGAGTTCTTGTCCATGGCATACTAATAAAACCGGGAAAGCCAACCATATTCGCTGTTTCAGGCGAAACAGTAATGATTGGACTTCCTGGGAATCCAGTCAGCGCCCTGGTGATAGCGACCTTATTGGTAACGCCGGTTATTGAATCCTATTTGGGGATTAAGAGGTCCCGGCCAAAAGCAGCCTTGCTTGCCGAATTGACAGTGAATATTTCTTCGCAGACCGGGAGGGAGGATTGGATTCCGGTTCGAATAATAGAAAAACCAGGAGGCAGCCTGCTGGCAGAACCTGTATTTGGCAGAAGCAATTTGATCTTTATCCTGGCCAAATCAGATGGTTTAATTAGGATACCTGCCTCTGCAACTGGTCTTGAAGCTGGAACATTGGTTACAGTTCGTTTGTTATAAGGAAAAGGGATAATGAAATCAATCCTGACATTACCGGCTCTGTTCTATCTCTGTCTCGCGGTATATAGTGTCAGTATGACGATAAATGCGCTACGTAAACTCCGTGTTTACAAAATGGCAGATTATCTGCTGGTGATTTTACACGGATTGTTTTTCTTAATAACCCTGGGATTATTTGGCACTGAACTATCTTGGTGGAGCTTTTTAGGCCAAGGGATCAGATTCCATTTACCCTGGTACGGCATGTTATTGTTCAGCGGTGTCCTGTATGCCCTTACCTACGCTGTTTTTAAGAACGAAAGTCCCAGCTGGGTTTGGTTAATTGTATCCATTTTGATTATCATCACGGCTGTTGCTGCAGATGGAAACTCGATCTTCCCTGGAGATCTCTCCTTGGGAAATCCGGGAGAGGGATATACTCATTCGATTTTGTCAGTTGTAATCCAGGCTGTAGGATGGGGGATATTTGTCATCCTGTCCAGCATTCTGGTACTGCAGGAATATCGTGAAACGGAAAGAATGGTAGTAAAGCAGCGGGCAATTTATTGGACTGCAGCCTTGATACTCTTCACAGGCAGCTCAATATTATTTCTCATTAGTCATTATTTGCTGGGATGCTTGCTGCTGCTCTTGGCAACCCTGGTAATTAATTTCCTGGTACTCACCTATCGTCTTCCGGATCTTAAATTCCTGACATTTCAGGCAGCCAGTTTTTTGCTGTCCGGGATTGTTATCATCCTGTTATACGCCCTGGGATTCTTAATTCTAGAAAGATTCTTTCTTGACCTACCCTGGTATAAGCCAGTTTTTAATGGGGCTTTCTTCTTCCTGATTGCTTTAATATTCTTTTTCCCGGTACACAACCTTGTTCGAACCATTCTCCAAAAATTTTTAGTAAAAGAAAGGGACCCCACCCAGGAAATTCGCAGTTATAGTAAAACCTTAAGCAGCATACTGGACATTGAATTGCTTTCCAAAGTCACAATTGAACTGATCTGTGATTCCCTTGAAGTAAATAAGGGCACCTTATTCCTCGTGGACCAGATTGACCCGGAAAAAGACCCACCGAACTGGCGCTTAAGGGCAGTCCAGGGAACCACAATTACCGTGCCAGATCTAGAATTCCTGCCCGCCAACAGTCCAATTTCCAAGGTTCTTGCCGATGAGAAACGCCCTCTTACACAATCCGAATTGGAATTTATCCCCAAATTCCAGACCATCCCGGAAAATGTCCTGATGTGGATTAAGACGCTGGAAGTGGAAGCCCTGGTTCCGATTCATACCGAAGATGAATGGATTGGCTTATTTGCCTTATCCCAGAAGCGGTCAGGCGCTAGTTTTACGGATGAAGAGATTGAATTGTTATCCACCCTTGCGGACCAAACCTCGGTTGCCCTGCAGAATGCCCGGTTGGTGGAAAGCCTGACAAAAATTGATAACCAGCTCAGGAGAGCAAAAGCATCCAAGGATACCGCCCTGGATAAAATCGAAAGGATTAAAAAATCTGCCTCCGATATTATCAGTATCAAAGCCCATGAATTAAGATCTCCACTGACTATTGTCAGTGGATACACTCAGTTATTGGCAAATGATTCTGCTCTGATGGAGGATAGTTATTATTCGGAATTGATTCAAGGGATCATTTCTGGATCAGACCGGTTGGAGAGTATCATTGAAAACATGATTTCTACGGCCAGTATTCAAGCGAGCAGGCTCAATATTGGGACGCAGCCAATTTCCCTCTATACAATTGTTGATACTATTTGCCGCGATTTACAGGGCAAAGTACAGGCTAGAAAATTAACCCTGTCCCATGATAACCTGAGTGAGATACCGGCTGTATATGGAGATAACGAAGCATTAACGATGGTATTTAAGATTTTGATAAACTATGCCATGACTCACACACCTAGCGGAGGAAAAATCAAAATCACCGGGCGGCATATTCCACCCAGATCCGATATTCTTAAATGGGAGGGAGCTGAAATCATCGTCTGCGATACCGGGATTGGTATTGATTCAGAAGCCCAGGATCGTTTTTTCCAGGAACACACACATCCTTATCTGGCTGATTTTTCAATTCTGGACGAAATCGCGGAAGGCGAGGAACGGCCGGGGGAACAGCTAGCAATTGCCAGGAGCATTATTGAAGCGCATAACGGACGGGTATGGGTTGAACGGATGGAAAAAGATGCCGAGCACCTGCCGGGTAGTGAGTTTCATGTAGTGCTGCCTCTGGAACAGCAGTCAAATCCCACTCAACCCGGATAATCAGATTTCCTCAACAGTTAAACTTTGATTAGAAGACACAGTCAGGAAATACCCTGGGAACCAGCGAACCAATTCCGCAGGGGATTTGGAGGTTAAATATCTACTTGGTTATTGTTTCCTAATCCTCCGTGATCCCCTTTTTCCCTTGTCTGCCAGAGAAAAACACGAGAGATAGAGGGAAAATAAGGTTAAAAAATCCGCCAAAACCCCTTGACAAAATAGAACATATGTTCTATACTGGAGCTCTAGAAGGATATCGGGACTCATTTTCACTACAAAATGGAGGATACCATGTCTGCCAACAGCATTCCTTTTATGCCAGAACGGATCCAGGTTAAACGAGGGGTAGTTTTTGGACTGCTAATCGTTGCGGCCCTGGTTGCATT
>JBARSF010000014.1:0-57371 GCA_049644605.1 Anaerolineales bacterium | reverse complement strand
TAATGCCTGGCGACAATGTGAATATGATGGTGGAACTGATAGTGCCGATCGCATTGGAGCAAGGTGGAAAGTTCGCTATTCGAGAAGGTGGTCTCACGGTTGCATCCGGTGTGGTCACTGAGATCATAGAGTAATACTATGGCTAAACAAAAAATCCGAATTCGCCTGAAAGCATACGACCACCGGGTGTTGGATCAATCCGCGCGGAGAATCGTTGAAACTGCTGAGAGAACTGGAGCCCGGGTTGCGGGACCAGTTCCTCTCCCAACAAGAATTGAAAAATTTGCTGTGCGTCGGTCCACCTTTGTCCACAAAGATTCTCATGAGCACTTTGAGATCCGGACTCACAAACGATTGATTGATGTGCTGGAACCTGATTCACAGACAATTGACTTGCTTATGCGTTTAAATTTACCTGCAGGTGTTGATATTGAAATTAAAATTTAATCGTGTATAATGGTAAATTGCGTGTCAAAAACTAAAAGGCATCATTTAGGAAAAAAAGTTCAACAGCCTCTGCCGCAAAACGGGTAGAAGCCGCTGGAAAGAAAGAAAAACAAAACCAGCGAAACTAGGATAACGTAAGAACGTTTCCATACGAGAACACAAAATCCAGCTGTTCGCGAGGGATAAGTTTACTGCGTTATTTGGGATGATGTGGCTAAGCCCTAGTTGGCAGTCCCAGAAAATACTTGAATAGTAGGAGACAAATGAGATGAAAGGGCTAATTGGAAAAAAAGTTGGTATGACCCAGTTATTTGATGATTCAGGGAAAGCCGTCCCGGTTACAGTCATTAAAGCTGGGCCTTGTTATGTTACACAGGTCCGCACATTGGACCAGGATGGATACAGTGCAGTTCAACTGGGGTACGAAGAAACCAAACCCCAGCGGCTGACTGGTGGTGAGCTTGGCCACCTGAAGAAACATAATCTTCCCTCTCTGCGGTTTTTGAGAGAATTCCGGACAGACGAAGTTCTGGAGGAAGGCGAAAAACTCACAGTTGAGGTATTTGCTGAGGGTGAGAGGGTTGATATCGTTGGCAAATCCAAAGGACGTGGATTTGCTGGAGTCGTAAAACGGTATGGATTCTCTGGGGGTCCAAAAACTCATGGTCAATCGGATCGGCAGCGTGCACCGGGTTCTATCGGAGCCGGATCAACGCCAGGCCGAGTATTTAAAGGAAAGAGAATGCCAGGACGGATGGGAAATGATACTGTAACTTCCCAGAACCTATTGATTTCTCGTATTGATCCTGAGAATGATATCATCGCAGTCCGTGGTTCAGTTCCCGGTCCGAAAGATGGGTTGGTCATTATTAAAGAAGCCCGGAAGCAGTAGCCGGTTGGAGCAGAAGATTATGGAAGCAAATGTTATCGATATGAAGGGTAAAAAAATTGATACTGTCGAATTGCCAGGAGAAATTTTTGATGCCCCGGTTAATGTAGATATGATGCATCAAGCCTTTGTTCGGCAGCTGGCGCATCAGCGTCTTGGAACGCACAGCACCAAAGGCAGAAGCGAAGTTTCAGGTGGTGGGCGCAAACCCTGGCGGCAGAAAGGTACTGGCCGGGCCCGACAAGGCTCAATCAGGGCAGCCCAATGGGTTGGCGGCGGCAAGATCTTTACTCCGAAACCCCGTTCATATGGGAAAAAGATGCCCAAGAAAATGCGCAGAGCGGCTTTAAGATCAGCAATCGCACAAAAACATTCCGCAGAGGATATATTTATCATTGATGCGTTTTCCCTGAAGGAACCCAAAACCAAGCTGATGGCTGCGGCGCTGGAAAAGATAACAGGCGGACTGGATTGCCTGCTGGTTTATCCTGAACGGGATGAAAATTATGATCTGCTGGTCAGGGCGATTAATAATTTACCGGACGCGGATATTTTACTGGCGGATTACTTAAATATTCGAGATTTATTAGGACATGAGAAGGTCATTCTTGTCAAAGAAGGATTGGACCGGATCTCGGAGAATTTACTACGGGAGTAAGGCAATGACCTCGATATATGATGTATTAAGACGTCCAATATTAACTGAAAAATCAAGCCACCAATATGCAAAGCTGAATCAGTATGTTTTTGAGGTGGCAACTGACGCAACCAAAAGCATGATCAAGGAAGCCGTTGAGGCGATCTTTGATGTAAAAGTCACAAAGGTGAATACAATGGTCATGCCAGCAAAAAGATCTCGTCGCGCGCAAAGCCGCCGTGTTTTAGTTCGGCGCAGTGCTTATAAAAAGGCGATTGTCACCCTGGCACACGGCGATACGATTTCTGTGTTTGAAGGAGTTCGGTAATGGCAGTCAAGAAATACAAACCGTATACCCCGAGTATGCGAGGAACAACTGGTTACACCTTCGAAGAAATTACCAAGGATAAACCAGAACGATCATTGGTGAAATCCCTTCGGAAAAAAGGTGGACGCAATACATACGGTCGTATTACAGTTCGCCACCGTGGTGGAGGTCATAAACGTAAAATCCGGATAGTTGATTTTAGACGGGAAAAATATAATATCCCTGCCAAGGTTTCCGCAATTGAATATGACCCCAATCGGACAGCCCGATTAGCATTGTTGAATTATGCCGATGGTGAGAAACGTTATATCATAGCTCCCGTGGGCTTGCGTGTGGGTGATACGGTGGTTTCCGGTACTGAAGCGGAAGTTGCTCTCGGTAATTTTTTGCCACTCAGCAACATTCCTACCGGCACCAGAATTCATAGTATTGAACTAAAAGAAGGCGCTGGGGGGCAGTTAGTACGCTCCGCCGGCACTTCCGCCCGATTAATTGCCAAAGAAGGAAAATATGGTCAGGTTCGATTGCCCTCAGGTGAAATTCGCCTGATCCTACAGACCTGCATGGCGACGATCGGCCAGGTAGGTAATGTTGATCACGGTAATATCAAGCTGGGCAAAGCGGGTAGAAAGCGCCACTTGGGCATCCGTCCAACTGTACGTGGATCTGCGATGTCTCCCAGGGACCATCCGCACGGAGGTGGTGAGGGCCGTTCCCCGATTGGTATGCCGAGTCCTAAGAGCCCTTGGGGTAAGAAAACTCTGGGTGCAAAAACCCGCCGAAATAAACGGACTGGAAAATATATTGTCCGGGACCGACGGATCGGAAAGAAGAGACGCCGCTAAAAAATCTTGTATTGCTGAAATCAGGGCAATACATGAGGAGTTGAAGGTATGTCAAGATCATTAAAAAAGGGTCCATTCATAGACCCCAAGTTATTGAAGAAAATTGAAGCGATGAATGAGCGTGGAGAGAAGAAAGTTATTCGGACCTGGAGCCGGGCAAGTGTGATATTCCCCCAATTGGTGGGGCATACAATTGCGGTTCATGATGGTCGACGACATGTTCCGATTTACATCACCGAGAATATGGTCGGACACCGCCTGGGAGAATTTGCTCCCACCCGGACATTCCGTGGGCATTTAGCGGCTAAACGAACCGGCCGTAAAAAAGATACCGCTTCTTCCGCAGCTGGCACGATCAGGGAGATCTAATTATGGAAAACGATATTAGAGCAAAAGCACAACATATCCCTATATCTGCACAAAAAGCCCGCCTGGTCGTTGACCTGGTCCGTGGGAAAGATGTGGTTGATGCACTGGAAGTGTTGAGTTTTACACCAAACAAAGCCGCCTTACCATTATCAAAACTGATTCGATCGGCGATTGCCAATGCAGAGAATAATTTTGGTCTCAATCGTTATGATTTATTCATTCATCAAATTGTTGCCGATGAAGGACCTACCCGCAAATGGCGCCGCTTTGGTGCTCGTGGGCGGGTGAAACCTCGTCTGCGCCGATCATCACATCTGTCTATTATTCTTAGGGAACGTGAAGAGGTTTAGGAAGGATTGTTGAAAACAACTGCCCTTCAATTAAATTCTCATCGGGCAGACGTGATCAGTAGGAGAAATTATGGGTCGTAAAGTACATCCAATTGGATTTCGTTTGAAAATAACCAAGACCTGGGATGCAAGATGGTTCGCTGAAGGTGATCAATATGTGGAACACTTGCAGGAAGATCTCGCAATTCGAGAATTAATTCATCAAGAAGCGGAGAGGGCAGGTGTCTCCAAGATTGAAATTGAACGCTTTCCCGGGAAAGTAAAAGTAATCATCCACACCTCAAAACCTGGTGTCTTGATCGGCCGTAAAGGCGCAAACGTAAAGATCATGCGCAAGAGTTTAGAAGAGCTGGTCGGTAAAAACATCGATGTAGATATTAAAGAAATCGAAACCCCCGACCTGGATGCTTTCCTGGTGGCAGACAATATTGCCCGCCAGATTGAAAGCCGGATCAGTTACTCCCGCGCAATGAATCGGACCATTCAGCGCACTATGCGGGAGGGAGCAGAGGGTATCCGGGTAGAAGTGGCAGGCCGATTGGGTGGTGCAGAAATGTCCCGGACAATCCATATGAGAGAAGGTCGGGTACCGCGCCAAACCTTAAGGGCTGATATTGACTATGCATTAGCTGAAGCAGGAACTACTTACGGAAATATTGGTGTGAAAGTTTGGATTTATAAAGGCGAGGTCCTGCCGACATTGGAAGATGAAGAAGAAGCAGAAGCACATGATGGTGTATACGTCAGCAAGTAGTGATTTAGCCGGTATGGGTTCTGCGGAGTAGTGAAAGGAAAAGTATCATGTTGATGCCAAAACGTGTCAAATATAGAAAACAGATGCGTGGTCGAATGAAAGGGAAAGCGAGTCGCGGCGCCGAGCTGCATTTTGGTGATTACGGACTTCAAGCGCTGGAACCTTCCTGGATCACTGCCCGCCAGATCGAAGCCTCCCGCCGAGCGATGGTGAGGGCGATGAAACGTCGGGGAAAAGTTTGGATCCGGATTTTCCCGGATAAGCCGATCACAAAACGAGCGGCAGAATCCCGGATGGGTAAAGGCAAAGGTGATGTTGAATATTGGGCTGCCGTTGTGAAACCCGGCCGGATTATGTTTGAAATTGGTGGAGATGTTGTGGAGAGCGTGGCAGTTGAGGCTTTACGGCTTGCTTCTTACAAATTACCCATTAAAACCAAAGTTGTCCGCCGAGAAGAAGTAGGAGAAAGCGTATGAAAGCAAATGAAATTCGAGGCTTAGCGGACGACGAAATTCAAGCTCAGATTGATGAAACCCGGGAAGAATTAATGAATCTCAGATTTCAGCAATCCACCGGTGAGCTGATGGATACCTCCCGGTTAAGAGAGATAAAACGTCTGATAGCGAGGCTTGAAACAATATTACGAGAACGCGAGCTGGAAGCCGCGGTGGAAGGTGAATCATGAGTAAACGCCGTCGCATGACTGGTGTTGTGACCAGTAACAAAATGGATAAAACGGTATCGGTCAGGATTACCCGGCGTTTTCGCCATCGCTTGTACAAGAAGGTTATTGACCGTCATATTTCAGTGAAAGCACACGATGATTTGGGATGCGATATCGGTGACCAGGTTATGGTTGTGGAATCCAAACCGATTTCAAAGACAAAACGCTGGGTTGTGGAAGAAATTGTCCGAAAAACAGTTTCTACCCAGCAAGCCTAAACGGAGGCAGCAATGATACAGCAAGAATCAAGAGTAAATGTTGCCGACAACTCTGGCGCCCGCGAACTGCTGGTAATTCGGGTTCTGGGTGGTTCATCCCGGCGTTATGCTCGGGTTGGTGATGTTGTGGTCGGATCAATAAAAGGGGCTGCTTCCCAGGGATCAGTTAAATCTCATGAAGTTGTCAGGGCAGTTGTTGTTCGCACTGCAAAAGAATGGCGCCGTAAAGATGGATCAACGGTAAAGTTTGATGACAATGCTGTTGTCATCCTCGACGCCGATGGTACAAATCCAAAAGGCACTCGTATCTTTGGCCCAGTTCCCCGGGAACTGCGAGAAAAAGGGTACATGAAGATTGTTTCCCTGGCACCAGAAACGGTCTAGGGATTAAATAGCAGGAGTAAATGCCGTGAAATTCAAAATTCGAAAAGGTGATACCGTTGAAGTGATCAGTGGCCGCGCTGCTGATAAAGGTGAACGAGGAGAGGTTATTAAAGTTTACCGGGAGAACAAACGGGTTACCGTACAGGGAATAAATATTCGGAAAAAACATCAGGGTCAAATTCAAGCCCAGGGCAGAACTATGTCCCCCGGAATTATTGAATTCGAAGGTCCAATTCATATATCCAATGTAATGCTGGTTTGCCCGGCGTGTGGGAAAACCACCCGGGTGGGGATTTCCCGCCAGGATGGGGTAGCCCAAGCCCACCGGGTATGTAAACGCTGTGAAGCGTCGATTGATTAATTGCTGGGAGCAGAAGTATGAGTAGATTAAAAGAGCGTTATCAGAAAGAAATCGTGCCAAGTCTTAAAAAAGATCTTGGATTAGAGAATATTATGCAGTGTCCCCGCATCACAAAAGTAGTTGTGAATATAGGTGTGGGTGATGCTATTGATAATGGCAAGCTCCTGGATGAGGCTGTTCGCGATTTAACAAAAATTACCGGACAAAAGCCGATAATTAATAAGTCCAAAAGGAATATTGCTAATTTTAAACTTCGAATCGGAACAGCCATCGGTACATCGGTCACCTTACGGGGATATAAAATGTGGTCATTCCTGGATCGATTAATGAATGTTGCCTTGCCCCGGGTCCGAGACTTCCGAGGTGTGTCTCCGAATTCATTTGACGGGCGGGGAAATTACACCCTCGGCATTACGGAGCAGCTTGTTTTTCCGGAAATCAGTTATGACGAGGTGAGCAAGGTTCGGGGACTCGAGGTCACGATTGTTACCTCCGCGGAAGATGATGAATCAGGCAGGGAGCTGCTGCGAAAATTGGGGATGCCGTTTAAGGAGGAAAACCGTTAATGGCAAAGAAAAGTATGATTGCACGTGAAACAGATCGAAAATATAAGGTCAGGGAAGTGAATCGTTGTAAAAAATGCGGACGACCGCGGGGTTATATGCGCCGGTTCGGATTGTGCAGGATTTGTTTCCGTGAGTTGGCACTCGAAGGGAAAATTCCCGGCGTTGTCAAATCATCTTGGTAGGTTGGATGGAGGAATGTAATGAGTTTTAATGATCCAATAGCTGATATGCTAACGCGAATCCGAAATGCAGTGGGAGCCGAGCATTCTCAAGTATCAATGCCGAGCTCAAAGATGAAAGTATCCATTGCAAAAATATTGGCTGAAGAGGGATTTATCAGCAATTACGAAGTCACTGAAAATAAAAATTCACCCCATAAGTCCTTAACCCTGGACTTGAAATATGTTGGTAAACGACGTACAAAACGACCCGTAATTACCAACCTTGAGCGAGTAAGTCTGCCCGGTCAACGAATTTATGCCGGGAAGGATGAAATCCCTTATGTTCTGTCAGGAATGGGTATTTCCATTCTGACAACCTCAAAAGGTGTAATGACCGGACGAGAGGCGAAAAAATTAGGGGTAGGTGGAGAATTAGTGTGCAAAGTATGGTAGGAGATTTGTGGCCTGGCTTGCGGAGAGCAGTTGGGGACGATCAAGGAGAATGAACCGTGTCTAGAATTGGGCGTCTGCCGGTTGAAGTCCCATCCGGCGTAGATGTAAACATAAAGGGATCGCAGGTAAAAATCAAGGGACCAAAAGGCGAAATGGAATTCACCTTTTCTCCTGATATTGATCTTTCCTTCGAGGACGGGGAAATCAGTGTCAACAGACCTTCTGATGCCAGGGAGATGCGATCTTTACATGGAACCACCAGGTCATTGATCCAGAATATGGTCATTGGCGTTACGGATGGTTTCCAGAAAGAATTGCAGCTGGTAGGTGTGGGATACAGGGCGAATATGCAGGGGAAAACTCTGGTTCTGAATGTTGGTTATTCACATTCGGTTGAAGTAGAACCCCCTCCAGGTATCAGTTTTGAGGTAGGTGAACGGTCACAGCAGATTTTTATCAGCGGCATTGATAAGCAGAAAGTAGGCCAAATCGCGGCTGATATTCGGAAAGTTAGACCACCAGAACCCTACAAGGGGAAAGGTATTCGGTATAAAGATGAGTATATCCGTCGTAAAGCAGGCAAAGCGGGTAAGGTAGCGTAATATGGCGAAAAAACGAACCAGAGCGGATGCTCGAATAAGGCGGCACAATAGAATCCGCCGGAAATTAATTGGAACACCTGAAAAACCTCGTTTGAATGTGTTTCGCAGTCTGAATGAGATCTATGTTCAGATTATTGATGATACAAAGGGTCACACCCTGGTGTCCGCCTCTACAATTGATGCGGAAATCAAGAAGCAAAAAAAGTTCAAGGGTATGACTAAAAAAGAAAAAGCAAAACTGGTTGGACAAACCATAGCTGACCGTGCCAAAGATAAAGGCATCAAAAGCGTGGTTTTTGACCGCGGTGGATATAAGTACATCGGCCGTGTTGAGGCACTTGCAGAAGGTGCTCGTGAAAATGGACTGCAGTTTTAGTTACCGGACCGGGAGAAGGTTATGACAAACGGTTATAAAGAGAATCCTGAACAAGAATTAGATGAAAGGATCATAAACATTGAGCGCGTTGCAGCAGTTGTAAAAGGCGGCCGCCGGTTTTCCTTTCGGGTAACCATGGTAGCTGGTGATCATAAAGGCAATGTTGGTATGGGTATGGGAAAAGCCAACTCTGTGCCGGATGCGATCCGAAAAGCAGCTGCCAACGCGAAAGACGACCTACACCCAGTAGCTATCTACAACACAACCATCCCCCACAAGGTGATCGGTAAAGTCAGCGGAGCGAAAGTGCTGCTGAAACCAGCTTCAGAAGGTACTGGAGTTATTGCGGCTGGTAGTGTCCGGGCTGTTGTTGAGGTTACTGGTATTTCCAATATATTAACGAAATCATTGGGCAGTAATAACGCGATGAATATCGCTGCAGCTACATTAAACGGCCTGGAGCAGTTGAAAGATCCTTATGAAGAGGCTGCCAACCGGGGAGTAGACGCCGAAAGATTGATCCCCTTCTGGGATCGAGGATAAAGCTATGGCAAGGAAGAAAAAAGCAAATATGCTGAAAATTACGCTGGTGAGAAGTCCCCATGGACGAATACAACCCCAGCGAAGAACACTGGAAGCCCTGGGATTGAGAAAAATCAATCAAACTGTAGAACGGCCAGACCACCCGAGTGTCCTGGGTATGATTGAGCGGGTGAAACACCTCGTCCAGGTTGATTAAGCAGATCTGAGGAATTTGATTATGAAATTGCATGATTTGAGACCAAATAAAGGTTCAAAAAAGGATCGGAAACGTGTCGGACGTGGTTACGGATCCGGGTACGGTAAAACAGCTGGTAGAGGTACCAAGGGACAGAATGCCCGGGCAGGTGGTGGCGTTCCCCTCTGGCACCAGGGTGGTGACACACCTTATTACCGCCGAATGCCGAAAAAACCTGGATTTAAGAATTTTAACCGGGTGGAATACCAGGAAGTAAACCTGGAATTCCTGACACAATTCCGGAAAGACTCTGAAGTCACACCTGAGGTATTAAGGGAAGCTGATTTGATCGATACCCTCAGTCGACCAGTGGTGATTTTAAGCCGGGGTGAGCTGAAAAAACCATTAAAAGTTAAAGCCCACCGTTTTTCCCGAAAAGCCAAAGAAAAGATTGAAAAGGCTGGCGGGACTGTAGAAGTACTTGAAGGATAGAGGAAAATCTATCCCAATTTGGAATTATGGATCTATTTCGTTCCTGAAAAGGATTGAGAATAGGAGAGTAGAGAAATGAAAACATCTGCTTGGCGATATTTATGGAAAGCAGAAGATATCCGGCGGAAATTATTGATCACACTGCTGATTTTGGTAATTTACCGTCTTGCTGCCCACGTTCCTGTTCCTGGCGCTGACCGGGAGGCGATTGCTTCGATTATTACTGGTGGAGGTGCTGGCAGTACCTTTGTCGGAATCCTGGATATGCTTTCCGGCGGTACTGTATCCAATTTCTCAGTGCTGGCAATGGGTGTATATCCCTATATTACGGCTCAGATTATTCTCCAGTTATTGGTTCCTATCATCCCTTCCTTACAGCGTAAGATGGAAGAGGATCCTCAAGAAGGACGAAAATGGATGGAACGCTGGACCTATATCCTGGCTGTTCCCATGGCTGCTTTGCAGGCCATTGGCCAGATCCGGATCTTTTCCAGCTTGGCTGGTCAAATCCAGATCATCGATAATTTTGGGTTCAGCGGTAGCTCTCTGGTCCCCAGTTTGGCAATTATCACCAGTATGACAGCGGGTACCATGTTTGCAATCTGGTTGGGTGAGTTAATCTCTGAATACGGGATCCGCAATCAGGGACTTTCATTGTTGATTTTTGCTGGTATCGTGTCCAGGATTCCACAAAATCTCGGTCAAATTATCAGCAATCAACAAAACCGGTGGTTAACCCTGGGTATTTTATTAGTGCTCATGATCCTGATTATTTATGCGATTGTTTTTGTGCAGCAGGGGCAGCGGAATATCCCGGTCATGTATCCTGGGCGTAGAGTAGGCAACCGCCAGTCCATGCCAGTAAAGGGAACTTTGCCCTTGAAGGTAAACATGGCGGGAATGATACCACTCATTTTTGGACAATCCCTCCTAACTTTCCCGGCGATTGTCGCCAGCTTTTTTGTTGGTTCCCAGACTATCTGGGTATCTAATCTGGCTACCTATATCCAGGCGCTGTTTGGTGGATCTTCCCCCTGGTACTGGCTGCTATATTTCCTAATGGTAATTGGTTTTACTTTCTTCTATACCGATGTGTTATTTGCCCAGCAGGATTATGGCAGCAATCTTAAGCGATCAGGAGCCCAGATTCCTGGTGTAAGCCGGGGAGCTCCCACCCAAAGATATTTAACAAAAGTTCTCAGAAGGATCACATTCCCGGGCGCTTTTTTCCTGGGATCCATCGCGGTACTACCGTTTGTGATCGGTTTAGCCTTGTCTGGTTTAGGATTAACTGGATTTTCAGGCAGCGGAGCTGGAACCATGCTGATCACCTCTTCGGGTTTGTTGATTGTGGTTGGTGTAGTAAGAGATACATTCCAGAATATCGATGCAGAATTGAAACTGCATGGGTACGATGAGAAATTGCTTGTACGTTAAAAAAATAATTAGGTAGTTTCCTGAGCCAGTTGAGGCTGGTCCCGGGTTTGGAATTGAGAAAATGATGGCTTTTGAAGAACAGTTGATCAAAACCGAGGTGGAGATCAAAAAGATGCAGGAAGCAGGAAGTGTAAATGCCCTGGTTCTGGAAGAAATCAAAAGCATGATCAAACCCGGCATCACCACCAAGGAATTAGACACTGCGGCGGAAACCATCATCCGGGATCACGGTGGAATTCCTACCTTTAAGGGATACCCCGGCCCTTATCCGTATCCTGCAACGTTAACGATCAGCATCAATGAGGAATTGGTGCACGGGATACCAAGCGGTAGAGTGCTGAAAGATGGAGATATTGTTTCCGTGGATTGCGGAACGACCCTGGATGGATTTGTCGGAGATTCCGCTTTCACCGCCGGTGTGGGAGAGATCACCAAGGAGAAAATCCATTTGATCCGGACTGCCAGGGAAGCTCTCTATAAAGGGATCGATCAAATGCGTCCTGGAAAACATGTTGGTGATGTATCCGCAGCTATCCAGGACCACGTAGAAGACCAGGGCTACCATGTTCCACGGAATTATACTGGCCACGGCGTGGGGCGGAAGATGCATGAACCTCCCCAGGTGCCCAATTTTGGAGTTCCAGGCCAGGGTATGCTTCTGCGGGAAGGTATGACAATCGCCGTTGAACCGATGGTGCTGGTAGGAACACCAAAAACCAAGGTGCTGGTAGACCAATGGACTGTCATCTCCGCAGACCGGTCACTGACGGCTCATTATGAACATACTGTTGCGGTGACAGCAAATGGTCCGATGATATTAACGAAGTCTTTGGAACCTGGCGATTGAAGTTCCCTAGACTGAGCTATCTCGATAAGATATAATAAAGATTTTGCTGGATAACTGTTTGAAACAAAGAAGGATAAATAAGGAAGTGCAATCATGAAAGTGTCATCTTCTGTAAAGAAACGCTGTGAAAAATGTAAAATTGTGCGGCGGAAGGGCAGAGTTTACGTAATTTGCGAAAATCCGAAGCATAAACAGAGGCAAGGATAAAATAGTATGGCTCGTATTCAAGGTGTTGACTTACCCCGTGATAAACGTGTTGAAATTGCTTTAACCTATATTTATGGCATCGGTTTAACCCGGTCAAAGGAAATCCTAGGCGTTGTTGGTGTGGATCCTGAAACCAGAGTTAATGAATTAACCGATTCCCAAATAACTGGATTAAGGGACTACATCAACAAAAACTTTAAAGTCGAGGGTGATCTGCGGCGAGAAGTGCAGATGAATATTAAACGGTTGGTGGAAATCGGTTGTTACCGCGGGTTAAGGCATAAACGCGGATTACCGGTTCACGGCCAGCGGACAAAAACAAATGCGCGCACTCGAAAAGGTCCCAAGAAAACTGTTGCAGGACGCGGACGCCGACGAGGTATGCAGAAGACTTAAGGGTTAACAAATTCCAAGCCTTCCAGCAAAATTGGAGCTTGGATGGGAGATCTGCTGGCTATTTTGATTTTCATATGTGGGAGCCTTTCCTCTCAGCGGCAGTGAAAATCAGTAATTAACCGGTGGAAAGATAAACCAAGCTAAATAAAAGAGGAACTATGGCTGAACGATCATCCCGCCCGAAAGGCGGTCGGAGAAAAAAGAGAACCCTCGCTTCAGGACAAATCCATGTCCGGGCGACATTTAATAATACGATCATCACTGTGACTGATCACCAGGGAAATACAGTTTGCTGGAGTAGTCCGGGTGCAGTCGGGTTAAAAGGCTCCCGGAGGAGCACAGCTTTTGCTGCCCGATTGGCAGCCGAAGATGTGGTTAAAAAAGCAATGGGTATGGGTATCCGTGAGGCAGATGCCTTCATTAATGGACCCGGACCTGGGAGAGAAGCTAGCTTACGGGCAATTGAGGCGATGGGTTTAAAATTGAACTCAATTACAGATGTGACGTCAATTCCTCACAATGGATGCCGTCCTCCCAAGAAGCGGCGGGTCTAGGTTGGTTTTTCCAGCTTGATGTGATTCCAGCTGGATTAAAAAATTTTTGAGAAATTAATTGAGGTTGCTAATTGCAGCAAAGAGGAAGTAGTTATGTCGAGATATCGTGAGGCAAAGTGTAAAATTTGCCGTCGAGAAAATGAAAAATTGTTCCTGAAGGGAGAGCGCTGTTTCACAGAGAAATGTGCTTTTGAGCGGCGGGCTTATCCTCCTGGACAGCATGGAAGAGGAGCACAGTACCGCCGCAGCCGGGAGTCAGATTTCTCTCGCCAACTGCGAGCAAAACAGAAAGCACGCCGGATTTATGATATTTCCGAGCGGCAGTTTAGAAGGTATTATGCGACAGCGCAGCAGCGGCGAGGTTTAACTGGCTTGAACCTGCTGCAAATTATGGAGTCCCGCCTGGATAATATTGTGTATCGTCTTGGCTATGCTGCAAGCCGTGCGCAGGCACGAATGTTGGTCACCCATGGGCATTTTAATGTAAATGACCGACGTACAGATGTGCCGTCAATGGTCATCACACCGGATGATAAAATTAGCGTTCGGGAAGGATCAATGAACAGGACGTTCTTTAAAAACCTGCCTAAGGATGCTGAGAGCAGAACCCCGGCGGAATGGGTTCAGCGGGAAATAGAGACCTTGTCCGGAAATGTAGTTCGTTTGCCTGAACGATCAGAGATTGATGGGAATCTTGATGAACAATTGATCGTTGAGTATTATTCTCGGTAATTGTGTCTATCAAAACAAGATACCATTTGGGAGGGGTGAATCGTGTTAGGAATGAATAATATGGTAACACCAAAAATTGAAAGGGTGGCTGAGGCGCGAGCCTACGGGAAGTATGAGATTAATCCCCTGGAACGTGGTTACGGCATCACGCTTGGAAATGCCCTGCGCAGGGTTATGCTTTCTTCCATGGAAGGCTCTGCGGTAACTTCAATCCGTATCACGGAAATTGACCATGAATACGATACAATTCCGGGCGTTCAAGAAGATGTTCTGCGTTTGATGTTGAACATTAAAAAATTGTGTTTAATCCTTCATGAAGGCGACCTCTCAAATATGCATCTTGAGATTAAGGGTGAAGGCGTAGTAACGGCGGCTGATATTATCACTCCGCCAGAAATAGAAATAATAAATCCAGATTTATATTTAATGACCGTTGATGGCAGAAGTCAGCCGCTCACAATTGAACTGACGGTAGGAAAAGGAAGAGGTTATTTACCCACGGAAGAACGCAAAGATCGCTTGCCGATCGGTGAACTGCCGATTGATGCGATTTATAATCCGGTCCGCCGGGTTAATTTTGAAGTGGGTTCAGCCCGGGTTGGACAGAGTACAGAGTATGACAATTTAACCGTCGAAGTCTGGACTGATGGAACCTTAGAACCGGAAGTGGCTCTGAGCAGCAGCGCAAAAATATTGATGGGCCATTTACAGCATTTGGCCGGGGTCACAGCAGAATCCCTCGCAGCGTTGGTTGAGGAGGAAGAACCTGTTGAGCCGGTAGATGAGATTGTTGATATCCCCATCGAAGAATTGGATTTATCCGTTCGGGTATTCAATTCACTGAAAAGAACAGGCATTACCACAGTCAGAGAGGTAATGGAACTTAACACAAAGGGTGATGATGCCCTTCTTTCGATCCGGAATTTTGGTGTGAAAAGTCTCACTGAATTAAAGGATAAGTTGGAAGAACATGGTTACCTCTTAGAGATCAATACTGAGTTGGAGTAAAGGATTATGCGACACAAGGTAGCAGGCAAAAAATTAGGACGAAATTCAGGACAGCGGGCAGCTCTGAGGCGTACCATGATTAAACAACTATTTGAAAACGAACGGATTCAAACAACCCGTGCCAAAGCAGAATTTATCCGGCAGCCCGCAGAAAAACTGATTACACTCGCAAAAAGGGCGCAGGAAGCAGATGAAGCAGAGCAGGTACATGCCCGCAGAATTGCTGCATCCCGACTGGATAATGACAAGGAAATTGTCAGGAAGTTATTTGAAGAGCTGGCTCCCCGGTATCAAAACAGACCTGGAGGATATACGCGAATGTTTAAGCTTCCTCCCAGGACCAGTGACGCAGCCGAAATGGTTGTCTTGGAACTGGTGGAAGAGTAAACCGGTGTCAGCATTTTGCTGATGAGTGATCGTTACCAAGTTCAGCTGGCCTACGATGGGACAGCATTCCATGGTTCGCAGGTTCAACAAGATCTGAGAACCGTCCAGGGAGAAGTTGAACAGGCTTTAAGAAAGCTAAAATGGCAGGGATCCCCAGTATTATTCGCAGGCAGAACGGATGCTGGCGTGCATGCAGCAGGACAAGTGATCGCTCTTGATTTAGAATGGGATCACACTGAAAAGGAGTTAAACCAGGCATTAAACGCGGTTTTACCGCAGGACATCTCGGCTGTACGGATAAATAGGACAAGGAATGATTTCCACCCCCGGTATGACGCTTTGTCCAGAGAATATCATTACCAGATCCTGTGCAGCTCCATTCGGGATCCTCTCCGTGAGAGATATGTTTGGAGAGTGTGGCCGGAAGCAGATGTCCAGCTCATGAAAAAAGCCTCGAGGAATTTGGTCGGTAGCCATGATTTTGCCGCCCTGGGGAATCCTCATCAACCGGGAGGAAGTACTGTAAGGAATATTTCCCGGGTTGCCTGGAAGAAAAAAGGAGAGTTACTGGTTTTTGAAGTCGTTGGCAACGCTTTTCTTTACCACATGATCCGCCGCATTGTTATGCTCCTGGTAAAGATTGGGCAGAGAAAAGAAGAGCCAGAGACACTCAAGAACTATTTATTAAATCCTTCGGGACCTCCCTCACAGGGTTTAGCCCCTGCAAGTGGATTATCATTGGTAGAGGTCCGCTATAAATAGCTAAAATCAGTGGAAGGATGCTGAATACAGAAGAAATACAGTGGAGTACAAGATTGTGAAGAAAACATTTTATCCTAAAGCAGAAGATATTTCGAGGAAATGGGTTTTAGTGGATGCCAAGGGAAAAAACTTGGGACGTTTAGCCACCGAGATCTCTGGAATTATCCTTGGTAAAAATAAACCGGAATATACCCCCGGTGTGGACGTGGGAGATTTTGTTGTCGTTATCAATGCGGAACAGATCCAGGTTACCGGAAATAAAATGGATGACAAGTATTATTACCGGGAATCAAAATATCAGGGTGGTCTGAAAAAGACCAATCTCAGAAATCAATTGGAGAAACGCCCTGAATATGTTATTGAGCACGCGGTTAAGGGTATGCTTCCCCACAACCGATTTGGAAGGAAACTGAATAAAAAACTCAAAGTCTATGCGGGATCAGATCATCCTCATCAGGCTCAAAAGCCAATTCCGTATGAGGATTTACTGCCCTAAGTAGAGAGTGATTATCATCCGTTATGAGCGAAACCCTCAAACGGATAACGAAGTAATATTGAAAGAGGAGTCATTATGGCACAGTATTTTGAAGGCATCGGACGCCGGAAATCGTCAACTGCCAGAGTACGGATTATGAGCGGGTCCGGTTCATTTGTGATTAATGAAAAAGAACTGGAAACATATTTTCCAACTGAGAGAGACAACAAAACCGCCACTGAACCATTAGATGTTCTGGAAACCAGCCGTTCGAATTATGATATCAGTGTCCTTGTTAAAGGCGGAGGTGTTATCGGACAGGCAGCATCGGTTCGGTTGGGTTTAGCAAGGGCTATTCTGAAAATGGATCCTGAGACCCGGACAGCGTTAAGCCATGCTGGGTTTTTATCCCGGGATGCAAGGATAAAAGAAAGGAAAAAACCGGGTCTCAAAGGCGCGCGGAAAGCTCCTACCTATACAAAACGTTAACCCTCTTGGCTGCGGTGATACCCCAGCTAGAAGAGATTGGAAAAACCAACACGCGGAGAACACCTGTCAGGCTCAAGGGTTCTCCGCTTTTCATTAGCTTCCGGGACTAACTATGATTGATAAACAGCAAACCTCGCCAGATATTCTTATTCTCGGGTTAGGGCCAGGGGATCCAAATTTATTAACTCGGCGTGCCTGGGATGTAATCAATTCGGCAGAAGAAATTTACTTACGAACCAACCAACATCCCACAGTAGATGGATTTCCTCCCGATCTTCGAATTCATTCATTTGACCCTTATTACCAGACAGAGGATTCTTTTAAGGATGTCTATCAGCGGATTACGGATGAAGTTATTGCCCTGGGACAAAATGCCCCTGGTGTGATTTATGCCGTGCCAGGAGACCCGTATGTAGCAGAAGCGACCACACCCATGATCCTCTCACAAGCCAGGGAAAAGGATTTGGTGGTAGAGATTATCCCCGGCGTGAGCTTTTTGGAACCGACTTTTTCAGCACTTGAGGTGGATCCGCTTCCGCAAATTACCATCCTGGATGCATTGGAATTACTGGATGCTCATTACCCACCTTTTCCGCCAGATAAACCAGCCTTAATCGCCCAGGTATATTCACCAGAAATTGCTTCCCACGTAAAACTTACCTTAATGGCTGTTTATCCTGATCAGCACCCGGTTTTATTAATCCATGATGCGGGAACTGAATCAGAACTGGTTGAAAACATTTCCCTTTTTGAAATGGATCGGAGCCGGAATATAAAAAATCGTTCCTCGGTGTTGATTCCCCCTCTTGAGTTAGGCTCTTCATTGGAATCCTTTCAGGAAATTATCGCCCATTTACGGGCCCCGGATGGATGCCCTTGGGATCGGGAGCAGGACCATCAATCTCTACGGACAAACCTTTTAGAAGAAACCTATGAAGCCCTGGAGGCAATCGATGCCGATGATCCAGCCGCCATGCAAGAAGAATTTGGAGATTTGCTGCTGCAAATCATCCTTCAGGCCCAGATTGCTGGTGAGTTTGGTGAATTTACGATGAGCGACGTGATCCTGGGAATTTATCAAAAGATAATCCATCGCCATCCCCATGTTTTTGAAGAGTTGCCAATCGATCAAGCGGAAGATGTGATCCGGAATTGGGAGCGAATTAAGGCACAAGATAGAGAGTTAAACGGAGAGATAGACAAAGGATTGCTGGATGGTGTGCCTACTTCCCTACCAGCGCTTACCCAGGCTCAGACTTATCAAAAACGAGCAGCCCGGATGGGTTTTGATTGGACTGATTTGCATGGGGTGATGGAAAAGATTCCAGAGGAAATTGCGGAAATTCAAGAAGCTCAGTTACCCGTTGAGCAGGCGGCAGAAGTCGGGGATTTATTATTTTCGGTAGTAAATATCGCTCGCTGGCTGGATATTGATTCCGAAAGTGCATTAAGGGACGCAAACCAGCGGTTTAAAAACCGATTTGCTGATTTAGAAAAAAAAGCCCGCGCTTCCGGGCGCGAGCTTTCTGAAATGACACTTGAGGAACTGGATAAGCTTTGGGAGCAGGCTAAATCCAAAGAATGAATTTACGAGTTTTCTTCCTTTGCCAGTTGAGATTGAATAAACAGCAACCCGACCAGGAAAAAAGGTAAGCCGCTTACTGCCACGGCAAACATCCGGTTGTGCCCGGCTGAAAAATAAGCAAAAATGCACAGAAAAAGACTGCTGATAATGGTTATTTTGCCTCCGGTCAGCGGGTTCTTCCAGGATGCTGCCACACCGATTACAGATGCAAGGACCAGGATTGATAACAAAACCCCTTCCAGCGTTAAGCTTAGCCGGGAATCGACACTCTCCCCAATTGCCGAGGCGACTAGGCTAAAGATCCAGAAAACACTGACGATTAAGCCGCCGATTCGCGCAAACCACATCAAAATATTACTCTGTTTTTTGTTATTTTCCATTTTTATGCTCCAAGCGAGAGTACCTCGAAGGTTCTGCGGCCTACAGTCCGCTGATTATATCTCCCAAAATCTCGCCGCCTATCCCGGCTACTCCTTTTGTTTCTCCTCCCCCAATGTTTCCGAGATTCGCAGCAACAGCGATGCGGTCTGCCAGGCGTGAGAGCGGCAGGCTCTGCAGGTATACTTTTCCGGGACCGGTGATTTTCGCCAGGAACAGACCCTCCCCGCCGAAGAGTGCATTGGTGAAACCACTAATGAACTGAATGTCATAATCTATAGAGGGTGAGAAAGCAACCAAACAACCAGTATCAACGTTGAGGACATCACCTGCAGCCAAATCTTTTTCTATAATTGTGCCGCCGGCATGGGCAAATGCTAATCCGTCTCCAACCAGCCGCTGCAAGATGAATCCTTCACCACCAAATAATCCGGCGCCAAGCTTCTTACTGAAAGCTATTTCAATTTCAATACCCTGGGCTGCACAGAGGAAAGAGTCCTTTTGACAGATGAAAGTACCGCCTAAACTGGTCAAGTCGAGGGGGACAATTTTGCCCGGGTAGGGGGCCGCAAATGACACCCGCTTTACGTCCGCGGCAGTGTTCAGAAAGCTGGTAATAAAAAAGCTTTCACCGGTGAACATACGCTGGACCCCTTTAAAGATTCCTCCGCCGGTTCCGGTTTGCATTTCAATCCCTTTTTCCATATAGATCATTGTGCCGGCTTCTGCCCGGATACCTTCCTCCGGATCCAGTTGAATTTCAAGCAATTGCAGGTCATCACCATAGATAGTATATTCAACAATATCTGCCATGGGATTCTCTCCTTTAGATAATTTTCTTTGGAATATCGTATATTTGAAATTTTACTATAAAAGTAGGGACATTCGCTGGAGAGTTAAGAAAAGTGAAAGCAAGAATTAAAAAAACCCCGAAAATCCTTTCGGGGATGAAAGCTGGGGGCCAGGGATTCGAACCCCGACTTACGGTTCCAGAGACCGCTGTCCTACCGTTAGACGAGCCCCCACCAGCGAAGGGAATTTTATCATTGATAAGATAGATAGTCAAATCATTCCCTGTTTCCAGCCAGTTTTTACTCGTATAGATCAAAAAGATATCAGGGGGTAAGGCACGGGGATTCTAAATGTTTCTCTAAGAGAGTATGTTAAAATTTGGGAATAGGTCAAGAATGATTAAAAACTGTATTCAGATATTGAGGAAAGTTGTCTATGGATGATAAAAAGGAATTATCGGATTTTATCCGGGATAGGATTAAAAAAGACCTGGCAGAGGGGAGATATGACAGCGTTCATACTCGTTTTCCCCCAGAACCTAACGGGTACCTGCATATTGGCCATGTGAAAGCAATTGCCATGGACTTCGGTGTAGCGGAGCAGTTTGGCGGCAAATGTAACCTGCGCTTTGATGACACCAATCCAGCCAAAGAAGAAGATGAATATGTGGAAGCTATCAAGAAAGACATCCAGTGGTTGGGATATGACTGGGAAGACCGTTTGTTTTTTGCTTCTGATTATTTTGATCAGCTCTATGAATATGCCTTAAAACTGATTAAAGATGGAAAAGCGTATGTGGATGACTTGACAGCTGAGGAAATCCGGGAATACCGGGGTACGTTAACCGAACCCGGCAAGGAAAGTCCCTACCGGGATAGGACAATTGAAGAGAATTTGAATCTTTTTGAACAAATGAGGGCTGGGGAATTTAAAAACGGCAGCAAGGTACTGCGTGCCAAAATTGACATGGCAGCTCCAAATATGAATTTGCGCGACCCCGTGATGTACCGCGTCCTGCATGAGGACCATCACCGCACGGGGGATAAATGGTGCATTTATCCCATGTATGACTGGGCTCACGGCCAATCGGACTCCATCGAAGGGATCACTTATTCTTTGTGCTCCATTGAGTTCAAAAATCACCGGCCTTTATACGACTGGTTCCTGGATGAACTGGATATTTTCCACCCCCAGCAGATTGAATTTGCCCGGTTTAATATGACCTACACAGTGATGAGTAAAAGGCGGTTAGTGCAGCTGGTGGAAGGTGGTTATGTAAACGGTTGGGATGATCCCCGGATGATTACTCTGGCCGGGATGCGCAGATTGGGTATCCCGGCGGAAGCGATCCGGAAGTTCATTGAACATGTCGGGGTGGGGCTGTCGCTGAGTACCATCCAGCACTCCAAGTTTGACCACTTTGTCCGCGATGATCTGAACCAACGCGCTAGGCGGGTGAATGGTGTATTAAACCCGCTGAAGGTGGTCTTGACCAATTACCCGGAAGATAAAGTGGAAATGATGGAATTTCCCAATCACCCCGATGATGAATCCCGAGGAGTTCGCGATGTACCTTTCTCACGGGAATTGTATGTCGACCGGGAAGATTTCAGGGAAGATCCACCCAAAAAGTTCTGGCGTCTGGCGCCGGGCAGGGAGGTTCGGCTGCGTTATGGTTATCTGATTACCTGCACAGATGTAGTCAAGGACGACCAGGGAGAAATCCTCGCAGTACATTGCACCATTGACCCAGAGACACGGGGCGGCACAGCGCCGGATGGACGGGCGGTGAAAGGCACCCTGCATTGGGTTTCCACCTCACATGCAATAGACGCGGAAGTCAGGTTATATGATCGACTGTTTAAACATCCCTTCCCAATGGATCCCAAGGCAGGGGATAATTTCCTCGACCATCTCAACCCGGATTCGCTCCAGGTTATTACAGGAGCAAAGGTGGAACCCAGTTTGTTAGACGCCAATCCAGGTGATCGTTTTCAGTTTGAGCGAGTGGGATATTTTTGTGTAGATCCTGATTCAACAGAAGAAAAACTGGTTTTCAACCGGACTATTGCACTCCGGGATTCCTGGTCGAAGATAGAAAAACAACAGGAACAAAAATATTAATAAAAAAGCATCCGCCAGGATGCCGTTACTTAATTAATTCATCTTTGAACCTCAATCCTTTATGGATTGAGGTTCTTTTGATTTATTTGAGATTTTGAAAGGTTTCCACAGCTTCTTCCAGTCGGGTGAGGACAGTATCTCTTCCCAGGATTGGGATGATATCAAAGATTGGCGGGCTGATTTTTTGGCCGGCGAGAACTTCTCTTAATAAGCCAAAAACCTGGCCGGCTTTAAGATTTAATTCTCCGGCGATCTCCCGCAGCGATATTTCTGCAGTTTCCTGGGTGATTTCGGGTAAATCCTGGAAAAGAGTCAGGATCCTTTGACCAACTTCAACAGCCTGGCCAGCGCTCATTTTATCTGTGATGATTCGACCAACTTCCAGACCAACCTCATCCTGGAAGAAGAACCCAGCCATATCGACAACTTCTGTTAATTTTTTCGTTCGGGTTTGAATAGCACCTGCAACCTGGAGCAATTTATTCTTTTCCGGTGAAAAACCAGCTTTTTTAAACCAGGGCGAAATCCTGGCGGCGAAATCCTCAAGCGCCAAATTCCGGATATGCAAGCCGTTAAAGTGGTCTAGCTTGCTGAAATTAATGGCTGCCGGGGATGGATTTAATTTTTCAAGGCTGAATTTACTGATCAGGTTATCGAGAGTAAAAAATTCGGTCTTATCATCATAACTCCAACCCATTAAGGCAATCCAGTTTATTACTGCTTCTGGTAAATAACCCAATTCCTCCATGTCTTTGACAAAAATGGGCAAACCTTGCTCCTGGGCGAGTTCCGTGTCGCGTTTGCTCATTTTCCCTTTGCCGTCAGGTTTTAAAAAGATGGAAAGATGAACCCAGACGGGTTCTTGCCAGCCCAGCGCCTGGAATATTAACTTATGAATGGGGAATGTCGGCAGCCATTCCGATCCGCGGATGACATGTGTGACACCCATCAGGTGATCATCCACCATGGCTGCCAGGTGGTAAACAGCAAGTCCGTTGGATTTGATCAGGATCATATCATCCAGATTGCTGTTTTCGACGGTGATCTCTCCCCGCAGCAAGTCTTTCATGGTTGTTTTTCCGGTTTTGGGCGATTTAAACCGGATTACATAGGATTCTCCATCTTGAACGCGCTGGACTGCCTGATCCAGGGGGATATCCCGGCAGGTACCGTCATAATGCGGTGTTTCATTCAACTTGATTTGCTCTTCCCGGACTTGGTTTATCCGTTCAGGAGTACAAAAACAGTAATACGCATTTCCTTTTTTTATCAGCTGGTCTGCATGATCCTGATAGATTTTTTTGCGTTTGGATTGGCGGTAGGGAGCGAACGGTCCCCCCTGGTCAGGTCCTTCATCAGGATCTAACCCCAGCCAATTCAGGGCTTCCTTAAAGTCTGTTTCCGCGCTTTGCTGGTATCTTTTTTGGTCTGTATCTTCAATCCGCAGGATAAAAGAACCGCCCGTTTGTTTGGCAAGCAGATAATCATAAAGTGCAGTTCGGGCTCCACCAATGTGGAGAAATCCTGTGGGTGAGGGGGCAAATCGAACGCGAGCTGGTTTTTGTTTAGGAGTCATTCGTTATCCTGGAATTTTATGGGGATATCATTTTACCAGAGTTTAGAACTCCAGGTCTTTGTGCCGGAGCAAAACACTTTCTACCAGACCAATAACAATGAATAAAGTAATCAATGAACTGCCTCCATAACTTACAAATGGCAATGTAAGACCTGTAACGGGTAAAAGATTCAGATTCATACCTATGTTAACAATTGTTTGGAAGGAAATCAGTGTAGCTGCACCGTAGGCAATTAACGCACCGTAGGTATCACTGGACAATCGGGCTGCCCGTAAACAGCGGGCGATGATAAAAGCCAGGGTGACGATTACTATAAATGCGCCCAAAAATCCAAATTCTTCAGACAGGGCTGAAAAAATGAAATCGGAGTGCCGGACTTTCAGGAAACGCAGCTGGACCTGAGAACCACTGCCGTATCCCTGACCAAACCATCCCCCTTCTCCGATGCTGATAAGCGCCTGCTGGACATTGTAGATGGCACCAAAGCTTGCATCCGGATCTGGAAATACGAAGTTAATGATTCTTTCCAGCTGGTAAGGTTTAATTAAACCGCTGGTATTTTCCGGATCATAATTAACCAGCAAAAGTGGTAAGCCAATACCCAGAACCACCACACCAGCCCCACCGGCAAGAGCCAATTGCTTAAGGTCCAATCCGCTGGCCCAGAGTAGGGCAAACCACAAGACCAGGATTACGATCGAGGTGCTCAAGTCGGGTTGGAGGATGATCCAGATCATAATCCCGATGGTCACCAGCAGGCTGCGGAGAACAGTCACCGGTCTTTTTATAGTATCAATGTTTTGGGAAAAGAAATTTGCCAGAATCAGAATGATAACTATTTTAGCAAATTCTGAAGGTTGAATTAGAATGGGACCAACTGAGAACCAACGCGAGGATCCAAAGAGCGCACCCCCGAAAAAGAACAGCACAATCAGAGCTCCGGCAGTTACCAGGTACAATATGCTGCTTAATGCGCCCCAATATCGGTAATCGATCATTGAGGTAATGATCATTATTACAAAACCAATTCCCGCAAATATGATTTGCTTAATAACGGTGTTGGCTTCCACCAATTCGATATTGCCAGCGATTGCGGATCGAATCATGGTAATACCGAAGATGGTTAGAAAGGCGACTGCGCCAAGCAGCCAGAAATCAAAATGGCGCCAAGAGATATTGCGCATATATCAGTACTTACGGCTAACAGGTCCAGCAATAGGTATGTCAGCAATTAGCCGCTGCTGACGACCGTCTTGAGTAATATCAATACGCATCGTTTTAGGGTCAATCTGGATATACCTTGACAGCACATCCAGCAGGTCATCTTTAAGAGAGTCCAGTGCTGCAGAGGATAAATCTGTTCTATCATTAATTAAAACCAGGCGAAGTCTTTCTTTTGCTTCATCAGCACTGCTCGGTTCCCTCGAAAATATACGGTTGATGAAATTATCCATGCTATTAATCTCCTGATCCAAACACGCTTGATAGCCGGTTGAAAAAACCGCTGCCTTTGTCTAAGTCAAGCAGGGGGACATCTTTCCCTAACAGCCGTTGAGCAATATTATGGTAAGCTCGCCCCGCCAGGCTTTTTCCATCCAAGGCGATGGGAATTCCTGTATTGGTGCTGATGATGACGTTTTTATCCTCAGGGACAATCCCAATCAGGCGAATTGCCAATAGATCCACAACATCATCTGCGGAGAGCATATTATTCTGCTTGACCATCTCTGGATTTAGCCGGTTGATCAGCAGCAGGGGAGAGCCTTTTTCTTCTGCTTCAACAATCCCGATAATACGGTCTGCGTCGCGGACAGCAGAGACTTCCGGGTTGGTGATGACGATCACATCATCTGCAGGGGCAATAGCGTTCTTAAACCCGCGTTCGATCCCGGCCGGGGAGTCAACCAAGATCCAATCCAGATCAGATCGAAGTTCATCACAGAGGCGGATCATATCAGAGGGGGAAACGGCAGTTTTGTCACGGGTTTGTGCAGCGGGAATCAGGTACAGATCCGAGATATATTTATCTTTAATCATGGCCTGGTTTAATCGACAGCGCCCTTCCACTGCGTCAACCAGGTCATAAACAATTCTGTTCTCTAAACCCATGACAACATCCAAATTCCTTAATCCAATATCCGCATCGATACAGGCAACTTTTTGACCACTGATAGCCAGGGCAGCTCCAATATTGGCGGTGGCAGTCGTTTTTCCCACGCCGCCTTTCCCGGATGTTATAGTAATTACCTTAGCGCTCATAGATATTTCCCGTTGTTTGTTTCTTAATGACTTTCAAACCAGTCATGGGCAGTTACCTGCCCGTCTTCTAATTGGGCGATTTCTGGACGGTTTTTCCCCTTTTTGGGGGGTGAGACGCTGATTTTATCAGCGATACGGAGCTGAGTAGGAGATAAATCCAGGGAGCACACAACGGCTTCTGTATCTCCCATCGCACCAGCATGAACCACGCCTCGCAGCCTGCCCCAAACGATAATATTCCCTCCAGCTACAATTTCTGCCCCAGGATTTACATCCCCCAGGACAACAATGTGTCCTGGATGTTTAACTTTATGACCGGACCTTAAAGTACGCCGGAGAAAGACTGCTTGATCTCCTTCCAGGGTGGAATCAATTGGGAGTTTCTCAGGAGTTGGTGTGGATTGATCAATTTTAATCGCCAATCCCAGATCTTGAGAAGCCCTTTCGGTTACCAGGGAGGTGCTTAAGACCGCCCAGAGTTTAATCTCACGGTCGGATAAAACGTTCCTTAAGGACGCCAGACTGGGTGAATTCAGAGCCCGGCTGCCAACATCAACCACAAGGCGGGCTCCTCTAAAGAATTCCAGGTTCTGATCGATATACTCTAAAAGGGATTGCTCCTGTACTTCCCAATCACCCTCTTTGATTTCAATCAAAATGCCGTTTTTTATGCCCTTAACCTCGATATTTTTTGCCTCCATAACCCGATCTCCATCCTTAACGAAAAACACAACCGGGTTCAACCGATTGCTAGGATTATAGCATGATAACTCAGGGAAGACTTGCCCTGCTGTCGATGGTTTTAAGCTCAAAATAAGCTTCCAGGGTACGGCGCACAATCGGTCCTGCTACGCTCGCACCCTCACCCCCGTTATATGCAAAAGCAACCACTGCAATCTCAGGGTTATCATACGGCGCATAGGCAAGCGTCCAGGCATGAGACGGCCAGCTTCCCGGGATGCAGAGACCTTTTTCATTAGCAAATGTATCACAATACTCAGCTGTGCCCGTTTTACCAGCAACGGCAATGCCGATATTTTCAAATATATCTTCCAATGTTCCGATGGTTACTGCGGCCCGCATTCCTTCCTGAATCTGTTCTATTACCCAGGGTTCAACGGTAATTTGTTCTCCCGTTAATTTTGCCTCACAACCACCAGCGCTGGTTGGATCGCTGTAAACATCAATCATTGGATCGACAGTAATATCCCATTTCATTTCTGGTTCAAAAGGAAGGATAATTTCTCCTTCAGCATCGGTAATCTTCTCAATGATGGTTGGCTGCATGAGTCTCCCATTATTGGCAATCGTTGCTGCAGACATTAAGATCTGCAGGGGTGTGGCTGTGACAAATCCCTGACCAACGCTGGTAATGTAGGTATCACCGGTAGACCAATTTTCCCCGTGCGCAATTCGTTTCCACTTGGGATCAGGAATAATTCCATCCGCTTCATCAGGGAGTTCGATGCCCAGATAATCTCCATACCCTAGCGCCCGGGCATAGGTACCCAAACGGCATATTCCTAAACCTTCCGGAACCTCACCGGGGATTCCAGTCCCTAATTCATCAGCATCCCCACCTCCCAATTGATAAAAATAAACGTTGCTGGAATTTGCCATACCGCCGATAAAATTTAATTCCCCAAATCCCTCATCTTTCCAATCCACATAAGTTTTGCTCTTCCCTGGATCATTTGGGGTATATTTATTTGCCAGCTGGATTTCTGGAGGGGTGGTGATAATTTGATCCGGGGTGACGACCCCCTCATTTAATGCGCCGAGGGCAGTTGAAAGCTTAAAAACTGACCCGGCAGGAAGCTCCGCGCCCACAGCTTGATTAAGAAGAGGATTGCGGACATCGGCATTCAGCTGTTCAAAATAATATGCCGGAATCACTCTGGCCAAACGGTTATTTTCATAGCTGGGATATGAAACCATTGCCAGGATTTCCCCGGTTTGGGGATTCATGGCAATCACTACCCCGCTGGTAATCCGGAGTTCACCAAAATACGCGTTCCAATCTCCAATCTCATTCAGCAGAATGGATTCAGCAGCTTGCTGAAGGCGGGTATCCAGCGTGGTATAGATGTTTTGGCCTGGAAGGGGTGAAATCACGGGTACTGCGTCCCTGATGATCTGGCCACCGACATCAACTTCCACAACTCGTTTTCCCGGTTTTCCAGATAAGATGGATTCAAAAAACCGTTCCAGTCCAGCATATCCAATTTTGTCTCGATTGGTCACAAATCCGCGGTCTGTATAATATGTCTCTTCAATGCTCGATATGGGACCCAGGAAACCGATAAGATTTGCGGTTAAGGACCCGGTGGGATAATCACGAACTGTTTCTATCTCCAGGGAAATTCCCGGCCAGTCCATGGTTTTTTCCTGGATAATCTGGGCTTTGGTCTGATCGATATTACAGGCGATTTTAACATCCTGGTAGGGAGCGCTTTGCTCACCATATTCGATGATCTGGCTGATTCCATGGTCAGAAACACAGGGGACAAAGGGATTTTCAGGGGTTATTTCACCCTGTGATACCGGCACTTCTACATACTCAGCCAGCGAGCGGATGATATTTTGAATTGCTCCCTGATCATCGGGTAAATTTGCTGCAGTAACAACCACATTATAGGAGGCAACATTCCTTGCCAGTACAATACCATTGCGGTCAAATATAACTCCCCGGGTTGGTGCAAGGCTGATTTCCCGGAGACGGTTTTCGACTGCCTGGGCTACCCAGGTATCCCCATTAATGATTTGAATAGTAAATAAGCGGAATACAAAAACCAGGAAAATAACACCAACTACACCCGCGAAGGAAAGTATCCGGTGGTTTTTGATTTTATTTTGAGATGCAACAGGAGCGTGTGTCATATCTGTTCCACTGGAGTTAATTGCTGGATAATATCCTGGGTAATGATAAAAACAGGCAGTGAGAGCATAAAATTAAGGATGATGCTTGGAAGAGTAACTCCCTGGAGTACGGTGTTAAGCTGCAGTATGGCGCCACCGAGGAATAATACTAACACAGCTAATCCGTGGGATATGATTGTCCCGGTGAAAACAACTAAAAGCTGCATCAGAAATGAAAACCGCCAGATTCTCTCTCTCAGAATGAATGCCATGCCAGTGGCGATTAAATAACAAAATGTAAATAGGCCAAATGGTAAACCTGAGAAGAAATCAGTTAGAAGACCTCCCACGATGCTCCAAAGCCAGACGGATTTTACTGATTTTTGCAGTGTAATGGCCACCAGGACAACCAGCATCAGATCTGCTGTACCGTGATTAAGCGGCAGGCGGCTGACAACGGCAGACTGGAAGACGACTATAATACTCAAAACAGGGATACTTAGAATCGCAGACATAGAATTTCACTGAATTTGATTCAGGGTGTTTCAGCGCCGGGAATAAGCGGCGAGATGTCTATAGGATTAAAATTGGTGATAACCAGAACAATGTTAAGATTCTCAAAATCGGTTACCGGTTGAACTGATGCGCTCTGGAACAGAGCATTTTCCCGACTTTTAATGCTTGTGACCTGACCGATAATTATGTTTGAGGGATAGTTTCCACCCAAACCGGAGGTTAGGATAAGATTTCCTGGATTCACATCTGCTTCCTGGGGAATTTGTTCCAGGGAGATATCTCCCGTGATTGACCCTGAAAGAACTGCAGCACTCCGGGATGGTTCTATCCGGACGTTGATCCTTGTCACTGGATCTGTGATTAAACTTACTCTTGCTCCAGTGGCTGTGACCTGGACTACCCGCCCCGCCAGGCCATTCTGGGTCACAACTGGCATTCCCCGTTTCAGTCCATCATCTGAGCCCCGGTTAATGATAATGTAATTCAGGAATGGGCTGGGATCCCTTCCGATTACAGAGGCACCGATGTATTTGTGTTCGGGATTTGCGCGGGCAAATTCCAGAAGGGCGGATAAAATTTCATATTCAACCAGCTGCTGCTGGAGTCCAACGATTTGGGATTGCATTCGGGCGTTTTCAGCTTCTAATTCAGTATTTTGCTGGCGGATTTCCCTGATATCCTGGGATGCGGAGATGAAGTTTTCCACTCCCTGATATTGTTGGGAAACCCAGGTTTGAAAGGAGGTGAGAGGGGAGACAACTAACCTGGAAAGTGTTGTAAAAACACCACTGAGCGCCAGGGCAAGAATTCCTATTGCTGCCAGGCTGAGTGCCAATATCCGTAGTGATTTAGGAAAACGTCTATTCATTCTGGTTTGGTCGTATAACTATTGGGTACACTCTATCCATGAACCCTAATCACTCCCCCCGGTTAAGATTGATGTCGTGTGTTAGGAAAATAAAAAAGGCTGTCAGAGGAGGATAAAGGATGTTGAGATCTTTGAAGGACTATTCTCTTTGGGGGCTCTTGCGCTCCAAACCAACAAATAAATCCTTCCATTTATCCATTTCTTCCAGGGCAACTCCTGCACCTCTGGCAACGCAGCTGATCGGATCTTCGGCCAACCAGGCTCGAATCTGGAGTTCTTCTGTCAGCCGCTGATCCAATCCTTGTAATAAACTTCCACCGCCGGCGAGGCAAACGCCGTTGTCCATTAAGTCGGACAGGATTTCTGGAGGGGTTTCATCCAGGGCGTCCCGAATAGTATCAATAATTGTCTGAACAGAATCAGAGATCGCATCCCGGAGTTCGATCGAGGAAATTTCAATTGAATCCGGCAAACCGGATACCAGGTTTCTGCCCCGAAGAGTCATGGTTTTTTCTTCCGGCAGCGGATAAGCGGAACCGATGTTTATTTTAGCTTCCTCGGCTAAGCGCTGTCCAATTAAAATATTGTATTTGTTGCGAATATATTGAATGATATCCTCATCCAGTTCGTCGCCGGCAACACGTAAAGAGCGGGAGGATACCACACCGCCCATAGTCATAATGGCAACTTCAGATGTCCCGCCGCCAATATCAACTATCATGCTGCCGCCAACTTCATCAATGGGTAATCCTGCGCCAAGCGCAGCTGCCACAGGTTCTTCAATTAAGTAAGTATGGCGGGATCCAGCAGCCATTGCGGCATCATATACAGCCCGCTTTTCGACTTCTGTCGCGCCCGATGGGATCCCGATGATTACCCGCGGACGGGGGACAGGAACAATACTTTGCTGATGTGCCCTGGCAATAAAATATTCCAGCATCGCCTGGGTAATCTCAAACTCCGAAATCACACCGTCCCGGAGAGGACGAAGGGTAATGATATCAGAGGGCGTCCTGCCGATCATTTCTTTTGCCGCAGAGCCAATCGCGATAGGTTCCCTGGTTCGTTTATTGATTGCAACCCAGGATGGTTCCTGGATAACGATGCCTTTTCCCTTGACATGTACCAGGGTGTTTGCAGTTCCTAAATCAATTCCGATATCTAAAGAAAAATATCCCAACAGCCAATCGAAGGGAGAAAATGCCACCTTGTACTCCTTTATATCTAACCCCATAGATTATACCAGCTTTGCACTATTCTGTACTCAGGAAGGCGGGGTGGAAAATGGGGTAAAAAAAGGCTCCCTAGAAGGGATTTTTGAGGAGAAATCGTTGATTTTTATTCTGTTTAAGTCTTTTAAATATGAAGCTGAGGAAGATGATATAGGGATTGTTTTATTCTATTGATCTACCTGCAACCGCAAAGGTTATTGATTATAATAAAAGATATAGGCTGTCACGTTGGGAGGATCCCATGGCGAAGAAAAAAGCCACAAATGATATTTCACAGATTTTGATTTTCCCATTTCAAGATCAACAATGGGTAAAAAAAATTACCATAGCCAGTGTTTTGGTATTTATTAGTTTTATTCCAATTTTGCCGATTGTCCTTTTGCTGGGATATATGGCCGAGATCATCAGACGGATCGCCGTTGACAAGGAATCGCCTTCTCTCCCGGAATGGGATGATCTGGGCATTTTCTTCCAAGATGGGTTCCGGTTATTTGGTGCTGGATTGATTTATATGATTCCACCAACCCTGTTGATGATCGCCGGGTATGCAGGGATGTTTATCCCCCTGATCATCATGGAAACTGGCGTTGTAGGGCAGGGGCAAGGCTTTTTAATGATGATTGCAGGTTACGTGGCGGGTTTTGGGCTGATGGGAATTGGAGCCTTGATATCGATGGTCACGGGAGTTGTCCTACCGGTAGCTGGAGCTCATGCTGCGGTAAAAAGAGACTTTAGCGCAGCGCTAAAATTTGGAGAGATTGGGGATATCCTTAAAGCCAATTGGAGCGGATTTCTGGTTGCTTTCCTGATTCTCATCGGAGGCAGTGTTGTTTTATACTACGCCTCATATTTCCTGATCGCTACAGTGATATTGTGCTGTTTGTATCCATTTGTGATTTGTGTCGTGGTGGCTTACCTGGCAGTGGTGGGAGCGGCATTATTTGGCGAAGCCTATCGGGATGGTTTGATGAATTTGACAGCTGAGAAATAAACCTCAGCGAACACCCAGTACTAGCTCTCTTAATATCACGTAAAAAACGGCAGCCCTTAGGGCTGCCGTTTTTGGGATTGTTTTTGTGATCACTTGAAATCTGCAATTAAAAAGTGTATAGTGAAAAATAGGTTCATTGCCGGGTGAGGGAATTCCATAAAACTCTGTAATTATCCTCCCGGTTGGATGGGCTAAGGTGGGAGATTGTGAAAACCAAAGGGGGAAATCAAAAAAGAACCGGATGTTTTTTCCTGTGTTTGTTAAGCGCTGGATTAATTTGTTTTGGCTGTGGGAAATCTCCCCGCAGGATGCCTGTTTGCGCGCTGCAAGGATCTGAGTATTCTTCTCCCTTTATCAAGCAGGAGGTAATCATCTCCGGGATAGTAACTGCTGACTTTGAGGATGCCTCGCCGGCAGGTTTTTTTATCCAGGATGAGGAATGCGACAGCAAAAATGGAAGTTCCCGCGGTATATATATTTTATCTGATAGCGAGTTTGATAGCGTCTCTGTCGGTGATGAAGTAATCGTTCAGGGTTTAGTTGAAGAGCATCACTTTGAAACCCGGGTTGTTGTTGGACTAGATTCAGTCCAAATCCTTTCAGTTGCCAACCCTGTTCCCAAACCAGTAGAGGTTGGTACCAACTACCTGGATGAAGCGATCTCATTTAACTATGAAACCTGGGAGGGCATGTTAGTCCACCTGCAGGTTGCCCGGGTAGTAGACCCGTCTGATAGTCAGGGTCATTACTGGATCGTTCCCGGTTTGGGCGGAAGGATAGAAATTAAACCCGGTTTAGATAATTTGATTCGGGGCATGATCAAGATAATCCAAAATCATCCAGATAACCGGATTTTTCCTACAGCGGTTGGAGATACGGTTCACAATTTATTCGGGGTGCTCCGCCAAAACCAGGATGGATATTTTCTCCAGCTGATTAAACCAGCCCAGTTGTTAGCCGGTTCATCACCCTCCGCAGTTCAGGAAATTGAGCAACTCACCCGGAAAGACCAATCGGAGCTGGAGAGCATGCCAATCAGCACTCATTTCCCGACCGAAACATCAACACCATACCCGATACCCCTGCTGCTCACAGAATTTATGCCTGATCCCAGCGGAGAGGAACCAGATGGGGAATGGGTTGAAATCTATAACCCTGGAGGGTATGGAATACCTTTAACAGGGATTAAAATCGGGGATGAGATATCTCCCACTGGCAAGGAAGGTATGCAGCGATTTCCTGATGGATATTTCATCAAAGCCAATCAAGTCCTGGTCATTGCCCACAAGGCAACAACTTTCCGGTCAACCTATGGTTTTTATCCTGATTTTGAGTTGGTTGACAGCCATCTGAGTGTCCCTGAGTTACTGCCTTATCCGGGATGGGGAGGCAGCACGATTCAATTCAGCAACAGTGGGGATGAAGTTTTGCTGCTGGACCCCTGGGATCAGGTATTAGATCTGGTTAGTTATGGAAATTCATCGGTTTCAGGGTTTGATCCGGCGGTCCCCGCGCCCAAGGAAGGTTTTACCCTGGAACGATTTCCCCCGGATAAGGACCGTGATACTGCCGAAGATTGGCGGGAACGGGCAGGGGGGTCGCCGGGAAAACTGGATCAAAAACCGTCCACACCAGTAATTACGCTGACTCCCACACTGGAGCCTTATGAGACACCTTCACCCTATCCAACCCTGACCAGTACTCCCGGGATTCCCTCTAAAACCCCTGCTCCTGTGCGATTATTATTGAGCGAAATGATGGCTGATCCTGCTGGTGCTGAGCCAGACGGGGAGTGGATTGAGATCTATAATCCTGAACCAGAACCCATGCCGCTGACAGGTGTGAAGATTGGCGATGCTGCTCTTCCGGGAGATCCAGAAGGGATGCTGATCTTTCCTGAAGGGGAGATTATTGATTCCAAGGGATTGATCCTTGTTGCTCAACGTGCTGTTCCATTCGAAGCGGAATATGGATTTAAACCTGATTATGAGATCTCTGATTCTGATCCGGATGTAAAAAACATGATTCCTTATCATGCCTGGTCGAGTGGATCGGTCAGGTTCAGCAATGCTGGGGATGAATTAATTTTGTTAAACGGCTGGGATGAAATTGTCGATAGCCTTGCCTACGGTGAGTCAAAATTTGAGGCTTTTCAACCACCGGTTCCATCAGCACCGGAGGGAAGTTCACTGGCTAGATCTCCGATAGGGTTTGATACCGATACGGCAGAGGATTGGATTATTTCTGAAATTCCCTCCCCGAGAGAAATCAATCCAGCTCCCCCTACCAGCACACCAGGGATAACTCCCTCATTAACCTTGATCCCAACTTTTGATATGACAAGGACTACGACCCCAACTTTGAAAAGTACTGTCACGCTCTCTCCACCAACTCTGACACCCACAAGAACTCCGACGTTTACTATAACATCATCCTTTACAGTGCAGCCTTCCCCGACATTAACACCTGAATCGACAATCAGCTTAACACCAACAGCTATCTCAACTCCCACAGCCACACCAACCCTGGACCCTCAGACACCGACAGCCTCAAGCACTTATTCTCCCTCTCCTACCCTAGATGTTTCCCTAACCCCCAGTCCATCCCATACTGGATCTGCTGTGCCTTCGCCATTTCCGACTGCCAGCGAGTCACCCACGCCCAGGTTTTCCCAGACACCTGATATACCTTCAGCAACCCCAACACAGGGGTGTGTTGAGGATGTAGAAATTGTCCTGAATGAAATTCACGCCGACCCTCACCCGTTACTCGGAGACGCCAATGGGGATGGTATGGTTCACAGTGATGATGACGAATTCCTGGAGTTGATAAATCTTACAGGCTCAGTTTTGGATTTAAGTGGATGGGAGATTAGAGATGGAGTAAAAACCCGTTATATTTTTCCTCCCGGTACCCTTCTTAAGGGTCACTGTGGTTTGATTCTGTTTGGTGGGGGAAAACCTGCCGGTCCGTTTGGAGGCAGCCAAGTCCATGTTACCGGATCCTTGGGTTTAAATAACTCAGGTGATTCGATCTCCCTCTGGGACCAGATTGGGTTTTTACGCTTGCGGTATTTTTATGGTGCTGAAGGTGGCTTAGATCAATCCCTTACCCGCTACCCGGACCTGACCGGGAATCTGCCCTTAGTTCTTCATGGTGAACTACCAGCAGCGGCAGATAGGCTGTACTCTCCCGGGGTCCAGGTGGATGGAGCTATATTTGGGGTTTGCCCTTAAATGATTTGAGTGTTAAAGAGATGAGCCGCCTCTCGGGAGAGGCGGCTCAAGATGAGGAGGGTGAAGCGTTCCCTCGATATCCACAAAAAAATTACATTTGCCGGATTACCAGTACTACTTTCCCCTGGATTTCAATCTCGGCTGAGGAATCAACATAGATCGGGTCCATGGTTGGATTGGCAGGCTGTAAACGAACCCGGTTTCCTTCGTGATAAAAATGTTTTAAGGTGGTTTCGTTTTGATCCTTTAACCTGACTGCGACCATCTCGCCATTTTGGGCTTCCCGGGCTGGTTTCATGATGATCAGGTCGCCATCATTTACCATGGCATCAACCATTGAATCCCCATCCACTTCCAGGGCAAATAATTTTTCTTTTTGGACATTAAAGGGGATCAAAGATTCAGGAATGTCAATACTAGACTCTGAGTCAAACAAACTGAAATCAGACTCGGGGATGGGTACCGGTTCACTGGCTACAATTCGGCCGACAACCGGAATTGTCAGTAAGTTGGAAATATCCTGGACTACCTGTTTTACATTTCCCAGCACCTGATCAACCTTTTCCTGGGCAGCTCCTTTGATCTTCAGGCTGCGGGAAATGTTTTCGCTGCGTTCGATGTATCCCATCTCTTCCAGTTGTTCCAAATAATAGTTGACCATTGATGTGGAAGTGATATCCGTTCGGGCGCAAATCTCCCGATAGGAGGGAGCATACCCGTGTTTGGCGCGGTATTCCTGGATAACTTCCAGGACCTGTTTATGACGTTCTTTGAGTTGTTTCCGGGCTTTCGGAGCCATTCTTAGATCCTCCAGGGGTCAAGGACTAAAAAGTAGAATATTTGTGCTAGTCAAAATTATACACGAACATACGTTCTGTGTCAAGCAGGATAAATGGTTTTGTAAACCAGCGATGGAAGGCTGACATGGCGTCACACGATGCCCATAAGAATTGAATCAATCCATGATATAAGATATAATTTTTTTCTAGCTGATGGTCTATATTCCAGCTCGTGAGGGATCGTTTTAATCGGAGAAGAGCTGCGGGAGTGAATTCAGCCAATCCTATTCGATTTGATCGTGGGGAGGGTATTTTGAGCAATAAAGGATCTGCAGGAAACCAGGGGCCTGAAATTCGCTCGGATTGTTTTGCTGCCCTGGAGCTAACAACAAGTGGGGGAATAGAAATTAGTCTTAACAGCAAAGTTGATGCGTTATACAAACAATCGATCCAGGATTTGGCTCACCAGATCCTGGATTTTTTCCAGGTTAAAGATGCCAGGTTGGATATTGTAGACCGCGGCGCTCTGCCATTTGTGTTAGCGGCCCGGATAGAGGCAGCTATCAAAGATGCAGAGGATAAACAAGAAGAGTTCTGGCCGGAAATGATCCCGGAAAATCAGTATCAGACTGAAAAAGATCAACCCCGGCGGTCACGATTGTACTTACCGGGTAATACACCAAGATTGATGCTGAATGCCGGTATTCATAAACCGGATGGCGTAATTCTTGATCTGGAGGATTCGGTAGCACCGGATAAAAAAGAGCAAGCGCGGCTGGTCGTCCGGAATGCTTTGAGGCAGGTCAATTTTTATGGAGCGGAAAGAATGGTCCGGATCAACCAGCTTCCCCTGGGCTTGGAGGATTTAACCTTCGTTGTTCCCCACCGTGTTAATCTAGTTCTGCTGCCAAAATGTGAATCAAGCGACCAGGTTCAGGCGGTGGATCAGAAGATCTCCGAAATCCTAACCGAAGCGGGATTGGATTATCCGGTGTATATCATGCCCATTATTGAAAGCGCACTGGGAGTTGTTAAAGCTTATGAGATTGCCTCAGCTTCTGACCGGGTAGCGGCTTTAGCGATCGGGTTAGAGGATTATACGGCAGATCTGGGAGCACCCCGGACTAAAGAAGGCCGGGAAACCTTTTTTGCCCGCAACCAGGTTGTTATTGCTGCCCGGGCGGCAAGAATTCAAGCCATTGATTCTGTATTTTCCGATGTGGCGGATATGGATGCGCTGCGGGAGGTGGTATTAGAATCCAAATCCCTGGGCTTTGACGGTATGGGTTGTATTCATCCCCGCCAAATTAAGGTTATTCACGAAGCTTTTGCTCCCACCGAGCCAGAGATCGAGAAAGCAAAAAAGATCGTCAAAGCATTTGACGATGCCGCTGCCAGGGGACTGGGTGTTGTGGCCCTGGGATCCAAGATGATTGATCCCCCGGTAGTAAAAAGAGCCCAAAAGACGATCAACCTGGCTGTAAAATCCGGGAAACTGCCGGAAAACTGGAAAAAGTTGGCAGATCAGGAAAACGCTTAATTTCCAGGTTCAGACATAGGAAACCAACTTATGGCAACAAAATTTGTTAAAAATGCACTGGGCAGGATGATCCCAGAGAAAATCAACGGGAAACCGGTTATTCCATACCAGGGTGTCCATCAATATAAAACCACTGGTCGGCGATATGCACCACCACTGGCATCCTGCGCTGATTTCCCTGAGGATGGGAATAAACTGGTTGATGGCCTTAAAACCGCATTAAAAAAAGCTGGACTGAAAGATGGAATGACCGTTTCCACCCATCATCATTTCCGCAACGGCGACCTGGTTGCTAATCAGATATTTAAAGCGGCTGCGGAACTTGGTGTCAAGGATTTAGTCTGGTTTCCTTCCGCATCCTTTCCCTGCCATGAACCGATGATAGATTATCTGAAGGACGGCACAATTCATCATATCGAGGGCAGCATGAATGGCCCGCTGGGCCGATTTGCCTCACTGGGAAATATGAAAGGCACGGGTGTGCTGCGATCTCATGGCGGTCGTTATCAGGCAGTCCAGGATGGTGAGGTGGTCATCGATATCGCCGTCATCGCCGGACCGACCGCGGATTCATTTGGCAACGCCAATGGATTAACCGGGGACTCTGCCTGCGGATTGCTGGGTTTTGCCCTGGTCGATTCTCAATTTGCCCATAAAGTGATTGTGGTGACGGATAACCTGGTCCCTTTCCCCTGCGTTCCCTGGCAGATCCAGGGCAATTATGTTGATTATGTGGTCGAAATGGATCAGATCGGCATCCCGGAAAAAATTATTTCCGGAACCACCCTTGTTACCAAAAGTCCGGACCGCCTCTATATTGCCGAGCTGACAGCTAAATTCTGCGATGAGGCGGGTCTGTTATATGATGGCTTTTCTTTCCAGGCCGGCGCCGGAGGCACTTCACTGGCGATTGGCAATTATTTTGGAGAAATAATGCGGGAAAAAGGCATTAAAGCCCGCTTTGCCAGAGGTGGAAGCAATCAATACCTGGTAGATATGCTGGAGGAAGGTTTAATTGATTACATCCTGGATGGGCAGACCTTTGACCTGGCCGGTGTGCGTTCCATGCGTGAAAATCCAAATCATGTGAATACCAGCCCTTTTACCAGCTATAACTACCACGGCAAGGGGAATTTTGCTCCCCTGGTGGATATTGTCATATTGGGCGCAACAGAAGTAGATGTGAACTATAACGCCAATGTGGTCACTCACTCCGATGGGTATTTACTGCACGGTATCGGCGGCTGGCAGAACTGCCTCTTCAGCAAAACTGTCGTTTTGCCAATACCGCTCTTCCGGGACCGGATTCCGATCATCCGGGATGAGGTGACAACAATTTGCGGGCCGGGAGAACTGATCGACGTGATTGTTACCGAGCGGGGCATTGCCATCAATCCCCGACGGAAAGATTTGCTGAAAGCAGTCAAGAAATCTCAGCTGCCAATCATGACTATCGATGAGTTAAAGGAAGAGGCTGAAAAAATCTGTGGTATACCTGAACCGGTTGAATTTGGAGAGCGGGTCATTGCCGCTATTAAATGGGTGGATGGAACCGTGATCGATGTGGTCAGGCAGGTCATTGAATAATTTGGACAAAGGAAGACTATGAAAATTGAAAAACTCTGGCCTGAATTATCGTGGATAAAAGACTCTCAACTGCGGCAAGCGACCACCAGAACCTGGGAATTGGCTCTGGAGCGCAGCGTATTAACTGTCGAGGATCTCCACCGCATCCCTTTTACGCTGCTGGCCGGCCCTGATTTAAAGGTCAGCTTTATGGATCATAAACGCTGTGTGGTTCATATCGCGCAGGAGAGCGCATTAAAAATGATGGATTTTTTTGGGGAGGAGCTTCCGATTAACCTGGATGTGGTGATTGCCGGAGCGATTCTGGCTGATGTGGGAAAATTGCTTGAATATAAACTGGATGAAAACGGTAACTCAGTCCAGGGCACCTATGGCAAATACCTGCGCCATCCTTTCTCTGGCGTATCTCTGGCTGAAGAATGTGAGGTTCCGGCGGAAGTATGCCATATCATCGCCGCGCATGCCGGAGAGGGTGACCTGATTAAGCGCACCACAGAAGCCTATATTGTCCATCACGCTGATTTTATGACCTTCCTTCCCTTTAAGAGCAGGTTGATCGTCTGATGAATTAATAATGATAATCAGGAAATGATGATTCACATCAAACCATAGGAAATCTTATGCCTCAAACCTTTGCAGAAAAAATCCTGGCGGAAAAAGCCCAACTTCCGGAAACTACAGCGGGTCAAATTGTTGAGATCACACCCGATGTGGTCCTTTCTCATGACAACACGGCGCCGATTTATGGTTTGTTTCAACGCATGGGAGGGAAAAAGGTCTTTAATCCAGAAATGCATGCGGTTGTCCTGGATCATGCCACTCCCGCTCCAAGCACAAAACATGCCGAAAACCACCGTATTATCCGTGAGTTTGTAAAAGACCAGGGAATCTCGAATTTTTACGATATAGGAAAAGGGATTTGCCATCAGATTCTGGTTGAAGAGGGGCTGGCCCTTCCAGGAGAAGTAGTGCTCGGGTCTGATTCCCATACGCCTCATGCCGGGGTGATGGGGGCATTTGCGGCAGGAATAGGCCGGACAGAAATGGCATCGATCTGGGCAATTGGCCAGATCTGGCTGCGGGTGCCGGAAAGTATGAAGATAACGGTAACAGGTAGTTTACCTGAGGGTGTGACATCAAAAGACCTGGCGTTATTTATTATCGGAGACCTTAAAGCAGATGCAGCTATATATATGTCCGTGGAATGGCATGGGGAGGCTGTCCGGTCTCTGCCTGTAAGCCAGCGGGCGACACTAACCAACCTGATGGCAGAAATGGGTGCCAAGAACAGTTATATCCCACCTGATCAGGCGGTATTTGATTATCTGAAAGGTCGCGCCCGGCGGGATTACAAAGCGATCTATCCTGATCCGGATGCCCGCTACGCTGTTGAGAAGGAATACGATGGGAATAAGATTGAACCTATGATTGCCTGCCCGCATACGGTGGACCATGTAAAACCGCTCTCAAAAGTGGAGGGAACGCCGATTGATCAGGCGTTTCTGGGCACCTGCACCAATGGCCGGCTGGATGATCTGGCTGCTGCTGCCGCAGTTTTGGAAGGAAGGAAAATTGCCCCCGGAAAAAGGTTAATCGTTATCCCGGCCTCAGAAACGATTTACCTGGAAGCCCTCCAGGCAGGTTACCTGGAAACCTTCCTGAAAGCCGGCGCGGTAATTGAGAGTCCGGGGTGTGGTCCCTGTATGGGTAACCATATGGGTGTCCCGGCAGTCGGCGAAGTATCTATCAGCACTGCAAACCGGAATTTCCAGGGAAGAATGGGTACCAAAGAAAGTGAAATATACCTTGCCAGCCCTGCGGTGGTTGCCGCTTCCGCCGTTGCCGGTGTGATCCGGCATCCAAAAGATTTATAAAAAAGTTAAGCTGAATTTGTATTATGACGGAGAAATCTATGACCAATATCCAGGGACGCGTCTGGAAATATGGAGATAATGTCAATACGGATGTGATCTTTCCCGGGAAATATACTTACACGGTTAGTGATCCAGGGGAGATGCCCAAGTATGCGCTGGAGGATCTGGATCCCAAGTTTGCCGGGGAAGTACAGCCCCAGGATGTGATTGTGGGCGGCAGCAATTGGGGCTGTGGTTCGTCCAGGGAACAAGCTGTGGTTTGCCTAAGCGAGGCAAAGCTGGGCGCCATCATCGCCAAATCATTTGCCCGGATATATTACCGCAACTGCCTCAACAATGCCCTACCGGCCATCGTTTGCCCGGAAGCTGTGGAAGCGATAAACGATGGAGAAACGATCACGATCAACCTCGAAGAGGGGAAAATTATCTGTGCAGCGGGAGAGTTCAGTTTTCCACCGCTGCCGGAAACAGTGATGGAAATATTTAACGCCGGGGGACTAATCCCCTATACCAAGAAACGATTAACCGAATTAACCTAGAACAGGAGATATTAGAATTATGGCAAAATATAAAATCGCCTGGATGCCCGGAGATGGCATTGGAATTGAAGTGATGGAAGCCGCCCGGATTGTGCTTGATAAACTCAGGCTGGATGCCGAGTATCTGCCGGCCGATATCGGCTGGGAGTTTTGGAAAACCGAAGGGGAGGCCCTGCCAGAACGCACTATGGATCTGCTTAAGACCGTGGATTGTGGGTTATTTGGTGCCATCACTTCCAAACCCAAAGACGAAGCCCAGGCAGAGCTGATCCCTGAGCTGCAGGGGAAGGGGCTGACCTACCGGAGCCCGATCGTGCGCCTGCGCCAAAGCCTGCAGCTGTATTACAACCTCAGACCCTGCAAAGCCTACCCTGGGAACCCACTCAATTACCGGGATGATATTGACCTGGTGATCTTCCGGGAAAATGCCGAAGGGTTGTACAGCGGCGTGGAATTCCATCCCGTTGAGGATGACCTGAGGGAAATGATGAAAAAATATGCCCCGGCCCTGGGGAATTTTGATGATGTGGGGGGCGAAACGATGGCGATGACAGTCCGGGTAGTAACCCTGCGGGGAGCTGACCGGATCATTCGGCGGGCGTTTGAATATGCTCAAAAACACGGCTACCCAACTGTCACCCTGGTGGAAAAACCCAATGTTTTACGGGAGACCAGCGGTATGATGGTCCGGGTTGCGCGGGAGATTCAGAAAGAATTTTCCTCCATTGAGCTCTGGGAAACAAATATCGACGCCCAGGTGATGTGGTTGTTAAAGAACCCTGAAGATTATGGGGTTTTGGTGACCGGTAACCTGTTTGGCGACATCGTCTCAGATCTATCTGCCCAGCTGGTGGGCGGTCTGGGCTTTGCATCCAGCGGGAATATTGGCGATGAGCTGGCGGTTTTTGAACCAACCCACGGTTCAGCGCCGAAGCATGCTGGTAAGTATATAACCAATCCCAACGCTATGCTGCTGACCTCCAAAATGATGCTGGATTGGCTGGGAGAGACGGACAAGGCCGAAGTTCTGGAAAAGGCCATAGCCGGCGTGATCCTGGATGGTAAAGTCAGGACCTACGATATGGGTGGTGATAGCTCCACCATTGACGTCGCGAATGCGGTTGCGGAAAGATTGTAGATCGGGTTCAAAAGAACAAAGGAGTGGATATGAGTTCACTAAGCGGGAAAATGGCCCAGTGGGCGCTGGATTTAAAATTTGAAGATATCCCCAAGGAATCCATTTGGGAAGCGAAACGATTTCTACTGGACAGCATAGGATGTGCCCTGGCAGCAGTTAACAATGAAGATATGGCAGCCATGTACCGCTTTATCGACAAGTTAGGCGGTACACCAGAAGCCAGTCTGATTGGCCGCGATTATCAAACCAATGCATCCAATGCTGCATTGATGAACTGTTTGTTAACCAGGGCTCTTGACTATAACGATATCTATTGGGAAGAAGATCCATCCCATCCTTCAGATATCATTGGTGCCGCCCTGGCTGCTGCAGAAGCGAACGGAAAGACCGGCAAGGATGCTTTGGTTGCGATCATCATTGCTTACGAGCTTACCCTAAGATGGTGTAATGCGGCCAAACCCGGGGTGCGGGAGATCGGGTGGCACCACGCCTCATTAATTCAATTTGTCAGCCCGCTGGTGGCTGGCAAATTGTATGATCTGGACCTGGACCAAATGATCGCCGCGGTGGGGATCAGCGGCAGCAGCCATTTCACCCTGGGAGGTGTAGTGGCCGGGCATCTAACCAATATGAAAAACACGGCTGCTCCCCTGGCTTCCCAGGCGGGAGTAGTTGCTGCCATGATGGCCAGGGAAGGATATGAGGGGCCAGTGGAGGTGTTTGAAGGAAAAGAAGGAGTATTCGAAGTCATCAACAGTGTTGAATGGCGTCCAGATTGGCCGCTCAAAGATCTTGGAAAGGATTTCATGATTACCCAGTGTTCCTACAAAGCCTTCCCCACCGAAGCGCTAACCCATCAACCGATCAGCGCCGCGATGCAGGTCTGCCAGGAGCACAAGCTGTCCGCAGAGGATATCAGCGAGATCCTGGTGGAAACCACAGTTCGAGGCGCGGATATCCTGTCCGATCCCAGTAAATACAAACCCACAACCAAAGAAACTGCGGATCACAGTTTACCCTATGTGATCGCTGCCGCCGTGGCGGATGGCAACGTGCTACCGGATTCCTTCAGCGACGAAAAGCTTAAGGATCCCCGCATTTGGGACCTGCTTGGGAAGATCAAGGTGGTAGCGGATCCGGAGATTGACGCCATGTTCCCGGATGTAAAGCGGGCAAGGGTCAGCATTACCACCAAAGCAGGAGAAACCCATACCGCCCAGGTTGATCATGCCAAGGGATCACCAAAAAATCCAATGAGTGATGACGAAATCGTTTCCAAGTTCAGGGCAAACGCGGAAGGTGTACTCAGCTCAGACCGGCAGGATGAAGTTATCGACCTCACCTGGTCTTTTGATGAACTGGATGACCTTGGAGAATATATGAAATTACTGGTTTAATATTTTTTTTCCAAATAGGGACCAAGTCCATTAAAGGGACTTGGTCCCTATTAATTAATTGAGGTGATCCAATGCGTTTTCTACAAAGGTTAAAAAGGGACAAAAAATGGGCCTGGGGACTGGTTTGGATAGTTTTAATCCTGGGAGTTGGTTTGGTATTTCCCCTTCCAAAGCCTGTTTCCGCCGATGTTGCACCTCCTCAGCAGCCGCCAGGAGCAAATTTAAGCCCGGCCAATGAATTTACCCAGGTCAGGATGATGGAAGAGACTGTCGTCCTCGATGTGCTGCCGGAGACAGATTTAACCCGGATGGGAGAAGCCCGGGTTTGGGCTGAATTCATCATGAAGAATCTGGGTACTGAAAGTGAATCTTTGCTGGTGCGTTTTCCCCTTAGTATCAATGATGGATTTTTTAACTACCCCCAGATAGAGGATTTTCGTGTTTACGTAAATAATCAAGCAGCAGCAACCTCACCCCTGCAGATGCCAGGGGAGCATGGTGATACCATCCAGTGGGTTCATTTTGAAGTGATTTTTCCTCCCCAGGAGATAGTAGAAATTGAAGTGGACTACACACTCCAGGGTACCGGAGAATATCCATTTGTAGCTTACCAATACCTGCTGGAAACCGGTGCTGGGTGGAAAGACACCATTGGCAGCGCTAATATCACTGTCAAATTACCCTATCCGGCAACAGGACAAACTGTGTTTATTGATTCATCGCCAGGCTGGGGGCAGACCAGCTCTGGTGCTGAACTGAATGGAAACCAGGTCAGCTGGTATTTTGATAACCTGGAACCCACCCGGGAAGACAACATATCTATTGCGCTGGTTTGGCCCAGCGCCTGGCATAAAGTGGAGCTGGAAAAACAGAAAGTGTCTCTTAACCCGAATGACGGGGAAGCCTGGGGACGTTTGGGGAAAATCTATAAGGAACTAATATTCCTCAGGAAGTGGATGAGGGAAGACCCAGGCGGGGAGGATTTGTTTATTCTCAGCCTGGAAGCTTATGAAAGATCCCTGGAACTGCTTCCAGAGGATGCCTTATGGCATGCAGGCTTAGCTGATTTGTTATTCTGGAAATATACAAACTTTAATTTTGACAGCAGAGAAGAAAGCCGAGACGGGTTTGTCCGCGCCCTGGAAGAGTTATACATTGCCTATACCCTGGATCCTGATCACCCCTTTATTAAAGATTATGTCCAGTATTATTATTTCCCGAAAGAAGCATTGGAAATTGTAGAGGATGAGGCGATTTTTTACTGGTTGACCCAAACGCCTACTCTCCGGCCGCCGAAAACAACTGAACCGTCTCCCACCCAACAGCCTACAGCGACCGAAGTTCCTCAAGATACCCAGCCGGTTCCCACAGATATGCCAACAGCGACACCTGAACCACCACCAGTAGATGACCTCAGCAGTGAGAAGGAGCAAAGTGGGAAAAAGTTCCCCTTACCAATTTGCGGATCTCTAATTTTGGTCCCTTTTTTCCTGGTTATCCCATTGGTCCGACGACAGAAGATATGAGGCTTATCCCTTAATAACTAAAAAGCTCCCGGAATTTTTGAAGTTCCGGGAGCTTTTTTTATCTACCTCTGTGCCTGGCTGGTTCTTGTAACTGGTTTGATTACCTCAAATGAATTACATCCATCTTCTGTTTTCACCAGGGCATATTCTCCTTCCTGGTTATCATAAGCGACTGCCCAGGCTGTGTTCTGATTTATAAAACTGAACTGGCCATTCCAATACACTGTCCTAACCTTTGTCCAGTGGTTCCCCCCGTCCTCAGAACGAAAGATATCCCTTTCCCCCTCATAATCAATGCCTATGGAATATAAGATTTGCTCATTGATGGTTATGATTTCTCCTCCAGGGGCATCCAGGATTTCCCAGGTTTGTCCGCCGTCGCCGGTTAGATAATACCAATCTCCATAGACTGTCTGATCGCCCTTGTCGTACGCGCAACTTAGCCGCATGGTTCCTGCCTGGGGGGATTTCAATCTGGGTTCATATAGTCCACAGGCATTAAAGCCCGTGAACATATCAGGTACTGAGGGAGGGGGAGGGATATCCAGGGCTTCCCAGGTTACTCCGCCATCATCAGTTATATTCAGGTGGGCTTGAGGTTGAACACCAGCAAAATCCCTCGTTAACCAGCCGACCATCGGATTAACAAAAGACGCTCCAGTCTTGTGGAAGGCTTGAATGCTGATATCAGTATATGGCTCTATGATTTGTTCCCATGTTTCTCCGCCATCGCTGGACCTGTTTACTGCGGTGTAGACGTGATTCATCCCGGCGTCGAGGAACTGAAATGCCCAAACATGGTTCTCATCAAGCATGGAAAACAGCACACCGCCCCCTCCGGTTTCAAGTTTGACCGGGAAAGCCTGCCAGGTGAGCCCCCCATCACGAGTAGCCCAGATCAAATTTGTGTAATTGTCGGTTACCCAGGCAGTATTCTGGTCCCAAAATCCACCGCTCAGCATCATCCTCCCTAGATCTTGTATGATCGGTTGGGGAGGGGTGACATCCTGCCAGGTTAACCCGCCATCCGATGTGCGCAGTACACGATCAAAATCTGGATCAGCAGCCCCAATAGCCCATCCTGCCTTGGTATCGATCATCTGGATCTCATATAGCGTTAATTCCCGTCCAGCGGGAAGCAAGGGGATGACATCCCCCTCGAGGGCTGCAGTCATATCTACGGTCGGTTCTTCTGGGAGAGGTTCGGTCTCTGTGCCTGTTGGTTGAGGAGTATCCGTTTCCTGCAGGGGAGGAGCTGTAGTGCTACCCTCAACAGGAGGGATTTCTGTGTCATTTGGCAGCCCCTTGGGTTCTGCTTGAGGTTTGTTGCAGGCTGCCAACAGGAGAATTAGCAGGATAATCAGGAATTTATTAATTCTGGACATGGGATTCCTCCTTGCTTGGCATATTGAAAGTAACCAGGAATTCAACAGTATGTTTGATAACAAAATTGTTTCTTGTCTGTGAATCAATTGAGCAGTAAAGATAACAAACCAGCGATGAGCGCCAATCCCAAAACGATGCCAACCAGCGCCTGGATAACAGTTTTTCTCTCCATGCCGGGCATAACCACCTCGCCATTCCCATATTTCATAAAGACTTGCCCCCATTTGGTCTTTAATGCATCTTCTACTCGTTTTCTCCCTATAAAAGGATACCAATAGACATTGTGATAAAAGTTGCTGGCAAAGTAGGACCAGGGGACCAGAGGGGATTGGAGAAGGACCTTTTCAAATGGTTTTAACGGACCGTGGTAAATCATATGCTGTCCGGCACTGGCAAAAGTGTCTTCCCGCTTAAAGTTCCAGGGATCTTCCTCCTCAATATCGTACCCGATGATTTTGATTTCCCTCGGGTCACCGACCCCCAGATCGTGTTCATGAGCCAGGCGGATAAATCGCAAATCCAGGGGGTCAAATCCCTGTAATTTTGCAGAAACAGCATCAATCGCCACCTGGTCTGCCGAGGCGAGCAGGATGTCCTTTTCATGCCAGCGCATCGCGCGGGGACCAGGACCGTCGCCGGCAAAAGTGCCGTCCATCACTGCAAAGATACCAGGATGAATTTCCTGCTGGATGGCCAGTAAGTCCACCAGGGTATCATGGATTACCGCATGGGTCCAATGCCGCTCCCGGTGTAACAATCCGCCAAAGGCATTTTTCATGGCGCCGGTGATGGTGGTGAAAACATGCGTTTTTACCGTGGGAAGCTGGATGATATTCATTCCCAGCAGGGCTTTGGGGATAAATACGCCCTCCGGATAGACCTTATCCAGCACCAGGTATTTGTGGTTTTTAGGGGTGAATTCAACCCATTCAAAATCCTGATTATAGAGATACAGGCAGGGAACGTTGTACTGATCCGTGACGGTTTTATGTTTATTGTTGGCTTCCCCGTCACTGGTATCGACCACGACCGTGTCGTTATGCACTCCGACCAGGTCCCGGTAACCTAATGACTGCAGGGATTTGATAACTCCTTCCAGCTGCCAGGGAGCGGTAGAGCAGGCCGGGTACCAGGTCTGCCAGGAGATGTTGATCTTTAACCCGGTCTGGATATCCTTCGAGAGGCTGTTCTCCAGGCCTGCCAGCTCCAGCAGGCGGTGATAGTCTTCCAGCACTGTTTCAGGTGATGTTTTGAGGACAGCTACCTGACCTTTTCCCGGAAAATCGGTCATAATTTTTCCCTTAATACCTCACAATAAATCCTTTTGAAATATAGTTCACCCCTTTGATTCTATCAGGAAAATATAATTCACAGTATATACAGGGTAGTCGATCCTCCCATTAATTTTAGCCCCCAGAAGGAAAAATGATAGAATGAGAGTGCCTGACAACAATCCCAGCTAATTATGAAAACTGTCCCTCCAGCAAGGGAGCTATTCATGGAAGAACTGCATTATTCAGAGGAAGTAAAGACAGCGATAAATAACAACCAACCCCTGGTTGGTCTGGAAACTGCGGTTGTTACTCATGGACTGCCTTATCCCACCAATATCGAAACGGCCCAGGCTATGGAGGGAATTATCCGCGAAGAAGGAGCTGTGCCGGCCACCGTGGGCGTACTGGGCGGAAAGACTCAAATTGGCATGAATAAAGAAGATACCCTGCTGCTGGCCCAGGATCGCGAGGTGATTAAAATCAGCCGGCGGGATTTTTCCAGGGCAGCCGCCAAGAAACTCAACGGGGGGACCACTGTAGCGGGGACTTTAACTGCCTTGTATAAAGCTGGAATTCAGGTATTTGCGACCGGAGGCATCGGTGGGGTGCATCAAAACTCACCGTTTGATATTTCGGCAGATCTACCAACCCTGGCCCAAACACCAGTTATTGTGGTTTGCGCGGGAGCAAAAGCCATCCTGGATTTACCGGCGACCCTGGAGATGCTGGAGACTTTGTCAGTCCCTGTCGTAGGATACCAAACCTCACTATTCCCGGCATTTTATGCCCGGTCCAGCGGTTTACCGGTAAATGTCCAGGTAGAAGACCCCGAGGATGCTGCCCTGTTGGCAAAAGCGCACTGGGCAATGGGGATTAACAGCGCGGTTCTGCTGGTTGTTCCTCCCCCGGTGGATGTTGCCCTACCAGACCGGAAGGTGGAAAAGGCAGTGGCTCAAGCCTTAAAGGATGCAGAGTCCTTGAAGATCAAGGGGCAGGAAGTTACCCCGTTTTTGTTAAATAGAGTCAGTGAAATTACCGGCAAAACCAGTTTAAAGGCCAATCTGGGGCTGCTGCTGAACAATGCCCGGGTCGCTGCCCGGGTTGCTGTAGAGCTGTCGAAAATCTAAGATCAGCTGTTGGTTTCGGTCGCTGGGGGTTGAATAGTAGGCGTCGTGCGAGGTGTTGTGCTGGGTGAGGGGATTGGGGTGCGGGACGGAGTGGGGGTAATGGTTGGTGTGGGAGGGTCTCCAACTACAGTAAAGGACCCTGACAGGAAAAAATCAGTTCCTAAAAATATCTGGATTTCATACTCTCCCGGCAGCCACATCTCAGCCGCCGGATCCCATTCTGTGTAACCAATACCGCCGCTGCCGCCATTCCAGGGCATGGATTCGTAGTGAATCAAAACCCCATCCTGGTACCAGAGCGCACTCCACTGGATATCGTCTTCCATTTGGGCGTAGCTGAAAACCCCAAAAAGGTGCCCGACTGGATTTGTAAACTGGATCCCGGGTCCGATGGGATTGTATTCATCGTCGAGACCGATATTGGAGAAGGTGATCGGGCTGAAGGCAGCCTCGGGTGGGGGAGTCAGTTTTCCTGTAAATCTGGCTTCAACGGCCATGGGCATGTGGGGTGTCAGGCTGGCCGTAGGTGTGTAGGATTCTGCCGGAGTGAGCGTGATTGTGGGTGTATCGGTGATGGTAGGCGTGATGCTGGCGGAAGGTGTGATGGAGGGTGTCAGGGTCATTGGCAGGGTGGGGGAAGGGGTGATATAGCGGTAGGCAATCGGTTCACCGTAAAGATATACTCCAACACCGAGCAGTACCCAGAAAATGCCCAGGATAATCAGCCGCCAACCGCGTATGACCTGGCCCCGCCGCAGTTGGAAAAATTTGACTTGTTTTCCCGACAGGACGGTTTGGATTCCGGTAATGACACTGATCAGGAAAAAAATCAGGGCCAGGATAACAGCAGCGATAATTCCGGCCTGGATATCAATTGACATGGGGTTAATCCCGTTTTGCCTGGATTACCGGGTTGGATAGGGTACCGATACCCTCGATCTCGATTTCAACCAGGTCGCCATCTTCCAGTTTTGAGACACCTTCCGGGGTTCCAGTTAAAAGCAGGTCACCGGGCATTAAAGTCATGAATGAGGAGGCAAATGCGATCAGCTGACCCACCAGGTGGACCATTTCCCGGGTGGAAGCCATCTGCCGCAGGTCTCCGTTGACCCGGCAGGAAATGATGGCATCAGCTGTGTTAAAGTCGGTTTCGATCCAGGGGCCAATGGGCGCAAAAGTGTCAAATCCTTTCCCCCGGGTCCAGAGCAGGTCTTCCCGTTGAAAGATTCGATCGGTGACGTCGTTGGCAATGGTGTAGCCCAGGATGTGGTTATCCGCCTCTTCGGCGGCGATCCAGCGTCCTTTTTTACCGATCACCACTGCCAGTTCCGCTTCCTGCTCCACTCGCTGGGCCTGGGGGGGCAGAACAATTGCTTCTCCGGGACCGATCACTGCGGAGGTTGGTTTAAAAAACAGCGCCGGAACCTCTGGGACTGAAGCGCCGTGTTCAGATGCATGGGCGGCATAATTACGGGCGACACAAATAATCTTCCCTGGTTTCACAGGTGCTAATAATTTAACCTTCTCAAGGGGAATCGAAGCTTCACCCCGCTGGAAGGCGCCATAAATATTCCCTTTAATGGGACCGACTTTGTCTTCCAGCAGCCAGCCGTAGGTAGGTTTTTTCTTTCCGTGTTGATATCGTATGATACGCATGGTTTTACCAAAAGTTTATTATTTGTTCTTGAGAAAGTGTATCACAAGAGAGAACCGTTTGACAAATAGGCGGTCTGTTTTCAATTGTCAGCAATCAGTACTCAGTTATCAGTTGGTCTTCGGAAACCCGCATGCAAATTTACAATAAAATGTTAGAAAGTTTAACGTTTAACGTTAAACGTTAAACGTTTCAACGGTCTCCCGGTATTCGGTCCCCGGTCATTTATTCCTTAATATCCCTCGCAGACTCAAAATCCCTTTCCTATTTACCTTCGGCAGAGTATAATATCCCCACGAACCTGGGCGGTTAGCTCAGCTGGTTAGAGCACCTCCTTTACAAGGAGGGGGTCGTTGGTTCGAGTCCAATACCGCCCACCTTCTTGGTCCCATCCCGAACCACATATGAAGGATTAATCCTTCAGTGAGGTTGGGATGGGTCTTTCATTTAATAGACTAATTCCAGAGTTTACATATGAATATATAACCGTTAAATCGGCAGCAGAATTCAGCGGGTACAATCAGCAATATCTTCGAAGATTGTTGAGGAAGGGAGGTCTTACAACGAGGAAAATAGGACAAATCTGGCTTATTGATCAGCGGGATTTTATAGATTATCTTAATGACGCTAATCAATCAAAAGATAAAAGATTTGGTCCACAGGTGTAAAATAAACCTATATAAATTGGTACAGAATAATCACTCCTGTATGTATATCAATCATCCAAATTAATAAGTCGAATGATGTAGGATATATTACAGGAGTTTTCTTTTTCCCAGATTTATCTCCCCAATGTTTTACGATTTGTTATCCACGAAATTAGTCCCCTATCATTGTTAATATTTATTTATAGCATTCGTGATGCTATACTAAAATTGAATGCGGTTACAAAAAGGCTGCTCATGAGTGCAAGATAATACGATATAGTGTTATTTTACACTTGGAAGATAACACCTTATTCTGTTATCGCGCATTTGAAACATAATTAACGTTAGGCAGCGACGAAAATGCAATCCTTATTAGGAAGGAGGTTGGTATGTCAGAACGATCTTGGAGACTCATACCGAGAACTAATCCCGGCAGATGGTCAGTCGGGCTTATCGTTGTGATGCCGATCTTGTTTGTCATCGGATCATCGTTATCAGGATCTCTCTACGAATCAGTCCCGGCAGGCCGCACCATTCCGGCAGATATTGCCGCCAGACCTTTTTTAGCCCTAACCATGCTGGCCGGAATGGCCACTGGCATCTTGGGCTTTATCACTGGTCTTCTGGCGATTGTCAAGCAAAAGGAGAAAGCCCTCCTGGTTTATATATCTACCGTGATTGGTGGGCTTCTAATACTGTATCTTATTGCAGAACTGGCATTCCCACATTGAGGTCGTCCCTGTAAGAAGACCTCCTCGATCGTTTTTCGCTGCCTAACCCCCGCTCCACCCGACCCGATGACTCGGCGGGCGCAAGTATAATTAAAATGTCTTAGGCGGGTGAGCTCATCCGTTATACCTAGTAAAACCTATCTCATTGACATAAGCTGAAAAGAGGAATACCGATGGCAACAATAGAACAAGCGGTAAGGCGCAGAGTCAATGCCTTCATCTCACGAGCGGGAATTTCTTCACAAGATAAAGCGTTGGCATTCAAACCGAAGGACCTATTGCTGATCAATAACTCCTTTGTGTTCCGTGAAAAAAGGACGATTAAGACGAAGAAGAGTGAAAAGTATGTGTGCGTGCATGTGACCAGCGGAGGAAATTTCTCGCGATCACCACGCGTTGCCACTGGCATCAGCATAAACTCGGACTTCAAGCGTATCCCCGCAAGGGATACCAACAAGCTGAACCTAGTCCCATTGAAGGATGCTCTGAAATCAGAGTTGTATAGGTTAGGGAATCTGGTTTTTATCTTGATCGGTCATATTGATGACACGGTTATCAATCGACACGCCATCCAAAACAGTGATTATTCGGAGTTGGTTTGGGACCCATCTTCTAAGGATTCTGTTAAGTTGACCGCACCAACGATCACGATCTCGGATGCCCGCAATGAGTCTGAGGTGTGGGCACAGATTGAAGTTGAGTTTAGCCGCCTGGAAGCAGATATTCCAGAGGGATTGCCTGATGCCTTTGCCCTAGCAATCGAGAAACTAAAGGATGAAGCCGTCGCAAATCTCGTCCTGCCTTCCCATGGAAATATGCACAGCCCCAACATGACCGAATCCATCGTGCAAGTGCTTCAGGAGCAAAGAGATGAATATGTGGATGCCTTGACTAAATCTCGTAATGAAAAGATGGTATCAAATGACATCCTGCGGATTGCTTACAACTTTGCCAGTGATGCGATTACCTTCATCCGTCTTATAGTAAGCATTTGTGATTTAAAGCCCGTTGTTCTTTGGGGGACCATGGACAAGCACTTTGCCTTGGCCGAAGCATTGCGCAATTTGCCGTGGCACAGGCATCGGAATAAGCCCGCATTGAGCAATTACCGCGCAACAATCGCAGATGCGCGCAATAGCGCATTCCATAATCTCTTTCCCTTTCGCAAAAGCCTAGATGTGTCATTGCCGGAAGACTCACTGCAAGAAGCCAAGATGAGAATCTTCTCTGAGCACACAAAGAAGAAACATAACGTCCTGCTCTATCAAGACAAGGAGCTGGTAGATCTTCTATTCGAATTCACGCGGGCGCGTGATAGGCAGGTTTCGCTTCAATTCTGGGAGAGTAACCTCAAGGTAATGGACGCAACCATCGAGCTCTGTGACGCAACGGGAGATTTCTTGGCCGAGCTTCTGGTCGAGGTTGGAACGTGATTGAGTGCCAAGTCATTGCATTTCGAAGTAGCTCAAGCCTGTCTCGGCATAACAATTCGCTACAACCGACCCCGCGGGCTGGACGATTTGCAGGTGAATATCATTGGCTTGGAATCTTGAATAGCTTGCCAAGTACCGAGCAGAGCGGCTGAGCTTAAAGCCGTTAAGTGGCTGGGATCTTCTATTCGGAAAGTAAGTACACTATATTATGGAGAATTAAATGGTAAAGTTACCTAAATATATTCCACAAAGCGAAGCCGAACTCCATTTGATCATCAAGTCAGACTTGGAGGCAATTGAGGAAGGTTTAGTATTGTTGAAACATGAATATCCATCAGTAAATGGATTCATTGACCTTTTATGTGTGGATAGCGGTAATCGCCTGGTGATTATTGAAGTCAAACTGCATGATGATGAGAATGTATTATTCCAGGCCCTCAGATACTTCAGCGATACAGACAAGGATCGGTATATTATTTCCAGTCAATTTTCTAATTACTCGGTTGACCCTGATCAATCACCAAGAATAATAATTATTGCAGAGACAATATCTGAGGACATTCGAAGATTGAGTACTGTAGTTATACCTGATATAGAGTTGCTTGAATATACAACTGTGGAGCTACCTGAAAATGACAAAGGAATAATATATCACTCCGTATCTCCTCCTATAATCACCAGAATTCCGTCGGAACCTAAGACATATGAACAACTCATCAACTATGTAACTAATGATCAACTGAAACCGGTTATTGACGAGATGCGACAAGCAATTCTGAGTCTGGGGGTTGGCATAGAAGAGTATGCTACACAATCGTATATTGGTTATAAACAATCATCTGGGCGTCAATTTGCTTTCATCCAGATGTACAGGAAAGAAGTCGGTTTCGGAGCAATTGTTATAGATGAAGATAAACAAATTCTGGATTATGTCCAAACAAGAGTAAGTTCACAAGATATGGATTATTCAGAAACTCTCGAGCGTATAAAGACATCCTTTTTGAATCTTGGTGGAATATTAGAAGAAAATATAACCACCTAACCCCCGCTCCACCTGAGCGCAGGGCAGGGTGGGGGCTTGGCTGCTTCTTTCCTTATTCGATTCATCTTCTATAATCATATTGGATTGGACCCGGCGCAAGGTGAGCTCATCCGTTAGGAAGATACTCGTTTGGGTGATTTTGATATCTATTGATCATTTTCTGTTATGATTTAAATGAAGAAAATGGAGAAGATATGGCCATCTTAAGTTTTTCTTTGACCAAAGATGAATTTCTTTCAGGAAAGAAAACTGTTACTAGAAGAGATTGGGCGGATACTTACCATGAAATGTGGGAACGGATGTGGGATACAAACAGATTAATTCATGATGCGTATGATAATGTCCCAAGAGCAGGTGGTAAAAAGATTGGTCAGATTAGATTAATCCATAAACCATATAAAGAAAGATTATCTGATATGCCACTTGAAGATTTATATGCTGAAGGGGGTATGTGTTCAAGTCGTGAAGAGTTTTATAATCTAATTGGTAAATCACCAGAAGATTTCGTTTCTGTAATCAGATTCATAAGAGTATAGATCAAGAATTAATTGTACTCGGGGGAATAATTGTATCTTCCAGATAATATTGACCAAGCAAGAATTCTAATTACAGTTAAGGCATACCCAAAGCCTTCTCATAAGTATTCTGAATTAGTTTGTACAGCAGGATTACTTGAAGGTGATAAGTGGGTAAGAATATATCCAGTCCCCTATCGATTTCTTAAAGATAATGATAAATATCCAAAATATAGTTGGATAAATCTAGATATTGTAAGGACTGATGGGGATTTTCGACCTGAAAGTTATAAACCAAAGCTAGGACTAGACGAAAAAATTATTGTTGAAAGAACCCTGGGAACGAAAGACAATTGGGCTGCAAGGAGATATTTCATCCTGAACGAAGTATTCGATAGTATGAAAGATCTACTTCAATTAGCAAAAGGTGAAGAAAAGAAATCACTTGCGACAGTTAAACCTAAAGAAGTACTTGGATTCTATGTAGAAGAAACTGAAAGGGATTGGAAAGAGACATGGCAGAGTACAACGATTCAAGCTGGTTTTTCTGATATCGGATCCAATGGAGATGCAGAAGAGCGAGAGTTAGTTAATAAGGTTCCATATAATTACTACTACCGCTTTATCACTAAAGGTGACGACAATCCTCGCAGGCTTAAAATTGAAGATTGGGAGATTGGAGCATTGTATTGGAATTGTTTGAAAATAACTCATGGAGATGAAAAAGCTGCAAATAATCTAGTAAAGAAGAAATATTTTGACGAATTTGTCAATCAAAAGGATTTGCATTTCTTTTTAGGAACAGCACTAGAGTTCCATCGGCGTCGTACAGCTAACCCTTTTATGATAATTGGAGTCTTCTATCCACCAATTACTAAACAACCTCAAATGATATGAGATTACTTCCTAACCCCCGCTCCACCCGACCTTGGTGAGACGGCACCGCAAGTATAATCAAGTTATCTTAGGCGGGTGAGCTCATCCGTTAGGCGCCTTTAACTACAGTCGGCCACGTGATTAATTTGAAAGGACATAATGCCAGAAATAACACGAAAGTATTCGCCACCGCACGGTATAAGCAGGTTATTATTCCGCTCCCCCATCTGGCTTTTTGAGCTAGGTTTAGGATGGATATTTGGTGGGCGACTTCTACTATTGAATCACATTGGTAGAAATACCGGGCAAAAACGGCAAGTTGTGTTGGAGGTAGCGCAACATGATAAGCAGACAGACACTATTATTGTGAATGTGGGGTATGGAAAAAGGTCGGATTGGTACCAGAATATAGAAAAGAATCCCGATGTTTCCATAATGGTTGGTAGACGAACAATACATGCACGGGCAGAAGTTCTCTCTCCGGCGGATGGAGGAGAGATTATGGTGACATTTTCTAAAGAGCATCCGTTAGAAGCTCGAATGTCCAGCATGTTGGGATATAAAGTAGATGGGACGGAAGAAGACTTCAGAGCGCTTGGCGAGAAATTACTGTATGTAAGATTTGTACCCAGATCTGAATAACTTGATGGCAAGAAAGAGATGAAGGGCCTAACCCCCGCTCCACCCGACAGCCTGTGGCGCGCGGAATTTTATCTCTTATCCTCTTATCAGTTTCTCATCTATAATCATTAAAAGTCTACCCGGCTGCGGGTGAGCTCATCCGTTAGGTGCTCTATGAGGATATCAGAATGAAAGAAAAAAACATATTTCACATAATTTGGAAAATTGATGCTGTCCTGATATTAATTGGTGGACTAATAGCCATGGGGGTCTTTGGGTACGCAGCCTATAGGATATACC
>JBARSF010000013.1:0-4776 GCA_049644605.1 Anaerolineales bacterium | reverse complement strand
CATTGTGTCGATCATCTCGTTGGTCAGGTCGCGCAGGTCGTCACGCGTTAGATCGGTGACCAACTCGGCAAAGGTGATTTCCTTGTCACGTACCGCTTGAAAACTCAACATGCTCCCTCCGGTTTATGAAAGTGCAGCCGCCCTAACCTATTTATAACGCGCTAAATTGCCTATTTAACGTAGATAAACGCGCAATATTGCCTATTATCTGCTTATATCTATTATATATTATTAGTTTTCCTGCTTTATAGGAAGAATCCGTAATCTATCTAAATCTTCTATTTAATCAGAATTTCCATCTTTTCTGCAACATCATTTTGTGCAGTGCTCAATAAATGTCCATATACATCAAGCGTTATACTCGGTTTTGCATGTCCTAATCTTTTAGAAGCCACGAATATATCAACTCCATTATTCAACATTAATGAAGCTGATGTATGCCTAAGATCATGAAATCTGATTCCAGACAATCCTGCCTCTTTCAATGATAGCTTGAACTTTTTTACTAAACCTGATGGATCCTTAGCAGTACCGATTGTTGACGGAAATACAAAATCTTTATCTTGCCACAATTTACATTTATTCACTCTTTCTTTTTGAATTTTTTCCATTTGCATCTTCAGCACTTCAATACTTTCAATTCCTATTCTAATAGATCTAATCGAAGATTCTGTCTTCGGTTTACCCAAAACCAATCCACCACCACCCAACAGGCTCTGCGCTCAGACACATCCAGCGCCTGTATTGACTGCTGGGCAGCTTAGCGCTTCCTGTCGGGTGAAACTATTTTGACGCCAGTCCACCTTTGGTGCTTCCCAGAACCTCCTTGAGAATGGCATTGTCCAGGGAGAGATTCGCCACCAGCTTCTTCAACCGGGTATTTTCTTTTTCCATTTCCTTGAGTTTTCTGGCTTGAGTGACATCCATTCCCCCGTATTCCCTGCGCCAGCGGTAGTAGGTTTGTTCGCTAATCTCCAGGGATTTGCAGGCTTGCCCCACAGTTTTCCCCTGGCTGAGATACACCTCAGCTTCACGCAATTTGGTGATGATCTGCTCCGGTGTATATCGTATGCGTTTTGCCATCTTTTTTGCCTCCTGTATGTACTAATCCTAACATTACTTCTGGATCAGTTTTTGGGGGGCAGATCACAATACCAGACGACACTCACAAATGAGATTTTTTAAAATTCCATATTAATTGGATAATTCATTGTCTTCCTGGACAGCATTCGTAGTTTCCGTAGGATAATCGCTGCAACCAACAGAAGCACAGAAATCAGCGAATACAAGAAATTTCTAGATCTATTCAATTATTCCTCCCAAAGGTGTTCTAGACCCTCAAGTTTTTTATAGATTTTTTTGTTCAGGTGATATTATCGCTGATAGATGTAAAATTATTGTGGTAAAAGTCATTCATTTGCGTATAAAAAAAGCTAGATATTCATATGATATCTAGCTTTTTTTATATTCTCTTATGTATTATACAGGTCCTACTTGTTTCACAAAAATTCTTAAAAATTATTCCAGTTTTTGAAAATTGGTACGTATTTAATATCTAAATATTACATATCTTGAACAAGTAATTACTACAATCGGGATATCTTATTTTCGACATTTGAAAAAGGTATATGCTATGACCAAGATATGTCCTACCTGCAAGACCCCGCTGGATTTAAAAAGTCCTCTGGAAATTAATCAATCAGTTATCTGTTCCAACTGCGGATTAGAACTGGAAGTAGTCTGGCTCTATCCTCTTGAGCTCGCCAAAGTGTTGACATATAAACCAGATCCCACTAAACAAAAAAAACATCCCCGACAATCCTCTTCAACAGAATAGACCACCTACACACTAGATAATTTCATGCTCATATTTTCAGATATTTTTCCTGAAACCTATCCTGGGACAGGTTCCATATTATAAGTAAATAAAAACAATAATAATCCGCGCTAATACAGCAAAGAACATAAAGAGGAAAAAGTATGAAAGCGAAAGAACATCTACAGACAATTCTTGTCATTTTCCTGTTGGGCAGTTTTGGAGTGTGCGCATGTTCATCAAAAACAGCTAGTTCAACCCCAACTTTGAGTCTTGAGCAAGTAACAAACCCAGGCGGTAGCGACGTTCTCGTCTCGCTTGACCCAGACGGCATTGTCTTTGCCAACCAATACTTCTACCCCGACAAACACTAGTACTCCCACAGAGACGAACACACCCGTCCCACCATAAGCAACAAGCACAAGTGTTGTTCCAACCTATTCCTGTTTCTCTCTTGCCTTCCTCTCCGATATCACCATACCAGATAATACTAAATTGACGCCAGGGCAAGAATTCACAAAAACCTGGCGAGTCAGAAATAATGGCTCCTGCGTTTGGGATGCAGGGTTTAAATTAACATTTACGGGTGGAAATTTTCTAGGAGGCGCTGCCTTAATTCTTACCAAGGCAGTAAATCCCGGCAGCACAATAGATCTCTCAATATTTATGATCGCCCCAAGTACGACCGGAAAGTATCAGAGTAATTGGAGAATGTCAAATAGCGCTGGGGTATTTTTCGGCGATGAAATGTATGCGGTCATCAAAGTCGGCGGAAGCAGATTGACACCAACAAATTATCCCACTTCGGCCACTTCGACACCTACTTTATCAGCTGCGCCAGATGAGATCCCGACAGAAACACCCGCTCCATAGATGGATATAATTAATATCTTCTTCAGGTGATCCTGTTCACGAGACAGGTCGTTTATGGAATGCGGCAGCTTATTAACCAGGCTCTTTGGTTCCTTCAGATTGGCAATACAAAGTCACCGGAATAAACTTAAAAACTATAGAAACAAATCATGTTTAGAAGATCACAAAATAGCCCCGCTCAATTTGATTCTGGCCGCTACCTATCAATTGAAAAAAAGCTGTATTCTATTTATTGATCATTTTGGGTATTTACTGGATCACCAGTCTATATCAAGCCGTGATCAGCTCCTTGGTCCTGGGCATTTTACTGGCTTATTTACTGCATCCTATCGTGGCTCTTCTGACTAATAAGCTGCATATAAATTCCCGCTTATCTGCTGGGATTGTGTTTGTCAGTTTTATCACTTTAATCATAACTGGGACCAGAATGGCTACACCGATCGTATTTAAACAGATTAATATCCTGACCAACGATTTCCAAGCTATATCCGAGGAGATGATTGATTTACAACCAGCTGTAGATGAGTTTTTAGATATCAATATACCTCTGGCGGAAATTATCCCCGAACTGGAAAATGAGATCAATCAATTGCTGGATCCAGCCAGACTTTTCCAGATGCTGCGGTCCGCCACCGATAACCTGGTCTGGATTCTAGTCACTTTCATGACCTGCTTTTATTTATTGCTGGATCATTCAAAGTTAATTAATTGGATCTATCAAATTACTCATCAATCCATGAGAAAAAACCTTAGCGATATTCTTGAAGAAATCAACCTGGTCTGGAAAACCTATTTGCGAGGTCAATTCTCTATGATGGTATTGATAGGTGTTTTGTCAGGCTTAGGTGGCTTCGCTGTGGGATTAAAAAACGCATTGGTTATTGGCTTGATAGCCGGTATTTTGGAACTGATTCCATCGCTGGGACCGACCATTACTATATTTATTGCGGGATTGAGTACCTGGACCCAGGGGTCGTTAACTCTTGATCTATCCAATTTTTGGTTCGCGATCGTAGTATGCAGTATATTTATCATCATCCAAATTATAGAAAATACCTTTCTCGTCCCCAGGGTAATGAGCAAACGAATGAACATTAATCCAGCGCTGGTGTTTATCGCTATTGTCAGCACCTTATCACTATTTGGGGTACTCGCGGGATTGATCGTGATCCCGGTGATTGGATCCCTGGTTGTCTTAGTTAAATATGCCTATCACCATCTCGATATAAACTCAAGTGAGAATCTCACAATATCTCCTGAAAGCAGCCGGAGGTAATGCATGGTATTCTTCGAACGATGTGAAACCAGGTCTAGATTTCATTTTCCTCACAGGTTATATACTCTGGAATTCTGTGAACCCTCCTTATTGGTTAGGTGAGATCGAAAATACGAATGGAATGAATTTCCCCCTAAAGTCTTCAGAGTTATCAATTAATAAATCGGAACCGTTTCTCGACCTTTCCACCAACATCGGGGGCTTAAATCATCCCAGTGTATAAGTTTTGATACATTTAACCTGATTTAAACACTTTTTTGAACAGCAGCTAACACCCATTTCCCACAATTAGAATCTATAATTAATCTGTCAAATAGATCTTCAGGAGCCACAAATGACATTTGGGGTATGCCCTAATTGTGAAAACAAAGTTGATGTTGGCGTTGAGCCAGATATTGGTATTCACCACCTTTGTGAAACCTGCCAGGTTGATTTGGTTATTGTTTGGCTAAATCCCATCGAATTATCAATAATCGATTATGAAGATTATGGACAATTTGATGACGATTCTTACGGTGATGTATTTCAAAAAATAAAAAAGAAAAAAGGAGTATATAATGGCAACGGGAAAACCCAAAAAAAGTAATAAGAAGTCTTCCAGCACAACGGGTAAAAAGAAAACTAAAAAGAAATAGGCAACGAAAAAACTCCAATTAATGAATACAAGTAGAGCGATCAATCTGTCCTTATTGATCGCTCTACAATTAATCAATAAGAACTAAATTTCCAACTAGGCATAAAATTAAACAAGGCTACATTTTACCTAGTGCAGCATATGTATTAAAGCGCAAACAAATTCACCATTATCACC
>JBARSF010000012.1:0-5419 GCA_049644605.1 Anaerolineales bacterium | reverse complement strand
CTGTTGAAGGTTGTGCCGATTTTTGTGGCTGTGATGGTCTGGCTGCTGCGGGTGCTGATCATTGGTTTATTTTCCGTTGCCGGTGAGAAGTATATTGGCCAGGACCAGCTGAGCCTTCAGTTTGCCTCAACTTCAAGGGCCAGTAAAGCGCCGGTGTCGGTCCGGAAGAAAGCTCCCCCAAAGGGGCCCGGTTATCGACCTGCGCCCAAGCCCCCGACCCGTTCCCCTGGAAGGGAACCTGCCTATCAACCGCTCTCCGCCCAGGGCAGGGATAGGGGCTAAATCATCAAGTGACATCCTATTCTTCTCCTTCCTCCTTAGATTCGCAGGCAGCCCAAACCCGTCCCACAGGCTGCCTGCGGCGGTTTCTTCTCCCACCGGTATCTGTACTCCTGGTGGGTGTACTTCTTGCCCTATTCCTCACTCAAATTCAAGTCGACCTGGCTGAAACCGCTCCTCTTTCCGAACAACAGGCCAGCCCTTCACCAAACCTTATTGCGCCCTTATTTACTCCGGAAGTACTGGCCTGGGAAGAAAAAATTATGGTTTGGAGTGATACCTATCAATTGGACCCTAATTTAATCGCCACGGTGATGCAAATTGAATCCTGTGGTTTCTCAAGGGCAGAGTCCTCAGTCGGGGCGAAAGGTTTGTTCCAGGTTATGCCCTATCACTTTCTAGAAGGGGAAGATCCTTATCATCCGGGAACAAATGCACGCAGAGGTCTTAATTACCTTAGGCAAGCCCTGGAATCTGGAGGGAATGCCCGTCTGGCTTTAGCCGGGTATAACGGAGGAATTAATGGGGCGAAAAATCCCCAGGAACAATGGCCGGACGAAACAGTCCGATATGTGTATTGGGGGTTAAGAATATACAAAGATGCCAAAGCGGGCAAAGATTACAGTCCTCGTTTGGAGGAATGGCTTAATAGCGGGGGTTCCGCCTTATGCCGGCTTGCCAGGAATAACTAATAACTACCAACCATAACAACCCGGTATCCACCATGGACACCGGGTTGTTATTTAAAAGAAAAAGGCTGCTCCTGAGAGCAGCCTTTCTGAACCCGTTTGATAAATTAAACAAGCGCGACTGTTGCGCCAGCTTCCTCGAGTTGTTTCTTTGCTTCTTCGGCTGCTTCTTTTCCGACAGCTTCGAGGACTTTGGAATCTGCAGCTTCTGCCATTTCTTTGGCATCTTTCAGACCCAGGCTGGTGATAGCCCGGAGAGCTTTGATGACTTCGATTTTCTTTGGTCCGGTATCCTTGATGACTACGTCAAATTCTGATTTTTCTTCACCCGCCTCACCAGCGTCACCACCAGCTGCAACGGCGGCTACTGCCACAGGAGCAGCAGCGGATACACCCCACTCCTCTTCCAGCATGCTGACTAATTCAGCTGCTTCAAGGACGGTTAGTTTACCCAATTGGTCTTTAATTTTTTCAATATCAGCCATTTTTTTCTCCTTATATCGGATTCAATCCGTAATAATTATTTTCTCTTACTAGACTGCTGGCTCTTTTTCTGAATAAGATTTGAGCACAGCGGCAACCTGCCGGCCAGGTTCTGCAAGAACACGGGCAAGTTGAGAGGCAGGCGCTAGAATTGTGCTTAGCAGTTTTGCGCGCATTTCTGCCATAGATGGCAGTTCTGCCAGGGCGATGATTTCTTCTGCTGTCACCAGGCGCTCAGCCAGATATCCACTTTTGATCTCAATGGTCCCGAACTCTTTTGAAAAGTCCTTGATCACTTTTGCGAGACCTGAAAGATTCTGGTAGGAAATGCCCAGTGCGGTTGGTCCGATGAATACACCCTCTTTCCATTCCCGTCCACTCTCTTCGAATGCCCGTTTCGCCAGGGTATTTTTTATGATATGGAATTCGCCGCCGGATTCTCTGATATCTCTCCGGAGATTACTGATATCCTTCACAGACAGTCCACGGTAATGAGCTAAAATCAACCCATCACTTTCCTTCACCCATGTCTTGTACTGTTCGACGAGTTCTTCTTTTTGCTGCTTAGAAATAGCCAATGTATTTCACCTCCTTCAAATCGGGTTCAGTCTTACTTCCATAACAAAAAAGTCTTTACCTCACCAGACGGGGTAAAGACTTTAAGTTATATCAACTTCAAAGTATTCTTTACCTGGGCTGGAAATTAAGTTTTCAGAGAAAACACCAGCTGTCTCTGGTAAACAAGCTTTTGTTATTTATTATTTTGATGGAAGCTGTATTTTACTCAACTTCCAATTCTGATGCCAAGATCGGGTCTACGATAATCCCTGGACCCATACTTGTCGCAACTACAACTTTCTTGACATATTGGCCTTTGGTTGACGCGGGTCTGTTTGAGACCAGCGACTCCATTAGCGCACTCATATTATCATGTAATTGCTCAGCTGAGAAGGATACTTTTCCAATTGGAACGTGAATATTGGCAGTTTTGTCTACCCTGTACTCAATCCGACCCGACTTAGCTTCCTCGATCACTCGCGGTAAATCTTCACCGGGGATCATTGTTCCTGCTTTAGGATTGGGCATCATGCTCCGTGGACCCAGAATAGGACCCAGTTTGCCAACTTTGCCCATCATATTGGGCGTGGCAAGCGCTACATCAAAATCAAACCATCCGCCTTCAATTTTATTGATTAGATCATCACCGTCAGCGATGTAGTCCGCTCCGGCTTCCCGCGCTTTGGCTGCATCCTCACCCTGGGCGAATACCAGGACACGGACGGTCTTTCCCAATCCGTGGGGAAGGTTTACCAGGTCACGGACAATTTGATCCGCGTGGCGGGGGTCAACACCCAGACGCACGTGAAGCTCCACAGTCTCATCAAACTTAGCGTAGGCGAGTTCTTTCGCCATTGTCACTGCTTCCAGAGGGGTGTATTTTTTATCGCGGTCGACTTTATCAAATGCTGCTTGGTATTTTTTACCGTGTTTTGCCATAATTATCTCCTTGTGGTGCAAACGGATATTATCCTCCCACGAGAATTTAGTCTGTTATTTTAATTCCCATCTGCTTCGCTGTACCTTCAATCTGGCGCATTGCACCTTCGATATCTACAGCATTAAGATCTTTCATTTTGGTTTGGGCAATTTCGCGGAGCTGATCCCGGGTAACTTCTCCCACAATTTCTTTGGGGGGTTCCGCTGAACCTTTTTCAATCCCGGCTGCTTTCTTTAATAAGACCGCTGCCGGAGGTGTGCGAAGCACAAACTTATAGGAACCGTCTGAATAAATAGTGATATCTGCCGGGATAATGTCACCCATCCGATCTGATGTCCTGGCATTGTATTCTTTGCAGAAAGCCATCAAATTGATTCCATGTGCCGCAAGGGCGGGACCAATCGGAGGAGCTGGGTTTGCCTTCCCCGCTTCAATCTGTAATCGTACGTTTGCTTTTACTTTTTTTGACACTTTTTTCTCCTTCGTGGTGCCAGCGGATATTTAATCCATCCTCCCACAAATGATAATAATTAAGCTCCTTCCACCTGCAGGAAATCCAGTTCTACAGGGGTTTCTCTTCCAAAGAAATTGACCAAGACCCGGACTGTTGCCCGCTCCATATCAATCTCAGATACTTTCCCGTAAAAATCTTCAAATGGTCCATCTACAATCCGGACCCGCTCTCCCGGCCTGAAGGTGATATTAACCCGCGGTGATTCGGATTCCATCCGTTTTAAGATGCGGGCCACTTCTTCGGGCTGGAGCGGTGTAGGATCATTTCCCATTCCCACAAACCCGGTGACACCTGGTGTGTTGCGTACCATATACCAGGATTCTTCAGACAGCGCCATGTTGACCAAAATATATCCGGGGAAAACCTTTTTTTCTACTGTTACCCGTTCCCCGTTTTTTATATTCACTTCATCCTCAGTAGGGACAATAACATCAAAGATCAAGTCATCCATTGCCATCGATTCAATCCGCTGTATAATATTATGCCGGACTTTATCTTCGTTGCCAGAATAGCAGTGAACCACGTACCAGGCCCGGCCGTCGTCCTTGACTGGCTGGGTTATTTCTTGAACAAGTTCGGTTTCATCTGAAGCAGCTTCATCCTCTTCTGCATCGCTCAGTTCAGCGTCAACCAGCTCGGCATCATCCTGCTCGGCATCAACCGGTTCTGTATCAAGTAGTTCGGCATCAACAGGCTCAACATCGAGGAGCATCTCCTCTTCGAGTTCTGCTGCCTGATTCTCAACAAAACTTTCCTCTTCAACTTCCAGCTCTTCATCCTCAACAGAGTCTTCCAGTTCAACTTCCTGCTGGATTTCTTCTTGTTCTTTAAGGGAGTCTTCGCCCTCAGCCTCTACCCGGGGATCCTCTTCTTCTGTGCTCTGCTCGGGGTCATGGGATTCTGCATCAGATGCCTCAGCATCACCGGGCTCAGAGTCAAGCGGTAATTCCCCATCGGTTTCTATAACTTCTTCAGCGGCAGGCTCTTCCTGTTCCGCGTCTACCTGAAGATCCTCTGCGGCAGGGTCAAGTGGTAATTCCTGTTCAGATTCCACCACTTCATCCCCAGCGAGTTCTTCCAGTTCAGCCTCCAGGTTTTGATCCTGTTCTGAATCCACAAGATCCTCCGCTTCTGGAGAATGCTGTTCCAATTCGTCTATCTTTTCTTCGTTCTCGTTAGTATCCATAACTTGTTCTTCCAGGAGGGTAGTTGTGGAATTTTAAGCACCCAGGATCAAACCAAACATCTGGGTAAAGAGATAATCCAAGATTCCCAGAAAAGCACCCATGACGACAATAACAATCAAGACCACTCTGGTCAAATGGATTGCTTCCGATCTGGTCGGCCAGGATACTTTCTTTAATTCCGCGATTGTCTCCCGGTAAAATTTCCTGATACCACCTGGTTGTTTTCGCTGTTTAGCCACATCAAACTCCTTCTACGGTCAAAACGCCGCCCTGATAGACGGCGTCAAGCAAATGAATAAGGCAGGCCAGGTAGGAATCGAACCCACAACCTCCTGTTTTGGAGACAGGCGCTCTGCCAAATTGAGCTACTGGCCTAAAATGGGTTATAGGTGATCATCGGTTTTGGTTATTGCCGATGATCACCTCATCTGTCCTTACTTCGTTTCTCGATGCAGCGTATGTTTCCGGCATCTGGGGCAGAACTTGTTCAGCTCCAGGCGGTTGGGATCATTTCTTCTGTTCTTTTCAGACGTGTAATTCCGCTCGTTGCACTCAGTGCAAGCCATGGTTATTACCGGTCTGATTCCTTTTTTTCTTGCCATAATTCGTATACCGTCCCAATAAATTGGAAAGGACTACTCCATGATCTCAGTGACCACACCGGATGCAACCGTGAGACCACCTTCTCGAATAGCGAACTTTCCACCTTGCTCCAATGCGATCGGCACTATCAGTTCCACCATCATATTCACATTGTCGCCAGGCATTA
>JBARSF010000011.1:0-1637 GCA_049644605.1 Anaerolineales bacterium | reverse complement strand
CAATAGAATGGTCCTGATGCACCACTAGCGTATCCACAAGCAGCCTGCGTTGACCCCGTGAAAAGCACTGTCTCGGCTGGGATATACTCCATCCCCTGGAGTGCAAATTCATCAGTCCAGAAAGCTTGGATGCTGTTAACGAACCCCACGATGCGGCAATCCTCACGGGTATTCGCGTCTGCCCCTGTCTGGCATTCTGCTTCTAGGTTGTTGACTTCATCGATAATTGTTTCCGATGTCGAAGGGACAACCCCAACCATATCAGTCAGGTCACCGAGATCCACTCCCAAAAGCAGCGAAACCAACAAGACTACAAGGCCGATTCCTCCGCCCCCGATAGCTATTGTTTTTCCCGCCCCTCGGCCACGACGGTCCTGAACCTGGGAGGGATCTAAACGTTTTTTCTCATTGAATGGCATTGGTTTGTCTTCCTTTCCGCAAATTAGTCTTAAGAGCGCACGCTTGGTACACCCAGGGTATTAGACCTGCTATGACCTAGTATCATAATAAGGGGATCCATTTTACCAAAGCTTGTCCATCATTCATATTTGTATATGCTTTTCACCCAAATTATATACGAAGAAATCTGATTATGAAGTTGTTTTGCGCGTTGGCTTGCAAGTTTTTATACTACACCATCAATCCTGAGGTTGGAACAAAGGTTTGCTTTAGAAAATTCAAAGTAAAACGCATGTTTAAGCCAAAAACGCCCATTTCTAGGCGTCTGGATAAAAATTGATATCCATCTGATAAACAAAAAGAAATCCTAAAGATAATAATTTTTCTTACGATAATACGATATGCCATGAGTACAGCAACCTATTCGTTACTAGCGGAAATAACTTATCGCCATTATTAGAGGTGGAATCGAAGCTAATGTCCATTTATTCTCAATTTGTGGTTGAGTATTCATAATAAAACACCTCCTGGCTTATTTTTTGCTCTTAAAGGTGTTCTGGAAGGTTCTTAAAATAAAAAGAGCGGGCGATGGGACTCGAACCCACGAATATCAGCTTGGAAGGCTGATGCCTTACCACTTGGCGACGCCCGCGTGGACTCAATTCTACCATTTCCGCAATGCAGGTCAAGAATGGGTTTATTTTCAAATTATCTACTATCCCTCTAACTATATTTTAGGGAAATCTTTACCAATATATAAGTTAACAATTTATTAAACAGATAACTTACTTCCCCCTTTAAACCTACTGCTTTCCACTGGGAAAAAGCAAACATAGACGTATGATCTGATTATTCTCTAAAAAGCCGAGGACATCTTATTTGAAAAAATTTTTCGCGAATCGAAAAGCGATCACTGATTTCTTGTTCATCATTTTTGGCTCTTTTGTCCAGGCGATCGCCATGCGCCTGTTTCTCATCCCCGGGCTGATGGTCAGCGGCGGGAAAAGCGGTGCGGCACAGATCATTCAGTTCTATACCAATTGGCCCATTGGTGTGATGGTCTTTCTCGGGAACATGCCCTTATTCCTGCTGGGTTGGCGTTATCTGGGCGGGACGCGCTTTGCCATGCGCACCGCTGTGGCGATCACTTTATTCTCGATATTCACCGACGGATTGACATTCTTCCTGCCTGTTGAAGGCATTACCAACGACATCTTTCTATTGGCTCTGTATGGAGG
>JBARSF010000010.1:0-11147 GCA_049644605.1 Anaerolineales bacterium | reverse complement strand
TTCAATTGCTCTATAACCAGCATATCGAGGCCGGGGTCAGCCCTCGAACAGTACAACTTGTTCATTCGGTACTGCGGGGAGCCCTTAACCACGCAATCAGGCTGGGATTACTCATCCGCAATCCGATCAATGCTGTCGTTCAGCCTAAACCCAGCCCAAAGGAAATGCTCACATTGGACGAGAATCAGATCCAGACTTTTCTGATCGCCGCCCAGAGCGAGCAGCCCGAATTTCTACCGCTCTACCAGTTGGCGATCACCACTGGTATGCGTTTAGGAGAACTTCTTGGATTATCCTGGGACGATCTGGACTGGGACAGGCACACATTGACGATCAACCGCCAGTTGACAAGGATCAAAGGGGAAGGTCTTGTCCGGACACCACCCAAATCTCGGGCCGGCCAAAGGACAATCAAACTGGGAACATCGACCTGGTCAATCCTTAAAGAACATCACAAATCCCAATACATGATGCAGTCCTGCCGTGATCCAGATTGGAAAGAAAACGATCTGGTCTTCACCCAGCAAACTGGCGCTCCGTATGGTCCCAGGCAGGTCCAGAAAGCGTTTAAGCGAGTCCTTAATGCAGCCGGCTTACCTGACATCCGCTTTCATGATCTGCGTCACACTGCGGCCACACACATGCTGGCCAACGGCGTTGATCTGCTGACAGTCTCAAGGCGGTTAGGGCACTCAAAAGCCAGCACTACTCTGGACACATACGCCCACACCGTACCGGGTTTACAGGAAAAAGCAGCTGCCATTATGGACGAGATCACCACACCGGTGGCACTGCCGGCTGATTTAACTGCACCTAAACTGCACCTAACTGCACCTAAATTGCACCCAGAATCAGACGCCTGATTTTGGCCACCTTAAGAAATCTCTCCTTAAACCAAAAAATTTAATATTTTGTGCCTTGAAATTGACTAATATTACCCCTGCGGTATAATTAGTTAAACCACGCACCCGTAGCTCAATGGATAGAGCGTCTGACTTCGAATCAGCAGGTTGGGGGTTCGAGTCCCTCCGGGTGCGCCTGAAACACCCCTACCTCTAGGGGTGTTTTTATTTTGTATGCCAGGACCAAGAACCTCAATCTTGATTAACATAGCCCCCCATTCTGCCCCCCACAGCCACAGACTTGTCTCCCAGAAGTGTTTATGCTACTATATTCAGGTTAAATCAATAGGGACCTGGAAAACTATGAGCGTACTCTCACTATTAACAGATTTCGGAATTCAGGATGGCTTTGTAGGGGTAATGAAAGGCGTTATCTGGGGGATTTGTCCTGAAGTCAAAATTGCAGATATCTCCCATCAGATCCAACCCCAAAATATAATGCAGGGGGCAATAACTCTTTGGCGAGTCGCACCGTTCTTTCCGGAGGGCAGCGTTCACGTAGCTGTTGTAGATCCGGGTGTAGGCACAAATCGCCGGGCTTTGGCTGCCCAGCTAGGTGATCAATACTACGTCGCTCCCGATAATGGTTTGCTTACACCACTCATTCAGGACGCCAAATCACAAGGCTTGATCCACAATTTTGTTGAACTCACCAATCCTAAATTTTGGTTAAGTGATATCAGCAATACATTCCACGGACGGGATATATTTGCACCGGTTGGGGCATATCTGGCCTCAGGAATTAAGTTTGAAGATCTTGGTAATCAAATAGACGATCCGATTTTGATCGAATTACCACAGCCGATTAAGATTCAGGCTGGCTGGCAGGCGCATGTTGTCGCAATTGACATTTTTGGCAATATCCAGACAGATTTGCTCGCCGAACAAGTGGAGGATTTTAAAGAAGTTGTTATCCGGCTTAAGGAGCGTGAAATTGTGGGCCTGGTTGGCTCCTTTGGATATCGAGAACCAGGTGAACTTATCGCGGTAGTGGATAGTAAAGGGTTTATAGAGGTAGCTGTCGTCAACGGAAATGCAGCTGATGCCCTGGGGGTATCGACAGGCGATGTTATCGAAGTATTGTCAAAATCCATGATCTAAAGGAGATGGGCGTGAAACATATTTCTATCACGACAGATTTTGGTTCCGGCGTCGGCTCAATGCGTGGCGTGATCTGGAGCATTGCACCTGATGCCATGATCTCGGATATTAATTCCCAGGTTCCTCCCCAGGATATTAATTACGCCGCCTGGTATTTAGACCACGAAGTCTGGTATTTTCCCCCGGGATCGATCCATATTGTGGTTGTTGATCCTGGCGTAGGAACAGCACGCCGTCCAATTGCAGCCCAGATCGGTGAACATTATTTTGTCGGTCCTGATAATGGTGTATTTTCAAAGCTATACCAAAAAGCGGAAAAATTGGGGTGGCCGATCCGTATTTTCCATACCAATAAACCAGAATACTGGGTCCAGCTCGTGAGCAACATATTCCACGGGCGGGATATCTTCTCCCCAATTGCTGCTCATTTAGCAGCTGGCGTGCCGATTGAAGAATTAGGGGAAGAGATCGATAATGAAATCAGAATCCCGGTGCCGGAAGCTACCTTTAATAATACGGGAGCCGATGGTGAAGTGATCCTGGTCTTCCCTTACTTGGGGAACATCACAACCAATATTCATACTAGTGATATGCCCGAGGAGTTTGACCCCTCCTCGGCTACTCTCGAGATTGGAGAGGTAAGGATCAGGGGTATTCGAGATATCTTTGGAGAAGCTCAGGAAGGAGAATTAATCGCGCTCTGGGGCACAGCCGGCTATATTATCGTGGCCATCGTTAATGGAAATGCCTATGCGCAGCTCAAACCAAAGGTTGGAGATAAAGTAGTTTTACATTACTGAAATATGGTGACTTAGTTAGATCCCCGGGCAGGATTTTCATTTTCCTTTGTTAATGAATACATCAATCCTGGAAGGTAGAGTTCGCCTCAATCAAAACTTTAATTCAATATCAAACTACCAATAAATATAACAGCACCAATTTCCGTCCAGACATAATCCCGGTTGCGAAAAGTGAGTTTTTTAATCCAGGTGCATTTTTTTATACCAAAACAGCGCAGGACCAATGCATTGGTAATTTCTTCTCCGTTGATAATTGATAAACTTTCTTAAAGGTTCGAGTCCCTCCAGGTGCGCCAAAATCATGTGGGGGGTAAGTAAACTAAACTCCCTACAGCAAAGGGTTATTTGGCCCACCTGACCAACCTTCTTTTTATTTGTAGGTATACATTAGCATGAGGTTTTATTTTTTGCCCCTACCCTCTTGTTTACTTTTTACCTTTTTGCGCGAGGTACCTCCTGCGATAATTTTGGAAAATCCAACTATCCCTTGAGCGGTGTTTTCCTGAATACGTGGGGCGCGGCGGCAGTTTAATCCATCACCACAACTGGCTGTGTGACCTGCCCCCCAAAAACTGATCCAGAAGCAGTGTTAGGATTAGTATATACAGGAGGCAGAAAAGATGGCACTACGTATACGATATACTCCAGAGCAGACCATCACCAAATTGAGAGAAGCTGAAGTATATCTCAGCCAGGGGAAAACAGTGGGACAGGCTTGAAAAAACTGGAAATAAGCGAGCAGACCTATTATTGCTGGCGCAGGGAAAATGGGGGAATGGATGTCACCCAGTCCAGGAAGCTCAAAGAAATGAAAAAAGAAAATACCCGGCTGAAGAAGCTGGTTGCGGTTCTCTCCTTGGATAACGCCATTCTCAAGGAGGTGCTGGGAAGCACCACTTGTGGGCTGACGTCAAAATGATCTCGCCCGATTGGTGCTCGTGTGGAGGCGGCCCGACTTCACCAGCGGTACCAGCCTGTCGCTCGGGATATCGGGGATCTAGCTCGTCTCCGCTTTCAGCGCTTCGATCTTGCGCCCATCCGGGTCGATGCCGGTGACCTAGAAGCCGGCTTCGCAGAATACCACCGCCAGCGGCAGGCCGACATAACCCATGCCCAGGTTGGCGGGCCTGTTTTTTAACCGGATCCAACCAGATGGCAGATATAGAAGATCGGTTTATTTCCGGTTGATGCACGATGAACCGGCCATCAACCGGGAATTCCACCTTTCTTATTCCCCGAAGAAAATATTACGGTTATTTGGATTTTGGTTTGTCAGATTTGCCCCATCCTGCCCAGCGGAACATCGCGACTCCCACGCCAATACCAAAGCCTCCCAGGCCGAGGTGCGATTCTAGCAAAAAAGCAACCAGCAGCACAATGATCCCGAGAAAGAAGGCAACCTGCAGCTGCCAGGGATGCTGATCTTTACGAAAGACATCCAATGTCAGCCAGCCAAGGGTCAGGCCTAAGAGCAGCATTCCGGCGAATTTGACGAGTGCGACAAGGACGTAAATAATATAATCAAGGTACGGCATAATCTGGTCCATGGTTTTCTCCTTTCAACTATACCTTCGAGAGAGGCTTTTTCATCCGCGTGTCAAAATAATTGGAGTGATGTACTTGGCTACCTTGTCAAAAAACTTACGGAAATGGTGCTGCAACAACGTTACGCCAATATTTTTACTAGATATGGTTCTCCTCGCTGTATATCTAAACACTTATTATAATATGTATTGCTGTATTATCGAACATGTCAGTAGCGTAAGTAATTTTCTGTTCAACGGACAGGCAATCGGTTTGACGCTGGTGCTTGTAAATACCTCTAACATCCTTCAGGTGGGGGTGAATCAGCACTTGTACGGGATCTCAGCGGTTGATCCTGACCGGGATTTCCGCGGTCCTAACTTTCCCGCTGCTCATTGATCACCCCGCAACAGATTTGGGGGAGTCACGGCACGGTTGGATTCCTGGGGGGTAAGCACCCAATCTCGGCCATCTGAACGTATTCAACAAAACAGACGGGACGTTCCGGGTTGGCCACCACCACGGTTTCCGCAAAGGGAAAAGGACCGGGCACATTCAAGTCCGGATAATTTTTGTGCAGCATTTGCTGATACCAGTCAAAATGAAGTAAGTCGGTCGCTACAATGGCAAGATCAAGGCGATTCCCCATGGTATATTGAAAATACCAAGTGGTGAAAACCGCTGGATCCCCGGCCGCAAATACAATCGCATCGGTGGGTGCGAGGGAAAAAACATCGTTTCCAAATTTTTCTGCCCTCAGGTCATGAGACGCATCCACCTGATGCCAGTGTTGGCCGGCTAGGATAAAAAGGGCCAGAATAAAAACAAATGTTATCAATGATCCAAGATAACGAAACCGCTGTGACAACACATCCATCAATCCACCCAGGCCCATTCCAATCCAGATTGCAAAACACAGGAAGGCTGGAATCAGGTAGAGGAAGGCGTCTGTGGTGGCATAGGCGAGTGCAAAGAACACAGATGCCGCCACGATCCAGAGCAGGCTGCGAAAAAGGCGGTCAGGCTTATAAAAAAGAATCAAGCCGATCAATCCGAAACCCAGCCCCAACACACCAAACTGCTCCACCAGCAGCCCAGAGATCACCTTGACCCGCTCCCAAATCGACGAAAGAGATAAAACAAAGAGCTGCCCCTGGTATAGTTTTCCAGAAACCAGCCAAAGAAAACCATCTATTGTCACAGGTTTCCCCCAGTTGACCGGCGGCTGGGAGAGGGCGCGCAGAGGGAGGCTGAGATACACCAGCAGTCCAACCCCCATCCAAACCAGTCTGCGCAACAGTGAGCGGCCATCCAATCCCCATTTATTAATCCGGAGAATTCCCTCTGTCGGGGGCGCTTGACGGAGGATCCCCGCGATGAGAATGACGGGCAGCATGATGATCGTGGTGACATGATTTCCCATCGCCAGGCCGAAAGTGAGCCCCAGCAAAGCATCCACCCGTTTCGGGGTGAGACATGCTTTTAAACCGATCACTGTTAAATAGAGCAAGAGGGCCAGGAACAGGGCATGCAAGCCATAGACTTCCGTTATCACCGCCTGCGACCAGATCAGCGGTGAGAGGCCAAAGGCATATCCGGAAGCCAGGCCCGCCAGCCAGTAGCGGTGCGGATCGGAGGCGGATAGCGACCGGGTAACCAGTCCATATATCAGCAAGGCTGCAGAAACCGTGGCAAACGCGGACAGCAGATTGGTCCGGAAGGCCAGGGAGCCGACTGGCAACAGTTGGAACAGGCGGGCAAGCAGCAAATAAAACGGGTACCCGGTGGGATGAGCGATTCCGCCGGTCGCGGCGGCCGTGATCAAATCGCCCCCGTCCGAGCCATAATTGGCCCAGCTCAGGCCGGGCGCCAGGGTGGCAAGATAGACCGCCATCAGCGTCAGGGCCAGCAATCCCGGGGGAAAAAGTCGAATCAATCGATTTGGAGACGTCATCTTGTCCTGTTAACAAAGATAGAGGCTTGCGCCTCTATCTTGTTTGTTATTGTATTCATGCGGTGTTGAGTAATAAACTTCTATTTGAGATTACTTTCCAACAGGTGCATAAACCGCTGAGAAATCCACCGGTACAGCGCAAGCCAGGCCGTTCTCCGTGGTAGTCTCAAGAGGGATCCAGGGCGCAATGATATCGGTCTCATTATCCGCATAGTAGTAGATCGTCATCTCTTTCTCAGGGATGGCTGCGAAACATATCTCCCAGTTTCCTTCCTGCCTCGTCATTTCGTCCCTGATCACTTGATCTCGGTAGTGGATCACGTGGCAGCCTGGATAATAGAAAATGCCTACAACGTCATCCGCTGGGACGGTCAGGGTATCTTCTGAATATTCCCCACTGGGAAATTCCACCCGCACGATATCGGCTAATCCAGTGATCAGGTGTTCAGCCTTGATCAAGCAGATTCCACCCACAGCATAGGTACCCGATCCGGCGATAAAGACCTCGTCATCCGGCGTCAGGACAGAGCCGCCGAAGCCTCCCGGGATCAGCAGATTGGTGCCAGCTTCCTCTGAACCAGGGTAGGGAACGATGTCACCAATGGGCATATATAATCCGGTATGGATAGCGGGAGCGCAGACAAGCCGGCCATTATCTTCAAGGGAAGTGGGAAGGGGTATCCAGGCGCGGCTGCCGCTGGGAGGAGTGTCAAGATAGTAATGGACCGTTTCCGTTAAAATCGGGCTGGCTCCAAAGCAAATCTTGGAGCTGCCATCCTCTGTCTTCATTTGCAGGACGATCTCGTCCTCCGCGTAGTGCACAATATGACAACCGGGGTAAAGTAGATTTCCCTGGCCATAATAGGGAACTTTTTTAATCTCAGTATGCTGAACTTCAGAATCAGCAATGATCTGGAGGTCAGAGGTAATAAACTCAACCTCCAGGGTGCAGACGCCGCCGATGTTATAGATCCCATTCCCTGTAATCGTACTGGAAAAATAATCTGGGGAGAGTAGAACGCCGTTCAGTTCTTCGCTTAACGCCAGCTGTGGATCGCTTATCGGGCGCAAGGCTGCAGGGAGCACACTCGCCCAAGCAGGATTTTCCCTGGCGAGCCCTGCGATGGACATTACCAGGATGAATGCAACCAGAAGCAGGATGTACTTTTTCATCGGTTCCTCCTACCTATCTAAAAATCCGTGGAAACTATCTCTCTAATTCTATCTCGGAATTCTCGAGATCTCATTCGGATTTGTGCCGGATTTTACTGCACCAGGAATTCGATCTCAATCTCAAGATCTGTGCCCAAATCGGTCTCGATCACGACCATTTCCTCCTGAATGACAGCTTCATCTGGGGTCATCAAGATCTTGGCATTCTCAGGCAGCGATACCTGGATGGTGATCGGTACCGCCAGGGTGCCTGGTTGTTTCTGCACCTGCAGGCGGTAGATAAACTGGTTGGAGCCGGGCTGGATTTCCAGTATCCCCTCGGGCAGGGCAAAATGAAAACTGATTGAGCGCGCATCGCCCCCCGGTATGACCTGCAGGGTTCCAAAGGTTTGAACCCCGTCAATTCCCTCATCAAGAACATCCACCCGTGCGGGCACGTTCTCCCTGAGGATCATCCAGTTGGCCGGTACGAATTGCGGGTCTGCGTCCAGAAGGGCAGCGCCTGCGACCATATAGACGCGTAAATAATTCCAGTAACAGTCTGTAATGGGATAGTTGCCTTCTTCCGGCAGGCGGATCTTGTTCCACTGGTTACAAATAACTGCCTGGGCGTTGTTCGAATGGGCCACAGTGAGCGCAGCTAGAGGAGCTAATGGCCGGGTCAGATCGACCTTATAAACCAGGCTTGATTCGACCACCGCATTGGTCTTATTGAAGCCTATGTTGCTGTCCACCACCATCAGAAAATCACCGCCTTTTGGGCGCACGGCTCCGTCCCAGCCATACCGAGCCAGGAGGGAAGTCAAGGAGGGGTTATCCAACTGCAGCAAGAGATGGTGGTCATTCAGAACTTTCAACAGAAGGGCGGATAGATCTTCGACCGGGAGTTCCCCGCTGAACAATTTCTCAATCAAGGTTTGGGCAATCATGTTCATGAATGCCTTTTTACTCCATTCGGACTCGTCCGAATCTTCCGGTGTGGAGTTCTTCGCCGAACGCATATACGCAATGACATTGCTTGAATCCACCGGATAGGGCACACCTTCCAGTTCAACAGGCCCGGTGACGCCCAGAATCTCCACCAGCATCTGCTGATCGAAAGCGATCACCCCGTCCACAGAATGAGCGCTGAGATAGGAATACAGAGATTCAGCATAGAGGGCGGCAATGCGGTAATCTGTAAACCAGTTCGTGTCCCGGAAGATCAGGACACTGCTATTCATATACTCGCTAAGCTGCCAGGGTGCAGCGGGATAAGGCTTTTCCCAATTGTCCAAATCCCCTGAGCTTTCAAAATTAAAACCGCTGATCTGACCATTATCTAAAAGAAGCGTGCCAGCGGCAGTGATAAAACCACCCGTCGGGCGTAATTCATCTTCGTTTTGCACAAGCAATAAATATGTTTTTGGTCCTTCACTCGTTGCACCCATTAAGCGGGGAAGCTCTCCAGCAACAGTCAGCGCATCACCCATCAAAACAAGCAGGGGGTCAATCTTGTTAAGCAACAGATTGTGGATATATGGAGATAAACAGGTGTCATTAATATTCTTTCTTGCTATTTCCGCCGCCTCAAAAGACTTCTGGGCTTTAGAGATTTGTGGTTGTGCCTGGACAAGAATTTCAGTTAAAACCGATGGATTAAGATCAGAAGTATTCGCCTCATACAATTGCAATAGCGGTAGAGAAGCCTGGTAACCCTCGACACCAAGATCTGTTAGAGATGAAGCCAGATCCAGCATAGATCCTGATGAAGCTAATTCGCATCCATATTCTGGCACCCAGCTCAGGTAGGGAGCAATCCACAAAAGGGGCTCAACTTCTTGTCTAAAAACACCCAAACCATCCTGAAGAGGTTCAAACATCGGCCCGGCTTTTTTTAGCTCATCTAATTCGGGTGACGAATCCATAATCTCATTTAATTGGATTAGATCTTGAAAAACAGGCCTTCCTCTTTGATAGATACGAAAAACTTTCCTCCCTCCCGCTATTAAAAATCCAACAATAAAAATCCCTAATAAAACCCGGAAAAACCTTTTTCGATTTCCTTTTTGCGCGTCAAAAACAGGCTCTTCTTCTGGCTGGTCTGAGCTATCCGCTAAAGATAAAGCCAAATACTCCTCACGCGCCTGAATGATTCCAAGCAATCTTTGCAGCCCTTTTCTGTGCCAATCGCTGAGTGTGCTTGCGGGAATGGATTCATATTTATCGCCAATCAACACATAAGATTCAATTTCTTTTTCTGAAAGTTCCCTTGTGCTTTTATCCCCGTACACAAAAAATAAAATACTCTCGTCAATCTTTTCAGAAGCATCCTGAAAAGATACCGGAACGGGAATACCTCGAAAAAGTGGGCCAAAGTATTTTGCCGCTAAAAAACCAAATTCGCTCCAACGCGCATCCAATCGCACGCCACGACTGGCAGGAGAGACAGGCATCATCTCTTGAAAGAGTTCCCCTATCGCCATCAGTAATTGGTTGCCCGAGTTTAAGTTTGGATGATTATCTGCATACTCACCCACAAAAAGGCTTTCTGTCCAGGCATGAGAAGCCAATGTTTCTGAGGAGTGGATAGATTGAAGTATTTCTTTTAGTGTCTCAGTATTCAGTTTTGGCATAGAAATTATTTTTTTGCGGATGAATAACCGCGTCAGACTTGAATTTAGGCTTGATACCGTTTAATAAGCGGACGATTTATAGAAAAACCGCTTTGCGTTTAACCTTGCCTTGAGCTGGGAATCGCATCAAAGTTTAGGTCACGGTTGAGCAGAGCTAGAGGGGGGGAAACTGCCAAAGGCACGTGCATCCAGTATATCAAAATCTGTGATGGCATCTTCCGCATCCGCTTTATAACCAGCCTTAAAAACGACCTCGCGCGGAATCCATATAGTCATCGTGAGATAATTACCAGACTTTTTCAGGGAATAATTTCCTGGTTGGCAACCAGAGAACGGTAGTAAGCGGAGTTTTTCAGAAGTTCTTGATGCGTGCCAATGGCAACCAAGCGTTTTTCGTTTAGCAATAAAATGCGATCTGAGTTTTGAATGGTTGAAAGCCGATGGGCGATGATAAAGGTGGTTTTTTGTCGCACCATTTCAGGTAACCTCTCAAAGATTGTTTTTTCCGTTAGACTATCCAGTGCCGAAGTGGGTTCGTCCAGCACAAAAATATCGGGGGTTTTGATTAACGCCCGGGCAATGGATAGACGCTGTTTTTGCCCCTCCGAAAGATTAACACCGCGTTCTCCAACAGGTGCGTCGTATCCATTAGGCAAGCTGATGATGAAGTCATGGATGCCAGCCACTTTCGCAGCGCGGATAATCTGTTCATCATCGGCTTCGGGATTCCCATAGCGCAAATTATCGGATATGGTTCCAGATAATAGTAAAGTGCTTTGTGAAACGTAGCCAATCCGTTGACGCAGAGAGTCTAATTCATATTCAGATGCAGGGTATCCATCCAGAAAGATTTCGCCCGCGGTAGGCTTATAAAAGCGTAAAATTAAGCTCACCAAGGTAGTTTTGCCTACACCGCTGGGCCCTACTATGGCTACCTGTTCCCCAGGATCTGTGTGAAATGAGACTTCGTGCAGCACAGTTTCTTGACCATCATAGGAAAAGGTGACTTTCTCAAAATCAACCTCACCCTTGAGTCGTTCTATTTTTTTACCCTGTCCCTGATTAGCCTCTGGAACAA
>JBARSF010000009.1:0-162856 GCA_049644605.1 Anaerolineales bacterium | reverse complement strand
GCTTCAAGTATTACCAGCTTCCATGACGTGACGGGCGGTGTGTACAAGACCCGGGAACGTATTCAACGCACTATTGCTGACGCGCGTTTACTAGCAACTCCGGCTTCATGCAGTCGAGTTGCAGACTGCAATCCGAACTGAGATCGGTTTTGAGGATTGGCTTCGCCTCGCGACTTTGCTACCCATTGTGCCGACCATTGTAGCGTGTGTGTAGCCCTGGACATAAAGGCCATGCTGACTTGACGTCGTCCCCACCTTCCTCCGGTTTTGTACCGGCAGTCCCGCATGACACATGTAACATACGGCAAGGGTTGCGCTCGTTACCGGACTTAACCGGACACCTCACGGCACGAGCTGACGACAGCCATGCAGCACCTGTATAAGCTCCCCGAGGGGTCGGTCACCTTTCGGATCCCTACCACCTATATGTCAAGCCCAGGTAAGGTTCTTCGTGTAGCATCGAATTAAACCACACGCTCCGCTGCTTGTGCGGGTCCCCGTCAATTCCTTTGAGTTTTAACCTTGCGATCGTACTCCCCAGGCGGTGGACTTATCGCGTTAACTACGACACCGACAACTATTACATCGCCGACATCAAGTCCACATCGTTTACGGCATGGACTACCGGGGTTTCTAATCCCGTTTGCTACCCATGCTTTCGCGTCTTAGTGTCAGGAACGGCCCAGAAGGCCGCCTTCGCCACTGGTGTTCCTCCCGATATCTACGCATTTCACTACTACACCGGGAATTCCACCTTCCTCTACCGTCCTCTAGTCATGGTAGTTTTGAGCAACCTCTCCTAGTTAAGCCAGGAGATTTCATACCCAACTTACCAAACCACCTGCACGCGCTTTACGCCCAATAAATCCGGATAACGCTCGCCTCCTACGTATTACCGCGGCTGCTGGCACGTAGTTAGCCGAGACTTATTCCTGAGGTACCGTCCTTTCTCTTCCCTCAGAAAAGTGCTTTACAACCCGAAGGCCTTCATCGCACACGCGGCGTTGCTGCATCAGACTTTCGTCGATTGTGCAAGATTCCCTACTGCTGCCACCCGTAGGTGTCTAGCCCGTGTTTCAGTGCTAGTGTGGGGGGTCACCCTCTCAGGTCCCCTACCCGTCATTGCCTTGGTAGGCCATTACCCTACCAACTAGCTGATGGGACGCAGGCCCCTCCTAAAGCGGCACTGTGGCCTTTCGTCCACAGAACCTTTACTTCAAAAGCATCTAATCATTAGAAGCACATAGGGTATTAGCCTCAGTTTCCCGAGGTTGTCCCCTTCTTTAGGGCAGGTCACCAACGCGTTACTCACCCGTCCGCCACTAAGAGCTCTCGTGCGAACACAAGAACATCTTCGTTCGACTTGCATGTATTAGGCACGCCGCCAGCGTTCATCCTGAGCCAGGATCAAACTCTCCGCAAAAATTATCCCACAACGAAGTGGGATTAGATTACGAAGTTCTATCTCAAGGATTTGTTTTGCTGTATTGGCTTTCTATCACTATTCAGATGTTAAGGTTCAAGGCCCTATTCAAGAGCGAGTCCAATTATACCTGTCCCGCTACTTTGCGTCAAGGGCAGTTCTCTTAGAGAACAAAAGACCCCACCGATTTCTTCGTCTGTGACATCGGTCTCGCTTCAGCGCATTCCTGCGCGTCCGCATGGGGCCTACAGTCATTCAATTTTATCGATTTGCCGTTATTAGGGCGAAATCTCTTGGGTTATACCTAGGCCATTATAGTGGATATCCTTACTATGTCAAGGGAGATTAAAAACGAATTGTACCCAATTTTTCCTGGATCAATCCATTTCTTGCCGGCCCAACAACGCCCGCAGCAGTGTGTTTTGATCTGCATACTCCAGATCGCCGCCTGTCGGCAATCCCCGGGCTAACCGCGTAACCTTAAGTTCATATTCCCCCAGCTGCTGCTGCAAATACATGCCGGTTGCATCTCCTTCCATGCTGGGATTGGTTGCAATGATCACTTCCTTGACTTGGCCCTTCTCCACCCTTCCCATTAACTCTCTGATTCTTAGATCCTCCGGTGTTATGCCCTCCACTGGAGAGAGCGCTCCATGCAAAACATGGTACAACCCCTGATACCCTGATGTGCGTTCCAGGGCAGCTACATCCAGAGGCTCTTCCACAACACAAATCACGGACTGATCTCTTTCCCCATCAGCACAGACCCGGCACTGCTCCTGTTCTGCGCTCATCATATTAAAACAAATTGGACAGGTGCCTGTTCCTGATAAGAGATTAGCTAAGGCATCCGCCAGTTTTTTTGAGAGATCCTGTTCTTGTGTGCGCAAAAGAAAAAAGGTTAACCTGGCAGCTGTTTTTGGTCCAACGCCGGGCAGCCGCGAAAAAGCATCAATACATTGTTGAATGGGTTCCGGCAGCATTGATCCACTCTCCCTGATTTAAAATGGCAGTCCCTGCCCGGCCAGAGGGCCTAATTTTTCTTCAGCCAGACTCCGGGAACGCTCCAGCCCCTGGTTGATGGCAGTCAGAATCAAGTCCTGCAGCAACTCCTGATCTCCATCCTCAATGAGTTCTTGTTCCACAACCACAGAGAGTACCCGCTGATCTCCCGTTACAGTAATCTTTACAGCTCCGCCACCTGCTGATCCAATGACCTGTTCTTCAGCTAGCTTTTCCTGGGCTTTCATCATTTGTTCCTGCAGCTGCTGAATCTGTTGCATGACCCCTTTCCCCCCCAGATTTCCTCCGCTAGACTTAGGTCTCTTTGCCATACGTGCCTCCCATAAACGGATAAATAAGTGCCAGCCGTTGAATCCAATTAGATTTAATCAACAGCTGATCCTGTTCTATTCTTCTTCCTGATCAGAAACATAGGTCCCCCCCAGATCTCTGACCACTGCCGCAACCAACCCGTCTGGATCCACACCATCCGGTAGTTCTGACTGGTCCTTTCCCCCCACGATACAAAGGAGGAGCATTTTCACGCCAATTACCTTTTCGATTACATCCTGGCAAATTTGCAGGTGGTCGCCTTTTTCCATTTTTCCTTTAATTGCATCACTGCGGAAACTAAGCACAAGTTGATTATCCTTGATGCCTAAAGGCTGACATGAGTTAAGGATCCCTTGCGTAGCCGGATTGACATCCCGAACCTTTTCTAAAATTTCCTTCCACTGCTGGATTACTGTCAATGGCTGCTGTCCAGGATCAGGTGATTCCTGGGAAGTTTTTTTCGTACCCTCTGGGGGTTTTTTCTGGGGAGGGGCTTGGGTTTGTTTTCCAGGTTTTTTTGCCTTCGATTTAACCGGGGTGGATTTCCCTGCGGGAAAGGATTCCCCAGCATTAATCGTTTCCAGCGCTTCCAGAAATGCCATCTCCAGGGGAAGGATAGGCTGCCAGGAAGCTCCTTTATCGTTTATCGCGGTATTAAATATACGGATCAATTCCAGCAGTTGTTTAATACTGATCACTTGGCTGTGCTTTTTAATCACAGAAAATACATCAGCGGGAACATCAATCCGATCTGGATTCTCCAACTTCATCAGCAATACGTTCCTGAAATAGGCAATTACCTGTCTTGTAAACTGCACGGGGTCATTGCCGCGTTCAGCGGATTCATGGATAGTATTTAATCCCTCCCCTGCGTCGGCGCCCAGGATCGCATCCACAAAATTCAAAACAGATTGATCGGGTGAAGTGCCCAGCACCTGATGCGCCAGATCAACTGTGATCATTCCTTCTGCAGATGATAGTTGGTCCAGGATTGAAATTGCATCCCTTAAACTCCCGGTAGCCTGACGGGCGATTAAACCTAAAACATCGGGAGTTACTTCTATTGACTCAGCTGCTGCCATGGTTTCCAGCTGCTTCACAATTTCCGGCACAGAGATCCTCCGAAAATCATGCCGCTGACATCTGGAGATAACTGTGATGGGTATCTTATGAGCTTCCGTGGTGGCCAGAATAAACATGGCATGCGGAGGTGGTTCTTCAAGAGTTTTCAGCAAGGCATTAAAAGCGGGTTTAGAAAGCATGTGGACTTCGTCAATGATATAGACTTTATAACGTCCCTGGTTGGGGGAGAAATTAATTTTATCTCTCAAGTCCCGGACATCATCAACACTGGTATTTGAGGCTGCGTCGATCTCAATTAAATCAAGAAATTCTCCCCGGTTGACTGACAGACAGTGAGCACATTGATTACAGGGACGTTCAGTCAGATCCTCCCCTAAGCAATTAACAGCTTTCGCCAATAATCGGGCTGTGCTGGTTTTTCCAGTTCCCCTGGGTCCTGAAAATAATTGGGCGTGAGAGACCCGATCCTGGCGAACAGCATTTTTTAAGGTTGTGATAATGTGATCCTGGCCAATGACTTCGGTCCAGGTGCCCGGCCGCCATTTTAAATAAAGAACTTTGGTCATAGATTTTGTACCTGCTGTATCATAGAAAGTAGAGGGTTGTTTTAACGCTTTCTTTAGTGTATCAGAAGCTACTCACATGGTCAATCAGCGGCACATAACAAGCACAATTCTACCGAGAAAATAAAGGGGAATTGGCATTAAACTTGCACTTTATTGAGGGCGGAGAGAGAATTTATTCTTTCTTGACGCTCATAGGGTAGTATGCTAGTATCAAATCAGCCTTTACGGGATTGAATCTTGCTTGAAGTATAATGAAGGGAGAGACCCCTCAAGGAGAGACATCTAGATGAATAAATCACGCATGCTATTCTTTATCATCATTATCTCATCGCTCATGTTCTCAGCATGTACAATGTCTGCATCCACGCCGCCCCCTGTTACGCCCACAACGAACTTGAGTGAAATTGCCCGCCAGGCAACAGAGACGGCGATTGCTAAAACACCAAAAACAGGAGAAACCCAGGTCCCTGAGGCAACCCAAGAGGGTGAAATCGTCGCTACATCCACCGCCTCTGGCGTGGAAGAACCGACCAGCACGCCGAAATCCACGAAGGTTCCAAAAACCAGCGTGCCAGATCCGGTCGAATACGCCGTTCCTGATTCATATACACTGCACGAAGGTGAATTTGTCTGGTGTTTAGCACGCCGATTTAATATCCTCCCCGATGACATTATGGTCTACAACGGTTATGAAAGCGGTGATGTCCTTTATCCTGGGGAAACCATTCAACTTCCATCTGGCAGTCGGGCTTATATCGGTAATCGTGCTCTCCAATATCACCCCGCAAGTTACACCGTTGTCTATGGAGATACTCTGTATTCAATTGCTTGTCTGTTTGGCGACGTCGATCCACGTGCGATTGCTGCAGCGAATGACCTGGATGTTGATCAATCTCTGACTGCAGGAACAGTTCTTCAAATTCCTTAAGGTATGGTCTAAACTCCCTTTACAGGTAATCACCAAGCGGTCGAAAAACAATCGGCCGCTTGTTTTTATTCAGTGTGTTACCAGTAACTTCAATCTTGTCTTTACGTTATAATTTGCAGACATTCAACAATAAAAGGAAGCCTCCATGAAGAGAGCTGTCAGTGTCAGCCTGGGATCCAAATCGCGCGACAAAAAGGTGGTTACCACCCTGCTGGGGGAAGAAGTCTCCATTGAACGCATTGGAACCGATGGCGATGAAGAAAAAGCCTATCAACTTTATTGTGAACTGGATGGAAAAATTGACGCGTTTGGTGTGGGAGGTATAGATCTTTATGTCCATGCTCTCAAACGGGATTATCCTCTTTATGCCGGGTTAAAACTCATCCGGGATGTAAAAACTACACCGGTTGTGGACGGCGGGGGGCTGAAAGCCACCCTGGAAGCCAGGATCATGCAGGATGTGGAAAAGCAACTGGGGGATATCATTCACCCAAAGACGGTTTTACTGGTTGCGGGTCTAACTCGCGGGGGCATGACCAGATCTTTTATTAATGCAGGGTATCAAATGACCTTCGGTGACCTGATGTTCGGCCTGGGCCTCCCTATACCTATCAACACAGTACCGATGGCAAACTTTGCGGCAGCAATCTTGATGCCAATTGTCGGTAGAATGCCTATTAAAATGCTTTACCCCACTGGAGAAAAACAGCTTGAAGTAGTTCCAAAATATGAGAAATATTACCAGGCCAGTAAGGTTATCGCCGGAGACTGGTTGTACATTATGCAGCACGCTCCGGATGATTTGTCTGGCAAGGTGATCGTCACCAATACAACCACAGAGGCTGATGTTACCTTCCTAAAAGAACGCGGTGTGGATTACCTGATTACCACTACCCCAGTCCTGGATGGCAGATCATTTGGGACCAATATGTTTGAAGCCACCCTGGTAGCCGCCGCTGGGAAAAACCGGCCCTTGACCACCCTGGAACTTGACCAGATCATTGACCAGCTTGACCTCAAAGCCCAGATCCAGGAATTAACATAATGGATGCCATCTTGCTGGCCGGCGGTGTGCCATCACCAGACTCTCCCCTTTATCCCGATACCCAGGGTAAGCCCAAGGCAACCTTGGATATCGGAGGAAAACCAATGATCCAATGGGTGCTTGAAGCATTGGAACAGGCTTCCTCAATTGAGAAGGTAATCGTTGTGGGATGTGAAGATTTTAGTGAAAAATTCCGTTTCTCAAAACCTCTGTTTTTTGTTCCTGCCGGAGGAGATATCCTTACCAATTTTCAACGGGGCGCTGATTTAATTCTTGAAAAAAATCCCGCAGCCGATACTGTTGCTGTCGTATCATCAGATATACCACTGCTTACTCCGGAAAGTGTAGATTGGGCAGTCAACACGTCGTTAGATTCAGACAACGATCTTTATTATTGTGCAATTGATCAAATAGTGATGGAAACCCGTTTTCCCGATTCAGAAAGATCCTATGTGAAATTAAAGGATATCAATGTCTGCGGGGGGGATCTAGCAATCGTCAAATTGAGCCTGTACACAGCGAACAGCGAGTTTTGGGGAAAATTATTTCAAGCCAGGAAAAGTATCTTTCAGCAAGCGGCTCTGATCGGAATAGACATATTGCTGCTGTTGGCACTGCGCCGCTTAACATTTAATGAAATCGTCCCCAGGGTAACCCGGCGATTAAAAATAACTGGCCAGGGTTTAATCTGCCCCTATGCTGAGATTGGAATGGACATCGACAAACCCTATCAGCTGGAAATAGCTCGCAGAGAATTAGGCTGAACCTCTGATACTATGACACTCAGTAATTTATTAACCAAAGATACGGAGTTTTCGCGACGGATCCTAATCCCGGATCATAAGGTCGTACTTAAAAAAACAGCTGCCCTATTCGCACATTCCGGGGATTCCTGGTTAATCGGTGCGGGTTTGGCACTGCTGTGGGGTTTTGGTCCCAAAGCTTGGAGGACGGATATCCAGTTATTGTTTATTGGCATAGTTATCACAGCACTAGCCGTCCTGGTGCTGAAATTTACAATTAAACGTCCCCGTCCCAAAGGCGAGTGGGGGCAAATTTACCGCAGTTCGGATCCTCATTCATTTCCTTCTGGACATGCTGCCCGGGCCACGATGCTCACCCTGCTTATCCTGCTCTCCGGACAAATTTGGCTCGGTCTGCTGATGATACTCTGGACCCTGCTGGTTGCTGCAGCCCGGGTTGGTTTGGGTGTGCATTACCTGTCTGATATCCTTGTTGGCATCACAATAGGTGCCATTATCGGCGGGATTGTTTTTCTGATTTTCGGGTAAAAGCAAAACAAGGCTCCTGGAGCATTCGAAACTCCGGGAGCCTTGTTTTTAATTAAGGATTACGCACCCAAAGATATTATTTATTCGAAAAGGCTGCCAATTCAACCTGTTTTCCCTGATCATCGTAAGAATAATACGGAAACCAAGCAACCCCGTAAAGCTCTACCAGGATGTCTTTTTTATAGGGCGTAATGGGGATTTCTGTAACTCCCTCCAGGATATCCCGCCAGTCCTCTTCAGTTTCACGTAACGCGTCAAGACGTTCCTTTTCAAGATCCTCAATTTCCTTTTTATATTGTTCAATCATTTCCAGGGATTCTTTCACATCTGCCTTGGCTTGACTGGTCATACGGCGTTTAGTGAGAGATGTGGTCATTCTTCTTTGACGGCCGACAAGCAGACTGATTAAGTTTTCCGCATGGGTTCCTGCTTCCTCCAGCTTTCTCTGAGAATGTTCGGCTTGATCTTCTTCTAATTCCCTTTCCTCACGCAGTAATCGATCCCGGATCGTATCCAGTTTTTTAGCAAAGGAATCGTTTACCTTTTCTTTGGCTGCCTCCAATTTTTCCTCAGCGGATTCTGCACACATCCGGCGGAAATCTCCTTGAGATACCTGGGGGCCAGCGAAAACCTCCAATTCTTCATTTGCCCGAACTGAGGCAGTGACTTCGTGGTAAATCCAATCTATGTAATCTGCTTCAAATTCTCGAAGCTTTGTTCCATCTGTTAACGGGGCAATCAGTTCCTGGAATCGGGCTTCCGGCCTTGCCTGGCGTTCTAAACTATCCTGGTTAATTGGATTGGCAACCCAATCTTCCCATCTAATCCTTCCCTGGCGATCAGGTTCTCGGACAATCGCGGTGGATAATAAATCATAATCAAGGTTGTAATTCCTCTTCAGGAAACGAATAGTCGCCTGGGCCAGGAGTACTGGTTTGTAAATCACCTGGTAGTCAACATTTCCTGGTGAAGAAATACCTGCTGCATCCACGGCCTGTAACAGGCTGAGGTCATTCGGTAAATAGTACTCATCAATCCCGGCCGGCACATTGGGGCGTGTGCTTGACATTTGTTTTTCCGCTTCTCCCCGAGATGTGGAGGTTTCCCTTTTACCCGGTTGTGTTGACCTGCCCGCATCAGAACGCCTTCCTTGATCAGCACCCACCAGGGCATTTAAGGCTGGCAGTTGGACCCGGGTTAATGGTCCTGTCAGGTAATTCATTGCCCACCGGGTGTGGAAAAGGACCGGTTGATCTTCATGGACATTGTGCAGCAGGAAAACCCTTTTATCCAGGGTTGAAATCAATTTATCATATACCTTCCGGTCTAACCCCGGTGCTGCCCCCTCCAATCCGTCCAATAACCGGTTTTTATCTTGTTCGGTTTGCAATTTCCCAATAAACCAGGTCCCGGCATTTGAAAGAGCTTTATAATCCACATCTACCGGGTTCTGGGTAACCAGGACCTGCCCCACACCAAAAGCCCGGGCTTGTTTCAGCATTCTCAGCATGGGTGTTTTGGAAGGCGGGTTCTTTACTGGGGGGAGATATCCAAAGATTTCGTCAAAATACACCAACGCCCTTAAGGCAGGAGAGCCCTTTTGTTTTCTCATCCAGGTCTCAACCGCGGAATAGAGTAAGGTCACAAAAAACATTCTTTCCGCATCAGATAAATGAGCGATGTAAAACACGCTGTGGCGGGGTCTGGCATCCGATCCATACAGGATGGATTCAATATCCAGGGGTTCTCCTTCAATCCAGGTTTGAAAAGCCGGAGCAGCCAGAATATTATTCAGCAGGATAGACAAATCAAGGCGTTCTTTTTCAGGGAAGAAACTTTCTAATTCCAGGACACCAAGTTTTTCAAAAGGTGGATTCTGAATTTGCATGATCAGTTCAGTTAAATCAAGGTTTCTCCCTTGAGACCAGGCGTTTTCAAAAATATTACTGATCAGGATATGTTCTCTGGAGCGTACAGGATCCAGGTCATTCAAACCCACCAATCCAAGCAATCCCATCACAATGCCAGAAATTTTTTCTACCAGGGTTTCCCGGTTTTCATCCCAGGGAATTTCCGGTGCTTTAAAGGAAGCCAGGATATTCACAGGAATACCCGCTTCAGAACCGGGAGAGTAAACTGCAAAATGGGCTGAATCCTGCAGCGCTTGAATGCGATCCGGACCTATTCCCCATTTTTCCAGTCCTTTTTTCCAAAGTGCCGCGGTGTCTGCAGCTGCCTGCTCGATTGTTTTATCTTCTCTCCGGGCTTGATCGGGATTTACCCAGGGCTGAAAATCCTCTGCTCTTAATTCGGGGAAATGGAGCAACGCATTGGTAATATCACCTTTTGGATCAATCATTATTGCGGGGATTCCCTGCAGAGCTGCTTCTTCCAACAGGTCGATACATAAACCGGTTTTCCCTGATCCTGTCATGCCTACTGCGACTGCATGGGTAGTCAGATCATCAGGATCATACATCAAGGGATCGGATGTGATTTCTCCTTTTTTGGGATCAAATATTCGACCCAGATAAAATCGATCGGCTTTTTTTGTCATTAGAAACCTCACACAATTAACTGGTATTTTAATTTACAGGGGGAATTTGGGACCCCGGAATAAATGGCTGTTAAACTATAAATGATTTTACCTTAACAGAAGATGGATTATCGGTTTTCTTGCCCATAAGCTGGATTAAGATGAGCAGGTATCAATTAAAATAATGGTCAACTTGTATTGAGAGAGTTTTCCGGAATCTAACCGGAGATATCCAAGCTGGCATATAATTCATGATGGGAATGATTCAAGCGATTTTTATTAATCACTCAGGAGGTTCTGATGAGCTACCAGATCACCTACTACGGCCACGGCACTTTTGGACTGAAGATCAATGCGTTTCAGCTTATTATTGATCCATTCTTTAGCGATAATCCCAGCACTCAAACCAAACCCGGAGATCTAAATCCAGATTACCTGCTTATTACCCATGGGCACGGCGACCACGTAGGTGATGCCCTTGAGATTGCCAATCGGACAGGCGCCAAGGTGATCGCCAACGCAGAAATCGCCAGCTGGATGGGAGCAAAGGGCGTCCAGGTCTTTCCCCAACATATCGGCGGCGGCCATGATTATCCCTTCGGGTATGTCAAGCTGACCCAGGCCGTCCACGGCTCCTCCCTGCCGGATGGATCTTATGGCGGTATGCCAGCCGGCTTCCTGATCACCGCGCCGGATGAAAAGAAGATCTATTTTGCAGGGGACACCGGTCTTTTTGCCGGTATGTCCCTGATTGGAGAAGAAGGGGTTCAGCTAGCAGCGCTGCCGATTGGAGACAACTACACCATGGGACCGGACGATGCCCTGCGAGCGGTGAAATTATTGCAGCCCCAGCATGTCATCCCAGCCCATTACAATACCTGGCCCCTGATCGCCCAGGATCCAGAAGCCTGGAAAAAACAGGTGGAAGCGGAAACCGACACGATTGTACATGTCCTTCAACCCGACTCAAGCCTCGAATTTTAGTAAGGATTCCCTATGACACAACCCATCAATCGTCAGCAGCAGGAAAAACAAATGAACCAGGAAGGGCGTCTTCCACCTGGTCAGTCTTTAACCCAAAAATTCCCAGTACTTCATTACGGCGGTGTCCCCCCTTTTGATCCAGAAACCTGGACATTAAAAATTTGGGGACAGGTAAAAAAAGAAATCATTTGGAACTGGGAGGAGTTTTCCGCTCTTCCCCACACGGAAATCCAAATGGATATCCATTGCGTCACCCGCTGGAGTAAATTTGACACGATTTGGAAAGGCGTCGCAGTCAAGACCCTGGTTGATGAGAGTTTGATCCAACCTGTAGCTGGCGCAGCTTATGTGCTCCAACACACAGATGGTGTATATACGGCAAACCTTCCCCTGGAGGTTGTCCTCCAGGAGAATTTCCTGCTGGCGACCCACTATGATGGAAAACCACTGACGCCCGAACATGGATTTCCGGTCCGGGGTATTGTTGGTCAATTTCCTGGCAGGACTGACCTGAAAACACCCTATTTCTGGAAAGGAGCAAAGTGGTTAACAGGCCTGGAATTCCTGGCGGAAGACCAGTTGGGTTTCTGGGAAAAAGCGGGGTATCACAATGAAGGAGATATCTGGAAAGAGCAGCGGCTGCGTTAATCTCGATTGATTAGCTGAAAACTCAAACCTCCCACTGGCAGGGTCCAGCGGGAGGTTTTTATTTTGGAATATGAACTTGGAGTCTGTATCAGTGTTCCGCAGCTGGAAGACCGGCTATCTTTTCCGCGCTGCGCACCCCCCGCAAGATGGCTTCCTGGTAAACTACTGCTGCATAAGCACCAACAATATTAAGATCCATCTCTACCTCACCAGATGACAGGGCAAAGACAGTATCCCCATCCAGTAAGGTAAAGGCGGGGCGAATTGTTCTTGCCAACCCGTTATGGGCCATCTGGGCTACCCGGGTGATTTGTTCTTTATTCAATTTCACATTGGTAGCGACTACACCGATTACGGTATTATCTGGTCCCGAGGCAAAACTCATCACTTTTTTACCAACAAATGATTTCATCACTTTCACGGTATCTGCAAAACCTTTAATTCCTCGCACTCCCGCGATAATTTCACCGGATTCAGGGTCAACTACATCTCCAAATGCATTCACGGCAACAATCGCTGCTACTTTTCCCCCTCCGCCCAGATCTATACTGGCAGTTCCAATGCCAGATTTTGTCGCCATCTTCATGGTAAGAATTTTTCCCACTGTCGCCCCAGTCCCGGCGCCCACATTGCCCTCAGCAGGCTGTTCCTCTGATGCGTTGATACAGGCCTGATAACCCATCTCTTGATCGGGACGGACTTTCGGATCGCCGATACCCAGGTCAAATAACACAGCCCCCGGAACGATGGGTACGTGAGTAACTCCAACATTCACTCCCATTTTATTTTCTTCACAATATCGCATTACGCCTGTAGCGGCATTCAAACCAAATGCAGAACCACCGGTGAGTAAAACTGCGTTAACCTGATTTACCAGATGCATCGGATGAAGCAAGTCCGTTTCCCGCGTTCCTGGAGCTCCTCCCCGCTGATCAACACCACCTACGGTATTTGGTGGACATAGAATAACAGTACAACCTGTAATCGCTTCCAAATCCTGCGCATGGCCCACTTTAAAACCCGGGATACTTGTAAGTCCACCCATTTTAACCTCCTAATCTTTGGGTCTTTACCCTTTCTTACCAACCACTGGCACTAAATACTTCTTGCAGTAGACTTTCCCTTTCATCGGCTGTCATAGGCCGGGATCGGGCATAATCTACAAACTTGATTGTCAGAAGTTCGGTACTAATATGCTTTCCATTATAAAATATATGCCGATCAATAAATGCCGTTGCTGTGTTGGGGGGGATTTCATAAATCTGATCAAAAAATAGATTTCCTAAGCCATGGTGGACAAAAGCGTCCTCTTTAATTTCAAAACCTTGCGGCTGATGTGCCTGGCTTCCGCTCACAATAACTGCTCCGGCCTGGGTGAGTTTTTTTGCATCTCGAATCTGGTCCGGCTGGGCGATATATGTATAGTATTCAAAATGTTGGAAGGTGGCAATTGGCAGGTATCCTTGCTCGCGAAGATCTTTAATCTGCTGGGTCATCTTGTCAAAATCACAGGCAACTGCTCCCGGCTGCCCGGGTCCAGCTGTAGCATATCCGCCGCCTTTTGCGTTGCAGCCTAAAAAGGCGATCTTATTCCCATTATGCTCCAGCAGCACCGGCTCCTGCGCGTCCTGTCGGTTTAAACCACCGCCATAATAGGGCCATTCCCGGAGGTTATATAACTCGATTGTGTACAGCATCGCCTCGGGGCCGTAATCCCCAAAATGGTCTCCTGTCAATTCAACCACATCAGTTCCAACCGTTTCCATCAATTGAATATACATGGGACGACTGCAGAATCTCAATCCTTGCTGGCTTGGATTTGGAAACGGGCATCCTTTGGCAAATGGTACTTCATTGCTGATATGGGTGATATCCGCATTTACCAACCACCCTTTAATATCTTGCGCAGGATAATTGACACCCTCGCTTTCCATTGTCCAGGCAGTGGCTCTCACCAGGGCAGTAACACCAGTCATGACAAGGGTGGTTAGCTTGTGAGGATCACGATTGCTCGTTAACTGAAGTGTCTCCAGGTCTGATCCGGATCTAGAGATTGGCACTGCCAGCGAATAATCCTCCGGGGTAAATTCCTTCTTTAAGGGAGATATCCCATCCAGCTTGATAACCTTCCAATCGGGAGATAAGTCTTCAAACGGTAAAATCGCCAAAGAAGGCTGATTTCTCCAAGCAGTAGTGCTGAGCTGATCTTCAGATAGAATCTTGACAGCATCACCTGCGGGTTCTCCCCAGTACGCTGTTAACATCCCCTTTACTTCCTGAGTCATCAACAGGGGCTGGCTTCCCGAGATTGGATTTTTTCCGCCTCCCCAGGATGATTTTAGTTCTGCGGTTGTTATCCCATCTTTAACCGTAGGAAATGGCGCCGCCAGGGCAAAAATCCAGTGCGTGATCGGATCCTCGTTCCCAATCATGATCGCTGCCGTGGCTTGATCCTGCTGATCAGTTTTTTCAAGCATATCAAATATACTCAGCTGGGATCGGAACAATTCTGGTAAAGCTGGATCAATCCAAAGGATAACTGGCGCTGTAGTGGGTGTTGCCGGGGAGGGAGAAAAATAGGTTGCTGTGGGAAGCTGCTCACCAGGAGGGGGCACATAGGGAGTTACTGTTTTATATCCGGGAGACCAGGGAAGAATATTCCAGTTAAGGATAATTGAAACCAGGAATGACACCAGTAATAATATAGCGACTACAGTTAACCAGCGGGAGGCTTTTTTCATATCAAGATGACTTCTAGTATATCCAAGTCCAGGAATGTCGGTAACAACTTTCGTTTCATTCTCATCAACTCCCCGTCCTGGAGAGAAAGTTCAACAGCACCTTGCCCGCACGGGAAGGTTCAGAATAATTTCCCCCGTTCTGTAAGTAACACTTTGATTTGTTTGATTGTTTCCAGTGCGCTGCTTTCCAGCTCCGCTACCTCCAGTAATAATGCCTGTTTTAATTTTTTATCTTCCAGTGATAACAGGTTAATCCTGACATTATAACCAGCGCTGGCGACTGCAGCGGACGCCAGGTTAACGCCTGCCCCGGCATCAGTGATGGCGTTTTTATTTCCCAATTCTGCTGCTTTCAGGGCAAGTTCAGAAATCCGGAGGGCCTTCCGCGCTACACCGAGCGGGATCTCTGCCGCTGTGTGTATTGCCGCCTGGATTTGTTGCTCTCGATCCTGATCAGTTTTTGTCTTTTGATAGGCAGCCATGACCTGATCGTAGGCTTCTGCGTCTTGTATCACTGCCTGAGTTAATTCCCCTCTGAGGGTTTCCGACTCAGCAAGGATTTTTTCCATCTCCTTTTTAACCCCAGCATAACTCTTTTTGCCGATGGTCAATCGGGCAACCATCGACACCAAACCTGCTGCCATCGCTCCGGAATTAGCAGCCGCAGAACCACCCCCAGGTGTCGCTGATTTTGCTGCCAAAGAGTCAAGGAAATTTGATTGTTCTTCAGTGGCAACAGCTGCCATTATTTTTTGCTCCAGGACCTGGTCCGGGGAGAATAAATCCAACTGAGTATACCAGACAGCGGCATCAACCAGCGCTTCCTGCGGTATCAACCCAACCAGCTCACTGTTGTGGATCCCCACCCCATAAGATTCCGCTTCTCTCCGGATCGCTTCTACAACCACCGGCATTGAAGTCTTCCGGAAATTGGTCAGGTTCATTGAAACCTGCGCTCGCCCATCCACTGTCATGCCTAATGCTTTCACAAAGGGAAGTCCTCCGGATGAGTGTCTGATAGTACGGGCAATATTTGAAGCGATTTCCTCATCATCCGTGGTCAGATTGACATTATAGGCGATTAGAAATTCCCGGGCACCGATCACTGTGGCGCCGGCAGTTCCCAGAACGGAAGGCCCACTGTCGGGGTGCCGATCAGGATTTGTTCCAATTTCTACCTTCAGTCCTTCGTATCCACCTTTTCTGATTACTTCCAACCTTTTCCGCTCTGGTATCAGGGCTGCTTCTTCGTAAAAGTACACCGGGATCTTTAACTCTTTCCCCACCCGGTTACCTACCCGGTGTGCTATCTCGACACATTCTTTCATAGTGGTCTGCACAATCGGCACAAAGGGGACAACATCAGTAGCTCCAATTCTTGGATGCTCACCGGTGTGTTTATCCAAATCGATGAGTTGGGATGCTTTTTGGATCATTAAAAATGCAGCTTCTTCCACCGCCTGGGGATGCCCGACAAATGTGATCACACTCCGATTGTGGTCCTCGTCCATGTGCGTGTCTAATACAGAAGCTCCCTTAACAGATAAGATAACCTTTTTAATCTCCTTTATTACTTCCGGTCGGCAGCCTTCAGAAAAATTTGGCACACATTCAACAAGAGGGGACGTCATAAGAAATTCCTCATTAAACATTACCAGAAAACATAGTGGATAATCCTGACCAAATTATACCGAAGAAACTATATCTGGGATCAGAATGAGGGATATCTCTAGACCTGGATAACATAATATAGGAAGTATCGAAATAACTAACATCTTAACTTCCCTCACTTTCTGGTTTTTCCTGGTCTTTATTGTCACAGCTTTGTCACAGCCATATAACTTGGTTTGTCACATGAATTTGATACAGTAGTCTCGCGGTGAAGAATTTATTATTCTTGGTACCTAAAATTTGCGGTGAATAGTGACAATTAAAAAAAAGTGTCAACAGGGGAAATATTTAGAAATTGATGGCATAGATTCTTCACCGCGCCTGGCAAAGAAGATCCCCTCCCATCTAGCACAACAATATCATGCCATTCCGATTGCATCAGACATGAAGTGTCTTACCATCGCTATGGCAGCTCCTGAAGATCCGGTTGCCAGAGAAGCTATCCGATCGGCAGTTATGTCCCCTGCCACATTAGTCAAAGCTGATACTGCCATCATCGATTCCTTGATTACCAAATACTATACGGAGCCATTTAATCTTCCTCTTAAGCTCTTAGCCTGGACACCTTCCGGAACAGTTCAACAGAATTACGAAAGTTATATCCAATCATTTACCAGATTATTAAACGCAGACCTTTCATGGTTTGAATGGGAAGATATAAAAGGAACACCGTATCCTTTATTTGTTAAAGAAATCGATCATCTCAATCCAGATCTACTAATCGGTTCCTGGCCTCCAAAATCCATCCTGCAAAACCTCGCTTCAATCCCACCTGAGAAGACACTGCTTCGACACTGTAATATCTCAATTATCTCGCTAAAAAACCCTCGCTGGCCCATTCAAAAGATCTTGCTCGTCCTTCAAAATGAATACGTCGATAATTGTGCTGTGGAGTGGGCAGTCCGAGTGGCACATGCCAGCAGGGCTTCGCTAACTGTTCTACCCTTAATCATTCCTGTCCCAGCAATGTTCGGTAATATGCAACACAACCTGCCCGAACTGTTGAGTTCTAACTGTAAATTGGGGCGCCATCTTCAGCAAGTCGTTCGCCGGTTAGTTGACTGGGAGCTTCAAGGGACTTTTAAACTGCGGGACGAGGATCCAGATTGGCAAATCCATTCAGAAGTCAGCGAAGAAAATTATGATCTGATCATCCTTGGGGCTGATTATCAAAATAAGTTTAAGGACTTGGTAACAAAAGATCTTGTTTTACCTCTTCTGGGCTGGGCGCCCATCCCGGTTCTTATTTCTCAAACCTATCCACAAGGAACATAAAACCATGAGATTTTTTAACCCAACAAAATCTATATTTCTTCTGATCTTGCTTTCTATCATTATAGGCGGCTGTTCTCCCACAAAAACCAGCGGGGATCAAAACCCAACCATGGAAGGAACTATCACCATCTCTGGAGCTTGGGCACTATATCCTCTTGTAATTAGATGGGGAGAAGAATTTCAAAAGATCTATCCGGCTGTACGTTTTGATATCTCAGCCGGTGGCGCCGGAAAAGGAATGGCTGATGCTTTAGCAAACGCGGTCGATATGGGTATGGTCTCCCGAGAAATATACCCTCAGGAGACGGAGCAAGGTGCTTTTGAGATCGCGGTTGCCAAAGATGCAGTCTTTTTGACCATAAACTATCAAAATCCCATCTGGGAATCCATGCAATCCACAGGTATTACCAGAGAAACGTTGGTCGATATCTATCTCACAGGGAATATCACTAACTGGGGAGAGCTCACTGGACAGATTGAAGAAAGTATGCCGATCCATATTTACACCCGATCGGACGCTTGTGGAGCGGCAGAGACCTGGGCAAAATTCCTGGGACAGCGGCAAGAAGACTTGCTTGGGATTGGCGTGTATGGTGATCCGGGGGTGCTTGAGGCGGTTATCAAGGATCCACTTGCAATTGGATTCAACAATCTCAATTACGCATTTGATTTCCAGACAGGCGCCCCCGTGACAGGAATTCAGATTGTACCCCTGGATGTCAACAGCAATGGAAAGGTTGATCCGGAGGAAATCATCGATCACAAAGATCTGGCACTGGAGGCAGTCAGTGCTGACATTTACCCTTCCCCGCCAGCTCGTGATCTTTACCTGGTGACAAATGGACCTCCCCAAGGTCTTGTCCAAGAATTCATAAACTGGGTTCTATCGGAGGGGCAGGCTTTTGTCCGAGAGACGGGTTATATTCCCATTTCCGACGATAAGCTTGAGATGGAAATACAGAAACTAAAGCAATAGTCAAACAATCTAATTCAATCGAATATGAAAGAAAAAACGAAGAGCCTGGAAAATGGAAAAGATAATACGCAACAACGCGCAGGGTTTCTATTGATGCATAGCCGCAATCAAAAAGACCGTATCGCACAGAACATACTGCGGGTATTAGCTGCCAGTATCGGTATCCTTGTCCCAGCTTTTATTCTCATACTTTACCTCAGGGCGAGACCGATTCTCGCGTCTACCAATATCTCAACCCTGTTGTTTTCAACCACCTGGCGCCCAACCCGGGGTGATTTTGGATTTCTCCCTTTCATAACAGGCACTCTGGCTGTAACCATGGTGGCCATGGTCATCGGCATCCCTCCTTCCTTATTGACAGCAATCTACTTAGCCGAATATATCCACCCAAGAATTCGGGCAGTTATCATGCCCTTGATAGATTTACTGGCCGGCATCCCTTCGGTTGTGTATGGAATTTGGGGCGTTCTTACTATAGTGCCTTTCATTCAAAAAGTCCTCGCTCCATTTGTTAATCGGTGGCTGGGTTTTACACCGCTCTTTCAAGTCAACAATCCAACCGGATATGGAGTTTTAGCCGGAGGGCTTGTCCTGGCAGTAATGGTCTTTCCAATCATTATCGCAGTTGCAGAAGAAGTTATTCGCACGGTACCCATGGGTTTAAGGGAGGCTTCCTGGTCAGTGGGTGCATCGCGATGGCAGACGATCAGGTGTATTGTGCTTCGACGGGCATTCCCGGGTATTATGGCTGCCATTTTACTGGGATTCTCCCGTGCCTTTGGAGAAACAATGGCTGTCTTGATGGTTGTGGGTAATGTTGTACAGGTTCCAAAATCGATTTTCGATGCCGCCTACCCTTTGACAGCATTAATTGCCAATAATTACGGTGAAATGCTGTCAATACCACTCTATGATGCAGCCCTTCTAGGTGCTGCCCTGATTTTATTGTTGGTTGTCATCGTTTTTAACATCGCGTCCCGTTTGGTCTTGGCTCATATAAGTTATTCTTGATCGTTAATTATTATGCACACAAAACGCAAACTGAAGGAATTCTTTATCAAAAGCCTAATGCAGATTTCAACCTTTATCGTATTAGGCAGTTTGCTCCTGCTCTTAGGAACCGTTATCCGGCGCGGGTTACCAGCCTTGGATCTGGCAATGGTAACCCAAATTCCAAAAGGCGGATATTACCTGGGCAAAGAGGGGGGCATCCTCAATGCCATTCTTGGTTCATTATGTTTGGTGGGAGGTGCTACGACCCTTGCAGTTCTCATCGGTCTCCCTGTCTCACTTTACCTCCAGCTCTATCCGTTATCCGCTCCAACAAAGAGTTGGATTCACCTCTCATTGGATGTTTTATGGGGAATTCCCAGTATTGTCTATGGGGCTTTCGGATTTTCAGTAATGCTTCTTCTGGGGATGCGCGCTTCATTGTTGGGCGGGATTATTGTCTTGGCTCTATTGGAATTGCCCATCATGGTGCGCGGTATGGAGGAAGCAATGCGTATGATCCCTAAAGAGTTGCTGGAGTCCTCCTACGCCCTGGGAGCCACACGTTTGGAGACCTCCTTTAAGGTTGTTGTAAGGCAGACTTTACCAGGCCTGGTGACAGCAGTTTTGTTAGCTTCTGGTCGAGGAATCGGAGATGCCGCCTCAGTTCTTTTTACAGCCGGATACACAGATAACCTTCCAACCTCTCTTCTAAGGCCTGTTGCATCTCTTCCGCTGGCGATATTCTTCCAGCTGAATACCCCGTTTCCCGCTGTCCAAGACCGGGCTTACGCAGCTGCATTAGTACTAACAATGATTGTCTTGGGATTGAGTATCACATCTAGATTGCTTTCTAGGCGATTTAAGAAACACACCATCCGGTAGGTATATAAAACAATGAACCAGGTATTAACGCATCCCACCGATACAACCTCTCACCTACAGATCCAGGACCTCAACGTTTGGTATGAATCCAATCATGCCCTAAAAGGCATATCCACGGAAATCCCCGCCTACGGTATCACAGCTATTCTTGGGCCTTCAGGATGCGGTAAAACGACCTTATTAAGAAGTCTGAATCGCCTCCTAGAAGAGAATGAGGGACTCCGAATTAATGGGCAAGTGCGGTTAAACGGGACGAATATTTATGATCCTAATGTAGATATAACTGAGGTGCGCACACGAGTCGGGTTGTTAGCTCCTAAACCTTATCCGCTCCCCATGTCAATCTATGAGAACGTGGCGTATGGACGGAGGATACACGGTTTAGATGTATTGGATAAAGGGAATGGGCGCAATCTAGACCGTAAGGTTGAGCATTATTTAAGAGCTGCCGGCTTATGGGATGAAGTTAAGGACCGCCTCAGGGCGCCAGCCTCAGCCCTCTCCACAGGACAACAGCAACGGTTATGTTTAGCACGCACCTTAGCCGTAGAACCTGAAATCTTATTATGTGATGAACCAACTTCAGCACTGGACCCGATCTCAGCCCAGGGGATAGAAGAACAGTTAATCCAATTAAAGGAAAGCACTACCGTAGTTGTCGTTACGCATTTGCTTCGCCAAGCTAACCGTTTAGCAGATTACGTGATTTTTCTCTGGATGGGTGAACTGGTCGAAAGCGGACCGGCGAAGGAATTTTTTAATAGACCAATAGATCCACGGACAAGAGCCTATTTATTGGGAGAGATTGGATAGGTATTCAATAATAATGATTCAAATAATGAAAGTTATCAAATCACATTGGAGAAAAATCGGGGCATGCTTGCTCGGCCTCCTTCTACTTGCCTCAATGGTCTACTATGTGTGGCCATTATCGCCCGGGAAGACCCACTCCCCGGTTCAATTGGTTATTTATGCCTTCAGCACTCAGGAGGAGGTCTTTACCCAGGGTATATTCCCCGCCTTTAAGGATTCCTGGGAATCAATAAACGGGACAGAAATACAGCTCGATGGCGTATTTGAGTCATCTGGCACGCTTGCTGGACAAATCAATTTAGGTGCTCCTGCAGATGTGGCTGTTTTCAGTAACGCCAACCATATCAATTATTTAAAAATCAGCCAAGTGGTGAAAAAAGACATTCAACCCTTATACATCGGGGCTTCTCCCGTTGTGATCATAACAAGAACCGGTAACCCGGCTAACATTGCTAACTTCTCCGATCTTAACCAGTCCGATTTAATATTGCTTCATGCAGACCCGCGAAGTTCGGGGGTTGGAGAATGGAGTTTGTTAGCTGAGTACGGCAGTAGTTACCTGGTATCCAAGGACAAGTCTGCTGCCTTGAAACAGGTGCAGGAGATCTGGCAGAACGTACATCTCATGGCTCCTTCTGCCAGAGCTACCCTTACTTTATTCGAATTAGGCGCCGGAGATGCACTGATTACGTACGAACAAGATGCCATGCTGGCACAAGATCGCGGAGTTGATATGGAAGTTATTATTCCCTCCCCCACAATACTATCTCAACCTGTAGCTGTTGCAATTGACAAAAATATAACGCGATCGGAACGTGCTGCTGTGCAAGCTTTTCTGGTTTTCCTGTCCAGTACAGAAGGCCAAACAATATTTTCCCGCTACCACCTCCGACCGATCTCTCTTGAGGGACCAAGGCAATTCAATCAAACTAACACGTTCATCACTGAGGAATTGGGTGGTTGGAATGTTGCTTATTCTCAACTGGTCAGACCTTATTGGGAAAAAGAGATCTTGCCTTATCTCTCACTAGATGAAGAATCCTCAATTCTTACCTTGGAAAAACAATAATGCATAAATCCCCAGATCCTGACTGGTACTACAATCAAGCCCACCCAAAAAAGAATCCCGTCCCATTGAGCGAGACTGACAAGCCTCTATCAATACCGGATATTCACACTTTACTTAAAACTAAAAAGGCTTGGTGGACTCAAATCCGTTTCGATAAAATCGGTTTATTTATCATCAGCTTGTACCTGTTCATTCTGGCAATCATGCTCATGAAAATTGGGGCACGTGTACTTACGCCATTTATTCAGAACACCTTTAAGATAAACAACACGGCAAATAGTCTCGGATTTGGCTGGTTATTCGCCTACATCATTATGAGCGGATCCCCGGTTGCTGCAGCAGCTTTAGCTTTCTTCGACAGCGGGATAGTCAGTAAATTAGGTGCGTTTGCGATGATTACCGGCAGCAGGTTGGGCGCAAGTTTCATTGTCCTCTTAATTGGATTCTTGTACGTGCTGCGGGGACGTAATCGAGCGACCAGCTTGAGCATGGGTTTATTGTCCTTGAGTATCACCTGGTCAACCTATATACCAGCTTTCTTTCTGGGAGTCATTCTATTACAAACCGGGTTATTAGATGGATTTCAGACCAACCACGGAGCTTTATTGATTTCAACAACCGATATCCTGGTGGGACCAGTAATAAATTTCATCTCTGGCCTTTTTCCTCAATGGGTCGTTTTCTTGATCGGAATAGGGATCATCTGCCTGAGTTTTACTCTTTTTGATAAATGTCTTCCCCAATTGGCGATAAAAGAGAGTCAAGTGGGATGGGCATCGCGTCTGATCTATCGCCCGGTTGTTATGTTCTTATTCGGGGCTTTAATCACCCTGATATCAATGTCTGTCAGCATCTCCTTAAGCATACTTGTTCCCCTAAGCAACCGCGGTTTCATACGGCGCGAAAACGTGCTACCCTATATTATGGGTGCAAACATCACCACTTTTATCGATACCTTGCTAGCGGCTATTTTACTTGGCAACCCAACTGCCTTTACAATAGTTCTCATTGAGATGCTTACGATAACGCTCATTTCAATGATAATTCTCATCTCGTTTTATCCAAGATACCAAAAGATGATCCTTAATTTCGTGTCTTGGATCACACTGAAAAATCAGAATCTGGCAGTATTTCTGTTTGTTATTTTTGTTGTGCCCATCCTTTTGCTCTTGATTTAATAATACGAGGTGTATTTTCCATGCGAACCTTGATCTTTGTTAATGATTCACCCCATATTGATGGGGTACTCCAATGCAGTGCTCAAATCATCGCTAAGTCCAGCGCTGAATCAACGATCATGATGGTAATTCCCGTCAACCAGAGTGACAAAATCCAGCAAGCTGAAATGATACTCAGCCAGTCCCTAGACCAAATGGGAACTAATAAACTGCAAAAAAAAGTCCGTATAGGTGACCCTGTGAAGGAGATCCTCAATGAAACGAATGGGGGAAATTATGAATTATTGATTCTGGGATACCTGTCTCCTCAAAGATCGAATTGTTTGAACCCTAAGTCAATCTTCACCCAGATTGTGGAAGGTGTTCCTTGTTCAACTCTAATTGTAAGGGGGCGGATGCCCAAATTTAATCGGATATTGCTGTGTGATAGTGGTTCTGCTTCCGCACAATCGATCAGAGATTTTATGACACAATTGGCTGGTCTCATTGAGGGACAGGAGCAGATCACCGTCCTCCATGTCATGTCCCAGATCAGCGCTGGACCCGGCATCCGGGGAGAAGAATTACGATCAGATGCCGAGGAATTAATCAGCGCCCATTCTCCTGAGGGAGATCTGCTTGAACGTGATATTCAGGAACTCAAACAAACCGGGGTATATCCCGCTCCCAAGGTCCGTCACGGATTGGTTGTGGATGAGATTTTAGAGGAAGCCAGAAATGGCGACTATGATCTAGTCATTATTGGCGCCTATAGGCCAGTTGGTTGGCAGAGATTCTTGCTGGATAATCTAGCCCGGAAAATCATATCACATATAGACCGATCGATTCTCATCGTCAAACCCAAAATGAGCTCTTGATCCTTTTCGCATTTCTAGTGTTTTTAAAAGGGATGAGTTTCGGTTCGAAACCAGCGCTTTTTCCAGCTGTCTTTCTAAACCTTCCTGGCTTGGTACAATATTCTCAAGCTATGAAAATTAAACCAATAAAAAACCGAAGTCAGCTGGCAGATTATTTCCACCAGGATATCATTCTTCACTTGTACAGCCTGGGAGATCTGGATGACTTTTATTGGCCCAATACGAGCTATTATGGTATTCAAACCAGCAAAGGGATAGATAAAGTCGTCCTGCTGTACCAGGGAGAAGGGCTGCCCATTCTTCTCGCCCTGTCAAAACCCGGTGAATTGGATGAGGAATATATTGCAGAATTGGTTCAGATAATTCCTCCTCGGGTTTACGCCCATCTCAGCCCTGGGCTGGAAGATATCTTTTCAAAAACCCATTCCATGATCACTCATGGCTCCCATTATAAAATGGGGTTAGTTGATTATTCCCAGATCGAGGAAATTAATATAACAAATATTGTCCCCATTACTGAAAATGATTTAGCAGAGCTTCAATTTCTCTATCAAATAAGTTACCCGGGAAATGCTTTCGATCCCCGCATGATACTCACTGGCCAGTACTTTGGTTACCGTATGAACAATCGACTGCTATCTGTGGGTGGTGTCCATGTCTATTCCCCTGCTTACCGGGTAGCAGGCCTCGGGAACATTACTACCCATCCTGACTTCCGAAACCAGGGGTTCGGGAGAGCAGTAACGGCAAAACTCTGTTTATCTCTCAGAGACAAAGTTGACGTAATTGGACTGAATGTCAAACAAGATAATCAGGCAGCTTTGCGTGTCTACCAATCTCTGGGGTTCAATATTTCAGTAGAATATGGGGAATTTTCACTCGAAAAACGGCTTTAAACCCGGTAAATCCCCTCAAAAATGGTCATTTTCAGAACTTTTTAAGGTTTAAGGGTTACAATAAGAGAAGAAGAACGATCATCCAATTTTTAATCACTACACACAATGATGTACTGATTCAGTCTACAGGTCTCTAGAAAACCAGGACAGAAAATCTGTTGGGCGGTTTTCGGTGATATCAAAGATAAAGGAGATGTTATGGCTTACACTTTTACGAATTCAAAAGGCAAGACCTATATCTTGCATGGAAAAACCAGAGTACTGAAAAGCGGAAAAGAATCAACACTCTACTACTTTGCGAAAGAGGAAAAAGAAAACGCTCTTGCCAGCGTTCCAGCAGGGTATGTGGTTTCTGAAAGCAAAAATGGATTGCCCGTTCTAAAAAAAGGTTAGCAGGAAGTTTAACAAAGCTGGGTTCTTAAATCCAGAAAACAAAAAACCTTGTCAGTATTCTGCGCAGAAAGTAACCGCCCAACAAGTGTGATCCGTTCTTTCCCGCCCATGAAATGGCTGACAAGGTTTCGTTTTAACTGAATAGTTAATCTTTCCCTTTATTCTCCCACAGTAAGATACATTTTGATTTTTTCATAGGTTGACGGTCCAATACCGGATACTTTCTGAATCTCCTCAATTCTGGTAAATGTTTGTTCTTCCCGAAAGGAAATAATCTTTTCGGCCGTCACAGGACCAATTCCGGGCAAAGTTACCAGTACTTCCAGGGGTGCCTGGTTAATATTGATGAGATTGATTATTTCACCAGTATCTGATAAAGCGACGGTTTTCCCGGTTTCGTTCAGGCTGGCATCGGTTTCAGCGATCCGGAAAGGGATGTAAATATGGCTGCCGTCATCCAGTAAAGCTGCCAGATTGATTGAGCCCGGACGGGCTTGTTCTGTAAATCCTCCAGCGGCATCCACTGCATCCTCAACCCGGCTGTGAACCGGTAATGAATACACACCGGGGGAAAAAACCGCGCCATCCACATTCACGACTACAGGCGCTAGGGTTGGCGGCGGGCGCAGTAATATTGCTGTGCCAGATCTGGGTTTGCTGACCAGTAAAATAAGACCGGCAAAAACAAAGCCGAATAGAACTCCGATTAGGAGATCCCAGGTTTTATTAAACATGGTAGTGATTGGTTAAACCTGTTATTTCCCCACTTCTAAACTTAATCCCAGACGCTGTTCTTCAGGGTCCAGGTAAATAATCTCCACTGAAACTTTCTGATTCTCCTCCAGTACATCCCAGGGCGAGACCTCGTCTCCATTATCCCCTAATTCGGAAATATGAATCAAGCCATCCACGCCTTCCTCCAACTGGACAAAAGCTCCATAGGTAACAATATTCTTAACAACTGCTTCAACGATCTGTCCCTGGTGGTATCGATCGGCAATCGTTTCCCAGGGATTGGGACACATTTTTTTCAGACTGAGCGCCACTTTGTTTTCATCACGATCAATATTCAAGACATAGACTTCAAGCTCATCACCAATAGCGACCACGTCTACAGGATGGTCCACTCTGCCCCAGGAAAGCTCCGAAATATGGATCAATCCTTCCATACCCCCTAAATCCACAAAAGCACCAAAATCAGTCAGGGTTGTCACCACGCCCGGGATGCAGGTTCCTTCTTCCAATGTATCCAGTAATTTTATTCTCGTGCCTGGCTCAGCTTGAGCTGCCCGTTCCGACAGAACTACCCGGCATCGATTCTTGTCATACTCAATTACCTTCAGCGATACAAACTGCTGTAGGTATTCCTTCTTTTTGTGTCCTGCGAGCAAATGAGAACAAGGAATAAAACCGTTGACTTTTTCCCCCTGCACAAGCAATCCACCCTGGTTGCACCCAACAACCTTCAGTTTGATTATTTCATCTTCCAAATATAGCCGGTTAATATAATCCCAATCATTTTCCGGCTGGATTAAATTGACCAGAGTCAGGTTGTGATCTTCCGGGGATGTTAAAGATTCTTCTTGAAAATCCACCTCTACAACCCCTTCTCCGCCTTCAGATAGCGCAGCTTTCCACCATGAATCTCCCAGTTGGGGAGGTTCACTGGATATGTCCTGGGAATGATCCTTTTGAACCATCAATGATCCTCGTATATTTGGCGAGTAAAATTTATTGTAACATTTTTTTATCGATTTCTGAAGACGTTTCTTTCCCTTCTTCCCGGGCTTGTTTTTCCATTTCCAGGATCGTTTTTGCTACAACCTCAATAGCTATTTTTTGTTTACGGTAGAGATTCGCTTCAGACATTGCCAGGCGCTTGGCCACATCTCTGACTTTTTGTCCTTTTAGAAATTTCATCTCTAATATGTTGTATAAAACCCAATCCAATGTAAAACGCCTGGTCCCTTCCGGACGAATCTTATCAATTGCCTCTCTTAATATTGATCTGACAGCTCTGACAGAAATTCCCTCATGCTCCTCAAGGGCATTCTGCACAATTTCAAGCTGCAGCAGCGGACTATCTGACAGGTCCGGTCCACCCCAGTAATCCGAAAGGGCATCCCTGACCCATTCAGTAAGGGTGCCCTCATCCAGAGTGAGATCATTAGTTGCTGTCAGTACACTGGTTCCATCATAACGGGCAGCAGCCCGTAATTGCTGGATCCGATTCATATGAGGGGTTAAATCTTCGATCGAAGAAAATACCTGTTGTTGTTTATTTCTATCTTCCAGAGCCTGATAAGCACGGTGGATTAAAATCTGGAAAGCTTCTTTCTGATCTTCATGGAAATCCCCTGTGGGAACCTCTACTCCGACCAACCCCAATAGGTTATCCGGTACTGCTTCGCTGAATAATGGAATAACCCAGAACTCCCCCCAGGAAAACAGCTCAAATTCACCTATCCAGTCTTCCGTAATTGCCACCTCAAATATTTTTTGGGATAGTTCTTGTCCCTCAAGATCAACCTGGTCTCCCACAGATACCAGAAAATCCAGCCCTTTTGTTGAAAAAGAAGCCGCAAAAGCCCGATTGACTTGAAGGCGATCACAGATCGCTGCCAGTACGGATTCAAGGAATTGTTTGAGATCGTCTCTTGTAAATAATCTTTCTTCAAGATTTTGGAGTAAGGTCAGGTTGTTTTTCCCTTCTCCAAACAAAAACCAGCGCTCCCAAATCGGTGAAAACATGGTGATCATATACTGCATAAGCAGAAAAGTCCCCGCCATGACAACCGGGGCAAAAAATGCGATAGGTTCTCCTGCCCTCCTGGAAAGTGTCGTTAATGCCAGGACTGTGCTCGCGGTAACCGGCCCCCGCATCACCCATTTAATCAATCTGCGCTTTACAACGCGATCTGGCCAGGGAACACCAAAAAAGGCAACCGCATAAGCCATGATGATAATTAATCCAGAGACCAGAATATTGCTGAGAACAGCCACAATCCAGAAAACATATGGATGAACAGATGCAAACGCCGATCCAAAAAGCAGATAAGGGTATGAGCCCAAGGCGGGCGCCAGGGCACCCCCGATCAGGTATCCCATTCTCCTGCGTCCAGTGCTCGTTCCAGTCCGATGATAGGCGCGCTGAAAATTAATCCAGGACCATATCATACTGAGAATATAAAAAGCCGAAAAAATCCAGGTCAGGTTAGTGCGTTCCAAGTGCGGGGCGACGACATTGTCTGTCACCAGTGGTCCTAGCAGAAGTGAAAACGGAATCGTTACTAAAAACGCCCCCGAAATAACAAAGGTCGCCTTGACCAGCTTTGTCCGCCGTCCCCGGGAAGGCCGGCCCGTTGTGGCCAGCACCGCATCTGAAAGCAATACATAGGCTGATGGCAAAAAGATAATCCCGATCCACTGGATTTGATACCAGCGTTCGATCCAGCGTGGAGAACTGACAACACTCGCGACAGACTCCCCCACAAAAACAAGCACAACACAAGCCATGATAAACGCAAATGACCGGGCGACTTTATCTTTTAAATTAAAGGTTAATGCGTAGAGAAGAAGAGAAAAAGCGGTGATTGAAATCCCGGCCGCCAGGAGCTGGTTAATCGTCTTTAAAACAATAAGTAAGTTCATATAAAATTGGAAAAGAAAATTGCTATCTCCTGATCCCGGTAATACTGATCATTGTAGCCTGAAAATTCAAATCCCAAATTGTTGGCAAACTGTATAGCAGGATAATTCTTAGGCTGCATCTCCAGCGTGAGACGATGAATGCCTTTCTTCCCACACCACTCCTGGGCAGCCAACACCAGCGTGCTGCCGATGCCTTTGCGTCTGTAAATCCGGTCCACTGCCAGGTCTTCAATCCAGGCGCTGGCCGGGGCAACTCCCAATCTGACGCTGATATATCCCCGAACAAAATCCGCTTCCTCAGCCAGCAGCAGGAGATCACGTTTGGTCCAATCATCAACCAACTTCCTGGGAGTTCGGGGGTAATTGACATGGACTTCACGGGGCAAGCGAACTTCCCGGAAAGATATCTGTGTTTGAGTATCTGTAAGATCCAATGTCATTTGCCAGACATGTCCTGTTGCATAATTATGATCCAAAGAGACCATCTTTGGAATATCGGTAGAAATTGCAGAGCGGATATTAGTTTTTTCCATAACTACTTCCGGGATTAATCACTAGGGGCATCCACATATAAATACACAGTACAGGGATCTCGCTGAATACCTTGATTATCAATCACAACCAGACGTAAAAAATAATTACCGGTCCCCAATTGTGTTGTATCCCAAAAACCTAACATTTCCTCTTCTTTGGGAGAGTCTCCTGCCTGAATTGTTAACCAGTTATTTGAGTCGCCTTTTGAAATCTCAAATTTATAAAATCCAAAATCAACGATATTAACCGTCCCTTCCACCTCAACAATGTCCTTCACGGTAGAATCGTTTTCTGGATATGTGATCATTACTTGATCGGGAATACATCCTTTCTGGAGATTATCCGCGTCCGGCAGCAGGGTTTCCAGCGGGTCAGGCGAAGTTGTCCCATTGTCCGCCGCAATTGTTGTAGTTGGTGTAGCAAATAAATCAATTGTAGCTGTCGGCAAAGGTTCCACATCTGGGATAGCGGGAATAATAAAGGAAACCAAACCGAATTCAGCAGTCACCAGGAAAAGCACCATAACCAGCAGTGCTGCAGACCGGTTTAACCTCGCTTGGGCACTTTCTTTTTCCAAACCGAAGGCTGCTGCTCTTAATTCTTCCCAGGCAAGATAAAACTTCCGAAGCTGCCAGACTGCAAATGCACCCAACGCAATATAAATTAAATATTCAAGATCTTTAAGGTAACGGAGAATCTCAATCATTGGATATCAGGTCAGTAAATCGGGGTTTATTGAAGGTAGATTTGCCCAGGTAAAGAATAGATCTATTATGAATCTACCCGGCTTTGAATTTATAAAGCCTTCAAAATTCCCCGGATAAGGGTCATCATTTTGGGAGCCAGAATTTTCCCAGTCTCCATTACTTCTTCATGGGTTGTCTCAGCTTCTCCATACAGGTTGGATTTATTAGTGATTCCCGAGATTCCCAGCACACGCTGCCCCCCATGGTTGGCTACAATCACTTCTGGAACCGTTGACATACCTACAGCATCCACTCCCGCCCCGGATAAAAATCTCAAATCTGCCGGTGTTTCAAAAGTAGGGCCAGCGAGGCATACATAAATCCCCTCATAGAGCATGATATCCAAATCTTTGGCGACATTACGGGTCAACTCGATTAATTTTCGATCATAAGCCTGGCTCATATCCGGGAAGCGGGTCCCAAATTCATCCAAGTTTGGCCCCCGGAGTGGATTTGTTCCCGCCATTCCCAACAAGTTGAGATGATCGGTAATTAACATCGGATTTCCGGGAGTAAACTCTTGATTAATGCCGCCAGCAGCATTCGTTACTATGATGATCTTAATACCTAACCGCTGCATAACTCTGATCGGCAGTGTAACCTGGCTCATCTCGTATCCCTCATAAAAATGGATCCGGCCATTCATAACCAGGACGTCTTTTCCTTCCAGCTTTCCGATTACCAGTTCCCCGGCATGTCCTTCTACAGTTGACACAGGCCAACCGGGAAGATCATGGTAAGGAATTATTGTTGGATCTAGAATAGATTCGGCTAGTTGGCCAAGCCCTGATCCCAGAATTAACCCAATTCCTGGTTCTAGGGATGTTTTTTTCCGAATCTCATCAGTAATTCTGTCCATGTCCTCAATTGTATATGCGGTTTTCATGGTTATAAATTCCCTTTTTCTTTTACTGAAAACGATCCATTTTATTATAACATCTGGCTTGTTTCCATCCCGTTAGGCTCCGGTGAAAACGGTGTTGAAAGGGCAATATGAAATTAATCCTTGGATAATACCGCTTCAAAAGCCTGGATAACAGTTTTTACATCCTGATCGTCGATCCAGATGTGTGTGACCAGCCTGAACTGCCGATCACCCGTGACACCTGCCTGAACTCCCATTCCCTTCAGTTTCTTGGACATTTGTTCCGCATTCATAGCCACACCAGCCTCAAGATTGATATACACCATATTGGTAGGTGGTGGATCGAATGCCAGGCTCAATCCTTCAAGGTTTCCTAATCCCTGAGCGAGTTTCATGGCTCGTTGATGATCCTGGACCAGCAGGGGCAGGTTTTTTTCCAGTGCAAAAAGTCCTGCCGCGGCGATCAAACCTGCCTGGCGCATGCCGCCCCCCAACATCTTCCGGTTTTTCCTGGCCCGTTTGATGAAATCTGAACTGCCGCACAAGACAGATCCCACCGGAGCGCCCAATCCCTTACTCAGGCAGAACATTACTGAGTCCACCGGTTCAACCAGCACGGCAGGGTCTACTTGCAGTGCGGTCGCGGCATTAAAAATTCTCGCGCCATCCAGGTGGAATCTTAATTGATTGTCCTGGGCAATTCTACCCACTTCCCTGGTATATTCCACGGTCAGCGCAGTGCCGCCGCAGCGGTTGTGTGTATTCTCAAGGGTGATCAACCGGGTTGGCGGATCGTGAATATTATCCCTCCGGATAGCATCCTGAATATCAGCCAGTTTTAAAGTCCCATCCTGCTGATTGGGCAAAATATGGGATTGTATGCCCCCCAGGGCTGCAATTCCGCCCACTTCATATAAAAAAGTGTGGGCTTTATTCCCCAAGATAATTTCACTTCCCCGTTCACAATGGGTCAGAATAGCACTCAAATTCCCCATTGTGCCAGATGGAATAAATAAACCTGCTTCTTTCCCTAACAACCGGGCAGACTCTTTTTCCAGCGAATTGACTGAAGGGTCTTCCCCGTAGACATCATCCCCCACATCTGCTTTAGCGATCACCTCCCGCATCTCAGGAGAAGGTTTAGTTACTGTGTCTGAACGGAGATCGATTATTTTCATGATCCTTTCCTATTTACCTCTTAATGAATTCAAAACCTCTGTTAATTCAATTGCCAAGGGTGCTTCAAAGGTTTGTTTTTCCTTTTCCCCTGGGATTTGAATTGAGATCTGAAAGGCATGTAAAAATTGCCTCTGGATGTTAATGCTGGGTTTATTTCTCCCATAGATCATATCACCGACAACTGGTGTGCCAAGAAACGCCAAATGAATTCTGATCTGATGGGTCCTTCCTGTGAGGATGGAAACTTTCAGATAGGTGTGCCCTGGAAATTCTTCCAGCGTAAAATACTCGCTAATTGCTTCCTTCCCATCTCGATCCAAGACTGGTGCCATTCTCTGGCGATATTTTGGATCCCGACCGATAGCGACTTCCACTCTGCCTTGCGGCGTTGGTGGCCGACCATCTACCAGGGCCAGATAGATTTTATCCACGCTTCGGGATCTGAATTGATCCTGAAGGTATTGATGTGCCCGGTCATTTTTTGCCACCAGGATCACACCTGATGTATTCTGATCCAGACGATGTACCAGTCCGGGCCTTTTAACCCCGCCAACCCCCTCAATCTCGGGAGCATATCCCAGAATTGCCTGAACCAAGGTTCCTGTCGGGTGACCCAGGGCAGGATGAACAACCATGCCGGCAGGTTTATTAACTACTATCAAATCGTCATTTTCAAATACGATATTTAGGGGAATATCCTCAGGGATCAGTGTAGTTTCAGCGGCGGGGGGGATCAGGATTTCCACCTCCGCGCCCGGTTTTATTATCTCCGATTTTTTATATACTGGAAATCCTTCTACAGATACTCCTCCTTCAGAGATAATTTTCTGGATATAGGAGCGGGAATATTCTTCCAGATTTTCCGCTAAATATTTATCAAGCCGGATTTCTTTTTCACTCTGATTATGAAGGACAATTTGCGCTTCACTCATCCTGAGGTTTTCTCTCCTCAATCCACATCCCCACCAGCAGTACAACCACACCCATTGTGATACAGGAATCCGCTACATTAAAGACAGGAAATTTTCCGACAGAGATAAAGTCTGTAACATACCCACGGTATAACCGGTCAAGCAGGTTTCCCGCCGCACCCGCCATTTGCAAACTCAAAGCGAGCCGGAAATACAGATCTTCGGTTGGTATCATCGGAAAATAATACATGATCATGGCGATGATAAATAAAGCCAGGACCATAAAAACACCGTTCATTCCCTGGAAAATACCAAATGCGGCTCCAGTATTGTGCCAATTGACAACTCTAAAATAGGGGGCTAACCATTCTAGGGGCATCCACGCTTCAGTAAATGATAAATTTGTCCGGACCAGGGTTTTTGTCCATTGGTCCAAAGCAACCAGCGAAATAGATATCGGCAATAAAAAAGCATATGCTTTGAGATATTTTTTCAAAATCTCCTCCAATCAGGGTTAACTATCCCATTTTACCGTACAAATTCATTAGTACCAAAATTCCTTTGGGTAGTGGGCTCTAATCATAATCTCCTGAAACTAACTGGATTTTGGTGACAGAGATGAAAAATCCTTGAGGGGAGAGGAAAGACCATGCTATAATCTTCGAAGGTAAATAAAAGATGAATGAGCCAGTTCTTGTCTTAAATGGCAATTATGCGCCTATTAATATTTGTTCAACCCGCCGGGCAATGGGATTAATCCTGATTGGGAAAGCTAACCTGGTAATGGATGGTCGGGGGACAGTCCGGACAGTCTCCAGGGCATTTCCAAAGCCTTCTGTTATCCGTTTACACCATGTGATCAAACGGCCAAGACCCAGCGTCAAATTAAATAAACATGAAATTTTTAGACGGGACCAGTATAGATGCCAGTACTGCGGTCAACAGGCCAGGAACCTTACTGTGGATCATATCCTTCCTCAGCACCTGGGAGGGGAATCCACCTGGTCAAATCTGGTAACTGCCTGCGCTGCCTGTAACCATCAAAAAGGGGGGCTTACATTAAAACAATCCGGCTTAAAATTGCGGAAATTGCCCCAGCAGCCGCCAGAATCAGCCGCTTATCTCTTCCGGAAATACCTGAACGTTTACCAGGAATGGGAACCTTTTATTGATGGCTGGTAACTCAAATCCAATTAATTGGACAACTCAATTTCCATAAAATCTTCCGCCAGGATAACCTCTCCGGGGAAGGTTTTTTTTGCTTCCAGGGTGATCGATTGGGCGGTTTTATCACCATAAATTGAATAATGAATCAGGTAAAGTTTATTAACGCCAGCCCGGGACGCAATTTCTCCAGCTTGACCTGGAGTAGAGTGTCCTTCGTATGGCCCCGCTGCTTCATGAATCAAGATATCCGCATCTACCGCCAGCCGTACAGTCCGGGGATCGGGGTTGGTATCACAGGAATAGGCAGTGACATGGCCGGTTTTTATATTTTCAATCCGCAGGCCAAGGGTAGGGATCAGGTGATCCACCGGGGATGATAATATCCTGAAGTCTGAATTCTCTATTACAAAATTTAATTCTTTCGCGGGGATGATATGAAAAGAAACCTGGTACATATTTTGCCAAGTATCCCATTCAAATAAAGTCATCATCTTTTTCACGCGGGATATTGTCGGCTCAGATCCATAAATCTTGAACTCTTTTTTCCTCCCTAAGATCCACATATCCATGAGTAAATTGGGAAGGCCTGAGACATGATCCGCATGGAAGTGCGTGATCACCAGGTCACACACCTCATCAAAATGGATCCCCGCTTTCCGTAATCTGAGAATTGGATTGGATGCGCAATCCACCAGGACAGACGATTGATCTCCCTGGATTACCAGATAAGTATTTTCGTGCCCTTCAAAGGCGACAGCGCTGGCCGTTCCCAGGAATATTAGTTTGGCCATCTTGCTCTCCTTGTCACAGCAGCCTTGTCAAATAATTAATTACTGAATAATTTTATCGCAACCAGGGGAGTAATATACACTTCTAAAAATGCGGCTACCAGCAGCAGCGGAATCACAACCAACAAAATGATTCTGGTCCAATCTGCCAGGGTTCTGATCCAGGCTTCTCCAATTGAATATTCCTGGTTGGGAGTGACCAGGGTTAATCCCAGGCGGATAATTAAAGCCCCGGTAAGGATGATCGCAGGTATCTCAAGGATTCCATGGGGAACTACAAAACCCAGCAAAAAAGTCCAAGGTGATAATCCTGTCTGGCTGGCAACTGCGGTGAAATATCCAATAATGCTGAAGGGGAGAATAAGGGTAATAATACCCAGCACGCCAAAGGAAAAAATTCCCAATAAACTGGCCAGCGTGATTGCTCTCAGGTTTTGTAGAAAGATCATGCCGATGCCCTGGACAGAAAAGAACCGGATGGGACCGATTTCTTCAATCCCTGTAACCAATCCTTGTTCCAGATTTCCCCAATCCAGTAATTCCGCCGGGATCACAAAGACCTCCGCTTGAGAGCTGCCTATCAACGACCCGACAATAAGAAAAAATAACGCTATCAGTAATGGAAATTTCAGGGATTTTAGTGTGCCCCAGACATTTACCCGCCACCATTTCCAAAATGATCCGGGTTCACCAATAAAAGCTGATTTAAAAACCTGCCAAGCCCAATGGAAATTTAGTGTATCTAACTCCCTACCTAATAGTTCTTCCCGCTTAAAATGTGTTATCCCGGTTCGTATCAACAGCCAGGCAACAATCGCCTGGCCAAAAATCGCCCACCACAGAACTTGATATCGAGCCCAGAACATGATCATGCTCTCTCCAACCAGCAGCAGCGCCATAGGGATAATGATGAATGACGCCAGAAGGTTCGCTGCCCGGACAGAGGTGGTTTGAGAGGATACGATTACTGCGCCGCTGACCATCACTAAAGACTGAACCGTGGTTAAGGCAATCACCTGAATCAGGAGGGTTGTTTCCGGCATCCAACCTACTTGCCGATAAACTCCAATCAGGTACACACTGATACCCAGATAACTGGCAATCAACGGGGGTAACATCACCGCCATTAATTTTCCCAGGTAAAGCTGGACATCCGTTAACGGACTGCTGAGAAGCGGTTCAATGCTTCTTCTTTCTTTCTCTCCCACAAAACTTTCCAGGGCAATAACCAGAGAAACGGAAATAGGGAAAAACCCCACCACCATCAATAAAAATGGAATCAAGCGATCTGCAATGATCGCGGCGCCGTATTTTGCGACAAAATCAACCGCCTGCTGGGCAGTAAAATTCATCAAGGCAGGGAAAAAGACCGTCAATATAATAATCGGTGTGATAATTCTCCAATCACGGAATTGATCCCTAACTTCTCGCCGGGTGATAATCATTGCCTTTTGAAGATTAATCCACATGGTTAATCTCCTCCTGGGGAACATGGTTAACTGCCTGCAAATAAACCGATTCCAGGCTGCGCTTGATCTCTTCCACCCGGACAATTAAGAATCCGGCTGATACCAATTTTTGAAGCACCTGAGGATTCGTATCATCGGGTGCGGTTACCTTGTACCGGAGCCAATTCTCTGCTTGTTCAGTAATCACAACCTCTTTTGGAAGCGGTAAAATGCCGCTGTTTAATGGCTCAGCAAATTGAATCTGAAATTCCGCAGGGCCTAATAACTGCTCCTTCAATTGCGCAACTGTTCCACTGGCAATGATCTTTCCAGCCCGGATAATGGCTATTTTATCCGCCAGCTCTTCAGCTTCAGCCAAATTATGAGTACAAACGATAATCGCCCGATCTTCAGACCTAAGAGATTTTATTGCGTTTCTAACCAACCGGGCGCTGGCTGGATCCATTGCCGAAGTGGGTTCATCTAACAATAACACCTGCGGTGAATGAAGAAGTGCGCGGGCTAAAGACAGCTTCTGCCTCATCCCTTTGGAGTACTTGCCTATCTGCCGATTTACAGCTTCCATCAGGTCAAATTTTTCCAGTAAATATTGAATCCTGTCAGCTCTTACATCAATAGGCATATCATAGATCTGTCCAAAAAAATCCAGGTAATCCTGGATATGCATTCTGTCATACAATCCATGATCTTCAGTTAATACACCAACAACTGATCTTACTTTGTCTCCATCGGTTATCACGTCGTGCCCTGCTACCTGGGCGGTTCCGCTGCTAGGACGAAGCACCGTGGTAAGCATCCGGACAGTGGTTGTTTTTCCTGCTCCGTTGGGGCCCAGGAGTGCCAGGACTTCGCCTGCCTCGACATGTAAGTTCACACTGTCAACCGCTAAAATATCTTTAAAGTATTTGGTCAAATTTTTTGTAATGATCATACTTCTTGAGATCCACTCGTTTGGTTTTTTTGACGGATAATCAACAGCGCTCCGGAGACCACTACAACCCCGGCCATGAACACTTGATTAATGTTGATACCGCAGAGGGCAGAGATATCCAAGCGCAAGAATTCCAATCCAACTCTTCCCACTCCATAAAAGAGCAGATAAATCAGGAACAGGTTACCCGGTTTTAATCGATCCAGAAATTTTCTACTAAACCACAATAAAAGAATCATGTTCAAAATACTCCAGATCGACTCATAGATAAATAATGGGTGATAAGTTGCCACATTCTGGTATTCCGGCAGCCGGTGACCAGGATCAATGGGTATCGCCCAGGGCAGATCAGAAGGCAATCCGTATACTTCCTGATTAATAAAATTGCCCCAACGTCCGATCGCTTGGGCGAGTGCAAGTCCAGGGGCAATGATATCCAACCAGGTTGATGCCATTTCCCCTTTAATCTTGGCGAATATACTTAAGGCGACGACTCCTCCCAGAACTGCGCCAATAATTCCTACTCCACCCTTCCATATTGCAAGCGCCTCAAAAAGATGGGTAAGATAATACCTGGTTGTGATCCCATGATTAACCATGGATTGGGGTGGAGTGAAAATATGCCATATTCTCGCTCCTATCACACCGCCAATAAAGATCCAGGGAAGGGCATCGATCAGGAAATCGGTGCTTACACCCTTGGTGAACGCTTGTTTGTGAATGATAACCATCGCAACCATGATTCCAAGGATGATCAATATTCCATAATAATGAATGGTGATTGGTCCCAGATTAAACCCTGTAGGCATACATTTTCCTTTTACTTGGAATAAATGGGGGGTACTAGCTGATTCTCCCCCAGCTAGTATTCTTCTCCAAATTCTTCATCTGGGGCAATAAACACTTCCCGTTCAATACCGCTTCCCTTGGAAGGGCCCACATATCCCAGTGTAGACAGTTCGTCCATTAATCTGGCTGCCCGGGGATATCCAATTCGCAGTTTTCGCTGGATCAGAGACGTGGATGCTTTCCGAGAATCCCGGACGATCCTAAAAGCATCTTTAATCAAGTCATCATAATCATCCAGTGCTTCTTGTTCAACGAGTATGTTTTCCCAGGGTGGAGGAATGATCTCTTCTGGCTCAAAATCGGATATTTTCTGCCAGTCTTTAATTACTCGGTCCAATTCTTCTGGAGTGACAATACAGCCTTGAGCTCGAATAGGGCTGTTGGCTTCCGGTGATAAAAACAGCATATCGCCGTTCCCTAAGAGGGATTCCGCGCCATTCATGTCCAGCACGACCCGGGAATCAACCGAGGAAGCTACCGCGAAAGACATGCGGGCCGGGAAATTTGCCTTGATTAGTCCTGTAACCACGTCTGTACTCGGTCTTTGAGTTGCAACTACCAGGTGGATTCCTGTCGCTCTTGCCATTTGGGCTAACCGAACAAGGCTGAACTCTGTTTGAGCAGGAGCCATCATCATCAAATCAGCCAGCTCATCAATCAGGACTACAATCCGGGGTAGTAACTCCCATTCTTTCCTTCGACTTACTTTCCGATTGTAGGTATCAATATTCCGGGATCTCGTTTCATCTAACACCTGGTATCGCCTATCCATTTCCGCAACCACCCACTGCAGCACACCCAGGATACGTTCCAGGTTGGTCTCTACTTTACCGTATAAATGAGGTAATCCGTTAAACCGGACCAGCTCCACCATTTTTGGATCAATCATCACCAACCTGAGCTGTTCAGGCGTATTATTCATCACCAAACAGGTTGTGATTGAACTGATGCAGACAGATTTTCCGGACCCAGTTGTACCCGCAATTAACAAGTGCGGCATACTGGCTAAATCAGCAACCACAGGTTCACCGGACACATCGCTGCCCAGGGCAATTGCCAGGGGGGAATCCAGCTTATAAAATGCGTCCGACTCCAATAATGACCGCAGACGCACCAGGTAGGACTTCTCATTGGGTACCTCAATCCCGATATACGACCTTCCGGGCACAGGTGCCTCAATGCGCAGCTGCTTGGCAGATAATGCAAGCGCCAAGTCTTTTTTCAGGGAGGTTATTCTGGATACCCGGACCCGTTTTCTTTCTTCATCGGGTTCATCGTCGGTTCCATTTAGATATCCCGGTTTTACCGCAAATTGGGTCACAGTAGGACCTACCTGGAAACCAACAACCTGGGAAGGTATACCAAATTCTGCCAGGGTTTTTTCAATTAATCCCGCGGAGGTGTTGATATGCCGTTGATTTGGACGAAATGCTTTTCCAGAAGCCAGCAGATCCAAAGAGGGCAGATGTTCATCCCGGGGAAGGAATTTTAATGGTTTATCCTCCGCAGCTTCAACCTTAAATTGTTTTCGGAATTCCGGGGGAATTCGCTGCTTACGTTTCTCTGGTCGAGGTTCTTCTTTGTCAGGGATGTCTTTTTCTTGTGTGAGTTCTTGATCCAGATCCATAGTATCCAACTTGGGCAGATTGGTTTGACCCTGGATTTGGTTAATTTGCTGCCGGACTTTGTCTGTAAAACCCAAACCGATTACTCCACCGATCAATGCACCCAAAAAGGCAATAATTCCAGTCCAAACCAGGCCAATAACGCTTGACAGGGCTTCAACCAATCCCCAACCGACCAGCCCCCCATCTAAACCTTCCCGGGCCCGGGTCAGTGAATGTCCTCCCATGACCGTAAACAAAACTATCAGGGAAAAAATAGCCCCTTCCAGGGCAAAGATCCTCACCCAGATTACCGAGTAGGGGTCCCCGGCCTGTTTCTTTAACATCCAAATGCCCAGAACTATACCGGAAATGACTACAAATATACTGCCCCATCCTAAACCCAACCGGATGACATTGGCCCATTTTAATAATGCAGAGCCAGCCACAATGCCGGGAAACAGGGTAGCAATCAAAGTCATGATAGAGAAAGCCAGCAGCAGAATACCACCAATATCCCAGCTGTATTTCCTGAGTCGATTCCAGATACTCTGGAATGATTTACTCTGCTGAGCCAGGGCATCCAGTATATCTTTAACGTGACGGGGATCCTGGTTATTTGTCACTGGTTCTCCTGAAGGGAGTGATTAGCGGATTGAGATTTTTGGTGAAATGAAGCCAGCCCTATACCGGCTAAAATAAGTATAGCACCAATTACTTTGGTAGCTGGGGGCTTCTCATTTAGAAAAATGTAAGCCAAAAATGTAGAACCGATTGGCTCACCGAGCAGAGTAACAGAGACATATCCTGCCGGCAGGTACTTCAGTGACCAGTTGAATATGGTGTGTCCCATAAGCTGAGGTACAACAGCCAATAACACAAGCCAGCTATAGACTCGGATTGGATAAACCGGGGGAATCCCCACTATAAAAAACATGGTGATAACCAAAAAAACCGCCGCCCCGCTGTATACCAGGAATATATACGGTGTTAAATGCACTTTGCGCCGGAGATGCCTGCCAATCATTAAATAAGCTGCTCCAAATATCGCGCCCAAAACAGCCAGTATATCCCCTAGAAGGCTGCTGGATCCAATCTTTCCAAATTCGGGCTGGCAGCTAAGCCCCTCGGGCAGCCAGGAACATAAATCGCTGATTGTGATTATGCCCCCGCCGAGAAGAGCCACAATCATGCCCACCACTACTATTCGTGGTGTCTTTTCTCTCAGGAAGATGGGCGCCATAAGAGCGACCCAAAGGGGGGTTGTGGTAACAAGGACAACGGAGCTGGCCACAGATGTATATTCAAGAGAGGTGATCCAGGTGGCAAAATGAAGGGCTAAAAAGAAACCAGCCAAAAGCGTTAACCCGAGATCAGTTCTGGAGAGGGATCTTAACTCTTTTTTATGTTTTATAACGGTATAGGGGAAGAGCAAAAGAGCCGCTAATGCCATTCTGAAGGCAGCAATGGTAATTGACGGTGCATAATCCTGGGCATAGCGGATAAACAGAGAAGCTGTGGAAACAGCAGCTATTCCAATGACTACAATCAAGTACGGTGCTGCAGGAGGGATAGCGTCCTTTTTCATGAAGAATGTAACCTTTTTCAAAAAAGAAAGTTTCCTGGGCCGGGTTCTTTCTTGACAAAGAAAAAATCGGGGACTACAATTCGATCCTAGAGAGCTTATTATACAGCAGCTGGAAACGCTTTTATAGAATACTCTATCAAATTAGTAAATTTTGGAGGAGATTTATGACCCATGTTATCACTAATTTCTGCATGCACGACGGCAGCTGCGTGGAAGTCTGCCCAGTGGAGTGCATAATTCCAGGAATACCTCAGGAAGAATGGCCTTCATATTACATCGACCCTGAAACCTGCATTGATTGCGGTGCTTGTGTTCCTGAATGCCCCTACGACGCAATTTATATGGAAGATGAAGTTCCCTCAGCGTATGAAGCTAACGGCGATGAGCGGATGAGTATGCCGGTCGGAACCGAAGGGTACGATGAGGTCCATGAATCAGAAGATGTAAATGGAACCACCTGGGTATTGAAGGCTACCCGTGTTCTGGATGAGGGCGAAGTTGTCGACCTCACCCCAGCGATCCAGTTGAATGAGGATTACTTCACCGATGGTCCTGGATACGATGCCTTAGATTAATCGTAGCTCTTAAGATTGAATAAAAAAGAAGCCCTTTCCGGCTTCTTTTTTTTTATATAGGTAATCTCAGCGGACATATAACCGGGTTAGGCTACAATTTTCGGAAAGATATGATCTCTTTTAATTTCCAACCCCCTTCTCCCGCTACCCGTAAATCCCGCAGGAGAAAACGCCACCAGGCCAAAAGGAGGAACAAGATTGCTCCTTCCAAGATAATTACCACTGAATCCCACTCAATACCCAGGATTGCATAACCGCCTTGATAAATATGCAGAGGAGTAAATTTAACAATTTTTTCCAGATCCTGATTGATATTTGCCAGCCCAATAGCCAGATAATTCGCTACCAATAATCCGCCTGTGATCATGCTCGCTAACCGGGAGGCAGGCAATATCATGCTTAGGAATAAGGCAAATGACCCAAATAAAAGCAGCTGGCTTATTAAACCCCAGAAAGGCCTCAGGATCTCCCAGGCAGTGAGATCCATGCTTGAGCTTCCTGATGGAATTACCCAGCTCAGCCAGGAGATAAGCATGATCAGCACCAGGGTAACCACGTAGGCAGACACCCTTCCCCAGAATAACGCTGACCGGCTTTTTGGGTAGGCGAGAACGAGGTCCAATAATCCGTCTTCTTCGTCTTTTACAATCAGTTTTGCTCCTGCTCCAACAGCGAAGATTCCCACAATAACAGTCATGTAATTAAAGAAATAGAGGTCCATATATCCATGGGGAGAAGTGATTGCGTCAAAGCTGTCTCCAAAAAATGCCATCATTTCTTGAGGGAAAGCATCTAAGTATCCAGCAAAGTCAATCTGGGCAATATCTGCATACATGGAAACCATCATCAGGCTGTATAGCGCCAGGCCTAAACCCCAGCCGATGATCTGTCCCCGGAAACGACGCAAGGTATATCGTAATTCCACAAACATAATCAGCTCTCCTCATGATCCGTTCGATAATATTTCAGGAAGATTTCCTCCAGAGAGTGAGAGGATGTCTCAAGATCTTTCACTGGGAAGGAGGCCAGGGTTTTAATCAGCCGGTCCAGATCCCCTTCTACCTGGACAATGATCTCCCGGCCATTTCTTGTAGAGACCAATTTGATGCCATCTATCTCAGTCAACGGTGCCGGATCGACAGGCTCCAGGAAACGGATTTTTACTCTCCTGATCGCCATTCCAGTCAGTAAATTGGGTGTAGCTTCCTCAATAATCACACCATCCCGTATAATGGCTACCCGTTCTGCCAGCGCCTCAACTTCGCTAATAATATGGGACGAGAAAAAGACTGTTGCACCAGCTGCCTGGGCTTCCCTCAGCAGTCGGTATACTTCCTGCTGCATGAGTGGATCAAGACCTGAAGTGGGTTCATCCAGTAAGAGCAAATCCGGTTTATGCATTAACGCCTGGACAATTCCGACTTTTTGTTTGTTGCCGCTGGACAGATTCTTTATCGTTCTGGTTAAATCGAGGTTTAAACGTTCAGCCAGTTCTCTTACGAAGGCCCACTCGAGCTGATTTCCTCGTAATTGACTGAAATACCGCAGCTGTTGATCCACCTGGAAATTATCTTCCAGACGCAGTTCACCGGGAAGATAGCCGGTTAGTTCGTGGACTACCCGCGGATTTGCTTGAGGATTCACACCAAAAACTCGGATAATGCCTTTCTGCGGGCGAATCTGGTCCAGGATGCAGCGGATAGTGGTTGTTTTCCCGGCTCCATTCGGACCCAGGAATCCAAGGATTTCCCCCCGGTTAACCTTAAGGTAAACACCATGGAGCGCCTTAAATGTCCCGTAATATTTTTCCAACCCTTCTATCGTAATCGCATAATCATTCATAGTCATTGTCCCAAGATACTGAAAATTTCATCTTGCAGGAGAACCCGCAGTCATCACCCCGCGAAAATACGCCAGATCTGAGCCGTAAAGAACGTGATCAAAAATCCCATTAAAACCGGGAGTAAGGTGGCAACAGTAGTCCATTTTACACTGCCAGTTTCTCTGTAGATGGTAAAGATAGTAGTGCTGCAGGGGTTATGAACCAAACTGAATAACATCAGGTTTATACCGGTTAATAAAGTCCATCCGCCCATGGTCAGGAGATCAAGTGTCGCCAGGCCAGATTCAAGCTCAAACATTACTCCGGCACCTTCCCCAAGCCCAGTCACCCCGGAGACCAGTACTGTTAGCATGAGAATTGTAGGAATGACAATTTCATTTGCTGGGATAGCTACAATATAAGCCACCAGAATCACCCCATTAAGTCCTAGCAGAAAACCAAAGGGATTCAGGAAATTAACTAAATATTCGACAATACTCACTCCATCAATCAGGACATTTGCCGAGATCCAGAGAAGAACACCCGCAGGGAGCGCAAAAACAACAGCCCGCCAGAGAACCACCAGTGTACGATCAATTACCGAAGTGTACAGGGTCTGCAAGATGCGCGGCGGCCGGTAAGGAGGCAGTTCAAGGTTAAACGTGGAGACTTCTCCTTTTAACACAGTCCGGGATAATGCCCAGGAAACCAGGAAGGTTAATAGGACTCCCAATAGCGCGATGCCGACCACAGCCAGGGCTGAAATTAAACCGCCCAGGTGAGCCGGAACGAGTGTGCCGATAAATATCGTGGCAATCAGGATCTGTGTAGGCCAACGGCCATTGCAAAGAGCAAAATTATTGGTGATGATGGCAATCATTCGTTCCCTGGGACTGTCAATGATTCGGGTGGAGATCACTCCTGCAGCATTACATCCAAATCCCATTGTCATGCTCAAAGCCTGCTTGCCATGTGCTCCGGCTTTCCTGAAAATATGGTCCAGGTTAAAAGCAACTCGGGGTAAGTATCCAAAATCTTCCAGGAGAGTGAACAAAGGGAAAAAGATCGCCATCGGAGGAAGCATTACACTTACTACCCAGGCCGTAGCCAAGTATGCACCATCCAGTAGAACACCATTCAGCCACCAGGGCATACCAAGGTTTGTAAAAACTCCTTTTAAAAAGGGGTGGATAGTATCAATCAGCAGAGAATAAAGTAATCCTGAGGGTAAATTTGCTCCGGTTATTGTCAACCAGAAGACTGCAGTTAACAACAGCAGCATTAATGGAAACCCCCAAATGCGGCTGGTAACCAGCCGATCTACCGTCCGGTCCAAATCAAAACGGGGAGTTTCCCCGGGATGGGTCACTGCCCGGTCTGCAATTCGGGAAGCATCCGTATAAAGAGATTCCATAATTTTTTCATGAAAATCCCCCCCAATCTCCCAACGAAGATCCTGAGCAGTTTTGAGTATTTTTTCATAATGTGAATTCATATTGTCACCTGATCTAAATCCAATAAATTATTATCAATAAAGCCTCTATATCAGCGGCTGACTTCGGGTTTATTGCCTGATTCCACTCTTTCTTGACACAGTATCAAACCCGAGATTATCCAGATCTTCAACGACATAGGTCAGTTCTCCCAGTTCTCCTTTTTCCACAGCTTTGATGATTTTTTCATCTCCATCCAGCAAGCGCAGAGCGACCCAGCGTGCGTTGGGTACTTGAGGAAATACCTCTTCGATCTGGGTGACAAGCTGGGAGACGGCCTGATCCAATTTTGAATGGCTGTACTTGACATGATACGGCGCTGCCTGTGTCTTCCCGGAGGCAACCTCGCCAATAGTAGCCAGTAAATCATCTAATCCTTCGTCGTATCGGGCAATGGTGGGCACTACAGGGACCCCGAGATCGCGCGCTAAACGTCGATGGTCCACAGTAAGATGATGGCGATCAGCTTCGTCCATCAGGTTTAAACTAATCACAACCCGATGGGTAATCTCAAGCACCTGAAGGACCAGATTTAGATTCCTTTCCAATCGAGTAGCATCAACCACTACCACAGTCACATCTGGCTGTCCAAATAAAATAAAATCCCGGGCAATCTCTTCGTCCAGACTGGTTGCTAACAAGGAGTACGTTCCCGGGAGATCAACCAGCTTGTATTTGTTTTCCCCATATTCAAATCCTCCTTCAGCCCGGGTAACTGTTTTTCCAGGCCAGTTCCCGGTATGCTGGCGAAGTCCAGTCAGCGCATTAAAGACTGTGCTTTTCCCGGTATTGGGGTTGCCGGCCAGGGCTACAACAAAATCCCAGTTTTCCATATCAACGCCCAGCTTTTTCAGGTTGGCTGCATGATGTACTGGGCAGGAAGCACAACCCGCCTGGGCTTGGGATTCACTAATCTCATCCTGTGATTTTCTTTTCAGTTCTTTTTCCATCTGTATTCCTAATCCTTTCCCGAGGGCTCAATTGCTTCGGGAATTAAATAGCCTGCTTTCCTTCGGTTTTTGGATCAACTTTTATCAGTCTGGCTTGTGAGCTTCTTAATGCAATCACTGTCCCCCTGATGCGATAAGCTGTGGGATCCCCACCTGGATTGACCAATTCGACGCCAATTTCCGTACCAGGGATAATCCCCAGATCAAATAACCGCCGGCGTTCTACACCTCTACTCAGTGAGGAAATCCCTGTCACAGTTCCCTTTTGCCCCACCTGGAGTGTATCCAGGGGAACTCCCTGGATAAGTTGATCATGGTTCTCTTCAATTAACGGGATCACGGAGATATTTGCAGCCACGATTGGGGCAAGGACATGTTCCTGATTATCACACCAGAAACGAATCCGGTCAGGGGTGATCTCATCTATCTCCACCAACATTCCGGGGTGGAGATCTTCGGCAACGATTTGGGCATAAATCACATCCGGCTCATCTTCGATGTGTACAACCCTGGCTAAGGTTTGAACCGGCAAATCAGATAGAGGCAATCCGCCATGGGATATCAAATCTCCCTTCGAGGTCGGGATTGGATCCCCGTGAGGGTCATGTGTGGGATGTCCCAGGCTGGCCGACAAACGATCGGTTTCTTCCACGGATAATTTGTGTTCCAGTCTCTCAGCTTGCTGATGCCAATCTTCCTCCTCAAAACCGGTTGCATCTGCCAGGTATCTTTCCCATAAACGGTGTGCCCGAACAATCTGGATGGCTGTATTTCTGCCAGCCTCTGTAAGGTTAAACCGATTACCACTCATTTCCAGCAGTCCCCTGGCCTGAGTGATAATAAGGATTTCAGAAATTTTTCCCGGGCTGGCCGAAAGCGCTCCGGCCAGGCTTTCCAGTGTGGCTGTTTTTTGATTCCGTTCACATTTAAAGATATATTTCAAAGTATCTTCAATTAACACTTTCTCAGTCAATTCCCGGCGTTTCTGTATTTGCCAGACGAATCCCGTTTCCGGCCAAAACAACCACCCAGACAATACGATTATTCCAATACCTATTGATAAAGCGATCAGTGGATTAACCATGTACAAACTCCTCTAAAAGTTTTAATAACAAGTTCTCCCGATAAGTACTCAATATAAAACCATTTCATAAAATTAACAGCTTTCAGGTCTACCCATCCTTGGATTCCACCTGAACCTGGGCTGTGACGCTCGGCCCCAGGACAATTTCCTTTTCCTTCCCTGCCACTCGTATTCGGAGATTGTTATCATAGGGGGAAAAATCTACCACTGCGAATTCTGCCCCGGGAACCAATCCCTGTGCCTCCAGGTATCGCAGGAAACCCGGATCATCATCATTGACAGAATGAACTATCCCGTGCTGATCTGGGCGCATATCATGTAGGTAGGATGTATTATGATCAGGCATTTCCAGATTCTTGGTTGGAATGGGTTCACCGTGCAAACCGCGCTGGGGATTACCCAGGACAGCAGCTACCCTCTCCTCAAAATCCTCCGAAATAACATGCTCCAAACGATCTGCTTCCGCATGTACTTGATCCCAGGAATAACCCAGAATTTCATGGAGAAAGAGTTCAAGAAGTCGATGATGGCGGAGAATTTCCAGAGCCACGTTTTGCCCCTCTTCTGTTAATTCCACTCCCTGGTGCTTCCGGTAATCCAGCAGCGGCGGATCTTCATTGGCAAGACGCTGGACCATATCCGTAACTGAAGCCGGACTCACGACCAGAGCGTCAGCAATCTGACCGGTACTCACCCGCTCGTTTTCGACAGATAATTTGTAAATCACTTTTAAATAATCTTCTACCGTATCTGAACACTTTCTTCTCATCACTGCTCCGATTTTTGTTACTCAAATACATATTTTAGACTAATCTAAAATTTTGTCAAGGCCCAGTTCTATACATGAAGCAACGAATCCCTGGCAGTATTTCCAATACTTGTACCTCTTTATTGAATTTTCCTATTAGAAAATTGAGTTAATCTAGTTAAATATTAATATTTCTAAGTTAATTATTGACATAATTAATTTTTATGCTACAATTTGGCCTGTAATTATAAATCAGGATAAATTTCTACTCGGGAGAAAAATGAAAAACAAGTTGACCGCTATCTACCAGGAATACCCGCGGACATTCTGGTTAATTATCCTCGGTACGCTCATCGATCAATTGGGCTCATGGCTGATTTTCCCCTTTTTTGGGTTGTATATCACCTCCAAATACCAAGTCGGCATGACTGAGGTTGGCCTATTGTTTTCTATTTTCGCAATAACCGGTGTTTTAGGCAGCCTGATAGGAGGAGCACTGACGGATAAGTTTGGACGGAAAGTCATTATTATTTTTGGATTGGTTATCAGCGCCGCCAGCTCTTTACTGTTTGCGTTTGCTCCGAGCCTCAACTTTATTTACTTTGCAGGAGTGATTGTTGGATTGTTCGGAAATATGGCCGGTCCGGCTCGCCAGGCTATGATCGCTGATGTGCTGCCGGAAGACAAACGGGCTGATGGGTATGGCATCTTGCGAGTGGTTGTTAACCTGGCAGCCGCAATCGGTCCGGCAATCGGCGGTTTGCTGGCTGCCAGATCCTATACATCGTTATTTATGATGGATGTCATCACCAGTTCAATCACTGCAGTGATCATCTTTTTATTAGTTCCAGAAACCAAGCCTGAAATCATGCCCGAAACCAGCGGGCACAGGGAACCTGATGAAACTTTCCTGGAAACTCTTTCTGGATATCTAAGAGTCACCAAAGACCGGTTGTATATGTTCTTTGTTTTTGGTTCCCTGCTGATGGTCCTGGCCTACATGCAATTGAACTCCACCCTGCCAGTCTTCCTTCGAAATGAACACGGTGTGCCGGACCAGGGATATGGAATTCTTCTGAGCATAAATGCCAGCATGGTGGTATTGCTCCAATTCTGGATTACCCGGCTAATTAAGCGATTCCAACCTATGAAAATTATGGCCTGGGGTATGGTGATTTATGCTGTGGGTTTCTCCATGTATGGATACGTGTCAGCATTCTGGCTCTTTATCACCGCCATGGTGATCATCACCATAGCGGAAATGCTGGTCACACCAACCGGACAGGCAATTGTCGCCAAATTATCCCCGGAACATATGCGCGGGAGGTATATGGCAGTATTTGAATTTTCGTGGACAATACCTACAGCTGTAGGACCCCTGGCAGCTGGTTTGGTTATGGATAATTACAATCCAAATTGGGTTTGGTATGCCTGTGGGATCAGTATGCTTTTATCAGCCTGTATCTTCGCCGGTTTACACTTGCACGCCGCAGATAATTTTGCTGCCGTAAACGGAGAGAACCCTTCCCCTTCTCTGGAAGGGATAACCACCTAATTCTAGGTTCCATTTCTTATAGTGGATAATCCTTCACTGTTGACCGGCTTCTTTATTTATGGCATAATCAGCCCAACATACCTCAAAAAAGCAAGGATGAAAACGAGTAAGGCTGTTTTAATCTGCCAGCGAACCCGGAAGTGGTGGAAGCCGGGCCAGAACGACAGTCTGAAAATCCTTTCGGAGCTGTGAACTGAACGCCAATGGCCATTAAGGGATCCGGATTCACCCCCGTTACCAGGGTGCGAGGCTGAATCGCAGATTTGGCTGACTAAATCAGCACCGTGTGCAGAGAGTCCTCGCCGAGCGCCCGCTATCCAGCGGGAATCCGGGTGGTACCACGTGAGTTTTTACTCTCGTCCCGAGTGGGATGAGAGTTTTTTTATTCAGGAGGCAGGATGGTTATCAAAAAAGCGCCCAATGAAGTCGACTTTATCCAACTTGAGCATCAAACACTAAAATATTGGGATGAAATAGATGCTTTTAAAACCTTAAGATCCCTTCATAAAGGAAAACCTTACTGGTCATTCATCGATGGCCCGATAACTGCCAATAATCCCATGGGAGTCCATCACGGTTGGGGGAGGACCTACAAAGATCTCTTTAACCGGTATTGGACCATGAAAGGCCATGAGCTCAGGTATCAAAACGGGTTTGACTGCCAGGGGTTGTGGGTGGAAGTGGAAGTTGAAAAGGAAAAAGGGTTCAAATCCAAAAAAGATATCGAACAATATGGGCTGGCGAAATTTGTCCGGGAATGTAAAGCCCGGGTTCTGCAGTATGCCGCTGTGCAAACAGAACAAAGTATCCGCCTGGGGTATTGGATGGACTGGAACCAGCCGGATTTCCTGCGGGAATTGGCGGAAAAATTACTGGAGGATCCTTTACAGGAAATCACTGTTCCCGGATCCAAGGGCCCCGTCACTGATACTGTGGAGCGGATTGTTGGGCGGTTGGGACTCCAGGAGCTCGGGGGCAGTTACTTCACCTTCTCCAATGAAAACAACTACATGATTTGGAAGTTTCTGAAAAAGAACTGGGAGAATGGGTGGCTTTACCGGGGCGCTGATGTTATGCCCTGGTGTCCACGCTGCGCAACAGCAATCAGCCAACATGAAATCGTCACCGATGGTTACGCGGAGCTCACTCACCGTTCAGTGACCTTGAGATTTCCGCTTCGAGATCGACCGGGGGAATCCCTGCTGATTTGGACTACAACCCCCTGGACCTTAACTTCAAATGTCGCTGCTGCGGTTGGTCCTGAGCTGACCTACCTAAAAGTTCAGGTTAAGCTGCCCTCCTTAACGGGAGAACAGGATCACATCCTTTATCTATCGAAAGGCACCCTGGCAATGCTGCGAGGTGAGTACAAAGTCCTGGACGAGATCATTGGCAAGGATATGGTTGGGTGGACCTATGACGGTCCATTTGATGATCTTCCTGCAGCCCAATCAGCTGGCGGAGTAACGGAATTAAAAGAACTCCGGGAAGGGATCCAACAATCCGCCAGGGAGGCTCACCAGGTGATCTTGTGGGATGAAGTTGGAGAAGAAGAAGGCACCGGAATCGTCCATATTGCGCCGGGCTGTGGTGCTGAAGACTTTCAGCTCTCGTTTGAAAATACCCTCCCCCGAATTGCCCCGTTAACAGAAGAAGGTAATTTTATCGATGGTTTTGATTGGCTTACCGGCAAACATGTCTCTGAAGTGAATGATGAGATCTTTGAGAACCTGGAGAAGAAAGGCATTCTCTACCATGTGGAACCTTATACGCACCGGTATCCCACTTGCTGGCGATGTAAAACCGAACTCGTATTCCGGTTGGTGGATGAATGGTTCATTAGCATGGGTGAAAATTACGAAAAATCCCGGGACCAGCTCACTGCCAAGGAAAAAGAATCCAGTCTGCGCTACCAGATTATGGACGTCGTGGATCAAATCCGCTGGATCCCCGAATTTGGTTATGCTCGCGAACAGGATTGGCTGCGCAACATGCACGACTGGATGATTTCTAAAAAACGCTACTGGGGATTGGCTTTGCCGATCTGGATTTGTGAGGATTGTGATCATTTCCATGTTATTGGCGATGAACTGGAATTGGAAGAAAGAGCCGTGGAAGGATTTGAAGCCCTGAAAGGACATACCCCTCACCGCCCTTATATCGATCAGGTCTTATTATCCTGTGATAAATGCGGCGGCAAAATGACGCGCATTCCAGATGTGGGAAATCCCTGGCTGGATGCTGGAATCGTGCCATTTTCCACACTGAGCTACCGAACCGATCCGGCATTCTGGGAGAAATGGTATCCCGCTCACTGGATCAGTGAATCCTTCCCGGGCCAATTCCGGAATTGGTTCTACAGCCTGCTCGCCATGGCAACGGTGCTGGATAACTCCCCTCCTTTCCTGGAAAACTTCAGTTATGCCAGCCTTCTAGCAGAAGATGGAAGGGAAATGCATAAATCCTGGGGAAACTCAATCGAATTCAACGAAGCTGCCGACAAAATGGGCGTGGATGTAATGCGCTGGCTGTACTGTGCCCACAAACCGGAGAATAACCTGTTATTTGGTTACCACCGGGCAGAGGAAACCCGGCGCCGGTTTATTATTCCTTTCTGGAATGTCTACTCCTTCTTCACAACCTACGCTGAGATTGACGGCTGGTCACCCGACATCAAAGACTTTAACCCTGATTTCCCGGAAGGACCTACCCCGGCGAGTCAAAACCCATTGGATCGCTGGATCCTGGGTCGTTTAAACCAAGCCGTACAGCAGGTCACTGCCGATTTGGACAACTCAAACGCTTTTAACGCTACCCAGGATTTTGAATCCCTCTTGGATGATCTGAGCAACTGGTATGTCCGCCGCTCCCGGAGACGGTACTGGAAAACCGAAACTGATCAGGATAAAAACACAGCCTATGAAACACTCTGGCACGTCCTGGTTAAAATGAGCCGGGCCCTGGCACCAGTGATTCCATTCCTCACCGAACAAATCTACCAGAACCTGGTTCGGTCAGTTTTTTCAGATGCTCACCAGAGTATCCACCATACCCTCTGGCCGGAAGTGGATCAAAGTGCCATAAACCAGAAATTAATAGACCAAATGAGGTTGGCTCGTGAGACGGCCAGCCAGGGATTAAGTGCCCGCAGCAACGTGGGAATCAAAGTCCGTCAACCCCTGGCGCAGGTGCTGGTACACGTGAAAGAAGGCCGGGCTGAGCTCGATGAAGAATTAATTGAAATCGTCCAGGATGAGTTAAATGTCAAGGATTTGGCATTTGTTCAGGATGCGGAATCCCTCCTGTCCTACAAAATTCTTCCCGACAACCGGGCCTTGGGACCAAAATACGGGGCGGATTTCCCGAAGATTCAAGCTGCTTTGTCTGAAAAGGATCCGGATGAGATATCAGGGCTTGTGAACGAGGGAAAAAATATTCCTCTTGATCTGGAAGGCAAACAAATCCTGCTTATGCCTGAAGAAGTTTTCATTCGCACGGAAGCAGCACAAGGTCTATCCACTGTAGACAGCAAACTACTGACTGTTGCCATTGAGACTGAAATCACACCTGACCTGCGGGATGAAGGCCTCGCGCGGGAAATCATCCGGCGGATCCAGGACTTCCGGAAACAAGCTGATTTTGATATATCCGATCGGATTAACCTGGTTTACACAGCGTCGCCCTTACTAAAACAAGCTATCGAAACCCATCGTGACTACATCATGGAGGAGACTCTGGCGGTGGAGATGAATGAAAGTGATCCGGAAGCAGGCATGTTCACCGGGACCGCTACCTTTGAAGGAGAAGAGGCCACCCTTGGATTAAAGGTGAAGAAATAAGATCAGGTTCTGGAAACTGTTTCCTGAAGGAAACAGTTTCTAGCTCTGGCATTCTTCAGTTATAATCTATAGAACATTAATATTTCATTGGGCAGGTAAACCAACTAACATAAAATGAGCCCACTACCCTTTAGGATATCCTTTTCCTATTATTCTGTACCATAGAAGCGTTGTTTTTTGTGAACACAGCGCTTCTTTACACGCCCTCCCTACCGGGGGCGTGTTATTATTTATAGACCAGGATTAAAGTGGAGAACACCATGTCAATTGAAAAAAAGATGACCATAGATGAACAAGTAGCATACCTGATGCAGGGCGCGGATTATGGGGATGAACAGCTTAAGCAGGCCATGTCCGATGAACTCAAGGACCGGCTGATTCTAGCTGAAAAAGAAAAACGTCCTCTTCGAGTGTACTGCGGATATGATCCCACCGCTCCTGATCTGCACCTCGGTCACACGGTAACCATGCGCAAACTGCGGCAATTCCAGGAATTGGGACACGATGTAATATTCCTCATCGGCGATTTCACAACCCTGGTTGGTGATCCCTCAGATAAAGATAAACTTCGTCCCCGATTGTCTCCGGAACAAATCGCCCAAAACGCAAATACATATGCGGAACAAGCCTATAAAGTACTGGATCCAAAAAAGATCACTATCAAGCATAATGCGGAATGGCTTTCCCAATTGACATTTGAAGACCTGATCAACTTAAGTGCAAACTTCACCATTCAGCAGTATCTCAACAGGGACAACTTTGCGAAAAGATTTGGTAATAACGATGCCATCTACCTGCACGAGTGCTTTTATGCCCTGATGCAGGGTTATGATGCTTATATGCTCGATGCAGACGTACAAGTTGGCGGCAGTGATCAGCTGTTTAATATTGTCACCGCAGCCCGGAAGTTAATGACCGCCCTGGGAAAAAAACCCAATATCGGCATCACCATGTCCATTCTCCCCGGAACCGATGGCGAAATCAGGATGAGCAAATCTCTTGGTAACCACATCCCCATCTCTGGAGATCCCAAAGACATGTACGGAAAGGTAATGAGCATCCCAGACAAAGCCATGGGGATTTTCGCCCGCTTAGTTACCCGCTGGACACCGGAAGAAATAAACCAGATGGAATCGTCATTAGCGCAAGGTGATCTGCATCCCAAGGAAGCAAAAATGAAGCTGGCCCAGGAAATCGTCTCTATCTACCACGGGCAATCAGAAGCTGAGGAAGCAGAAGCTGAGTTTGTACGCGTTTTTCAGCAGCAGGGTCAACCGGAAAAGATGGCAGAGTATCAACTACAATCCGGGCAAACTGTCCTGGATGTCCTGGAAGACAGCGGAATTACGAACAGCCGCAGTCAGGCAAAACGTTTGATCCAGCAGAACGCCGTGAGCCTGAATGATAATAAACTGGCTGATCCCCACGCTGAATTTCCAGGTAAAGGTGTCCTGCAGGTTGGAAAGCGGCGGTTTATCAAGGTAATCTGATCGCTTAAAACTGGATTTTCCTGTTAATAGAGAGGTAATTCGTCATGTCCCTTCACTTTGCTTTTCTTGTCTTAGAAGAACATCCCTATGGACGAGAGATGCTGCGAATACTCCTAGAAAACGACTTGGTACCCCGTATGATCATCCAAGAGGTGTCAATGGTGGGAGATGTTGAGCGCGAAAAATTCCTGATGCGCATTGCAAATCAGCCAGTGCCACCGCGTCTGACGCAATTGATCTCTGGGAGGAAGATACCGGCATATTATGTGTCCAATCATAACGATGACACCTGCAAAGAATTGCTCGAAGCCGATATACCTGACCTGCTAGTATTGGGCGGAACGCGCATCATTAAGCCAAAAATCCTTGAATTGCCGCGCCAATCGACAGTCAATTCACATCCAGGCTTACTTCCCTGGCTGCGCGGGTCAGCTTCAGTAGGTTGGGCATTATACAAAGATATGCCGCAAGGTGCTACCGTACACTTTGTAGAGCCAGGTATTGATACCGGGGATATTATTGTCTCAAGACAACTTCCAGTCTATCGCCATGATACCTATGAAAGCATTAATCATCGCATTGCTATCCTGGCAGGAGAATTGATGGCTGAAGCAGTATCTTCCATTAAAAATGGAGATGCTTCCCGCACACCCCAAGACCCCAGTTCAGGGGAGACCTTTAAAGTCATTCCCGACGATCTATTAGAAGAAGGTAAAATCCGTCTGGAAGAAGGCCGCTATTCACATTTCGCAGATTGAAGAACACTGGTTATCACTCCCATCTCCAGGAGAGAAGCCCAAGGTTCCTTCACTTCTCGCTGAGATTGGTTTGCAAACATCTGGCGCTACGCATGAGTTATCGGTGAATTTTTTATTGATCCGGTACTTAATATATTTTTCGCCAAGGATTGGTGATCACTAAAATTCTTGAAAGAGGGATTCGTCCATGAAGAAATCTACTGAAGACTCTTATGCCAGGCATCTTGATAACCAGGATTCGCTGGCCGGTTTCCGGGATCGTTTTGTAATAGACGATCCCGATCTGATTTACCTTGACGGCAACTCACTGGGTAGATTACCTCAGGCGACAATCCCCCATATCCAGGATGTCATTGAAAATCAGTGGGGGAAAGATCTCATCAATAGCTGGAACAAAGGCTGGTTTGAAAAACCACTCCACCTGGGATCAAAATTGGCTGAATTAATTGGCGCAGAACCTTACGAGGTCCTGGTATGTGACACTACTTCGGTAAATTTATTTAAATTAACAGCTGCCGCATTAAAGTACCAGGGGGGAAAATCAACCCTTCTTAGTGATGAATTCAATTTTCCATCGGATTTATATGTTTTCCAGGGTGTAATTGACCTGTTAGGGAAACGGCATACATTAGAATTGCTCCAATCGGATGATTCAATCACCATCAGCGATCAAAGGATCCATGAAGCGATTAATGAAGATACCGCCCTGGTAGCCCTTACCCACGTTGCGTTTAAAAGTGCTTACACATACGATATGGAGGATGTAACTGCGCTAGCCCATCAAAAAGGAGCTCTTGCTCTATGGGATTTATCCCATTCTGTAGGTGCTGTTCCTCTACAAATGAATGAGTGGGGGGTAGACCTGGCGGTAGGCTGTACCTATAAATACCTGAATGGAGGACCGGGGTCACCAGCGTTCCTGTATGTACGAAAAGAACTTCAAAATCACTTAATTCCTCCAATCTGGGGCTGGTTCGCTGATGTATCTCCGTTTGCGTTTAATCTTGATTTCACTCCAACAGAAGGAATCAATCGATTTCAGATCAGCACCCCCCATATTCTATCCATGGCAGGCATTGAACCTGCTCTCGATATTCTCCTGGAAGCTGGCATGGATGGCCTTCGAGAAAAGAGCATTCAACAAACGGAATATTTGATTTTTCTTGCTCAAGAGTGGCTGCTCCCCCATGGATTTCAATTAGGGTCACCTCTTGACTCTACCCGGCGAGGTTCTCACGTTTCCCTGAGGCATTCTGAAGCATACCGGATCTGCCGGGCACTGATTGATCCCATCGAGGGTGAAGGGACCATCCGTGTTATTCCTGACTTTCGTGCGCCAGACAATATCCGCCTGGGTATCACCCCCCTCTATACTTCCTATTCAGATATTCATCGGGCGCTGAACCGGATTAAAACCATCCTGGAAGAAGGAATCTACAAAGAGTATTCCAAGCAGCAGCTAAAGGTTACCTGATTTAGCTTTAAGGAGTTACCGCAACCCTCTCCCGGGCACTTTTTTCGTCTACTTGCAGCAATATCAACAAACCCGCTACCAGGAATATTATCACCGGCAGGATTGCCACCCGCTGTCCCAGCTGTTCAGCAAATGGCGCACCGCCTTCCAATAATTTGAACCACAGGAAGGAGGCTTGATCACCCTGGGCTTCAAAGAAATAAGCCGCTTCTGCTGCCACTATCCCGTAAATTGTTGGACCGATGAAAGATGATGTTCGGCCTGCAACAGCAAAAAAACCGTAAAATTCAGCGCTGCGTCCAGGGGGACTTAAGGCGCCAACCATCGCTCTGCTTACAGCCTGGACTGAGGACAGCGCTAGTCCTGCAACACCTCCAATAATATAAAAACCAGCTACCGATTCCACAACAAACAAACCAACAACCGATCCAATCATCATGATCAAAAAGATAATCAGGGATACCTTCCCGCTTCTCCTGTCAGCAATCCAACCCGAAATATAAGCTCCAATAACGCTGGTAAACTGAATCAGGATCATAAACAAAATAATTTGCTGTTGATCCAGGCCAAACATTACCGCCCCAAAAATGGCTGCAAAATTAATCGCCATTAATATTCCGTCATTGTAGATCAGAAAAGCGATGATGTACCTCACAAACTCCCTGTGGTCCTTGACAGATTGAATCGTGTGCCTGAGTTTCTTAAATGCTACAGAAAAGATATTTTCACCCGGGGCGAGGTTTTTATTCCCGTCTTTTTCTTGAAACCATACAAAGAGTGGGGTGGCAAAAATTGCGAAGTAGATTGCTGTAATTACCAAAGAAAAGCGGACTATCCAGGTCCCTTCGATTAGGGTTACCAGAGCCAGAACGACCAGCAGACATACAATCCCGCCCAGCAAGCCAATTGCCCATCCATAGCCTGATACTCTGCCGATTTCATCCTGATCTGCCACTTCTGGAAGTAAGGAATTATAAAATACCTGTCCCCCGCGGTAGCCAATTTCAGCCAGGATAAATAGAACCATGCCCAATACTACATCACCCTTCTGGACAAAATACAATAATGCCGTAGATCCGACTGCCAGGGCAGTAAAGTACATTAAGAATTGTTTCTTCCGGCCGGTATGATCAGCAATTACCCCAAGCACAGGTGAAATCACAGCAACCACGAGCATGGCAATTCCAACCGACACACCCCATAAACGGGACCCCTCAGCCCCACCAACAACTACACCTTTAAAATATGCCGCATAGATAGCCAAAATGACCACGGCGGCGTAAGCCGAATTGCCTACATCATACAGATACCAAAACCAACGCTTTCTAGAATTTATTTTTTCGCTTGTCACCGCGTTCTGCATAGGAGTCTCTCCTTTAGAGTACTTACCGGTTTTCCATTGTATGATTTAACCCGGTCATTAATCCCCGGATACGGTTCTTCTCGGGCATAAAAAAACCAGGCAAAATGATATTCATTATGCCTGGTTGTTTCCATTTGTTATTGAAATGACTTATTGATATTGAGCTTCTTTATTTTGGTAAACCATCCGCCGCCGTCTGAAAGCCCAGCACATGTAAGAGATGGATACAAAATAACAGGCAGGAAGACGGTGGAGGTTTTTTGCTTTTGTGCCCAGAACAGTGGTTTTCCCGTGGAAGCCCATGGGTCCAATATCCAGCGTGTTGGCTTGTTGGGTGATCTTATCCTCGAGGTCTGCCAGCGAAGGATCTGGATTTTCATCGTCCAACTGCCGGAACAAAGCCTCTTTTGAAGCTGCATAGGAAGAACCACGATCACCACCAATAGCGATCCCCAGCGCACCGGGAGCACACCCTTTACCCTGAGCTTTAGTCACAGCATCCAAGGCAACTTTTCGCACGCCATCAAGATCCCGGGCTGCTGACAGCGACACATCCGGTAATTTATATTGGGTGCTGACATTTTCACACCCGCCACCCTTCAATATCAGGTCAATGGTCAGCTGATCTCCTTCAACTTCCTGAAAGTGAATGGATGGATAATGATCGTCTCCGCTGTTATCTCCGGTATTCTTCCCGGTTACTGTATTAACTGAATTAGGCCTTAAATAGGCTTTATTCGTCGCTTGAATCACCGCCTCTTTTATTTGTGAGGAAAGTTTCCTTGTGCTCCATCCTTCCGGGAAAGAGACATAAAATATTGGCGTCCCTGTATCCTGGCAAATGGGAGTCGAGTTTTCGCGAGCCATATCGACGTTTTTTAGGATTGTATCCAGCGCTCCTTGAGCAGCTGAACTTTCATCCTCTTGATCCCTTGAAGCCCGGAGTTTTTTCTCCACGTCCCGGGGCAAATCAGTTGACGTTAAGCGCACCAATTCCAAGATATGATTCGTTAAATCAGGCTGCATAAAATCCTCCGTTAAAGCCGCTTTTTGTTTTTCCTTCTATATCATACAATACTTTAATATCCTTTGGGGGTATAGTAAAAGAAATAATCAAAGCTGGATATCTTAAGTCATATCCTCTGGAGAGCCAGCTATCACTTGAATATTGAAACTATGCTATACTAATTCTGAACTATGATAATTCAAGAAAATAGGGAAAATTGGATCAAAACGCTGCATAAATTGCGGCTCCACAATCTTACAGCAACCTTTTTGGAAGCTTCAGGTCCAATCAATCTACTTGGCGCCCAACTGGTGTATCTAACCCAACCAGTCTTGTCGCCTTTTGTCTCAGATGAACAGTCCCGCGACTTTGCCAAGATATTAGAGGACCCTTCGGAAACCGCAATATTCATCCAGGCTCTCAGGACCTACGAGCCAACAGCGTAGTTGGAGGTTAGTACTGTGTCAGCTACAGGCTTCACAGGGATTGTGGTTATTGTACTTTTCTTCGGTTTGATAATCTTTTTTTCGATTATCAACCAGGAATCGAAGGAAAAGAACATCCGTCCCATACCTGCCTACGATAAAATCATCCGGGAAATCAATATCGCTGTCGAAGATGGAACCCAGCTGCATATCTCGCTCGGGAGGGGGGGTATAGCTAGCCCTGAATCCGCTTCTGCCCTGGCGGGATTGAGCATCCTAAAACAAGTCATAGAAAAATCATCCGTTTGTGATTATCCTCCGGTCGTTTCCACTGGCAATGCAGTAATTTCAATTCTGGCCCAAGACACCATTCGGGGGACCTCAAAAGCTATCAGTGTCTCTGATCAGGGCAGAAATCCTTCCGGCGAACTGGTTGGAGTGACTCCATTTTCTTATGCAGCAGGAACCCTCACCACAATCAGGGATAATAATGTATCCGCCAATATTCACACTGGTTGGTTTGGCAGTGAAGTAACCTGGTTGACTACGGCAGGCGAACGCCAGAGCAGCCCAACGATCGCCGGTACTGCCCAGCTCCCCGCTCAGGCAATAATGTATGCCTCAGCCTCAGATCCTCTGATCGGAGAAGAATTATTCGCTGGAGGCGCATATCTTGGGGCAGGAAAAGTCCATCGGGCCAGCATTTCTACTCAAGATGTGTTCCGATGGATTATCATATTTATAATACTGGGAAGTGTATTATTAAATTTCCTGGGGATTAACACGTTCCTTGAAGATATCCTGGCAGGTTCAATGTGAATATTAAATTTAATGCACCTGTCTCAGTAGCGATTGCCATCGGAGTGGGGATAATCGTCCTTGCTGGTTACTTTATCCCATCTATCACCGATATTCGTTTCATATTATTACGAACGGGGTTGGTATTAGCCGCGGTTGCCCTTTTGGTGGGTATCATTAACTTACTTACAGTCCATTTAAAAAAGATGGGGGCTGAAAGCGAAAACAGCGGATACAGTCTAATCCTGGTCATTGCCTTGCTGGTCACTTTTATTGTAGGCATAATTGAAATGGTCCAGACTTACACGGTTGGACGACCCAATTTTCAGATGATAAATTGGGTCTTTACTAACATCCAACTGCCAATCGAAACCAGCTTATTAGCGGTAACCGCCGTCAGTCTGACATATGCCGCAGCTAATATCCTGAGAAAGAGGATGGATCTTTTCTCGATCATCTTCTTTTTTGTAATTCTCCTGGTACTGCTCGGCTCGTTTTCCATTCCGGCAGCAACTCTTCCTTTCCTTCAAGTCATTCGTGATTGGATTGTTCGTGTACCAGCACTGGGCGGAGCACGAGGTTTACTGCTGGGTATCGCACTGGGGACAATTGCTACCGGGATCAGAATCCTGATGGGCACAGACCGTCCGTATGGGGGCTAATGATGACTGATATCCTCTGCACTACTTGCGGAAGACCAAATCCGGACGATCAGGAATATTGTGAGTTTTGCGGAAGTCTATTGGAATCCACCGGTCCATCCTTGCGGGACAGCTTACTCCCTCCCGAAGAAAGTCTCCAGAATGACACCCTCCAACCAACAGAATCCCTGGAAGATGATTTAGTAGATCGGGAGCTGTTCGACTTCTCTCTGGATCGTGATGAAAAGGACCCCGAACCATCTTTTTCCCTAAGAGATGAACTTGAACAAGTTCCTGAGTTCCCTGATTTCTCTCTAGATGATGAAGAAAAAGACCCCGAACGATCCTTTTCCTTAAGAGATGAACTCGAACAAGTTCCAGAACTCCCCGACTTCTCTCTGGATGGTGATAAACAGGACCCCGAACGATCTTTTTCCTTAAGAGATGAACTTGAACAAGTTCCAGAACTCCCTGACTTCTCTCTGGATGAGGAAGAAAAGGACCCCGAACGATCCTTTTCCTTAAGAGATGAACTCGAACAAGTTCCAGAACTCCCCGACTTCTCTCTGGATGATGATAAAAAAGATCCTGTGATACCTGATTTCTCGGGGGACGCTGCCGAACACGATCCGGGGCTCCCTGATTTCTCACTGGATTGGGAGGAAAAAGACCCTGAAGCGCCTATTCCTTCCACGGAAAAGCCAGAGATAGATCCCGGAACGCCCAGTTACCCTTCAGACGAAACTGAGAGAGGTCCAGTTCTGCCGGATGACTCTCTGAAGGATGATGGAGAAGAGGGGGAGCCAGTTGGTTTCAATGAAGACTCAGGTTGGCTGGACATGCTGCAAGATCCCTCAACAGCAGATGAAGACGACCAAGAACCCCCACCACCTCCCGTGCAAAAAAAACCACAGACCGACTGGCTGGAACGCATAAAAAGATTAAATAAAAGCAGAGAAGAAGTCGACGATGACTCTTCATTTCCAGATTGGTTATCGGTTTCAGGAAAAGGAGCGGATCAAGGAGAAAAGAAATCAGAGGATTCTGATTCGCCTTCAGAGGAATTACCAGACTGGCTTAATATGGATGACGATGATGAGTTGCTGAATGAATTCCTGCGAAAAAAGGACCTGATCGAGACAGAAGTCGCACCTCCTGTCTCTGCAGAACCGGTCCCAGGCGAGCAGGAAAAGGAACCAGAAGCACCGTCTATTCCCCAAGCAGAGCATGTCCAATCCAAAAAATTCCCCTCCTGGGCTGCAGACGATGACATTAAATCTCCGGGAGATATTGAAGATATTCCGGAAGAACTGCAATTTCTTGCCGGTGTTAGTCCGGATTCAAAATCCAGTCAAATCGTTGACCCTTTCCAAATTGAAGAACAGGATTTTTTTGATGACTTATTTACAGAGGATCTTCCCAGCTGGTTAACAACAGCATCAGAAGGAGAGACCATCTTTATTGAGGATGAAATAACTCCCGGCGAATTACCAGGTTGGGTGGAAGCAATGCGGCCTGTCGTTGAATCCACTGATGCTACCGGTCTTTCTGAGGATGAGGAATATATAGAAAACTATGGTCCATTGGCTGGAATCCCCAGCGTGCTTCCAGCAGAAGCCGAGGTAGCGTTGGATCCAGATCAGGCAACCAGGAAACCACTCGGTTTAGCGGTAACAAAAACACAACAAGAATATGTAAATCTGCTAAAAAAGCTCTTGGGGGAAGAGAAGAAAGTCAAAGCCATTCAGAAAACCGCTCCCGTTCAAACCCAAAGAATCCTGCGTTGGTTGATTTCCATCATCTTAATTGTGTCTACTGCAGGCCCAATAATATTTGGTGGATCCTCTCAGGTACAACTGCCATCAGAAGCCCAGATAAATATCTCCAGCTGGGGAGCACTTTACAATCAAATTGAAAGGCTGCACAACGGAGAACCTGTTTTAATAGCCTTTGATTATCAACCCGCAGCTACCGGTGAACTGCGCACTGCAGCAGCCGGTGTTGTTGACCATCTCATGGAAAAGGGGGCCTACCTATCGTTCGTTTCCACGCAACCCACCGGCCCGGCATTGGCTGAACATTTCCTGTCCACTACCCAGGAGAGGCACAACTACACTCATAACCAACAGTATATTAATTTGGGATATCTGCCTGGTGAATCCGCTGGCTTATTAAGCTTTGTTATCGCTCCTAAAAAAATCATTCCCCTTGCATTTGATGGAAGCAACGCCTGGGGATCTCCTCCCCTCGTGAATGTGGAGAAAATCGCGGATTTTGAAATGATTCTGGTTATCACAGATGATCCAAACACCGCAAAAATCTGGATTGAGCAAGTTGGAAACATCCTTATTAACACGCCCCTTAACATGGTTGTTAGCGCCCAGGTGGAGCCGTTGATTCAGCCATATTTCCGTTCATCGCCCCAACTTCTCTCTGGTTACGTTTCAGGGATAATTGACAGCATGAGTTATGAAACTCACCTTAACCAGCCAAATCTTGCGAATACAGTCTGGCTTCCATTTAACATTGGCATTATCATCACAGTGGCGACGATATTCATTGGCGGGTTGGCAAATGGTGTATTGTCATTATTTTCTCACCACAGGTCGAGAAAATTTGGAGATTAATTAAAGATCACAATGGAAAACTTGCTAGAATTCGTTGGTCTTGCACTGGGATTTTTATTTACAATCCTGATCTTTAGTTATTTATTGGGAGACAATCCATTCTTCCGTCTCGCAATCCATATCTTTATCGGTGTCTCCGCAGCATATGTTGCCATAATAACCATCAATAATGTGTTGATCCCACGTCTGATTATTCCCATCTTGAATGGAAATCAGGGAGAACGGCTGTTATCTATCCTGTTATTCATCCCCAGTATATTCTTGTTATTCAAAGCGACTCCACTTCGCAAAGTAGGGAATTGGTCTGTCGCAATTCTGGTTGGGATCGGAGCGGCGGCGGCTGTTGGTGGAGCAATTACAGGAACGCTCTTTCCACAAATCCTGGGAACAATTAACAGCATGGACCCATCCGCCTATACGATTACAACCAGCCGATGGGATCAAGCCATAAATGGATTTATCATCGTCCTGGGCACAGTCACCACTTTAATTTATTTTCACTTTGGAACGCAGGAAAAACCCGGGGGGGCAAATGAGAGGCTGCCTATCATTGAAAACATCAGCAAAATCGGAAGGATCTTTCTGGCAATCACATTCGGGTCACTCTATGCTGGCGTCTTTTTATCTTCCCTTGCGGCGCTTGTTGAGCGATTAACCTTCGTGTGGGAATTTTTAAATAAAGTAGGAATTACGCTGTTTTCGTCCTTTTAATAATCATGGATACTACAACCATATCAGCAAAATCTGTAATAGCGCTAGATATTGGCAACACGATAACCCGGGCATTGTTTTTTGATGTTGTAAGCGGCAGGTACCGATTTTTAGCCGCTGGTTCTGCACCGACAACCGCTGGCGCGCCCATCTATGATGTCACCGAGGGTGTTTGGAGAGCCATCGAAGAGCTTCAGTATATCACAAGCCGGAAATTTCTAAGTGAAAAAGAAGGGATAATGATTCCCAGCACCCAAGACAATCAAGGTGTTGATATCATGGTTGCAACCATGTCCGCAGGAAATCCAATTTCTGTGATAACTGTTGGGCTGCTGGACCATGTTTCACTTCGTAATGCTCGACATTTGTCCCAAACAACATATTCAAAGATTATCGCTGAGATTTCTCTTAATGACCGCCGAACTTCTTCTGACCGGATCAATTTACTAACAGAAAAACATCCTGAATTGATTATCATCACCGGAGGTACAGATCAAGGAGCTTCAAGGTCTCTTCTCAGCATTTTGGAAAGTATCGGTTTATCTAGTTATTTGATGGATGAAAGTCAAAAACCTCATATCCTGTACACCGGCAATGAAGAATTACAGGAAGAAGTGAAATCAGGATTGGGAAAAATTAGTAAATTAAGAATTGCGCCAAATATTCAACCGGTCCTGGGAAAAGAAAACATCTACCCAGCTCAAAATGAAATTAATGAAATCTATAAAGAAGTCCGTAAAGGGCAAACTGGCGGAATCAGGGATGTTATATCCTGGACGGAAGGCCATTTTAATTCAACTGCATCAGCATTCGACCGGGTGATCCGCTTTTTAAGCGAAAAATACGAGCCAGAAAAAGGTGTCCTGGGTGTCGATATTGGATCCTACGCCACAATTATTTCCGCAGCGCAATCTGGCCAGGAAACACTGCGGGTTTTTCCAAATCTTGGTGTCGGCGCGGGTTGTGTAGGAATCCTGGAAGAGAGTTCCCTGGAGGATATTACGCGCTGGCTGCCTTTTCACATTCCAGATCAGAAGGTTCGTGATTACATCCATAATAAATCCTCCTATCCCAGCAGTCTGCCGAATGAGGTAGAACACCTGGAAATTGAATTTGCCCTTGCCAAGCAAGCTTTAAGAATTGCCTCTGAGAAGATCATCCCCAGTTTGCAGAGACGGTCACCTTCCAGCTCACTTTTACCTCCATATGAGCCCATTATCGGATCAGGCAGAATTCTAACCCATGCTCCTACCCGGTCCCACAGTCTGGCAGCCCTGCTGGATGGCATACAACCGACAGGAGTTACAACCATTGCCTTGGACCAAAACGGATTATTGCCCGGCCTGGGAGCAATCAGTGAAATTAACCCGCTGTTAACGGTCCAGGTTATTGAAGCAAACACTCTCCTGAATTTAGGCACGATTATTGCACCAATTGGAAGTATCAGGCCCGGAACTCCCATTTTACGGGTTCGAATAAATCGGGAAGATGGAAGATCGTTTACCCGTGAAATAAAATTTGGATCATTAGCAGTTCTTCCGGTCGAGATGGGAGAGAAAGTCTCCCTTCACCTCCGTCCCCTTCATCGCTTTGATGTTGGTATGGGGGGACCTGGTAAAAGTGGGAAAGTTAACGCTGTGGGAGGAGCATTAGGCATCATCATTGATGCCCGCGGTCGTCCGCTACGCTTTTTCCAGGATCAAGAAAAGAATTGGAAAAGGAATGAAACCTGGATAAAAACGCTTCAAAAATATGAATAAAGGAAGCACACCAGGCAGTCCTGAACTATAATAACCTGATAATATGTTGAGTAAAGTAAAACACATACACGCATTAACGAATATCAGACGGGAGCGGCTTCTACCCGTACCCGGGCATGTGATTGTCCGCCGGATGCAGAAAGTCACGCCTACGGATGTGATCGTGGTATCACCTCTCAACCCAAAATATCTTTTAATTGATATTGCCCAGGGTTTAAATGTTACCCCAGCCAGGGCAGATGAGCTGCTTCAACGACAGGCTGGAGATGAACTTACAAAAGGTGATGTTATTGCCGGACCGGTGGGTTTATTCCAGCGTGTTATTCGCGCCCCGTCCTCAGGACAGGTGAGAATTGCAGGAGAAGGGAAAGTCCTTTTTGAGGGCTCATCTCCAGCGTTTGAATTGCAGGCTGGCACAGAAGGAACAGTGACCAACATCATCCCTGAGCGAGGAGCAATCATTGAAACCCAAGGTGCCTTAATCCAGGGTGTTTGGGGAAATGGGAAGATCACTTATGGTGTGATTCAACCCGTTAGCGATAGCCTGGATCAGGAATTAGCAGCAGAACAGATTAATATCGGATTTCGAGGAGCAATTTTAGCAGCCGGATTCTTGGATAATCCTGAAGTTCTGGAAATAGTTGGGGGTGTTCCAATCAAAGGGTTAATCTTGGGAAGCATCTCTTCAACCTTGCTCCCATTGGCCAGCTCAATGAATTTCCCGATCATGGTTATAGACGGATTTGGGCCATCGCCAATGAACAGCGCTGCCGAGGAAATATTAATCACCAACAAAGACCGGAATATTGCCTTAAACGCACAGGCATACGATCCCTTTTTGGGAAAATATCCCGAAGTAATTATTTCCCAACCCGCACCGTCAGAACCAGAACTTCCCGTTGAGTCAGAAGTCCTTTCTCCGGGAAAAAAGGTTATCATTACTAATGGAGCCCAAGCTCGTCAGATCGGTACAATAGAATTTATTCACAGCAGAAAACAGGTTTTACCAAGCGGTATTGAAGCCAGGACTGCCGTAATAGTATATGGTCAAGATCAACGAGCTACAATTCCCCTTACAAATCTTGAGATAATTACGGAATAGGACAGACTACTATTTAGCTGGATATCTGACAGGGTAGTTTGAGGAGAGAGAAATATGGGAATGAACGATTTTGAAGATCTGGAATTTGAGGATTTGGATTCTGAAGAGACAATTTCCACAACCAGGGGATCCAATCGGACATTCCTGGTTGTAGCCGGAATTCTGGGTGGAATCCTCCTGATTGCATTAATCGCGATTGCTGCCTATGCAATACTTTACCTGCCCAGCCGTGAGACTGGTCAGCAAACCCAGGCAGCAGCGGTCTATGCAACCAATACAGCTGTTGCGGAAGAAAGCCAACTCACCGCGATTGCAAAACAAATCACACTGACACCGACATTTACAGCTACGCTGCCCCCAACTGGAACTTCAACTCCAATACCAACCAATACTGCCACGCCTGTATTGGCACCCACCAATACACAGGAAGAAGGAACAGCAGACTCGGAAACAGCCACGGTGGCAGCCCTGCTGACTCAACAGGCAGGAGGAGGGGCAACGCCTGTTCCAACAGCCACTGCTCTACCTGAGACAGGTTTTGCGGATGAATTCGGTGTCCCGGGACTCCTGCTGGTTGCGGGTGTTTTAATGGTGGTGATTATTCTCAGCCGCCGCTTGCGGGCATCTTCAACGTAAATAATCCCGCGGTATAACCTTGTCAGCTTTCACTGAATAAAAACAACCACAGCAATCTCTCTTCTCGCTGTGGTTGTTTCGTTAAAGCGGCACTAAATAATCAGGTGATACTTTGGGCGACATCCTCGCCATATGCTAACAGGGCCTGGACCATATCTTCACTTCTTCCTTCTGCATAGACTCGCAGAACAGGTTCAGTCCCAGATGGCCGAATCAACAACCAGGAATCGTCATCCAAGATGTACTTCACTCCATCAACAGTCAATAAATCCGTTACTTTTATCCCCCCGATCTCATCAGGCTGGTTGTCTAGCAAATACTGCACCATCTTGTTCTTCTCAATGGGATATTTTAATCGTTGATCTTTTCTTTCATAATAAGCCGGACCAACATCGTCCAGCAGTTCCTTAACCAGGACATGCAAGGATTTTTGATACACCGCAACCATTTCAATCAGAAGCAGACCCATGAGGACACCATCCCCTTCTGGGATATTGCCCCGGAATGATATCCCTCCGGATTCTTCTCCTCCGATCAGGATATCCTCCGATATCATATAATCTGCAATATGATTAAACCCGACTGGTGTTTCATAAACCGGCAAGTTATATTTCTCTGCCAGGCGATCAATCATCCGGGTAGTGGAAACAGTTCTAACCGCGGGTCCCTTCCACCCTCTTATTTCGACCAGATACTGGAACGCAAGTGCCATGATCTTATGGGGATCTACAAAATTACCTCGTTCATCCATGGCTCCAATCCGGTCACCATCTCCATCCAATGCCAGGCCCAGGTTCCCCATACCGGTGCTAATTGCTCCGGCGAGGGCTCCTAAATGGGACCCGATCGGTTCTGGATGTGCTCCCCCAAATCCTGGATTCATTTCACCCCGGATTTCCACAACCTCGCAGCCAGTACCCGTGAGGATTCCCTTTATCATCCCCCTACCTGATCCGTGCATGGAATCCACCACCACCTGGGGAGGATTGGATGCAATCGCATCAAAATCTATCAGGTTTCTTAGGTGCTGATAATACTCCGGTACAGGATTAAAATTGACAATTAAACCTTCCTCAACGGCCTGGTCCCATTCCATCAGATTCGGTCCCCGGCCGCGCTCCTGGTTGTCATTCAGATAAATTTCCACCTGCCGGGATTGTTCTGGGGATGCTGAGCATCCCCTGGCAGCCTTTAACTTCACGCCGTTATAACGGGGGGCATTGTGAGACGCTGTGATAACAATGCCACCAATTGCATTCAGGTTATTTACCGCATAGGATATCGAAGGTGTTGATGTGTCTGCTTGAGCAATATACACTGTATAACCATTGGCAGCCATAACCCGGGCGACATCTCGGGCATAACGATCAGATAAAAACCTGGTGTCAAAACCCACAACGATTCGGTTCGGATCTGGGTTGGTGTCACCGTTTGATTTACTGTGCCAGTGACCGGAGTGAATTGCATCTGCGATTGCCTGAGTAACCAGGCGTAAGTTGTGAAAAGTGAACGTATCAGAAATGACCGCTCTCCAACCATCTGTGCCAAAATTTATGGGCATACTTCTTGCTCCTCAATCTGTACAAAATTAATGTACCCTATTCTATCATTGATACTCCTGATCGACAGGTTTATCTCTCAAGATCGCCCAGGGGCTGATTGATTCCCCAGGATTCACCAGGTGGGCTGGGGTATCAACCTCATTCAATGAAAATTTGAGTTGTGTTAAAATCTATTTTAAGAGTGCCAATGGATTCCAAAACGATTTATACCTTTCTCCACGAACATTTTCTTTTTAGATACCTGACTGATGATGAACTAGGTCAAATCCTTCCTCTATTTAAACCCATAACGCTTGAAAAAGGAGAGGTGCTCTACCGGACAGGTTTCCCGGGAAGAAATTTTTTCCTCATCGTTACCGGGCAGATCATGATTATGGATGAGGACCAGAATTCAACCGTGATTAATGCCAATGGTCATTTCGGTGAAAAGGGGTTATTTAAAGAAGGGCTGCGCAGTGAAACAGCCCAGGCAATGGAAAAATCAATACTCCTGGCGATAAACAAACGCGGATTTTTGGCCATTCTCTCTGCCTTCCCATCCATAGGATCCAGAATTTCTGCCATGAAATTAAGTGACACCATTCTTCAAAAGAACGAATTTCCCTGGATCGAAAAAGAAGAAACAGTCCGATTTGTTGACCGTAAACACATTAATGTATTTTACTCACAACTGACCCTGCCGCTGGTGTTTATTTTCATTACTGGAATCGGGGCATTTCTTCTACATTTTAAACTAGGGGTATTTTTACCAATTATATTCTTGATTTCCAGTTTATGGAGTATCTGGTTGTGGCTTGATTGGAAAAATGATTATTACCTGGTCACAAGTGAACGGGCAGCCTGGATTGAAAAAGTGATCTGGCTCCACGATCAGCGGCGGGAAGTTCCACTGCAATCAATTCTGTCTGTTAACATTTCCACCAACCAGATTCAGCGGTTATTCGGGTATGGTGATGTCATTGTCCGAACTTATACTGGCAATATACCCATGCGAAACACAGCCCATCCGGAAATACTGCTGGATCTGCTGTCTGAAGCACAGGAATTGGCAAAAACCAGGGCACAAAGAACTGAAACCGCAGATATCAATTTAACTATTCGCACAAGGTTGGGTTTGTCCGGAGATTCTCCCTCCCCGGAAGATGAACCCGAGTTTACTGATTTGAACATGGAAGGCGGTCCGCAGATCACTGAAATTATCACACCTCTCCAGGAATTCATTAATCTCTTTCGAGCCAGGTATGAGTTAAATGGGATAATCACCTACCGTAAACATGCCTTTGTGCTGATCAGAAATTCCTGGTGGCTGTGTCTGATTTTTGCTGGATTGATTGCTTCCTTTTTTGCCCGTATGGTTCAGCTCCTATCTTATCCCTCTCTGCCGGTGATCATACTTCTGCTAGCAGTTAATTTGGCTGCCATAATTTATGTGTTTGTGGACTGGGCGAACGACCGGTTTCAAATCACTGACAAACAGATCATTGACCTGGATCGAAAACCGTTTGGGCGGGAAACCAAACGTTCTGCTCTGCTGGAAAATGTTCTCAGCCTGGACTATAAAAGGGAAAACATCATTCAACGGCTTTTTGATTATGGAACTGTTGCGATCAATGTGGGAGACATCCAATTGGATTTTGAATATGTCGCTCACCCAATTAATGTCCAGAATGAAATCTTTGAACGGTATAACGCGGCGGTAAAACAAAAAGAGTTAAGTGAGGCTCAACGAAGAAGGGACGATATGGTAGAATTTTTAGCGGCTTATCACGAAGAAAGCACTCCCAGTCCTCCAAATCCTGAGAGTGAGGATAGTCCGTGAGTTTTATTGGTATAACATTGGAGCAGTATCCCTATGGCAGCCCGAGAAATTATTATTGTACCCCATCCAACTTTAAGAAAAAAAGCCGCTAAAATTTCTGATTTTGGCTCCGAACTCCAGCAGCTAATTGATGACATGATAGCCACTCTCCATGAGAGGTCCGGGGCGGGATTGGCAGCCCCGCAGGTTAACGTCCCCCAACAGGTTATATTAGTGGAATACGGAAATGACGAAGATGTGGAAATACCGCCCACATTATATGTCACGATTAATCCTAAGATTACTCGCTTTTCTCAACAACTGGTAAACGGCGCAGAAGGTTGTTTATCTATTCCAGGGTTGATGGGAGAGATCGAACGCGCCGAAGAAATTACCGTTGAAGGCCTGGACCGCTTCGGCAGACCATTAAAAATGAAGCTGCGGGGGTGGGTAGCCCGGATTTTCCAACATGAAATCGATCATATCAACGGTATCCTCTTTACTGATCGGACTATAAATGTCTGGGAAACCGATGAAGAATACAATCCTATTTAACCTTCATGTATCTCACTCACTTATCCCTGACAGATTTTCGAATATTTTCCCGGTTTGATCAGGACGTTCCCCAAAAGGCACTACTTTTAGTTGGAGATAACGCCCAAGGAAAGACCAGTCTCCTGGAGGCAGTCTATTATCTATCTGCTCTAGACTCGTTTCAAGCATCAACATCAGCTGAATTGATCAATTTTTCCGCCCTTCAAAATGACCAGGCAGTATGCAGGATAGTAGCTGATTACATCAAAGGCGATACAAGTCATCACCTGGAGATCCGTATCATACGGGATACGTTGGCCAATGGAAATTCCAGTATTCGAAAAGAAGTCTTGCTGGATGGAAGCCAGGTTAAAGTTAATTCGGCTATCGGACATTTTAACGCTGTGTTATTCCTCCCCCATATGCTGCAGATTGCCACAGGGTCTCCCCAACGCCGCCGGCATTATCTTAACTTAACTCTCTCCCAAGTAGATCCTTTATATACCGCATCGCTTTCAGAATATAACAAAACCCTCGCTCAAAGGAATGCATTATTAAAACAGCTGAATGAGCGCTCTGGGGATCCGGATCAATTGTTCTTTTGGGATGAACGGATTACCCAGGCTGGATCATATATCATACAGGCCCGGATCCAAGCCATTCAGGATCTCGGGCAACTATCAGCCGCCATACATCAAGAGCTCACCAGGGGAGAAGAAGTCCTCCGGTTAAACTATTTGCCATCTTATGAACCGCTGCCGTCTCCGCCAGGACAGATTAAAATGGAGCTGGACAATCCCTTAGACCGGACAGGCCTGGGTATTAAGGAAATCCAGGCAGGATATCGTGAAAAACTTCTCAGCCAGCGATCCGAAGAAATCAACCGCGGCATGACTGTTCTCGGTCCTCACCGAGATGACTTGCGTTTTATCAGCAATGGAATTGATCTTGGGGATTATGGATCGAGGGGTCAACTGCGGACCGCTCTGCTGGCATTAAAGTTGGCAGAAGTTGCCTGGTTAAAGGAAAAAAACGGCCATTGGCCGGTTTTATTGCTTGATGAGGTGCTGGCCGAGCTGGATGATACCCGTCGGCAGGATTTATTGGAGCGCCTGGCAAAAACCGAACAGTCCCTGTTGACTACTACTGATCTGAGTTTGTTTTCTGACAACTTTCGCCAGTCAGCAACTATCTGGGAAATGCGGAACGGTCAACTAGAAAAATAATCAGAGGGGTTTTTTACTCGGCACACCCACTCGTCGGGGATATTTCTCGGGTGTTGAGGCTTTTTTCTCAATTGTGATTAAAAATCGATCTTCGGTTACTCCTGGCAGGGTTAACCTTGTAACCTGGCTGAGTTCACCTCCCATTAAACTCACTGCCCGGTGGGCTTTTTGAGCTTCAAATGGACCTTGATCCCCTTTCATTGCCAGCATAGTTCCACCGATTTTAACAAAAGGGAGTAAGTACTCACTTAGTGTGGAAAGTTTGGCAACTGCCCTTGCAACGGCCCAATCAAAACTCTCCCTGAACTGCTCATCCCGGGCGAGGCGCTCTACCCGATCCTGGATGACCTGAATTCCCTTTAAATTAAGGACATTGATGATATGCTGGCAAAATTCTGTCTTTTTATTGATGGAATCTACCAGAACTACTTCAGTTTCAGGCAGGATAATCTTTAAGGGTATGCCGGGGAAGCCTGCTCCGGTGCCGATATCAATTAACCGTTTTATAGGAGTGTTCTTAATTACCAGATATGGGCTAAAGGAATCTAAAAAATGCTTTATACGGATCTTCTCCGGTTCATGGATTGCTGTCAGATTAAACCTGTCATTCCATTCATCCAGCTCCTGTCGATACATGTCCAGGAGGGATAGTTGGTAAGAGCTGAGGGTTATTCCAATTAAATCTTGGGTTTCCTGTTTTAAATTTTCCATCTGGGTAAATTATACAGGATTCTTCCTCCAAAGAAAAACAAGAGCCTGACTTCCAGCATAGAAATCAGACTCTTGATAAACTACCACTTCAGGGGTTTATTTTTTCTTTTCTTCAGGAGCAGCTTCCTGCGATTTATTCTTTTTTCTCCGGCCGAATAGCCGTTTCGCACCTTTCCATATCCAGCGACCAGGAAAGTAGAGGATCAGCACAACTGGAATGACTAACAACACCATCCAAATGATGAAATCGGCAAAGAATTGCAGCGTGTTTATGAGAGCCTGGATCGCCCGTTTTGCTACACCCACTGGCTGCCAATTCCCAATCTTAAGCGGCTGAACTGCCTCATTGGCCTGAATATTGACTGAAATTGCGGATAACGCAGCTGATTGTTCAAAATACTGCATTTGTCCTTTAATCAGTTCAATTTGTTCCCGAACTCCAACCAGCTGGTTGTAAACCTGAAGGACATCCTCGGTTTTATAAGCTTCATCCATGATTGCCGTCAATTGTTGTTCAGCATTCTCTAGGTTTCTTAAACGGGATTCCAGATCTGTATATTCCTGCGTTACATCCTGCCCTGAGACACTCTCATTCAGAATTTGTCCAGCGCCAGATTTGATTTCTGCCAGAGCATTATCTAATTCATCAGCAGGCACCCGGATCGTGATGTATGCCTCGGGAACCTCTACTCCGCCATCCACTTCAACCCTATAGAAGTTGGAGGAAACCACAAATCCACCCAAATCTGCTGCCAGGGCAGTTATAGCATCAATGGTTGCTCCAGGTTCTTCCACAACAATCGACAGGGAAGCATTTTTGATTACCATTCTGGCTTGCGATTCCTGGATTTGGATCCCATGATCATCATATGAAACCGCGGCGACTGAATATTCTGCCTCGCCAAAATAGGAATCGGACACACTCTTCGCCATCGGCGCTGACCGTTCCATTAATACTTCAGAATCAAATCCACCAGCGGACACTCCACAAGAAGCTAAGAAAATTACCAGGATGGACAAGAATAGTAGTTGTTTCCTCATGAGCGTTTCTCCTTTTTTAGGGATCCTTTTCAACCTTATGACGTTTGATTCAATAAAAAAGTTCCCTACCAGCCCAAATCCAGCCTCTGAATATATTCAACCGGCAAATCAACCTTTGCCATCCTTTCCTGAACTTCCGCCACATCGTATGGAACTCGATGCTGTGCCCAGGTTTTCTTCACCGTATCAAAGATTGTGTAAGCTGCTCGGGGATCGTGATCCCGCGGCTGCCCCACAGAGCCTGGATTCACGATACAGTTTTCAGGCAGGATGGTTTCTTCCCCAGGAAATACGAAGTTAACCGCAGCCAATTCTTTTCCGTTCTTCAAATAATACATCACAGGAAGATGAGAATGGCCTACAAAACAATAGGTTGTATTAAAATAATCAAAGTTAGCCGTGGCTGTGTAGACATCCATGATATATTCCCAAACCGGGTCCCGGGGGCTTCCATGAGCCAGTGTGACATCCTCAATCTCAACCTGGGGAGATAGTCCCTGCAAATACTGCCGATGAACGGGGTTCAGCTGATCATCAGTCCACTCCAGGACTTGCTGCGCAGAGTGATTAAACTTAATCTTTTCTGTCAGCCCAACCACCGCGCTGTCATGATTACCACGCAGGCAGACAAGGTTGGGAAGATCCCGGATAATCGACACACAATCATTCGGATCAGGACCATAACCAATAATATCGCCCAAACACCATACTCCATCAACAGCGCCAGCTGCTTCCAATACAGCTTCCAGCGCTGTACGATTTCCGTGAATGTCAGACATGATCAATACTCTCATGGTATGACAGTGCCTCCCAAACTAATTAAAAACACCGATTCAGATCACGGTAATTTTCCTAATCATAAGCGAAACCCGGTTTCCAGTAAAGCGTTATTTTCATTTTCTACTAACCCGGTGACCGGATTTGAGGAATTAACCCCATTTTCCCTCTAAAAACACCCCTGGCAGGAACTATATCCCCTTTATCAGTTGATCTAATTGGCATTATTCTTGCAACATTAACACAATAACTGGTTTTTAGACTGTCAACACTTCACGAAAAAGGTAAAATGTACCCAGTGATATGGCTATATCAAGGCGTTTCTTCCTTTGTTTACTGGTTTGTTTTGTTAGTGCCTGTACCAGGCAAGCACATACAGCACCCTACATAAATTTTTCAAAAGTAGAATCAACTCCAGACCTGTTACCAACCTTTGATCCATATACACCTCCTACCAGAATCCCAGATCAACCGATTTATACCCCCACACCAAATCCCCCTAAACCACTTCCTACGTTGCGTACTAAGGATATCACCTATACTGTTGTATGGGGTGACACGATTAAATCCATTGCTTATCGGAATAATTTACTTCCCCAACAGATCATTGATGTCAACCAAATTACAAATCCAAGTTTGATTTATTCTGGGCAGCAGCTGCTTCTTCCTGCGCCTAAAATCAGTGACCCTGGGCCAGGCTATAAAATTATCCCGAATTCTGAATTAGTGGACAGTCCCTACACAATCCGGTTTCATGCAGATTCCTATATCAACAATCAGCCCGGCTATTTAAAAGATTACCGGGAAGAGGTTGATGGTGAACTTCAGTCCGGTCCAGAAATCATCCGACGAATTTCAGCGGATTATTCGATCAACCCCCGCCTGCTGATTGCCCTCATCGAACATCAAAGCCAATGGATAACAACCCGTAATAATCCTGATAATCCATACCCGCTGAACTATCGGGAAGCAGGATATGAAGGGTTATATTATCAGCTAGCCTGGGCTGCCGACGAACTAAATCGGGGATACTATCTTTGGAAAGTTAGGGGCATCGGTGCCTGGACATTGGCGGATGGAACCAACGTTCCCATTGATGCCACAATCAATGCCGGTTCGGCTGGTGTTCAGCATTTATTCTCTTTCCTCAATAACTACCAGAATTGGTTAAAGGAAGTTTCTGAAGATGGTTTTATTTCCACCTACACAAGCCTGTTCGGTTACCCTTTTGATTACACGTATTCACCCCTAATCCCTGACGGTTTAATCCAACCACCCCTGCAGCTTCCCTTTGAGGATGGAGTAACCTGGTTATTCTCAGGTGGTCCGCATGGGGGATGGGGTACCGGTTCTGCTTGGGCAGCGCTCGATTTTGCACCTATGCCGGGTGATATCGACTACAATTCCAGCGATGCCTGGGTAGTAGCAGCAGCAGATGGGATGATCGTCCGATCTGATCATGGCGCTGTTGTCCAAAGCCTGGATGGAGACCCATATGGTCAGACCGGGTGGTCTATGCTATACATGCATATTGCGGCCCAGGACCGGGTAGAGGTTGGGACCATTTTAAGAGCCGGTGACAAAATAGGTCATCCATCTTCTGAAGGGGGCGTCTCTACCGGCATCCATCTCCATATTGCCCGGCGGTATAATGGGGAATGGATTCCTGCTGACCAGGAGATCCCATTTAACCTGGATGGCTGGTTTTCCCAGGGACAAGGTTACGCCTATCAGGGTCTAATGATACGAGGTGATCAAACGATTCAAGCCGAAGATAGCAAGACCGACTTTAATCTCATTCAACGGTAAGACACTGTGAAACGGACTATTTTAATTTTACTTTTGCTTTTGCTTTCCCTAACGGGATGCAGTTTTTATCATAAGGCCCCACCAATTTTTATGCCCCCGGTCGGGTATACACCAACTCCGGTTACACCAAATCCGGTCCTGGAAGAGACTCTAGCACCAATACTTACGAGCCCAGCGACCCCTACCGCTGAATTCGAACCAACCCCAACAGTTTTCATTCCTCCAACCAAGACCTTGGTTCCAACGCCAAGTGTCAAGCAGGAGCCGATTGTTTACCACGCCCAAGCTGGAGACACATTGGCTGTTGTAGCCACTCATTTTGGTGTTGGAAAAGATCAGATCCAATCAAATGTCGATCTACCAGAAACTTCCTTTATCAATCCCGGAACGCTGTTGGTTATTCCCCAGGTATTAATCAATACAACCGCTGATAATCATTTGCTGCCGGATAGTGAATTTGTTTATTCAAGGGCAGTCAAAGATTCTGATTTCCCCTCCGATGTTGTAAGTTTTGTTGAGCAGGCTGGTGGATATTTAAGTGAATCACGAGAATACGAACACACGCTGTTAACAAACGGAGGGGAGATTATTGAGCAAATAGCCCAAAATAATTCTATCAATCCTTTCCTGCTGCTGGCGCTGCTGGAATATCAAAGTCATTGGGTTTTTGGTCAACCGCAAAATCTAGCCCAGCAAAAATACCCCTTTGGCCATATAGTTTATGATGACGATGGGCTTGTAAACCAACTCCGCTGGGCTGTTAATCAGCTTTCAATTGGTTATTATGATTGGCGAGAAGGGCGACTAACAGAAATTGTTATGAAGAATTCCCAAAATCCAGCCAGTGAAGTCACGGCCCGAATTGAACCAAGTCTAAACGCTGGAACCGTCGCCTTGCAGTATTATTTTTCGCAGATTTATGAAAGTGATGAATGGATCCAAGCACTCGATAACGATACAGGGTTTATAACCACTTATGAAGAGTTGTATGGATCTCCAGAAAATCGAACCCAGTACGAGCCCCTATTTTCTCACGATCTGATCCAACCGCAACTTGAACTCCCTTTCACACCAGGCACTGTCTGGAATTATACCGGGGGACCTCACGGAGCCTGGGAACGGGAAGGATCCTGGTCGGCAATTGATTTTGCTCCGTCTGGTTTTAAAGGCGAATGTTCCCGATCATTCGCATACGTGACTGCTTCTGCTCCCGGATTAGTCGTCAGGGCGGAGGGAGGAGTTGTCACTATTAATTTGGATTACATCAATAATGAACATTCTGGGTGGGTATTGTTATATCTCCATATCGCAACTGATGGTCGGGTTGTGAATGCAGGGGATGAGGTTAATACGGGGGATAAACTTGGATATCCTTCCTGTGAGGGGGGTATTTCAACCGGAACTCATGTCCATATGGCTCGAAAATATAATGGGGAATGGATGGCCGCTGACGGACCAATCCCCTTTGTATTAAGCGGATGGACTGCGCATAATGGTATCGCAGCCTATAAAGGAAGCCTTACCAAATCTGGAGAGAGCACTGTAATTGCCAGCTCTTATAGTGCGCCGGGGAGCCAGATTAAGCGGTAAAATAGATAGCCTATGTCTCGTCCTCAGGGATTGATTCAACTATTTAAGAAATTTACCCGACAGATCATTTGGATCCTGTGTCTTTTGTTAACTGGCTGCCTGCCTCAAATTCAGGATCCTTTTTCAGATCAAATCCCTTCATTACCGGCAACCCCCACACTTGCTCCAATACCCATTACTGAGAGACCGGTATATACCCCCGGAGAAATTGTAGACTATATTGTCCAATCCGGTGATACGTTAACTAATCTATCTTTCCGCTTTAATACTACAATCGAGGAAATTTTAGCAGAAAATCCGATCATTCCAGAAGATGCGACAACTCTCCCACCGGAATTACCCATGAAGATCCCGATCTATTATGAAGCGCTGTGGGGTTCTCAATTCCAGATTCTACCTAATTGTGCATTTATTAACGGACCTGCCCAGGTTGGATTTGACGTCGCTGAATTTATTGAGTCGCAGCCCGGTTGGTTCAAAACATACCAGCAATATGCTGCTGAAAGACAACGTAGTGGGGCAGAAATCATTTCCTACATCTCTTCAAGTTACAGCATCAGCCCCCGGGTCCTGCTGGCTATCCTTGAATATCAAACCGGCGCCTTAAGCAGTCCCTTCCCACCTGATAATATTGAGGATTATCCACTGGGTTATGTGGAATCTGGTTACCACGGTTTATATATCCAGCTAGTCTGGGCTGCCAACACCCTCAATCAAGGATATTATGGATGGCTGGTCAATCACCTGGATACCATTGAGTACCTGGATCGAACCATCGAGCACCCTGATCCCTGGCAAAATGCTGCTACAGTAGCCTTCCAGTACTACTTTTCCCAGATAGAACCTAAAGTGGAATACGACCATACGATAAGCCCCCATGGTTTCTTTAGTACATATCAGGAGTATTTTGAGGATCCCTGGACCTGTGAGCCTCATATCCCTGGAAGCTTACGCCAGCCGACACTCCTGCTGCCCTTTGAAAGAGGAAAAACCTGGGCATTTACCGGTGGTCCTCATACCGGTTGGGGAAAGGGAGATCCCTGGGCTGCATTAGATTTTGCCCCGCCCAGTGAAATCGGTGGATGTGAAATAACCAGTGAATGGGCAGTGGCAGTCGCATCCGGAATCATCGCCAGATCTGAAGTTGGCCTGATCGAATTGGATCTGGACGGAGATGGAGATCCCCGCACGGGATGGGTTCTTCTCTATCTCCACCTTGGCACTCAACACAAAGCCCGGGAAGGAGATCAGGTGGAAGCGGGTGATCCACTTGGCCATCCCTCCTGCGAAGGTGGAGAAAGTACTGGATCACATGTTCATATTGCGCGAAAATACAACGGGGAATGGATTCCTGCCTCGGGTATTATCCCCTTTAATCTGGACGGCTGGATAGCCCACGAGGGCGGGTCAGAATACCAGGGAACACTGACTCGATTTACCGAAACCGTCATTGCCAGTGTAGAGGCAGAAGAAAAAAGCCTGCTTAATTCCAGATAAATCAATCCCAGGTTAACCTCTCTTTCTGCCTTCCTGGCCGGGCAGATTCTTTTCCCAAGTAAGATTATTCCCCAATTCGTCTTACAGGGAATTAATTTAGGAAATAAAACCATCCTCCGGCGGTTATCTCTCGTGTATTCCAAACACAATATTCAAATATATTAATATGTTTATCAAGTTTTCTTATATTTTCACTTGACTTTTTGAATATTTTTGATATACTGCAAGTAATGTTCATGTACATACGCAGGAGGGTTTGATGTTTACAACCAATTATCAGGAATTTAAAATATATCAAAAAGAGCTTCATCAGCAGGCAGCCCAATACCGGCTGGTTAACTCATTCAATAAAACGAATCCCTGGATCAGTACCCTATTAACCGCAATTGGCAGGGTCTTAATTTTATCCGGTCAGCAAATTATCAATCGATATCAAACCGCTTAATAACGGCTTAATAAAGGAGATCTAAACATGCATGCGTTACCCTCACAATGCCCCATCTGCGGTGGAGAAGTTGTTGTTACTCGCATAAACTGCCGAGACTGCAGCACCACCATTGAGGGCAGTTTTTCTTCCCGGACCTTTTCACAACTGACCCCAGAACAAATGGATTTTGTGGAAACCTTTGTGCGCCTGGAAGGGAAAATTACTCATATGGAAAAAGAACTCGGGTATTCCTACCCTACGATCCGAAAGCTGCTCCATGATGTCATCCGGGCACTTGGGTATGAACCTGGCGGTGAGGAGGAACTAGCCGATTTGTCCGAGGAAGAAAGGGGGAGCATCCTTAACGACCTGGACGCAGGGAAAATCAGTTATGAGGACGCCATCAATAAATTGAAAGAAGAGGAGAAATAAGGGTCATGTCTCAACATACCATTCCCCTCGAAGGGATCTCCAAATTGGTTATTAAACAGTCAGGAGGAAATCTCTACCTAACGGGCTGGAGTCGGGATGAAATCCGCATCAAAGACCTAACGGAACAGGACATAATCAGTGAGAAAAAAGGCCGAGTTGAAATTACATTCCCAAACGACGGGGTTGTGCACATACCCCATCACCTTTCTGTCACAATCGAGTCCGCTGCTAATGATGCGAGCATTAAGGACATAGAAAGTCCGATTGAGATTTCAGCAGTTGGCAGGGATCTAACCCTGAGCAATATCAACCCGTCAATCATTGAATCTATTGGCAGAGATCTGTATGCAAAACGCATCCAGGGAGATTTAGTGATCAAAAGTGTCGGCAGGGACTGTTTTATCGAAAATGTGAAAGGACAGCTTTCCCTGAAACAAGTGGGCAGGGATCTTGTAGCCAGCAAAGTGTCTGGCGGAATGGAAGCCAAGATTGGTGGAGACGGCCAGGTCAGTTTAATTCCTGTGCCCTGGCAGGCTTACCGCATTGAGGTTGGTGGAGATTTGTCTGTTGTGCTTCCGGATAGCAGCAATGCCGACCTATCTGTTCAAAGCAAGAAAAAAGATCTCACCATTAGACTGGGAAACCTTGATGAAAAGGTTCAATCCAAAGACTATAAGGCGCAGATCGGCGAGGGTGGTCCAACAATCATGCTCTCTGCAGGAGGGAAAGTATTTGTTGCCGATGATGATCTCGGCTGGTTTTCGGGACTCCGCTTGGACGCAAAGGAGCTCGAACATATGGCGGTTGATCTTTCCGCCCAGACTGCAGAGCAAATAAAAAATTCACTCAGTAATCTTGAAGAAGATCTACAGGCATCTTTATCAAGCTTAACCGAATCATTGGATTCTGTTGGTTTGTCAGAAGAGAATCTACAGCAGATAAAAATCCAAATTAAAGATAGCAGCCGAATGGCAGCCCAAAAAGCAGAATTAGCGGCTACTAAAGCTCAAGCAAAGCTAGAGAAGAATCTCGCCAAAACCAAGCGAACAGCGCAAAAGCTGAAAAGGAAATCCATGGAGTTTGACCTGGACCAATTCCTTTCGTCGGATGCTGACAAGCGTTCTGTATCAGATGGCGAACGGCTGATGATACTAAATATGCTCCAGGATAAAAAAATCTCTCCCAGTGAAGCAGATGATTTATTAAAAGCATTGGAGGGAAAGGAAAAGCGATGACCAAAGAAATCGAACGCTTGGAAATTCTGGAGATGATACAACGGGGCACGATCAGCCCAGAGGAAGGTTTAAAGCTAATCGAAAGTCTTGGTGAAACCTGGGAAAACCTTGATCAGGAATACAGTGAAGCTAAAGCCAAACTGGAAGGAGAACCGGATCGGGAGTTGATCCGCGAGGTGGATTCTTTATCCGGTCTGGAAGATTTTAAAGAATGGAGAAAGTGGTGGATAATCCCTTTCTGGATTGGTGTAGCGATAACCATTTTAGGGGGAGGCCTGATGTATTGGGCCTGGTCTGCAAAAGGATTAGGGGTTGGATTTATCTTCGCCTGGATTCCGTTTCTGATTGGAATAGGCGTATTAGTCCTGGGTTGGAACAGTCGTACAGGGCCCTGGCTTCATCTCCGGATTCAACAGAAACCGGGAGAAAACCCGGAGCGGATCGCTATCAGCCTGCCGCTGCCAATTCGTTTTTTTGCCTGGAGTTTACGAACCTTCGGAGAATTTATCCCTAACCTGGATGCTACCGGTTTGGATGAAATTATTCTTTCGTTGGGAGAAAGCTCCCAGGCAGAGACTCCTCTAATTATCGACGTAACTGACGATGATGAAGGAGAGCAAGTAAAAATTTATATTGGGTAGGCAGAGTTTTAACAAGAGGAGAAAGGCATGGTTACCAGCGAAGAACGGATGAAAATCCTAAAAATGATTAATGATGGAAAAATTACTGCAGAAGAGGGATCACAACTCCTGTCAGCATTAACACAAAGAAGCGAAAAACCCAGGAAAACACCTTCCCGGGGGCTAGCGGCTAAATTTCTACGGGTTCGTGTAACGGACATGTCTTCAGGGAAAACAAAGGTTAATGTAAACGTACCCATGAAACTTGTGGACGCGGGTCTAAATATTGCCGCCCAGTTTATGCCCGAAATGGAAGATACCCAGATGATGGATGCAGTTAAGGAAGCCTTGGCAGCGAACATTCAAGGGAAGATTGTGGATGTAATTGACGGGGAAGATAATGAACATATAGAAATCTTTATCGATTAACAAATTTGCGCTTCTCAAGATTAAACAGAAAGAGCCCGGGTAATATACCGGGCTCTTTCTGTTTTCGCCTGCTGTCTAAATTATTTCTTTTCCGGGGAAACTTCTTCAGCATCAGTTGTGACGACATCCTGCCCTGCAGGCACATATTCTGGAACGATGATCATCATGACCAGATAGGCCCAAAGGAGTCCACTGCCGGTCACAAAAAAGCCAAATACAAATAAGAGCCGGATCAAAGTAGGATCAACGCTAAAATAATCCGAGATTCCAGCACAAACACCTGCAATCATCCTGTCGTCCACTGAACGGTAGAGTCTTTTATATTCATTAGTCATTATTCTTTCTCCTGATAACAATTCATTTACTATCTCTACCAGGATATACGGGAAAAATTGAATAAAGTTGTATCATTTATACAACAATCATTTAATAAGGTCATTCCTTTTCATTGAACATGGGCAATAATCCATTTGTCCAAAGCTCGATGCTAGAACAGCGTTTTCATTTGATATAATCAGGACAGGATTAATACAACGAGGTGTTATGGATATCTTCGAACAGAATGCTGTCTCAGTAAATATCAGTGAAAGGCTACGTAAGCTGCGCGAGGAAAGAGAATTGTCCATTCGGGCTTTGGGACGATTAAGTGGTTTGTCAGCCAATGCTTTAAGTGTGATAGAACGAGGGCTTTCTTCCCCTTCGGTGAGCACTTTGTACAAAATCGCAACCGCACTAGAAATTCCTGTAACTGCATTTTTTGAAGAAACACCCCCAAAACAAGATGTGGTGTTCATGAAATCTTCCGAACGGAACCGTATCCCCCTCCATAGGGGGTTATGGGAAGGATTGGGAGGCGAGCGGTACGAGGGCGCGATAGATCCTTTTATGATCACACTTGAAGCAGGAACCAGCAGCGGTCGATTTCCAATGACACATTCGGGGCATGAATTTGTTTTATGCTTAAGGGGAGAGTTGGTATATGAAGTATCCGACCAGTCCTTCCACCTTGAAGCAGGTGATGCTTTATTATTTTCTGCCTCCCTGGAACACAAATGGCATAATCCCGGTCATACGGTAACCAATGCCGTGATTCTAATCTGTGGATTCCGGGCTGGGGAAAGTCCCCGGAAATACCATCTGGCCTCCTCGATATCTGACGAACCAGAATCAGAATAAATTGATCGATACTAAAAAAAACAGCCTCGCTTACTGCGAGGCTGTACGTTTTTCTGGTAGTAGTTGAATCTATACAAAAACGATTTGAGCACCCTCTGTCAAATCCATAAACTCCATCGCTCCCAGCACAGTCGCTCCTTCAACCAGATCATCCTCGGTCAATTTCATCATATCCATTGACATCTTGCAGCCGTAGACATTGGCACCGGCATCAATTAACAACTTGATAAACTCAGGAACGCGGGGAAAACCAAGCTTTTTAATCTCACCCCGCATCATCCAAGATGCAGCAGCGGACATGCCCGGAACTGCTCCCATTAAGGTGGGAATCCCCAACCAGGGATGCATGTTGGGATTACCGACAGTAGCAACATTTAATTTGCTCATTTTTTTCTTGGTAATGATATCCAATCCCCAAAAAGTGAAGAACATCTCCACATCGATACCACTCATTCGGGCAGCATTAGCCAGAATAAGCGGTGGATAAGCCATATCCAAGGAACCTTTCGACGCCACAAGCGCTAACTTCCGGTTCCCATTTGTTCCTGAACTCTGGTGTAAAGTTCTTGAAGGTTTTGCCATCATAATCTCCTTTGCCTAGATGCAACCGGTTGGTTTTTTCAAGCCGGCGATATTGGCAGCTATTTTCGCCGGTCCATCCGGAAATAGCTGGTACATTTCTTTCATGCTGACATCAGTTTGCTGAGTAATGCGACGCAATGTTGGTGGTTCTCCATTTGTCTCAAACTCACTTCTGGCATACTTAATCACTTCCCAATGACGGTCAGAGAGTGTTACCTCGAGCGCATCCGCAATCGCTTTCCCAATCTCATCTGTCCAGGCAGATTCGTCTACCATAAATCCATCATCGTCAAATTCAATGGTGTCGAGAATATCTTGAGTCATAATTTATCTCCTTTAGATAACAGTTAAATCAGTTCAACTGGGCTGCTCCGCCCAGTGTTTTTAATATTTGAAGTAATCGCCCTATTCCTCTCCTGGTCTCTGGTTGATTCAATTCCCGTAACAACCTGAAGGGTGAGGGGGTTTTTGGGGTCTCCTCAGGGTCAACATAAAACGCCTGTAGGGCTTGATTCAAATCTTCCATGGTTTCTCGTTTGGTAAGGGTTTGGAGGATCTCCGTGGCCTGGGTGAAAAACCCATCTCTTTCTAACTTGTCGAGGGCTTCCACAATGGTCGAAAATACTTGCTTGCCCAGCAGTTCTACCTCATCGGCAACGCCCATCAACGCCTCAAGACGATCCATCATAGCCAGAATAAGTTGGGTGTTACGCAGAACTCTTTTCAGCAGAAACAGCAAATCCTCCAATTCAAAATCAGTTCCAATTTCAGCAAGTTCATTAATTGTTAACTGCACCAGCTGATTACCAATTGGAATCAAATCATCTTTTAATTCCTCAAATTCCTGACGTCGTCTGTTTTCAACCTCAGCAATCTCGGTCAGGATTTCCATCTGTGCGGATAGCTGGTCAACTTTCTGATGTAGGGTCGTAAGGTCTTTAGCCATCGATCTCTCTCATTGCCATTTTCCAGCCATAGTCATCTGGGATTCAAAGGGCATTTCTCCCCCCTTGAGTAATACATTCCAATATACCCAGCGGAACATCATTTTTCCCCAATGATTCGCCGGAGATTCTTTTAGTAAAGAAAAAGGGCCTAATCCAGGAAGGGGGTATTTTCCCGGGAGCGGTTCAACATCATAGTTAAAATCAATCAAAATCCCCTGGTCGAACCCGGATTCAATAAAACAGTTGGCATGTCCATCAAAACCAGGCAAAGGTTCTAGTCCTTCCATGTGGCGAAGCATATTATCGATCAAAACATCGAGCATAAAATGGGCTACGGACCCCGCCTTGGAGGTTGGTGCGTTTCCAGCATCTCCTATCACCCAGATATTTTCCCATGCTGATGATTGCAGGGTATGTTTATCGATAGGCACAAAATTTAATTCATCCCCTAAACCTGATCGGCCAATCACGTCAGCACCCATATTGGTGGGGACGCTTATCAGCAGGTCGTAGGGAATTTCCCGCTCGTCCCAAGACCGGATCACTTGCTTCTTGTTGTCCACCTCTCCAATGTTGAAGTTTGGCTCCAGGTGGATGCCTTTCCTGTCCAGTATGCCGCCCAGAATACCAGCAGCTTTGGGTTTAGTAAAAGCGCTGTCCAGCGGGGTTGAATATACTATCTCTACCCGATCCCGGATGCCGCGTTCATGGAAAAACCAATCGGCCAGGAATAGAAATTCCAGGGGAGCCACAGGGCATTTGATTGGCATTTCAGCTACATTCACAACCATCCTGCCGCCTTTCCAGTATTTCAAATACCGGGCTAGGTCAGCGGCACCGTCAGGTGTGTAAAAATCAAAGATATTTTTCCGCCAACCCCCGCCATCCAGCAATCCTTCAGTTTCCTTGGGTTGGACATGCGTTCCTGTAGCAATCACCAGGTAATCATAGTTGATGACTTGTTTGTCATTGGTCAACAGGACCCGGTTCTTATCTGGTTCAATCAACTCAATATCAGATAGAATCAATTTAACATTGCGAGGAATAAAATCACGTTTCGGTTTTTCAACATCCTGGGGTGTGTAGATCCCAAAAGGGATAAATAAGAAACCGGGCTGGTAATAATGGGTTTCATCCCGATCAACAATAATAATTTCCCATTCCTGGGAATCCAGTTCTTGGGCCATTTTATTGGCCACCATGGTGCCACCGGTACCGGCACCCAGAATTAATAAGGTTTTCATAAAGGATTACTCCTGCTCCAATCAAGTTGGTTATTTTTCACTTTCCTGAGAGCGTCGGCAGGTCCAGATTTGATCACTGGGCTAACCAATTTAATCTCAGAACAAAGTGTAACGAGGCATATCTTACCATGTTACACTATAAAGATGGAAGGTCGGGCGGATTTCTTACAGAATATTTATATTGTATTTATTTTCACAAGCGGTACGGGTCAGCGATTTATCCCCCAATTCATTAAAACTCGAACTTCCCTGCCCCGGTGTGACTTTTGGTTTTTGCCAAAATTGATTTCTGCAAATGTCCTGAGAAAAAGACGTCCTGCCAATTCATGATCAAGACCTCAAATCCCTTTTTTCCCCTCCCCGATAGCAAATAATTTCATGCCATTTCAACAAAATCTCTGTATAATGGGAGATGTTAAGAGGATAGACTTTACCTAGGGAGGTGTTCTCATGAAATTAAATATCAAAGCCTTTGCCCTTGCCGCCGGAATTACCTGGGGTATTAACTGGTTTGCCTTAACCTGGTGGATGATGCTGTTTGATGGAATGACCGGGGAGGTCACCATCATCGGTAGGATGTACAGGGGTTTTTCACTCAGCCCAATTGGCAGCCTATACGCCTTGTTATGGGGTTTCATGGATGGCTTTTTAATTGGTCTTATGGTTGCCTGGATCTACAACAAATTAATCCCTCGCCTCCGCTCTAAAGAGGAGTAAATCCAATCTCAGTACCATTTAAGGACAAAAGAGCCGGGCCAATTAACCCGGCTCTTCTCATTCTTGTACTGCCTTATTCAGATTATCGTTCCCTACGAATCCCAAAGCCCAGAACCGCCAATCCCAAGATCAACGGCGCAGTGCAAAAAGAGTTGCTCCCAGGTAATTCGCGAGGTTCCTCTAGCTTTTTGATCTGTGCCTCTTCTTCTGGCTGAGAGAGCTGAGAAGGAAGGCTTTTCAGCTCTCCTTCCCCTTCCACAATTTCATAGACTGTGTCTCCATCAAGGAAAATTAAACACTCACCAAGGGCTAAATATTTACCCCAGGAAGGTCTGTTATTCAGCAAATCAAAATAGACTTCTGAACCAAAACCAATCTTTACCGTGTCCCTGGAATCGTCTTCATAAGCGGTATCGATCCAGATTCCATTCTGACGCAGGAATGTTTTATCCTCAATATATTTCACAATCGGCTGATTACCTTCCTGAGAAAAATCACCACCAGTGATTTCCGGTTGGTAATACGATTCGGCGGATCGCATACTAGATTCCGCATCAGCTTTATTTACTGCTTCAGCGCCAACAGCCGGGCCGGAATATTCCTCTACTAAATCCCGGGCAGCTTCGTCCAACCCTTCTCCTGAAAAAATATCATGCTCTTCAATCAGGAATGAGGTATAGGGTGTAATAATCCCATATTGAACACTGAGCTGAATAATCGCATCCACCCACTCCTTGTTTTCACCCATGAGGCGGATCTGGGATAACAAATACCCGATCTTTCTGGTTGCCCATAATCTGGGAATAGTACTGGCCGAATTCCCAAATTCCTCCCTGGGTGAAAAATCGGTTTCATAAATATATGCTTTTCTTTCGGCGTTTACAGAACCTGACAATTCAATTTTTGTTTTCCCTGAACTGCCAACTGGTAAACGGTAGCGCCCGGTTATCAATAATTGTGTTCCAGAAAACAAATCAGGGAGAACAGGAGGATAAATTTCTTCCACCAGAATTCCTCCAAAATCCAGAACCAAATCTGTTAAAACAGGGGTTTTGATTTTTGCAAACAGGGCGGATACTTCCTCATCGATTCGCTCTTGAGGCCGCACATAACTGGATAACCCCCGATTATCCCCTGCCAGGGTATCCAGAAGAAGAGTATTAACATCATCTCCAACTCCAAAAGCAAACAGACGAACGCTGCTGGTTGTGGTCGCCCGGACATTGGCAATAATTTGATCAATCTCAGTAATCCCTTCTGTGGGCAGCCCGTCAGTTAAGAAGAGCAATACCAGGGGTCTGCCAGATTCACTTTCTCCCTGGTCAGACCGAATTGAGAGCGCTTCCAATAGTGCCAGGTTTATATTTGTGCCGCCCAAAGCTTCCATCCGGTCAATCCAGGCCACAGCCTCGGGCACTTTAGACACCCCTTGGAGGCCAAGGCCAAAATGGGATATTCCAGTTGAAAAAGCGATGATATTAAACCGGTCTTCTTCGTTTAGGTGATTCATGACGTACTTTGATGCTTCTTTCGCTTGTTTTAACTTTTCTCCATCCATGGATCCTGAAGTGTCCAGGACCAGGACCACATCTCTGGGAACAACTCGATCTGCTGTCACAGTCGGTGCTGCCATGAGTAGAAAATATCCTTCCTGTCCCAGACCTCCTGTACCCCGAGGATCTGGATAGGTCATAAGCTGAAGCCCAATCTCTTCTTGACTGAAGGTGTAAATCAGGTCAAAATCCTGGTCCGGTAGAACATATCCTTCTTCATAACCAACCGTCACCCGATAATTTCCATCCCGCTGGATATAAATCCGATCCTGATAAGTAGGTGAATACACACTTTGGAGAGGTTGGTCAGATTCCAAAACGATGTTAACAGAGCAATCCTCGAGCGGCTGGGCAGAAAATTTTTCTGTGTTGAGCGGATAACTATAACGCACCAAACCGTTATCTGCCGAGAGCACTTGGCTGTATTCCAGTTCAATTTTCCGGGCTCCGCCCGGAGGAATAGGAAAGATCCTGGCTTGAACTGCGTCCCTGCCAATATATTCCAATAAAGCAGGGTCTCGCCGTTCTCGCACAATATCTTCATAAATTTTCCGGGCTTGCTCAGCCGGCAGAATATTTCCTTCAATTGGCACACCATCCACCCACATCACAAATTTTGATATCGATGAGTTTTCAGGAATTGGAAAGATATAAGTCCCCTCTGCTTCCCAATCATGCTCATTCACAAATTCCTGTTCAACGCGGGTAACTGCGACCTGGTTATTGATTTCCACACTGACCCTGTGGTAACGGATCGTCAACCAGGTATCCTCCAGTGGTACTGGATCGGGCCACGGAGGAGGATCAGGGATCACAATTCCGTCCGCAAGCGCAGGATGATAAACAAAAGCCAACAGGAATAACACAAATCCAAAGCTAACCATTAATTTATTTCGAAGGCGTGTGTGTGGAAGCATTCTATTCCTCCTTAATAGCTTTTTAATGACACTTTTAAGACGATCAGCAAGTCAAAAAGGTTCCCCGCAATTCATCTGAACTATACTGGCTAGAGGAGGAGAGAGAGCTATTTAGCCCGGTAGATATGCCCCATATCAGGGAATTCAGTGAAATAAAAATGCACCCAGATATATAAATGGCTGAAAAGCGTTGAGAGTAAACCAGCTTTCGATAATAATAAAAATCCTGGAACCCACAATAACAGGAATCCGTACAGATACATGGCATTGGAGGACCACTTAAATATGCCCTCTTTTACAAATGGTTTCTCCCGGTATATCTCGGGCTGAAAATGATCCATGCCCAGTGCTCTATCTATTCCAAAATATCGCAGCACGGAAAATCCCACATATAGTGACAGCAGGAGACACAAAAATGCCAGAGTATATCCTAACCAGGCAGGAATTGGGAAGGTGCCTCGGTTAGCGATTGCCAAACCAATCATTAAGATTGGACGAGATAAAAAAAGGACCATAAAACCTGCCGTCCAATAAGAAAAAGCTTTCTCACCGAACCAGGCAGTTAATCGCTGATAATGGAGTTCCGCTCGCCAGAAAATGACCACGTATACCTGATGGATTACTGGCAAGAGAATTGAAAGCCAAAACCAGGTCTTAGCAGACACTCCCAGAAATGACCCCTGCAAAAAATCGTCCCGGGCGATCAAATATACACCCAGAAATAGAAAACTCAAGCATAACAAGTGATAAGCCTGTTTTTCAAATATTTTCATCTATTTCTTCCCAATTTTTATGGGGGCGACTTTCCATTTTTATTTACAAATCAATTTTCCTAATAGATAAAAGGAATAAATCGTTTGGTATTTTTACAATAGCGTTGGTATTCCTCGCCAAACCGCTCCAGATTATGTCTTTCCTCGATTCTGGCAGTCAGGGCCACGCCAAACACAACCAACAACAGTAAAGCTCCTCCCAGCAGGGATGGATCTTTCAGGGCTACCCCAAATCCAAATAAAATGAGTGAGCTATACAAGGGATGCCGGATATAATGGAAAACTCCGCTGGTAATCAATTGGGTTGTATCCTCAAAATCTCCAGCTGGATTTCCCTTGGTCTTGATCAGGTAAAAACCTTGTCCAACCACAATAATCGACCCGGCTAAGAAAACCCAGGAAAATAACTGCCGGACACTAAAGGAATCAACAAACCAGCTGTCCGCATTAAGAAAAATCAAACCCAATAAACTTTCAAAAGCCAAAAAACGCGTGAAGCGATAGGGATGGGTCCTGATGATAGTAAACACCAGGAGCAAGATGGAGAAGAAGATCCAGGCCAGGAAATTTACCATAGGTTATCCTTTCTATTAAGGCTCTTTATCTAATACGAGGATACTTGATTCAACATCAGCGATCAGTTCCCGTCCTCTCCAGTGTTTCAAAAGCACCTAAAACTCGATGGATCTTATCCACCTCCAGATAACGATCCTGCAGTGTCTCTTCCAGTGGATCATGTTCATGTGACCAGGTTAGATGATCTGTTAAATAAATCGCCCAGCTTCCCAGTTCCAGGATGGGAATGATGTCAGATCGAAGGGAATTTCCAATCATGATAAAACGATTGGGATCAATTTGATGTCGTTCCATGATCTCCCGGTATATATCCGGGGTTTTATCACTGACAACTTCAACCCTTTGAAAAAAATCTACCAGTCCCGAATCCTTTAATTTGCGCTGTTGATGGAACAGGTCTCCTTTTGTAATCAGCATTAATGGGGTCTTCTCAGATAAAGTCTCCAGCAGCAGGTGAACTCCATCAAATACCTCCATATGTGCTGACAGCATGTCTTTTCCCAAATCCAGAAATTTCTGGATATCCCCGGGGCGGATCTTCCCGCCTGTCAACTGGATAGCGATCTCAATCATTGAGAGCACAAAACTCATTACCCCATAACCATAATACTGGATATTTCCCACCTCAAAATCACCCAATTGGTCAAGGTCATTTTCCGTAACATCATATTCTGACAGGATTTGGAGGAAAACCTCTCTGCCATGCAGATATGTTTCCTCATTTTTCCAAAGCGTATCATCTGCGTCAAAAGCAATCCAATCAAACATGTTTTAAAGTCCCGTTGAAAATATTTCTGTAGTCAATAGTTGACCAGGAAATTTATCGGTTTTCGGAATTATCCTCGGGGAATTTCACTGCACCCAGGAATTGGACTGTTCTGGAACCCAATAGAACTCCAGCCCGGCAAGCAGCAGGCAAATCCTCCCCTTTCCGCAGAGCAGCCAACAATCCGGCCGCAAAAGCATCCCCTGCACCCGTTGTGTCAATCACCTTTTCTACCTGCGGTGCGGGAATGTGGACGCCTTGGCCGGCTTCTGACAACCAGCACCCTTCTGATCCCAGTTTAATAATTACAACTGACGCTCCCCTATTATGAAAAACGGAGGATGCAGAATCAGGGTCGCCAGAACCAGTCAGGATCTCCGCTTCCTTGAGATTACACATGAACACATTCAGGCAAGGCAGCAGCGGCCATAAGAATTCAGCGTTTTTCATAGCCGGGGATGTAACCACATCCAGTGTAGTATACAAACCAGATCGCTGCGCTTGACAAAGTACCTCGGCAAAATCCAGATCAAGAAGCCCCGGCAGAACAAAAAAACCTGCAACATGAAAAAATTGAACCTCGTGCTCGGTTAAGAGATCCGTTTTCAGGGAATCTTTCCGAAGTTCAGTATTCGCGCCGGGGGTATGGATAAACCTGGGCTGATAATCACTGTCAACCAGACCAACACTTATCCCCGATCCCAAATTTTTAAATTGTTGAACAAATCGAGTCTTAACCCCCATTTTTTCCCAGTTCTGAAAGAGAATTTCCGCAGCAGCATCAGTACCAGTACAGGCAATTAAATATACTCTTTCTCCTTGTCCGGCAAGCCCAAGGGCTGTATTTGACCCACAGCCGCCCGGTGTAACCGCAGCCTCTTGAAATGCTATTGAGTCATATCTTGGAACATCATCAACAGTTTTACAGATGATATCCAAGGTCACGTTGCCAAGTACTGCGATAGCTTTTTGATTCTCAATCATCGTCGGGAATCAGGGAGGGACGCCTATTGCGCCATTCTTCGCCTGCGGTCACTTTTTCAAACGCACGACCCAATCGCAACAACAAACCCTCTGAATAGTCCGGTCCGAGGAATTGGGCACCGATCGGCAGGCCTTCTTTGTCAAAACCCACCGGTATGGTTAAACCTGGAATTCCGGCATGATTTGTTGTCACTGTCAGTTGGTCCGAGTACTGCATTAAAACAGAGTCGCCGTACACTCCACCAATCGGAAAAGCTGTGGAGGGTGTTGTAGGCGTTAATAGAGCATCCAAACGATATTTGCCCTGGGGATCAAAGATGGCTTCAAAATCATTTCGAATGAGTGCCCTGGCTTTCAGCGCCCGCTGATAATATCCTTTATCAAATTGAGCCGCGCTCAAATAAATGCCCATCAGCATCCGGAGTTTTGGCTCCACGCCAAAAGCCGCTCCCCGGGTCTTTCGATACAGGTTGCGTAAATCTGTAAATGAACCCTCTGTCCGGTAGCCATACTTTACACCGTCATACCGCAGCAGGTTAGAAGAAGCTTCTACCCGTGAGATCACAAAATAAGTGGGGATTCCATATTTGGTGTGGGGAAGAGGCACATCAACCACAATATCCGCTCCCAATTGAGCTAAAAAGCCTGCTACACTCAGTACAGCATCATGAATTTCATCATCAATTGGATTTTCCTTGAGTTCAGCTGTATCCGCATCAAAATAGGTAACCCGGAAAAATTCTTCTGACAACCCAATTCTCAATCCCCGGATATCTTTCTCCAACTCATCCAGGTAATCCGGTACCGGAACAACCGCAGCCGTATTGTCCCGGGGATCCTGGCCAGCAATAACCTGCAAAGCTAAAGCCGCGTCTGTCACATTGCGCGCAAGGGGACCGGGGCAGTCCAGAGAGGATCCAAATGCAATCAGCCCATAACGGGAAACCCGGCCGTAGGTTGGCTTTAACCCTACTGTCCCGCAGAATGAAGCCGGGTGTCTAATTGATCCTCCAGTATCCGTTCCGAGTGAAATCGCTCCTTCCCCGGCAGCCACAGCGGCGGCACTACCTCCGGATGACCCACCAACAACCCTGCTGGTGTCCCAGGGGTTTCTGGGTACTGGTTTAAACGCGGAAGATTCACTGGAAGACCCGTAGGTGAACTCATCCAGGTTAACTTTTCCTATCATCACAGCCCCGGCGTTCGCCATCCGCTCTACAACCGTTGCCGTGTAAGGGGCAATATAATTTGAAAGAATTTTTGAACCCGCGGTTGCCTGGATCCCTTTCACGGTAAAGATATCTTTGGCTGTATAAGGGACACCAGCTAATGGGCCAGGATTTTCTCCCTCTTTCACCATCTGGTCAATCTTTTCAGCTTGCTTTCGGGCATACTCTTCAGTTACCAAAGTGAAGGCATGAACGCTGTTCAGATCTTCTTTGGATTTAGCCACCGGGGCATCAACCTGCCCTGGTCTACCATCCACAGAATGGACCCGATCCAGCGTATCCTCTAAAACCTCTCCAGCAGATACCTGGCGTGTTCGGATTAAATCAGCAATTGTATGAGCGGGAAGATCACAGGTTTTCATGAGTTAATCCAGCTCCTCATGGGATATATCCGGGACCACAATATACCCATCTTCCAGTTCAGGCGCCTGTTCCAGGATATCCAACCGGTGGGGATCCTGGCGGGAAATATCCTCCCGGGGCACTGGACTGTTCTTCTCTGTATAGGGCACACCGTGAGCCGCTGCTCCTGTTTCAGCTCCGATAGGAATTGATTCCAGGACCTCAATAGAGACCATCTGATTATTCAATTCCTTCCGCAGGTATTCACTTTCATTTTCGGGCAGCTCCAGAGAAGCCAGCTCTGCCAGCCGCTTAAATACATCAGGGGAAATTTTATCTGCCATATAGGATCCTCAAATTTTTATATTCTATAAACAGTAATCCTATTTTATCATTGATTGAATTCAGGACCTCATCTCCCCTGGCCATAGTCTCCGGGGAGACATCCACTTTCTCAAATCAGTACTGTCCTCCCAACAAATAGTGTCATTTGAAAACTGTATCGATTGCCCTCAAATGGTAAAATAATTTCGCTAGCATTCATTGACGTTCCATTATGATTTTCAGGATTAATTAATTTTAAATAGGAAGGACTGTCAGCCAATGTGCGGAATATTTGGAATTGTCACTAAAGAATCTCAAAACTTGGGACCGATCCTAATTGGTGCGGGCGAGCGCCTATCCTACCGCGGATATGATACAGTTGGCGCTGCTACTATCCCAAACCAGGGGAAAATTGATCTCCGTAAGGATGCCGGCAGGGTCCAGGATGTCGCAGAAAAATACAACTTTAAAGATATGTCAGGTGATCGCGGTATACTTCAACTGCGTTGGGCTACTTTTGGCGCCCCGTCGCAGGTAAACGCCCAACCGCATCTGGACACTGACGGTGATTTAGTCGGTGCTCATAACGGGAATGTGGTTAACAATGTGGAATTGCGGCAGCAATTCACCGCTGAAGGAATGACTGTCCGGTCAGAAAATGACGGGGAAAGCTGTATCCATGCAGTTGAACGCTACGTTGATCAGGGATACGACATGGTAGAGGCCATTCGCCTGGCGACCAACGATCTGGAAGGTGATTACTCATTTGTAATTGGCAAAGTGGGAGAAGACCGCCTTTATGCAATCAAAAAAGGGTCCGGTTTGGTTGGGGGTGTCACAGAGGACTTCACCTGTATCGGTTCGGATTTGCCATCCATCTTACCAATTACACGAAATATTATCCGGCTTTATGATGGGGAAATCATCACCTTTTGGGCTGGCGGATATGAGATCACCAGAGTTGAAGACGGCAGGGTTATCAAGCGGGAACCAGAAATAGCCGAAGAAAACATGGAAGCTGCTCAGAAAGGCGGCTACGACCACTTTATGCTTAAGGAAATCCATGAGCAGAGCCAGGTGGCGGGGGAATTGTTAAAAATGCTGGATAATTCTACTGATCTTGACCTGTTTCTCAACAAGCTTAAAGAGGCTCGCAATATCTATCTGATTGCCTGTGGGACCAGTTTTCATGCAGGCCTGCTTGGGTCTGTCTACTTCAACAAGTTTGCGGGCCGGACTGCCATCCCTGTCCTGGCTCCCCAATTTATCGCTCAATATGGATCATCAATTGGATCCGAGGATGTGGGTATCTTTATCAGTCAAAGCGGAGAAACAAAAGATGTTTTAAACGCGATTGAAGCTTCCCAGGAACAGGGGATGGGCATCCTTGGCCTGGTAAATGTGGTTGGATCAACTTTAACACTGGTCAGTGAGGTGTACTTGCCTCTCACATGTGGATATGAAATTAGTGTTCCCGCAACCAAAACATACAGTAATCAAGTGCTGGCATTGTTATTCCTCGCCCTTCAACTTGGCGGCCACGATACTCGCGCCTTATTAAAAATCCCTCAGATGATGGATCTCACGCTGGAGGGTGTATCCGGGCAAATTGATCCCGTGGTAGACAAACTAGCCGGGTGGGATGACCTCTATATTCTCGGCTATGGACTCACTTACCCAGTCGCTCTGGAAGGTGCATTAAAACTAAAGGAAATCACTTACGTGCATTGTGAGGGCATGCTCTCTACAGAGTTTAAACACGGCCCCTTATCCGCTGTCAGTGAGAATTATCCAGTGATCTTCACCGCCGGTCCGGATGATATACCGTTAATTGTCAGTGGCATAAACGAAGTCACCTGCAGAGGAGGTTTCGTTACCGCTATTGGATTCCAGGATTCCCGCTTGGAGGCAAATGCCCAGGAAACAATCGTTATTCCCGATCTTGACCTGCCAGAAGAACTGAGATCGGCGGTATTGGCTTTACTCAGCGTCATCCCACTCCAGATCCTTTCCTACCGCTGCAGTCTCGCCCGCGGATACGATCCGGATTTCCCACGCAACCTCAGTAAAACCCTCACGGTTGACTGAGCCAAACAGCAGGAATTATTACCTGGAACTACTTAATTTATTCTGTATCTCGAGGGCCATCCCCTGGTCAACCATGGACTATAGAATCCCCCACCAAAGCTAATTCCTGGATTTCAGTCAGCCATTTATGGTCGGGCATAGATGGGAAATTTGCGAGTGGGTGGTGCTATAATAAAAAATACATTCCCACACACAATCAATCAGGGTAAGGAGGTTTTTCAATGTCAGCGAATGGCCATGGGTTCACATTAAGCGATGAACATAAAATGCTTCAAAAAGCTGCCCGGGATTTTGCAGAAAAGGAAATTAAACCCATCGCTGCTGAGTTTGACGAAAGCGGTGATTTTCCGATAGAAACCATTAAAAAGATGGGGAAAATGGGTTTTATGGGGATAGAAGTGCCAGAAGAATATGGCGGCGCCGGCATGGATACGCTGGCTTATGTCCTGGCGCTTAAAGAAATCTGTAAAGCTGATGCTTCCCATGGCACAATTATGTCGGTCAATAACTCCCTTTTTAATTATGGGCTGTTGTTATACGGATCCGATTATCAAAAAGAAACCTTTTTAGTCCCGGTTGCTTCTGGCGAGAAGATCGGGGCATACTCACTGACGGAGCCGATGTCCGGATCAGATGCCAGCACTATGCGGAGTAAAGCGGTCCTTAAAGGCGACGAATATATCCTGAACGGCAGAAAATCCTGGGTTTCCGGAGGTCCGGTTGCTGATTTTTTAGTTGTATTCATGATGACGGACCCGGATCAAAAACACCGTGGAATTAGCGCTTTTCTGATTGATGCAAGCCAACCAGGTTTTATCCGGGACAAAAAAGAACCCAAGATGGGAATCCGGGCTTCCGCAACCAGCGAAATAGTCTTCGAGGATTACCACTGTCCGGTCGAGAATCGATTAGGTGAAGAAGGGCAAGGGTTTAAAATCGGCATGACAGTACTCGATGCGGGCAGGATCGGTGTTGCATCCCAGGCGCTGGGGATTGCAGAAGCAGCTTATGAAGCAAGTGTCGCCTATGCTAAAGAACGGGAGGCCTTTGGAAAGAAGATCGGACAGTTTCAAGGCATCGCATTCCAATTGGCAGATATGAAAACCCGCCTGGAAGCCTCCAGATTGTTAATCTATCAATCCGCGATTGCCAAAGAACGCCATAAAGAGACCGGGGAACGCTTTACGCTGGAAGCTGCCATGGCAAAATTATTCGCTTCTGAGACAGCAAATTTCTGCGCCAACGCTGCGGTACAAATCCACGGCGGGATGGGATATTCCAAAGAGCTGCCCATCGAAAGGTATTACCGCGACGCAAAAATAACTGAAATTTATGAGGGAACCAGCGAAATCCTGCGAATAGTTATATCCAGGATGGAAACTGGATTACGCTAAGACTTCTTTAGAATTAAAGAACAAATACCTAATTATGATAACGGGTACTAGAAAGTTCAGATACCCAAAATATATCCCTAGGAAGAATTAGTCCATTAATGGATAGTTTTATCTGCTTTCAATATATAAATATAGAATAAACCAACAGTATAAAATTATTTTAAAAGGGATTGATTACCATGGCTTCCACAACTAAACGGAAAACAGTGGGGGAACGATTTAACACAATAGGGGCAAAGGTTCGCAGCAGCCTAAGTTCTACTCCTGACAAACAATTTCGCCTCTTCCTCCTGGCATTGATCCTGGTCATCTCAGGGCAAATCATTATGAGGCGATCAGTGCCGATTGATTCTTGGTACGAGATGCGTCAAACAATAAACAACTGGCTGCGTGTGGATGTCAAATATCTCGGCAATGTAATTATTGGTATGTCCTGCTCAATAATCGGCGGTATTTTATTTGTAATATCTTCTTATAAAACAGAGATCTTTAAAAAAGGTCATTTTATCCCTCTCCCACAAAAAGATCACCCCATTCTCCAGAAATTCCATCTCTCCCAATGGCTGGTGAGATTTTTAGCCGGCAGTGTCTTATTTGCATTGCTGTTATACCGGGCATCCAACCTGGAATTAGAGTTTTTTGATCTGATTTTTTGGATCCTCTGTATTGTGTTGTTAACAAGCGCTGTTTTTCGATATGACAAGGCTGCGGGGGTCTCGCTTAAACCAGACCTCTCGCGACGTGAAATTGGGATTATAGCCCTGCTGCTGATATTAGGGTTATTAATTGGATCCTATCAATTGCAGGATATCCCTAATATTCTCAAAGGTGATGAGGGAAATTTTTTCGAAACAGCCAGGTTTATTGCGAATGGGGATTATCGGGAGTCCTTATTTGGTTTTGGGGTGTATTCTTATCCAATCATCAGTTCATACATCCAGGCAGGTATCGTTCGGTTATTTGGGATCGATATCTGGGGATGGCGGTTTGCTTCTGTTCTTCCGGCGGTGTTAAGCGTAATTCCGCTCTATTTAATTGGACGAGATTTTTTTAACCGTTGGGTAGGCATCATCGCTTCACTCATATTTATCTCCTCGCCCTGGCTCTTATCATTTGCCAGGCTTGGTTATAACAACTCTCAAGCAATATTATTCGTTACACTCTGTATTTGGTTCTTTTACCTGGGGTTAAAGAAAAACAGCCTGTTTTATATATTTTTAGGGGGAGCTGTTGCAGGATTGGGATTTTTAACGTACACGTCAGGTCGATTAGGGTTAATTATCCTGGGACTAATGTTTGTCTATTCTTTCTTATCAAAATTGGGGAAGCAGAGTGGGAAACGGTTTATATTGATTGCCTTGCTGATATTTATTATCGGATGGGCATTAATCGCGATGCCGCATCTCATCTACGGAAACAACAAGGACCCAGAGACGCTGCGTTACAAGATGGTTGAAGGTGTATTTATTCAAACAGATTATGCAATGGGATTATTCGGCGAGCAGGCAATAACCGAAACGAGCAATATCTTGATGCTGGACCGGTATCAAGTGTTCTATAGCCCTGAATTATATGGCCGTCTTCTCCTGCGAGGTGTGATCCGCTCCATCTTAGGATTTCAGATTGATGAGTATAGCTCAAACTTTTTCCTTTCTTCTTCATTGGCCGGGCCAATTGCAGCAGTCTTTTATGTGTTAGGCATTTATGCAGTGCTGGGTCATTTTTGGCGAACAAACTCATTCCCGCTCTTGGTTTGGTTAGGAACCGGATTGCTTTTCCTCAGTATAATCAGTACCTACCCTCCCCGCCCAGCCCACCTTGTCCCTGTTATTCCAACGACTGCCCTTTTCACTGGAATTGGAATATATTTATCGATTGACCACATTGCAGCCTTTTTCCGTCATAAAAAATGGGAGTGGGCTCCTTTACAGGTGGCATTGACGGCGCTGATCTGCATAACGATCATGGTTGCTGGCACAACGCAATACTTCGTCGACTCTCCTAAAATGTACCGGCCAAATCTTGAACAAGTGATGAATTGGGCAGGCTTACACAATCCCAAGGATACGGAGTTTGTTTATATATATGATCAAATCCATCAAGAAAATTGGACTCCTTATTTCTTTCATTTAGGGTTAACAACGCCAAAATTTGATTCTTTTCTCATTGATGATGTTCTCAGTGGGGCTGTGAAATGGCCTACAGGGGAAAACTTTTCAATATTTATAGAAGAGCCTAATGCAGAAGTCCTTGTGCCGTTAATCGTAGAACAATTAGATCAAGTAAATTTAGAAACATTTAGGAACAGGGATGGGAATCCGATAGGGAGAGCAATTGTGGGGGGTACAGTCAACTTATCAACCTCTGTGCCATTTTTAACCGGATTAGGAAATTTATTATTATCCAAGGTGATGTGGTTAATCTGGCCTTTAGTTGGATTAGAACTCTATCTTGTCTACAAAATGTATCCAGAGCTGAGGCTCCGGTATTTACGAGCAGGAACAATTAAGGGAAAAGAAAGGCTAAAGGAAACTCCCTTCTTCTCTAAGCTGCGCAAATCCTCCATCCCAGATGCAGAATCCTACCAGAAAATAAAAACGGAGGGTGTTCCACTAGAACCGACAAACGCATTTGAGTTAGGATTCTTTATCCGCTTTGGTTTTGCCAAAGTAAACCGTTATTTTCAAGCAAAGATTGTACTCAACCACCAGAAAAATGAATCTCTCTCTCTAGAAGAAAAAAGAAAAATCCAAGAATAAAATTGGGTTAATTGATAAATAAATTCTCTAAAAGCACTTCTATTTTTCATAAACTGCAGACCTGAGGAAATATCTCTCTACATATTCCTTATCTAAAACAAAGCTGATTAAATATTAATTAAAATTTGGGGGTTCGAGGATAAACCATATGGTCCCTGACGTACCTGGTAAAGTCTGGGTTTATTATAAAAAAAAATCCATGATTTAGAATGGGTGAGATATGAATCCACAAAAAATTATCATTCTAACAATTATGCTTGGTTTCGCTATCAATATAATCCTAATTCAGATATTGCAAAAATTTCGCCAGACTGATACTTACCAAAACGGCCAAGGGGGATTTATCGGGTTCCTCAAATATGAGGAGGCGATGGTCTTAAAATTTCAAAATAGCATAATGAGGTTATTTAATTCGGTAAAGTATCAACGAATTAAACCAGCTCATATCGTTGAAATAATCCTAATCAGTGGATGGGCTTTTTGGATTGGGAGTGAGTATTTAATTTTCGACCCCAATATTATTCCAAATGGTAGAGAATTCAGTTCGGCAATTCAAACCCATCATATATGGACAAGGTTTAGCGAATGTGGGTGGTGCATGTTATGGAATGGAACAGTCTCCGGGGGTTATCCGGCGTTTGTTGATGTCTATGGAAGTATGCTTCACCCACTCGTTGTCTTAAGCACCCTGATCCTGGGCGTTGTCAATGGGGCAAAAATTACCTTGGTTTTAGCCCTGGTGTTCGCAGGAATTGCACAATGGTGGATTGCTTACGAGCTAAAATTGGGACGTCTTGCTAGATTATGGAGCAGTGGAATAGCCGTTGTTGGTGGACATTTGGCTGGAAGAATGGAACAAGGCAACTTCGGCTTGGTGTTATCTACAGCCATGGCATCTCTCGTGTTTGGGGGGATTTTAGCGGTTGCGAATGCTAAAGGGAAACGGGCAACTATCCTGTTAGGCATTGTACTGGCTTCAGCTGCCCTTTCTGGTCAAGGGTATATCCAGATCGGATTGGTAGCTGCATTTTCCGCTATTCTTATTTTAATTTTCGACAATAAATTACATTTGAAAAATGTGTGGAAAAATTTCCTACTTGCTTTTATTATTGCTGGATTATTATCAGCTGTTTTTTTGATACCTTTTGCCCGTTTCTACCCGAATTTTGTTAAGTATACGGATCCAGAGTTCAATTTAGCCCAACCACTTAAATTCATCCCGTTAAACTATGTAATTGACAATTTAGAATATTATAAAAGCGACGCCCTTAATAAACAGCCATTTCCCGCGCTCTATACGCTATTCATAGGCTGGATCCCGATCATGCTTGCTGTATATGGTCTGACGAACAAAGAAAAAATATCAAAATCAATCAAATGGTTTTTTATTAGCAGCATTGCGATCATCTTATTATTCAGCAGTGGAGACGCCTTAAAACTGCTATCAAAAATATGGGAGGATTGTTCAGGAGTCAGACATCCTTCAATAATTGCTGGGCTTACGGTTCCCTTAATTCTAGGACTATCTGCTGCTGGGTTAGACAAACTTCTCAAACTTAATTGGCCAAATTTGGAGCTCCGTTTTTCTGAAGGTAAAGAACTCCTGGCAAAATTATTTCCCACACAATGGATCATCGTCTTCCCTTTGATATTCAGTCTACATCAGGGTTATCAATTCACAAAACTGTGGATTCACACACACGAAGAAGATCCGGTAGTAGCCCAGGTAATTGAAGGACTTATAACGGACACATTACAATGGGTTCAGCCTCCATATGGAGACCATATTTATATAGAACACGCTGTTCGAGGGGGATTAAAAATCAGTCCCGGGATCATGCCCTGGCAATGGAAAGATCGATATTTCCCTAAAGCATATCTTGAAGCCAGTCATTCTGGACAACCTATGGGAACATCGGTAATCCATAAAATAATCAATAGTAGTATGATCATATACTCTCGTCCCGAACAAGAATACGCATTTGTGATTGATGAAACTACTATAACTCCTTGCAAAGCCCAGGGGACTGGTGGAACACTAACGGTCAAATGCAATACAGAACAAGCAGGACAATTGATCGTTATGGAATACAATTGGTCCGGATGGAAGGGATGGATTGATGGGAATGAGGTTAATATTTTTGGTGACCAGTGGATAACAGTTGAAGCGCCAGGTGGGTTTCACATATATACATTCCGTTATCTGCCATGGGATGTGCCATTGGGACTTGGGTTATCAGTAATTGGGATACTTCTCAGCGTTTTTTTGTGGTATTCTTCCAATCCTCGATTGGACAGGATCTTAGAAAATCCACCCCCTGATGATTTAGCTGCCCAATAGATAATCGATCATTTATCTGTTAGATAAACATAATAATATAACAATTACAATGACGAATTACATATCAACCCCTGAAAAAAGGGTTCTTTCCCAGAAACGCCCCTGGACCATAACTGGATTATGTGTATTGGTGATATTAATCAGCCTGTACCATTTCTTTGGATTCATCCAGGTTCTCTTAAACCAGCAGATCCTGGAAACCCTTCCATTAAATGTATCTCCCCTATACCTTGCAGGGAACGGGCTTGTGTGGGGCGTAGTTGGATTGATCCTGGTTTGGGGATTATGGAAGGGATATTATTGGGCCTGGAAAGCAGGTCTGGTGCTTCCCCTGTGTTTTGCTGTATTGTTCTGGATAGATTTAATCTGGTTGGCAGAACCTGATCGCCTGCAGAGTAGGTGGCTAATAAATCTAGAGCTCACCATTCTTGGTTTATCTTCAGTATTTATTAGTTTAGCTCTCCCTTCCAGTCGTATCTTCTTCAGTAGAAATCCTGCTAAAATAGACTGAGGGAGTGTGCTTATGTCAGAAAAACCCAAAAACTACAAAATCCAGGAATTACGGAATAAAAAAGACCAAAGCCGGCAGGGAGGGGGGGCAGATAGGATCAAAAAGCAGCACGAGAAAGGCCGGCTGACTGCCCGGGAACGATTGGATCTGCTGCTGGACAAAGGATCTTACCGGGAGGTGGATTCTTTTGTTGTTCACCGCAGTTCAGATTTTGGCACCGATCAGAATAAAATCCTTGGCGATTCAGTTACCACCGGCTGGGGAACAATCAACAACCGCCTGGTTTATGTGTTTTCGCAGGATTTTACAGTATTTGGAGGTAGTCTAGGTGAAGTCCACGCAGAAAAAGTGGTTAAGATCATGGACATGGCACTTAAGAATGGCGCTCCAATTATCGGGATAAATGATTCCGGAGGCGCGCGAATTCAGGAAGGGGTTGTGTCCCTGGGGGGTTATGCAGATATTTTCCTGCGTAATACACTGGCCTCCGGTGTAATTCCTCAAATCAGTGTCATCATGGGTCCTTGCGCGGGTGGTGCAGTTTATTCCCCGGCAATAACTGATTTTATATTTATGGTCCGCGGTTCTTCTTTTATGTTTATCACCGGCCCGGAAGTTGTGAAAACCGTGACCCATGAAGAAGTAACTTTTGAAGAGCTGGGTGGGGCAGACGTTCATGCAGAAAAATCTGGTGTATGCCACATTGCCGCGGATACTGAAGCAAACACCCTATTTCTGGTCCGCAAATTACTTTCCTATTTACCACAAAATAACATGGAGGATCCACCCTTCATACCCACGAATGATAGTCCCTTGCGGTGTGAAACAGCCCTGGATACAATCATCCCCGATGATCCCTCTAAACCTTATGATATTAAAGATGTAGTCACGCTACTGGTAGACGAGAGTGAATTTTACGAAATTCAGGAGGGATTCGCCCAAAACATTGTAGTCGGGTTTGCGCGCCTGGGCGGACACAGCATTGGGATTGTTGCCAATCAGCCTGCCTATCTGGCTGGTGTACTTGATATTGATTCCTCTGAAAAAGCAGGCCGTTTTGTCCGCTTCTGTGATTCATTTAATATCCCGCTGCTGACTTTTGTAGATGTTCCCGGGTTTTTACCCGGAGTTGAGCAGGAACATGCTGGGATCATTCGCTCAGGGGCAAAATTACTTTACGCGTTTTCTGAAGCAACTGTTCCAAAGATTACTTTAATTACCCGCAAAGCATACGGCGGCGCTTATGACGTGATGAGCAGTAAACACATCCGGGGAGATCTCAACCTGGCCTGGCCAAGCGCCGAAATAGCGGTGATGGGTCCTGAGGGCGCGGTAAATATTATCTTCCGGAAAGAGCTGGCTAAAACTAAAAATCCTGAAAAGAAACGCGCGGAACTGGTCGCGGAATACAGGGAAAAGTTCGCCAATCCCTATATTGCTGCCTCCAGAGGATACATAGATGATGTCATCGAACCCAGCAGTACCCGGGCTCGATTAATTAATGCCCTGGAAGTGTTAAGTAACAAACGGGATAAAAATCCCGGAAAAAAACACGGAAATATACCTTTGTAAGATCGGATCAAGAAGTCCCAGAAATAAAAGCAATGTTTAAAAAGATCTTAATTGCAAACAGGGGAGAAATCGCTGTCCGAATTATCCGGGCCTGCCGGGAACTGGATATTCCGGCAGTTGCGGTATACACTGACGCTGATCGGCAAAGCCTGCACGTCCGCTATGCTGACGAAGCCTACTACCTGGGACCTTCAAAGGCAAGTGAGTCATATCTACGGGGAGATAAGCTCATTCAGATCGCAAAAAAATGCGGGGCGGATGCCATTCACCCCGGGTACGGGTTCCTGGCAGAAAGAGCTGATTTTTCACAATCCTGCCAGGATCAAGACATCACTTTCATCGGACCCAAACCCTCCTCAATTGCTGCGATGGGGGATAAACAAGCGGCCCGGTCTACCGTAACTGAAGCAGGTGTTCCGGTTGTTCCTGGAACAGATGGAAAGGGTGATCTCCCGGATAAAAAGCTCATCGAACTTGCTCCACAAATCGGATTTCCACTGCTGATTAAACCAAGCGCTGGCGGGGGCGGAAAAGGTATGCGTGAAGTTCAAAACCTGGAGAATATGCCTGGTCTACTCACAGCTGCCAGGCGTGAAGCAGAGTCCTCATTCGGGGACAGCAATATCTATCTAGAAAAGGTCATTCAGAAAGCACGGCACATTGAGATTCAAATCCTGGCAGACCAGCATGGAAATGTGGTCCACCTGGGAGAGCGGGAATGTTCAATCCAGCGGCGGCACCAAAAACTCCTAGAAGAAGCTCCTTCCCCATTCATAGGGAATGATCAGGAACTAAGGGAGCAAATGGGGGCTGTTGCAGTCCAGGCTGCCCGTTCTGTTGATTATATTAACGCAGGTACTATCGAGTTTCTGGTTGATCAGGATAAGAATTATTATTTCCTAGAAATGAATACACGGCTCCAGGTAGAGCACCCGGTGACAGAAGCTGTCACTGGAATTGACATCGTCAAGGAACAGATCCGAATTGCTGCTGGAAATCAACTCCAACTGAAACAGGAGGATGTAAAGCTTGAGGGTTGGTCCATGGAATGCCGGATAAATGCCGAAGATCCTTTTAACGGATTTTTACCTTCCACTGGAATCATTACTCAATCGCTGCTCCCGTCTGGTCCTGGAGTAAGGGTTGATTCTGGTGTTTATTCAGGATATGAGATTTCCCCCTATTATGATGCCTTAATTGCAAAGCTGATCGTTCACGAGACAAGCCGTGAAGAAACTATCGCCCGCATGAAACGTGCCCTGGAAGAATATCGAGTAATCGGGATCCGGACCAATATCCCGTTTCACCAGCATCTACTAGATAATCCTGATTTCCGGGCTGGGAATTTCAATACGCAGTTTATCCAGGAAGATTTACCTCCCCTGACAACCACACCGAAAGATAAAAGGCTTACAGGAATAGCTGCACTGGCAGCTGCTCTCGCAGCTCATGAGCAAAGCCAGCAGGCCGCGTTGAATATTCAGCATTCCCAAAGGGATGGGAGCAATTGGAAATGGGTCAGCCGTTGGGAACGAACCCAAGAATAAAACCATGACGGAAATTTACTACGCAGAAATTGAGGGTGAGGAATATCAAATTGAGATCCTGTCTGAGGAAGAGGTAGTGATCAATGGTGAACGCCATGAGATCAATTTCCAGGCGCTCCGACAGCACCTGTCATACTCTCTTCTTATTGAAGGAAATTCATATGAGACAAATATTTACAAGGATAATGGGATCTGGGAAGTGCTATTACGGGGCAAACAATTCTCTGTTCAGGTTGAAGATGAACGGGAGAGGCGGCTGCGAATGGCTGCCGGGGGGGCTTCGAAACAAACAGGGAAAATCACCCTTCAAGCCCCTATGCCAGGCCTGGTAATCGACGTCCCGGTTTATGAAGGACAGGAAGTTGAAGAGGGGGATGTGCTGGTAATCCTGGAATCAATGAAAATGCAGAATGAACTCACCGCCCCCCGCGCGGGCAGGATAACCAGGGTTCAAGTTAAAGTGAATGACAACGTGGAACGGAAACAAGGGCTGTTGGCCTTGGAGTAAAGGCTTTTGCATCCGGAACTGAATTAATCCCCCCTGGGCTTTTTTTCATCTCCCTGATCTTTTTTAAATAATCTCACTACTCTCAGGACCAAGGGGGCAAGGATAAATAACAACACCCCTGCCAGGACCAGTATTTCCCCCCATCCAACAGTGACAACAGGGCGGCACGCCAGCAGGCTTATAACCAAGACCCCAGCTGATAATCTCGTTCCATTCTTAAAGGTTGATTTCACTCTGCACTCAACAGATCTGGTTTTATTGAGCCTTAATCATACCACTCCCTCCCCTTTTTTCGAGAAGGCATCAATCCAGATTTAACCAAAAACAGAGGGCGGAATTGAACCGCCCTCTGTAAAATCCTTAGGCGGGCACTTTTGGTAAATGCTTTAAGGCTTCGTCTATGGCTTGCTGAGGATGTTGGTAATTTTGCAGCTCTCCCCCCAGGTATTCCTGATAAGCCGCCAGATCAAAGTAGCCATGCCCCGAGAGGTTAAAGACGATCACTCGTTCTTCTCCCAATTCTTTGGCTTCTAGCGCCTCGTCGATGGTTACCTTAATCGCATGAGCAGATTCAGGCGCCGGGATGATGCCTTCAGTGCGGGAAAATAACAACCCCGCCTCAAATGTTCCCAATTGGGGTACTGCAACAGCCTCAATATATCCTTCTTTATAAAGAGCAGATATACTGGCTGACATGCCATGATATCTTAATCCTCCGGCGTGCAGTGGGGCAGGAACAAATGTATGTCCTAATGTACACATTTTTAATACCGGTGCCATCCGAGCAGTGTCACCATAATCAAAGGCATACGCTCCCCGTGTCAGGGAAGGAGTCGCTGCCGGTTCAACTGCAAGCAGTCGGGTTTTCTGTCCATTGAGTAAATTTTCCCTCAAAAACGGATAGGCAATCCCTCCAAAATTTGATCCTCCGCCCACACATCCAATGACCACATCCGGATATTCTCCGGCAAGATCCATCTGCTTTAGAGTTTCTTCCCCAATCACTGATTGGTGAGTCAATACATGATTCAATACGGAGCCCAGACTGTACTTCTTTTTCCCCTCGGATGTAACCGCTGCTTCTACTGCCTCGGATATCGCCATTCCCAACGTGCCTGGAGTATCTGGGACCTCAGCTAAAACAGCTCTGCCATATGCCGTCCTGTCCGTAGGGCTTGAGTACACCTTCCCTCCAAATGCCTCCATCATTAACCGACGGTAGGGTTTCTGATCATAGGATACTCTAACCATATAGACCTCAATATTGAGATCAAAAAAAGCGCCGGCCATGGATAAAGCAGATCCCCATTGTCCTGCTCCAGTCTCGGTAGTCAGGCTTTTTACGCCTTCAACTTTGTTGTAGTATGCCTGTGCTACAGCGGTATTTGGTTTGTGGCTGCCAGTCGGTGACGTGCTTTCATTTTTGAAGTAAATGTGAGCCGGTGTATCCAATGCGATTTCAAGCTGACGGGCCCGGACCAATGGAGTAGGACGCCAAAGTTTATACACCTCCCGTACCTGATCCGGTATTGGAATATAACGATCTGTACTGACTTCCTGCTCAATTAAACTCATTGGAAAGATCTGGGCCAGGAAATCCGGAGTTACTGGTTCCAGCGTTTCAGGATGAAGAACCGGTTTCGGCTCAACTGGTATGTCGGCGTTGATGTTGTACCAGGATTTTGGTAAATCACTTTCGTTAAGAATGAATTTTTTTGTGCTCATAGTCTGCCTCCTTAAAAATTAGTTGCTAAGATATTTGCATCCGGATTACATAAAAGCCAATCCTCCAAAGGCTTCGATTTGCTGACGGAGAGGATCTTCAAACCGGTTCGCTACCTGATAATTGTGCAAACCCATTGCCTCCCGCACTAATGCCAGGGTCTCCTGGGATTCATCCCTCATCTTGAAAGCCCCTTCAGCCAAAATATCCCTCACTATCTCTGGCTGCCGGCTATATTCTGCTCTACGCAGTCGGATCGGCTCCAAGAATTCATTGATTGCCACGGCTAATTTTGCTTTCACTTCAACATCACCAATTTTCCCTTTTTGATATCTTTCCTTTAATTCCCGGACCTCTTCCCGTTCTCTATTAAACAGGTCATGGTAAACAAATACCGGATTGCCTTCGACCTTCCCCGGAATATTCGCCCTGATCCGGTTTGGATCCGTGTACATTAACATCACTTTATCCTCCACAAACGCGGCACTGTCAGACAGGTATATGGCATTGTTCAGGCTCTTGCTCATCTTGGTTTGCCCATCGATCCCGACCAGGGTCTCCTCCACTTCGATTTCAGGGATAGGAAACACTTCCCCATAGAGATGATTAAACCGCCGAGCCAATTCCCGGGCCAATTCCACGTTTCCCTGATTATCCGTTCCCACCGGAACCAGATCTGCCCTGGGAAGCAGGATATCGGCAGCCATTAGTACCGGATACCCCAACAAACCGAACGGAAGAGTATCCAGTCCTTCTGCCTTGGCCATATCCTTTAAGGAAGGTATCCTTTCCAACCTGGGTGTGGAAACCAGCATACCCAACAAGGTGTTTAACTCTGAGATACCGGGAACACTGCTTTGAACAAAGATAGTCGCCTGATCGGGGTTGATCCCGACTGCCAGATAATCCAGCACAATCTGGTGAATATATTCCTTCAATAAAGCGATCTGCCTTTTTAAAAACCGAGTCGTTAACGTGTGAAGATCAGCTATTACAAAAAAGCACTCATGAGAATTTTGCGACTTTACTCGATTTTGAAGACTGCCGATATAATGCCCCAAATGCAGGGGGCCGGTTGGCCGATCCCCGGTTAATATCCTTTTTTTGTTCATCCTTCCTCCTCTTCCCCCGCCTGGGGAAAATAAAAAAGCCCTCATCCACAATGGGACGAGGGCAAATAAATCTCGCGGTGCCACCCAATTTAGTCTGACCTCAGGTTTAACAAAAAAACCCGCCGGTGATGCGACGGGAAAATTTTTCCAAGCAGCCCTGACGGCCAGCCTCACTCTGTCAGATACGGCCCGAATAAATCGGGATTATATCTTTTACCCTGATAACGGTGGCAACTCCGGCTCAGGCTACTGGGGGTATTCCCGTTCGCCCTGCGACTCTGAGGTCCATTCGACATCTTCGTGCGTATGAGGTTTTCACCAGCGCTCACTCTCTGTGACGCCACTTCCGATGTGTACTATTCCTCTTCACAGTCTTCAGTTATTCAGTTTGAATTGTAGGTTTTATACTCTAAGTGTACCTCTTTGTCAAGCAGGGTTTCAGTGATTGCACTGCAGCAAGATTAGGATTTGCTCCACTGCACTTAGGAAAAATCTTTTCCTAGCCTGCCTTTCCTCTTGGCTGGGCAGATGCTCCTCATGAAAAACCAGGACTGAGGCGGTATCCTTTTTAATCACCCTTATCTGTATGGTCGATGCTCTATCATAATTAGGATCCTGAGGATACCGGGTGATTCTCAGGTGAGAGGGGGGGTTGACCACCCGGACTTCCCCGCTAGTGCCATCCTGCAGATTATATAAGGCTCCTTTTTCCATTTTAAATAGCTCTCCCAGCCCTAACCAGATACTTACTCCGGCGGAAGAGGTCATCAGCTCCCAAACCTTTTGATGAGGATGCGTAAGCGTACGTCGAAGGCCAACCTGCCAGCCAGTATTTTTAGTTAAACCCGTTGGTTTCTGTTGTGCGGCATTCATCAGGGATACACCGTTGCCGGGAATTCGAATTGGATATGGGTGACACCATTTATGTCTTTAGGGATTTTATAAAAACCGTTTGCTTTTTGTTATCCTGGTACCCTTGTCCCAGATAAAAGTCGTGGGCGTCGGTCCGGATGATATTACTGCGAACTCGCATTTCTCTGCAGTCTTGATCGAAAGCCCATTTTTCCGCTGCAGCAAGCAAGGATTTTCCAATACCTGACCCCCGGAAACTGTCCTTCACAACCAGTCCTCCTATTTCACTAAAAGGGTCCATAAACAGCCGCTTGGTAATAAATACATGCACCCATCCTGCAAGCCCGTGGTCATCACTGTCGGCAACCAGAACAGCATGACCTGGATCCCGGTTCAGATCATTAAGAAATTGCCGTGCAGCATCAGCAGAACAAGGATATCCCAATTGATTTGATAAGAATGCGATATCTTTTACATCCAAGGGATCAGCGATACGGATTGTTAACATAAAGGACTCAGGAGTAATCAGCAAACAAACTAAATCATTTTATAATCTTAGATTTTTGATCTATTTCATATTCTTTTATCAATAACGGGGCGCCGACATATATACTTCAGAGACCCAGGACTCTTCTCATATTATAAGCTTCATTCAAGTGAGTCATTAAATGTCGTGTGGGAGGCATCAGCAGCAGCTGGAATATTTTTCGTCTGCTCCAGTATTCATTTATCACTTTTGCCTCCTGGAGTAACGCTCTTTCACTCATAATCCTGTCTAAACATTCCCGGGTAGGTTTTTTATTCAGCTGTTCCCAAGAGAGATTGCTGACGATTTTTCTTGTCTGGCGGCCTACCACATTCCGGTAACTAAACAGCAATTCAGGATCCACTTGGCGATTCAAAGCCCGTAAATCCGCCTTGGAGATGACGTTCCCTGTATGGTGGATTGGCGCATTTAATTTGGCCTTCCATTCTTCTTGATAATAAACCTGCTGATCGTTAATAATTAAGATATTCATGGTCAGATCTTCAATCCGGCTGATATGCCACAAAATCCAGATCAGGGAATGGTCTTCTTGATCTGGTATCATGCGAAACTGTCTTTCCGAAATCCCTTGAAATACCCTGTCAGCATAAGACCAGGAATCAGAACCTGACATCCCCTGAGCATGCAAAACCGCATGTTGAGAATAAAATAAGTCTTTTGCTTCCTGGAGGTTCTCCCCGGCAGAAAATAACTCCCGCAGCCTCTTCTGGTCAGTGCTCCAGTTCCGTCGAAAGGTTTTCAAATCTTTCATAATTAATCCCTCGGAAATTTAGCGGGATATTATTGAGCGCGCTTCCAGGACCAGAAAATGGTGCTGCTTCCCAGTAACGAGGCTGTAAGCGCAAAATCCACAGCAGCCACCGCCAGCATGAAAGAATATATTCCCTGCGCCCAGTGGTTCAGCAGGATTCCTGAGGTGATCATGACTGCCAGGGCGAGGAAAAACCCGGGACGGAAGAATTGCCAGATTTTTGGATTCTCTAGATTATTTATTCGGTGCAGGTTTTTCCGGCAGCTGCGAGTGAAAATAGTTCTCGCCTGAACAATCCCTAAAACCAGACCCGCCAGGATCGCCAGCCAATGCCACAAAGCATCTGGTTTCATCTCAACGGCGCTGAAAATCAATTCAAGGCCGCTGCGGAAAAGCATCATGCCTCCGATGATCCAAACCACTGCTGCCAAAATAACTAAGGTACCCTTGGAAGTCTTCATATCTATCCTTCACTGATCTGGTTTTCCATTATATCAAGCTCTATGGCTGATGCATTGAAAATTAAATACGTTTTCATAATCTCAATAATATTCTACCGATGGAGAAGATAAACCAAATGGTTGAATAGGCGAGAACTCTCCCTTTCCATCAGAAAACCATTTAGAATAATAGAAATTGATTCTTACCAGGAGGCTGTTATGACCTCAGTTCGATGGGGCTTATTATCCACCGCAAATATAAATCGAAGGGTAATTCCCGCCATCCGCGAATCTCGGAGAGGGAAAGTGGCAGGAGTAGCCAGCCGCTCCCTTGGCAAGGCAAAAGAATATGCCGAAAAATGGAGCATTCCGGCTGCCTTTGGGAGTTATGAAGAGATGCTCAGTAGTGGAGAGGTTGATGTTGTCTATATCAGCCTGCCCAATCATCTGCATGCAGAATGGACAATCAAGGCCCTCCAATACGGCGTCCATGTATTGTGTGAAAAACCTTTTGCGACCTCACTGAATGATGTTGAAGCGATGATCAATACCAGCAGGCAGACCGGGAGTGTTCTTACTGAGGCATTTATGTACCGGCACCACCCCCAAACTAAGCTGGTCGGGGAGTGGGTTCACAGCGGTAGGCTGGGCGACATTACCCTGATTCGGGGGACTTTTAATTATCAAATGCCTGCTGAAGAGCGCCAGCCAAACAATCTTAATGTGCGGTTAGTGCCAGAATACGGCGGAGGATCTCTTTGGGATGTTGGTATCTACCCGCTCAGCTTTACGCAGTTCTTGATGGGAGGACCTCCGACCTGGGTGTTTGGCAGCCAACTACTAGCAGAAACAGGAGTAGATGACATATTTGCTGGGCAAATGGGATATTCCTTCGAGTCAGCCCCTGAGATTCTGGCCCAGATATCCAGCTCATTTATTTCTCCCTACCATACCTTTATGGAAATCATCGGAACCGAGGGCAGGCTGTATCTTAATCGGCCTTTTAATAACATGGACAAAGAGCGGGCAATTTTATTAACAGACAAAAAAGGAAAAACCAAAAGGATAAAAGTACCGAAGAAATCACTCTACCTGGGAGAAGTAGAGGATATGGAGGCAGCTATCCTCGATGGTGCGACTCCCTATCTCGGTTTGGAGGAAACCCGGAACCATATCCGGACCGTTTTGGCATTATACGAATCTGCCCGAACCGGGAAGGTGGTGCGGTTGTAACGCCTGGCAAAATTGAAAAATCTCTGGGGATTAAAAATCCGCCGTGCGGAAGAATTAAGTTTTACACAATGAGGTATTTTTCCTCCCGGGGAAAGATTCAAAAACCCACGGACCCTTAAAATTAAATTACTATCAGCTGCTCTCTCCTGGCATCCGGTGCAAACAACCTTACATAACTCTCCAAGATCTCCAACTGCTCTTTGATCAGGGCGGCGCTGATCCCTGGAGGTCCATAGGTTGTGTAAGCGGCATTCACTGTAGTCGGTTTAATCTGGGTACGTTGGTCCGGACCATAAATCACAGAAGAAAGGATACCGCACTGATCTTTGATATACATATCCCCTTCTTTTAACCCCTGGTCCGAGCCGCTTAATAGTTGATAATTTTCTTCTCCCGTGGCAATCTCTGCTAGCAGTGGGAATTCAACCGCCGCGACATCATGAGCAGCAGTCAACAACCCGGTATTTAGCTCCGCTAAAAACATACAGGTTACTAGGGCGGAGGGAGAAAAGATTGGTTTCCCCTTAAACACAACCGATTCCAGCTGCAGTTGAACATGATAGGATTTGCGGAATTGCCGATAAAACGCGTCGTAAGCGGCCAGGACTGGTTCCTGCCGCAGGGTCTTTCTATCCCTACCCGCATATCGGGATCGCAGTTCCTCCTCTAGCTCCAATTTGGTTTTCTGTAATACCGGGTGATCTGGTTTATTAGGCGCATTATTAATAACCAGTAAACCCACCGACGCCTCCGGAATTTGTGATCTCCAGTTTGGGCTGACTTTAATCATGGATTTCCTCCAAGTCTGGGGCTGTGTTATTTCCTCTAAAGAGCCGGTGGCCTGTTAGATCCAGCCGGCTTCCTCGACAGTCCGGTCACCACCGGCATCGCCGGTGTTCAGGGTTCCGGCAGGTTCTACCATCAATATCTGGCACTCTTCTTCAGCAGATGGTTTATGCTCCACGCCGCTGGGTATCACACACATCTCCCCGGGTGCCAGGTGTATTTCTCCATCCCGCAATAAGATTACCAGCTCCCCATCGATAACGATAAAAACCTCGTCAGTCTCCGGATGGCTGTGCCAGACAAATTCTCCCTGGATTTTTGCTATCTTAAAGTGATAGTCATTCAACTGGGCAATAATCTTTGGATCCCAATGTTCAGTAATTTGTGAGAATTTTTGGGTGAAATTCACCACCTTGATCGTCATGAGAGCATCCTTTGATTAACACACCATTTTCCACTATTGTAACCTTAACCAGCTGCGGTGAACCATTTTATCTCAATGGATGAATATGTATCAAATACCCCCTGTGATATACTCCAATTTCCTAAACCTTTACTGGTACACAGGGAGAGATTATAAGATTTAAATACTGGCTTCTCTTTATGGGATTTTTTCTGGGCGCTTGCAGCTTCATCTCAGCGCTGGCACCAGATAAAAACTCCTCCTCCCAGTTATCCAATCTCGGTCAGGCACCGGAATTGACCAATACCATCTGGATTAACACCGAGGGACCATTAAGTTTGGCAAAACTGCGCGGCCAGGTTGTGTTGCTGGATATGTGGACTTTTGGTTGAATTAATTGCCGGAACGTGGTTCCCTCGTTGAGGGAATGGCATGCTAAATACGAAGACCAGGGATTAGTGATTATTGGCAATCACTATCCTGAATTTAACCATGAGCGCGATTTAGATAATCTGATATCGGTTGTTAATGAGTTAGATATACACTATCCAGTTGCCCAGGACAATAACGGGGATACCTGGCGGGCATATAATAACCGCTACTGGCCGACCCTCTACCTGATTGATAAATGGGGAAACATCCGCTACATCCACATCGGGGAAGGTGCTTATCGGGAAACCGAATCCACCATCCAGGCTTTGCTGGCGGAGAGGTACCCATGATCAAAAGAATCTGCTATTGTATTGATCTTTAAGGTGTATGGCGTATTGTCCTGGTTATACACTCGCCAGTCAAGCCGTTTTTGGAACAGATTTTAATCGTGGTCGTAATATCGTGTCCGGTGGGATTCCCATTAAACGATGCCCAAACATAATGAGATTCTCCAGGTGTTAGATCCAGTTGACTGCTAACAATTGCGCAGCCAACATTTTCCTGAAAGTCATCATCATCATAAGCTTCCGGATTGGATCCACCGGTATGATCTACTGCAGTGGTTTTCCAGGATTGGAGAGTAACTCCGCCAACATTATTAACTCTGTATAACAATGCCCACTTGGGACACGGCCCTGTTTTTGAAATGTAGGAGACCGTGAAATCCAGGGAGGGTGTTGGGGTAGGAATGGGTGTATAAACTTGGAGGGAGGCGGTGTCTCCTGACGGTGTTGCATATTTGCCCCACAACCAGCAAAATTCATTTTGGGAATCTGGGCGCCGGATATACCAGTATTGGCCCAGAGGATCCTTGGCAATTACTTCTACCTCCTCGCCTTGATTAATTGTAGTCAGCCAATCATAGACCTTGCCAGGTCCTGTACGGCAGTTGGTATTTTCCGACACATAAACCAGGGGGTATTCGGGCGTTGGGGTTTCTGTTATTGTTGGGGTTTCTGTTATTGTTGGCGTTAAGGTCGGGGTTGCTGTATTTTCCGGGGTGAAGGTCGCCGAAGGAGGTGGGGGCGGATCCTGTTCAGGTTCCACCGGGGCTGCTGGGTCCTGTTCCACGTGTCCCAGGGCATCCATGGTTTCGATAATGCTGGTTTCGATATGTCCCGGCGGTTGCTCTTGATCGCCTGTTTCTTGTTTTGCCATGAGCGGAAGGTTACAGGCGATGCTGAGCAGGAGCAGGGCGCTTACAGCCAGGATAAGCTGAGGAGCAGAACGATAATACCGAGTCAATTTCTGGAGGCCGCTCATAAATTCTCCTTCTAGATAACGCTGGATTGGTTATTCTTGTCGATATATGAATAGTATCATGGTTGGTGAATAGTGTTAATCCCGCTACCCTTATCCCAGTTGTTTTCTATTTTCCTCTATCATTGGGATTAAAGTTCCTTTAAAGCAGTTTCCAAACGGATGAATAAATCCTCCGGAAGAACCGCATATGCCAGACCGAGTCCGTAGATGAATGTCTGCAGCGCATCCTTGGTCTCTGTTCTCAAAATCGGCTCATCTCCACTTGACACAACATAAGAATCTCCTGCCATCCTTACATTAAGCCCCCAGTCCAAACGGTTTGCCAGCTCGATACCCCCGTCCAGAATACCTCCCGGGAAATATTTTTCTAACATAAGCAGCTCATTCATGGGATAACCTCCTGGCTAGCGGTCATACCTGAACTTTTTCTCCCCCATGGATAACATCCCTGTATTCATTTTACTCTAAGAAAACCACCTTCAGAATCGAAAATATCTTACCAATTAACTGGCTTTTAGAGCGATTACCAGTAAAAACAATTCACTATTCGTGATAATCGCGGAAGAGAGATTTCCCATATTCCCCTCTCCTCCTTTCCGCTCAACCAGGCAAATGGGCGGTTTCATTCCCGCCCCGGATCGGGTTTATATTTTGCGGATGGGCTGCCGGAGGATCGTTTTTAATTTTTCGCTAACAACTCGCCGGGGATCACTGAGGTAGATCTCATGGTGTTTGCCATTAAACACATACCCATTATCCGGCATCCACTCCGTATGCAGCCTGGACAGCACAGGTCCTTCATCATCATATGATCCGAGATGCATTATCTGGGCACAAAGGCCTTCAGTATATTTTTCCCAGCGTATTTTTTCTAAAGCAGGAAGCTCTTTCTTTTGAGCGATTTCCTTCACTGCCAGCCCGGTGTGCTGTTCTGTAATCCATTCTGGTGTCATGATCATCATCGTCCAATCCCATTGGCTTTTGTCGCGGGCTGTGGAGAAGGCATCCATATCCTCAGCCCACCACAATCCTTCCAGGGGCGGGACCACATAGTCCTGGTCAGCTTCTTTACTGATAAATTTGATTCTAAAGGCAACAGTAAACAGGGCTTCCACTGCAGCGGCGTATTCTGGAGCAAAGTTGGGATCTCCATGACCATCCACCATTAAAAAATTCAGGGGTGGAACATCAACAACCTGGAAATCTTTTTTCGAGGGGAGATAGAGGTGCTTCCAGTCTTTCTTAAAATCGATCTTGGTCATGGATTATTTCCATAGAATTTATTGGATGGGTTATTTATAGTGTACACGATTAACCATACTTGTATCTGGCTTTCCAGTCTATTAAGCCCGGAAGTTATTTAATAATAATCCCCTTGACAAAATATGCATTGTGATATACTATATCGTTAGCCGGTATATCGTTGCCCGTTATACCGCTTGACGGTATAACGGGCAAACACTACTCAGGGACAAGCTTATGAGCAGTAAACCAATTAAAAAATATCTCCCACTAACCGAGGCTACCTACTATATCCTGCTGGCCTTAGTAACCCCAAAACATGGGTATGTCGTGATGCAGGAAGTGGAGCAGATCAGCGCCGGTACTGTCCGATTGGCGCCTGGAACCCTCTATGGCGCATTTACAACCCTGGAGGAGAGCAAACTGATCGCCATGGTGGGCAAAGAAGAGCGGAGGAAAATCTATCAAATCACAGAAAGGGGAGTTTTAGTACTAAAAGGACAGGTGGATCGCTTAAGGATTATGCTTAAGAATGCTGAGGTATTACCTGAATTAGGTATGGCAAAAGACACCAAAGAAGGGAAAAAATGAATACCGATACTATCAAAAAATTTAAATGGTTTTGGGCCTGGCAAGACGAAAAGGAGGAAACCTGGCTGGCTGAAATGGCAGGGCAGGGATTACACCTGGAGCATGTTTCCCTCCCAGGAACGTACCAGTTCCGGAAAGGGGAGCCGGATAATTATGTGTACCGGTTGGATTATCAGCCATTAAAAAAGAAGGATCGAGAATCCTATCTTCAGCTCTTTGCTGACGCCGGTTGGGAGCATGTTGGCGATATGACCAACTGGGTTTATTTTCGCCGAAAAGTTCAGAATGGGGATACACCGGATATATACAGCGATGCTGATTCTAAAATTGGAAAATATTATCGGATCATGTTTTACCTGATCATCCTTCTACCCATTATGATTATGTTCGGGACAAATGCTTCTGATAGGCTCGGTCTGTTTGGTTCAATTTTGAAAGGGTTTTATGCCCTTATGCTGCTGTTTTATGCCTATGCCATGATCCAACTTCTGCGCCGGATGCGCCAGCTGAAAGCAAAACGTTAAGTTCTTTTTGTTAACTCGATTTCCAGCATTGGATAAGAAATAAGTATCCTCTGCATCGACCATCAGACTTCCGAAATCTTGACAGTTCTGATCTTGATGACACACTAAGATAAGACTTCGGAAGTCTTTCTCGGAATCTAAAAGTCACTTAATTATTCCCCGGAATACTGTCGGCAGTCAACCCGGTAAGAATCCAATACCCAGTTTTTATACAAGGCTTTGATTCCCAATTGATTTGCCTGGGGACAAAATTCATCAGGAGTGAGCTCATATTCAATAACAAAAACCGGTTTCCCTTGATCGAGAAATGGCTGCAGCAAGTCACATTCCTGATAATAAAAACACTCTTCGCTAATTATCCAATCAAAATCAGGGGCCAGTTCAGTAGCCTGATCCAGATCGTTTTTTAACCCAATCGCCAATCCTCGACTGCGGGCAGATTGGGATAGAAACCTATTAAAGGTCAGCTGATCATCGGCAGTCAAGGGAAAGCCAGTATCGTTAAGATAACCATCAACATTATCCGGATCAACTCCATCACAGCCTTTGTTATGAGCGAGGTCCAGGCGGTTTTCCAATATCGGCTGAAGCAATTCCTGACGCCGGATATCAAGCCACTTCTCACCAGGCCATCCCTCTAACTTTTTTCCCAGAACTTCCTCCGGATAATCCGGGGCGTCGGGTCTCCAGTCCTCATAAGAACCAGCACTGAAATAACACTGAACAAACACACCGTGCTGATGTAAATCGCTTATTATCTCTATTGAAGTATCAAATAAATCCAGGTTAAAAACCTTTACATCCAGGGTTGGATCAATGACTCCGGTATATTGAATTTGCCAGGAGCTGATCGAATGCGGCCCTGGAATTGACGGATCAGCAGGGAGGTTATTTTTTCCTGCCCCGGCGCAGGCTGCCAGGGTTACCATAATAAAAAGAAAATTGACACAATAAAACGATTTCATATTATATTTTATCTATTTGGTCAGCTATACCTAACCGGCGCGGTTAATGTTACCAGAAACATTCTGTTATTGAATCGCCAATCATCCGATTGACGCAGGACTATCTACACTAAAAATATTGCCGTCTATTATTAGAATGCCTATACAGGGTTTAATTCTGTTGACACTACCAGAGAGTGAAGTAGAATAAGCTTAATCAGGGTTATAGAAGGGAAATATCCCTATCTGGTCCATCGTTAACTAAATTGTTTCTTGAGGATTAGTGCAGGATGCCGCAGAAAATCTCCCATATTAAAAAATCCATTCTCATTAATTTATATTTATTTTACATATTATATTTTGCTCTCGTTCTGGCAGAGCGGCAGGTATTGAGAAGCGGTCTTTTGGGTTTCTCCCTGGCAAAAAAGCCGGACCTTCTTGAAACAGCCGCAGGATTCGCTATTGGATCCTTTCTTGTTATTGCCCTTACCAGGCTACTTAAAGAAAGACAAGGTTTTCTGCGTGTTTTTATGATCTCTGGATTGATCCTGGGTTCAATTTTCCTCAACGTATTTAATTCAAAACTTTTTTTCCCTCTTTATGCTGTCACCAATCCAGGTGATCTTAACTCACTTGGCAAACAACGTTGGGACCGCATCTTGCCATACGAAATGTATGCCGATGTCTATGACCAGTATTTACTACACGATGTTTATGTAAACCCCAAGATCGATAATTACGAAGAACTGAAACGGATTTATAGATTTGGCGTAAATCTAAAACAATCCCAGGATGTGCCTACTTCGATTAATCAGCAACAATTTGCTAGAATCGAGGAAATAAGCAGTGCAGAATACAGCGTCTATCAAAACAATGATATTGAATATCGTTTGTACCATATCAAAGAACTCGATGATATCCTGCTAACTACATTTGACAATATCACCTTATTCGTTCCCCTGGATTTGATAACCGAGTAATACAATGACAACCTTGTTCTATATCTCCCTGCATGTGATCGGTATATTTATTGCCCTTCCGCTTTCCAAGAAGATTCCCGTCTGGTTTCTTGCCTGCACGGGTTTTATCTGGGGATTGGTTGCCTGGATAATCTGTTCCGTGGTTACACTTATGCTGGGGTTAACGTTCAGCTGGTTGAATATGGCTCTCCTGATGACACCATTAGTCATTGCAGCTGTAGTAATAAATATTTCCCGGAAAACATTGTTTCTCTCTCCAAAACAATGGGGGACTATTCTTGTCAGTGTAGGAGTTATCACAGTCCTAGCCTTTGTAGTCACCCAAAAAAGCTATGTGTTTGCCACCGCAGACAGTTTTGGCTATATTTTCCATGGACGAATATTGGCAGAAAACGGTCTGGTATCCTGGACCATTAATTATTTTACAAAACTGGGATTATTCTCTCCAATTGTGCAAATGAGCAGCCTTCTCCTGCCCGGAGATTTCCTGTCAGGGTATCAAAGCATCCTGACTGTTATCCTGATCGCAGGGCTATTTTTCAGTATGCTTGATATATTTATCAGCCATTTTTCAAAGATAATCTCTTTCTTGCTGGCTGGGGGATTGGTTCTTGTTTTAATATCTAAGATTTTCCTGAATCACGCATTTTACATTCACAATAATCTGCCCGCTGCTGTTTTCCTATTCATCGCTCTGTACTCCTATTGGCGCTTTCTTAAATCCGATATAAAAGAGTGGCTGATCCTGGCCACTGTCGCTATAACAATTTTCGGTTTTACCCGTATTGAAGGACCTTTATATGTGATTTTACTTTTACTGCTTGTTATCAGCAGTAAACAGCTCAATCCGAAGCAGGTATTATTCCTTGTCCTCCCGTATGCTCTGATCGCGATAAGCTGGCACCTGTTTTTATACACCACAGTGGATCAAACAGAAATACTCAGCCAAAAGAATTTATTAGTCATCATACTCGCTTTATCGGGATTGACCCTGTTAGCGCTGTTGAGTAAAAAGATCCCTGTCCTGCTGGCTCTTTTGCCTGAGCTGATGCTCAGCAGTCTGTTTTTTGGTTTGATCCTGGCATTTTTGATTGAACCGGAACACATGATTACGTCCACAACCCATGTCTGGCAAAACCTGATCGATATGTTTTCCTGGGGATGGACCTGGCTGGCAATTTTAGCTTTGGTACCATTTACTCTCATGAATAATGATCAGCACCCAGAAAACCGCATGTTAGTTTATTCTGTAATTAGTTACATCCTGATCGTATTATTACTCGCTCTGGCGAGAAAACCCTATCGACTGGGGGAAACCGACTCGGCTAACCGACTTATGCTGCAGATCCTACCAATCATTCTCCTGGCCATCGCCAGTAATGCGGATCAGCTTAAAGTGTGGTTTTCTCTCAAAGAGAGCGGTATTCAGTCAGACATTGAGCCTGACTGAATCCTTGAATGACCAGACTCTGATCTCTTCCGCACTCTCGGGAGGGAACGAGAGAATGAGGTCTAAATCCAATATCCCTTCCTGGTCCGGGTCGATTCCATCAGCAATACAAGCCTATTCATTTCAGTAATCCTCTGGTAAACTAGGGAAGTTATTTTTAGAAATCCGGCCGCGATCGGTCGGTTTTTTTATGCGCCAAAGCAAGTGTGATGAAAACTACACGGAAGGACTTACGCAATCTAGCCATTATAGCCCACGTAGACCACGGTAAAACCACCCTGGTTGATGGGCTCTTACGTCAGGCCAGCGTTTTTCACGAAAATAAAAAAATCAGGGAACGGGTGCTTGACTCCAACGATCTGGAACGCGAACGGGGAATCACCATTCTTTCAAAAAACACAGCCATCGAGATCATCGACCCTGAAACTTCGCAGACTGTAAAGATCAATATTGTCGACACGCCCGGTCATGCCGATTTTGGAGGAGAAGTGGAGCGAGTCCTGAATATGGTTGACGGCGTCTTATTATTGGTCGATGCCGCCGAAGGCCCTCGTCCCCAGACGCGTTTTGTACTCCAAAAAGCCCTTGAGCTCGGCCATCAGGTGATTGTTGTTATTAACAAAATTGACCGTAAACTGGCTGACGCTACACAGGTTTTGAACGACACTTTTGATCTTTTCATCGAGCTGGGGGCAAGCGAGGAACAAGCGAGTTTTCCCGTGGTCTACACGATCGCCACCCAGCACCGGGCAGGGCACACATCGGAAGTTGGCCCGGATCTTCAGCCCCTGTTCGAATCCATTCTTAAATTTATCCCCGCCCCGGTAGTGGAAATTGATCAACCCCTCCAAATGCTGGTAACTTCCCTGGATTATGATAATTTCCGCGGCGCGACCGCTATCGGGCGGATTTTTGCCGGTCAAATCAAAGTCGGTCAGCAGGTGGTGTGTATCACCTCAGATTCTAGAACTCTTCCCGGCGAAATCAGCTACTTATATGATTATCAAGGGCTGGAACGCAGGGAAGTGGAAGCTGCTCAAGCGGGTGAAATTGTTGCAGTCGCCGGGCTGGAAGAGATCACCATTGGTGATACAATCAGCGATCCCCAAAATCCAGTCGCCTTACCCAGGATCAATGTAGAAGCCCCTACCGTCCGGATGTCTTTCGGTGTTAATACCTCTCCTTTCTTTGGTAAGGAAGGAATCTGGAAAACTTCCCGCAAACTACATGAACGCCTGTTTCGGGAGACAAGGAGTAATTTAGCCCTGCGGGTGGAAGAGACAAAAAATGGGGATACTCTGCTGGTTTCCGGACGCGGCGAGCTGCACCTGGCCATTCTGATCGAAACCATGCGGCGCGAGGGGTACGAATTTCACGTCTCAAGACCGCAAGTCATCCTGAAAACTTCTCCATCCGGTATTACTCTGGAACCTTTTGAAGAGGTGCGAATCGAAATCAATCCTGATGATATTGGCCCTGTTATGGAATCCCTCAGTGACCGACAGGGGAATTTACAGGATATGCGTGAGTTGAGCACGGGCACTGTCCTGCTCACACTTCTGGCACCCACCCGGGGGATGCTCGGATTCCGCCACCATTTCCTGACCATGACGCGGGGGACTGGTGTTCTGAATACGACATTCCACAGCTTTGCTCCCCAAGCAGGCAATATAGAAACCCGTTCTCACGGCTCGCTGGTAGCCTGGGAAACAGGAACCGCGACTACCTTTGGTTTAAAAAACGCCGAGGAACGAGGTTCCCTTTTCATCAGACCCGGCACAGAAGTCTACCGGGGGATGGTTGTGGGGGAAAACAAACGCCCGAAAGATATTGAGGTCAATGTCTGCAAGGCCAAACACCTGACGAATATGCGGAATAATATCCGTGAAATTGACCACCGTCTGGTTACCCCCAGAGAGATGAGTCTGGATCAGTATATCGAATTTTTAGCTGAGGATGAATTCTTAGAAGTCACCCCGAAAAATCTGCGGATCCGGAAGCGGATTCTGGATCACGGAACACGCCTGCGGGAAGCCAAACGGACGGGCGAAACCATCAGCAACTGATGCTGAAGGTTTCAGAAACCCCGGCAATCTGAAATTACTCGATAAGAGATCCTTTCTTAGATAACCTGCATCCTTCAAATCATGATACATCCGACAGTTGGAGTGCTCCCAATCTTCGAGTCTATGGATCATTTCACCCTTCACAGGATCCTGGTGGATGTAATCTATGACCCTCCATAAGCAGGTATCCTGATTAATGTGTTTTGCCCTAAATAATCCTTGAAACAGTGGGCCTACGTGGTCGTATCGTTTGTTGATAGCTTTTGGGTAGGAAACTGACAATCTCATCACCGCCCTCGAGACCATCAACGAGACCTCCGTGGTTTTAAAAACCTCGGAGGCCTAAATTTACCTTAAGAAATCTAAGCTCTTAAGGTTCTTTCGTTGCAACTGCAACCCGCGCGTGATAGAATAAAAAGACATTAGCGCGCATTCTGAAGGAAATGCCAACTATGTCCAATATGATAGAAGTGGTCATTGACAGCATCCGGGTTAGTTTGATGTCCCAGCAGCGGGTGGTCATTTTGCGCGAGCTAAATTCTGAGCGTTATTTACCGATCATGGTTGGAGTCTATGAGGCAGAGCATCTCACCTTAGCCCTCCAGGATGTTGAAGTTTCCCGGCCGCTGACCTATGATCTTTTTGTAAACATTCTCGATTCGCTTGATGCCCAGATAATCCATGTTGAGGTGATTTCCTTAAAGGATGAGACCTATTTCGGTAACATTGTGATCAGTATTAACGGCACCCTTCACAATATTGACTCCCGGCCTTCAGATGCCATGAACCTGGCCGTGCGCCTGCAAGTGCCAATTTTTGTCTCTGACGCTGTATTGGAGGAAGCTGGATTGATCCCTGAAGAAGACCTGACGGAAGCTGGTCTGGATGAGGATGTTGAGACTGAAAGGCTTTCGGTATTTGAAAATTACCTCGACCAGATTACGCCTGACGAGCCTGATACCGAGGGAGACGAGGAAGACGAGGAAGACGAAGAAGAGCAGGACTAACCTCTCCTCTGGCTCTTAGCAGGTAGAACAAGAAATAATCATTCACCGGGAACCCCGGTGTACAATAAATAACTCAGATACCCACAAATCCATCATGACTGAAGCCGTCCAATTTGAAACCGCTCCTGAATCCTCCGGACCCCAGATGGTTCCCCACAGCCGGGAAGCTGAAGAAGCAGTTATCGGCGCTGTGCTGATCAATCCCGAAGCCTATTACGACGTCGCCCAATTCCTGCAACCGGATGATTTTTACATCCACCGCAATCAATGGGTCTGGCAGGTATTTATCGCCTTACATGACCGCAACGAAGCGATCGACTTTGTAACTGTCACCGAAGAGCTGGACCAAATGGGGCACCTGGCAGATATCGGCGGGGCAGCTTATATCACCAAATTGATTAACAATGTCCCCTCTTCCCTGCATGCCGAAGCCTATGGGCACCGGGTGGAGGAAACTGCTATCCGCCGCCGGATGTTAACCGCTGCAAACCAGATTGCCAAGCTGGCTTATGAGGAAAACCTCAGTCTGGAAACGGTGATGGACGATTCTGAGAAAGCAGTATTTAATGTCAGTGAACGCCGATTAACCCGCGACCTGCAACCAATCCGCACCGTATTGAGCGAGTACTTTGACCGCATAGAAGAGCTCTCCCAGCGGGATGATGCCCTGGTAGGTGTGCCGACTGGCTTTTTTGATATTGATAAAATGCTGGGCGGCCTGCAGCCTTCAGATCTGCTGATTATTGCCGGCCGGCCCGGAATGGGCAAAACCGGTTTTCTGCTTTCTGCAGTGAAAAACGCCGCCCTGACCCACAAAAAACACGTGGCGGTTTTTTCCCTGGAAATGTCCAATGAACAGCTGGTTCAGCGCTTGATTGCTCAGGAAACCGGGATTGATTCCTCACAGCTGCGCTCCGGTAGATTGGACCCCAACCAATGGCTGTTGTTCACCCAGGCTATCGAGGTTCTTACGGATACTCACATTTTCCTGGATGACACCCCGGCACTTACTCCGCTCCAACTGCGGACCAAATGCCGCCGTCTGCACATGGAATTTAAACTGGATCTAATTGTGGTGGATTACGTGCAGCTGATGGGAGGGGATATTCGCTCCAACAATCGCGTCCAGGAAGTCTCCGATATTACCCGCAATCTGAAGATCCTGGCCCGGGAGCTGAATGTACCGGTGCTGGCCGCAGCCCAGCTTTCCCGCGCCGTTGAACAGCGCTCGGACAAACGGCCAGTGCTATCCGATTTGCGTGAATCGGGCAGCCTAGAGCAGGATGCTGATATTGTCATGTTCATCTATCGCCCCGAGGTTTACGAAGAAGATACTGCCCACCAAAACCTGGCTGAAATCATTATCGCCAAACACCGGAATGGTCCAACGGGTGATGTACAACTGGTCTTCCGAAAAAACCTGGCTAAATTTGAAAACGCAGCCACCCGGGATATTGATCTCTCGCAGGTGACCTGATGACTTTTGACGGCTTTCCTCCTGGAAAAATTACCACAACGCGGATCCCAACCATTTTCTTTAAGGACCTGCTGCCTCAAATCAATGACCTGGATGAACTTAAGGTCACCCTGTATGCATTGTGGCAGATCACCCGCCTGGAAGGGGAAATCAGGTATTTAAGGGAAGAAGATTTTCTTGGGGACCCGCTATTCATGGAAGGCATGGGCGCCACGAACGCCGCCCAGCAGCGCGCTGTCCGCACGGGGCTGGAGCGGGCGGTGAACCGCGGCACCCTGCTTAAGGCGGCCGTTCCTGAGGGAGACGGTCAGCTGGCAATTTACTTTTTTAATTCGCCCCGGGGGCAGGCCGCGGTTCAATCCGTCGCAGACGGATCGTGGCGCCCCTCCGACGACAGCGGTCCCTCACCAACACTGAGTATGGAGCAGCCCAATATTTTTCAACTTTATGAAGAAAATATTGGTCCCCTTACCCCGCTGATCGCGGACACATTAAGGGACGCTGAAACCCAATATCCCGAAAATTGGATCCGGCAGGCTGTAGAAATTGCAGTTCAGAATAATGTCCGGAAATGGAATTACATAGAAGCCATCTTACGCAGCTGGCAGGACGGTGGAAGAGATGAGCGACAAGATAGAAGACATACTAAAAAAGACCGCCGGGCGTATCTCGAAGATGAGTTCGCAGAATTCATCGAAGATTGATCAAACCGCGGCTTCCTACCCCGGTGATCCCGATTGCGAGATTTGCGGAGGTGTGGGGTACCTCCGGCGTGATTTGCCGGTAGGACATCCTGATTTTGGCCGGATTCAGATCTGCAGCTGCCGGGAAGGACAGCTGAAGAATCAGGTTCGGGATGATCTATATAAAATGAGCAACCTGGAGGAGCTCTCCCATCTGACCTTTGATAATTTTAAGAGTCGGGGGCAAATTGGGTTGGGTCCTGCCCAGGCTGATTCCCTGGAACGAGCGTTTAACCATGCCAGCCAATTTGCCGCTAAGCTTGAGGGTTGGTTGGTGCTCCAGGGACACTACGGGTGCGGCAAAACCCACCTGGCTGCTGCCGTGGCTAACTTTGTGGTTGATATCGGGGTTCCCACTTTGTTCTTGACTGTGCCAGACCTGCTGGACAGCCTGCGTTTTACTTACAATAATCCAGAATCCAGTTTTGAGGAGCGTTTTGAAGATATTCGCCGATCCCCGCTGTTAATTATGGATGATTTTGGAACAGAAAACGCAACTGCCTGGGCGCAGGAAAAATTATTCCAGATTCTTAACTACCGCTATATCAATAACCTTCCCTTATTAATTACCACCAACCTGTCCCTGAACCAGCTGGAAGGACGGATACGATCCCGGCTGCAAGACCCCGAGCTGGTGACCCGGGTCAAAATCCTGGCCCCGGATTACCGCCAGCCGCTGGATGATGTCGGGCATTCCGATCTTTCCTCCCTGTCGATACTGAGTGAACGCACCTTTGGAAATTTCAGCCTCAGGGAATCGGAAAATCTGGAAAAAGATGACCGCAAAAAGCTGGACAGCGCCTATAAGGCAGCCCAAAAATACGCCGAAAAACCCCGCGGTTGGCTTGTGCTGCAGGGAGATTACGCCAGCGGCAAAACTCACCTGGCGGCGGCGATTGCAAATTATCGCACAGGAGAGGGCATCCCTCCTCTATTTATCATGGTCCCGGACTTATTGGATCACCTGCGATCAACATTCAGCCCGGAAAGTACCGTCAGCTATGATCGGCGATTTGACGAAATAAAAACCTCTCCCCTGCTGGTGCTGGATGATCTGGGAACCCAATCCATGACTCCCTGGGTAAAGGAAAAACTCTACCAGCTCTTTAATTACCGCTACAATGCCGGACTGCCCACCGTAATTACCACAGCAGACACCTTAAGTGAAATTGACCCCCGAATCCGTAGCCGGATGCTTGATCGGCGCATTTGCCGCATCTATGCCATCACCGCCCCGCCTTTCCGGGGAGGCAAATAACAGTAATTAGTATTAAGTAAACCAATATCGAGGGTGGCTAAATAGACAGCTGGCATTTTATATAGAATTCTTATTTTCCACAAGATGATTTTTGCTACAATAGATTTTGTGAAAACAGAGATTGTTTAGTTGTTAAGGAGAATTAGAATGGCGAAAAAAAACGTGCTCGTAAAAAGTGATTTACGGAAGAATCTTCCCGATGTGGCGGCATTTTTACGGGAATTAGCAGACAAAGTAGAGACTGGTCAGGTAACTCTGGTTCAGGACGGGGGGGATGTTATCGTAGAATTACCGGACACAGTGAGTTTTGAAATCGAGTATTATGAACAGCCCAAGAAGGGTGGACTTAAGAAACAGCTGGAAATAGAACTGCAGTGGATGGAAGGGGGGAAAAAGCGCCAATCGGTATCATTGGGTTAAGGATTTCTGACCAAACTAAACGCCGTCAAAAAACGGCGTTTTTGATTTAAGGGCTTATCCTGCAGAACAGCGCCGCAAAACAGCCCTATTTGGTATATACTTCAAATAACCATATCCTGTAAACCAGAACTTATTCTTTTAGCTACCGGACCTCAGAAATGGATGACCTTCAGTTTTCCTATACACGAGTAAACCGACCCGAAAATGATGCCGAAAAAGCCTATACCCGCCTGAGTTCTATTTATGATTTGCTGGCTGCCAGTGAAAAGAAATTTATCCGGCAGGGAATCGAGCTTTTAAATCCTCAAAAAGGGGAAAAGATTCTCGAGATCGGATTTGGCACTGGTTATGCTCAGCTGCAAATCGGCCAGGCTGTCGAGGATGGATTAAGTGCCGGGCTTGATCTCTCGGTCGGCATGGGTAAAATAGCTCAAAAAACAATAATAAAAGCTGGACTGGCAAAACGGATTGGGTTAATACGAAGTAATACCCTTCCAATTCCTTTCACAAATGGAATCTTTGATGGCGTGTTTTCCAGTTTTACTCTGGAACTATTTGACACGCCCTTGATTCCTGAAGTTTTATATGAATGCCGCCGGGTTTTAAAACCGGGAGGCAGGCTGGTTTTGGTATGTTTATCCAAAGATCAGCCGCTGCCCTGGATAGGCAGGCTGTACGAAAGGCTTCATACACGCTATCCAAAATGGGTAGACTGCCGGCCGATCCCCGTTCTATCGATAGCATCAGAGGCAAATTTTAGGATCAGTCTCGTTCAAGAGGCTCGCATGTGGGGACTGCCGGTTAGCATCCTCCTGGCTTTCCGGGAATAGGTTCATAACCGCCATTTTTTTTGGTATTAAACTATAGAAGGTAATTCTGAGGATGAAAATCTTTGGGTTTTAACAAAACAATTAATCGGTATTTTCCAGATACTCTCTAATTCGATCCGCGGTTTGATATGGATCAGCCTGGCAGACAGTCAGTCCCAGGTGCTCAAGTCCCCCGATCTCTTGTGTAAAAGGTAAAAATTCAAAATACAGCCCAACCCCTGGACCATTATGGGTAATGATATTGTAGGCAACCTCCCGGTTGAGCGAAGGCATGATTTGATGGAAGATCTGGGCCCCATCCTTCCATCCTGCTGCAACTGCCTCCAACTCTTCCCGGTCCAGGTCGTATAAAAACGATTTCTGGGAATCTTTCATCGCCAGGATCATATCGAACGGGCGCCGCATAAAAAAAGGTACCAGAAGTACAGCTGGGCCATAATCCCGGATAGTCAGTTCGTCAGCATTCTGTGACAAGAGGAAATCAGTAAAGGCTTGCCCGTGATCTAATAGAAAGTTTTGGTCATTTTGAATTCTCTTTGGAATTAGGTTTCCAAGCACAATTTGCTGATGCCCGTGCTCCAGAGAACCTCCCACAGCTGACCCAACATTTTTAATAATTGAGATGGACCATTGGTTATCCTGAAGGAGCGGATCTGAACCTGCTTTTTGGGTAAGTTCTGCCCCAACCGCGGTGAGTGCTTTCTCCAATACAGCTAAACGTGACATCACAGTAATACAATCCCCAAGGGGCATATTATGCCAGTCTCGATCATGATCAGTTGAAGACCACTGCACAAAATGCAGCCCCCAGACTGAGTTTTTATTCTTTTGCTCCCTCTGTTTTGGATCGGAAGCGATAAATATGTCAGAGATATCCAGAACCGGATACATGTTCTTATTGATAAATGTAAATCCATCACTCAAATCTACCCAATCCAGGATCCCAGTTGTATGCCCGCTGCAGATTGGACAATTATCAAGAGGGAAATTATCCCCTCCCTGGGCCGGATAATCATGCGGCCGGGAGGCTCGAGCTGCATTAAATAAAACAGGTTCCCCGGTACGGGGATCAAGCTGGGATTGAATCCCTGTTGGGTATAGTTTTTGGGTTTTGTCATTTAGAAAGAATGACAAAATCTGATCGACTGAAAGTTTATCAATCGATTCCGATTCTATTGAGGATCTTAAAATTTCGGTTAGGGTTTTTTTCATATTTAACAGGTATTCATTTTATTATTCAGCCTTCAGTCCTTCAATAAAATTCTGGACGATTCGGTCCCAGGTGAATTTAGCCACCACGGTCTGATATGCAAATTCTCCCATTTCCGCCCGAAGTACATCATCACTCAATAACAATTCCAGCGCAAAAGCAAATCCGTTAATATCACCAGGAGAGACAATCAAAGCTCCTTGTCCTGCCTGGATAACCGCCCCGGATTCAGAGGTTATTATCCGGCTTTTTCGGCCATTTAAGTATTCTGTGACAAACGGGACCAGATTACTGGAAATAATCGGCACCTTGGTGGCAGCAGCCTCCTGGACAGACATACCAAACCCTTCCATAATAGAAGGTGTGCAGTAAATATCCGATATTGCGTATACCATCGGCAATGCTTCCCAGATTGAGCCGACGACGGCAGTAGAAGTTTGAACACCACAGGTTTTTATAAGCGATCTTAACTCCTTTGCTAAAACTGTGTGGCTATCATCAATCGTTAATATCAGTAAACTATCAGGGTGGTTCTCTAAGATCAGGGCGAATGATCTAATCAGAATATCTTTTTGTTTGGTTTTATCTGTGCGGCTGATTTCTGTGATGATCTTTCTGCCTTGTATTTCTTTCTCCGGTAGATTCGTCACACCACTCAATAGCGACCAGATCGGATCAGATTTGTCTACCTGGCGGGGATAATATCTTTCTCGATCCACACAGGGTGGCAGCCAGAGAAATTTTCCTTGATAATCATAATCGCTTTTTGTAGACTCCCTGATTATGCTGGATGTAGCTGCGAGGAAATCAATTTGACCCAAAATTTTTTCTTCAAAATTTATCCGGTCAAAGATTCGTAAATTTCCCCAGGCTTTTGGATTGATATTGCGTTTTTTAACTCTCCCTAATGAGTGCGGAACCCAAACATGTTGGGCCGATATTCCCAACTCTTCCCGCAGTGCACATCCCAAAAGAGCTCCATCCCAGTAATGCGAGATAATCAGGTTAACCGGAGATCCATCTACGGATATAAAATTAGCAAATGCGTTAACCAAATCAGGAATTTGATCCCCCATATCTTCTTTTCGGACAAAGTCGTCCAAGCCATCCTCAAGGTAAAGGATGCGTTGATGTTTACCTTTATAATGTAATCCGGTTTGGGGCTCCCCCGTACTGGGGTGTTTGTACCCTCCTCGATTAACAATCGTGACCTTATATCCTTTCTTTTCTAAGGCAGCGGAAAATTGATTTACAAAGACATTTTGCCCTCCAGTGTCATGAAGTCCTGGAACTACTTTCCACTCGTGGACGCCATGGACAGAGAGCATAAGAATATGATCTCGACTCGATTCAAGAAATTTCTTGTGATGAGAGTTCAATATCATAGTTATTAAATATCTTGCCGGGTAAGTAATCTGAAACCTACTCAACAGGGGGGCCGGTAGTGCCGCGAACAATGAGTTCTACAGGCAGAATATTTTCCTCGGGTTTAGCTGATGGTTGATTGATAATTTGAAGTAAGGTTTCTCCGCCAACCAAACCCGCCTGATAGAGTGGCTGCTGGATGGTCGTTAAATTCAGGTATTCGGCATCCCGGATATCATCATACCCTATCACGGATAAGTGTTCCGGCACCTTTAGATTTAATGTTCTGGCCGCATCTAATACGCCGATAGCTTTGCTGTCACTGGATGCAAATATCGCCGTAGGCGGCTCGGCCTGTCGAAGGAGATCCAGAGCCATATCTTTTGCTTCCTGACGGCCGTGTTCTCCTTCTCTTTGATATCTAGGGTTTATCTGGATTCCAGAATCCTTAAGCGCTTGGCAATAACCGTGATACCTGTTTAATGTGGATGAGAATTGCAGCGGATTTTCAAGGTGGGAACTGATGAAAGCGATCTTCCTGTGTCCCTGATCAATCAAGTGCTGAGTAGCAATTCTACCCCCTTCCTGATCATCAACATTTACACGGCTGAATTCTGGGTGGTCTGAATCAATTAACACAACTGGCATTTTATTTTGAATTAGTCTCTCCGCCTGTTGATCGTTTATAGGCATTGAGATTATCATTAATCCATCAATCCTGGACCTGGTTGATAAGTCATACAGCCGCGAATCTCTCATCTCCGGTGATCCAACATTGAAGGGAATCAAGTCATAATTACTGTCCAGGAGTGCTTCCTGGACTCCCCTTAAACGCTCTACGATAGATGGGAGGGTCAAAAAGGGTAGAATCACTCCAATCGTGTTTGTCCGTCCTAACCTCAATCGCTGCGCTGCGGGATGTAAACTGTAATCAAGTTCTTTACAAACCTGCAGTACCCGCTGTCGTGTTGCTTCAATAACTTTGTCAGATCCGTTGAGCACCCGTGAAACCGTCGCGACACTCACTCCTGCTTTTTGGGCAACTTCCTGCATGGTTGTGTTTGTCATCAGCTATCTTATCTTTATGAGAATGCTCTAATAATGAATCGAATACAGCCAGGGTAAACTATGGATTTATTGGCATAATGGGACTCTCCAATAATACCTGATTATTTTGAAGTCCAGCCAATCAACCCCTTAACATAATATTTCTGCAGCACCACGAATACCAGCAAGGGAATTGCCGTAACCAAAAGGGAGGCCGCAGACAGAACACCCCAATCAACACTAAACTGACCTTTTAGCAAAGGGATCCTTTGGGTAGCAACTAGTTTTACCGGATCATACAGGGTAATAAGCGCCATAAAAAAGTCATTCCAGACCCAGGTGAATTGCAGGGCTGCAACTGATGCCAAACCTGGCAATGATAGGGGTAGGATGATCCGTGTAAAAATTTGAAATCGATTTGCGCCGTCAAGGCTGGCGGCCTCTTCTACCTCGGGCGGCAGCGTGGTCAAATAATTCCTCATGAATATTGTGATCCAGATTATCCCCCAAGCCGTGTGAGTAATAATTAAACCCTGATAAGTATTCAATATCTTCAGATCCAACAATGTCTGGAACAGAGGGACAGCAACCATTTGCTGCGGGATGGATAGAAGTAAGACAATCCCAACCAGCATTGCCCTTCTGCCCGGGAATCTCAACCGCATCAACCCGTAAGCTGCCAGAGTTCCAATGATAATCGGTAAAATGGTCGCCGGTGTTGTAACAATCAGTGAATTTTTGATACCTTCTCCGATTGGAGCCGTTGGATGTATCCAGGCTTCTAAAAAATTATCAAAGGAAATTGTCACCTCATCCAATTTCCACCAGCCGTGGATCAATTCCCGTTGGGGCCTGATCGAAGCCATTAGTATTCCCATAAAGGGGATAATCCAGATCAAGCCAGCTGTCCAAGCGATGATGTTAATGATCACCTGCTTCCAAGAAAAATTCTTTTTGTTCATTACCCGGCTCACTCCTGCATTTTATTTGTAGATCGCGCCAGTAGAAGACCAATCGCTAACGTTAACACAGTCAGCAAGGTGGCGATAACCGCAGATCTATTCGGGTCCAAAGCCCTGAATGCCAGGGAATACATTCTTAGCGCTAATACAGTGGAGGATCCTCCCGGCCCTCCCCCGGTTGCTGTATATACCATGTCAAAGACTTTAAGCTCCCACAATAATGACATGGATACAACAGTTATGGTGACTGGCTTCAAGGATGGGACAGTAATGTAGAAAAATTTCTGGATAGAATTTGCTCCATCAACTTCCGCTGCTTCATACCATTCTTGGGGAATTGTTGATAATCCCGATGAATAAAGGATGACACTAAACCCGGTCCAGAGCAGAATCGATCCCAGGATGAGAGCCAGTAATGCAGTATCAGGATATACCATCCAGGATCTGATCCATTGGTCCTGACCCAGGAAACGCAGAATACCATTAACCACCCCTGAACGTTCATCAAAAATAAAAGTAACGATTCCTCCCCCCACGACCATGGGAGTGATCATTCCCAGGAAAATTATGGATTTGATAACCTTTCCTCCCCAGGCATCCCGAAGAACCACTGCCAGGATCATACCCAGGGCAACCACAGAAGGCAAATGGATGGCTATCCAGATGCCATTATGAATAAGCGCGCCCCAAGGGGGAGATTTTGTTGGAAATCTTTCAAAATTGATGATGTCGTTCGAAAGCAGCACTTCACTAAAATTCTGCAGTCCAACAAATTGCTCTTCAGCGTTTAGAAAGGCTAGAGTGAGGGTTTTTACTGCCGGAATAATCACAAAGATCAGCAGCAGGATCAATGCCGGGAAAATAAAAATAACCACTTCCAGAAGTTTATTGAGTCTGTTTTTCAGGATCATTCTTCGCCCTTTAATTCAAAGGATAACCACTTTTCCTCGTTATTGAAATTGCTTTAAAAAAATCATTTGTTCCGCATAACATCAAATTATTGGAAATAATTGCGGTTTTTCGGCCAATCTGGACAATCATTGATATACCGGCATAATTGCCTGTAATACCATTGACTGAATCTGATACGAATATTCCTCGCAGCCGAATAAACCAGCTGCGAGGAATGTACAAAGGTTTACTCAGGCATCTTTTCCTGAAGGGTTGTCAGAACCTCATCGAGGGCAGATGTATCTACCCATAACAAAGCAATCTGATCCCAGAAAGTGGTCTGCCACTCGCCACCGATGGTGTCATCCAGATCTCCCAGCACAGTGAAGGTATTCACTGTTTCTGCCAGTGCTTTTTCATTTGGCGGGTAGACATCAAGAGAAATATCTGCCCGGCTGGATAATAAACCACCCTGTTCAAGGCGGCGCTTCATACCTGCTTCGCTGATCACAAACTCGATGAAAGTTGTGGCATCATCTACACGGTTGGTGTATTTCGGAATGAACATCCAGTCGGAACCACTAACAATCGATGTAGATCCCGGGACAGGAAGGATCCTTAAATCAGAAGGATCCTCAACTTTATCCTGAATCCAGTTCCCATAATAGTGCAGGGCATAATCTCCTTCAATCCAGAGTTCTCCTGCTGTGCCCCTGTTTACAGGATCATCGAAGTAGCCATCATCCAACAAGGGGATCAGGTAATCGGTGAAAACTACCTTTACCTCAGGATCTGTCCATTTGACGGATCCATCGATAATTCCTTCGATCATTTCTGGACCACCAACTGCGGCCATGAAGTGTTCCACAATGTCAGCCAATGGGTAATCAAAGGGGGAGGAAAATGGAGTTACTATACCTTCAACTTCAGTCAGATCACTCATAAGGGTATTAAACTCTTCCCAGGTTTCTGGTTTTTCCAGGCCATTGGCGTCGAATACTGACTGGAAATACCAGAATCCGCCTTTTACCCACAAGTAGGTAGGAATACCATAGGTTTTTCCATCTACGACGACCGGGTTTCCGAGCCAATCCACATCGGCCGCTACATCAGATAGATCTACCAGGTGTTCGGTATTCTGTTCGATCCACCAGGGCCAGGACATGATAAACACATCCGCCATGGGTTCCTGCGCCATAAACTGGGCTGGCAGGAGTGGTCCAAGGTCCGCAGTTTTATAGGGAAGGACTGTGACTTCAATACCGGATTCGGCTTCAAACGCCTCTACTACCGGCAGGAAGAGTTCCATTGCATCCCCGGTCCAGGGGATCGTCACTGAGATAGGTGATTTATCCACCTCTACAATAACTTCTTTAACGACTTCCTTTTCCACCGGTACTTCAACTTGAACTTCTTTAATCACTTCAACAGGCTCTGGTGTGCAGGCACTGAGAAGCATCACTGCAAGGATCAATATGATAATTTTTTTTGCCATCTTCAAATCTCCTTAATCTAAACTGTAATTATTAAAATAGGTATTTAGAGTATATTGGCAGCTTTACCTCCTTTTGATTAGCTTTCCGTGGTCAATAAAAAAATCTTGTATAAAAAAACCGGCGCTCAAAAAAAATGAACGCTGGTCAAGATAATACATTCCCTTCTGGGGTCAAAATTTGTAGATAGAGTACAGATGGTTTATTTATCATCTCTGCTTTCAAAAACACTCAAATACATTTTATTAAAAATATGAGACAGGATCTGTTGAAAGAGAAGAGAAATGTAATCGATTACATTCTAACATACTAACAACTCATTTGTCAAGAAATTTCCGCTGTTTTTGCTGCAGATTTAGGTGATTCACCCCTGCTCCTGGATTTTCCCCCCGAAAGCAACCGGGTCTAGGGTTATGTAGCTATACCAAACACCATACGAATTAAATCCTTCCCCTCAAGTCCAGTCGGGGCCGCATTTGAGCCCATTGGAAACTTAAAGCTTCATTCTATGGAAAAGCAAGTTTGAGGGCTTCCCCATAGGTTTGGATCTGCGGGTGTTTCCGGCGACCAACAAATATTGGATTGGTGATTGCTAACATGGCTCCGTTTGAATCATACACATCCAAGCGATACCAATTAGATTGTGTGGGTATGGTGGTGTCACTATAAAGAAGTTTTGTTTCTCCTCCTGATATAGTTCCCTCTGCTGCTATTTCCCCGTTTTTTACAATCTGGGCACATGCCCCTTCAGGGCACTCGGAAATGATTGAGGTGAATATGATCTCACCCCTCAATGGTCCAATATCTTGACCGATATCATAGGCCTTCCCGTTTACTTCCGCTTGTAAGGAAACCGTAGGACCAAGGCTGACATAAACACGCCTGCGCATCACCGCCGAAAGAATGGCGATTGATGAAAGTTCTTCAGCGTAAACGCAGGTTGTTGGAAATCCAATAGCCTCGCGTGTATGATCTCCTGTATACTCGGGGCTTGGCACCGTCCGATGGTAATCGCTGCCCCCCAGTGCGGTTATTCGATACCCAAGATTCAAAAGTTCGGTCCAAAACCTAATTGCCTTAGGTGTACCCAAATCGTTTTCTGGTCTTCCGGGGCCATTGCATACCTCGATACAGTGGACATAGTTCAGGTCGATTTGATTGTGTTGCCACCCCCAGGATTTCTTGAGAGGATGAACAATGCAGTTGATCAATCCCTGTTTAGCAGAGTGGATGAGTATTTCCTTAATCGGAGTCATATCTTTTCCCCACACCAGATCATCGTCGTAAGGGTACACACATATATCTTCCATCCAATCATGCCAGCCCTGGATGCCGAGCACAGTGAAATGCCCGCTTGTGAGCGAGACTTCGATCCCCGGGATAACCAATATATCCAAGTCCGGCATTAATTCCCTTAGATGATCAATCGTATTGTGATCAGTCAGGGAGAAGAAGTCCATCCCTCCGGATTTTGCAATCTCAACTAACGCAGTCGGCGGCAGGACACCATCGGAGAAGTTGGAGTGGACGTGGAAATCACCACGATACCAGCCAGCCCGGGGATTGATCACCTTCAATGGTGAGAGTGAGTGAAACATGGCTATCCTTTTTTTCTATACAGGTGGGGGATGTTTAGGATAATAACGTTCATCCATGGTCAGTCAGCTTGTTGCGGCGGTGATATTTGTTAAATGTGCAGCACCTAAGTTAATAGATAGGGTACTTGCATAATCTTTTTTGTATCATATCAAGGATTCAAATAAAAGTCACAACTCCTGCTGTTCCCTGTTGATGGTTTTTTTACTTTAAGACCATCTCTCTTTTATCATTAGGCTTTCGTCTGTTTGAGGGGTTGGCTGTCAGTCAGAGCCTCTTTTGGAAGGCAATAAATCAAGTTATAAAGCGCTAACCAGCTTCGACAAGGTGACAAGCCACAAAATGCTCAGGTTGTACTTCTCGGTACTCGGGCGGTGACTCAAAGCAGGTGTCTATCGCCAGGGGGCAGCGGGTGTTGAACACACAGCCTCTGGGTGGGTTAGCTGGGCTTGGGACTTCACCTTCCAGTATGATCCGATGGCGTTTCCTTTCAAGCTTCGGATCAGGTATCGGTACCGCCGAGATGAGTGATTGGGTATAGGGATGTAAGGGATCGTCGAACAGGGCATTCCTCCCAGTAAACTCAACGATCTTGCCGAGGTACATGACGGCAATGCGGTGCGATATGTGTTTCACCATGCTCAAGTCATGGGCAATGAACAGGTAGGTCAAACCTAACTGCTCTTGCAGGTCTTGTAATAAATTTACCACCTGAGCCTGGATCGAGACGTCCAGCGACGAAATCGGCTCGTCGCAGACAATGAAACTTGGATTCAGCGAAAGCGCTCGGGCGATGCCAATCCGCTGCCTCTGGCCGCTGGAAAACTCATGCGGGTAGCGGTGAATAAAAGCTGGGTTCATGCCGACCAATTCGAGCAGCTCCGCCACCCGGTCTTTCAGCTGTTGCCCGTTCATTACACCATGAATCACCAAGGGTTCGCCAATAATTTTCCCAACCGAATGGCGCGGATTGAGCGAGGTGTATGGGTCCTGAAAAATCATCTGCATTTTAGGTCGTAACTGGCGTAGCTCCTCTGCGCTGATCTTGGTGAGATCGGCGTTCTCTAAGAAAACGCTTCCCGACGTGGGCTTGTGTAACTGCAAGATCGCTCTGCCGGTGGTTGACTTGCCGCAACCGCTCTCTCCCACCAGCCCCAGTGTTTCACCTTGTTTTATGTTAAATGAAATCCCATCAACCGCTTTCACCAAACCGACCTGGCGTCCAAACAGACCGCCAGCGATCGGAAAATATTTCTTGAGATTTTCTATTTGCAGAAGCACCTTGTTCTTAACCATCGCGCGGACTCCTTTTGTCCAAGTCATAGAAACAAGAAGTCCTGTGCTGCTTCCCCACGTCAATTAGTTGTGGAATCTCCTGCCAACATCGTTCAAAGGCATACGGACAACGAGGTGCAAATGGGCAGTGAGTGACGGGTATTAGCATATCCGGTGGTGTACCCTCAATACTTGCCAACCGCCTGGATTCCCAAGCATCCAGACGTGTTAAAGCGCCGAGTAAACCAATGGTATATGGATGCTGGGGGCGTTCGTATAGCTCATCCACCAGCGCAATTTCTGCTACTCTACCCCCATACATAACCAGAACCCGGTCAGCCACACCAGCAACTACGCCCAGGTCGTGGGTGATCCATATCACCGCAATGCCGAGTTCATTCCGGAGCCGCTGGAACAGATCCACAATCTGGGCCTGGATGGTGACATCTAGGGCCGTGGTTGGCTCGTCGGCGATAATAATCGCTGGATTGCAGGCAATAGCGATAGCAATCATCACTCGTTGGCGCATGCCGCCGGAGAATTGATGGGGGTAGTTCCTGTAGCGCATTTCCGGGTCAGGGATTCCTACCAGCTCCAACAATTCAATCGTCTTTTTATGCGCCTCCTCTCCGCTCATGCCCAGGTGTTTGACCAGCGTTTCAGAAATTTGTTCGCCAATAGTTAGAATTGGGTTTAGGGAGGAAATCGGGTCCTGGAATACAAAACCTATTTGGCCTCCACGAACGGCGCGCAGTTCCGCAGGTGTTAATTTAAGCAGATCACACTGGCCATATTTACCGGCAAAGTATGCCTCTCCACCTTCCACTTTTCCCGCCGCTGATAGGATAAGTCCCAATATGGACATCACAGTAACACTCTTGCCGCTGCCGCTTTCGCCCACAATTGCCAGCGCTTCACCCTCTCTAAGATCAAAGCTAACCCCATTCACCGCATGAACAATGCCTTCGAGGGTATAGAACTTGGTGACAAGATCTTTGACTTCTAATACGAGTTGCGTATTCATTGCTTTTTACTTCCTTGCGCGACGTAAACGAGGGTCAAGAACATCACGCAACCAGTCGCCAAGTAAGTTCATCCCTAATGAAGTGAACATGATCGCCAGGCCTGGAAATGTGGCGATCCAGGGGGCGTTGGTCAGGTACATACGGCCGCTTGCTAGCATGTTGCCCCAACTAGGCACGGTGGGCGGCACGCTCAAACCTAAGAAACCCAAGCTGGCCTCATAAAAGATCATAGCCGACAATTCGAAGGTCGCCAGGGTTAATAAGGGACCAATCAGGTTTGGGATGATGTGATCGAAAATGATCCGGCCCCAGCGGGCTCCAGAGCTGATGGCCGATTCAACGTAGCCCGATTCACGGATTCTCAGCACCTCACCCCGCGTCACCCTGACAAATATAGGCGCGTCGGTGATGCCGAAGATTAATATGACATTCAGCAAGCTCCGACCCAGAATGGCGGCAATAAACACCACGAAGAGCAAATACGGCAGCGACAGGACTAGGTTCACCGCACTCATAATGATAGCATCCACACGCCCTCCGAAATAGCCTGCGACGGTTCCCAAGAACAGACCAATTCCACCAGCCATCAGTACGCCGAAAAAACCAATCATCAGCGAGACCCGAGTACCGTAGATGATACGGCTAAATAAATCCCGGCCAAGGCTGTCAGTGCCAAAAGGGTGGTCCCAACTACCTTCTGCGGACCAGGCGGGGGGTAATTTGCTGTTTCGTAGATTCTGTTCGAGTGGCTCATATGGCGAGAGCTGAGGAGAAAAAATCGCTGCCACAACCACGACCAAAGATAGAAGCAATCCAATAATACCGCTCAGGTCACGCCAAAGGGATCTTCTGGCATAAGCCAATCGATCCCAAAATGTGCGTTCGACATCTAGTAAACTATCTTCAGTTTGAAGTGTTTGATCTCTTGCCATACCGAATCCTCGGGTCGATAATCACATAGGCCATATCAGTCAGCAGGTTGAGCATTATAACAATCACGCTCACAAAAACAGCGATAGCCTGAACTAAAGGAAAATCCCGCCATCCGATAGCCTGCTCAATCAACTGACCTATGCCGGGCCAGGAAAAAATCGCCTCAATGTAGATGGAACCGCCTAACATATAACCAAAAGAGACACCAATCATGCTCACCAAGGGGATGAGTACATTTCTTAACACGTGTTTGATATAGATCACCCTGGGATCAAGGCCCTTGCTGTAGGCGGTGCGGACGAAATCTTCGGCTCGGATTTCCAGCACCGATGAGCGGGTCAACCGCACAATCCTGCCCATGGTTGGCAAACCGAGTACAAAAGCCGGCATGATCACCGATTCCCACTCATCCCTGCCGAAAGAAGGGAGCCAACGGAGCCTGACGGCGAAGAAGACGATCATCATCAACGCCAACCAAAAGTTGGGGGTGCATTGTCCAATAAGAGCCACCAGCCGCCCGAACGAATCAGCCGGACTGCCCGGGTTAAAGCCTCCAATTATACCCAATGGGATACCAACCAGCATCGCATAAAGTAACGCTACGCTGGCAAGTTGCAGTGTAGCAGGAACGCGTTGCAACACCATTTCCATTGCTGGAGTCTTGAAATGCAAGGACTTACCGAAGTCGCCAACGATCGCGCTGGTAAAAAAATCCCAGAATTGGACGAGGACAGGGCGGTTGAAACCCATCGCTTCCCGGAAGGATTCGATTTCTTCCGTGGAGGCTTGGCGCGACATCATTAGTATCGCCGGGTCTCCGGTCATACGAACCATAAGGAATACTAACAGCAGGACTCCAAGTATAAGGAAGACAGACTGGATCAAACTAGACCTGAAATGTTGGAACATATCTATGCCTTTTCAACAAAACGGCTATGGCGGAAACTCCGTGCATGATTTAAGCAAGTGGGAGGGAGCCTAGACGCCCTCCCACTGCTGATCAATCGAACCTTCAGCGTAAACTCAGTTATCCGCTAGACTTCAGTGTATGCGGGGGTAAAACGTTCATGCTGAGTGCCCGCACTAAAGGTAAAATTTTATTCAATGACCCAGGTATCAAACAAGAAGTAGAGCTCGCTCGAGCGAGGTTTGTAGTCTTGCACCCGGGTATTGACTGCCTCAAAGTTGTATGGTTCATAGAGGTAGATGAAGGGCGGATTCTCCCGCATATATACCTGCAGCTCCCCGTATAACCCCGACCGCGTCTCCTGATCTACGGTTGTCTTGATTTCGGTCAGCAAGCGGTCAATCTCCTCATCGGACCAGCAGGACCAGCCGGCGTCCCAACCGCCTAGCGCACCTGCCAGGCGTTGGTAGGACTCGCCCCCTACTGAAGACCAGCTGTCACCGAAGAGCGGTGGTAATTCTTTCCCCCCCTCCAAATCCCAGAAGTGACCGGACTCCATGATCTCGAGGGTGACGTCAATCCCCACCTCTCCCAGGTAGCCCACAATGGCTTGGCACACCTCATCAAAGTGGGTGTAAGCTCCGGCTGGGCAAGCCATGTCCATCGAGAACCCATCTGCGTAACCTGCCTCAGCCAGTAGATCAAGTGCTTTGTCCGGATCGTAGCCAAAGGGTTCAGCATTGTCGTAGCCTAAATCGCTCGTGTTGACAAAGCCGATGGACGGCTTGGCAAAGCCGTCGAACAGGGCATCTATGATCGCATCCACGTCAACGGCATAGTTCATGGCCTGCCGGACTTTGGGATCGATCGTTGGCTGGTCCAGGCCGGTGGTCAGGTTGTTGAAAGCAATGTAGTAGACCCGGGTTCCTGGATACTTGATAACCTTGATATCTTCCACACCCATCACGCTCGAGGCCTCTTCCGCGCTCAAGCGGGTGACAATATCTACTTCGCCGGTCTGGATAGCAGCCAGACGCGTAGAAGACTCGGGAATCGGCCGGAAGATCAATGTCTTGATTTTTGGGGCTCCCCCCCAGTAATCGGGGTTGGCTTCCATGGTAATGTGATCGCCCATGACCCACTCAATAAACACATAAGGACCGGTGCCCATGGGGTGCGCATCAAAGCCTTCTTGGCCCACCTCTGCGAAGTAGCCAGGGGGTATCATAAACCAGTTATCGGCTATTGTCGATAATAAGAGCGCGTCGGCCTCCGGAGTCGTGACCTTGACGGTGTACTCGTCAATCGCTTCCACGGAGCTGGCATATTTCCAACTACGGGCGTTTGTAAAGTCACTGGTGCTGCCGCGCTCCCAGCTAAAGACCACTGCATCGGCATTAAATGGCTCGCCGTTGTGGAAGGTGACGTCCTGGCGTAGATAGAAGGTGTACTCAGTGCTGTCCTCCGATACTTCCCAGCTCTCGGCCAGTGCAGGCACGAGTTTGCCATCATCGTCAAACCAGAGCAATGAGTCGTACAACTGCATGGCAGTCGTCTCCGCCTGCTTTTCGCTAGCCTGTGGGTAGTCAAGGGAATTGGGAAAGGTTGTGAGGGCTCTCACCAGCGTCCCCGTAGGACCGACTGGTGTGGGCGTAATCTCAACTTCTACGAGCTTCTCAACTTCCACCTCGACGGTTTTCTCGATCTCAACAACCTCAGGCGTGCAGGCTGTGCTGATCAGCGCAAAGACCGCGAGCAGGCTCAGGATAATCAAACTTTTCTTAACGGATATCATTTCCTCTTCTCCTTTTGAAAGTTTATAGAAATCGGTTGCCAGATCAAAATTCGATAGGATCTTGTCAATGATCACCTCCTGACCATACTTGTTTTAATGGGAACGTATCCCCCTAAATCTAAGCTCAAAACTGTCTTACAGGTCTGAGACAGTACAATTTCAAGCCTCTCGATTAATCACAAAACCTCTTTGTATCATTTATTTTTGGATATATATAATAATACTCTAATAATGTTCTTTTAATATATTATATGTACATTATATGGTACGATAGAAGTATGTCAAGCACCAAATAAATTCAAAACCCGATATATTGGTCGTATGCATAGTTTAGAGAGTAAAAAACATAGATTCAACTCGTATGTAAACTTATTTGACAAATTATGAATAAGAGGTTCTTTACAGTAAATTCATTGATCTACTTTGATTAGGGTAAAAAGATGCCAAAAGAAAACAAAAAAGATGCCGCTTATCAAATAATAAAACAAGGAATTTTATCTGGCGAGTTTCGTTCTGGGGAGATATATAACCTGAATGAACTTTCTGATCAAATAAATATATCCAATACACCTACAAGAGAAGCTCTGCTTGTGCTGGAGCACGAGGGCCTGATTGAACCAATTCCCCGAACAGGATACATGGTCACACCTATAACTATTACAGATGTACTGGAGATGTTCCAATTAAGGAGATTATTAGAAGGTGAGGCAATTCGGCTCGCTGTTGCCAACATGAATGCTGAGATTATTCAATCCCTTGAACTGAATAACAAAGCGGAGAGGGACATCTTTAATAAATCCTCCGAAAATATTTCTAATCAAAAATACTTAGAGGGTTTTAAGTTGAACACCGAGTTTCACCTCATAATAGCTAATGCATCCGGTAATTCGCACCTAGCTAGACTTATCGAAAAGCTTCTGAATGAAATGGAAAGAACCTTAGCACGGGACCCTTTCCTTTGTCATTCCAAACAACATGTGAAAATCATAAAAGCACTTAAAGACAAGGACAAAACGGCTGCACAAAAAGCGATGGAAGAACATTTGGAAGAAACAAAATCCCGTCTTATGCAAGTCTACCCATAAATCATTTTTCTCAAGATAAACTTGCCTCTTTGGCTTACCTCCAATTGGCCTGCCCAATATTTGCTACACAAAAATGAGTAGTTATTGGTGGATTCCTGGATTGGGGGATGATTACCAGCTGATTGAAACTAGAAGATTGTTTATCCTCTTCTCACCGGATAAACCATCCGCTCTCCATAACCAGTAACAACCTTAATATGCCGGCTCAAGGCTTGATCCATTGCGTAATCGCCTGTATCAACTAGAAGCGGCCTCCCACCCAATGACAGGATCTTTTCCGGCGCACTGATTACAATGATATTATCCAAGCCAATTTTACTCAGTACCTTTGAGCTAATTTGCTGGTTTCCCCTTCCAAAGATAAAACCCTGTCCCCCAATGGGCGTAACAACAACTTTTGCCGGATGGTTCTCGAGGAGTTCCAACAAAGAGCTTTCGTTGGCATCCGCTATGACCAGTTTCCGGTCGCTTACCACATCGACGCCTACCAATGTTTTTTTTAATCCCAGGGCAGTGAGGATGGGTCGGGTAGTTGTGCCTGGACCGATAATATAGCAGTGTTCGTCCATGTGATCGATTACATCCAGCGCTATTGCTTGCAGTATTGCCTCTTCACTCACAGGGCTAGGTGACTTCCGGGCTTGAACGAGCCGCTTCCGGTAGGGGATCCGCAGGTAGCCAAAAAGACGGGGAGTAATTATGCCCTCCCGGTAAGCTTCTTCATCTATGTCCAGCACCTCCCCGTTCCGCAGTGTTTGAATCTGCTCTTTGAGGAATTGGGCAGCGAGCTCACCAGCCCGGGCTGGAGTTACTCCGAATACCGCCGAATGTATCTTGACCCCTGCTGGAATTCCAATCGCGGGAACGGTATCACCCACTGCCTCACAAATATTTCGGGCTGTACCATCCCCGCCAGCAAACAAGATCAGATCGACACCCAATCCAAGCATCTCCTGAGCGGCTCTCCGGGTATCCTCAGCTGTTGTATTTCCATGGCTAATATCACCAATGATATTGGGCGAGAAACCACAACCTACAGCAACATTCTCCCCCATCTCGCCGGGATAAGTAAGCAATTTTTCCAGATCGCTGGCTGATTTTTTCAGGGTCCTCATTGCCTCGGCTGCCCGGTTATGTGCTTCCGGGATTGCCCCCAATTCGCGGGCCCGCTGCTGAATGATCAGCCCATCACTTCCTTTCAGTCCAACTCTCCCCCCCAGGCCCGCAACAGGGTTAACAATAAAACCCAGCATTCTTTGATTTGAAAATGCCATTTTGCGACCTTATGATATTTAGCGTGTACAATACTTGCCAAAAAAATGGGTGTGGCTGATTTTTCCTTCTGAGCCACCAGCGCCATTGGTTATTAATAATTGATTGAACCTTTCCCTGGGTAATAACTACGGCTGACTTGCCAATCCGCCAGCCAGCTCACCGCCATCGATGACAATATACTGTCCAGTAATCCAGGAGGCTTCATCTGATGCCAGAAAAGCAAACAGGGAAGCAACATCATCCGGACTCCCGAGTCTTTTGAGCGGGAGCTTTTCATAAAATGCCCGCTGCATTTCGGGCGTGTATTCTGCCTCCTGCATGGGTGTCATGATAAAGCCCGGACAGACGGCATTAACCCGGATGGTTGGACCAAGCTCCAGCGCCATTGAGCGGGACAACTCTATCACGCCAGCCTTTGAAGCGTTGTAATCACTATAATAATGGTACCCGGACAAACCATTGGTGGACCCCATATTGATAATGACGCCGCCTTCCCCGGCAAGCATCAGCAGGGCAGCTTGCTGAGCTACAAAAAACACCCCATTAAGATTGATGTCGATTACACGTTTCCATTCTTCAGGGGTAATGTCAATGAACTGGTGCCGGATGCTAATTCCGGCGTTGTTAATCAGGATATCCAACCCTCCCAACCGCTCGTGGAGCTGCTCAAAAGCCTGTTTGACAGAGTCGGGAGATGACACATCACAGATGATGCTTTTCTCCAGCTCCGGTAATTGCCTCTCAATACGCTGGCAAGCATCCTGATCCCTGTCCATAATGATTACTCGGGCGCCTTCTTCAAGGAAGCGGGCTGCTGCTGTTGTACCAATACCGCCAGCTCCACCGGTGATAAGGACTCGTTTATTTGTTAAACCTTTCATAATAGTAGCTCCTAAAACAATACCACCATCGAATAATCAGGTTTTTAGGTTTTATTTTGATCCAGTTTTCGTTGGTAAGCGCGCCATGTCACAGCCCATTGTTCAGGCTTATCAAGCGGATTATGGTCAACGATACGATGCACTGTGCTGTTGTGGGGAGCGGTTTTGACTAATTCAGGATCGGTTCGGGCCTCGTCAGCAATCTGACGAATAACCGCAACATATTCATCAATCTCCGCCTTGGTATAGGATTCGGTTGGTTCCAGGGTATTTGGCTCAGGCACCACAAAGGGATGATGACTTGTCCAGTAGTGAAGGCCAAAATCGGCGGCTCGCAGGCCAATATCTTCCGAAGAAACACCTGTTTCTTCGTATAAAGCCTGCCAGCTGTAACGAACCTGTTCCTTGCGAGGCTTACCCTTAGCATAAGGTGCCCTGACCCCGGGGATCTCGAGCATCTTCTTAAGCAGGTAGTTATTATTCAGCACCGCAATCTCAGCTACCTCTCTTAACCCATCCGCCCCGAGACTCATTACCCAGGCATAAGCCTTTAGAATGACTGGTGCTACGCCATAAAACGAGCGGATTTTACCGATACTATCTGGACGGTTGTAATCAAGGTAGTACTTTTTTCCGTCCCATCCGACCACCGGTGCTGGCAGGAACTTGGCTAACTCCTCACTCACACCTGCAGCGCCGCCGCCTGGACCACCGCAGCCATGCGGTGTAGCAAAAGTCTTATGTAGATTGAAGTGACACATATCAAACCCGGCGTCACGCGCTCGGGTGATACCCAGGATGCCATTTGCGTTGGCCTGATCATAGAAACATAACCCGCCGACATCATGGACAATTTTTACAAACTCTCTAATTTTTGGATTAAAGATGCCTGTATCTTCAGGATTTGTGATCATTAATCCAGCAGTCCGCTCAGACACTGCTTCTTTAAGAGCGTTAAGGTCTGGATAACCATCATCATCTGGATAGAGTGTAATGACCTTATAACCCGCTACTTTTGCGCAGGCCGCATTTGATGGATGTGAAAAGATGGTCGTAATAACCTCATCACGCTGATCAGCCTCACCTTTCATCTGGTGATAGGCACGCATAATCACGGCACAGGTATAGATTGCCTGTGAGCCAGCCTGAGACTGAAATGAAAAACGGGCCATCCCAGAAATCTCTTTAAGCATTTGCTCAAGTTGATAGATAATTTCCAGAATACCCTGGACGGTCTCTTCATCCTGCAGGGGGTGAATCTCCATTATTCCAGGCAGTCGGGCTAATTGCTCATTGACCTTGGGGTTGTACTTCATGGTGCAAGTCCCTTGTCCAATATCAACATTGAGATCTGCTCCCAGATTTTCCTGTGAAAGGCGTAAATAGTGACGGAGTACCTGGGCCTGTGATATTTCAGGCAGGGCAGGAAGCTGCTTCCGACGCAAGGTTTCAGGGATCGTTGTCAGGACATCACCCACATCATCTCTAATCTCGCTCTCGGCTTTAGGCAGCAGAACCCCGCGCTGTCCCGGTTGGCTTAATTCAAAGATGACAGGTTCATCCCAGCGGGCCTGGTGAAATCGCCTCAGATTAGGTTTGCCATCAGTGTAGCGGAAATTCCTAATATCTTGGGTCATTGCACAATCTCCCTTACTGCGGCAACCATTCGGTCAATATCTGCCTGTCTATGCAGTTCGGTTACGCAGTACAATGCACAATTGCCCAGCTCTGGATATTCCTGACTCAGGTCCTTGCCGCCAAAAATACCCTGATCAAGGAGAGCGGCATTGATCTCGGCGATAGTTTTCCCAGTGCCGTCGAAATTTACCACAAACTCCCTGAAGAATGGGCCGTCGAACATTGGTGATCGCACCTTTTTAATAGCAGCTAATTGCCTGGCAGCGTAGTGTGATTTCTGCATAATAACCTCACCGATCTCTGCCAGTCCCTGGGGTCCTATCAGTGCCAGGTAAACTCCAGCTGTGATGCCCCACAAGGCGGAGGCTGTACCCACCCACTCTTTTCCCTGCTCTCGTATGGCAAATGATGTTCTTTCATATGCCACATCACCAAATCCATATTCACCGGGTACACTCGTAGGCGTGATGCCGAATAAGCGTGAAGGATATTCCATCAGATATTTTTCTTCATCACGCGTAGCGATGAACCCGGCCTGCCCACCTCCGAACTGCATATGCATACCCAGTGACTGAATATCTCCGCATACTATATCAGCCCCATACTCAGCGGGGGGAGCTATCACCCCAAGCGAAATAGGGTCTACCCCAACTACACTTTCTGCCCCGTGTTTATGGGCTAAATCGGCGATATCTGCCCCGTATATGGATATCAACCCCAGGTAAGAAGGATTCTCGAAGTAAACTACCGCGGTATTATTGGAGATGGCCTTCTTAAGGGCACTGAAATTGATCTTTCCGGTCACTCGATCAATAGCTATCTGTTTGATAGATATATCCGGCAAGCAGTAGTTGGTGATCATGGAAAGCTTGTCAGGGTTGATCGCTCCACAAACAAGCGCTTCATTCCGGCCAGTGAGGCGGCATGCCATCCGGATGGATGTCGCTGCAGCCTGGAAACCATCATAGGTGGGCACATTAACGACATCCATTTCAAGCAGCTCGCCCATCATGCTGGAGTACTCAAAGAGCGCTTGAAATCGTCCGTGATCATCATAGGGTTCACCAGCATAAGCTGTGAGAAACTCACTGCGTCCATTGATCTCATCGCACACTGCTGGAACAAAATGCTGGTAACACCCAGCTCCTCGAAAATTGAGGTGACTTTTGCAGGTTACGTTCTGCGCGAGTAATTCCTCCACGTGCCTGACGAGATCAAGTTCAGACAGAAAAGGTTCTGGTAAGTTCATCTTCCCTTTTACACGGAGCGTCTCAGGAATATCATCATACAACGCTTCGACGCTGGAAACACCTATCTCGTTTAGCATCTGCTGCTTAATCAAAGGTTCAGAATTAGGGATATACGGATAAACTACTTTCTGTTTTTTGCCCATGGGTCTCTCTTTCTGTTGGTATATTGCCCTGATTGATTTACCACCAATCCGTCATACTGTCGGTCTTTGATCTAATCAAAAGATAGATCAGGTAATATCTTCATCCCGGCTTTATTGGCCGCCTTGGTAGTAATTTCGCGTAGTTCTTTCTTGACCTCATCAGCTAGTGGTGAAGGTTGATATTTCGAAAGCAGCTCTTCCACTCTGTCTTGGGCCCGGTCCCAGGCTGATTTTGCCCCTTTTTTCTCCCATGCTTCCACGGTATCTCGATCAATCACATCAGAGGGGAAATACAATTCCTCACGGAACCATTTCTTTGTATGGGGGTGACTCAAATAGCTTCCCTTGTGTCCGAGTTCCTGCATGATTTCGAGGGCGATGGGTGTTTGGCGGCCGTCAATCCCAGCGACCAGGCGTTTTGCCATACCCAGGATCTCGGCGTCAATCACTATTTTTTCGTAGCTCAGGCAGCTTTCATAGTCCATCATCCCGGGACCAGAAACCATATTCGCCCCGGCCAGGGCAGCAAAAAAGGCGCTGGAGGATTCCAGGCCGCATTGAGCATCCACAATCTTGGCATCACTCATCCCAAGATAGGAATGTGTGGGCATACCTAATTCTTTGCCCACCTGAACGTAAGCACAATTGATCATCCAGGTGCCGATTGCACCCATAGGGGTTGTTCCTTTACGCATGTCAAAGGTGGCGGGTGAGCCACCCCAAACGATCGGTGCGCCGGGATTTACCAATTGGTTGATGGTTACGCCGCTCAGGCACTCGGCAGTATGCTGCACCACCGCGCCGGCAAGCGTGACAGGAGAGTTCGCGCCGGTCATTGGCATAGAAATTAATTGGGCCGGGATATTATATTTGGCGCAGTCAACCAAATTCTGGCAGGTGATATCGCTCCACTTCAATGGCGGAGAGGGGCAGACATCAAAAACCGCGATTGGTTTCTCTGCCAGCTCTTTTTCACTTCCAACCACGGCAACGAGCATATCTTTCATCGTCCACCAGGTTTCTTTTTCAAAAGCGCCTGTAATGATAGGTTTTCGCATAAATAACAGGGCCAAATAAAGGCGGTAAAGATCACCGATGCCCTCAGGCACGTCAGAGGTGATGAAAGCGGTACTTTGCGCATCCACTTGGGGAAGCATTTCCACCAGCTTGATAAATTTTGTATAATCTTCGGTAAGCGCCTGGCGCTGCTTTTGGGTTTCACTATCCAGGATCGTGATCCCTCCCGACCCAGGAGTAAATTGGACACTATCTCCTCCATAGTGAACAACTTGATTGCCGTCTAAATCGTAAAGATAAAATTCAGAAGGTCGAGTATCTAGGGCCTGGCGGGCAATCTTTTCTGGAATTTTGGCGATCTTGTTTTCCTTATCGACCTCTGCGCCAGCATCAGCCAATATTGATAGTGCTTCATCGTTTTTAACCTGAATACCAGGGTTCATTAACAGGGCAAATCCTTCTTCGATGATTTGTTTAAGAAGCTCATCTGAAAGAAGGCTTAGTTTCGGACGCATCGTTTGTACCTCCAAGTGCTAAAATTGAAAATAAAATTTAACTAACGAACGGGGAAATATATAAAGAATGTATTGGGATTTCTCCTAGGTAGTGGTTTGTTAGGCAGGGGCATCAATCAACCGGAAGGCAATATCGATTGCAGAGATTGCATCCTCAGCATAACCATCCGCACCAATTTCTTTGCAGAAGCTTTCGGTAACCGGTGCGCCGCCAACCATCACTTTTACCTTATCGCGCAACCCCGCTTCCTCTAATCCCTCAATTAATTTCTTTTGCTGGAGCATCGTGGTAGTCAACAATGCTGAAGCGCCAACAAGATCTGCGCCCGATTCTTTTATCGCATCAATGAACTCGGACGCTGATTTATCCACGCCAATGTCAATAACTCTGAAGCTATTGGCGGTCAACATCGTCCCCACAAGAGTCTTGCCGATCTCGTGCAGGTCCCCCTCAACAGTACCGAGAACGATAGTTCCAGCGACTTCGCGGGCCTGGTCACCAACCAGGGCTGGCTCTAGGATATCTAAAGCCTTTTTCATAGCATCGGCACCAATGATCAGCTCAGGCAAATAATACTCGCCTGAAGCGAACAATTCCCCAACTTTTTGGATGCCTTTGGTAAGTCCTTCAGTAATACACTGCAGTGGGTCCAGCCCCTTTTCTAGCGCTTCCTTTGCTAATGCTTCGGCATCATTAGTTTCACCCTCAACTACAGCTTCGGCCAGCTTATCAAACATTTCTTGACTCATTGGTTTCTCCTGGCTATAAAGAATTATATTTTGAAAGATTAAGTATCTAATGTATTTATTGATTTATTTACCGCGTCCAAACTCAGGTTCTGCACGGATGCCTATCATCACAATTATCAACTCATCCGATTCCTCGCCATTCACTCACCTCAATCTCATCAGCCTCAGAAACTTCCCCAGCTTCAGGGTTCTCTTTTGGTGAAGAGGCTGACTGGCATGTTGTTAATAAATTTCCAGGGGCAACAGACCAATTAGATAATTCATTCTCCTTTTGTGGAATTGATGTTGTTCAATTGATATGTTTGTGATACACTAATAATACATTATAGATATCTTATCAACACTATAACAACAAGTCAATATACAATCAATCAAAATATCACAAGGCATCTTTAAGAGAAGTTGCACATTAAATATTCTCTTGTGATACAACGATAGCATATTATTTAATATATTACCTAAAGGTAGTGCTTATCTATCGTGGGTTAAATGTAGCAAAGGAGTTTCTATGAAAATAAGGGCTGGATAGTATTTGGTCAATTAAGTTAGTTAAATTTGAATATGGAGGTATAACCATGCACCGAAAAATCCATTTTATCGTATTGTTGCTAATGATCACCACCCTGGTTCTTTCCGCCTGCGGGCCGGGTGCGCCTGAAGTCGCTCCACCTGAAGCTGAGGCGGAGGTGGAAGAAGCGCCTGAGGCAAAGGTTGAAGAAGAGCCAGAGGTAGAGGAAGCAGAACCGAATATCGCTGTCTACTCACATGTCGGGACCCCCGACTTAGATCCCAGCACAAGCGCTTCAGATGACGTCGTTGTGACAACCAATGTTTACGAAACGCTGACTTTCTACAATCCGCCAGGCAGCGCAGAAACGATCGGCCCGAAATTGGCCACTTCCTGGGAATCATCCGATGACGCCATGAATTGGACATTCCACCTGCGTGAAGGGGTCAAATTCCACGACGGGACCGACTTCAACGCTGAGGCTGTGAAATTCTCAATCGAATACACCATGGATAGGGGGGGGGCTTGGCTTACATCTTCGATTCGGTGGAGGAAGTCAACGTAGTGGATGAATTAACTGTTGAGTTTGTTCTCAGCTACTCCGCACCGTTGGATCTCATCCTAGCATCCGGCTACCAAGCCTGGATCTACAGCCCAACGACCGTCAAGGACAAGGATAACGCCAACGCCTGGTTTAACGAAGGAAATGACGCCGGAACTGGCCCATATACCATCGAAAGTTACGCACCTGGCCAGAGCCTCGTGATCACGCGCTTCGATGACTATTGGGGCGGCTGGGAGGAAGGCCAATTCGACAAGGTTGTTTTCCAGTTCACGCAGGACCCCACCGTCATGGAGCAGATGTTGCGCTCCGGTGAAGGCGACTTCGCTTGGGGCATACCCTATGAGAATGCCGCCCTCATGGCGGATACTGAGGGCGTTACAGTGGACATCACACCCTCATTCCAGAACCTGATTTTTCTTCTGAACCACGTCAAGCCGCCATTGGACGATGTCCTGGTGCGCCAGGCCCTGTCCTACAGCTTCCCGTATGATGCAGTCGCAGAGAATCTCTATGCAGGGCTGGGCACCCAGTCACGTGGCCCAATCCCGGCGGGACTGTGGGGCCACGGCCCGAACCTGCACCAGTATTCGTACGATCTCGACAAGGCCAGGGAGCTGCTGGAGGATGCAGGCTATCCAGACGGTGGATTTGAGATAAGATACACCTTTGCCGCTGGCGACCTGGATGAGCAGCAGGTTGGGGAATTGTGGAAAGCTGAGCTGACCAAACTGGGGATCGACCTGAAATTGGAGGGCATGCAGTGGGAAGCACAGTGGGACCTGGCCATTGCCGATCCGACAACAGCCCAGGATGTGTTCGCCTTCTACTGGTGGCCAGACATCGTATCGCCCTACGCCTGGCTGTACGGCATGTTCCACACTGAGGAGGTGTGGCAATGGAACCTCGCTTACTATAGCGATCTAGAGTTCGACGCGTTGATCGATGAGGCCAATGAGGTAAGCGGCGTCGATATAGACGCAGCCACGGAAATGTTCATTGAGGCCCAAGAGATGCTTCTTGAAGACGCAACAGGCATCTTCGTCCTGGACGTACCCGATGTTCACGTCATCCGGAGTGATATCACCGGGTACGTAAACAACCCGGCTTATGCGCATGTTGTCTTCTGGTACGACCTGCGGCGTTAATCTATAATCTTATGGGCAACTGGTGCAGGCAGAAATCTGCCTGCACCAGCATGTTATTATTCTGTAATTATCTAGAGAATCAAATTTTGTCACGCACACTTAGCTCACACGTGAGACAGCTTTTGTAGGGGCAGGTCTGTGACCCGACCATGAGTGACTTATGTATTTGCACATTGAGTGGTATTGGCAATGATTAGTATGGAACCTGGATATGAGTAGAAGCGCCTATCTTCTGCGCCGCCTGGGATTGGCCGCGCTGGTGCTGTTCGGCACGATGGTTGTGACGTTTGTCGTCTCACGTGTCGTGCCTTCCAATCCGGCTGCACTGTACGCAGGACCCCACCCACGCCCCGAACAGGTGGCAGCATTTAAAGTCAAGCTGGGCCTGGACAAACCGCTGCCGGTGCAATTCGTGCGCTATGTTGGCGATGTGCTTCGAGGCGATTTCGGCGTGTCCTTCCAGTCGCGTCGCTTGATCACGGCGGACCTCAAAGTTTTCTTACCAGCCACGCTGGAACTTGTAATTGGAGCATCGCTGCTGGCGTTGGTGATTGGCATCCCCTTTGGGGTGCTGTCCGGTGCGCGCAGGAGCGGCTGGCTGGATCAGGCCACTCGCATGATATCGATAGGGGGTGTATCCATTCCCGTCTTCTGGCTGGGGCTGATGCTCCAGTTGTTATTCTTTGGCTGGCTGGGTTGGCTTCCGCTGGGAGGCCGCCTCAGCACCATGGTCACTTTGAGCCACCCAATTGAGACAATCACCGGTTTTTATATTATCGACGCAGCCGTCAGCGGAAACTGGGTTGCCTGGAGGGATGCTCTGCACCACCTCATCCTGCCAACAGCGGTCCTGGCCATTTATCCAATTGCCCTGACCATCCGCATGACACGCGCAGCCATGGTTGAGGTGCTTACGGAGCCCTATATCGACGCCGCGCGGGCAGCAGGGCTGCCGCCGCGCATAGTACTGTTCCGCTTGGCCCTCAAGAACGCGATCATACCCACCCTGACAGTACTGGGGCTTACCTTTGCCTGGTCTATTGCGGGCGCCTTCTTAACCGAATTGATATTTTCGTGGCCTGGCGTCGGGAAATATGTCACAGAGGCGATTCTTAGAGTGGACTTTCCAGTTGTGATGGCGGTCACGATCGTTGTCACTGTCATTTACATCACCATTAACATCATTGTCGATATGATCCAGGTTGCTCTGGATCCCCGTATCAGGCTGGAGTGAGCGCCCTTGCCTGGAGGAGACTGAAACATGAAGATACTCGTTATCAACCCCACAATTTCCGGGAAATTGAAGGACTCCAACCTGACTCCCTACCATGCCTTCGCATCCCCAGGTACGGAAATCAGCCTCGTGTGTCTTGAGCGTGGTCCGGCATCGATTGAAAGCGCTTATGACGTGGCAGTGGCTGTGCCGGACATTTTAGGCCATGTCATCCGCGCCGAGCACGAGGGAATGGATGCGGTGGTCATCGATTGCATGTGTGACCCTGGTCTCTACGCCGCGCGTGAGCTGGTCAGCATCCCTGTTGTTGGTCCGTCGCAATCAAGCATGTCCCTGGCAGCTATGTTGGCCGATCGCTTCAGCGTCATCGGTCTCATGGAGCGGGACAAACAGGGATTTCATAATATTTGGCGGTTGTACGATTTGCAGGGACGCGGTGCGTCTGTGCGAGTCATCGACATGGCTGTGCTGGAGCTCCAGGATGATGAAGAAGAGCTTATCAAGGTCATGGTTGCACAGGGTGTGCTGGCCATTTCTGAGGATCAGGCGCATGCCCTCGTCTTAGGCTGCACCGGCATGGGCGGGCTGGCGGATCCGGTACAGCAGGGTTTGGCAGAAAAGGGTTACATTGGTGTCCCTGTCATTGACCCGACGGGCGTCGCGCTCAAGCAGGCAGAGAGCCTGGTGGCTCTTGGCCTATGCCATAGTAAACAGACCTTCCCCATGCCACCCCGGAAGAAAATCACTGGCTACGACTCACATAAGATACAATGATCGCCAATATACTCAAACGCTGGTTTGGAGACCGGGCTCTCCCGAGGGTAGAAGCGGGCTCCACCATATGGTTCTTCAGGAAAGATCGCCTTGCGGTGGTCAGTTTGGCGTTTATTGTCCTGCTCACGCTGGTGGCGATTTTTGCACCTCTTCTCACGCCATACGCGAATGAGGGCTTGGGCGAACCCAACCTGGCCAATAAATTCCTGCCACCCAGTCTGGAACACCCCTTTGGTGCAGATAGCCTGGGTAGAGATATGATGGCACGGATGATGTTCGGGGCCCGCACCTCGCTCTCCATCGGCCTGCTCGTCGTCACGATCGCCGTGCTCATCGGCGCGCCGTTGGGAGCCCTGGCCGGATTCTTCGGCGGCTGGGTTGACGAAATGATCATGCGTGTAACGGATATCTTCCTGGCTTTCCCATCAATTCTGCTGGCGATAGCCATCGCCGCCGCACTGGGACCGAGCTTTTTCAATACGATGCTCGCGATTGCCCTCACCTGGTGGCCGTGGTATACACGGTTGGTGCGAGCCCAGGCGATTTCCTTGCGCGAGCGCTCCTTCATTGAAGCGGCGCGCGGTATCGGTGTAAAAAACCTGACAATCATCTGGAATCATATTCTGCCCAACGTGCTCACACCCGTGCTGGTGCAGAGCACGCTGGACCTTGGCTCGGCCATCCTGACGGCCGCCGGTTTGAGCTTCCTCGGCCTCGGCAGCCAACCCCCGACCGCTGACTGGGGCATCATGATCAACGAGGGTCGCCTTTACGTCCTGTCCGGCCGCTGGTGGATTGCCGCGTTTTCAGGTCTGGGGATTTTCCTGACCGCCCTCGCCTTCAACCTGCTTGGCGACGGCGTGCGCGATGCCGCTGACCCGCGAACGCGGGGAGTGAGCTGATGAACGGACCTCTCTTAACTATCGAGAACCTGAAGGTACGTTTTCGGACCCCCACCGGTGATGTACATGCCGTTCAAGGCATCAGCTTCGAGATCGAGCGCGGTCAGGTCCTTGGTCTGGTGGGTGAGACCGGCTGCGGCAAGTCGGTGACCGGGCGGTCCATCCTGGGGCTGGTACCACACCCGGGCGAGATTACGGAAGGAAGCATAATCTTCGACGGGCAGGATATGTTGGCGCTGAGTGAGCACGACATGCAGCAGATCAGGGGTGAGCGCATCGCCATGATTTTCCAGGACCCTGCGGCTGCACTCAACCCTGTGTTCACCATCGGTCAACAGATTTTCTTTGTATTGAAACATCACGGCGTGGCGAAAGGCGAGGACCTGATGAAGAGAGCACTTCGCCTGCTGGACGATGTCGGCCTGCCAGACCCAGCCTCGTTGATGGATGTCTACCCACACCAGCTGTCAGGCGGTATGCAGCAGCGCGCCATGATTGCGGTGGCGCTATCCTCCAATCCCAATTTGCTCATCGCTGATGAGCCAACAACCGCGCTCGACGTCACCATCCAGGCCCAGATCCTTACATTGCTGAATTCTCTTCAGCGCGCCCGCAACATCAGCATTCTACTCATCACCCACAACCTGGGTGTTATCGCCGAAACATGCCAGCGGGTCGTCGTATTGTATGCCGGGCGGATAGCCGAGTATGGGGAGGTGCGTGATATCTTCCATCGACCCCACCACCCCTACACCCAGGGTCTTTTAGCCTCCCTTCCAAACCCGGGCAGCCGCGGAGACGCGCTAAATGTCATTCCTGGAATAGTTCCCAACGGACTTGACCCGGCACCTGGATGCGGCTTCGCTCCACGCTGCGAACACGCGATGGATCTTTGTTCACAGAGGCAGCCCTTATCTTACAAGGTTGGTCCAGGTCACCAGGTTGCTTGTTTTCTCCACGAAAAGGCGGAGGGCTAGGAAGTATGAGCATGAATGCTAAGCCCCATATGGTTGAAGTCCATAACCTTAGTATGGAATTCGTCAGGCGAGATAGGCAAATTGGACAGCAGAAGCAGCGCATCCGCGCCATTGACGACGTCAGCCTGGAAATCTTTCACGGCGAGACAATGGGGGTTGTGGGCGAGTCCGGCTGTGGTAAGACAACTCTTGGGCGCTGCCTGCTTCGCTTGCTGGAGCCGGTCTCTGGGAAAGTGATATTCGACGACAGGGATATAATGGCCCTGAGTATGTCGAGCCTGCGGCCGCTGCGCCGCGAGATGCAGATGGTCTTTCAAAACCCATTCTCGTCGCTGGATCCGCGTATGAACGTGCTCAAACTCGTGTCCGAGCCTCTGCGTACGCACACCGAACTGCAGCGAGAAGAGATTGCCAGCAAGGTAGAATCCCTGCTGGTTGAAGTGGGCCTGAGCAGCGAGCATATCAAACGCTTTTCACACCAATTGAGCGGCGGACAGGCACAGCGTGTGGCGCTGGCCCGCGCCCTGGCGCTCAATCCCAAGTTCCTCGTCCTTGACGAGCCAACATCCGCTCTCGACGTTTCCGTGCAGGCCCAAATTATCAACCTGCTGGTTGAACTGCAGCAACGCCACGGCCTGACCTACCTGTTCATATCACACGATCTGGGCGTTGTCCAACACATCAGCGACCGCATCGCCGTCATGTACCTGGGGCAAATTGTGGAAATAGCGATGAGCGAGGACATCTTTAACTCACCCCAGCACCCTTATACCCAGGCACTGCTATCCTCCATACCTGTTCCCGATCCAGACAGCGGCAGCGAGCGGATCATCCTCGAAGGCGTCGTGCCCAACCCGGCTAATCCGCCATCGGGATGCCGTTTTCACACACGCTGCCCCTACATAATGGATATATGCAGCAAAGAAGAACCCAAGAATTACTCTGTGGGTGAGAACCACCGGGCTGCGTGCCACCTGCTGAACGCAGATTAACCCAATTTATTGGCCTGCCCCCAATCATTCAAAAGGAGAAATTATAATGCCCCACAGACAATTGAAAACCCGTACAGATTGCGAAGATTTTGTCCGGGGATGCGCCATCATGGGCATCGGCGGCGGTGGGACACCCGATGTCGGACTCAAGGTATTGCTTGAAGCATTGGATGAAGGCGTAAAGCTCGAGTGGATCGATGTGGACGACATTGCAGACGACGAGTGGACAACTTGTGTGTATGGCATGGGCTCAACCGCGCCCATATCGGATGAGACCAAAGCCGAGATCAAGAAACTGGGCCTGAAACCCGTGATGGCAGGCAAGGAGATGGAAGCAGCTCTCAAGGAATTGGCGGATTATACTGACATAA
>JBARSF010000008.1:0-4024 GCA_049644605.1 Anaerolineales bacterium | reverse complement strand
ACTTCATCTATCCCATCACTATCCCAATCCCCGGTGACAGGTGTCCATCCTCCACCGTTGGGACCCCAGACCAGATAACTCACAGAACCAGACCAGGTATTCTCCGTTTTCATCCTCAGATCTTGGTGGCAGGGTCATAGAAACCGACTTCGTCCACGCCATCATTATCCCAATCTCCAGTGACCGGCGTCCATCCGCCACCGTTGGGACCCCAGACAAGATAATTCACCGAATCAGTCCAGGTGTTCCCGGTTCTCATTCTCCAGATCTTGGTAACTGGATCATAAAAACCGACTTCATCTATCCCATCGTTATCCCAATCCCCGATGACTGGCGTCCATCCTCCACCGCTAGGACCCCAGATCAGATAATTCACCGAGTCAGACCAGGTGTTCCCGGTTCTCATTCTCCAGATCTTGGTATCAGGAGCATAGAAGCCTACTGTGTTTTCGACAATTTTTTCATATGCCCCAATATCACAATGAGTACCCTGCGGTCTGGATATACCCCGCTGGTCTTCGGCATAGTTAGTACCGCAGCCGTTAATCCCGGTAGGGATTTGATTTAGGGCTGGGCTGCCGGCATCCAGGGCGTGGGTTTCAGTACTACCGCCGTTATCAGCCAGGGGGAGCAGTATTGCGTCAGCTGTAGTTTGGTCATTAGCGCCGACAAAAGGACATCCGGTGCCAATCCCCGCCAGATTGTAATCCAGGGAAAAGAAAGTACCGCTGTTAATAAAACAATCCTCCGAGCCGGTACCAGGGTTGTCGAAGTTACCAGCAATCAGGGTGTTTCTGAAATTGACTGTGGCGGAACCGTCATTATAAATCCCTCCGCCGTCTCCATTAGTGTCGCTATCACTATCTGCGGTGTTATCTGTGATGGTAATGTGGTTTAAAGTTGTTGTACCGCCAAGATTGTATATCCCCCCACCATTGTATTCGGTAAAATTGCCGCTGATGGTGCTGTTGTCTATGGTCAGTGTGCCGTTGCTGTAGATGCCACCCCCATAATTTGTGCCCTCGTTAGTCCTGATGGTGCTTTTATCGATATTGAGTGTGGCATCATTGTAGATCCCGCCGCCGGCGAGAGCATCATTGTTACTGACGGTGCTTCCACCTATCGTCGTGGTGCCGCTCTCGTTGTGAATGCCACCACCTTTAAAAGCCGAATTACCAGCTCCAGTTCCGCCAATCATACTGCCGTCCTGAATGTTTACTCCAGCTTCGTTATAAATCCCTCCGCCTTCTCCATTATTGTCGCTGTCACTATCTGCCGTATTATCACTGATCGTACTGCCGGTCACTGTTGTGGTAGCGCTGACTGGATAGTTGTAAATACCACCACCATCGTTTGAGACCTGATTACCAGCGCCTGCCCCGCCGATGGTGCTGCCGTTTTGAATAATCAACGAAGCATAATTGTAAATCCCTCCGCCGTCGACAGCTGAGTTGGCACTGACGGTGCTGCCATCCACTGTTGTCGTACCGGAAAAATTGCATATCCCTCCCCCCCCTGCGCCAGCGGTGTTGCCCAGACCGGATCCGCCAATTGTGCTTGCATTCTGGATGAGCAACGTACTATGATTAAAAATACCGGCTCCGTGGACAGCATCATTGTCACTGACCGTGCTGCCATCTATCGTTGTAGTTCCCCTATTGCAAATGCCTCCACCCTCGGAGGATAATCCATTCTCGCTGATAATGCTGCCGTTCTGAACGTAAAGCGTGCCGTCCTCCCAATTGTAAATCCCGCTGCCGTGGGAACTGGCATCATTATCAATGACAGAGCTGCTTTCTACCGTTGTTGTGCCACGCCTATTGTAAATACCACCGCCGTAGTGGGCTGTGTTGCCCGCGCCGGTCCCGCCGATAGTGCTGCCGTTCTGGATATTCAGGGGATCGAAGGGGTTATTGTTGTAGATGCCGCCACCGTTGAAGGCCGTATTGGCACTGACAGTGCTGGCATCCACAGTTACCGCACCACCCTCATTGTAGATCCCTCCCCCGTCGTTGGTGGCTGTGTTTCCTGATCCTCCGCCAATGGTGCTGCCGTTCTGGATATTCAGGACACTCTCCTCCCAAGTATAAATTCCGCCGCCTTCTGCAGCCTTGTTGCCAGTGATAGTGGATCCATTCACTGTTAAAGTACCGGTCAAATTATAGATTCCACCTCCTAAATTGGCAGCCGTGTTGCTCCAAACCTTGGTACTATCCTGGATGGTCAGTGTGCCAGCGGTATTGTAAATACCGGCGCCATAATCAGCAGAATTGCCAAGAGGGCCGGTAGGTCCACCTACACTGCTGCTCTGGATGGTTAACGTACCATTATTGTAGATACCGCCGCCAAGCGTAGCCGTGTTTCCGGTGCCATAAAATGGATCTCCACCAATAGTGCTGCTCTGGACATTTAAAGTTCCATTATTATTGATGCCGCCGCCATTAGTAGCGCTGCCATGCTGGACGGTCATATCAATCAGGGTGACCGTGTTACCACATCCAGCAGGACAGATGTGGAAGATCCGGTCGATCCCGCCGCCCTCAATGATTGTATTCCCTTCGCCGTTGCCCTGGATGGTCAGGTCTCCACCGTCCAGGGTGTCCAGGTCGCCAGAGGCGTTAATGTCTTCTCCCGCAGCTCCACTCAGAACGATGGGTATCTCATTAATTGCGGGATCGAATGTGATGGTGTCAACCCCACTATCGCCGGAGGCACAATCGCCACTGGTGGTGTCACTGTTGTTATTTGCATTTGTAATTGCTTCCCGTAAAGTACACTCACCATCACCGGCAGTTTTGTTGTCATTGGAGGAATTCACAATGATTGCCGCCGCACGGGCGCCAGGTACAGGTTGGCCGCCGATTAGCAGGGCTGTGATGAACAGGATGTATAGTAACCGAGTGTGCCTGGCATTATGAATACGTAAAAGTTGGAGCAGCATGATCTTCCCTCCTCCCCTTTTATTTATTTTCTATTTTCGATTGCCTGGTGTAATCTTCGGTGATCAGAATGAGAATAGCGACTGTTGTTAAAGATGTATTTCATTGTAAAGGGAAAAACAGGATAAAACAAGGGAGAACGGCAGCGCCAGGTGTCTATTTAGGGAATAATTGGAATCCGGCAGGTATTAAGAGCCACCCACTAATCCAATTTCTATAACACGGTACTAAAACTTATTAATAAAACCAATGCAAGGATAAAATCCTTGTATTGGTTTAAACTGAATTGGGTCAGGAAACTCAAAGTGAGAGGAATCCAGGTCCTAATGGCTGTGATTCATTAGTTTTTCCGGAACGCATTTTACCATTTCCCATTTTCAGGCACCCAGCTCAGCTCGCTAGATCCAAATCGTACAGTTTGTACGCTGCCCCAGCCGTCATTGATGGCATCTTTCAGGTACCAGGTTCGCTGGTGCGGGCCGCACATGCCGATTTTGTTATTATCGATCGGATAAGTACCTGATTCCTTACTGGCAAAGGTATAGGGGTTCTCATCGCTGTCTGTGTTATCAATACGCACAACCGCTTCGGGTAAACCTCCGCGCTGAAAACAAAGGTCGCCTTGAAAGTGGTCTAAGCCCCAGCATTAATAATGCCGATGGTTGGCTTATTACCGTGGAGTTCGCCGTATGGGTTCCTGAGATTTGCACTTTGGGGGAATCTTTTAGACCAAGCCGCCATCCCCGGAATTTTCGAGTCTAAACGTATGGGATCCGGTTCCCACACCTGCTTCTGTATCTCCGAAATCAGTGTCGTCATGCTATGAGGGAGTATTGTCCCCATCCACTGACAAAACTGGGTTTCAGATATTTATAACTCACATCGGGACCAAACAATCCGATCGTAGTTAAGTCATCATCTTTCCAATCTCCAGAAACCGGGACCCAATTATCTCCCACACTTCCAAACTTAAACCGAATCAATGAAGTTGATCCACCCCTATTTGGATTTTTCAGCATCTCCTTGGCATCTGCGGGATCATACATACCAACTGTGCCGTACCCCTAAAAATCTGATCCAAAGCT
>JBARSF010000007.1:0-94692 GCA_049644605.1 Anaerolineales bacterium | reverse complement strand
CCACGAAGGAGCTTATTACGGCACGAAAAATTTTCTCCGTAAACTAACAGGTGCTGTCGCGATTTTTCTTGCCCTCCAAATCTTAGGATGGTTTGGTTATCAATCCCCCCCTGATGGTGCTGCAATTTTCCAGCAAAGTGAACCAACGATCATGGCAATCCGAGTTCTTACCGGTCCATTTGGCGCAATCCTTCTTTTCAGTTCAATAGTTATTGCCTGGTTTTATCCTTTAACGAGGGAAAAACATGCCAGAATTCGTTCACTCCTAGAAAGAAGAGAAAAACGGAAATAATCCATTTTCAAAAAAAAACAAGCCCAAGTGCTTGTTTTTTACATCTTCTGCAAACCAATTGCCATAATAAGGAGCTTCAATGTCATTTATAAAAAACCTCAAATCCTCGAACAAAGAACAACTTGGCTGGTATTTGTACGATTTTGGTAATTCAGCCTACGCCGCTGTTATTTTGCTGGCTGTTTATTCAGCTTATTTTAAGGGGACAGTTGTCGGCGGCGCTGAAGGTTCCCGCTATTGGGGAATAGCTGTCGGTATCGCAATGCTTACCGTGGCCATCATTTCTCCCATTTTAGGAGCTATCGCAGATTTTTCAGCTTCCAAAAAACGTTTTCTGTTGATCTTTTCAGCCATTACCTGGGTCTTCACCGGACTATTATTTTTTATTGAAGAGGGTGATGTCCTGCTAGGTATGCTCTTTTTCATTATCGCTGAAATAGGTTATCGCTCCGGACAAGTATTCTACAATTCTCTCCTTCCAGAAATTGCAGAGCCCGATGAAATGGGTCGTGTTTCAGGGCTTGGATGGGCCATCGGTTCTTTTGGTGGCATTCTTTGTCTGTTGATTTTACTTCCCTTGATCGTGATCATTGGCGGCACATTCATTGTCCGGATATCTCTTGTCTTTACATCGCTATATTTTGCTGCCGCTGCTATACCCGCTTTTTCCTGGATCAAGGAAAAAGCAATCGCCAAAGATCTACCCGAAGGAGAAAATTACCTCTCAATTGCCTTCAGCAGAATAATCGAAACTGCGAAATCTCTGGGGCAATATAAAGACTTCCTGCGTTTCATCATTGCCTTTTTAGTTTACAACGATGGCATTCTGATGGCCTTGAATTTTGCGTCGATCATTGGGGCTGTTTTATTCGGTATGACCCAAACCCAATTGATCATATTTATGATTATTGTCCAGGTAACCAGCGTTATAGGCGCTTATGTTGCCGGACTTATTGGTGACAAGGTCGGATTTAAACGCTCTTTGATTTACTCCATTTTGATGATGGCTGCAGTTGTCGCAGGCATGTTATTTGCTCAAAACCTTACACAATTCTACATTATCGGAGCCCTGGCTGGATTTGCCCTTACTGGCGTCCAATCGGTAAGCCGAACCCTAGTAGGCTACTTCGCTCCTGAAGGCAGAAGCGCTGAATTTTACGGATTCTTTGCTGTGACAGGTAGGACATCATCCTTTATTGGCCCAACAATTTATGGTTTTTTGGCCTATGAAGCTGCATTATATTTCCAAAATAAAGGGTATGCTATGCTGCTTGCTGAGCAGCTTGGACAACGAGTTGCAATTGGGTCCATTATAATTTTCTTGTTGGCAGGTTTATTTATTCTACTTAAAGTAAACGACCCTACAGAAGAATTTCTTGATACATGAACACCCAAATAAAATATCCACGACGGCTTCTCATCCGTAGACTTATTCAACAACTGTCAAAAGCCGCTTTTTTTCTCTTGAGCGATTTTCAGGTAGAGGGTCAGGAAAACTTACCAGCATCCGGCCCTCTATTAGTGATTGGCAACCATTTCAGTTTCATCGATCCAGTTGCTGTCCTTCGAGCTATTCCCTATCCGATCGAATTTGTTGGCGGAGCAGAATTTCCCCACGCTCCGAAACTTGTTCAATCCCTTCCTCAATTATGGGGGTACTATCCTGTTTTTCGCGGTACTGGATCTCGTTTTGCATTAAGGGCAGCTGAAGAAATCCTTAAACAAAATGGTGTCCTTGGAATAATGCCTGAGGGTGGAAGTTGGGCGGAAGTACTGCGTCCAGCCCGCCCCGGCGCGGCCTATCTGGCGTCCCAAACCGATGCTAAAGTACTTCCCCTGGGGATTTATGGTTTAAATGATATCTTCCCCATCCAGCTCGGGAAAAGACCAACTGCGGTAGTAAAAATTGGTAAACCTGTTGGTCCATTCTTTGCCTCCGGTCGTGGAAGAGATCGCAGAAAACAACTTGACCAAATAGGTTTGGAATTGATGAAAGCAATTGCAGCCCAACTGCCCGATCGCTACCGAGGCTTTTTAGCTACTGATCCGGCGATACGGGAAGCAGCACGTGGAACTGAAGATTATCCCTGGGAGTCATTGGTTGAAGGGCAAGTTGAAGGTGAAGTCCACTAAGTCATTTATGTCTATCTGAAGCGGAATTTATTTAATAAACCTATTATATTATCCGCAGAGAAGGCAGGGTAAAATGAGATAAATTCATATTTTTAATAAAAGGAGTTTCTCATGTTTTATAAACTAATCCAAGCCATTGATAAAAATTTTTCATTACCTGAAGCAAAAGCCCACTGCGATATTCCTTGTGGAATTTATGACCCAACACCAGCTCAAATTGATGCGCTAACCGTTGTCCGGATGATGGATCTAATGGCAGCCGTAGCTGATAGTGACGATAAGGGTGATCTTTCCTATAGAAACACACTCGCTCGCTATATCACAGTCAAAGAACAGCATGCGGAAAAAGCAAAACACGAAATCCGTGTAATCTGGGGTGATTTCATCAAAGACCCTCATGTTGAAAAGTATCCTGTTCTCCCGGAGTTAGTGCACAAAATTATGCAGATTGGTTCCAAATGCAAGCAAACGGCAGAACGTGAACAGGGCCTTGCTTTCGTAGATGCCATCAATCAATTTGCTGAAATCTTCTGGGCCATTAAGGAAGTTAAAACAAAAAAGGCCAAAGCGCCTTATGCCCCTGCTTTAGAAATGGTTTATCCCGACCTCTAATGCTAAAACTTATCAAGGTGACAGGTGATAGCCTGTCACCATTTTTTTTGCCAGGCGATTATGTTTTGACCGGGAATTGTCCCCGTTTGTTTGGGAAAATTTCCGAGGGGGATACGATCGTTTTTTCTCACGGATCTTACGGATTATTGATCAAAGAAGTGTCAAGAGTTGATCCACAGCTCCAACAATATAGTATCAAAGGCCGCCACCCCCATAGCATTAACAGCCGGAAACTTGGTCCAATATCCTTTTCCGACATTCACGGTAAAGTCATCTTGCACTTTAAGCGTCCTGCAAATCAACACAAATCCTGACTACTTTAGATAACAGCTCTCAATAGTTTTGATAGCGGGACCTGCATCCTCTTCCCTCGAATTAATCCCCCGATTCCGCCTTCTCAGTGTTTTGTCGCTGATGTACAATAGGGTTTCACGGTTTAGAGGGACCAGTCTAGTAATGGATCAATATTACATACCTGCCGCTCAATTCTCCCTTAAATCCAGAGTGTCCAATTCTAGATTTATTGCGACCATAGCACCTGCATTCACTGTCGACTCTGCAAAACAATTTATCTCTACAATCAAGGAGAAATATGCAGACGCAACTCATAATGTCCCTGTGTATATTATCGGACACGGATCATCCATGATTTCACACGCCAGTGATGATGGAGAACCCTCTGGAACAGCTGGCCGTCCTGCGCTTTCAGTGTTAACGGGAAGCGGGCTGGGAGATGCGGCTCTGGTGATTACCCGTTATTTTGGCGGCACTAAATTAGGGACTGGAGGATTAGTAAAGGCATACAGCGAAGCTGCTAGAGCCGTAATTAATGCAGTTCCAAAAGCGACCAGGATTCTTGTCCATCAGCTTTCGATAGGTTGCCCTTATAATCTATATGAAATAATTGTCAGGATCATTAATCAGCACCAGGGGCAAATTAAAGAGGAGCAGTTTGCAGAAAAAGTAAACCTAATATTTGATATACCTGTTAGCTCATTCGAAATGTTTATGAACGCAATCAGCGAGGCCTCAAATGGTCAAATTCAACCCGAGGTTATTAATCAAGATCAGATTGCTATCTTGAATGTTTCTCCAAAGGATGCCTCAAACCCATCACCATGACAAATCAATCAGAACCTTTTGATATCAGGACTACCATCTCAGAGAACAAATTAAAAAGTCTCTGGATATTAATGAGCGGTTACAGGCGCATTTACATTTTGGCTGCGTTATATTTGGGTCTCGCAGCAGCGTTTCGATCAGGCACCTATTTAATTCTGGGGAGATTTATTGACGATTTAATCTCAACCAGCGATATCAGGACCTCTATACCCTGGGTTGCGCTTTCATTTTTTGCCATGGCTGCTTTAGGCGGATTATTTACCTACCTGAGTGGGCGGCTGGCTGCAAAAACCTCGGAAGGTATCACGCGCAGATTAAGAAACTTTCTTTTTGACCATATCCAGCGCTTGTCTTTTTCCTATCATGACAAAGCCAAAACCGGGGAATTAATTCAGAGAACAACTTCGGATGTTGACGCCGTTCGTTTGTTTTTTGCTGACAGGGCAATTGGCTTGGGACGGATTGTATTATTATTCTTAGTCAATTTCGCTGTCTTGCTTTCTTTGAATGTCCGTTTGGCATTACTATCTATCATTGTTGTACCCCTTACAATAGTCTTATCCCTGATATTTTTCAGAAAAGTTTCCGAGATCTATGAGAATTACCAGGATCAGGAAGCGGTTTTATCGAATACACTGCAGGAGAATTTAACGGGAGTTCGGGTTGTAAAAGCCTTCGCGCGACAATCATACGAGGAAGATAAATTTGACAATGAAAATTTGAAGAAATATCAAAAAGGCCGAAAGTTTTTTACCATGCATGCTTTATTCTGGCCTTTCTCTGACATATTAACAGGTGCCCAGATGTTATTCGGATACTACCTTGGCGCCAGCATGGCAATTAACGGAGAAATTACAATTGGAACCTACCTGGCTTATTCTCAGATGATTATCTGGATTATCTGGCCCATACGAAATTTAGGTCGCCTAATTATTCAAATGTCAACTGGGTTGGTCTCTTACGGCAGAATACTTGATGTTGTTAAGGAGCAGCGCGAACCTTTGACTGCAGGAGATCACAAACCAACCACTGAAATCGTTAATGGAGAAATCGCTTTTCAGGATGTTTCTTTTGCATACGAAGATCATCCCGTTGTCCTTGATAAAATCAGCTTTTCGTGCAGCCCGGGTCAGATGATCGCATTATTGGGTGGCCCCGGTTCTGGAAAATCGACCCTGGTCAACCTGCTGCCAAGATTTTATGACTACACGAGTGGTTTGCTGACCCTGGATGGGATCGATCTCAAATGTTACCCCCGGTCCTATCTCAGAAAACAAATCGGTTTAGTAGAACAGGAGCCCTTCCTGTTCAGCCGCTCGATCCGGGAAAACATTACCTACGGTGTTGATCGTGAAGTCTCAGATCAGGAACTCTTTGCAGCCAGCAAAGCAGCTGCTATTCATGACGTTATCCTGGGCTTTTCTAAACAATACGATACGCTGGTTGGAGAAAAAGGAGTCACTCTTTCAGGCGGTCAAAAACAACGCATTGCCATTGCTCGTACACTATTAAAGAATCCAAAAATACTTATCCTTGATGATGCAACGTCTTCTGTAGATGTGGAAACCGAGGCTGAAATTCATCAAGCGCTTGATCGCTTGATGGTGGGCCGGACTACATTCATTATCGCCCACAGAATTCAGAGCTTGATGCAATCAGATGAAATCTTGGTTTTGGATGATGGCAAGATCATTCAGAAAGGAACCCACGAAGATCTCATTAAACAAATCGGAAAGTATAAAGATATCTTTGAGATCCAGACGAAAATTGACCAGGCACTTCAACAAGAGTTAGAAAGAGTTCCCTAAATATTTGCCATGACAGAGATACATCATTTCGAAGAAGAAGAATTTGCCGGAGCATTCACAGGAAAAATAGCCCTGAGAATTTTGAATCAAGTTAAGCCATATAAGTTTTGGGTAATCGGCTTTGTGATTACGATTGGCATTGTATCTGTGCTTGATTCTTATTTTACATTTCTTAGCAAACGCATCATTGACGAAGGGATTGGTCCAGGAAACTTTGAAGCCTTAAAAAGTATCTTGTCCCAATACGGAGTTTTGCTTATCCTTCAAGCCCTAGCGGTTTTCGGGTTTATTTATTTTGCAGGGATCCTGGGGGAACGCGTACAGTATGATTTACGTAAAATGATGTTTAACCATCTTCAGAGATTGTCTTTATCCTATTACAACAAAACACCGGTTGGCTGGATAATGTCCCGGGTCACTTCTGACTCAGGAAGAGTGGCTGAATTGGTAACCTGGGGATTTTTAGACCTGGTTTGGGGTACCCTGAATATCATCACAGCTTCCTATTTCATGATAACCATCCACTGGCGCCTGGGTTTGATAGTATTTGCGATTATCCCTGTACTGATCGTCGTCGCAGCCCAATTTAAGAAAAAAATCATCGTTGAATATCGCCAGGTAAGGAAAATCAATTCCAAGATCACAGGATCCTATAACGAAAACATCACCGGCGTTCGAGTAACAAAAGCATTTAGCCGCGAAACTCAAAATATGGCTGAGTTCGGTGAGTTAACGAACGAAATGTACAAGGCGGGTTTCCGGGCTGCCTGGCTTTCAGCTTTATTTTTACCGGCGGTGATGATCATCAGCGCTCTTGCTCTGGGAAGTGTTATCTGGTATGGAGGCCTTCAAGCAGAAATTGGTGGAATTACGATTGGCGGGATCCAGGCTTTTATCTCATTTATCACTTTCATGATCTGGCCCATTCAAGATCTGGCAAGGGTCTATGCCGAAATGCAGCGCTCAATCGCTTCCGCGGAAAGGATCTTTTCCCTCGTTGATTCAGAGCCTGAAATCTTTAATCAGCCCAATGCAGTCGCGATCGATTCCCTAAAGGGAGATATCAGTTTTGACCAGGTTTGTTTTTCTTACGAGGATGACGATGTCGTCCTGGAAGATTTTAGTTTGATAGTTCCCCATGGCGAGACTATTGCCCTGGTCGGTCCTACTGGGGGTGGAAAATCTACCATTATGAATCTCCTGTGCAGATTTTTTGAACCCCGGAGAGGAAAAATACTGATCAACGATCAGGATTATAAAAATTTAACACTGGAAACAATTCAATCCAGGATTGGTATCGTTCTGCAAACTCCTCACCTGTTTTCTGGGTCTATTGAAGAAAACATCCGGTATGGCAGACTAGATTCAACTTTAAATGAAATTATCGATGCTGCAAAACTCGCCGGCGCCCACGACTTTATCACAACCCTGGAAAATGGCTACCAGGAAGAGGTTGGCGAAGGAGGAAATTTACTCTCCGTCGGCCAAAAACAGCTCGTCAGTTTAGCTCGCGCGGTTCTTAGAAAACCCGACATCTTTATTATGGATGAAGCTACCAGCTCCGTGGATACCATAACCGAGGCGTTGATCCAGCGCGGTATGGAAAATCTTATGGTAAACAGTACCAGCTTCATCATCGCCCATCGCCTATCTACCATTAGGAGGGCTGATAGAATCCTTTTTATTAAGGATGGTTCGATCAAGGAAATGGGATCCCATGCTGAACTTCTAAAACTAAAGGGCTTATATTACAGGCTTTACACGCAGCAATTTAGGCAAGATAAAGCCCTGGAATACGGCTCTCCTTCACTCGCTGCAACCAGCTCTCCTTGATCCAGGCGGAAAATAATGAAAACCAGACATCAAAAAAGACAACGGATTCTTGTAATAACACTTTCGTTTGCGTTTATGCTTTTCCACCATGCTGATAAATTGCTTCTCGGCCCCCTGACATCCCAGATCATGGAAGATTTCCAGATCAATGAAGTGCAAATGGGGTCGCTCGTCTCCTGAGCCTTGATTGCAGGAACAGTATTTTATCCAATATGGGGATATCTTATTTACCAGGTTACTTCATGGCCCTTTCTTCTCTTCTAAACCAATGGAAAACTGATCCGTCAATTGCGCCAAATATAACAGCCTGGCATATTTTCCCAAAACGCAATCCAGTCCTGGTTGATTTTCCTCCCGATCTTGATCAGGAGATTCAATCCTATCTTTTTTCCATAGGTATTGAGTCATTGTATATGCATCAACAGCAGGCTTGGAACTTAATCCGGGAAGGTAAAAATATCACGCAGGTAACTGGTACTGCCAGCGGAAAAACCTTATCCTATACCTTACCTGTCCTCCAAGACCTGCATAAAAACGGCTCTAGGCGGGCTTTGTTCCTTTACCCTACCAAAGCCCTTGCTCACGATCAATTAAGCGTGCTAAAAGGATATCCTTCAATTTCAGCTGCAACCTATGATGGCGATACGCCTTCTAATCGCCGTGCAGCTCTCCGAAATACATCTCAAATAATCATTAGTAATCCGGATATGCTCCATCTCGGAATTCTGCCCTATCACATCCAGTGGGCAGATTTTTTCTCTGAACTTCGTTATGTAGTATTAGATGAGATTCATGTTTACCGGGGAGTGTTCGGTTCCCACGTTGCGAATATTTTAAGGCGTTTAAAGCGATTATGTATCCATTATGGTTCTTCTCCTCAGTTTCTTCTTTCCTCCGCAACCATCGGAAATCCCAGGGAACTTGCGGAGTCTTTAATAGAAGAACCAATCTCACTCATAGATCAAGATCAATCTTCCCGGGGAGAAAAACACTTTCTTGTCTATAATCCACCCATCATTGACGAGAGACTCGGTTTACGAGTCGGCATGCAGCGAGAGTGTATCCGCCTGACAGCAGATATTGTGAATAACAATTTTCAAACGATTTTATTCGGCCGTTCCAGAAGGTCAGTTGAATTTATGGTCACGCGCTTAAGGGAAAAAACATCCCTCCCTGCTGAATCTATTAGAGCGTACCGGAGTGGTTACCTTCCATCGCAGAGGCGTGAAATCGAAAGCAATCTACGTTCTCGCCAAATCCAAGTCGTAACAGCAACTACTGCCCTGGAATTAGGAATTGATATTGGAAGTCTGGATGCTTCAGTCCTGGCAGGATATCCAGGGACAATCACAGGAACCCTGCAGCAGGCTGGACGATCTGGACGGAAGGATGCGCCATCTCTATCTGTGCTGGTTACTTCTTCAACACCTCTTGATCAGTACTTAGCACTTTTCCCAGATTATCTCTTTTCCGCCAATCCTGAAGAAGCTTTAATTGATCCAGATAATTTACATATTGTTTTAGATCACATCCTGTGCTCAGCGTATGAACTGCCTTTCCAAACCGGGGAACAGTATGGGAATTTCGATGTTATGCAAACCAGAGAAATTTTGGAATTTCTGCAAGGAGCTGGGAAATTACATCAATCGAAGGATAAGTTTTTCTGGATGCATGATAGCTACCCCGCCAGCAATGTATCCATACGTACAACTTCCAACAACCAAATTACCCTAAAGTACGCAGATCCTCAGGGAAACCACCGGGTTTTGGGAATGGTTGACAAAGAAAGTGCTCCCTGGATGATTCATGAAGGCGCAATTTATCTTCATGAGGGTGAAAGTTATCTTGTGGAAAACCTTAACCTGGTGAATGATTCGGCTCAACTGATTCCTGCTTCACTGGATTATTACACGGAAGCTGAACGCCAGATTTCATTTTCCGCACTTGATATTCTCAAGGAAGAGGATATTCAGGGGGCCCAAAAATTTTTAGGTGAAATTTCTGTTACATCACAAGTAGTCGGTTACAAAAAAATCAATTGGGGTCATTACGAATTATTGGGTCATGAAACCCTGGATCTCCCACCATCAACCTTAAATACAACGGGGTTTTGGTTGACACTTACCGAGGACACTGAAACCAATTTGCGGAAAGCCGGTACCTGGTCCAGCAGCCCCATTGATTATGGTTCAAATTGGCTGACTACCAGGGACACAATTTTGAAACGGGATGAGAACAAATGCCAAATCTGCGGAAAAAGTAATAGTCTAGCTTCTCTTCATATTCATCATAAACAACCTTTGCGAAGTTTTCTTTCTATTAATGAAGCCAATCAACCCGCTAATTTGATCACTCTCTGCGCCCGATGTCATCAACGAGCAGAGTCAATCGTACGAGTAAACAGCGGTGTGCGAGGACTTGGTTATGTGCTTCATGGGTTGGCACCGCTATTATTAATGTGTGACCCCGGAGACCTTGGTTTTTATACTGATGCAATATCTCCCCTGGGGAATAAACGTCCCTTAGTTTTATTGTACGAGTACATTCCCTACGGAATTGGTTTCAGTGAAAATCTTTTCAGGAGGGAAGACGTGTTGCTCAAAAAAGCGCTGGAGCTTGTCAGACATTGCGCTTGTCTTAACGGTTGCCCTTCCTGCGTAGGTCCCGGTGGTGAAAAAGGATCCGGTGGAAAATTGGAAACTCTGGCTATTCTGGAGCACCTTAGCAGTTGATTTATCGTGAAGTGGAAAATGTGGTTCGAAGGCTTACCCGTTACAATTACTTATTAATTATTCCCCCCCTTGCCTATTTTGTGTTTATTATTCACTGAGACTGGTTATTTAAGGGTATCTGATTAAGCTGAGCGTACCCTCCTGGCTTCATAAACGTTGTTTACTCTTTCTAATAAATCCAAAGCTCTTCGCAACTCAGCAACATTTCTTACCCCTAGGACTAAATTAAATACAGCTTCCCCTTGAGTGTCATCTACGTCTACACGCAATTCGCTGAGCCGTACACTATTATTCGAAAGTACAGTGGCAATATCTTTAGTTAAACCGTCCCGATCGTACGCTTTTATAACTATTGGCACAGGAAAAGTTCGTACAGGAGATCCCCACGACACTTCCACCAATCTTTCTTTATCCCTAACATTTAATATATTGGCGCATTCTTTTCGATGTATAGTCGCGCCTCGTCCTCTGGTAATAAACCCTACAATTTCGTCACCCGGGGTGGGGTTACAGCATCCAGCAAGCTGGTTTTTTACTCCCCTTAACCCCACAACCGCAATATCTCCGGAAGTTTCTCTGCTGATCTCTTCCTGGTAATATGCAGGGAAACCATCGGAATCAACTTCTTTTGTGCTCACCAGGGCATGAACAACCCGCCCTATTGTTATATCTCCACAACCAACAGCTGCGAATAAATCTTCGGTACCCTCATAATGAAAGGAGCTTGCCAGGCTATCGTAGTCAATATCACTTCCTAAATCTAACCTGGATATTTCTTTTTCCAGCAGCGCCCTCCCGCTTTCGACGTTTTGTTCTTTCTCCTGCTGCTTAAACCAGCGTCTGATTTTACTTTTTGCTGATTTAGTTTTTACCAATTCCAGATTATCGTTCAGCCAATCACGGCTTGGACCTCCCCGCTTGGCAGTTAAGATTTCAACTTGATCGCCAGTAGCCAGTTTATGATCAAGGGAAACCAGGCGGCTATTTACTTTCGCGCCCCGGCAGCGATGCCCTACTTCTGTGTGAATGTTGTAAGCAAAATCAATGGCTGTCGCGCCCATTGGTAAATCTATAATGTCACCCCTGGGGGTGAAAGCATATACCCGGTCACCGAAGACTTCGTTTTTAAGTCCATCTACAAATTCCTGGGCTGTTTCAACGTCTTGCTGCCACTCCAGCATCTGCCTCAGATAAGCTACACGTTGTTCAAAATCTTTGTCCCGTTTTTGCCCTTCCTTGTACCGCCAATGCGCGGCTATGCCATATTCAGCCTTGTTATGCATTTCCGGAGTTCTGATTTGAACCTCAAGCGTCTCTCCGTCCTCATACACAACAGAAGTATGAATCGATTGGTATAAGCTTGGTTTTGGAGCAGCGATGTAATCGTCAAATTCTCCAGGCATCGGCCGCCAATGGAGATGAATTATCCCAACAGCCGCATAACATTCCTCTTCAGTAGGAACGATAATCCTAACACCCCGGATATCAGATAACTGGTCAAAGGGTATTTTTTTTCTATTCATCTTTTTGTAAATAGAATAGATATGTTTCGGGCGGCCAGTAACCTCGGCGACCATTCCAGACTGAGTCATAACTCTGGTAATATTATTAATAATTTTGCTCACTTTCTTTTCACGTTCAGATCTTCTTTCATCCAACTGCTTGGCAATATCGTGGTAGATGTCTGGTTCAAGATATCTGAAGGAAAGATCTTCAAGATCCCATTTCATCTGCCAGATGCCAATTCTGCTGGCTAGCGGCGCAAATAGGTCCATGGTTTCCTGAGCAATTCGCTTCTGTTTTTCCTCTGGCAAATATCTTAACGTCCGCATATTATGCAGTCGGTCCGCCAATTTTATTAAAACTACTCTTGGATCTTCCGCCATGGCCAAGAATGTTTTTCTTAAATTTTCCGACGCCAATTCAGATCGCCAAAGATTAGGGTCACTATCTTCGAGAGTTCTTTTTGTGCTTTTTTTCCCCTTTGAGCTGCGCTTTTTCGTAGTGCTTCGTGATACCCTTGGGAGGGATCCTAGCTTTGTAACTGCCTCCACTAGATTAATTACTTCCTTGCCAAATTCTCTTTTCAGCTCCTTAAAATCAATACCGGTATCTTCTACAGTATCATGCAGGAGTCCCGCTGCTACTACTGCAGGAGGCACATGCATATCTGCCAGGATAGAAGCTACCGCTTTGCAATGATTAATATAAGGTTCACCCGAGGCTCTCTTCTGTCCCTTATGTGCTTTTTCTGCAACTTCCAGTGCTCTCTGTAGAAGTTCCTTGTCAATCTGGGAGTATTTCTCGGATAAATTTTCGATATATTTTGAAATAGCCATTATGATCTAAATAGAAACTTTACTTCTGAGTCAATTCTAAAACTGTTTCGGCGATGGATTTTCTCATTATACCTTTAACGCCTGTCGTTGACAGCGTCATTGACGCGCCCATGCCCTTAAGCTACACTATCCTAGTCACATTTTATGGGAGATTGTATGTCCAATCCTCAACTCACAAGAAGGACTGCCGCAGTTACTGGAGCAACCGGCGCGATTGGTATGGCTATAGCCAGACAACTTGCTTCCAAGGGATTTAGTGTTGTCCTATTAACTCGTAACGCTTCTAAGAGTTCTCTGGTTGTTGAGGAACTTATTCAATTTACCAAAAACGAGAACATTCACTACGAATTGGTTGACCTTTCCAGCCGGGCGTCTATCCAATCTTTGGCATCTTCCTGGGAAGAGCCTCTACATGTCCTTATTAATAACGCAGCCATCTCTCCAATCAGCCGTGAAGAAACCAAGGAAGGTATCGAGCTCCAATTTGCTACAAATGTGCTAGGGTATTTTTGGATGATTGAAATCTTTTCTAATATTCTTAAACAATATTCTCCTTCAAGAATTATTAATGTTGCAAGCTACTGGGCAGGCGGTCTGGACCTAAATGATCTCGAGTTTAAAAACAGGCCGTATCACAACCACTCTTCCTACCGCCAATCCAAGCAGGCGAACCGTATGTTAACCCCCATTTTTGCTGAATCACTGAAATCTGCTGGTATTACAGTTAACACCTGCCATCCAGGAGATGTAAATTCAGCCTTGAGCAATAGCCTGGGTTTTGGCGGAAGCCAATCACCAGATCAGGGTGCAAAAACGCCAGCCTGGCTTGCAACTTCACCCACTGTCTCTAACATTACTGGAAAGTATTTTGAGAGCTCTAAAGAAATTTTCTGTCCCTTTGGAAGCCAAACTTCAGAAGCTCAACAATTATTTAAAATCTGCCAATCCTATACATAGTATTACATGTCCCCTTTGATTATGAAATAACCGTTATTTTACCAATGATATTACTATGATCACATATCTTCGCTCCCTCATAGATAAAAGCCATTTTCTACGGAATTCCTTCTTATTTCTAGGGATATTTCTGACTACGCTTCCTGGTTGCATTTCAGGTTCAGGGGACCAGCAGCTACAAACCTCCCAGCCAGATATCCTTTCCTTAACTCCAATACCATCCACTCAGACATTGGTACCTTCTTCGCCCACACCTGAGATCCTTGCAGTCCCGTACTTAACCTGGGTTGATCCCAATTATCCCCCTGTTTTTTATAATCTTGTTGCCGCGTCTGACGAATTTGAGCTAACCGCTAATCCACAGGGTGCGGAAATCAGGTTTTCCCCTGAAGACGGCACACCTGCTGGAACCTGGGTCTACGTTCCTGCTGCCCCATATCCTTCCCAATTAGAAAATCTTGTATCTTCCAGCTTAATAACCCATTGGCGCCATGGATCCTCATCTTCGTTAGCAGGTTATCGTATAGCTCTCAGTCAAGACACAAAAAACGCTCTAACTATACTATGGGGGGAACCTAATCCCGATACAGTGTTCGTTGTTGCTCCGGATTCCCTTCTGCCAACTACCTGGTCCGATCCAGAGTTATTTGCTTTACTTCCTTTTGAACAGCTAAATCCATTTTGGAAACTGCTCTCTCTTGATAACCAATCCCCTCTAATGCCGGATTTCAATTCAGCGCATTATGCCCTTTCACTCCCCCTCTACTTTAATACAACTACTTTTCCAGACGCTATCAGAATCGAAGAACCACTTTCCAATTTTTACCAATCCAACCTGACAACCATCGCCTTAACCGGTGTTACTGCTCTGGTACGAGATACAGCAGCCATAATGGAGGAAAAAGGCGTTCTATATCCAGCAGATGATATTCGAGATCTATTAGAATCAGCGGACATCACTCACATCAGCAATGAGGTACCTTTCGCCGAGGATTGCCCTACTCCAGATCCAAATCAGGAATCACTATATTTTTGCAGCAAGGATGATTACATCCGCCTGCTTGAATCGGTTGGAACGGATATCGTTGAACTGAGTGGTGATCATTTTGGGGATTGGGGTCCGGAGGCAATGCTCCACTCTCTTGACCTTTACCATGAACGCAATTGGCTGACATATGGCGGCGGCGAAACATTAACAGCTGGACTTAAGCCGGTATTCCTTGAGCACAACGGTAATAAATTTGCATTTATCGGATGCAATGGCAAAGTCCATGATATCTATGCAACTGCTTCAGATACCAATCCAGGTGCCTCAAGGTGTGATTTTGAATGGATGGAAACTGAAATTGCTCAGCTTGCTAATGAAGGGTATCTGGTGATAGCCACCATGCAGCACGAGGAGGTTGACAGTTTTTCATCCATCGCAATTCAGCAATGGGATTTTCGTCATTTGGCCGAAGCCGGCGCAGTGATTGTGAGCGGCAGCCAGGCTCACCACCCGCAAGCCATTGAGGTCACAGATACATCTTTCATTCATTATGGTTTGGGTAATCTTTTTTTTGACCAATGGTATCTGGCTCACTATAATCCTTCTGATCATATCAATAAAGACAAGGCTTTTATTGATATCCATTCTTTTTACAATGGAAGCCATATAAATACTCAGCTCATTACACTCCAATTCATAGATAATGCCCGTCCCCGCTTAATGTCTTCTGAGGAACGCGCTAATTTCCTCGAAGATGTTTTTGAAGTATCTCTTTGGGATATTACAGAAAAATGATCAATCTACTTGCATTCCAATGGATTATCCAGTAAATTATTAACATAAAAATGACCGCAAACAAACTTACTTTCCCTGCCCTGCTCCTCCTGGTATCCTCAATCCTTTTTTGCATTCTATTAACAGGATGCGACGCAATCCCTGCCTATACTGGTTCCGGTCAGGGCACATTGATAGAAGAAACCTATTCCCAAGAAGTTGTTATTGCGGACGTTGAAGAAGACACAAATATTATTCTTTTTATTGAAATTGCAATCGGTTTACTCCTGACTGCCTCACTGGTCGGTATCATCACTGAGAGACTAAGAGTTCCGTATACAACTGGATTGGTTTTAATCGGCTTAGTCTTGGCATTTGTTGGCCGGCAGGATATTAATGTTAGCCCCGAGTTATTCCTGGGACTGCTAGTTCCTCCCCTGATCTACGAAGCCGCTTTTCAGGTAAATGCCAAAGATCTCCTCCGTGATCTCGCGCCAATTTTAAGTCTGGCTATCCCCGGTGTCTTATTAACCACATTCCTGGTAGGCGGTGTTTTATATTGGGGAGCTGATTTTTCTCTCATTACAGCTCTTTTGTTTGGCTCCCTGATCGCTGCAACGGATCCTGTCGCAGTGGTAGCTCTCTTTCGCTCCCTTGGTGTTCCAAAACGCCTCCAATTATTAATTGAAGGCGAAAGTCTCTTTAACGACGGTACCGCCATTGTTTTGTTTAATTTAATGGTTGCTATTACTGTCACCGGGTATTTTAATCTTACAGACAGCATCATTAATTTTTTTATCGTCTCCGGGGGAGGATTGCTTATTGGGTTTATCCTTGGTCTGTTAATTTCATTGGCAATCAGCCTGATCGATAACGCGCTGATAGAAACTACGCTCACCAGTGTTCTCGCCTTTGGGTCGTATATTATCGCAGAACAATTCCATGTCAGCGGTGTATTAGCAGTAGTAGCTGCCGGAGTTGTTAGCGGAAATCTTGGTCCGCGCCGAATGAATCCCACAACCCGTATTCTGGTTTACAACTTCTGGGAATACGCAGCTTTTCTTGCCAACTCTTTTGTCTTCTTGTTAATCGGCCTTCAAATAGACCTGAATATACTTTTTACTGACTGGAATGCAATTCTCTGGGCAATTCTGGCTGTCTTAGTTGCGCGAGCAGCGTCCATCTATGGTCTATCCTGGATTGGACCAGGTATCCCCAGGCGTTATAAACATGTTCTATATTGGGGAGGATTACGGGGAGCAATCTCCCTTGCTTTAGCATTAAGCCTTCCCGCGAGCCTGGGAGATCAACGTCCCATAATTCAATCTATGGCTTTTGGAGTGGTATTGTTTACCTTATTGGTTCAAGGTCCTACAATGAAACCGCTAATCAGCCGGATGGGTTTGATTGAAAAGAATGAGGCCCAACGTGAATATGAAAGTCTGAACGCTCGCGCTGTAATGGCCAGATCCGCTCTCACTCATTTAAAAACCATGCATAGCGACGGTCTTATTTCCAGGCATGTCTGGAAGCTGCTCTCTAAACCTATAGAAACGCATGCTGACACCTTGGTTGAAGCCGCAGCCAATACGATGAGCGCCCATCCTGACGTTGAGGTCAGGGAGTTGAAATCCGCTATACAGGAAGCTCTTAAGAGCGAAAGAGCTGTCCTGCGTACCCTGCTCAGAGATGGAAATATCTCGGAAGAAACTTACACTGAACTCGTTCACGAAGTAGATGCAGCCCTTACAGAAAACCACGGGGATCTGGTCCAATTATTGCGAATGCGAACATTAAGGGATATTCAGGATCTTATGACAATCGTCATCCAGGAAAAAGACCTGGACAAGATAACTTCCTTGCTACAACCATATGGTTATCCTTTTTCCCATATTGCCAGCACGGGTGGATTCCTCGGACATAAGAATGCTACTTTAATGGTCGGTGTTCCTTCCGGAGAACGAAAGGAAATCAGAGATTTGATTGAAAAAACAAGTGAAGGTCGGGCAAAAATCGTCCCTGGAGAGGCTGGCGATCTGCCTGAGATAACCCACAGCGGGGCAACTATTTTCACTTTTGATGTAGAGCGATATGAGGAATTATAATCATGAAGATGATACTGGCGATCATGCCAACCAGTCTTAGCGAACAAACCTCAAAAATATTAATAGATTTGGAATTCCGAGTTACCAAGTTTGCATCTACTGCTGGTATATTATCAGGAGGCACTACCACTTTAATGGTAGGTGTAGAGGATGATAAAGTCGAATCCGGTTTGGCACTCATCCGGAACCAGATACCCGCAGGAGAAGCTACCGATTCAGCTCATGCCCGAGTAACTCTGTACGTATTAAACGTCAAAGATTTTGACAGGCTGTAAACATGAACATGAAAATGATCCTGGCTATACTGGAAGACTCAGATTCAAACGCAGTGCTCAGAACACTTCACGATGCCGGCTATCCACTGACCCAAATTGATTCAACGGGGGCATTTTTAAGAAGAGGCAATAGCACCCTGATCGCCGGGGTACAAGACTCGCAGGTTGATACTGTTATTAACTTAATCAATCAAGAATGCAGTCCCTGTGTTAACCCTTTCAAAAAACGAGCTACAATAATGGTTTTTAACGTTGAGCACTTTGAGCAAATTTCTTGATTAAAACTCATTTATTTAGATGTCAAAACTATCAATCCCATAAGCCTAACTAAAAATTTTGGAAGTTTTCAGTTCTGGATAAAATCAAGTCTGGGTTATAATAACATTACTGCAACTTATTCTTTCCATTCTTGAGGGAAATCTTTATGTGGTTGTTGACAATCCGCGTTCCTGGTAAAGAGCCCCAGAAATATACTCTCAAACCGGGGGGTAATACCATCGGCAGACATCCCAACAATGACATTGTCATTGCTGAACCTTCCGCATCCAGGCAGCATGCCAGAATTGACTACAACCGCAGCACCGATACAGCTCTCCTCCAAGATCTCTCAAGTACAAACGGAACCTATATTAATCGTCGTCGATTATCTTATACCTACCGACTCCAGCATTTGGACATGATCCGGATCGGCAGTTCCACAATTAATGTTGTAATCCGGGGAACAGACGAGCCTCTTGATACGGTTAAGGGCCCTCAGAAATTTACCAGGGAGCGCCTGCTTGAGGCACTTGATCACCATACAGTGCTGATGTATCAAATATCCGAACGCCTCAATACAGTTATGAACTTTGCTGATTGTCTGGAAGAAGTTGCTTTCCTGATGAAACAGGCAATGGGCGCCGATAAATGCAAAGTGATTCTTCAAGAGCAATTTGACAAAATGGAAGAATTTGGTTTTCCCTCTACACTTGCTCAATCAGCCATCAAGGAAAAATCTGCGGTAGTTATTCCAGACATGGCTCAAAGCGATGCCAAATCTGACAGTGAAAGCGCCACCTTGCTCAAAATCCGATCGGCCTTATGCGTTCCCATCATGGCAGAAAACGAAGTTATCGGCTTGATTTATATGTACAAGTCCAAGCCAGATGCTCGACCTTTTACTAATACTGATCTCCAGGTAGCTATAGCCATCAGCCATCAAGCTGCGTTAACAATCCAGCGAGTTAATTTGCTTAATAAGGTACAGCAGGAACAAAGTCTGCGCCAAATGTTCCAACGCTTTGTCTCTCCCCAGGAAGTGGATTACGTACTCAGAGACTACGATCTGCATGGTACTCTTCCAGGATTAAAAGAACGCAAAATATCTGTTCTGTTCGCTGATATCACAGATTCAACAGGTTTGGCAGAAACCATGGGGGCTAAAGATTTTGGTAAACTATTAAATAAATATTATCTTGAAATTACCAATATTATCTTTGAATTTAATGGCGTAGTTCGCTACCTGGGCGATGGGGTCATGTCAGTTTTTGGCATGTCCGATGAAGGTCAAAATCACAAAAAGAAAGCTGTTAATGCGGGCGTTGCTATTCTCAAACGGATGAATGCCCTTGCGGATGAATTTGACCAACCGCTCAATTTACGCTTGAGCGTTAAAGCAGGCCGGGCAGTCGTTGGATATGTCGGTACAAGTGAGCGCGTAGAATTCACAGTTTTGGGAGATCTCGTTAATGTTGCCAAAGGCATGAATCCATTTGCTGGACCAAACCGGATCGTAGTAGGGGAAGAAATTTTTCAAGCCGCGTCAGATCAATACAAGATGAAAAAACTTGATTCAATCATCGTTAAGGGACGGAAAGGTCATGTAAAGATTTATGAAGTTTCTCTCGACGATGACTAAACTATAAACTAATCAATCCATTGAATTAAAGCACCCTTCAGGGTGCTTTATGATTTTAGATCATGGCGGTACATCCAAAATTCGCCAATGAAGAATAAAATCTAATGAAAAACAATACTGCATCCGACGACTCGTCTTCTGAACAAGTTTATGCAATAGCAGGAGGTCACCTATTTCATGATCTATTCACATCATTTCTTCCTGCGCTTCTTCCCTCCCTGATCGAAAAACTTTCTCTGACCCTAACCTCGGCTGGTATTCTTACAACGTTTACCAGGTTGCCTTCTGTGATCAATCCCTTCATCGGGTACCTGGCTGATAAAAAAGGCGCCAAATACTTTGTAATATTTACCCCAGCAATCACAGCCACATTAATGAGCCTAATTGGCATTCCGTCCAATTTTTATTCACTTGCCTTGATCGTATTTTTAGCAGGCACCAGTTCTACGGTTTTTCATTCTACATCCCCTGCAATGGTTGCTGATGCTTCTGCGAAAAGGAAGGGATTTGGATTAAGTTTGTTTATGGCGGGAGGCGGGATAGGTCGAGCTATAGGGCCACTTTTGGTAGTTTGGACCGTCGCGCTATGGGGTATACAGGGAATATTCCGCCTAGCGTTCCTGGGTTGGGCTGCCAGTTTTATTCTCTTTTTCCAATTCAGGAAATTTGTCATTAAGCCTAAAACCAAACATTCATTAAAAGCCGCAATTCCTATATTTAAAAAATTCTTCCTCCGATTATCCTTGGTATTAATCCTGCGCAATACATTAACCGCCTCTCTAGACACTTATTTACCGGTTTATATGGTTCAATCAGGTGCACCTTTATGGATGGCGGGGGCAGCGCTTTCAACTTTGGAGATCTCTGGTGTAATTGGAGCTCTTATCATTGGCCCCTTAAGTGACAGAATTGGCAGAAAAAAAAGCATCAATTTCTCCATGCTTGTGTCCGCAATTATGATCCCGGTGTTTCTATTGTCCTCTGGGTGGTTGGTTATTCCTCTTCTCCTCGTTCTAGGGTTTTTTAGTTTATCAACCAGTACTTTGTTTTTGGCCTTGGTCCAGGATCATTTCCAGGACCATCGAGCAACAGGAAATAGTGTTTATTTACTAATCAGTTTTTTATCGAACGCTGTGATGCTGGTAGTAATCGGTTATATTGGTGACAACGCTGGGTTAGAAATTGCCTATCTTATCAGTTCAATTGCCGCTTTATTGTCAATCCCCGCCCTTAACTTAATCCCCCCTATCGAAAAATAGACTCCCCCTTCTATGCCTACACAACATCAAGTTACATCAAAACAGATATTTACAACCTGGTGGCCTTTAGCTGCTAGTTGGTTTTTAATGGCGCTTGAACTTCCGGCTTTAAGTGCTATTGTTGCTCGCCTGCCAGACCCTAAAATTAACCTGGCAGCATATGGCGGCATCGTCTTCCCACTGGCGCTGATCATTGAAGCGCCAATAATCATGCTGCTGGCTGCTTCCACCGCTTTAAGTAAAGACTGGAACTCATACAGAAAAATCCGCAAGTTCATGCATACAATATCCGCTATGTTGACAGGGATGCATATCCTGGTCGTAGTCACACCGCTCTATTCCTTTGTGGTTGAAAAATTAATTGGCTCCCCTGCGGAAATTATAGCTCCTGCTCGTATTGGACTAGCTATAATGCTGCCCTGGACCTGGGCGGTCGGCTATCGCAGGTTTAATCAAGGCGTCTTGATCCGGTTTGGGCACTCTGTCACAGTTGGCAAAGGAACCTTCCTCAGGCTTTCAGCAAATATTTTTGTTTTAACTATCGGCTATCTCATCGGCACAATACCGGGCATTGTTGTCGCTACCGCAGCTGTCGCTACTGGTGTGGTTAGTGAAGCCCTATACGTTGGAATCAAGGTTAGGCCCGTGCTCGAAGACCAGCTGAAACCTCTTCCTGAGCTTAAACCCGAGTTGTCCAAAAAAGCTTTTTTACAATATTACATTCCCCTCGCATTAACATCATTGATAACCCTTCTCTCGCAGCCGCTGATTAGTTCTGCATTAAGTCGAATGCCTCGCGCGTTAGATTCATTAGCTGTCTGGCCCGTTCTCTCAGGTTTCCTTTTTATGCTCCGCTCCGTTGGTGTTGCTTATAATGAGGTAGTTGTTACATTGATTGGAAAACCCAATTCGTACTCCAATCTAAGAAAATTTGCCCTCTTTCTGGTCTCACTAACCTCAGGCTTATTGTTATTGATAACGATCACCCCCTTATCTACGGTTTGGTTCAAGTATATATCAGCCCTTCCAACTTCTTTATTAGCTCTTGCCAATACTGCTCTTTGGTTCAGTCTTCTCATTCCAGGAGCCAATGCTCTTCAAAGTTGGTATCAAGGAATCCTCCTGCACTCAGGAAGAACCCGGGGTATACCTGAAGCTGTAGCAATTTTTCTCGGCGTAACTATCACAACATACCTTATTGGTATCTCTCAAGAAACCATGCCAGGCTTATATATTGGAACATTAGGGCTCTCTTTAGGTATGGCCTTTCAAGCTGGCTGGCTTAAGATACGAAGCCAAAAGGCAGTTAACTTAATCAAAATAAAAGACCATTCTCCAGATTTGGGGCTCCAGGATTAGAAAAAAACACCTTCAGGTGAAGGTGTTTTCAGCTCCCCGGGCGGGATTCGAACCTGCAACCTATCGGTTAACAGCCGACCGCTCTACCGTTGAGCTACCGGGGATTTTTTTTTACTGCGGCAAGATTATAAACAGAGTTACAGTCAATGTCAAGATAGTCTGCTTCAGCGATACGCAAAAGAGTTATTATTTTCTACCATTACTCACGTTTTATAGATCGACTAAAGGATGATTATTGTTCTCTAATCCAAGTGTGCCTTATATTTGACGTATATCCTTCTTAAATGTATAATCCGTTAGTAATCGATAGCATAATAACGGGGTTTTAATGGCATTAAAAGGTAATCTAAGAGATTTTTCTTTTTCACAGCTACTGAATCTTATAAGCCTTGCAAAAAAAACCGGAACGCTTCAGGTTCACGGGCCGGATAAAGACGCGTTTATCTCCTTCGCTGAAGGGAAACTTAGCTATGCGCAGAACAGCAAGAACGATAATGGTTTGGCTGCAGTTCTATTGCGAACAGAAAAAATCACAGATAAACAATATCAAGTTATCAGGGACCGAGCTGAGAATATTGGTGATAAAGAATTAGGTTTAATGTTAATCAATTCCAATTATGTTACCCAGGAAGAAATCTTATCCAGCTTAAAACAGGAATTTGTCTCCACGGCTAACGATTTATTCACCTGGGCAGAAGGCATTTTTCACTTTGAAAACAATGTCACACCTGCGCCCGATAAGATCTCGCTGCTCATAAATCTTGAAAACATTATTATTGAAGGATCTCGCCAGCTTCAAGAGATGGAACGTTTACAGGATGAAATTCCCAGTCTTGATATGGCGCTTAAATTTACAGAAACTCCAGGTACCAATATCAGGAATGTTAATCTCAGTGTTAAGGAATGGCGGGTTGTCTCGTTCATTAATCCCAAAAACTCAATGAAACAAATCGCCCGCACAACAAAATTAAATGAATTTGAATTTAGAACTATAGTATACAGTCTCGTTCAAGCTGGCCTGGTAGAGATAGTCCGCCCCGAAGGGGCAGAACCACCTTCGCCACAAATTCCTACTCTGCCCGTTAAGGGCGCAGAGGAACAAAAATCCCTTGTTAATCGTTTGATAACTAGGATCCGATCTTTATAAGAATTACGCAGGCATTACTATCACTCCAAAGGGAAGCACCCTATGCAAACCGTTAAAATGGTTGTCACCGGTCCGTTCAGTTCAGGTAAAACACAGTTCATTCAAACTGTCAGTGAAATTGATGTTGTTGCCACTGAAAGGAAGATTTCCTCTGAATCTGAGAGAATCAAAGAAACTACAACTGTCGCGATGGATTTTGGCAGAATTACAGTAGATGATGACTTGGTTCTTTACCTGTTCGGGACTCCTGGCCAAAAACGGTTTGACTTCATGTGGGAAATATTATCCGAGGGTATGCTTGGTTTTGTTGTGATGGTTGATAGCTCTCGTCCGGAAACTTTCCGTGAGGCCAGGCGAATTCTTGAGACATTCAGAGCCTACGCGCCAACACCTTACGTAGTTACTGCCAACAAACAGGATCTCGAAGACGCCTGGGACCCGGACGATATGAGAATTGCTTTACGCCTTGCGCCCGAAGTTAAACTCCTGCCCTGTACTGCAACAGAAAAGGAATCAGTAAAGAATGCCTTGCTTGAACTACTATACAGTATTCTTGAACGAATGGATTCCTGAACTACCTTTGCCCCCGATAGGTAATTGAAAATTTCAGTTTTAATGTTGTTTGCAGCTCAAAGATCATATGCCCTTTTTTAGGTCCCGATACTCATATAAAATCGACCAAACTCTTTTGGCCGCTTCGACTTGGATGTTTAAAGACATTTTTGAGTCCCCCCTAACTCTTTCTGCAAAGTAAATTGGAACCTCACTGATTGAATATCCCTTTAGATGAGTGATGTAAGCCATTTCAACTTGAAATGCATAACCTTGAGATTTTACACGATCCAGAGGTATGCCCTCCAGTGTTTCTCGTTTCCAGGCCCTGAAACCACCGGTAACATCTAAAATTGGCATTCTTAATATCAATCGGGCGTAAAAATTTCCAAATGATGATAATCCTTTCCGCCAGAAAGCCCAATCTTCATCAAGGCTACCGCCGCTGACGTATCGAGAACCAAGTACCATATCATAATCATTTAATCGGTCCAGTAAAACTGACACTTTCTCCGGGTTATGTGAAAAGTCAGCATCCATCTGTACTATCCGGTCTACTCCTCGTTCAAGACAATATTTAAATCCAGTGATGTACGCCGATCCTAATCCAAGTTTTCCTTCTCTGTGTATCACAGAAATACATCCGGGATGGTTCTTCTTAAGTTCCTCGGCTCTCTTCCCTGTCCCATCGGGACTATTATCATCAACGATCAAAACCTGCAAATCAGGTATATTCAGATTAAACAAGGTTTCAATCAGGATTGGTAAATTTTCAACTTCATTGTATGTCGGCACAACGATGGAAGTTTTAACCATAGTTATCCTTGATCATTTTAAATGTTATTAGATTGGTTGTTTATGAATAGTAAACTCGCAGGCATTATCACCTAACGCAATACATTTTGATTCATTGATTCGGAATTCTTTTCCACCTGACACCCAGTTAAGTCCTTCCGCAAGCAATCCAACCATATAGAAACAGACTGGATTTTCAGCTTCTTGTCTTCCCCAACATACTGGGCACTGTTGAACGGAATAAATATAGGCATCATCTAATTCCTTTACATTTGAAATTTGATCGCTCTTTTCAGAGAATATTTTTGCCATCGCTTGTAATCCAATTCCGATTTTCATTTGCAGGGGAAGTACCCGAAACGCCAGGTCACTAACACCTGCCATAGCTCCATAATCTTTTAACACGTCATCAAAAGTTATTCTCCCAACCCTCAGAGCCAAACCCCTCCCGCCCCGTTTTCCGTACAGTTCTTCCAAGGCCTGGTTTATCATTGAAAAATGAGCAAAATCAAACGCCCGATCTAAATTATCGGGTGGGAAATTATTTACCAGTGATGACAAATTTGCATAATTCAACACCGTGTTAACCCCGTTTTTACCGGTAATCTCCATAATGGATTCAATAAGGATTCTGGCAAATTTATTGGAATTGTAATACCCACTTTCAGTTATGATTTTCATAAGTGTTTTCAACCGATTAAATTAATTTTGAGAGAGCTACAGCGGTTCTCTTGATATCTAAAAATATCAAACCCAATTTTGCATTCATACCGGCCATAATGGTCAAAACCGCTTCTTCACCAACTGCCATTAACATCACATAGCCATTATCACCTCGAATATAGACTTGATCCAATTCTCCCCTTTTCAATTCAAGTGATATTCTCTCTCCCAGGGATAACATAGCTGCCGACATGGCAGAAACCCTATCTTCTTCTACATTATGAGGAAGTGCAGAAGCAATAATTAAACCATCCGCGCTAACTACGGCGGATGCTTGAATATCCGGTGATGAAACTTGTAATGACTTTAATTCCTCAACCATTTTTTTTGATCTGGATGAAGTCAACTGTCACACTCCCTTGCGGCTGGAGGCTGCTTTTCGATTTGGAATTTTCTAAAAAAGCCTAACATAATGGTATAACTGTGTCAAGCAAATTTCACAGGAGTGTTTCTGTGCTATTTACATGGACCAAAATCCTGAAATACTCAAATATTATGTTGAAATTAAAAGCACACCTTTTTGAATAAAATGCAATTGATCTTTATAACACATACACAAGGAAAATCATATGGATGTCTTCGATAAATGTACAAATTTTTCTTATGCTCGTGATACACAAAAAACTGGTCTTTATCCGTATTTTATTGCCCTTTCAGAAAGTGAGGGACCACTTGCCGAGTATAACGGTAAACAACTCATTATGTGCGGCTCAAATAATTATCTGGGGTTGACCACTCACCCGGAGGTTCAAGAAGCCGCCAGATCAGCGATCTCCCGTTTTGGCACCAGTTGCACTGGATCCAGGTTTCTTAATGGAACCCTAGCCCTTCACGAACAATTAGAAACGGAAATTGCCGCTTGGGTTCAAAAAGAAAGCGCTCTGGTTTTTTCAACCGGGATGCAGGTAAATCTAGGCACTATCAGTTCCTTGGTAGGCCGTAAAGAATATATCATTCTCGATAAAGATGACCATGCAAGTATTGTAGATGGAGCACGCTTAAGCTATGGAGAGCGGATTCGATATCGCCACAATGATATGGACGATCTAAAGGGCAAATTATCAAGGCTGCCAACTGAAGCAGGAAAATTATTGGTGGTAGATGGACTTTACAGCATGGAAGGTGATTTAGCCCCCTTGCCAGATATTGTCCCACTGTGTAAAGAGTACGGTGTCCGTTTAATGGTTGATGATGCCCACGCAGTCGGTGTTTTGGGTGGCGGGAGAGGCACCGCAGCCCATTTTGGTTTAACCGCTGAAGTAGATCTAATCATGGGCACCTTTAGTAAGTCTTTTGCCTCGATCGGCGGGTATCTTGCTGGAACTGAAAATGTAATCCATTATATAAAACACCATGCGCGTTCTCTAATCTTTAGCGCCAGCATACCGGGTCCAAACGCAGCTGCAGTTTTAGCTGCTCTACAGATTATGAAGAGAGAACCGGAGCGCATCGTACGAGTAAATCAAATCGCTGATATGATGCGTAAAGAATATAAAGCGCTAGGATTTGATATCGGTAATTCAGAAACACCTGTAATTCCAATTATTATTGGTGATGATACGCTGACATTCAAAACCTGGAAACTCTTGTTTGATAATGGTGTTTTTGTTAATCCAATTATTAGTCCTGCAACGCCTCCGGGAAGACAACTCCTGCGAACAAGTTACATGGCAACGCACACAGACGAGCAGCTTGATCAAGTTCTTTCTATATTTGAAAAAGTCGGCAAACAGCTTGAAATTATTTAACCTACCATAACTGGATAGTTTCTGCTTTTCCTAATACCAGATTTATTCTTTTATGTATCTGTTGTATTGGAATTGTTGGCAACAGGCTGTTAAGTTTGTTCCTTTTTTGTTTGGTTTTACTGGAGTATTACCCATGACAATTAGGCTTTATCACACAACCAGCTACCTAAAGACTTTTAATGCTGAAGTAACCGCCCAAGACCAAGAAAACCACGGAGTTGTTCTGAGTCAAACTGCGTTTTTCCCGGGCGGAGGCGGTCAACCTGCAGACAAAGGGACGATCTTGTATCCTCCTCATACAGCTCCGCTTGACAAAGTAAAGACTATCGATCACAAATGTGTCCATGTCCTTCCCGAATCATTCCCACTCCCGGAAATTGGCGCCTCGGTTACCGGTGAACTGGATTGGGATTATCGCTACAAACTAATGCGCACTCATACTGCCATGCATATCCTCTGCGGAGTTATTTTTAGGGATTACGGGGCATCAGTTACTGGCGGTAATATGAAGCCCTTGCAGGGAAGAATGGATTTTGAGTTCTCTTCACTGCATAAAGACCTTGTTTGTATTATTGAAGATGCTGTCAATCAGGAAATCACTAATGCCCTCCCTGTCTCTTGGAGAAGCATTCCCCGCCAGGAAGCATTTGAAATTCCTGATCTGATTCGCACTAAAATTAATCTTCTTCCAGACAATATTAAAGAGGTCCGAGTTGTAGAAATTGAAGGGCTAGACTTACAGGCTGACGGTGGAACACATGTTAAAAATACTTCCGAAGTGGGCCAGGTACAAATCACTGATTATAAAAGCAAAGGCCGGGAAAACAAACGCATTTATTTGGAACTAATCGAGGAATAAGTGCTCAAATTTGATTCCATCAAATATACCCCATGAGCATAAATAAAAGGCACCGCTGGACAGCTGTCATAATCTTTTTCCTATTCATGCTGCTGCATCAGACAGACCGTTTATTAATTGGTCCTCTCACGTCATCCATTATGTCCTCGTTCAATTTATCTGAAGTCCAGATGGGTGGAATTATGACAGGCTCCTTAATACTGGGTAGCGTTTTTTATCCCATTTGGGGTTTTCTTTATGACCGGTATGCACGACCTAAATTGCTCTCTCTGGCTTCTTTCATCTGGGGCATAACAACCTGGTTAAGCGCTCTAGCCCCTACAGCTCGGCTCTTTTTAATTTCTCGCGCGTCAACGGGAATAGATGATTCTAGTTATCCCGGTATTGGCAGCCTGATTTCGGATTACTTTCCCCCTAAACAAAGGGGGCGAATTTTTGGTTTCTTGCAGGTATCAATACCTTTGGGATATTTATTTGGTTTGATCCTGGCCCTTAATTTTGGTCAAATTTACGGCTGGAGAATAATATATATCTTCACTGGTTTGCTTGGACTTATCTTGTCTGGATTGATTTACTTAGGCGTTAAAGATATTCCACGTGGTTCCAGTGAACCCGAATTAGCATCGCTGGCTGAAATCAAGGCCACGCGCCTGGATCTTCCACTTTTTACAAATCTAATCCAAATCCCCACGCTCAAATATATTTTTATCCAAGGTTTATTTGGTGTATTACCCTGGCAAGTAATTACTTTCTGGTCTTTCAGATATTTAGAAACTGAGAGAGGATACTCCGCTCAAACTATATCGTCGATTATGATCCCTGCCGTGCTGCTTATCGGAGCAGGATATTTTTTTGGTGGTTTGCTTGGTGATGCTGCCTACGCCAGAAATCCCCGCGGTAGGTTATATGTATCCATACTTGGTGTTCTGTTTGGGGCACTATTTCTGACTTTCAGCTTAAGTATTCCCGCCGTAAATGTTAATCTATTCAGAATCTTTTTATCAATTACTTGTTTTTTTATTCCTCTAGCTTCTCCAAATATTACATCTACTGTGTATGACGTCGTACTCCCAGAAGTTAGGAGTACAGCGACCTCAATTCAATACTTTCTGGGCAACCTGAGTTCTGCATTTGCCCCCTTATTAGCTGGTGCAATCGGCCAACATTATTCACTTGAAGCAGCCTTGTTGTCAATCAGCCTTTCTGCCTGGCTTTTAACTTCACTTATACTTGGATTAAGCGCCTTCCATCTTCCGGCAGACATGATAGTTATGCAGCAATCCCTCCTCCGCAGAGTTGAGTAATCCTAGATAGCTCTATTCCTGATTCTCCTTTTTCCTGGACGACTTCCAACCAATAATAAAAACGCCAATTCCGGCAGCAGTCAAACCTGCTCCCCAGATAATTGATGCTGGTTGATAAATAAATTCCAGCTCGTGTTTTCCTTCTGATGATCGGATGGCCTGGAACAGGTAATTTGCCCGGTACACCGGAACAACCTCTCCATCAAACCGTCCTTTCCATCCCGGGTACCATGTCTGAGACCAGAGAACCCAACTATCCTGGTCTAGTTCCACTTCAAGTCTTAGATAACCAGGGTTTTCATCCAAGACACTTATGGCGCTGGGCAGCTGTTTGCACTGATTATTCTCCTCTCTATAAAGCTCTTGAAGGATTATTTTCTCTTCACTATTTATTTTATTGTTAATCAGTATATCTAATATCTCTGTTTCATCTTCAATTGAAACTGCACAAGGGATTACATGAATTTTATCTATTTCAAGTCTATCAATCGATTTCAGCGAGATCTGCCCCTGATTATCTTTGATAAATATTGACCCAACGCCCATCAAGTCCAGAACATGTGGATTATGATGCAAATCAAGATGATTTAATTCATCCATCCAATTCTGATACCTTCCCGGAACCATTGGATCAAAATTATTTACCATTTCAACACGCTGAAGCATATTTAAATTGGGAATTAAATAATCGTGCATCTCCATCCAATTATCCTCAGGGAAGAAAGAATCAAAAGTGAAAAAATGATCATATTTCAGATCATATTCTATGCTCTCAGGCATCAATATTCTGGCGTCGTAGGTTTTTCGCTCTTGTTTTTCATAAAATTTAAGATCAATCCCAGGATTTAATCCCCAACCAGCGACGATCAAATCTAAGCCAACAAGGCCAATTACCAATCCATTCCAAATTTTCCGCTTTCTGGATTCTCCATCTTCCGGCAGAAAAAGAATTACAAGGGCAAAAACCAGTGCCCACAACCCTGTTTTCCCTACCCCTTGAATAAAGGTTGATTTAATATCATCCAAGAAAAACCACGCCAGGCCAGCTCCGGCAGAGATGGCAAAACAACCAGCCACAGCCAATCGTGCCCAGTACAATCTTTTTCCCTTTGGTTTTGTTAATTGGTCGACTCCCATACCGGCGAGAATTGCTAAAGATATTTCTGCCCAGATAGAAAATCTTGTTGGTGCCTGGAAAAGATCAAAACTGGGTACATTCCGGTAAAGAAATGGAAAAATGAAAGTGTTTTTCCCAAGCGCAAGCACAAAACTAGTCCCAATTATCCCAACCAAAAAATAAACCAGCCCTTTACCAGGGGTGTGTATTTTGCGATCAACCTGGCCTGTTGATTTGCCAACTGACCGAATAATCAGTCCGGCGGCGATAACTATTGGAAAAAGTCCAATATATAAAGCGTCTTCCCAGAAATTTCCATAACCCCAATAATTTCCAGAAGCAGGGCTCCCAAATAAATCCGGGACAATTAATGTCAGAAATCTCCAGGGCCAAAATGAGTAGGTCATTGCTTCGGAATATCCAAATTCAACGGACCTCTGTGATTGAAGTAAGTATTCCAGCGTGGGAATGATCTGTATGGCGCTGATAGCCAATCCCACGATTCCTGCCCCAATGTATCTCACCCAGGATCTAAACAAATTCTTGGCCCTTGATTGGCCATTAATTTCCTTAAAAGCCCAGAAAGTTATCCAAACTCCCCCCAGCAGAACAGAATACCATGCTGTTTGGGCATGACCTGCTAAAAATTGAAATCCAAATACAAGTCCTGATACCCAAAAGAATTTTTTCTTCCCTGAAGGCAGTTTTTTTGTTAATAACAAGATCCAGGGAATCCAGGCTGCGACAGCATTAATGCTTAAAAATCCTGCTCTTGAAATCAAATACCCTGACAAAGAAAATGCCAATCCTCCAATCGATTGCCCGAGTTTTCCTACATTCAGTTCTCCGAGTAATTTAGCGGTTCCGATTCCAGCCCAAATGATGTGGCAGACAACAATTACAGCTATTCCCCAAGCGATAAGTTTTATGCCGCCCAGAGCAAATAAAATAAAATGGATCCAATAAGGAGGATAAAACAAAGCGGATTGATAATTGGCTGCCAGAGGCGCACCCATACCTACCCAGGGATTCCAGAGCGGGAGATTGCCGTCTAGAATAGTTGACCAGGCAAATTCCCACCAGGGGACAAATTGAGTTGAAGACGTCCCCCAAAACAAAGCCTTTCCAGTAAACAAAACTGGGGAAAACAAAATTATTGGTGCCAGAAAAATCGGAAAAAATGGATTTTGAAATATTTTTTTCATCAGTACGCGACGCCTTTTCAGAGGCAATGAAATTATTTTACGTGGAAATTTTCAAATTCCTTTTCATAAAGATCTTACCTAAACAATCAACATCTCCTGGATTCAGAGATTCCAACCTTTTTTCTGAAGGTACTAAAAAAATGCAATCAACTCCATATTAACTGATGATCTTGCTTCAGTAGTAATCAGATGCATCTGAGAAAAATAATCCCCCTAAATTTATATTCTTCTGTCTCAGCAGTCTGGCCTCTAAGGTAAGGATCTTCCGCTATAATAATGTTTACAACAGCAAAGGGATTAATCTTCTACAGCGCTAAATAATAGTTGCTGATTTTTTGTCTAATACCTCTTTCCACAGGAAAATCATCCATCCGATAGCAGCTAAGGCTAATCCAGCATAGATAGTTTTCGGTTGAAATTTAAAGATAATCTCATGTTTGCCGTCTTCCAGGACAACACTTCTTAATACTCCATAAGCAGGAGTTATTTCTTGCCTTTCTCCGTCAACAATCACAACCCAACCTGGATAATTAATTTCTGACAGAACAAGAGTGCCAGGACCTTCAGTCTCAAGATGAATTTTATTTGGACTTAATTTAACAATTCGAGCTGGAGAAATCTTTTCAGAACTCAATTCTTTTGATGACAGCAAATCATCTTCTTGAACCCAGGCCCGTGGCAGAAATTGATTATTTATGTATATGTGACTATCCGCAATAGTTTCCACCCCAGTCAATCCCTCAACCTTCATTTCAAATTCAGACACAATGTATTTTACATTAAGCAATCCCAATAAAAATGGGTCTGGTTCATAGTCCTTATTATCATTTTTGGGGTTTCCAGTTTTAAAAGGCGGGATCGTGACGAAATAACCCGATTCATTAACACCTGATGCCTCTGCCATGAACTTTGCATAAGACTCAATTTGCAGTGGATCAACACCGTCAGCTAATTCTGCGGCTTTTATGACAGCGATATATTGAGGAACACTATGTGAGGGTGAATATAATCGATATAAATCCTCATCGTCCTGAATAAACCTAATCACTTTTTCAGGTCTAGCAAAAACTTGGTCCCTGGTTTTTACGCTGTAACTAAGATATCCAGCACCAAGGAGATCAACAGTCAGGATTCCTATTAAAATCCATTGTTTGTATTCAAGGCGGTTAATTCTGTTTAAAGGGACAGTTCCTACGGCAGAGATGATAAAAAAGCCAAATCCCCAGTAGAGCGATAAGGGGGCTTTATTTGCCCCGACAGCGACAATCCCTCCCAAGAGCAGCGAAAATAGTACTACGCCAAACGAGGTTAACCGAATTATTCTTCCTGGAATCTTCCCTCGTATTAAATCCTCGCTTGATCCTCCGGCAATTGCCGCAAAACAAATACCTGTAATAAATAACGCTCTTGCTGGCACTCTGAGCAGAGATATCACCGGCATCTTTGCGAGCCACTCAACCCCGGGAATATAAGAGCCAAACGAGATCACCAAACTGATCCCTAGCCAACTTAACCAAAAGGCGTTCTTGCGCCTGTCTTTTTTCCTCCATAATTGAATAATAAATATCAATATCAATAACCCACCCACATACATAAACCATTCCGGATTTCCTGCCTGCCCCGGAATAAAAATTCCCAACAGTTTTTTTGGCGGTAATGAAAAGGCAAAAACATCTTCCGCCATCATGTTAGACCTGGTTGAGAAACTAGTGAATTCAAGCAGAGGCAATAATAATGGAGAGGCGAGTAGGAAGGCAATCAAACCTGTGTTTAAATAAAATTTAAACTTTTTTGAGGTACGGATTTGTCTATGCGCAGCGATGTAACTCGCCCAGAGCAGCCCAGCAAAAATAGACCAGCGCGGATCAGCAGTAAACAATCCTGCCATGATCAATCCGGTTTTCCAACCCCGGTCGTCCGTTCTGGTTGTCATAATCAGCCAAGGAGTCCAGGCAATCGCATAAAGCAGGGATACGTGACCTGCGCCAAAATGAGCTGCAGTTTTAGGCAGCAAACCAAAAGCTATTCCTGCTAGAATTCCAGCGAACTCTCCTGTCCCCTCTTTAATCATTAATTTATAAAATCCCCAGGCTCCCATAACACTGTGGAGAGCCAGGACAATGCTTATTCCTGAAGGAAGCGGGAAAATAAGCGCGATCCAGCCAGGCAGATACCATAATCCCGACAGCGGGTTTGCTGCAAAAGGCATGCCCGAGTAAATTAGATTTGACCAAAAAGGAATCGCAAGATGCTCCAGAATTGCATTCTTTAAAAATATTGCGTTTGGGTAATGCGTCAGAAGCAAATCTGTGTATTGTGCGGTTTCCGATACAAAAGGAATTCCGCCAAAAATTCCAGGCAGATAGATTAATACCGGCAGGAATAGAAACCATTTTAGCAACCTTGTCCAAATGGTTTTTTCACTGCCAGTTAAACAATTACTGTTCTTCCTTGGAGAGCTACCTTGTTTTGTATTCATGAATCTGTCACCAGAAATATCTGTACTTTCCCGCTTTTAAAAACCCCAGCGAATCCCTGCTGATTTATCCATGAGGCAAGATCTTGGTTTAACTCATTTGTTGAAAAAATGTACTTAACTCCTCGATCTATTAACTCTGTTTGAATATTTTCCGGAAGCATCTGGCCTTGAAAGAAGAGCCTGACCAATTCTAGTTCCTGATCAGCATTAACTGTCTCAAAGGGATGTCCATAGATCACTCTTCTGCCTGTAGCAGAAGGAATATATAATCCTACTACCTCATCTGCCAGGACAAGATCATTTGTGTGTGAATTTTCAGACAACCAGTCTAATCCCTCTTGGACAGCTTTTGGAATATAAATCTTTGGATCAAGTTGAGTTGAAGCCTGTACGCCTGACATGAGCACCATCCCGTTGGTGGGAAGTATCAGGCAGAAGAGAACAAAAACAAGAATCCTGTTCTTAGCAGGAATCCATTTTCGGATCAGGCTTACGCCATACACGCTTAAACCAGCCAACGGGATAAAAATCCCCGTTAAAAATCTTCTTTGTAAATTCCAGGGTACGCAAATTAATATTAAACTAATCCCGGCCCAAATCAACAATAACTTCCCCTGCTCGTTATTCCAGGCTTCTCTAATGCTCAAAACTGCCAGGATCAAGCAGGGAGATAAGGAGAGTAAAAGATCAAGCAATGCCGGCGAACTGGTAACATTCTGCTTATTCCAGAGGGCTAATACCGGGTCAGATAATATACTCCAGTATTGATAGAGGAGGATAATGCCTCCGCCCACTCCAAAGAATACAAATCTGAGAATACTTCCTGATGACTTAAGTCTTTCCTGTATGTTCCCGTCAGATTCAAGAAATTCGATTGAAGATTTTCCGCCCAAAACCAACAATATAATCACCACCGCAAAGGGCTGCACAATCCCCAGTGCCAAACCCAGTAGAGTGGAAATCCAGGGTTTATTTTCATTATCATAAATCAATCCCAGGATCATTAAACCCAAACCAAGTGCAAAATGTGGATTTGTATAGATGGACAAAAAAGGAAATGCTTCTGCAACCCAGAAATCACTTGTAAATAATCCAAACATAACAGCTATCCAGCCTATGCCGGACCCTAAAGAAGCTATCATAAATCCTAAATTTTGGTCTTTTGTTGCACTAAATGTTCGCTTAAAAAGAATGCTCATTGCCCAGAGCAGGAATACAGCACTCAGGACACGGGCCAAATGGTAGATCACAATCAGCGGGAGATTAATAACTCTGGCGATATGTCCCAAAACAAGATAAAAAAGAAATAAATAAGCGCCTTCGCCAGCCTCAGCCGTATAAGGCAATACAAATTTCCAATTCCCTAAATATCCTTGCTGCATTTTCGCTAGATAAGAATGTCCATCTTTGATATTAATTAAAAAACCCCCAAATACTGACTCGTTGGTCTCAACTTGAAAGGCAGCCAAATAAGGCAATGTCACTAACAAAATGACCAGGCAGCTGATAATTAACATTGCTTTATTTTGCGCCATGTCCTTATTTTATCAGCTTTTAAATCTGCCCCTTGCTTTCGTGCAATTACACATCTATAATCTCATCATACCAGCCAGAGAGACAGAAGGATTTTCTTACTAATGAGCCTTTCCAAACCATTGTACAAACTACAACAAATCGATTCTGATATTGATCAATCAAATAAACGAATTGATGAAATTATAAAAGCATTATCCGATAATCAAGCATTAAATAGTGCCCTGCAGATTCAAGAAGAACATAAATTAATCCTCGATGATAAACAGAAAAATCTCAAGGCTTCAGAACATGCGGTTGAGGGCCAGAACCTTAAGATTTCTCAAAACCAAAAAAAACTATACGGCGGAATGATCACCAACCCGAAGGAATTGGAAGATTTACATTTAGAATCTACTTCGCTCCAGAAATATCTTTCTGTATTAGAAGAACGTCAACTGGAAGCTATGCTTGATTACGACCAGGCTCTATCCACGCACAACCAATCTGCATCAAATGCAGCAGAAATCTCCAGTACTAAACAAGCGGAAGATGAGAAATTGATGATTGAAAAAGATAATCTCGAGTCAAAAGTATCTCAACTGCAAAGCGATCGAAGTGTTTATATCGATAGCGAGTCTATCACTGACCTGCCAATCTATGAAAGGTTGCGTAAATCATCTGGAGGTATAGCTGTTACGCTGATGGTTGAGAGCAGCTGTTCAGCCTGCGGAGCAAATATTCCCTCCGCGATTGAACAAGAAGCTAAATCTCCCACAAAGCTTGCCTATTGCCCAACCTGTAAGAGGATCCTGTTTCAAGAAAGAGACTGAACCAAAAGAGACTTTTCCATGTCGCGGTTTTTACCTAAAATTTATTTAGAATATCAATCATTCTGGGCAGGAGTCTTATTAGCTGTTATCTTGTTGGTATTATTTTTAAGATTTCGTTCCCAACTTAAGGCTTATTTCTTCAGAACCATTAACCGAATTGGTGCTTTTCGCGATAAGCTTTCCATTGCCTCTGAAACCGATTACAGCCGAATACTTTACAAGTTTATCCAGGGGAAACATATTGCATCAGCTCTGGGCCCGCTCGAAAAACTATCCATCCCACCTAGGTGTATCGCCCCACCTCCTTCAGCCATTACGCTGGCGGATACCTTTGATCCCAGTTTACTTCAACAAACCCTCGGTTATGACCCTGCCTTTCCTGAATTTGCTGTCGAATATTCCACTCCCACATTTTCTTTGCTTTCAGCGCTATCAAAAGGAGCTAATATCTGTCTGTTAGGGGCTCCGGGGACTGGAAAAACTGTTGCCGTCGCGGATTGTATAACTTCCCTGCTGAAAGGCAAACATAACCATCCTGAATTATCTGGAAAAATACCCTTTTATGTTGAGGCCAATCACATCCTAAATCAATTTCCCGGCAGTGACATTTTAGAGATCTTGTTATCGGCAATCCAATCCTATCCTCCCTTTTCAACTATTCCTAATCTCCCTAAATACATAACGACTTCACTTAACCAAGAACAGGCGATCCTTTTTATAGACAGCCTTGATATTCTCTCTCATACAGACATCAATCGGGTAGCCAATTATATTGTCGCTCTCACCACTAAAATTCCCTCTTTGCAAATCGTTATAGCGGCTTCCCCTTCATATTTTGGCAATCTCGTCAAAGCTCCCCTTGAATTTATCTCAATTGCTTCTTGGGGCCGTAAAGAGAAATATGCCTTTCTAGAGAAATGGAGCCAGCTCTGGCCATCATCAATTTCTCCAGCGTCTATAGAAAGCTCCGCAGATACAGTGGATCAAATAAACATCCGTAACGGATTGCTTGTTATCAGTGATCAATACCTTACACCACTTGAATTCACCCTTAAAGCCTGGGCTGCATACGCGGGCGACCTCAAGGGCCCATCAGCCGTGAACTCCATCACTTCTTTTTTAAAACGGATAATTTCACCTTTTCCTCAAAGCTCACTCCGCACTCTCGAGTATTTAGCCCTTCATTCTTTGGAACAGCAAAAAAGCATATTTACTAAGCGGGATATCAATTCCTGGCTTTCCAACCTGAGTGAATCTTCTCCGCCTGATAAAACTGACGATAAAACCAGTCCCATTAATCGCGCTATTCAACTTGCCCTGATGCATAATCTTCTGCAAAGAATAGGAACTGATGGTTTCTGTTTTACATATCCATCGATTACTGGGTTTCTGGCTTCCAGGGCAATAAGCAGGACAAGCGGAAGTGTTATTCAGCATATTCTTACGCAACCAGATTGGCCTCTGCTTTACGAAACGATGCGTTATTTCTCTGCATTTAACTCCATCGCGCCAGTCATGGAACATACTCTGATCGACAGTAGCTTGTTAAAAAACAGGTTGTTGAGCGCCTGTAGATGGCTTTCTTACCTAAAAAAGCCTACCACAGCGCTTGAGGAAACTTTACTCCAAGCTATTACGCGTGAAATCCATTCCAACCCCATCTATCTTATAAAATTACGGTTGACAATTTTGCTTGCAACCTCCGGGAACCCCTCCGTTGGTCCCATTTTCCGGCACCTTCTTCAGTCCCAAAACCTTAATACCAGACGAGCCGCCGCCTTGGGATCAGGTTTTATTCAAGACCTCAACGCCGTCCCCTTATTAATTAAACAACTTAATGATCAATTTCCAGCATCAGTCGCCGCTTGTTATGCGTTAGGTAAAATTGGCACACCGAAAGCCCTTGAAGCGATAGCTGAATGCCTGCTTCATGGAGATGAATTGCTGCGCAGAGCTGCTGCCGAATCCCTTGCACACAATCGCAGTGAGGGACACCCTGCATTGCGTGAAGGAGCAACAAGAGAAGACCTGCTGGTTCGCTATGCTGTTGTTCATGGCTTAAGCTTGATTAGAGAATCCTGGGCAACTGACATACTCAATAAAATGCGAATCGATGAAGACGAGTGGGTAGTCAGGGATCTCGCCCAACAGGTCTTTGAAATCCTTCAGACAGGCTCTCCATATCTGCCGACTCCACAACCCCCAGCTCACGCAGCTGCCTGGCTGCGCACATTCTCAACCCAGCATGACCTGGTTATGTTAACCCCTGAATCTGCCTTAGAATTGCTCTTAAATGCCTTGGAAAACGGGTCAGCTGAACAAAAACAAGCGGCCTTGATTCCCTTGCGTCAAGAAAATTATCTTGAAGTCGTTCCCTCTCTCCTTAAAGCGTTAGAGGATTCAAATCCTGATGTACACCATCAAGCGGCTCTAACACTCTGGTATTGCACTCCTCCGGGATACAAAACAACTTCAACGGCGAGTGCAGTATCCTGACAAATTAATAACTTTCAATATAAAAAACCTCCAATCCTATTATGGAAAGGAGATTTTTATTTGTATTACCTCTACCTTAGGTTCAGGCTAGTTTCTTTAAGATTAACTTCTGCAGTACTTCGGGGTTCATATCCAGGATCGAGATTAACTTCTCCTGCCCTTCTTCCCCGGCAATGATGTCAAATCTTTTTGGCTCTATGCCCAATTGGTTTGATAAAAACTTGATTAATTCCTGGTCAATATCTTCAACTTCCTCAGGGAGATCAATTACTACAGTGCCATCTCTGAGAACTTTTACAATTCGTTGTCTCCCTTTTCCTTTCGTTATCCTGATCGCTATTGCAGAACCTTTTTCCCCATCGTGAAAGTTAAATTCTCTCCCAATCATTATTTCTCCTCAATACAGGAACTTTTACATACTTTATTTCTAAATAATGTTGCGCAGTATGGTTGCAACCACCTCAATTAGAATCATTAATATTAAGGGGCTGAAATCAAACCTTCCAAATGACGGGAGTATCTGTCGTATAGGTTTTAATAAAGGCTCTATTAGCCGATCAACCGATTGTCTAAAAGGATGAAAAGGATCCATAAAATATGACAAGATTATTTTTAATAATATTAGCAGCAGGAGGGTTTGTTCAATGACCGTAATTATCGATTCTAATACCATGTTCTTCCTTTATTAACGCGGACCAACCAGTGCTGATCCGATCCGTAAAACAGTTGCTCCTTCTTCGATGGCTGTTTCAAAATCTCCACTCATCCCCATTGATAGTCCTTCCAGATTTACACCCGGGTATTTTTTCGCTAAATAGTCCCTTAATTTTCGCAGTCTTATAAAATAGGGCCTCGCCTCTTCTGGATCGATATCATAAGGTGCCATCGTCATTAATCCCTTAACTTTTAGAGATGAGAGTTTAATGACTTGTTCAAATTCGGGCAGAAGCTTCTCCCATAGATGACTATCCCGGCCTTGCCATCCGTGCTTTGTTCCCTCGCCACTTACATTATATTCCAGATATACAGGAATTACTCTCTGGGCTTGCTCCGCTCTTCTGCTTAGTTCTTCTGCGACTGTTATCCGGTCAACTGAATGGACTTCCGCAAAATGTTGAGCGATCTGTTTCTCTTTTCCATGCTGTATGGTACCAATCATGTGCCATTCCAGCTGATAGTCTTGCAGAATGCCGATTTTAAACAAGGCTTCTTTTAAATAACTCTCACCAATTTTTTTTATCCCAGACTCTGAGAGTTCTTTAACAACGGCAGCTGATTTTTGTTTTGTAACTGCGACCAACTCAATATCAGCTGAATTTCTGCCACAAGATTGGGCAGTCTTTTCTATTCTTTCTAGAACTTGTTCAACCCGATCGTTAATAGTTTCCAATACAAAGGGATCCATATCTTGATTTCTATTTACCGCAACCCCAGTACCGCTCCAAATCGACCTGTTTTTCCTTTTTCCCCTCGATGTGAATACCAATCTTCAAGTTCGCATGCGGTACATATTCCTGCAATTTCAATCTTATTTACACCGGCTCTAGATAATGTAATCTCGTTAGCCTTCCATAAATCTAATTTTACACCATCGTTATCAGTTATCAAAACTTGATTACTTTGATCAGGATAAGTTCTCATGACCTCGCTGATCACTTCTTCTCCAATCTGATAATGGTCCGGGCCAATTGATGGTCCAATGCCAGCGATCAGCTCCTTCGGTTTTGAACCATATTGTTTTGCCATTCGACGGACTGCCTCATAAGCAACGCCTTTGATCGTCCCTTTCCAGCCTGCATGTACAATTGCTGCCGCATGATTTACCGGATCATATATAAATATCGGAACGCAATCAGCGAATCGCATAACCATCAGTAATCCCGGCTTATTAGTGATGATTGCATCCCCCCGCTCTGGGTTTGTCGTATTTCCTTGCGGTTTATCAGCTTTTATTACCCGGGCAGAATGAACTTGATGCACCTGGGCAATCTGTTTTGGAGAATAACCAATCACATCCAGCAGTCTTATTTTATTTACCTCTACATTTTCAGGATCATCTCCGACAGTACTTCCCAGGTTAAGTGAATTCCACGGCGGAGGACTTACACCTCCCTTTCTGGAAAAAACAGCCTGGAAAATATTTTCATTAAGCAGAGATTCAAATTGAAAATATTTTAATCCTGCATTATTTCGGATTATCATTCTTCCCTTGGTGGCATTTGGGCAGCTTTGACCTTCACCGTCATAATTTTTCGAGTATCTGCCATCGTCTCTTCAACAATTGGATATCCAAACCAGGCTGTAGTCACGCCAAATAAAGCCCCTGTAAGAGATCTCAGGAGCGGTGTGCTTTCTCGAATTGGCAAAATATCCCAAGGCAGTTGACTAATTATTTGGCTGGTTCCATCCAATCCAAGAGGGATTATCCCCAACAGGAACCAAACAGCGATTGGTAGGCCGGGGATTTTTTTTCGAGTTAGAGAAAAGATTAATCCAAAACCGAGGATTCCGCCGTAAATCGCCATATCTCGTTGACAGAGGGCTATTTTATATCCCAGGTTTTCATTACCTAAAAAATCATGGGCAGCTTGGATATCAAAAGGATCATATCCGGTCGCTTCTTCATATGTCATCAACTGATCCAGATTTGCCATTTCTCTAGGATAAGCAAATTGTTCTCCATAGATGAACCAGGACCGATATGCAAGCTGGTGGCATAACCTGCCATAGACTGCGTATATAACTTTAGCTGTCCCTACGGACCCGTTTGCTTGGAGAATTGGCGCAAGTACAGCTAGCCCCAGGTATAGAAATACAAATCCATTAAATACCAGCATATATCGCTTAGATAGCCAATGGAAAAACCGGTCGCTCAGAGAGATTTTTTTTCCCCTCTCCACTCTTCTCTGGTGGGATTCAAGATTGATCTTATCCAGTTGATTTAGCCTGTCCTGCGCAGCTCCCAGGGTCATTTTTATGGTTTTTACATCAATTGGCGCTTTGAGTTGATATGGCCCAATATCCATAATAGGAATCTGTTCACTATATTCTGGAAAGTCTTCCTTTTCAATATCAATCTTCACCAAACGATGAGGATATTCTTGCTGCAGATCCTTTAAATCCTCTTCAGTTTTCTGGCATAATTTGCAGTCTTCCCGGGTGTATAACGTAACAGTTACCATTTATAAATTTTTCCAGTCCTATAGATTATTAAACAGACTACCAAAACGAGTGAGATAAATTGTTAGTTTTTCAAAGAGTCCCCAAAATAGTAGGTTTCCGATAATGATCAATATCGCACCCATTGTTATTTCCAAATAATGCATCGCCTTGCCAAATTTCCGTAATGCTTTTGTAACCCAGCCGACACCTAGCGCAGCAATTAAAAATGGGATCGATAATCCTGCAGAATAGGCAGCCAGCAAAGAGCCTCCGGTAAATACAGAGCCGCCGCTTAATGATAGCGTAAGGATAGCGCCCAAAACTGGACCAACACAAGGTGACCAACCAGCTGAGAAGAACACACCCATCAATAACGATGAAAGATATCCCCGATTATTTTCAGGTTGGGATTGTTTCCTCGTGTCATATTGCAAAAAAGGGATTCGCCAGATTCCCGTCATATGAAGGCCAAAAATAACAACCACGATCCCACCAATCTTCTCCAGCCAAATTCTTGCTCCACTTAATAGGCTACCCAAAGCTGATGTCGCAATTCCCAAAAGAATAAAAACCAGGCTGAATCCAATTACAAATGCCAGGCCGTGGGAAAAAACAGACCACCGTTTTGGTTCGTTTTCAGCATCTTCAAATGCTGTTCTTCCACCCAAATATCCTACATAGGCCGGAACCAAAGGAAGCACGCAGGGTGATAAAAAGGATGCCAAGCCCGCGATAAACGCAGTTCCCAAACTAAAAAAATTCAGACTATCCATAATCACTCCTACTTATGGTCCACTAATAAATTTAACCTTCATATTTAATAACTTTCACAGGTGTTCCAATTTTGCCAGAAACTGTGATATCTCCCACATTAAATGGAGCAACCGGTGTTGCCCATCTAAAAATCCATTTTGCGTCTTCTGGTCGGGCGTTAATGCAGCCATGGGAAGAGGGCTCTCCAAAATTATTGTGCCAGAAGGTTGAATGGATTGCCACACCTTCCCCCTGGAATAATGATACCCATCCAATGCCCGGTATCTCCCATCCTGCTTGGACTGTGCCCCCAGCCATCTGTAAGGAATGCAGCTTTCTCCAAATATTAAATCCTTTTGATCCATAAGCAGTTACATCAGTTCCATAGGGTTCTTTTCCGGAAGATATTCTACAAAAATATACTTCCGACGATCCCTCGTAACAGGATAGGGTTTGGTGAGATGGCGTCACATCCACCACGATTTGTTTTTCTTCAACCCCGGGTGATATAGGTGCCATTTCAGTATTAGAAATTGGCCTGAAGGCTTCTGCAGGTGCCCATAGCAGATCTCCTGGGTTTCCATATCTTTCATTAATCCTGTACCAAAGATTTCCGTTACTTCCAACCTTGATTTGGTCTACCCATAATATTTGGGCATAATAAAACCTGGGAGGTAAGTTTTTCGCCGCTAAATAAGCCCACCAGGTTGATCGGGCAGGTGGATTATCAATTATTACATTTACCCAGGGTACAGTTACCTCAACCCAGATTCCTTCCATACTGTCGGGTATAGATTCAATGGGTGGATTTGGCAAATTTCTAACAGGCTGTACATTTGGGCCCCAAATGTATCCATCCGGTGTTTCGACCCAGCGTTGATTATTTCTATTAGGCCAGGGACCGATTACTTCCTGGATCCAGGGAACAACCGCGTCTTCATAGTACGTCCCGACATTAGGCGCTTCATAATCAGGTCTTATTTTAATATCAACCCTTCCGACTGCAATTCTACCCAGTCGTTCCGCGTCAGGAAATTCTTGGAATAACTCCGAAAAGGTCCATGGCTTAAGAATGGCTGATCCAGCAGCCAGAACAGACAAATTGAAAAAATCTCGCCTGTTGGCTTTTTGAGGACTTTTTGCTCCTGTTTTATCCATATTTTTTTTATTTTCCATTTACAAAATCTTTCATTTTTTGTCTGGCGACATCATCGCTAAACTGTACTGGTGGGGATTTCATTAAATAGGAAGAAGGTCCTTCCAGCGGTCCGGCAAGACCTCGATCCAATCCTAATTTTGCGCAACGTATAGCGTCAACCATAACGCCTGCAGAGTTTGGTGAATCCCATACCTCTAGTTTTAACTCGATATTTAATGGCGTTTCCCCAAATCCTCTGCCTTCCAATCTGATATTGGCCCATTTCCGATCGGTCAGCCAGGGCACATAATCACTGGGACCTACATGGATATTATCTTTGTCCAACTCGTAATCTAATTGACTCTTCACAGATTGTGTTTTTGAAATCTTCTTAGACTCCAATCTGTCTCGATCCAGCATATTATAAAAATCCATATTTCCCCCAAAATTTAGCTGATATGTTCGATCAAGTCGAGCTCCTCGGTCTTGAAGAAGATTGGTTAATACGCGGTGCACGATAGTTGCCCCTACCTGACTCTTTATATCATCTCCAATGAGAGGTAAACCATGTTCCTGAAATCTTTTTGTCCAATACTCCGATGTAGCAATAAACACAGGAATTCCATTAACAAACGCGCATCCGGCATCAAGCACTTGTTCCACATACCATTTTGTAGCCATCTCGGACCCAACAGGCAAAAAATTCACCACAACATCTGTTCCTGTGTCTTTGAGAATATTAACGATATCATCCGTTGGTCCGGGAGCTTTTTTCACATGTTCCAGTAAATATTTTCCCAATCCATCATGAGTCATTCCTCTACTCACAGTAACATTTTGAAAGGGCACATCAGAGAATCGAGTTGTATTGTTTGGTTTTTCCCAAATTGCTTCGCTCAGATCTTTCCCTACTTTATTTTGGACAACATCAAAAGCAGCAGAAAATTCAATATCCCGTATATGATATCCTCCCAAGACCGGATTCATCAGTCCAGGGATGATCTGACCTTCTTCAGCGTTCTGATAAAAATGAACACCCTGCACCAGTGCAGAAGCGCAGTTCCCGACACCGATGATTGCGACTCTAACTTTCTCTTTTACCATTTTTTTTGCCTTTAACCAAGCGCTACCTATTATATTCTTTTTTCACTCAAATAAAATCAATCTATCTGAAATCCCGGTGAAATATTATACTCCTCTCAATTGACGATTCGAGGGCAAATAATCTCCCTCAATCCAGTTGTTTTCGATTTAATCGAAGACTATTACCAATTACAAATACATCGCTTACAGCCATTGCTCCAGCTGCAATGATTGGGTTTAAGAATCCTGCCGCTGCAACTGGAATTAGAATTACATTATAAACGAACGCCCAGAATAAATTCTGTTTGATTGTAAGCAAGGTCACCCGGGATAATTTTATGGCTTTGCTGACGCCATTCAAGTCTCCACTGATTAGGGTTATTGGCGCAGCCGCAATTGCGACATCAGTACCTGTTCCCAGCGATATCCCCACGTCTGCTTGCGCCAAGGCCGGCGCGTCATTTATCCCATCTCCAACCATGGCTACCACAGCGCCATCTTTCTGCATGGAAGCAATTTCAGAGGATTTTTCTCCGGGCAGCACTTCGTACCTTACTTTATTTATGCCTACCTGGGAAGCAATGGCTCGTGCTGCTTGTTGGTTATCACCAGTAATCATGATCACATCAAGGCCTAATTCCTTTAATTCATTTATGGCATGACCTGCATTTTCTTTTACTGTATCCGCGATACCAAAAACTGCCTGCAAAATCCCTTCTTCTGCTATCAATATCGCTGTTTTTCCTTCCTGGCTAAGGTTAGTAATGATCTCTTCAGCGTCAGACCACTCCACATTTTCCTCATCCATCAGGGCTGTACTGCCAATTATCACCTGGTGATTATCTAAATTAGCCTTTACACCCTTACCGATTATCGATTGAAATTTAACTGGCTCGCTAAATTCCAGGTTCCTCTTTTTCGCTTCAGAAACAACTGCCGCCCCAAGGGGGTGTTCCGATCTCTGTTCAATAGAAGCGGCAATCCTTAAAATACTGTCTTCTTTTTTAGTCTCTGGATCTGGCGCAAGGATTCTTATATCCGTCAGGGATGGCTCACCTTTGGTAATTGTCCCGGTTTTATCTAAGACCACTGTATTGATCTTTCCAGCTCTCTCCAGGGCATCTCCAGATTTGAATAAAATCCCACTTGCAGCACCCCTTCCAGAGCCTACCATTACAGCTGTCGGAGTTGCCAATCCCATTGCACAGGGACAGGCAATTAATAAAACCGCTACAGCATTTAACATAGCTCTAGCAAATTGACTGGTTTCTGGAACAGCAGGAGCAGGAACTAAGAATTGCCATATTAAATAGGTCCCTATTGCTGTAAACACCACTGCAGGAACAAAAATACTTGATACGCGGTCAGCAATCCGCTGAATGGGCGCTTTGCTCCCCTGGGCATCTTCTACAAGTCTGATTATTTGAGACAGGACTGTATCCCTGCCGATTTTAGTAGCTTCAAATTTTAACACACCCTGTTTGTTCAGGGTCGCTCCTACAACCTCATCACCGATTGATTTCTCAACCGGGAGAGATTCGCCTGTCAGCATGGATTCATCAACTGCAGAAAAACCATCAATAACAACACCGTCAACAGGGATTTTCTCTCCTGGTTTAACAAGGACAATATCTCCAACCTGCACATCTTCAACAGGAATATAGTGTTCATTGCCATCCCTGATAACCAGAGCATTTTCCGGGCTGAGTTTCATTAATTTTTTTATCGCTTCGCTGGTTTTGCCTCTTGCTCGCACCTCAAGGTATTTCCCAGTTTTAATCAGGGTGATAATCATCGCTGAGGTCTCAAAATACACATGTCCGCTAACCCAACCGAACAAAACCGGTATTGAATATAAGTATGCTGCTGTTGATCCCAAAGCCACAAGTACATCCATATTTGTAGCCCTGTTTTTGATTGAGTTAATGGCACCGCTATAATATTGTTTACCGACATAAAATTGGACCGGAGTGGCCAAAATCAACATAAACCAATTTACCCAAGGTTGATGTGCCCAGTTCCCCAGTAATCCAAAATCACGTCCCATTGACAAGAAAAATAAAGGTATTGTGAAGCTCAACCCAACCAGTAATAAGCGTTTCTGCTGCTGGATATCTTTCTTTCTTGCCATCCCCTCGGTATCTTCGAATTGATCCCCCAAAACCACCGCTTCAAAACCAGCTTCAGACACAAGTTTCCTGATATCCCTTTGATTGGTAATTGTGGGGATATACTTTACTTTTATTTTTCCAGCAACCCAATTCACAGATGCCTTAATAATGCCGTCAAAATTTCCCAGAATTTGTTCCAGCTTTCGTCCATCCCGATCATCGCTGATGTGATTAACCAAAAATTCCGCTTCCCCTACGGCTACGCCATATCCGGATCGTTCGATCTTATTAACAAGGTCTGTAATTTTTGTGAGTTCTGCATCAAACTCAACAGACGCTCTTTCTGTTGTTAGATTTACATTGGCCGTATTTACGCCAGGTACTTTGGAGAGATTCCGCTCCACGGCAGCGGCGCAATTAGCACAATCCATTCCGGTAACCGGCAAACTTGTAAGCTTTATTTCTGACATATCTCTCCATTACTTTTCAGGATATTAAGGTCTTTTGACAAGATATTACTCAGCTGGATAATTAATTTCCGCCAGTAAATTTCTAAGAATTTCTTCCGTTGCTGGTTCTTCATAAACTACTTCTGTTGTTTTCATTTCCGGATTTGCTTTAACATCCACAACTCCAGGAAGTTCCTTTAATTCAAGCTCAATTGTATTTACACAATGTTGACAACTTATTGTAGGTACTTTAAAAGTTACGCTTGCCATTAATTCCTCCGTTTATGTCTTATACTTTTGTCGCCGCTTCAAATACATCGATAATTTCCTGCAATACCCGATCCTGGTGCTCAGGATCATCACCCCGGACCGCAGAAATCAAACATGAGTTGAGATGGTTGTCCAATATGTTTATGCTGATTTTATTCAGTGCAGATTGAATGGCGTGGATTTGGCGTATGATATCCATACAATACGATTCGTCTTCTACCATCCTCTGCACACCACGAATATGTCCTTCCACTGTTTTTAAACGTCTGAGATTATCCAGGTTATTTTTCATTGTCAACCCCCCCCTTAGGGGCCGGGTATAGGATACCCTATTTCAGTGATTGTGTCAAATGCTACCCTATACGACGTTACATATAAAAAACCAGCCTTTTGACCGGTTTTTTATCTTGACTCATTAACCTGATTTAGCTTATTGTCTATACGCATCAAACGCGGATCGGAAATCGTCCTCTGAAACAGGACCCAACCATTGCTGCAAGATCTTCCCTTCCCCGTCTATTAAGACAAAATGGGGTTGATATTTGAATCCTAACTCAGACAGGAACGCTTCATTCCCTTTATCGTCTATATCTAAATATACAAAATTGATAGACCCAAAATATTCAACTTCTAACCCATGCACGATGGGTGCCATGTTCTGGCAGGTCGGTCACCAGAATGCAAACATTTCTATCAGTTGAATATCACCATTTGCTAGATTTACTGCTGCTGGATTTGTGCTTTCCAGTCCGGTTTTTAAGGCTGGAGCTGCTGCTTCGGGAGCCGATTCCGCGACAGTGGGATCTGGCTCAGTTTCTTCTGAAACAACTACAGGTACTGCCGTGTCTTCAGCCTGGACCTTTTCCCCTGCGCTCACTTCAGTAGGTGGCATTACAACCGCTTCCTGGACTGCCGGTTCCTTGCGCCCAACAACCATCACAACCAGTACACCAACAATAAATAAAGCTGCTATGAAAAAGATTACTACTTTTCGGTTATCCTTCATAACCACCTCCGATATCTCATAAATTGTTAATTCACCTGCCAACTATTTTTTCCATGTACACGAATAAAAATCCGTTTCTCAATCGCTTGACATGAGGTGGCTGGAGATATAAACTCTATCTACCATATAAGATGAGGTCATTCAGTGAAATCTTACCGTCTACGAGATCAAATCTTAATTGTGATCTTAATCCTCCTGGTATCAGCAGGCTGGATTTGGCATTCCAGGTTACCCGTCATGAACCAAAACACACCGGGCGCCGCACTGCCTCAGGAGGGATTTTTTGCTCCTGGATTTCAATTAAAAACCATTGACGGTAAAGACCTATCCCTTGCAGATCTTCGGGGAGCCCCAGTAATTCTCAATTTCTGGGCTAGCTGGTGTCCTCCCTGTCGCGCAGAAATGCCCGCTTTTCAACGGGTTTTTGAAGACTATTCAAGTAACGATCTCACTATTGTAGCAATAAATTCAACTTTCCAGGATTCCCTTACCGAGGTTTCTGGATTTGTCAACGACAACAGTCTGACCTTCCCGATTCTTCTGGATACTACGGGATCAGTAAGTAAATCCTATAATCTCCATTCGCTCCCCACAACGTTCTTCATTAACAGTCAGGGACTAATCCAGAAAATAATTATTGGCGGCCCAATACCAAAAGCCTTGATTCGTATCCAGGCAGAAAATTTATTACAGGATGACTTGAATGTTCCCAACGATTAATCTTGGTATTTTTTCTCTCCCTACCCCACAGCTTATCCTACTGCTTGGATTTTGGCTGGCATCCATAATCTCTGAGCGAAATTCGTATCGTTATCAGATTGATTCCGCAGTTTTGGAAAAATTGATTTGGATTTGTTTATTGGCAGGGGTAATCGGCGCTCGACTTTCCTATATCGCCAATTCCCCCAGTGCTTTTCAAGGAAATTTGATTTCAATAGTCTCTATTAATCCTAATCTTCTTGACCCCGTGGGTGGTGTTCTAATATCTTGCGCAGCTGGCTTTTACTATCTCAACAAGAATCAAGTTCCCTTCTGGTCTATTCTGGATGCACTAACGCCGTTTTTCCTGACTTTTACCATGGCGATTGATTTATCAAATTTCGCTTCTGGTTCCAGTTTCGGAACAGCAACAACCCTTCCCTGGGGTATTTTTCTCTGGGGCGAATTCCGCCACCCTGTTCAACTGTACTATTTACTAAGTGAAATCATCTTTTTGGTGTTTCTCCTGAAAAAAGATCATCCGGAGAAATCTAAACCCGGATATACATTTTTATTCTTCACCGCCCTACTATCAATTTCCCGGATACTAATACTTGGGTTTCAGGCAACTGGTTCAGTAGCTTTTCAGGGAATACGCATCAACCACCTAATTTTCTGGTTGATCCTGGCTTTGAGTTTTATCGGCTTAATCACTCAAGACCATCAATCCCAGAGGGAGATCTCAGATGCAGAATAAAAGTAAAACTATTCTTGTCACTGGCTCAGCCCGTCGAATCGGCCGCGTTTTGTCGCTCGCCGCAGCAAAATCTGGTTGGAATGTTATTATCCACCATCGCGACTCACTCTCTGATGCCGAAGAAACTAAACGGGAAATTGAGACCATTGGTCAAGAAGCAACTATTTTTCAGGCGGACTTTTCGAATCCTAAATCCACCGTCGATTTCATCAAGAATGTCTTCTCTTCTGGTTTTGTATCTGCAATAATAAACAATGCATCCGTATTTTCAAATAACAATTGGTCCAATACTGATCTCGCCCAGTGGAATACACACCTGGCAATAAACCTTACTGCGCCTTTTTTACTTAGCCAGGCACTGGGTAAATCACTCCCGGACAATCAAGACGGCCGCATAATAAACATCCTTGATTGGAGAGCCCTTCGCCCGGGAAAAGACCATTTTCCTTACACTATAAGCAAAGCTGGTTTAGCTGCGCTTACTAAATCTATGGCAATTTCACTCGCGCCAAATATCACAGTAAACGGTATTGCCCTGGGGGCTGTTCTTCCGCCCAGTGATGGCGGCAATACTGATGATATCCTCTCGGCTGTGCAGATCCCGCGCTGGGCAGAGTTATCAGAAGTCGAAGACACAATGCTTTTTTTACTATCAGGCCCAAAGTATATTACTGGCGAAATTATCCATCTGGATGGCGGAAGACACTTAAGCTAATTCATTCGCTATTGCGGTAAGTTGTAAAGGAGATTTTTATGGATAAGGTAATTATCAAAGACCTGGTTGCCCGAGGTATTATCGGGATCTATGAATGGGAACAGGCAAAACCCCAGGAAATATTAATCAATATCATTCTTTACGGGGATCTATCCAAAGCAGGAGAAACAGACAATATCGAAGACAGTATAAATTACAAAACGGTAGCAAAACAAGCCCAAGCATTGGCAGAAAATTGCAGCAGGCAAACAGTTGAAGCTCTGGCTGCAGATATCGCTGCTTCCTGCTTGGAAGTCATTGGTGTGGTTAAGGTAAAAGTCAGGGTGGAAAAACCCGGCGCTGTCCGCTTTGCCAATTCAGTTGGAGTTGAAATTGAGCGCTCAAAATAGCCCCGGGGGCAAATTACTGCTGATCAGTCTTGGCAGTAATATCGAACCAGAAAAGAATCTTTCCTTGGCATTAAAAATGCTGGCTGACGAAGTGGTGCTCCTTAAGCAATCCTCCATTTGGCAGACTCCCGCAGTTGGCAGCAATGGTCCAGATTATCTTAATGCAGCTGTTTTAATCCAATCACCGCTGAGTCCTGATTTATTAAAGGATCAAATCTTGTCTACCATAGAATTAAAATTAGGCAGAGTCCGAACAAATAATAAAAATGCAGATCGGTCAATTGATCTTGATATCGTTATGGTTGATGGAAACTGTCTAGATCAAGATCTCTGGACTCAAGCTCATGTAGCGGTTCCAGCTTCTGAACTCATACCCGATTGTAAAAATCCTCAATCGGGTGAGACCCTTTCTCAGGCCGCACAGCGTCTTTTTCCCGGAGATACCTCATTCGTTCGTGTTGATCTTTCCCCGAACGACGCTTGACCATTCTCTATCCTAAAATTTCAGTGGCGTTGCTCCTCGAGAGATATTATCCAGAAATTCCTGCCTGGTTGGGAGATTAGTTCTAAATGCGCCAGACATTGAAGATGTTGTCATTCTGGCATCATGTTTTTTTACACCCCGCATCACAGAACAAAGGTGAATACCCTCTACTACAACAGCAACCCCTTTCGGATGTAATAACTCATCGATCAACTCAGCTATTTGCCGGGTCATACGTTCCTGTACCTGCAGCCTTTTAGCGAACAAATCCACTATACGAGGAATCTTTGATAATCCAATAACTTTCCCTTTCGGTAGATATGCGACATGGGCGCGTCCAATAAAGGGCAGCATATGGTGTTCACACAAGCTGTAAAATTCAATATCCCTGACAATCACCATCTCGTCATAAGACACTTCAAATATCGCATCATTTAATAGCTCGATTGGATCTGTCCTATAACCGCCTAATAACTCTCCGTAGGCCTTTGCTACTCTCTCCGGGGTTCGTTGTAACCCTTCCCGGTTTGGATCCTCCCCTACTGCTACTAGAGTAGCGTGAACTGCTTCAACAATACGATCATGGTCGATGTCTCCGGAAAATAGCCCGGCTATTCGTTCAAGAATTTCTTTATCTTCATGCATAGAAGAGCCCTCTCTTTTGTATAGTTATATCCATGTATATTAGTCTAGACCAGACATATCCAATAGTCAAGCTATATTAAATCATTACCAATTTCGGCAGTTTCCAATTTATTATTCCTTCTCAATCCCCTTCATCCGGATTGAATAGAAATAAAAAAAAGCGAAGGTTTATCCCTCCGCTTTTTTAAACTCCTTTCAGTGCTTTATCCAATTTCCGGCTGGATCAACCCAAATGTCTTATCATGTCTTTTATACAGTACATTTATGGCTTCCGTTTGAGCGTTATAAAAAACAAAGAAATTATTATGGCCCAATAATTCCATCTGCTCAATCGCCTCCCATTCACTCATCGGACGAAGTGAGAATTTTTTTATTCTAGCTATCACCGGTTTATCAAGTTCATCGGTCTCGTCATCAATCTCTTCCATGAGATCTACACCTTGCTTCCAACGCTGGCTCCTTTTCCCTTTAAACCTCTTTATCCTTCGTTGCAAGGTATCTACAGCTGTGTTCAATGCATTTACAATATCGGATGACCGTTCTTCAGCTCTTAATATAAATCCCTTTCCCTGGACTGTGATCTGGACCACTTCCCGTTCATCGGCACTTCGAGCATTTGTTGACGCCAAATCAACTCTGGCTTCAACAATATCTTCAAGATACCGATCCAGTCCAGATACCTTTCTTTGTATCTGATCATTTAAATTCTTCGTTACTTCGAAATTACGGCTAAAAATATGAACTTCAATTGTCATTTCTACCTCCTCATCATAATTTTAACACCAATATTAATCAGTAGTGCATAGACCTTGCAAGCGTTAGCCCATAAACGTTTGTTGCGCCGGCATCTCTCAATGCAGCTGCGCATGAATTTAGTGTTGCTCCGGTTGTTGCAACATCATCGATAAGCAAAACCGATTTTCCCCAAACACGACCAGAATCCGCTCGAAACGCGTCCTGGACGTTTGTTTTCCTCTCATTAAGAGTTAACCCTACCTGCGATCGAGTGTTTCTGATCCGTTTAACAGCTGAGATCTCAAGCGGCAATCTAGTTTCCCATGCTAATGGGCGGGCAATAAGCAAGGATTGATTGTATCCACGCTCTCTTTTCCTGGCTCGGTCTAGAGGTATTGCTGAAACCAGATCAATCTCCCATTTTATGCTTCGAAACAATTCGATCAAGGGCTGAGCCAGTGTGTTAGCTAAGCCCAGGTTTCTTTTATATTTTAATTGATGGATAGCTTTCTGGAGTGGTCCCTCAAAGTATGCCCAGGACCGTAAGGCAGAATACAGAGGTGGGGAATTCTGGCAGCGTTGGCAGGTACTTAACGAGCTGTTAATACCAGGCTCACCACATACCTGGCACATTGAAGAATTGATTTTATGCGTTTTTTCTTGACATGATGTACAATAGCGTTCTCCCCACTTATCACATCCTGCGCATCTGGGGGGAAAAAAGATATCCAGCAAATCCCACCCGTGAGTGAAAATTCGAGTCCGCATGCCGGATTCTCCTGATATATCACCAGCGGATAGTCTCGATATACTATAAAGCAAAAAAGGTTAATCTTCGTTAGCCAAACATGCCAGATAAAGCTGAGTTTTTCAGCTGCAAACCAGCCGGGCCTAGAAGAATTATAAGAATGGAGGGAAATATCAATAATGCCATTGGAAATAGCATCTTAATAGGCGCTTGCTGGGCTTTTTCCTCTGCAATTTGTCTGCGCCTTACTCTCATTTGGTCAGATTGGATGCTGAGGACTTTTGCCATGCTCACACCGAGTTGTTCAGATTGGATAATCGCTGCTACAAAACTTGTCATTTCAGCAATCCCAATACGGTCTGCCATATTCCTTAATGCAACCCTTCTGACATTACCAAGCTGAATTTCTCTTAAGCATCTATTAAATTCATCAGCAAGAGCATCTTCCCACTTTTCAGCAACACGGGATAAGGCTGCATCGAATCCCAACCCAGCCTGAACACAAATGGTCAGCAAATCCAGTGCATCCGGCATTGATTTTCTTATGGTGTCCTGTCTGGTAGTGATCTTGCTTTGAAGAAGAAGCTGCGGCATGTAGAATCCGATGATTGAAAAAACGCCCGTCAAAAGCAGTTTTCTTCCCCAAGTCCAGTCGATAGAACCCATTGAGAAAACAAGAAGCAAAATTCCTCCCACGCCGATTGCCGCAATAAATCTGGATGCCCAAAAGATTGTAGGATCAATTCCGGGAGGATTTCCAGCCAATTCCAATTTCTTTTCTGTTTGTTCGATTGCATTTTGCGGTGTAAACCGCTCAGTAATCTCACCGATTTTTTGGATAATGGGTACAATGACTCTTTCTGTGATGGGTTGTGATAATTCGATTTCTTCAAGTGTGACCTCTTCACCCCTTGATATGTATTCATTTAATCGTTCATCAAATGGTGTTTCCTCTTGCCGGCTTCTCAATCCAACAATCACCAGAATTACAGCAAGGGTTACAATTATTCCGAGAAATATCCAAATATAAATATTCATACTTTCCACTCCGGTCTTTATTAAATCTCGATATCCGCCAGTTTATTCATCGATATGTAACCGGCAATGACCATAATTGCTGCGATCCCCAACATAATTCCACCGCAAAGAAGGTTTCCCGGCGCAAAGAATTCCAGCAAATATTCACGATTGGCAAACCATAAAATACCTGATAGGATCAATGGCAATAACGCCAGGAATCTGCCTGAATACATCACCTGGGACACAAGGACTTTGATTTCACCAGCAATCTTTATCCGCTCTCGAATTGTATAAGAAATTGTGTCAAGAATTTCTGCCAGGTTTCCACCCACCTCACGTTGAACATTGATTGCCGTGATAATTAAGTCAAGATCGTCACTGGGAATCCGCCTGTGCAAGTTATTTAGCGAGTCTTCCATTCCAATACCTAACTGCATCTCTTTTACAACACGATTAAATTCCTCAGAGAGCGGTGGAGGTAATTCTTTACTAACGGCTTCCAGTGCTTGCATAGTCGAATATCCCGCCCTTAACCCATTTACAACCAGATTCAACATGTCTGGCAGCTGATTCCCAAAAGTAACCAGACGCTTATTTTGCTGCCTACGCATATAAAACCGAGGCATCATAGCCCCTAAAATACCGCCTATCAAGGCTGAGACGATATTTTGCCCCCCCACCGCCCAGGCGAAAAATGCCAATAAGAAAGAAGCAATCACCATGGACGCAACATATTCAGCTGGTCTTAATTTCATGTCTGCTTGGGCTAAATTTGTAGCGATCCGATCTCCAAATTTTGACCCCTCCAGCTGTTTATCGAACCATTCAGCAAGCGCTGATGTCTTTTGCTCTTCAGCGAGTATTACTGCATCTTCAAATTCTTCTTCTACATAATGGGAGAAACGATCATCAAGAACAGATTGTTCTTCTCTAACTGTGATCACTACACCAATCACAAGCAAGACCACTGCTATTCCGCCGCCGATAATTATTATTGGTATCATGAAGATCAGCCTCAACCGCAGATCTGGTTAATTGTAATTATCCTCTTTTTATCGCAAAAATGGAAGGAGGCAGGTGAATTCCAGCACCTTCAATCTTATCCATATATTTAGGCCTTAGCCCAGTTGGAATTAATTCACCCAGTACCTTTCCATCTTCAATCGCAGTTTGTTCAAATCTGAAGATATCCTGCATGGTGATTACATCACCTTCCATTCCAACTACTTCTGTAATACTGACTATTTTTCTCGTGCCATCTTGCATTCGGTTCTGGTGAATGACCAAATCAATCGCTGAGGATATCTGTTCTCTGATAGCCCGGACTGGCAGGTCCATGCCGGCCATTAATGCCATCGTTTCAACTCTTGAGAGAGTGTCCCGGGGCGCGTTAGAGTGAGCAGTCGTGAGGGATCCATCATGCCCGGTATTCATGGCTTGAAGCATGTCCAGAGATTCTTCGCCACGAATCTCGCCGACGATGATGCGATCAGGCCGCATACGGAGCGTATTAATTACCAGCTGCCGAATTGTCACTTCACCCCTACCTTCAATATTCGGCGGGCGCGATTCCAGTGTGACTACATGATCCTGGCGCATCTGCAGTTCAGCTGCGTTTTCAATAGTAATTATTCGCTCATCATTCGGAATAAACTGAGATAAAACGTTTAACAGGGTAGTTTTTCCTGAACCAGTACCACCCGAAATGATGATATTAAACCTTGCTTTTACTGCAGCTTCCATAAATAACACGGCGCCAGGAGTTACGGTTCCAAAATCAATCAGCTGCTCAACTGTGAAAGGATCTTTGGCAAATTTACGGATTGTTAGGCAAGGGCCTATTAATGAGATAGGGGGAATTACAGCGTTTACACGGGAGCCGTCAGGTAGTCGGGCATCCACATACGGGCTGGATTCGTCAATCCTTCTACCCAGCGGTGCAACGATACGATCAATTATCCGCATCACGTGCTCATCGCTTTCAAAAATGATCGGCGCTCGATTGATCTTTCCCGCTTTTTCGAAATAAACACTCTTTGCCCCATTAACCATTACTTCGGTTATATCGTTGTCTTCCAGGAGAGGTTGCAAAGGCCCAAATCCCAGAATTTCAGCGGCAATCTGCTCAAAAAGTCTATGCTTCTCCTGTCTGGAAAGTACAATGCTTTCTTCATTCAGGATTTGTTCAAATAAATCCCGGATTGTACCACGGACTTTTTCCACCTCGGAGACATCAATAGAGGGGTCCAATTCGGCTAATAACCTGTTTTGGACCCGTACTTTTAAATCAGCATAGGTTTCATCCTGGGCATCTTTTCGCGGAGGCGAAACCCGCCGGGCTTCTAATGTTCCGAGTCGAGATCCACCTCCCACCAGGGAAGGTTCTTCCTCGCCGGTACCTTTTCCTTGTTCAATTCTTTTTAGTAAAGACATATGTTTGCCCCAGTATACAGTTCCTGCATTAATAAATCGGAATTAGTTTTCACTAATTTGTTCCTGCTCAAGCTTTGACAGAGCCTCACGAATTTTTCCTACGAGCTCCAGAATGTTTTTCCCTATCTCTTTCGCTTTGCCGTCGCTCAGCATAAAAGGAACTCCCCGGTTTACAGCCGGGATAACAACCTCTTTATCTTCTGGTAAGACAGCCGTAACTTTATGATTGAGGTTTTGACTGACTTTTTCAGGCGTTATAGCAATTTGCTTGTCAAACCTGTTCATTACCAGGAGAATTTTTTGCTTCGGGAAACCCAGTGTACCCAGCAAAGTTAACATCATTCTGGTATTGATTATTGAGGGAATATCCTGAGAAGATATCACCACCAATAAATCACTGGCGTCCAAGGTATCCAATGTCACATCTGATAGCCCAGAGTCAGTATCCACAATTACATAGGCGTACAGCCTGGCAAGGAATTGTAAAACCTTAACCAATTGTGATCCAGTAACCCTTTCGGCATCCTCGGGATGAGGAGGGGCAGACAGGATATCTATTCCAGATTGTTTATGATGGATAACCACGTCTTCAACAAGCTCTGTATCAAGCTGCTCGGCATGCGGTGTAAGGTCAATTATAGAGTTTCGCCCCCTTTCGTTGAGGAAAACAACCACATCTCCAAATTGAAGATTTGCGTCGACAATTATCACAGGTGTTTCCTGGCTGTGAAGCGCAACTGCCAGGTTTGTTGCTACCGTTGTTTTTCCAACTCCACCTTTTGGGCTATATACAGTAATTATTTTCCCTAACCCCGATAATTGGATTGTGGTTCCGCGAGGATCAGAGAGAGTGCCAGTACCTCTCCCCCCATAGATTGATTCCTGGCGCTTTTCCTTTGCTTTTTGCCCTGCTCTACGGATGACAGTAACCAGCTCATCACCCTTTGGGGGCTTGGTTAAGAAATCCCTAGCTCCGGCAAGCATAGCTCTTCGCATGTAATTTGTATCCCCTTGGACTGACAAAATCACGATTTGCGAGACAGGAGCTTGTTCCTGTATTAACTCTGTGGCTTCAATGCCATCCATGTCCGGCATGTTGATATCCATCAACACAACATCAGGATCCAGGGAAATGGTTTGCTTGATAGCATCTTTCCCTGTCCGGGCTGTGCCAACGACATTAATATCATTCTCGAATTGCAAAAGCCTGGCTACATTCTTCCGGGTTTCAGCATCATCGTCAACAATTAGGACGTTAAATTCTTGATCGGTCATATTGTCACTTATCGCAAATCGTTAATTTTTATTTCATCAAGGAGCTGGTTGAGGCGCAGCTGCACTGGGAGCAGTCGCCCCATCAACTCTAGGGGCTAATCCATATGGCAGTTTCGCCGGGAGTGGAATTGAGTAATCATCCAGGAAATACTGCATTGTTGCGGTCTCCGTGTCAATTACTGTGCTGTCTCCTGCCGACCGTAATGCCAACGTGATATCAACTCCACTTTCTATTAAATACGTGAGATTGACAGCTTCCTGTGGAGTAATAATCAGCGTGATGTTATCTGGCGGTTTTTCAACCGGTGCTGGTGCAGCAACTTCTCCTTCGGGAGGAATCGGTGTTGGGGTTGGTGGAACTGCTCCGGCAGGTAGTCCGGTATCTTCATAACTGAAATTACCAATGTGCAATACAGTTGCACTAGGAATAATTATCTGCGTAGCCAAACGAGGCCGCTGTTTTTCTGAGGGCACAACGTAGATCTTTTCCTCCGGTAAATCGGTATCCCTCTCAGCTCTGCCGTATGTACCGCCTGCTGGCGATATCTCGGAGGTTAGTCGTGAAGGTCCTTCGCCTAAAGATATACTTGACCCATATACGAGCGCGGTATTATTTGGTAATTTAGTTTGAAACTCTGAATCCAAATCAATGAACTGCATGGACGCTATAACCACCACGCGATCACCTGGTCTCAGGGCGTAAGATACACTTGCCAATCTGCTGATCGGAATAGATTTAGCCACCATTCCTTCTGGGATAGAGAGAGAGGCAACTGATCCGGCATCAGATAGCTGCGCAGCGGTATCCACCAGCATATTTATTGTTAGCGGTATGCCGCTGTCTAAATCAAATTTTGCTTGTTTGCCAACCACTTGCGTAAGGTCAGTAAACATACTTGAGATATACAAGTTCCGAGGCACGTCAATTAACCCCAGGACTGTTTCATCCAGCACGGTACCCCGCGGTGCTTTCTGGACGATGATGACTATGGGTACTGTATCTGGAGGTACAACTTCCTGTGCTTCCTCTGGGGAAGCTCCCCCACCTTTAAAGAAATTCTGGTAAAGCAAATATCCCCCCACAACCAATAAAACAAGGATCAAACTCAAGTAAAGAAATACTCTTCCTCGTCGCATATCAACCTCCTAGCTCTTGCCTGAACAAACCACCCTTATTTTACCTCATAAATTATTTCAATAGGCTGGTTAATCTCTCTACCATAGTTTAACGGAAAATATTCTTGTTGGCTAGTAATTTTATTTTCAATCCTGTCAGGTGTTTATATTCGAATAATATCAATTATTTTTAAAATATAAGCAAAACCCCACCGGGCGGTAGGGTTTAGCATATGTGACAATGGAGGCGGTCACTCGCCTAGAACCTATGCGGTTCGTTTAGATGTTGTCAACGATGTTCTGGAAAATATTGCTAATGGCTGGGCCAAGCAGGGAGAGAATAACAATCACTACGACAGCAACTAAAACAAGAATTAGAGCATACTCTACGAGACCTTGGCCTTTTTCTTTCGGTGCGAATAACATGGTTTTTACCTCCTGTTTTTTTGAATTTCCGTCGAGGTGTATGCGAACCTTTCGGGTTAGTAGGCATTATAAAGAACAATTTTTCAAAATGCAATAAGCTTTTCCTTACAATTATGCAAAGACATCCTGTCCTTCAGAGCCAGTAGGAATCGTGAAGCCTATCCGGGTTCCCTGGCCAATGGCAGTATCGATATTAAATTCCCCTTTAAGAATTTCAACCCGGTCCTTAATGACCTTGATTCCCATGCTGCCGTCAAGGGCTTGCTCAACATTAAATCCTTTTCCGTCATCCTCTACATCAATCACAATTTGTTCTTCACCGGTGTCCATGTGAACCTTAATTATGTTAGCTTTGCTGTGCCTGGCTGCGTTGCTCACCAATTCCTGGACAGCTCGGAAAATCATTATCTCCATATACCCATCAAGCCTCCGCTCCGTGCCAGTCGCTGCGAAATTAACTTCAATTTCATTTTGCTCTTTAAATGCTTCAAAATAGTGCCGAAGCGTTGGCACTAATCCAAGATCATCAAGCATCATGGGTCTGAGTTCAAAAATAAAATCCCGGACTTTAGTAAAAGTTGCATTTGCATTTGCTTTCAACTCATCCAATTCTTCCCGGGCTTGATCAAGATCCATGTCAAAAAGCCTTTGGGCAATTTCAGCTTGAAGAATAAAATTCGAAAGAGCCTGGGCTGGCCCATCATGCATTTTACTGGATAGGCGATGCCGTTCGGCTTCCTGGGCCTGGATCACTGACTCAATCAATTCGGCCGCGTTTAACTCAGTCTCGCCACCTTCAAGCAGCGGAGTTCTAGTTAAAAATCCGCTAATATCCTGCATCTGCATAATAAAATCCTGAAGATGAACCTGCTCACTTTTTAATTTTTCTATCTGCCCACGCATCACAAACAATCGCTGCTGGGCCTCCAGGGATTCATCATAGGCATCTCGAACAGCGATGGCTGTATATTCTTCTGTATTTTCTTTTATTTTTCTGATCTTGGTTGAATTTGTTACGTTGCGCTGAGCGAGTTTATCCACTTCCGCCTGGCTTTGTTTTATTTTTTTTGAAACACCGTCCAGCTTCAATTCAGCTTGCTTTACCTTCTGGTCCAAGCTTTCTTTAAGCTGTTCTGTGGTTTTTTCTGATTCCCTGGGATTGTTCAAAATCATATTATTTACTCCTGATCGTTCAAGCATATCTACCTTGAGAGTATAGCATAGGTGACCTCCTCAAGCAATCGTCAGGAAGGCCATCAAACCAAGAGATTTAATCCTCTCAATAAAGAATATCCCTTTTTTTTGCCACCTATCTTTCTCCTTCCCAAAGTGATCTTACCGGTGTTATGACCCACCATTTAATCCAGTACAACCCAATTACTAAAATTACTGGAAGTGGGAAAAATAAAAAGGTTTTTTGAACTTGCTGGCCATGAGGTAAATTAGTTGTTAGTATTACAAGTGCCCATAACCCAATGAATAATATTGCTAAAATCGTACCCACAATTAGTGTTCCTTGCCCTTCCCACCGTTTATTCCAAACGGATAAAATCAGTATCAAAACCGGAAAGAGGACAATAAAGTTTTTCGGATCTGCCTGAATGCCAATCCATTGGCTTGCAACCAAGGTTAAGGAGGCTGTCCATAAAAAACGCTTAAAGCGCCCTACTCTCCCGGTCCACCATTCAATTAATAACAATATCCCCAAACCAAGGAATATTCCCCATTTTAGTTGTTCCTCCACGCCAGGCACCCACTCAGCGATTACGAGAGCAAGGGTATTGACAGGGTTAATTTCTGCAGATTTAAGTATCTCCCAGATATTCTGTAGAATCCAATTTGGGATAAAGGTGACCCCAATAATGATCAGCGCTGCCAGGGTGGTGAAAAACCAGGAAATTAAAGACCAGCGCTTTTGATATATAGCCCAAAGAATTATATAGGGTATTAATCCCACTACCAGAAGCGGTTTAACCGTTGTGAATGCCAATAGCAGGCCAGCTAACCGATCATTATTATTCTTTATTAAATTGAAGGAGACCGTAATAAAAAGAGCAACCAGAATAGCTGCGTTTCCATTGGTTACCGCCCGAGCTGCATGATACCAGGTTATTGAAAACAACAGCAGCACCCCCTGAAGCATAAGATTTGGTTTCCAATCAGCATTATCCATCCCAATAAATGTCATGGCCACTAACGCTAACTCAAGGACGGTCATCCAAATAGCTCTCGTTAGTTGAAAATTCTTTAGCAGTGAAAATGGGGCAAAGATAAGAATCGAATAGAGGGGATAGTCAAACACCCTTTCTCCATCTCCCACCTCAGCTGAGCGCCCAAAAGGCGCGTTTAGAATACGTTCTGAAACTTCATCACTGTAGGGGCTAACCCTTTCGATGAGAAGCGACCTCGTCCCAATGTATTGAACTAAAAAATTACCTGCTTGAGGATTGGTCTTTACATATGCTAAATTTACCCAGGTTAAACCACCAATGACCACCGCTCCCAAGATCAGGAATAGCACCCACCGTATTGTGTGGTTCATTTTCTGTGACACAAAGTTTTACCTTTTTTCCAGCGAAATATTTATCCGCGACTGCTGGTAAAATCGCGCGCCTAGCAAAATCATTAATAGGGTACGCAGGGGAATTAAATAATACAAGCTCCAAAAGTACCCCCTGGATAATAAAACTGGCCATTCTAATAAATTAATTAACACCAGGACTGCTGCCATCAAGCAAGCTTCCCTTTCTGGAAGTGATAGCAAAATAAATGGAAGTAAATACAGGATCCACTGCGGACTGTAACCAGGGCTCCATAAGAACAAAATTACCAGTGATAATCCTATAAAGGGGATAATCCAGTCATCTGCTTGATTTTCCGCCTTGAGCAATAAAATTACTCCAAACCCTCCAAAAACAATCAACGTTATCCAGGAAGGGATTACTGGAGGGTTGCCCGTTTGAACAGCAGCTGTTGCAGGATCAAGTCGATCTATTTCTGGACCAAAATTTCCCGTCCTGATATTTTTATCCAGTAAAGCCCAAGCAGACTCCCAGGACCCTTTATTGGCCTGAGACGATAGTGAGGCTTTTGTCATTAGTGGGTTCAGGGCAAATAATAAACCCCATACAATAATCACAATTCCAATCGCCAGCAGAGTTAGCTTCAGCGCTTTTTTGGGACCTCTAATTTTCCACATGGCCGGCAGGATCAAGATAGGGAACCATTTTGTTAGTATGCCAGCCGAGACTGCCGCCATCGCGGGGATATTTTTTCCTCTCATAAGCCAATAAACACCCAGCAGCAAGAAGAACACAGCAATGGGATCAAAATAACTCCAACTGTAAAACAGAACAAGGCTGATAATAAAATAGACTAAATCACGATAATTCATATTTGAAACCGGTCTTATTTTCTTCCGAATAAGAACAAATAAGTAAATTGAACCAGCCTGAAATATAGTAAAGAGCAAATAAAGTAAATAATCAAAAGCATGGGCTTTACCAACAGAAAACCACTCTACCAAATAAGCCAGGAAAGGGAAGATAGGAGGAAATTCAGTCCAATAATCCCAGAAAGGTATTCCTAAACCAGCTTGATGATAAAAGTTCCAATAATCCCCATACGATCTAATCGCTTCCAGGGGAAGAGAAATTAGGAGAATTAATCTCGCTGCAGTAAAGATCACCGGCCAGGACAAATCAGTCCACAACAGCTTCTTGTTTTTTGTTGTCTTTCTCATTTATTATCCTTTTCAGGATTCTCATATATCTCGACAAGTCCGGAATGATATATTTTTGGCCAATTTTTTACATCCTGAACCATCTCAGCCACTTCAGGCATGTTCGGCACCGCCCAATTTATCCAAATTGGATCAATAATCACATAATCCACCTGTCCATATTCGGGGTTGAATTCAAATCGATCAGAGGGGATATCAGTGGGAAAATGTTGTGTTTCGCCACCCTCAGCAGCAATTGCCATTTGAAAATCTGCTGCTCTTGATTCTATTGCCCAAGCCAAAGCAGGTGAGGCGAGCACTACATCTTCCGGGTCTATTCTTTTATTTATAAATGAGATAGTCCGTTGAGCGTCTTGTACGTTAACCATCACTGGATCAATATCCGTCCTTAAACCAGTCCGAGCTTGATAAACTCCCAGAGACAAAGAAATTACAAATGGCGAAAATACGACCAAAAATAACACCAAACTCGAAACAACCAGAATAATTGGTTTCCAGATTGACTCCAGTTTCCCCTTCTGGTCCAATTTGATAAAAACATCCAAAAAAATTTCAAGCCCTCGTCGAATAATACTTAATGCGTAGGGTGTCCCAGCAGCGACCAAGGATACGGCGCCGAGAGCAATCATAGGGAATAATGGAATTAAATAATAAAATCCCAAACCAGGAAGCGATGCAGTTCTTGCTAATAAAGTCAGGGGCATAAAAAACACCACCAGCGAAAGATCTCTGAATCTCTTTTCAGGTATCAGGAACATACCAATAATCGCCAGGCTCCACCAAAAATCTTTTAGGAGTATGACTGCGTAATTAAAAATTATGTACGGGTATTGAGCCGCCAAAGGGATTTCCCCCAGCCGAAAAAATGTGAATTTGAAATCAAACAGGAAGGCTTCTTTAGAGAAGCTCAGCATACCTAAAGAATATAAAATGAATGGCAGAACAATTACTCCTGCTGACAAGATTGAGTCCTTCCAGCTTTTAATAAAGGCGATTAGTACTACAATGGGTGCCACCGTAAACATCATTAAGTCCGACACTGAACCAATTCCAACCAATAGGCTGGCAAGCAGGATCCATTTCAAATTGTTGGTTTCAAGGTACTTCCAAAGAAACCAGACCATCCCTACTACCAATGGGGCTAACAAGTTGTAGCTGAAGCCTAAACGGCTGTAAAGAATGGCTTCAGGGTAAATTGCCAGGAAAAAAGCTGCCCCTATCGCCAGATAAGACCGTTCTTTACCGAGAATATCTCGCACAACCCAATAGAGTAAGCCTATAGTAATCACGCTCAATATGGCTGTAGTAAAGCGCAAGGTTGTGATTCCAGGCTCAGCAACAGCAAATATTCCCGCCAGCAACATTGGAAATACAGGTAGGCGAGCAGCCAATAAAGTTGATTGATTGATCACAAGATATTGGTTTTTTCCCTCCAGTAAATTTATAGCGATATCAACCAGTGTTCCTTCGTCGCTATACCAACCTGGGTTAATAGATAGATTGGCAAATCTTACATAACAGGCAATAATTAAGACAATTGCCATGATGAAATAATCTACCTCTCGTCGAGTTAACAAGTCGAAGAATTTTTTATATTTTTTCTCGTTTCCTATTTCATTTGACATTTTTATTCCATAGAATCAAGTTCGGTTAATAACATAATTGCTTCCTGATGATCGCTGACCTGTTTTACAACTTCTTCCAATATACTTCTCGCTCCTTCTCTATTGTCTTCATCCAGATACCATCTTCCGATCTCTACCATCCGCTCGATCCACGATGCCGGGATTGGCTTTAGCACAAATTGGGGAACTAGCTCAGAGTCCAGAGTTGGGCTTCTGTACAGCCTTTCACCATATTTAGATTGCCCATAAGTTCCTGGGCCTTGAGCGGATTGGTATAACCAGCCATTGATGGCAGATTGCCCAAAATATAATCCTTTTTCAGTGTTTCCGGCCTTTATTTCCAAATTTGCCTTTATCCATAATAAATCAAGAGCTTGTATCCTGCTGCTTTGGATCCCTAATTCCGCAAGATTTGCCTCTTTTCTCGCCTGTTTAAAGTTTCCTTGTTCTAAATAGTGTTGTGCTAGATATTGATGAGGTTTGCTAAAAATAGTTCCTGGCGATATTAAGGCGTAATATTCAAAGCTTTTTACTTGGCTCAGGTTCATTGCTTGTATCGCTTGGGCTTCTATATATATCTTTTTACGTAAATTAGTTTGTTTCCAAAAAGGGCCTAAGTCCCAACTTTCATCAAGGTATAGGTAATCCCAATAACAGGTTTCCGCCAAATCATTCAATCCAGCCGCCTCAGCAATAACTGCTTTATTTAATATCATCAGTTGAGAACGAGGAGCTATCCTCACGGCTTGGTCCAATAATTCTAAAGCCCGCTCGTAATCGCCTTTACTAGCGTATAACACGCCCAAATTTCCGTAATTAACTGACCATGTAGGATCCTTCTCTATCGCGTATTCAAAATCTTCAATTCCCTTTAAAAGCAGGTCGGGCTGATTTTGATTTTTTGCAGCGAGTATACTTGTAGTTATAGCACGCTGCTGATAAGCAAGTGCATTCCCTGGTTTTCTTCTAATAAACTCATCAAAATACTCCACTGCTTGTTCCGCATTGCTGGCGGATGCTATTATCGCGTGTTCAAGAGGAATCCTTTGATAATATAACAGACATCCAAGAGCCAAGATTGCCAAGATAAACCAGGCGGATTTTGAGCGCATGATTGGTTTTTGTGTGGAATCGAGAATATCAACTGGGGCTAAGGATAATCCAAGAATGCTAATCCCTATCATGGACAAATAAGGCTCAACATACAAAGTGTCAAAACAGCCATGAGTAATTATTGACCCTAAGCCGCCCAAGGTGCCCAGGGCAAGATAGTCATTTTCTTGTCGGTACCTCTTCACTAAATTCGCGACTACCTTAATAAGAAAAGTTATCAACAAACCAAATCCAACTAACCCCAGTTCAGCCAGGATATTTAAAAATATATTGTGGGAGTGGGAATGAATATAGTCAGGAGGGACAGACAAAATTGAATTAAGCTGATTACCAAAGGTATATAGCCCTGAACCGAAAACTGGATTCTCTAAAAAAGTCTGCACAGCAACAGACCAATACTCAAATCTCCCTTCAAGTCCCGTTCGACTCGGATCAAACACCGAAGCTAAAAAACGCCAGCCAATAAAGAAAAACACCAGCCCAAGAGCGTAAACTATCAGTTTGTATTTTTCCCAATAATCCCTAATCTGTGACTTATTCTTGATTACGCTCATGATGATTACGATTACGCATCCTGCAAACATAGCTACAATTCCGGCCCGGGAAGATGTTATTGATACCACTAGTATTGAACTCACCAATAGGTAGCTATAAAATATCCTCTTCGCTTTATTCTTTGTTGAAATGAGGTAGGCTAGAGATACCATCAGAATCAAATTCGCAACTGCAGCGGCCAGGTTCGGCGAACTGGTTCTGTAATTCAATAAAGCCTTATACCCTTGTTCGCTATTGATTATCCAGCGGCTGCCCCAGCTTAAAGTCCGGAAAATTTTTATCAGATTGTATATTCCACCTACAAAAAGGAGGTTGTCCAATAATTCGATACGATTCAATCCATAGATATGAAGGTTAAGAAAACCGAAAAATAAGATGAAATACAGTCCCCATAAATAATACTCATTTATCGATTGCCAAAAATCATTCGATAAAATTACTGAGACACCTGCTGCTCCTAAAAATAATAAATAATAGGTCGTGAAAACGGGCTCGGTTACCTTTCTTCCAGAAACAAGAAAATAAAGAAGGAATACAATGAATAGAGAGGCAAATAAGATGATATTTCCTTGGGTAATAATCATATTCTTGGCAATTTTATCCCCTCTGCCGCCGAAAAAGATCAAGTATATAAAAAAACAGAAAGCCAATCCGTTTTGAATGATAAACTTCCAGTTGATATTTGTTTTGGCCTGGATTTGTTTTCTCTTATTCATAAACTTTTATGTTCACGAGACCGTTTTCAAATTCGTTTTTATTCAATTCATTCTTTTTGATAAATTGTACTCAAGTTATCGATATAAACTTCCCGCCATCCATTTGCCTCTAGTACTTTTATTATGGGTTGGTTTTTTTCAACAAGAATTGTGTTTATATTCCAGTCCTCCAGCGTTTTTTGCCACATATTGTCAGCATTCACAATTTTTAACCACTCCAAAATAATTTCATCACCAAATAAATCAGTTCTCCCGTCCACAAAAACCTGATATTCAGGCAATCTCCAGGTGAGATATCCGCCCCAGTTATATGCATTAAATAGGCGTCCAGGTGGTTTTTTTTCCTTAAGATAAGAAACTGCTCCAACCGGGAATATTTTCTCCTCTGTCCTTTCGATGAAGTCTGTTGATGAAACTGATATCCATTTATATCCCGCCCCGGCAACTAACAGCAAGACAGCGCTTAGATTCACAAAAAATTGCAGTGATTTGTTGATGTTCTGTTCGGATTGATGTTGATATTTTTGCAGGGTTTTAATAAACTCCCAACGTCCAGCCATGCGTGATGTCCAGCTGGTAGTAATAATGGATAAATGTCTTGCTAAAACTGGAGCCGCCACGATTGCAAAAGGAGCAAAGTTTCTTCTTGCAATTAGCGCTAGTATGCCAAAAACAATAAAGCTCACCAGTTCCTTGCCGTCCAACCGCTTTTTTGATAAACCTACAGCAGCGAAAGTGCCAAATAATAAAATTAACAGTAATTGTTGAACAGGTTGATGGAAATCCGGGGAAGCCCATTCCTTGATCAGGTTCTGTAGTGTCTCTACACCTATGGTTTGAAACGGGATTTTCCACATGTTAATTCCATTTGGATTTATTGCTGCAGACCCAAAACCCACAACTCCCCAAATTGCTAAAAGGCCAATCTCTTTCCAGCTAAAAGAATCCTCGGATTCTTCCCCAAGTATTTTGTTTAATATTTCTCCCCCCACCTGCGTTCCAATCAAAATAATTCCCAGTACGTACCCTCCATGCATGTTTGACCAAAGAATAAATACAGGCAGCAGCCAGATGAGCACGGAAGATTTATTTTTCTGGTATCGATATAATAGTAATCCGCATAAGGCGAACATTATTAATGAAAACATTTGAGGTCTTGGAGACCAAACCACGCTGCAGACAAAAGATGCAAAAAGAACGAGACCCACCTTCAACAAGGTTTGCCCTTCCATTTGCAGATATACAAAATACATACATAATACTGCCCCCACTCCCACCCAAAGAGAAAGTGCTTTAAACTCACCCAATTTATATAGCCCGATCATAAACACTTGGGCTAACCAGCTGTGGTTTATCCAAGCTTCCCCTGCGCGAGTATAAGACAAAGTATCTTCCATATATACTGATCTGTTGTTCCAGGTTTCTTCACCAGCCCTTAAATGCCACCACATGTCAGTATCCAATGGTGCCCTGATGGCTATAATCAAGATCAGCAAGAGCATGACTAATATATAGAAACGGTCGCCTTTTATCCAAGTCATATATATCCTTTAGCCTGGAATCTTCAGGTTCCAGGTTTATTTATTTTCCTTGACTTTCTTTTAGGATCATAAGGATAGCTTCAGGGTCCTGATAGGTAATTTGCCACTCGCCAAGTGATTCAAGATGCATAATAAGCTTTGATTGGGCAGGCATAAGAACCCACTGTATTTTATATTCCTGGAACACGTTTTCCCAGCCATCAGAAACCGTGAATACCTGCTCGTATTTTCGGGTAAGTTCCTCACCATAAAAATCTGTTTGCCCATCGATAAAAACCAGCTTTTCCGGCCAAATTCGGTAAAGTAGATAACCTCCCCATGGAAAGTAGTTAAATCCATCACCTTGAGGGGGATTGTCAACCATCCAATTTACCGCGTCGACAGGAAATACGTTTTCAAGAAATATATTTCCCTTTTTTTGAAAATCCAATTGATATCCTGATATCAACAGCAGGCCAGCCATTATTAACGTAACTATGGACCAAAAACCACTTTTTAGTTCTTTTTCAATTCCCATCAATCCTTCTTGAAAACTTATCAATTTCCGTGAAAATATTGCGGATTTTTGATCCCCTACAATATCAGCCGTTACTGATACCAGAATCGGTACGGTTGTTACAGCGTAGAGGGGTATATTCCTGGCAGAATACAGAGCCATTGCAGTCCAACCAGCGATCAGGAATACATGGGGAGTTTTTAGTTTCTTTTTTGAACTCGCTAAGATTCCAACAGTCAAAATAATCAAGATTAAAAATGGCCATGTTCCAGGTTGTTGAAAATCTGGTGGTAAGTATTCAACCGTGTGGCTAACTAAATATTGATTTCCCAAAAAACCAAATCCCGTTTTCCAAATGCCAATCCCGTCAGGGTTTAACAACGTAACTGCTAAGGAGCTTATTCCTATCCATAGAAATGACTTTATCCGCTCCCAGGGAAAATTTCGGTCCAGCAGCAGTCCTGTAAAGTACATACCCCATATCATTATCCCGGCCAAGAATGCACCGTGAACGTTGACCCATAAGAGCATAACCAAAGGGAAAACAAACCAATCTTTCCTTATACCCAGGCGCATTTTTTCGAGTTCAGCAGTCCATATAGTTACTAAAAATATGGTAAATATATGCGGTCTCGCCAGCCAGTGCAGACTTGATGCTGCAGCGGCCAACACTGTTCCTGCTACTGCCAGTAAAGACATGCTGCTGAGGTTTAAGCTGTGCTGATATACCCACCAAAAAGTTAATCCACCTACGAGAGCTGTCAACCAAACAACACCATTTAATCCTGCAGCCCTATGAACCACTGCAAAAACTACATCAGCAAGCCATTCATGGGGAGTTAACGGGTCTCCTAACTTTGTATGAGAGAAAATATCCTCAGTTGGGATCGATCGGCTGGTTATGATATGATCACCCAGAGTAATATGACGTCCCAAATCTCCATCAAGATTCATCAGTCTGGGACCCAGCCCTATTAACGCGGCAAATATGGAAACAAAGAGTATTTCGCCCAGTCGGGGTAGTATAAATTTAGTAATACTGGGGAGCTTTCGTTTCGCATTCACTGTATCGTAGTTGTCCCTAATCCTAATTCTTGCGGATGGATTAAAACTGAAAGTTCGTAAAAAATCTGGAAATCCCCAATCTGCTTTTCTTCCCAGGAAATTCCCCTGGATTTGAATTCCTGACGGAGATAATTATCAAGTATAGGATGTTTGGTTGTGATATAACCAATCTCCTTAGAAGCGAGGACCAATTTGTCATAAGGTGGATATCGGTCATCTCTGGCAGTATACCGGAAGTCTTCATGGTATGGAAGTCGAGGCACAAAAATTAGCTGCTCGTTTGATAAAAAAGCCAGGGGGTAAGAAACCCAATAATTTGTATATCCCCGGGTAATTTGCTTTTTTTCTAAAAAAACCATCAATTCACCCATTTTCTGATGATCGATTTGGGCAATTTTGTCAAATTGAGAAGTTAAGCCCGGCGGGTATTCTAGAATGGATTGTATCGTCCCCCCAAGATTAAAGATAAGGATCAGCGCTACAATTCCCAGAGATATTTTTGGGTTTATCTTGGGGTGTTTGATTAGGAACTCAGTTCCAAATATCACCATTGGCAGAATCAAAGGCACAAAATATCTTCCGGAAGGATCAGCGCCATAAGGGGTTAAAATAAAACCAGCCAGTAATATTACGCCCATCAATCCAAACAAAGGCAGCTCATTCCGATATTTTTTCCTGGCGATATTTTTTATACTGGAATAAAAAACCAGACACCAAAAAACAAGAATAAAAGGCAAAATCGGCATCATTAACCAGCGAACACCCCAGGGGGGTCGGAGACCAAGTAACACAGTGCTTCCAAATAAAAACAGGCTTCCAAAACGCTGTAACACTTGAGTCAAAGCGGTTCCGTTGCTAATGCCAGAGAGAGCACTGCCCGCTAATTCTGAAAATACTTCTGTGCTGTTATTTATTAAAGCAAATATCCACCAAGGCATAGCTCCAATGAGTCCCCCAGACAGTATCAGAAAACCAGCTAGCAGGAATTTACCGGGGCGTTCTGATTTCCAGATCTCCCACATCAAAAATAAACCTGCTGGAATCGTATAAACCAGGGACAGCCCGATTACCCAAAAAGCAAACCCAGCACCCATGCCCCAACCTAGCAGGATTAAATGAAAGCCTGTACCAGCTATAAAGCCTTCCTTTTTTACTTTTCTGGTGATCTGAATTCCGCTTATCAGGAGCAGATTCCCGATAAATAACAGTTCTCCATAACCCCCGAGGCTGATGGTCGTATACAAACTAACATTCACAGGCGGTACGGCTGCCAGCATCCCTGCAATTACGGCAGCCCGAGGAGATTTAAAGATGATTTTTCCCAGAACGGCTGTTGTATATACTGTTCCAAGATATAGGAGGCTTTGAAGAATCCTGATTACTGATACCGCTTCTCCAAAAGCTTTGAATCCCAAAGCAACCAGGATCGCATCCATGCTTCCCATGTAAGACTGCCCATAAAAAAAAATGGGGAGATTGCCCTGATTGATATGTCGTGCCATTAAAGCTACAATAGCTTCGTCAGCATTAAACGGTATGCGCCCCGTTGCCAACAGGATTATCTTCAACCCTGCTGCAAATAGTACTGGCAGCCATATGGACCCTGGCGAATCGAGATATTTCTTTCTTTCTTTCATTTTAAAATGATAATAATTCTGAAGTGCCCTACTTTTTATTGTTTTTTCAATTATTTGGATATCTTATAGTTGTACAGGTCCTTATGCTTATGATATAACCAATTGAAATAACTCATGTTAACGAAACACCAAGTAATTATGTTAGAAAAGATAAGGGAAAATTGGTTATTTTTAGTAATCCTATTATGCTTGACCGTATTTTTTTTCTACGGAATGGCTCTTGTCCCTTTTCACCCCGATGAAAGTACCCACATATATATGAGTCGGGATCTGGAACTTATTTTCAATCAACCCCTTTCAATTGCCTGGACACCCGACCTCCCCCTAAGCAATGAACTCATTTTGCGGTCTCTCGGTGCACCACTCACAAAATACCTGATCGGATTCGGCAGGTGGATAACAATGACCCCCCGACTGTCAGCTGACTGGATTTGGGGTCTATCGTGGGAAGAAAATGCAGCCGGTGGAGCTTTGCCAAATCGTCGTTTGTTATTATCCTCCCGAGTAATAACTACAGCCCTGCTTCCGATTGCCCTTTTTTTCTTATACAAAGCAATCCAAAACACCTATTCCAATAAAACTGCCTTGATCACTGTCATCTTGCTAGGGCTTAACCCGCTTTTTTTATTGCACGGCAGGCGAGCTATGAATGAAGCTGCGGCCTTGGCGGGAATTTGTTTTTTTCTTTGGGCTATATCCCAAGAAAAAATCCGCCCCTGGCTGGTAGGGATAGCAATGGCTGCAGCATTTAATGCCAAACAATCTGCTATTGCGCTCCTACCCATAGGAATTATAGCAGTATGCAAGCCTTTTAAGATTCGCTCTGATCCCAACAGTATTGCAAAGCGAATTGTTGTATTTGGCTTGTTTTTTACAGTAATAACTTTTATGCTGAATCCATTTTTCTGGAAACATCCACTCCGGGCAGCCCTCGCCAGCCGGGAAATCACCGCAGAACTACAGGCAAATCAATTGAATGATTATTATCCCCGTCAGGAAGATGCTAAAAAACAAACCATTCCCTATCAGGCGCTAGCCTTGTTTTCTAATCTCTACTATTCACAACCCAGCACCGCGGATGTGGGAAATTACCTCGCTGAAATTGAATCGCAAGAAGAACAATACTTCAAAATCCCTCTCCATAATCTAGGTCGGAGTTTGATCCCCGCAGCTGTATTTCTTATCCTGTCACTCAGTGGTTTTATGATAGGGGCGCTAAGACTAAAATCTTCCGGTACTATTATGCCAAAGCCGGCAGTATTATTCCTTCTCGCCACTATCATTCAATTTTTTACTATCCTGTTTTTGCTCCCGCTGCCATGGCAGCGGTATGTAGTACCTCTGCTCCCTTTTACGTGCCTTTGGACTGCAGTTGGGTTATCACCAATTTTTGAAATCTTAAAACTTAAGCAATCACCAGATGTAAAACACTGAATATCTATTCGCTTGACACATACCATTTAATATCGTAAAACCTTATACTTAGAATTAAACCCTTTTTACCAACCTAATAGAAACAAGAGATTATTATGACCCCTGAGTCCTTTGACTTCGCGGCACATGTCTTCATATATATTGCAGGTTTCATTGGCATTCTTTCTATCATTCTGATCTACTACTGGCTCCTTAAGAAGGAGACAGGAACAGACCGCATGCAGGAATTGGCTCACTTCATCGAAATTGGCGCCAATGCATTCCTCCGGCGTGAGTTTATTACTATCATACCCTTCTTAATTGGACTAGCAGTCATTTTGTATTTTGTTATGCCAGAAGGAAATTTTCAAATCGCCCTTGGAATACTCGTCGGGGGCGGTTTTTCTTTGTTAGCAATCTACATCGGTATGCAGGCATCGATACGTGCAAATGTTCGAACTACCCAGGCAGCCCGATCCTCGATTGGAAATGCACTAATAATTGCATTCAGGGGCGGGTCAATAATGGGGTTATCTATCGTCACCTTTAACATGTTGGGCGTTGTCCTTCTTTTGTTAATCTACGGGATTACTCCAGAAAACCCAGAAGGTGTAAGTATGCTGGTCGGCTTTGGCTTTGGCGCCAGCCTGGCAGCCCTTTTTGCATAGCTTGGTGATGGTATTTACACCAAAGCAGCTGATATTGGTGCCGATTTAGCAGGAAAAGTAGAAACTAAAATTCCAGAAGATGACCCCCGGAATGCCGCAGTTATCGCCGATCTTGTCGGCGATAATGTAGGAGACTACGCTGGTCGAGGGGCAGATTTGTTCGAATCGGGAGTGGATAATGTTGTAACTACAATGATCGTTGCCGCTTCACCGATATTTCTAGCAAAATATGGGTGGACTGGTGTGCTGTTCCCTCTGTTGGTTAGAGCAATCGGAATCCTGGCGACACTAATTGGCGTGTTGGTGGTTCAAAGCCGTAAAAATTGGAGCCCAATCTGGACAGTTAATAGCGGCCTTATCGGCACAGCGGTTACCTGCCTGATAGCCTTTTACTTCAATGGCCGATTTGTTATACACGATATCTCACTCTTTTGGGTTCAGGTCATGGGAATGGGTGGTGTTTTCTCTATTGTATTTGGAGTGCAATATTACACCGGCGCTAAAAACAAACCCGTTCAGAATACTGCCAGGCATGCCCAGAGTGGTCCTGCCCTTGGTATTTTAGAAGGCCTTGCCTATGGTATGGAGAGCACGGTATGGGGTACCTTCATACTTGGTTTTATAGTTATGGCTGCTTTTTCATTAGGGAAAGGCATAGCTGATGGCATTTACTACATTGCTGCTGCAACAATGGGTATTAAGGAAATGAAGGGCATCATCATGGCCGGAGATACATTTGGACCAATTGTAGATAATGCACTGGCCTAGGTGATAAAACCAGGAAAGTCAGTGATGAACTTGATTCGGCCGGCAATATAACCAAAGCTCTCGTTAAAGGCTATGCAATGGGCGCAGCAACGATGAGCAGTCTGGTAATATTATTTGCCTACTTGCTAGAATATGCCCGATTGACAGGAATTGCTTTCCATGATCTGAATGATATTATTGTGAACTTGATCATCCCGGCGAATGCAGTAGCCATCTTCTTTGGCGCTGCCATGCCTTTCTTGTTCTCTGCCCTGACACTCAGAGCTGTAAATGAGGGTGCATTTAAAGTTATCGAGGAAATCAGGCGCCAATTTAATATTCCTGGGGTTTTGGAAGGTAAAACTGATCCAGAATATGCCCATGTGGTTGATTTAACGACAGCTAATGCGCTTAAAAGCATGATCAGTCCCACATTAGTGACAGTTCTTGTGCCCATTATCCTTGGATTTTTGCTCGGTCCTTTACCCTTAGCCGTCTATCTGATCAGTGTAACCGCTTCGTCAGCAACATTGGCAAGCACTCAGTTTAACAGCGGTGGAGCACTTGATAATGCTAAAAAGATTGTTGAAGAGGGCCTGTATGGCGGAAAGGGCACAGATACCCATGCTGCAGTAGTGATTGGAGATACCTTTGGAGATCCTTTAAAAGATACTGCAGGACCTTCTCTCCACATTCTGGTAAAGCTGCAAAACATTATGTCAATCACTCTGCTGCCGCTATTCATCCGTTTTGGATTGAACCTGTTCCAATAAACTGGACGAATTTGATACCTGGCTAAAATTTGACCAATAAGCCTTACTTGATAGCTCTCAATAACTCGGGAGCTATTTTTTTAAGCTTTTTATTGGCTTTTCAATTTTTTTAATACACCACTTATATACTTGCGTACAATACTAAAATAAGGCATACTACACTTAGGTTATTTGCCTCTTCCAGGTACCCGGATAGGTCAATGTTTATACCCCTTGGGGAGTTTTTTGCATGGGCGTAATATCACTTCGTGCCTATAATCTTGAAATTGATTCTTATATTGATCAATCTCGTCTTGACGAAGCTATTTCCCATTGCCGACACATACTCACCAAATTTCCTAAACACATTGACACCTACCGTTTGCTTGGTAAAGCTTATCTTGAGAATAACCAGAACAGCAATGCTGCTGATATTTTCCAGCGTGTTTTATCGGCGGTCCCGGATGATTTTATATCCCATGTGGGCATGAGTGTTATCCGGGAAGAAGAAGGTAATTTGGCTTCAGCAGTTCTGCATATGGAAAAAGCTTTTGAAAGACAGCCATATAACAGTGAGATTCAAATTGAGTTAAGGCGCTTATATGGAAAACGTGATGGGATAGAACCACCAAAAGTTCGCTTAACCCAAGGCGCCTTAGCGCGCATGTACATTCGAGGCGATCTGATTAAACAGGGTGTCTCTGAGTTGAGAACAGCGATAAGTGAATATCCGAATAGATACGACCTTAAAACTCTACTGGCAGAAACCTACTTGATTGGAGACCAGCTCGCCAATGCAATTGATCTCGCGAGTGATATTCTTACAAAATATCCTTATAATTTGATCGCAAACCGGATCATGGCAAAATCCCTTAAAGCCCATGATCATCCACAAGAAATGGCGATCTGCAGGAAACGGCTATATGCCCTATCACCCTATGAAGCCTATATTTCAGAACACGCTCCAACCGTGGAACTAGTACCGGACCGAGCGATTTCAATAGATCAGATAGAATGGGATGAGTCACAAGAAAAAATAAGTGCTAAGACCAGAGAAAGCACCCCTCCCTGGTCGAAATCAACATGAAGAATGTAACCTGCTTCTAGAACAGAAGAAATTGAGAATATTCCTGATTGGCTAACTCTGTCAACCCGGGAAAAAGAGAATATTATGACTGTCGATAATACTGAAGCTCCATTTCCTGAAGATCAAAATCAAAACCCAAACGGCGATGATCAGGAAGATAAGGTTCCTGATTGGATGAAAGAGGCTGGTTGGGAAAAATCTAGCGGGACTGTTGACGAATCAAAACCTGTCTTTGATGATCTAGATAATGAAGATGAGATTGTTCCGGCAGAGATCCCAGCCTGGCTTGAAGATGCTGCACCAACTGGCTATAAATTTGAACCTGATACGCCATCTGGGGGATTAGAGTCAACAACCTCTGATCAGGACAAAGCAGCACTCATTGATGATGATTTAATTCCTATCTCACCCCTGGAAGATACTTCTGCCGAACCTCCCGCTGATGCTGGTCCAGCAGCTGACACAAAGCCAGTTGAGCAGGATGAGCCCGAACTGGATGTCCCTTCCTGGTTAAAGAACCTGGAGCTTGATGAAGACTCACAGGAAACAGCCATTGCCTGGTTGGAAAATATGCCGGAAAGTCTTCGCTCCCAGGACGAGGATGAAGAAATTCCCCCAACCGATATCTCTCTTGAGGACACTGCAAAAACAGAAGATGTTTCAGACAACTTGGAATGGATGGATGACCTATATGCACAAGAAAAAGATCAAGTCAGTGGTGCCGATGTAAGTGAGGCTGAATTATCAGAGGACCTGGTTGCCGCTGAGTTAATTCCCGAACAGTCTGCTGAAAAACAGCTATTTGATCCAGAAGAAATTGACTCTCTTGAAAGTGATGTACCTTCTTGGTTAGATGAACTCGGAGAAGAAGAAAAACCGATTCCCGATCCTATGCCATCTGCTCCAAAACCCGATGCGCCATCCGCAGAAGATTCCGGTAGCCTTATGCCTGACTGGTTATCGGATCTCGGTGCTGAAGAAGAATTCTCTCCGCCAATACCTCCCCAAGAAGTTGACTCCGATTCTGCAGAAACGGAAGGAGAACCCCCGATCCCAGATTGGTTAGGTGAATTTGAAGATGGTAAAACTCCCCAACCGGAAAGTGAACCTGATAGTTTGGCGTGGCTAGAGAGTCTGGGAGAAAAAAAAGCAGCCCAGACAGAGGAAGAGCTTCCCTCCCCAGAACAAGTGTCTCAAGCTCCAGAAGAGGCTCCCTCCCTTACTGAAGAGAGAGATTCCAGCCCTGATGTTTCCCCCTCTGACGATACACTCAATACAGAAATACCGGATTGGTTATCAAAGATAGGTGCTAAGGAACCCGGCGCTGTAAGTGATGAGAGTTTAGAAGAAAGTGAATTTGAAGAATCGGCTGCTTGGCTGGACCAACTCGGAGATGAACCAATTGAAGGATATACAGAAACAGCCGCCCCTGAACCTACTGAAGATAGCGAAGTACTCGAATGGCTCGAAGGTATTGACCTCCAAGGAGAAACACCTCAAACTGATGATGATCTTCGTGAAGCCTTAACGGGTGAATTAGAAAAGGAGGTTCCACCTGCAGGCGTAGAACCCATGGCACCAGTCCCTGGTCAAGGGAGTCAAGCTGAAGATATGCCGGATTGGCTTGCGGAATTAGATGCTGACGATCAGGATCTAACTCCATCCCTGCAAAGTGCCATCCGTCAATCTGATCACACACTCACAGAAGAAGAGAAAGATTTTCTTGAGCGAGCAGATGAGGAGCAAGACGACAACGCAGACTGGTTAGCCAAGCTTGATCTGGTTGAAGATCAGGTGCCTGCCGAACCCGAATCGCCTGCCATTAAGGTAGATATTCCAGAAGAAGAACCTGAACCAGAATTACATGAAGTAACTCCCGCTGTCAGCGTTTCAGGAGGAATACTTGATCGTTTAAAGGATCCGGTAGAAGAAACCTCTGATCCTGAAGTTCCGCTATGGTTGGAAAATCTTAAAAAGGAAGAAGATCCCCAGGAAACCGCGATTTTATGGCTGCAGCAATTTGTTGAACAAGGTGATGAAGTAAATCTCAAAGCCGAAATCAAACGCTATACGGATGAATTGGATCCCGGAGATACAGTACCAAAGTGGATGGAAGACCTGAAGAACGAGGAAGATCCTCAAACAACAGCTATGCTTTGGCTAGAAAGATTATCTGGAGGACGGGAAAAAACTGAGAAACCTACACCTTCTCGGGCAGAACAAGATGAATCCGGGTGGCTGGCAGAATTGGAGAAGGAAGCTGAAGAGCAAGAAGAAGAATTGGTTAAGGAACAACCCAAAGATTTCCATGATGCAAACAACGGATGGCTTGCAGATCTTGAAATTGATGAAAAATTGAAATCGTCCGAAGAAGAACAAGAGATCCCTGATTGGATCCAATCCACTGATTCTGACACTGGAGAACAAGAGGGCGAAACGCCACTTTGGATGAAAGCCACCTCCCCACTGGAAGGCGACTTTTACACGGATGAACTTGCTGGGGGCGCTGAAAAAGACGTTGAGATCCCAGCCTGGCTTGCAGGATATGGGGAAGGTGAAGGACCTGAGGATATGCCTGAATCCGAGGTTGGGCAGCCTCCAGCAGATGCTAAACCACCAGTTCCTAAAGAAGACCAAGAGGAATATGCCTGGGTCTCCACAACTGACGAACAACCCAGATCTCCCAGAGAGCCGTTTGATCTGAATAAAGCTGCAATCTCAGAGCTGGAGTCCATCCTCGGTATAAGTTACCAAATTGCAAAAGGAATCGTAACTTATCGCGAAAAACAAGGTCCCTATAAAACGCTGGAAGACCTTCTAAAAGTTCCTGAGATTACGGATGAACAAACTATTGAAATCCTTAAGCCAGAAGTGACCATCCGGGAAGTAAAAACTCCTGATCCTCCTCCAGTACAAGAAACCGCTCCTGTTGTTGATGAGCCGCCAGAAAAGCGCTTAACGAAAGCTCGGGGCCTATTGGCAGATTCGCAGATCACCGAAGCACTTGAGCACTACGAATATCTCATTATTAAGAAAAGTTCTATACAAGATGTAATTGAAGACTTAATCCAGGCTTCCTACGATCACCCCATGGATGTGTCCCTGATGAAAACCCTGGGAGATGCTTACATGCGGTTAGATAGACTGGACGAAGCCCTGGATGCTTATTCCAAGGCGGAGGATTTGCTGCGTTAATTCTTCCCTCACTCAGAATTACTGGAAGGGACTGGAATAATCTACAGTCCCTTCGGTTTTTTAACCCACTGAAATTATAAGAAAACTTTACTTTAGTATTCCCATCTCAAGCGGAAACATGTATACTTATCCCGAGAGAGAATAAACAAAAAATTATGGAGGGTATTTGTGGAAAAGACATTGGTATTGGTAAAACCGGATGCCGTTCAGCGGGGGTTAATTGGCGAAGTAATTAAACGGCTTGAAAACCGGGGACTCCGATTAATTGCTGGGAAATTTATACAAGTAAGCCGTGAACTCGCTGAGGAACACTATGGGATTCACAGAGATAAACCATTTTATGGAACTTTGCTCGATTACATCACCTCTGCTCCGGTGATGGCGATGGCCTGGGATGGACCAAACGCTGTAGCAGCAGTCCGTCAAACTATGGGTTCAACCAGGCCCACTGATGCTGCTCCTGGATCTATTCGCCATGATTTTGGATTGGAGATTGGACGCAACCTTACTCACGCTTCTGATACGCCAGAAAATGGAGAGAAAGAAGTAGCTCTCTGGTTCTCTGATCGGGAACTCCTGGATTGGGACCGAGCTCTAGATCCCTGGATCCTGGAATAATCCCTTGATTTTAAGTTTCAAGAGTTCCAGGCGGTTTCCCTGGAACTTTCTTTTTTTAAATCCAGCTTTGGTATAATCGCCGAGCAATCCATTTATTTTGTCTATTTTTTGCCTATGGAAAAAGATCAATTTCTCGGAAATTTAGAAAAAATCCTGCTCCAAGTCCAGTCTCCAGGTCGCTATACCGGAGGAGAGTTAAATCAGGTTGTTAAAGATTGGCATTCTGTGGATGTTCGAATTGCACTATTATTTCCTGAAATTTACGATCTGGGAATGTCCAATTTAGGATTGATGATCCTGTATGATTTGATCAACCAGCACCCCCGATTTGCGGCCGAGAGAGTTTTCCTGCCCTGGACTGACATGGAAAAAGCCTTGCGAGCAGAAGGAGTCCCGCTATATTCCCTGGAAACAAAACATCCTCTTAGAGAGTTTGACATCCTGGCCGTTTCGCTGCCTTATGAAAGCCTATACACCAATTTTTTAAATGCCCTTGACCTCGCGCAACTGCCTCTTTTTTCAGCAGACCGCTCAATTGAACATCCCCTGGTGATTGCTGGCGGCCATGCTGCATTTAATCCTGAACCAGTTTCCCCATTCACTGACGCCTTTGTTGTTGGTGAAGGGGAAGAAGTGATTCTGGAAATTTTGGAAAGTTTTCAGACAAGCAAACTCCAAGGATTGCCCAAACAGCAAGTTCTGCAGGAATTATGCCTTATCGATGGGGTCTATATTCCTTCTTTTTACCAGGCCTATTACAACCCCCAGGGAACCTTTTCTCATCTTGAGAAGCTTTATCCAGGTATCCCGGATGTTATTAGGAAAAGAATCGTTGGAAAATTGCCGCCTCCGCCTACCAAATTTATTGTTCCTTACATCGACACAGTTCATAACAGGGCGCCCCTGGAGATTATGCGCGGCTGCACTCGGGGCTGCCGCTTCTGCCAGGCCGGGATTGTGACCCGGCCGGTTAGGGAGAGGTCAACAGAAGATATCCTTCAAGCCATGGAAGAGCTGATCCCCAATACAGGCTACTCAGAAATCGGTTTATTATCTTTATCTTCCTCTGACTATACGAATATAATAAACCTGATTCAATCTATCAATACCCAATACACTGATAAAAATATTTCAGTATCCCTGCCCTCTCTTCGCATTGAAAGCGTCTCCGTGGAACTCATGGATGCCCTAGCCGGCAAACGCCGGGGTGGTTTTACACTTGCCCCGGAAGCAGCTTCAGAACGTTTGAGAAAGATCATTAATAAACCCATCTCCGACCAACAATTACTGGACACTTCCCGGGAAATCTACCAGCACGGTTGGCATACTATCAAACTATATTTTATGATTGGCCACCCAACAGAAACCCTGGAAGATGTCCAGGCAATCGCCGATCTGTCCCGAAAAGTACTTAGCGAGGGGAAAATGATCATCGGCAATAAGGCTCAAGTCCATGTCAGCGTGAGTACTTTTGTTCCAAAACCCCACACCCCCTTTCAATGGGTTGGCGTCGACACCGAAGAGAATATTTCTGCTAAACTAACCCTGCTTCAAAAAGAAATTCGCGGTAGAGGTCTAAAATTAAATTGGAATGATCCCCAGGAGACTCATTTTGAAGCCTGGTTATCCAGGGGAGACCGCCGAATGGCCGATGTAATCCACCAAGCCTGGAAAATGGGTGCAAAGTTTGATGCCTGGAATGAACACTTTAATTACCAACGCTGGCAGGACGCTTTCCTTGCGGTTGGCCTTGATCCCGATTTTTACACGACCCGGGAACGCGAAACTGACGAATCTTTTCCCTGGGATCATATTCATTCCGGAGTAAAAAAGTCCGTTCTAATTCAAGATTATGATTTGAGCCAAGAAGGTAAAATCCGCCCCGATTGCCGTGGTGATTGTTACGCCTGTGGTATTCTTCCCGCCTATAACGATCTCCGTCATCAAAATCCTGGACCTCTCTGGTTATGCCCTGAAGTGAAAAAGTGATCTGTTAAAAAGGGGCTTCTTCACCGGAAACAAGGAATGAAAAAACAGCGAATTCGAATCTACTTTTCAAAAACTGACGCGATGCGGTTCACCGGTCACCTTGATTTGATTCTGACCTGGGAGCGAACCTTTCGGCGTGCTGGCCTGCCTCTATCTTACAGTGAGGGTTTTTCACCCCGGCCGGTTCTGACCCTGGCTGCACCACTGCCGCTGGGCTTGATCAGCACAGGTGAAATTGGCGATTTCTGGTTATCTGAAATTATACCTGTGGCAGAAATCCAAGCTGCTCTTCAAAAAGCTCTTCCCCCGGGATTACAAATCAATACCATCCTGGAGATCAAAGACATATTTGGTTTTAAGCTTCCCTCCCTTGTTTTAGCCGCATCTTATTCCATCACTCTCAACTCCCGGTTTCCCAACTTGGGCAAAAAGGTGAAAGATCTGCTCAACACCGCAACTCTTAAAAGGGAACGCAAAGGAAAAACTTACGACCTCCGTCCCTTGGTGAAAAGCCTGACCTGTACAGCTGGCAACAATACTGGGCCCGATGAGCTGCTCACAACGCTGGTAATCCTTCCAGGAGCCACCGGTCGTCCGGATGAAATCGTAGCAGCTTTGGGGATTCCTCGTGATCAAGCTCGAATCTGCCGGACATCCATTATCCTGGAATCTGAAGGAGATCAAACCTGATGGGTCTCCTGGTTTCCGTCATAGCCGGTATCGTCCCCATGTTCCTTTATGCCTGGTTATTGTACTTTTTAGACAGGTATGAAAAAGAACCTTTACATCTGCTGGTGGGGGTTTTTCTATGGGGCGCTGTTATTGCCGCAGGTGCTGCTTTCATGATTAACACACTATCCAGCATGGGGCTTTATCTGATCACCCAATCTGAATTTGCAACCCAGCTGACCTTGTCAACCCTGGTTGCGCCCGCAGTCGAAGAAACGTTAAAAGGACTGGCTGTGTTAGTTGTATTTTTGATCTTTCGGTTCGAATTTGATTCCCTCTTAGACGGCGTTGTCTATGGTGCCGTTACTGCCCTGGGTTTTGCAGCCACAGAAAACATCTGGTATATCCATCAGCTGGGCTTCCTGGAGAATAATTGGCAAGGCTTATTAGATCTAACCCTGATCCGGGTATTAATGGTTGGCTGGCAGCATCCCTTTTATACAGCGTTTATCGGCCTGGGATTTGCAGTTTCCAGGCGGTCTACCCAAGCGGCCTGGAAATTGATCGCCCCAATTTTTGGTTGGTTATTAGCAGTAAGCTTTCATTTTTTTCATAATCTATTAGCCTCGCTTTTAAACAATCAACCCGGTCTGACCTTGGCTGCTATTTGGGATTGGATCGGGTATATAGGGTTATTCGTATTAATTATCCTGCTTATTCGCCGGGAACAACACTGGATGAAAGAATATTTAACCCCAGAATTTGATCAGGAATTGCTCTCTTCTGTCCAGTACCAAATTGCCTGCTCCGCCTGGCGTCAAAGCATAGTATTCTTCCAGGCCAGGATGGCTGGGAATTATCATCCTATCCGGCGTTTTTACCAGGTTTGCGGTGACCTGATGCACAAAAAACGCCAACTCAGCAGGCATGGTGACGAGAGCGGAACGGCTTCGGAAATTTCCCGCTTAAGGGCAGAACTTACACAATTAGCCGAAACAATTTAATCAGATTTTATCTTTTCTATACTCAAAAAGGAACAAAATGGATTGGACCCAATCAGCTCTGGATTTTGATCCTCAACAGTCAATAAATGAAATTTCTGAATTCATTAAGGGCAATTTTCAACGATTGAACCGGAAAATAGCCGTATTGGGACTGAGTGGTGGCCTGGATTCGTCTCTAACGGCGTCTCTGGCTGTCCACAGCCTGGGGAAAGGTCGCGTTAAAGCATATTATTTACCTGAAATAGACAGCAAGCCAATTCATCGTAAACATGCCCTAATCCTGTCAAGTCATTTGGGTATTAATCTTAATATGGTAAAAATCTCCCCTACTCTGAGGAAACTGGGAGTCTATCGGTTGCTGCCGCTCCGTTTTATCCCCGGCAGAAAACTAAAAACAATAGCCATTGAATTTGGAAAACGGGAGTTCTTAAGTCAAACAAATGGCGAATTCCTTTCCACAAGGCTGGGATCCAGCGGAGGTCCCTGGGTTGCCCGGGGCAATGCCTATATCTGCGCCAAACACCGAGTGCGGATGGTCCTGTTGTATAAAGAAGCGGAACAGTCCCGGGGATTGGTGATTGGTGCCGCTAACAAAACAGAATGGATGACCGGCACCTTTACCCAATGGGGCTGCGATCACTGCGCAGACGTGATGCCCATCCTTCATCTTTACCGCAGCCAATTAATCCTCCTGGCAGAACACCTGGGCTTGCCAGAGGAAATCCGCATTAAAAAAGCAGACCCTGACGTCCTTCCAGGTTTAGATGATAAGGGTGAATTATTGGGATCATTCCAGGATGCGGATTTGATCCTGTGGGGATTGGAGAACCAAATTCCCGTTGAGGATTTAGTTGGCAATTTTGGCGCAGAAAAAGTGAATTACATCCAGACCCTGGTTCAGAACTCCTCTCACTATCGGGAAACGCCATACTCCTTGCTTTAACAATCTTGTCCCTGGCCTCTTGTTCTGATAGAATAATGCTCGAGCCCCCATAGCTCAGTGGATAGAGTGTCGCCCTCCGGAGGCGAAGACCTGCGTTCGAGTCGCAGTGGGGGTACTAAAACCGCCCAAGTTGACCTTGGGCGATTTTTTATTATATCTTGGTTTTGATTCTAAAAATAATAGAATGGTATTGGGCAGAAGTGGCTTTTTTATTATTGATTATGGGTTGATGAAATCCAGCATAATTTTGGCCACCAGTTCATGTTGTTCGGCTAAGCTCATTGATGCAATCACATCACCCTTTTGGGGGCCATAATCACCAAATTGAGCATGATTTGCACCTTCTATTCCGATAAATATTGTGCCTTCGGGTAACAGGTACTTATTGTCATTAAAGTTTTCGGTATTTGGAAAATTATTCGTGGTGCCAAAAATAGAAATTACTGAAATGCTGTTATCGGATAAGTCGGCATTATTGGCTGGATAAGAATCCCACAATGCGATGGCATCTATTCTTGTCGGGTTGTTCTCCGCATATATAGCTGCTGATGCGCCACCTAACGAATGCCCAGCAAGGACCCAGGTTGAAATATGAGGATAAGCCTCAATCACGGCATTGGCAGCACCTGTGTTTAAAATAGCCAAGTTTAATGGCATGGGGGTGATAATTACCAGCACACCTTCTTCTGCGACTTGATGCAAAATAGGCGAGTAAGCGGCTGGCTCTACCAAGCCACCTGGGTAAAAAATCAATCCGGTTTCCGTCTCCTCAACGGGTTCAAAAACAATCAATTTATCTTGTGTTATTGTTACCCTATCAGTTGATTCGAGCGCTGACAATGCAACCATTCGTGCTTCGTGTGTTCCTGATTTTGCCCAAACTAGCATCCCCAAGACACCAACAATGATTAATGCAGCAAAACCAATTAACGAAATTTTTATAATTCTTTTTATGCTCATACTCGCTCCTTAAAATTTTCACATATAAATTATATTATCGAAAACACGGCTTCAGGAAAGGAGTTATTTTCTAGAATGAAAAATCAGGATCTAATTTTTTTACTGGAAAAGCCTTGTGCCCTGGTAAGCTTTCGGTTGGCTTGATTCCCTGATTATCACCTTGATTAAAATCACAATTGTCTGATGATCGGCAGCCTATGCAAAGTGAGCGACGACCGAGGCGTCAGCTAGCTCCAGCACACAGCATCCTTTCAAATGTAACCTAAACAGCTATCTCATCGTTAATTTAATTGAATCGCGCTGATGTTGAGATTAAATTTATATAGGTTTGAATTCTGAACAAAGTGGTGCCAGCACTTCTTTACCGTTCACAGAGCTCAAATTATGATTTTGTTGAATGTACAACGATTGAGCCCTGTTTTCCCTAGAATTCACGAGGGTGGCGTTCGGAACAGATCACGCCTGAAGTGCTAAAATCTCGTCTTGATCAGTTTATCCGTCAAAGGGAAACGCTTGGCTGAGTCCCTGTTGGAGGAAGCTCAAACTAAAATTTCAGACATTACCAATTATCTGGGAAAAGAAGACAGCAAAACCCTTATCAGGATATTAACCTCTTTTAAATCTTATATTGAAAAACATCCTTTGCTATGATTGGACTCCCATTTCCTTAGATTGAGTATTTTCCACATTTCAAAATATAAAACAAATTTAATATCAGGATGAACATTTCTTAAGGGGGAAAATAATCAAAATAAACGATTATTTTCCGCAAAATTCATAAAAATAGAAATATATTTTACTGTTTTATTACTCCTATTTCGAAAAAACTGATTTTAGTTGCTTAACCCGGTCATGGTATGATCAATATCCAGAGACCTTCACCGTCTGCTACCCAAAAACCCTCAAGACTATAACCATTAATGATTTCGTCACCGCATTATCTTCCTGAAAAATCCTAAGGAGGGTAATCTCGTGATAACGTTACTCAGTAAATCCGGTCCTTATTTATCAATCCTTTTGGTCCTTATTTTCACCTCCAGCTGCCAATTTCCAGGAGGGAGCCAAGCCATCCAGCAGAACTCAGACCAGATCCCCGACTCTGATACTTTTGTGCTCCCTGAAGTTAAGATTGAGGCGGACATACCAGAGGATAAAGAAGGGGCCGATTTCATGCTGGAATTGCACATCTACCGGGTGAACAAAGTATCAGAAAAAGGCGTAGATTATACTCAAGAGGACCTGGTCTTAATTGAGGTGATAGGATTTGAAGATGTGCTTTACGGTCATACCTCTGAAGGGCAGCAAACTGTCACTGTGGTAGATGACGGAGGATGCATCCTGGATTGCTCAGGGACTGTTGGGTATATAATAAATGGTTTCATAAGCGAAGATTGTCTTCTAAATTTAAATATCGCCCATGTGGGTATACCGGCGACCTGTACTTCTTCCTGCGTTAGTGATCCCGGATTTACAGTTCAATGGTATACCGGTGTTGGAGAACACCACCTGGATCCAATCATTGTGAGTTTTTCTGAGCTTGACGAAGGCTACACACGAACTGAAAATCTCGGAAACTCGAGTTGGACTGCAATATATCAATTATCATCGTTATCAGGGAAAGTACAGGCAAAGGGTTGTGAAGATCTAAAGAAAGAACTTGAATAACTATCCAATAAGTATTAAAAACATAAAAACTAAGCTTTTGTCTTAGTTTTATTGTTGAGTATTCAACTCCGTTCTAGAGGATCTTCCCTCATTTTGCTTCAACCAAAATTGCTCGAACAATTACACGGTAGGAATATCTTTCGATCCTTTCTTTATATCCTTTACAGGTTACCAGCGTCAACCAGGGGTAATATTCATGCTTGCTTTCGCTTGAAAAATGAAATATTTTATACCGTAATCCCATCATTCCCCCTGAACCCTATCAATAAACGCTTCAGCTGCTTTTATGCCATCCATTGCTGAGGAAAGGATACCCCCAGCATATCCAGAGCCTTCGCCAATTGGATATAACCCTCGAACAGATATGCTCTGATAGTCTTTTCCTCTAATTATCCGCACTGGAGAAGATGTACGGGTTTCCACACCGGTCAATACGGCATCATCACAAATAAAACCCTGGATCCTCTTTTCAAATTCTGGCAGCGCTTCCAGAATTGCCCCCATCACATAGCCAGGTAAACATTCCCTTAGGTCCGTTAGTTTTATCCCAGGCTGATAGGACGGCGTCACAGTTCCCAGTGCTGTGGATGGTTTTCCAGATAAAAAATTTCCAACCAATTGACAGGGAGCATCATAATTCCCACCGCCGATCTGATAGGCTATTCTCTCCCAGTACCGTTGTAACGCTATTCCCCCCAGAGGTTCGTTACCAAAATCCGCCGGGTAGACTTCCGCTACAATCGCACTATTGGCATTGATTTCATTCCTGGCATACTGGCTCATCCCATTGGTCACCACCATACCTGGTTCAGAGGAGGCTGCAATTACTGTCCCGCCCGGACACATACAAAAGCTGTATACTGTTCTCCCTGAACTGCTGTGGTGTGCCAGTTGGTAATCCGCTGCTCTCAACCGTGGATGCCCAGCATATTGCCGGTATTGATTTTGATCAATTAATATTTGGGGGTGTTCAATTCGGAAACCAATCGAAAATGGTTTGGCTTCAAGTTTTACTCCCCTCCTGTCCAACATTTCGAATGTATCCCTGGCACTGTGCCCGGTTGCCAGGAACACAGTATCACTATGGATTTCCTCTCCGCTGTCCAACAGCACACCCTTGATTAGTTCTCCTTCTAAGATCAAATCATCAACCCGGCTCAGAAATTTATATTCTCCGCCTAATCTGATGATTTTTTCCCTGAGAGATTGAACAATATTAACCAGATTGGCTGTTCCAAGATGGGGTTTATTTTCATAAAGAATTTCTTCCGGGGCCCCGGCTATAACAAGTTCATTCAAAACCTTTTTGTCCCGGTTGACCTTATCCTTCACCCTGGTTTGCAGTTTTCCATCTGAAAAAGTGCCTGCTCCGCCTTCTCCAAACTGAACATTTGATTCTGTATTCAGGTTCCGATTTTTCCAGAACTGGAAGGTATCCTGTGTCCGCTCCTTGACTGGTTTCCCTCTTTCCAATATCAGCGGCCCTAATCCGGCCTCAGCCAGGATCAAGCCAGCAAAAAGTCCAGCTGGCCCGGTTCCAATGATCAAGGGACGATGTGTTCCTGTTTTCCTTATGAGGACCGGGCTAGCATATACTGCCACTTCGGCTTTTTTGACCTGTTGATTCTTTGCGTGTCTATCCAGGATCTCTTTTTCACCGGTTGTTTCTACCTGAACTGTAAAGACCCTGCGTATTTTATGTTTTTTCCTGGCGTCTAAACTGCTTTTAATTATTTTTATTGATTTTAACTCTTCCGGTTTAATCTCTAAAACCCTCCGGATTGCAGACTCCAGGTCGGATTCTGAATGATCAAAGGGGAGGATAAGGTCTGTAATTCGAATCATAATTCCTCATTATCTTGTTAAATAATACAAACGAAATCAACCGTTTATCTCTCCTAGCAATCTAACAAATTTATTTCTGCGAACCAAACCGGGAGTTTCTCCAGCCAGTTTTCTACTCCTTAAATTCATCCCGGCTGTAAGCTGTTTGTAAATGTATTCTTCCTGATATCCCCATTATAATTAAAACAAAACTGTCATTTACAGGTTAGAGATTTTGCCGATCGGATTCAAATTGGATTTTCGGTGGTTTTTATGAATCGATCAGTACTGATTATTCAACCTGATCAAAACACGTCTGATGAATTATCCCGCATTTTTAGAGAATGGGGAGATGAGGTTTACACAGCTTCATCTCTTAAAAATGCCAGCAGCCAACTTCAGATCACTATGCCAGATCTGATCCTATTTGACATCACACTGTTTGGATCCAAGTGGCCAAAATCCCTCAAGACGCTGAAGGATAGATTTAATAAAACCGAACTTCTATTTACATTTTCTTCGAAAGCTAGTTTGCCCAAATCGTATTTTCCCGAACTCATTAATTGGCAGGTTCTTACTAGGCCCTTCACGGCAGAGAGGGTTTCAAAGGCTTTTAAAGGCAAGTTGTCAAAATTAGATATTCTCGAATCAGTCCAGAAGAAAAGCCGCCTCACCTATCCCATCCGATTCCAAATTAGTCTGCCATACCTGATTCTGTCGTTGTTTTTTACCCTGGCTGTAACTTATATCACTACTCGGATTGTATTTGATTCAGCAGAAGAACGTTTTGCCAATCAGCTTGTTGAAGCGGGAAAATTATCTTCTGAGTGGATGGTTCTAGAAGAAGATCGCCTTCTTGAGACTTTGCGATTAGTGGCCAATACAACCGGACTTGCATCTGAAGTCGAAAACGAAGAGGTGAATAATCTCCACCGACTGATCTATCCGCTCGCAGTAAACGCCCAGGTTGAAAACATAGAAATCTTAAATCTATCTGGTTCCACCATATATTCGTTACGTCATCGGACTGGAAGCTCTATTGAAGATTATCTCACCTCTACCGGAGGCGATGTCTTCACTACTACTGACTTTATCACTCGGGTACTGGGCGGACAATCTGATGATTTTGGAGATAAATCCGCTGCAGCTATTAATCCTCCCTGGGGATATACTTTCTATGTTTCCGGCCCCCTTTATGATCAAGGCAAATTGGTCGGAGCTGCACTGGTCGGAAAATCCTTACTAAGCTTGGTGCAGGAAATGCGTGAAGCTACCCTGGCTCAAACCACGATCTATGATTTCAACGGCCAGGTCCTGGCAACTACATTTATAGCCAATCAAGGACTAACTCCAGAGCTGCTCTCAACAGTCCTCCCTTCACAGGATGACTATTCACTCACAAATAATAAAACCATTGCGGAAATAAATTATACAGAACTCCTGGGTCCCTGGGAAGTTCGTAATGATGAGGACATCGGTATCCTGGGATCAGCATTGCCCCAGAATTACCTGGTGCACACCAACTGGGTAACCCGCACTCAAATATTTATCGCTTTGGGAGTATTTATTTTATTAATATTAGTAATTGGTTATCGCCTCGCTAATCGAATCTCAAAACCCCTTGAAAGCCTAGCCAGAGCATCGGAACAAGTAGCAGAAGGAAATTACCTGGTTAAATTTGAATCGCCAGGGAGCAATGAAGTGGCTGTCTTAACACGCTCTTTTAACGATATGTTAAAAAGCCTTGAAACAACTCAAAGCGAGATCCTGGAAGCATATGACAACAGCCTGGAAGGATGGTCACGTGCATTATCTCTTCGAGATCACGACACAGACGAACACAGCAGGCGGGTAGTTGAAATGGCTCTTACACTAGCTGAACTCATGGATGTTAAAAAACCTGACCTGGAAAATATTCGCAGAGGAGCCCTGCTTCATGATATAGGCAAAGTCGGCATTTCGGATGAGATCCTGAGTAAAACAGGGCCTTTATCAGAAGAAGAATGGACTGTGATGAAAAAACATCCACTCCTGTCAGTAGATATGCTCCAGCCGATTCATTTCCTGCAACCCGCGATGGAAATCCCCCTCTATCATCATGAAAAATGGGATGGGACAGGATACCCTTACGGTCTAAAAGGGAAAGCGATACCTTTGTCTGCCAGAATATTTGCAGTCGCCGATGTTTATGATGCGCTGCTGTCAAGTCGCCCCTACCGGGAAGCTTGGAAAAAAGATCAAGCTGTTCAATATTTGTTTGAAAATCGCGGTAAACATTTTGATCCCCAGATTGTGGATTTGTTCCTTAAGCATTTTGTAGAAGGTCAATAGCCATGGTTTACACTAGCAAGAAGGATATTATTCAGTAATTTACTAACGTTCGTTCAAAATCGATGTTAAATAAATATTCCCTTTTCCTTAAAAAAAATAGAGACGCTCGCGTAATTCTCATTGCCGTCAGTTTAATTCTGTTGGCCTTAGTTTTTGTTTGGGCTATTTATAGCAATTTTGGTTCATTACTGGCAAAAAGCACTCCTTTTCCAGTTCAAATGCATTCCGTCAAGCAAGCCGATTATTCAAAAGATCCTGCTTTTATGCAAATCGCACCCGTGGAATTGCAGTTGGCCATCGATGCGATCTGGGATGATAACCCGGATGCACAATCTTTGACACAACGAATGACCCAGGCGAATGATAATTTTTTCTCTGATGTGGCTTCAGTTACCCCTCAGGCAGCCACAAATATTCCATCGTCAATCCCGGACGAACCTACGACCACTGCCTCAGGTGTTTCACCGACAGACTCCACACCATTTTCTGCTACGAGCACCATCCCTGGACCTACAGGAACTGTGTTATCCCCAACAAAAACAAACATCCCAGGCATGCCTACCAATACAGAATCACCCGTAACCCCATCCAGCACTCCCTCTCAACCCTCACCAACCTTTACGTTCACACCTCCGCCGGCAAATACCTTCACGCAACCCCCACCAACAAATACAACATCTCCCTCCTGCGGTTCCCTCTCTCTTACTAACTTTTCAACTGATACCAAAAAAGTGACCATAAATATTAATAATGGCTCTCCAACCATGATATCAATATCGCAGATAAGCCTGAACTGGCCAGCTGGTAATGATAGTCTGGATAAAATATTTTTAGGAACCTCAAAAATCTGGGATCAAACTGCTCCTCCAACATCAATTGTCATTAATTCCGGATGGACAGGTACGGCAAGGAATATTGGAAGTAATTCTACCAGCCCATTAAAATTTACTTTTCTATCGCAGGTAGCAAGTTCAGGTTACAGCATTCAAGTTAGATTCACAAATGATTGTTTGGTAAAATTTTCTAACTGATATCAGTACAGCCTTTCGTAATCCAAAACTCTCTTTAGCGCGTCCAATTTATCGGACCAACAGGTAGATCATACTAATCTTTTTCATGATATGATTTACTTGTTCTGGAAATCGTTCTTTTCCAGGACTATAAAGGATTTGACTTACTGCTCAAATGGCCGCTATAAACGATCGTCGACTGAAAGCTGCAATTAAGGCACTCAAGAATAATCATTATTCTCAGGCGCGTAAATTACTCCTGGCAGAAGTTAAGGAAAATCCGTCAAATCTGACGGCCTGGACCTGGGCCCTGGAAGTAGCTGCCAACGAAAAAGAAAAACGCACGATATTAAAAAAGATCCTCTCTTTGGATCCAAACCATCAGGGGGCACTCAAGTATCTCAACAAACTTAACCAATTACAGGAACATACTGAGGGTTCAACTCCCGAAGCCTCCACCGTAAAACCAGAGTCAGCCCAAGAAAAAACTAAAAAAACCTCCCGTCTGGGTGGTTTGACAATGTTGTTTTTGGAATGGCTTATTTCTTTACCGCTGTCCTGCGGACTGATTCTTTTACTCGCAGTAATAGGTATCGGAGGTTATCTATATTTCCGGGCAAATACCAGCTTTTTTGGTCTGGTCGGGACAGATTTTGAT
>JBARSF010000006.1:0-2657 GCA_049644605.1 Anaerolineales bacterium | reverse complement strand
CTTAACTCCTCTAACTTCTTATTGTCAATCCTGTTCTGCATTTTTACAGGTAATGCCTCTGCATTATCTAACGCCTGTTTCAGCGGGGCGAGAAGCGGCTCCGCTGGAAACATTTGTTGGCAAATAGTCTAAGGCAGGCCAATGAATGATACTATTTTTTAAATGCGGACAGATTTGCAGGTTATTATAATTAAAAAACTTTGATCCCTAGATAAATAAGAAATACACCTAAAAAAGAGGTCAATAATGCAAATACTCGAATCCCAGGAGTAATATTATCTATTCTTGTTTTCATTTGTTTACTATATTTAGACGCAATAATAGTGATATATAGGGAAAATATAATTCCTATTATTCCCCAAATTGAAATTACCTTAGATAGACTAATATCCGATTGAAAGGAAAAATAAACAGCAATTATTCAGGGAATAAGCCATGCAATGCCAAAAATACGTGTGCTTGTTTCTGATCCCCAAAATACTCTTAACAACTTGACTGTTTTATTCGGCGCAATAGCCAGCGGAAATCTTATGCCTGCATAATAACATCCAAGGACTATGCACACGATTGATAATGGCGTCATGCTACCGCCCTCCTTGATGTTAATACATAGATTTTATATTTTCTGCTGATTTAAAATATTGCCAACTATTAATATACAGCATACTGTATATTAATAGTTGGTAGAAATTAGAAAAGGTTTATTGGATGAACATTCTTATTGCTTTCGTGGTGTGTGTGGTATTCGGGCTGGGACTTGCGGTCTGGTACCTGAAGTCGCTATTCAAAGGACCGGACTACTCCGAATTGCCTGTACATTATCCTTTTAAAACAAGGGGGGCACAGCAGCAATATCACGCCTACTACGATGAGCGAGCGAAGGAAGGACCAATACCATCGTTAACAGAGTATGTTACAACTCACTATGGCAAGACCTGCGTGAGAATATACGGTGAGGAGAACGCTCCCCCGCTTGTGCTGCTTCCATCAGGCTTTGCCTCCTCATTGATCTGGCTCCCGAATATTCAGGGGCTTGTGCCACACTTCAGGATCTATGCGGTTGACAATATCTATGATGTCGGACGCAGCGTTAACACTCGTCCGGTGGTGGATGCGAGCGATCTCGTAGAATGGCTGGATGAGCTGTTTACGGAATTGGAACTCGGGGAGAGCATCAACTTGATGGGACTTTCTTTCGGAGGATGGCTCGCGAGCCAATACGCGCTTCGTCACCAGGACAGGTTGAGCGGCTTGGTTATGGCCGCACCTGCCTCCACAATCTTCCCACTGCCCGGGGCATGGGCCTGGCGAGGAATCATCGGGGCTTTGCCACCTCACAAGTTCTTCATGACACATTTTCTGACCAATTGGATGTGCCGGGACCTGGTGAAAAAGGGTGACCAATACAGCAAGCGAATGCTGGAGAACTGGATGAATGACGCCTTGATGGCGATGAACTGTTTCAGGTTCAGAATGCCTATTGCTCCAACAGTTCTTACAGATGAGGAGCTTGGGAGCTTAACAATTCCGGTACTCTTCCTGGTCGGTGAAAATGAGGTAATATATCCGGCAAATAAAGCGGTGCATCGCCTGCAAACGGTGGCCCCATCAATAGTCACCGGAGTGATTCCGAATGCAAGTCATGATCTGACCATTTCGCAGACAGAAATTGTCAACAGCAAGGCTACATCGTTCTTGCTGGGAAAAGAAGCAGAAGAGTCTAACGGTCAGTAGGAGGGAAGCAGCGCCTACCACCAATATTGTTCAACAAAAATTGGTTATTCTTGTCCTGCCAACCAACAAAATGATGAACCAGTCTTGAAACCGCGAGGCAGAATTGAATTGATTGCGGGTTTCAAGGTCTTGTGACAATATCAGCTTGGTCGCTCCTCACAACAGCGGTTTCAAGCTGGTTATCAAAATCGTTATCTGTAATTCATGAGCCTCAGTTATGTTGGCTTAAGACCAACATACACCTGCATAGGATATTCCCCTTCCCCCAGAATAAAACGATCATAGGCGCCGTCCAGCCTCCTCTGCATAACTTCAAGTCCTGCACCCTTTATGAGAGAAAGCCATTCCGTTTGCGAAAAAAGGCCCAATATGTGGCAATCGGTATGAATGCTCAATTTACATTGCTTCCTAATCAGGTAGACAAGGGTTGCTTCATAGGTTGAGCGATCTGTTTTGGGAATATAATTATTCTCGAAAATGGTGATCTCTACGTCGTCTTTAGCGCCCGTATAACAAAAGTTGTTTTCCCGGAACTCTTCACGAGTCTTCGCAACAATCAAGAGTACGCCACCTGGCTTTAGGTGCTTGGAGGCCGCACCAATCGTGAGCTCGAGTTCTGGCAGTGTAGCCATATAGTCAATGGAATCGGGAATGGCTACAGCATCAAAGCATGCCTTCAAGTCAATGTTTCGCATGTCGCCATGCAAGTAAGTGACTTCTGGATTTATCTCTCTGGCAATCCCGAGCATTTCTTCACTGATGCCCACTCCTGTTACCTTGAAGTGTTTCTTGAAAATGTAGTCATTGCCACCTGCTCCACAGCCTAAATGAAGCAAGGTTTTAGTTTCAATCTCAGAATTCTCTTTGATGATATTTATGTAAAATTCAGTTTCATCTGCATAGTCGCCGGGAGAGGTGATGAT
>JBARSF010000005.1:0-94668 GCA_049644605.1 Anaerolineales bacterium | reverse complement strand
AATCAAATGTGCCTTTAAACCAAAAAGCACCCATAAAAGGTGCTTTTAGTAGCGGGGCTCAGATTCGAACTGAGGACCTCCGGGTTATGAGCCCGACGAGCTGCCACTGCTCTACCCCGCGTTAATTGTAGGTTGCCGATTATAGCATGGGGGTGTACTCCGGTCAAGGTTTGGTGTCAAAAAACAGCTCCCACCAGACCCGGAATAGATTCTGGGGCTGTTGGGTGGGGGTCGGAATTAGGGTGGGCGCAACTGGTGTGCCTTCCACCGGGATCACGGCAATCCGGTGGTCCCCTTCCCGGATCCATTTCCGGTTTTCATAAGCCCATTCCTCCACCGCAACATCTGAGTCTGCTCTCACCACTTCAGTGGATAAAGCCCGGGTAGTGGCTGTCAGTGCTACGATAGTTTGCTGGGACTGGTTATATTCATCCGTCAGTCGGTTTAAATCAGCAATTCTTCCCCCGAACATGATCATCCAGACGATTATCAGAATTAAAAAACCTACCAGAAAGATTGTTTTTCCTTTCTTTAAATCCATATCTTAATCTTATCTCACAACCACAGGTGACGCAATCAATACCCAGTATGCAAGATTTCTGCCAGGTTAGGGACCAAGTCCCTCTACCATAAAAAAAAGTCTCTAACTTGATGTCAGAGACTAATCGTGTGCCGAAGGTGGGAGTCGAACCCACATGGGCGTAAAGCCCACTACGCCCTGAACGTAGCGCGTCTGCCTGTTCCGCCACTTCGGCAAATTTACTCTTGCAGGTGCAATTTTACCCTGACTTGGGTTTTTGTCAACCTTCCGACCTTTGCGATGATTATTTCCCTATCCTTGAGCGATATTTTGCTTGTACTTAAGAAAGAAGTGGATCATTTTCCCCTATCTGAACCCGTGCTATAATTCAGGAAGGTGTGCTTATGAACCTAATTCAAACCGCATCAAATCCAACCCAGTTACCAATGACCTACTTGGGGTATTCTCTGCTGATCATCCTGATTTGTGCTGCTGCCCTGGTTAAGGTTATCCGGAAATGGCAGCAGGGAAGATTCCCCCAGGGATTCCGCATGATCCAGGGATTAATTGGATTAACGGTATTAAGGTTGCTGGTCTTTTTATTCACCTACTTCACCTATCAGACAGACCCGGGATTCACCCTACAGCTCCTGGTATTGGACCAAGGCACAACGTTAATTGGCATATTGCTAATTCTCTGGTTATGGGCTTTTCCAGAGCCTAGCCAGAGATTGGATCCAACTGTCCTGATCCTGATTGTTCTTATTGCAGTTTTTATTACTGCCCAAACAATTTTCCTCCCAACTCTTCTGGAAGGGTTTTATGGATCAATGGCTTTCTGGCAGGGTATTTCAATATCGTTCCTGGTGATCGGTTGTGGATTGATTTATATCCGTAAGCCGAATTTCTGGCACTATGGATTATTTATGGGCGGCATCCTCATTATCGGGTCCCTCTTATCCCTGTTGAGTTCAAGTATCGATCCACTGCACCTGGCGCAGCTGGCCGCCTATCCAATTCTGCTGTTGCTTGGGGAACGCTTTCCTGTCGGGGACATGCTTGCCCAGGATCCAGACGAGGATGATGATCTGGATCGGACCAGGGCGAGCGTTGACTTTAAAAACTTGGAGCTAATTCAGAGATTATTTGATGAAAAAGATCCTGCGGGAATTTTGTATAAAATCGCCCAATGCACTTCCAGCCTTATCCTGGCTGACCTCACCCTGGTGATTGATACACCGGATGAACACGGAAAAACCAGAATTATTGCCGGCTATGATTTGATCCGGGAAGAACCGCTGCAAGCCTTGACATTGGAAAGTAAAAGCATTCCTCTTTTAACCAACTATATACAAAAGGGGAAAATGCTCCACATTCCAGCCAGCAGCACATCACGGGATTTATCCCACTTATCCAAGATGCTTCAATTATCCAAACCGGGGCACCTACTGGCTTCTCCGGTTCTTGTTCCCGGTACCAATAAAACCATCGGTGTGGTACTTTTCTCACCCTTCTCAAACCGTCCCTGGACCAAAGCAGACCAGGACTATTTAAGATTACTCTCCCTGCTGTATGTCGCCGCGTTTAACCATCACCTGACATCACAAGACGGAGAATCTGATAGTGTAAAAAACACTATCCGGGACCTGTCATCCAAATTGACCCAACTAACTCAGGATAAACAAAATCTTAAAGATGAGATGGCAATGTTATCCAAAGAGCATCAAAACCTTCTACTGGATCAGGATTTCTTAACCACACAACATGGACAACTCCGCCTGCAGAGCAATACACTCCAACGCCATCTGGAAATGTTGGTTGATCTATCTAATAAGGAATCCATAGAATCTTTAAGGAAGTATATCTCTGTTATTGATAAGGAAATCCAAACCGCAGGGGAAGCCATGAAACCCGCAGAACCCGTGGAGGATACTCCAGTGCAGGAAGCGGAAATCGTGCCGGAGGATATTGATCCAGACAGCAAACGAGCTGCCAACCTAAAAGAGGCTATCCAATTCTGCCTCAAGGATGCTAAAAGCCAAATCAAGAAGAAGAAAATCAAAACCTCACTTGATCTACCAGATGATCCACCGCCCTTATTAATGAGCCATGCCCTCTTTAAGGAAATCTTCTCATTTTTAGTGGCAAATGCTATTACAGAAACCAAACCCGAAGGTGAGATCATCATCCGCACTCAAATTTACGAGGAAGATCAGAGCCAACATTTTGCACACATAAAAATCGCCGATCAGGGAGATGGTTATTTCCCGGATGAAATAGCCGCCGTTTTAAACGATCATTTAACAGCTGATCAACAGGAGAAATTAAACCAGGTGATGACCAATCTTTATGTCACTAAGAACCTGGTAGAAAATGAAGGCGGGAGAATGTGGGTCGAAAGCAAACCGGGGGAAGGAACTATTGTTAGTTTGCTGTTAGCATTCCAATCAGAAGAATTCCAGGCCGAAAAAGGGTAACTTGGCACATTTCTTGCAACAGTGCTCATTAACACCCTCATGCAGGGGAATATGCTCTCTCAATTGGGAAACTGGATGGCAGGTGACCCAAGTCCAGCGAGTGATATCCCTGTTTGACCTTAAACTGTTTGACGACTGGGCACTCAGTAAGGCTATGGAATAAGTTATTCAATGCTTAAAAACAAACGCTCACTAATTTTGATAATCGGCATTGGACTACTGGTAGTAGTGATTCTACTGCCCCTGTTCAGTGGCGGTTTAACCTATTCAGCAGCCTCAAAAACCAGGATCTCAATCCTGGATGCTCCTCCCGGATCCACTCCAACAGCAACTGCTTTCCAACCACTAGCCTCGACCGCAACCTATTATCCGACTGATTATCCCACGCCCATACCAACTATCACACCACTACCAGAAAAATATAAACCTGTGAGTAATACAAGAGGAGTAGATCCCATTCCTCAACCAGAAGGCCAGGTTAATATTATTCTCCTTGGGTCCGATATGCGCTACAAAGGGTATGTTGGCCGAACAGATACGATCATCCTGGTGACCATCAATACCAAGGAAGATACTGTCAGCGTTACTTCCTTCCCGCGGGATCTTTATGTTTATATCCCCAACTGGACTGATCAACGCATCAACACTGCCTTTGCACATGGGGGATTTTCAAGCTTACAGAAAATGTTTTTGCATAATTTCGGCTTTAAACCGGATTATTATATCCTGATCAACCTGGCGGCGTTTGAATACATAGTCAACAACCTGGGCGGTATAAACGTGAATGTCCCCCGGACTCTCTGCGATAACAATTGGGGGGGCGGAATGTCCCATTGTGTTTATGCAGGAGAAAGGCACTTTTACGGTAGAGAAGCCCTATGGTATGTCAGATCAAGGATGACCACAAACGATTTTGATCGAAACTATCGCCAACAATTGGTCTTAAACGCCATACTGAATCGTTTTTTTGCTCTGGATACCATAACCAAAATCCCGCAATTATTTGATACATACATCAATAACGTTACGACCAACCTTGACCTGGGAACCATTCTGTCCCTGGGTCCAACGGCAGTAAAGCTGAAAGACAAATCGAACATCAAACAATATTTCATCAACCAGGATGCGGTAAGTTCCTGGGTGACTCCGGGTGGAGCGCAAGTTCTGCTGCCTAACTTTAATGCGATCCGCAACATCTTAAAGAAAGCATTAAATTCCCCCTGATCGCAGTCCATTCAACTTGGATGCTGGATTTTTCAGGGAGGGGAGCTAAAAAAGTTGGCTTGGCAGCGATTATTTCAAAAGAATGAGTGAGGATGACATATGTTAACCGGAAAGGGAATGTTCATCTGGAAAATTGAAAATTGTTTTAACGGCAGCGTAAGCGAAATTACAGCAAATGCAGTTAATGCTAATTACAGTCATGTTCTAATAAAAATAGCGAATGGAATCTACAGCTATAATTTCGATTGGGATAAAAAGATCGACCTGGTCCCCCCGCTTGTCCAGGCATTAAAAAACAAAGGTATTCAAGCCTGGGGCTGGCATTATCTATTTGGTGATCAACCAGGCCAGGAAGCGCAAAAAGCCATCAGCCGCATCCGTCAATTGGGTGTAGACGGATACGTATTGGATGCAGAAGGTCATTATAAAGGGAAACACGCGGCTGCAAAAACATTTATGAGTCAACTTAAAGCCGAGATCAAAGACATTCCTGTTGCGCTCAGCTCCTACCGATATCCATCCTACCATCCTCAGCTTCCCTGGAACGAGTTCCTGAAAAAAGTGGATTTAAATATGCCGCAGGTGTATTGGATGGGGTCTCACAATCCCGGAGCCCAACTGGCGCAAAGCGCTGCTGAGTTCCGAAATCTTGCCTATACACCCCCCATCTTCCCAACTGGCGCTGCCTATACAGAATGGGGTTGGACACCTACTGCTTCGGAAATAAAAGAATTCATGAAAAAAGCCAAATCCATGAATTTTTCCGGGGTGAATTTCTGGGAATGGAGCAGTTTGCACAATTATCTACCAGCAGAGGTTTGGAGGACAATCCGGGACTTCGAATGGGATACGGGACCAAAACCACCTGACGATATTGCTGAACTTTATATCCAGGCGCTGAATACTCACAAGGCAGATCAAGTTCAGGCGCTTTACCAGGATAAAGCGGTGCATATCACCAGCGAACGCACAGTGCAGGGGAAGGAAGCCATTCAAAGCTGGTTTAGCTCTTTATTCAAGCAAATCCTGCCAGATGCTGTGTTCAATTTAGCGGGTTTTACAGGTACCGGGAATATCCGGCACATTAGCTGGACTGCGAATTCTTCCACTGGAAATGTCCAAAACGGCAGTGATACCCTTGGATTGATAGACGATAAGATTGCCTACCATTTTTCCGAGTTCACTGTCGACAAATAACCTGTCTTTGATCCAGACCTTCTTACTTAGACTCTGGCCGAACCATCTCCCAAGGGATCGTCAGCAGGATGACCTGGTCATTTTCCCGCATTTCCACTACCTCTTTTCCCTTTTGAGCAACCCGGGTTTGCAGGGGAGCATCATCCAACCGGGTGGATTTTGGCGCAAATTCCTTCAAGTGCACAGTCACCCGCATGGTTCCTTTCCCGGCTGTCATCCCCGCCAGTGAATCCTCTTCCGGGAATTTCCAGGCAATCACACCTTTGCCGTATCTGCCCTGAACTGGAAAATCATCCTGATTAACCCGTTTTGCCCGCCCGGATGCAGTCAGGAAGAATAACTCTCCTTTCTTCGGCAGTATTTCCATACCGATAATCCGATCGCCCTCATCCAGTTTCATGCCATTAACACCGGCAGCTACCAATCCCATTGGACGCACATCCTCCTCGCTGAAGCGGATAGCCTTCCCTTGACTGGTTGCCAGGAAAAGATCTTGTTTTCTATAACTTAATCGAATAGAGACCAGCTTATCCTTATCATTCACTTTCACCAGTGTGAAAAGTTGAGCGGAAGGACCGGGTAATTCACTGATTTCACTCTTTTTTAACATACTCTGTTCCGTTACAGTAACTACATACCATGCTTTACCCCGGTTTTCTCTGGGCGGCAAACCAAACACTGAACTAAGCTGGACATTATCTTTAAATGGAGTCAATTTGGATATATGGGTGCCCTGAGAGGGTTTGGCCGTTTCGGGTACTGTATGGGCAGGGATCGCTGCCGCTTCGCCGGATGCTGACACCAGGTACAAGGTATCCCTGGTATTAACCCTGACCAACCAGTTGGGCACATCCCACCCGCTGGGTCGTGGGGGGTCATCCCCGGGCGTTCTGGAAACCAGACCATCACGGTTGATCATCACCCAGACATTTTCTGACGGTGTAAGCTGCGTGAGCTGCATCGGGGCTGCATCCACTCCGCCTTCTACCATTGCGATCTGGGTTCGGCGTGTATCGGCATATTTTTCCTTGGTCTCCTGTAAGGAAAGGGCAATCACCTCTCTCATTTTTTTAGGAGATTTTAATAAGCCGGTCAGTTCTTTGATTAGCTTTTTTGCCTGTTTATACTCATCCTCAATCTTTTTTCGTTCCAAACCAGCCAGACGGCGCAGCGGCATATCCAGAATAGCCTGGGCCTGGATCTCGCTTAATGAAAACTCCCGCATCAAGTTATTGCGGGCTGTCTGTGCCGAACGGGATTTTCGGATCGTATCGATGACAGCATCCAGGTTATCCAGAGCAACCGTAATACCCTCCAGAATGTGCTCCCGCGCCTGGGCTTTATTCAAGTCGTATTCACTTCTGCGCTTTATTATGGTTAACCGGTGATTCAAAAACACCAGCAAAGCATCCTTTAAACTTAGAAGTTTGGGCTCATCATCTACCAGCGCCAGCATAATTATGCTGAAAGTATTTTCAAGAGAAGATCGTTTAAAGAGGGATTCCAACACTTGTTCCGGTTGGGCTGATTTCATCAATTCGATCACAATCCGCATTCCCTGGCGGTCGGATTCGTCCCGTAAATCAGCGATGCCTTCCAGCTCTTCGTCGCGTACCAATTTCGCTATGCGTTCTAGAACAGTGACCTTTTTAGTCATGTAGGGAATTTCGGTGATCACAATCCGGTGCCTTCCGCGGGACATTTCTTCCACAATTGCTTTTGCCCGAACACGAATCTTACCCCTTCCTGCACCATAAGCGCTCTTGAGACCACTCCGCCGCTGGTCCTCAATGATCACACCTCCCGTGGGAAAATCCGGACCCTGAATAAATTGGGTCAATTCCTCCACGGTGATCTTGTCCATAGATTTCCAGTTCTTAAGCATAAAGTCCAGGGCATTGACCACCTCCCCCAAGTTGTGAGGGGGGATGCTGGTTGACATGCCGACCGCAATACCCGTAACGCCGTTTACCATCAAGTTGGGGAATGAGGAGGGGAGTACTCCAGGTTCCTGTAACGTGCCGTCAAAATTATCCCGGAAATCTACTGTTTCCTTTTCTAGATCTTCCAGCATTAAAGTAGCCGGCAGGGCCATCCGGGCTTCGGTATAACGCATGGCCGCCGGGGAATCTCCATCAATCGATCCATAATTACCCTGTCCATCTACCAGCGGGTAACGCATGGAAAAATCCTGCGCCATGCGGGCCATGGAATCGTAAACTGCCATATCACCGTGAGGGTGATATTTTCCAAGCACCTCTCCCACAATCCGGGCGGACTTTTTATAGGCTGAATCTGGACCCATATTCATGGCATGCATGGCATACAGGATCCGCCGATGGACCGGTTTTAAACCGTCCCTGGCATCTGGAAGAGCCCGGGAGACGATTACGCTCATGGCATAGTCCAGATAGGCTTGCTGCATTTCATCGTTAATGTCGATAGGTCGGATAAGACCAATATCCATAATTCCTCCAACTACAACACAACACGGAATACGATATCTGCGATTTGATCTCCACGCTTCGTATTCCGTAGTTTTTCCACATTAAAAGGTATTCAGGGAAATTTACCGATGAGCATTATATCATGAAAACTCCCTGGGCTTTTGAATATCAACCAAAGGTGGACTTAAAAAAAGATACGGTTTCCTGCCTGGTAGGCACCCTGGAAACCGTATCCCATAACAATTTGTTTTCTGTGTTTTATTCTTCAGCTTCGTCTTCTTCACCCTCTGATTCTGCTCCGGCTTCAACTTCTTCCTCGGCGGTTTCTGCTTCCAAGTCCATTTCAGCTTCAACTTCAGCAGCCTCCAGGTCTCCCTCACCTTCCCGGATATCATCTTCAGGAGCGAAAGGACCTCCTTTAAAACCCGTTCCGGCTGGAATCAATTTCCCGATAATCACATTTTCCTTCAACCCAAACAATGGGTCTTCATCCCGGTTGACAGCTGCCTGGGTGAGGATCTTAATTGTGTGCTGGAAGGATGCGGCTGACAGGAATGAATCCGTATTCAGGGCCGCTTTGGTAATACCCAGTAAAATGTCATTAAACTTCAACGGGCGTTTTCCTTCCTGGAGAAGTTCTTCATTCTCCTGCATGACTGCGATCCGGTTGCTCAATTCTCTCGGCAGGGTTTCTGAGTCACCGGAATCTGTTACATTCACCCGGGACATCATCTTGGCAATCACAATCTCAAAGTGTTTGTCATGAATATTCTGTCCCTGGGAGCGGTAAACTTTCTGAACTTCCGAGAGCATATACTGCTGGCAAGCTTCCCGCCCACTGATGCGCAGAATATCGTGTGTATTTAAGGATCCCTCAGTCAGGCGCTGGGCAGGTTCTACCATCTCGCCTTCTTCCACCGCCAATCGGGCGTTGCTGGGGATTTCATAATACTTCTCATCTTTGACTTCGTAAGAAACAATGATGGTTCTGCCTTCAATCCGAACCCGTCCGTTATTCTTCGCTATTAGCTGATTATCGGCATCCAGAGAGGCAAGTACATCTCCCTCTTCCACCTTGTCTTCATCCTTAACCCGTTTTCTCCACCGTTTTTCAAGCTCATAGGAATCGCTGACCATTTGACTGTGAGTTACCCGGACAACCCGCATATCACTATAGCGGTCAGATTTTTCAATGCTCACTCTGCCCGCAATTTCTGTCAGTACAGCTTCCCCTTTGGGAGATTTTCGGGCTTCAAAGAGCTCTTCCACACGGGGTAAACCGGTAGTAATATCGCTGGCCGCTGCAACACCCCCGGTATGGAAAGTCCGCAGTGTTAGCTGGGTTCCCGGTTCGCCAATAGATTGGGCTGCAACTATGCCTACTGTAGCACCTTTGCTCACAGGTTCACCACGTCCAAGATCCAAACCGTAACATTTAGCGCATAAACCATATTCCAGCTTGCAGGTTAGAGGTGAATAGACCCGCACGCTTTCAGCACTGGATCTCTGGATTTTCCTGGCAATTTCCCGGGAAACCAGGGTACCTTTTTCGACCAGGATCTCGCCAGTTTCGTCATCAACAACATGATCAGCGAGGACCCGGCTGAAAACCCGATCCTGCAAGGTCTGCCCTGCGATATCAACCGAGCGCTCAAGGACAATGGCATCTTCAGTTTCGCAGTCATCAGCATTGATGATCGCATCTTGAGAGACATCCACCAAACGACGGGTTAAGTACCCGGCATCTGCCGTTCGAAGCGCAGTGTCCGCGAGACCTTTCCGAGCGCCGTGGCTGGAAATAAAGTACTCCAAAGCTGTTAACCCTTCCCGGAAACTGGATCGGATTGGTAGCGGAATAATCTGTCCAGAAGGATCCGCCATTAATCCTCGCATACCTGCCAGCTGGGAGACTGGACCAAATCCACCTTTGGTTGCACCGGATACTGCCATCACCGCCATGTTGCCATGGGGATCCATGTTTGCTTTCACTGCATCACCCACATCTGAGGTTGTTTTCTGCCAGATATCAATTACGCGATCGTCCTGTTCCTGCGCTGTTAGTAATCCCCGGCGGAAGCTGCGTTCAACAGATCTAACTTTGTCCAGAGCTTCTTGAACAATTTCTTCTTTTTCTGGGGGAATCATTAAATCAGCCACCGCGATTGAATAGCCAGATTTGGTCGCATACTCAAAACCTAAATCTTTGATCTGGTCAGCAGCTTTGGTGGTTGTATCATTATCACAAAGTTCATAAATTTCAGTAATCAGGTCCTTCACATCCGCTTTTACCAGCGACCAGTTAACAAACTGGACTTCGGGGGGAAGTGCCATGTTAAAGATTGTTCGTCCTACAGTAGTATCAATCACCCGTTCTTCGGGCTGCTCCATCCGTTCCTCATTATCGTTGTACCAGGTTGTTGCCAACAGTTTTATTTTGGTGGGAATCTTCACTTGGTCCAGGTGATAAGCTATTTCTACCTCGTCCATAGTTGAGAAAATCCGTCCATCACCAGGATAGGATCGCTCATCATCACGAGTGAGGAAATAAACGCCCATTACCATATCTTTAGAAGGAGCAATTATCGGCTCACCATTGGCGGGTTTAAGCAGGTTCTTGGTGGAAAGCATCAGCTCCCGGGCTTCTTCAACTGCCTTTTGTGACAGGGGCACATGCACTGCCATTTGATCCCCATCAAAGTCGGCGTTGAACGCCGGGCATACCAGGGGGTGGAGTTGAATTGCGCTCCCTTCAACCAGCTGTGGTTCAAAAGCCTGAATACCCAGACGGTGCAAAGTCGGCGCCCGGTTTAGTAATACCGGTCGGCTTTTAATGGCTTCATCCAGAGCTTCCCATACTTCCGGCCGATTGCGCTCAATTAAACGCTTGGCGCCTTTCACATTGGTCGCAAATCCCCGTTTCTCAAGGATGGCAATAACAAAGGGCCGGAAGAGTTCCAAGGCCATCTTTTTCGGCAAGCCGCACTGAGACATTTCCAGCTTGGGACCGGAGACAATCACGGAACGACCGGAGTAATCCACACGTTTACCAAGCAGATTCCGGCGGAAGCGGCCTTTTTTCCCTTTCAGCATGTCGCTGAGTGACTTTAACTCTCTTCTACCTCTGCGAGAGAGGGCTTTACCCCGCTGAGAATTATCTATTAAGGAATCTACTGCTTCCTGGAGCATCCTCTTTTCATTTCTTACGATGACATCCGGAGCGCCCAGTTCCAGAAGACGCTTTAATCGGTTATTGCGATTAATAACACGCCGATAGAGATCATTTAAATCTGAGGTGGCAAAGCGGCCGCCATCCAGCTGCACCATCGGGCGCAGGTCAGGTGGGATCACAGGTAGAACAGTGAGAATCATCCATTCCGGCTGGTTTTCAGTATTCTGAAAGGCATCCACAACTTTAAGTCTTTTTGTGGCTTTCTTCCGTTTCTGTTTGCTGCCTGTGGTTCGGATTTCGTGCCAGAGCTCTTTAGAAAGAGCATCGAGGTCCAGGCGTTTTAGAATATCGTAGAATGCTTCAGCTCCCATTTCCGCCTGGAAAATCTGTCCCCAGCGAGATCTCAGCTCTCGGTATTCTGCTTCGCCAAGGAAAGTCAGGGGTTGTAGATCAAGCAATTCCTCCCGCAGTCTTTTATATTCCGACTGGGCAGAATCCAATGCAAGATCTAAATTACCCTGCAATTGAGTGATTTCCTGGGTGGTTTCAGCCCTCACCCGGGCGACATCCAGTTTGATGTGTTCGAGTTCATTGTCTTTTGCTTCCTGGAGGCTTTCTTCAATTTCCGACAAGCGCTGCTTGACAACTTCCTGAATATTCGCAATATGAGAAGTACTGATTGTTTCCCCTTTCTTAACAATCACCACGTCGGTTTCAGGGAAAATCAGGGCATCTTTTGCTGCTGTATCGACACTATCTTGAAGTGTTTTCTCAAGGCGTTGGCCTTGCTTAATGACTGGCTCTAATTCTGCGGCTATTTGTTCATCAAACCGGTTTTTGATTTCATCCTGTTTGGTGTCAAGATCAACAAGTGTATCTTCCCGCTCAATTTCTTTGAGTTTAATTTCTTCCGTGTAATCTTCGCCGACCTCACCTTCACTGGATAAGAATTTGGTATCCAGCTGTTCTAATGCTTTTTTACGACCTTCCTCATCCACGTAAGTAACAATATATTGGGCAAAATACAATACCCGGTCAAGATCGCGCCGGGACATATCAAGCAGCCTGCCCAAGATTGAGGGGATTCTCCGGGAAAACCATAAATGCGCCACCGGAGCTGCCAGCTCAATATGGCCCATTCTTTCTCTGCGGACGGCGGAACGTGTTACCTCAACGCCACATTTGTCGCAGACAATCCCTTTGTAACGAATATTCTTGTATTTTCCACAATGACATTGGTAGTCACGGGTTGGACCAAATATGGCTTCGCAGAACAAACCATCTTTCTCCGGACGAAGCCGCCGGTAGTTTATCGTTTCCGGCTCTAGGACTTCCCCGTAAGACCAGCTGCGGATGATTTCTGGTGAAGCTAACCCGATTCGAAGTTTTTGTATCCCCTTAGTTTTCACTCGAAAACCTCCTGTGTTTTTCGCACAATCAACCAATAATAAAACTTTTCCTCACCAAAAAAACCTGTATAAACATCCTGATCTGATTATTATGCTTGCCTGCAAAATGGATTCCATTCTGTAAACTCCCAATCAGAGGATCCAGCCAGGAATTACCACGAAATAATTAATAATCTGAGGTTTGTGTTCTTCAAAAAAGCAGCACCACCAGGTAGAACAGATGTTTTAGTACCAGCACGCACAAATGCAAGCACAAAAGAGTACGCTCTTCAGCGCTCGCAAATATTGAGAGGATTGATATTTAACATGCAAATAACTATTATACTGGCTGGAGAAGTGTCAGTCAAGAGTAAACTGGCCTGATTATGTGGTACTACCCTTTCTCACTCTTCCCGATTTCCCCCGAATTCCTCAGGTTTATGTATTCCCCCGGTACTTCAGAGAACGCTGTCTCTTTAATACTGCAAGATCAGTCTACCACAACCCTGGGTTTCTTACCAGCATCACTCCGGTTGAACTTTTTTCTCAGGATGTCGGATCGGGACAGCCAGGTAAAAAGTGCTTCCAGAACCCAATTCACTCTCAACCCAGGCTTGACCACCGTGGCGTTCGGCGATGGATTTAACGATTGCCAAACCAAGGCCTGTCCCTTGCTGTTTGTCCTTTTCCCGACTCTCAACCCGGTAGAATTTTTCAAACAACCGCTGCTGATCAACCGGGGAAATTCCAATCCCGCTGTCTTCTACTTCAAAAATAATCTTTCCATCCTCCATCTTATACCTGATCCAGACCTCCCCTCCCTGTTGATTAAAGTTAATCGCGTTATCCACCAGGTTGCGGAGGGCTTGCTGGAGCAGCGCTTTATCAGCCGAAATAAAAGGAATTGTCTGGTTGGGTGGGGAAACGTGCAGGTTGATCTTCTTCTGATTGGAGCGGATCTTAAATGAATCCGCTACTTCAGTTATAATATCAGGGGCTGAGACCATATCCAGCTTTAATCCCACTTCGGCTTCTATCCTGCCCAAATCCAGTAGATTTTGGACCAGGTGGGACATACTTTCCACACCAATGATGATTTTATGAACATAGTTTTGCTGCTGCTGGTTTAATTCTCCAACCATCTCCAGCATGGTCGCATATCCTCGCATTAAAGTCAGCGGGGAACGCAAATCGTGACTAACAGTTGAGACAAAATCAGATTTTAATTCATCCATTTTCTTCAATTGAGAAATATCCCGCAAAACACAGACCCGCCCTAAGCGGTGTTCCCCTGCGACTACCGGGGATGCGGTTGCCAGGAAAATCCGTCCATCATTAAGCTTAACTTCTTTAGATATCTTGCCGGCAGTGGATGTATTCAACAGGTTAATTAATTCCTGGTGGCTGGTGACCTGTTCGATTTTTTCTCCGACACCAAATTCTTCTTCAAGTCCCATCAACTCTGCGGCAACGGGATTGGTTAACAACAATTTGTCCTGGTGATCCAAAACCAGAATTGGATCTGGTGTGGAAGCCAGAATTGCCGCCAATCGTTTGCGTCCGATTTCGGCTCGCCCAAATAGGGCGGAGTTGGATGCTGCCAGGGCAGCCTGACCAGCCAGGGTAACGATATAACGCACCTCACTATCTTGGAAGTTGTGGGGTTCCAGATAAGCCAGCCAAATTGCACCGTAATATTGCTGTTCATGCTGCAGGGCAACAATCAGGATTGCTCCCGGAACTGGGTCTTCTTCTCTCAGGTCTAACAGAGGCATCCGGGCTGGATTTGTGAGCATCACTGGTGACCGATTGCGGGCGATTTCCAGAATTTGGGAATCCAGATAACTGAAGGCGGTTGTATCCTCACCGCTTCCGATACAGGTCATCTCTGCGTTATCGGATAATCCTTCCGGAAGGATGTCAGCATCTAGAATTATCCGGGCTGAGCAGGCACCAATCTCCAGGGCAGAGCTTAAGATGGTATCAACCGCATCGGTTATCTCTAAAGAGGATGCAACTCCCTGGCTGACAGTTAATAAACGGTTGAGCTCGACCATGCGGTTTTTTAAACTCCGGCGCATTTTTTCAAAAGCCCGTCTTAATTGACCGACTTCATCAACACGCCGAGTCATTTTTAATGTATGGTCCAGCTCTCCTTTGGTAATCCGGGCAGCTTCTTCTGTGAGAACATGGAGCGAATCCGCAACCGAACTTAATCCAATATACATCGCTGCCATGGTCACAACTGCTATTAACAGGACCACACCGGATAGCGGCGCAGCCAGATCAAGTGCCAGCTCCTGCGCCCTGACGGCTGGCATGGTCAGCATTACCGTCCAGGGACGACCTAAAGCAGATCGAATATAGACCAGCTGCCGGGTACCATCTACGGTGGTCTGTTTTGAAAAAACTTCTTCAGGTGTAAGTTCAAAACTCGGGACAAATAATCCAAACAGGTTTGCTTCTGAAGAATGGAGAACCCGTCCCTGTTCATCCAGTAGATACCCTACTCCACCAAGATCATTGATTCCCTTAAGGTCACTTAATATCGGTTGGGTAAACGGGTTGGATTCCAGATCAGCCAAACCAACCAACACGCCACCCGGTAAATCTTCCTCTACTGGAATGCTCCCAATGAATGTAATTACCGTTTTATTTCCAACCCCGGAGGGCGGGGACACATGTACCTGGACTGGAACCCCGTTTAATGCGGATCCCAAACCAGATTGAAATTCCGGGGTGAACGCTGTGCCCAGGATTTCCTGATCCGGATAGGCACCAATCTGGTCAGTATTCCTGTCAAAAACATACAATTGCGAGAAAAAAGGGATCGCTCGAAAACTGCGCCTTAATACTTGCTCCAATTCTTCTGGTGCGGTCATATCTCCCGACAGATCCGCTGCATACTGGCTGATCAGACTTTGACCTGTATTAAAAAAGAAAGGAATTTTATTTGTAGTTGTTCGGGCAATATTTTCCATCTGTGCCTGGACCATCTTCTCTGCTGATTTTCCAGCAACAAACCAGTTAACCAGCAGTAAGACGATAACCAGGACCAGGGTTAATGAAACGACATAGTTTAAGAATCGGACTTTAATGCTGCTTTCAGACGGAGAGGGCTTTAATTTGCTTTTTATCCCATCGATACGGGGCAGAGCCACAAGAGCGAACTCAGCAAGTAAACCCGCGATTGCGAAACAACCCGCTAACGCAACGACACCTGATCTGGAATTTGAAATGGCGTAATCGAGGTTTTCTACGATTGATCCAGAAGCCCAGAAAAAAGCACCCGCCAGATATAACAAGTAATGGACACCAGTGATTAATAGGCTTGCCAGAAAGGGACGTCGGAGGATGCTGAATACAGTTGTCCTGAATCGCTGCCGGATGGCAACCGAAACCAACATGGAAAAAGCTGCAAATTCAATGATCGTAAAAGGAGAATGTGTGTCCCAATATGCAAGGCACACACCGGATATCAATCCAATCAAAGTAGCGCTAATCGGGCCGAGGATCCAGCCGGCCAGGACTGCCGGCAGCGCTGCCAGGACCATCAGCGCCCCCCCGGTAGGCCCCAGGGACATGTTAGGGAGGGGTATTGCTCCCCATTGAGGCAGCCTGAAACCAATCAATAGAGTTGTAATTGGCGCCAGGGTTATCAAAATTCCAAACAGGAACCATTGGCGCTCTTTCATGTCCCGCTGGTGTTCTCGCCAATGCCAGAGCCCTGATACAATACCAACAAACATTACAACCAATGCCGAGATCCCCAACCCATTTACCGGCCAGATAAGATACGCAGGTGAATTAAATAACGAGAATATGAACGGCATCATTTCCCAGTTGAGGTTAAAAACGGTTGGTTTAAATCCATACTCGATTATAGCATGGATCAAGTCTTAGAAATCCCCCTGACCATTAGCTGGCTGTTGAGAATCCAGGCAGGGATTAATCCGTCACAAATGGTTCACCTGCCAGGATTTTCTCATAGTTGGAATATACACCCCGGTATGATTCAGGCAGCAACTCCGCGAGTCGGGCCATAACAATATCCGTGTTGTGCTGGCGCATATTCCGGCGTTCCTCTCCCCTGCCAGTGAGAGCAGGAAGGTGAATCAGATCTCCTACAAACATCTGGATTGAAGGTTTTTTTCCTCTTATTCCCTGGCGTAAAAAGTCCAGTGTGTTACCAACGACACCCACGGGCAGAACCGGCAGCCCTGTTTTATCAATGATGTAGGCAATACCAGGCTTTCCCCGCGCTAAACCCGGGGTATGGGATCGTGTTCCTTCAGGAGAGATCATCAAAGGAAAACCAGCATCAATTACCATTTTCACATTGTTAAAAACTTCGCGATCAAATTGGGTTCTATTGACCTGGATACCAGACCACATACGGGCAACGATCGCATGGCCTGGGCGTTCCCAAACAACTGCCGCACCGATGATTTCAATGATTGTTGGCCAGAAAGCTCCAATAAATGGAACTTCAACAAGGGAAACATGGTTAAACGCAATCACATACTTATTATGTTTAGGGATTTTGTCCATCCCATATAGTTCAACTTTCCCCAATAAACGAAAAAATCCCCGAAACAACACTCGCATAAACCTGCGGTTTAAACGAATATACAGGGGAACTCGGTATCGATCTTCCATGATAATCGTTAATCCTTTTTTGACGTCAGGGCCAATTTCTCAATTTCGGATAAAACTTCTGTCACTGTTAGGGTGTCCGTGTTAATTACAACAGCATCCGGGGCCGCGCGTAACGGTGCAATTTCCCGGGTTGAGTCTTTTTTATCCCGCTTCTTTAACATCTTCAATATTTTCGGAAAGTTAGCTTTCTCACCCCGATCGATCCGCTGTCTATAACGTCGTCTTGCCCGCTCTTCCACGGATGCATCCAGGTAGATTTTTAAATCCGCTTCCGGCAGGACGACTGTCCCGATATCCCGACCCACCATGATCACATGTCCCCGTAATCCAATCCTGCGCTGCTGTCTGGTGAGCGCTTTTCTAACCCCGGGATATGCAGACACCTTGGATACCTTGGCATCAACTTTTTTCTTGCGGATATACCAGGTCACATCAGCGCCGTCCGCCAGGACGTCATACTCTCTTCCATCAGATAAAGAGGGCGGTTGAACATCGATTTGAACCTTCTCGGCCAGGGCAGATACCGCTGGTTCATCCTTGGTGGAGATACCATTCTTCAGGGCAAGCCAGGTCACCGCCCTATACATCACCCCTGTATCAAAAAAAAGATACCCCCATTTCTCAGCCAATTGATTGGCGATGGTGGTTTTTCCTGATGCCGCAGGTCCATCAATAGCTACAATATTTGGATAATTCATTCCATACCTCAAACCCAGTTTTATCGATCCAAAAAATGATCAACAACTCGGTCTCACTTAATCAGCTGACAAAATATCATTGCGAACCCAGAAAATTATATCCTCATTTTCTATAGGTCCTGACCTAAAAGCAATCCAGCTGATCCAATCCTCAGGTAGTAATCCGGTCCAGCCAGGATTTACAGCGATTACAAAATCTTGCCCCCGGTAAGCAGCCTCTGGCACCTGCACATTGTCAATCTCACGGGTGATCAAAATTGGAGGTATCAAATCCGGATCGTAAACTTCAATAAACTCAATCCCCGGATGATCCCGCAGAATCCACTTTAACGTTGAATCTCCATTGATGACTGCTCCTTGAATACTGTCAGCTCTGCCAGTTTCTGCAATGCCAACCTCAGCAATTGAGTCCAGAAGTAAATTTACTTGTCCTGCGCCGGGTTCGTTGGTCCACAGTGATCGAGGGTCTCCTGCTTTTAAATAGGCTCCCTGCACAGTAGCCGAAAACAGGTAAAAGCCCAAAACACCGATCACACCAACCACCAAACCTTTTACGGCGGTTGGCCAGTCCCACTCCGAGGCGACAATTGCCATCGCCAGCAGTCCCAGGGCCAGTGAGGCAGCGATCAATCCCCATTGCAAAAGAATCGACTGTTGGTTCCCAAGTTGGAAAATCATCCCCGTAAAAGTCAGCCAATTAAGAGTAAATAACACAACGGTTATCCCAGAAAGAACATTAGTGACCCAGAATGATTTAACCTTCTGGAGGATCCTGACTGACTCTTTTGCAGCGCCTGCCCAAAGGGGAATCACAACCCAGATCAGGTCAAGTGTCTGCCTGCCAGGATAGAGGGACACCAGTAGAATTGAAATACCAAACCAGAGAGATATGATTTTTCCGACCAGGTCATTCTTTCTCCAGGCATTTAGGAAACCCAGAGCGCCGAAAATTATACTGAATGGGTTACTCACAATGAGCGCTATAAGTAATTTTAATGGGCTGATCCCAGAGGGCGAGATCCATCCCCTTAAAAATTCTGGCAGGGACCCTGTCCAGGCACTCAGTCCTTCCAGCTGCGAAAAGAAAAATGATCCAACAGTGAACAAAACCAGCAGAGGTAAAAAATATTCCCCGGCAGCCTGAAAATTGGAGTCTTGATTATTCGTAAAGCCTGCAAACCTGGTCTGGAAATATTCCTTTCCTTCCCAAAAACCAAAAACTCTGCTGAGGATCAAGGTGATCCCCAAGATTGCGGCGCCCATCCAAAAAGCGGGCCCGGAAAAAAGGCCCAGAACGAGAAAAACCAGGGACCATTTTAGATTGGTTTGGTGAAAGGCTGCTCCAGCTAACAGGAGGAAAATCAGGGCAGGGATGGGACCGCCGGCTATCCGGGATACGGAAACTACCGCTGGGTCTATTGCGAACCCAAAAGCCAGGACAAGGGCGGGTATCCGTCCAAATTGACCCCTCATTAAATAAGGAATCCAAATTGCCAAACTACCAGCAGCGGCCGGTAATACCCGGGCTGCATAATTGCTGCTGCCGAAGATAAAAAACAGCCCTTTTGTGATGGACAGATAACTCACCAGGGAGCCCGGGCGAATTAATTCTCCTCTCCAGATTTGCCATGCTTGATACGCCCAGGACGCCTCTGATTCCACCAGAGGCACTTTCCCAAGCAGGGTAAAACGCAGGGCTGCAGCCAGGACAAATATCAGGCTGTAAAGTAATACTTCTGTTGAAATTCTAGTTTGGTTTTTCATACGCTACTCATTTTTTTCTATATAACGTCTGGCGTTATTTATTGAAGCACGGACAGCGTGTAGATCGACACACGCTCATTTTGATAAACTGTAATCATATTCTTGCTGAATTTTTCTTCAACCAGTCCGTTTGGACAAAACTCTTTCCCTGCCTCATAGGTAGTGAACTCCAGATCCCCTACAACCAGATAACGGATTTGATATTTATCCAAAATATTACTCGCTGTATCCCAGTTATGCGTACAGTATAGAACTGCCAGATCTTCTTTTCTCGGCGTAACCAGTTCACTACCGCCCCGCCATTGAATTTCATGAAAATCCCAACCAAGGACTGTTGGTTTACCGCTGTAGGTTGCCATCCTGGCATGGGGAGTGGAATAGCTGCCTCCTACTGCTTCAGCGATCACTCCCGGAGGAGCAAGCCGGAGCCATTCCACGGCGTTTATATCAGCTGATGAGTAGAAGTACACACCATCCAGGGATAATCCCCCGTCCCGAGAAAAATTATTGGTTTTGGACTGAAGGCTGATAACCGGGTAAAACAAACCCATGGCCATTGACAGGGCCAAGCCAGAAAATACGGCATAACGGAAGGGAGATTGGAGTTTTTGAAATAGTGTAATGGTCCCATACGCAGCAGCAATACTCCATAACAGCCAGGCTTGGTAATAAAACTTAAAGATAGTATTAATTCGGTATCCAAATAAATCTCTCAGGAAAACAAATTCAGGAACAAGCACCAGAGTCATGCCTACTAAAATCAACAGGAAGATAAAATTATCCGGCAGGGCAGCAGTTCTTTCCTGGTCTTTTTCCTTGTTTTTCCGGTAAAACACCAACCCCAAACTGAAGGATGCCAGCACAAAAAGCGTGATTAAAGTTCCAGGAACAGTAACTCTGCGGATCAAACCCTCAACCATCACCTGAGAGAGATCGGCTGCGCCAACTGAGCCCAGGAACAGCTGCACCAGAGATTCACCATCAACACCAATGGGAAGCCAGATCATCATAACGATCAGGGTTAACATAAAAAGGAATAAACACAGGATCAGGATGCCCGATAACATCAGGCCAGTTTTTATATCACGATCAGTTTTGCACCTCGTCCAGGTAAAAAACAGCCAAGCAAATATTGGGACCAACAGAGGGCCGAACATAACCCAGAACTGAGAACCTCTGGTTATGTACAATACATTGGGAATAACCCCTCCAGCCTGGGAAGCGAAACCAAGGTACCAGGGAAGATATAAAAGCCCTCCGGTAACACCCAGGGTTACTCCGAGAAATATAAATTCTTTCAACAGTTGACCCAGCGGCCAACCCTCCCGGGATCGGCTATTCCTTAAAACAAATGCGCCGGCCAGAAGGCCAACATACATAGGGAAATTCCAGGTATTGAGGAAAGCCATACTTCCTGCCAACCAGGCCAGGATTCCAAAGAACAGCGGCGATATTTCAAGCGGGATGATTCCCAGCCATAGGAAGGATTCTTTTTTCGGCTGCAGGTATAGTTCAAGAGCAAAAATTAATATCAGGAATACAAAAGGCAGAGACAGTACATGGGGATGCAAATCTGCTAATAAAAATGAGAAGAATGGAAATTCACTGATGACTTCTTTCCCATAACCTGAAAAATCATAGTCCTGGATTACCCGGGAAGCCCGCCACCACCACCAGTGACCGAAGGGATTTTCTGTGGGAGCCGATGCCAGGTCCTGGATATCAAGCCATTTCCAGAACGAAGATACCAGCTGACCCGTTGAGTCAGTTTTCCACAAGAAACCCCGGGAATGAAGGGTATGCAGGAATCCCTCCCAATTGCTGATGATCAGGGTAAAAAAGGGGCCTAACAAAGCTGGCATCAGGAATGATTTCCAGCGGTTTTTTGTGAGCGCGCATAGGTTAAACAAGATCCCATACGATCCTACTGCAGATAAAGCAAAGATTAATGAAACTCCCAGGTTAAAGGCGACACTGCCAAGCGTACCGGCGATTTTTGCCAACATGGCAACCAGGATATATCCAAAATAATAATAAGAAATTGCATACCCCGAGAGCCAGGGATCGTGGGGAGGAAATCCATCCGAGCCCAGAATTGCATTAATAAATGCCAATTCCATTGGTTTTTCTGTGCCAATTATCTCCGGATTTAAAGAACGGATTACAGCCCACCCGGAAAAAGTCAGCAGGAACAGGATTTCAGTCGTGAAAATCAGGGAGCGGTACTCCTGGATCCACTCTCTAATATTTGATTCTTTTCTTTTCACAATTACATAAATGCCCAGGCTTGCCGTCAGGACCAGGGTGAATACTAACCCGGCCAGGTTGTTCGCTGTGATGCCCAACCGGCCAAGAATCCAGTACAAGTAACCCCACAAAAGCAAACCGAATATTTTTGAGAAGGAAAATCCCCGATCGGGGAGATTCGGTAACAGGCAGTACAAGACAGGGAATGATATCCACCCCAATGCTGTAATAATCAAGTACCAAAATATAAAATCTGCCATTCTATTTCCGGTGATCTATTAATAGGCGGGCAAGGTATGATAAATTGTTGTTTCCTGGTCCTGATAAACGGTGGTCCACAGGACACCCTCGGCTGCCTCAAATTTTTCTATTCCCTGTGCCTGATATTTTGCTCTTTCCAACTGTCCCAAGACAATATATTGGACATCATAGGTATCCAGGAAGTCGCGGGCAAATCCCAGATCGTTTGTATCATAAAAAGTATTCACATCTTCTACCCGCGTATACACCCAATCATGAGGGGTGAGAGTCCGCTGCTGGCGTTGATGCCAATTCCAACCTATCACGCCGGGCAAACCTGTATAAACAGTGTATCGTGTGCCCCAATGATATTCAACCTGGTTTGCTTCGACAATAACTGGTGATCCTTCGATATTATCCTGCATCCAGCGGATTGCCTCATAATCTTGAGAGAGATCAATGTCGGTGTCCAGGTCAGCGTACTCGGCATACTGCATAAAATCCATCCCATCCAACGAGTGGGGCGCGTTATATGCCATCCGGTCTTTAATTTTTGCCACACCACCCAGCACGGGGTAAAGAGCAGCACCAGTTACCAGAAGCACTAAGATAATCTGCCAGATTTTCCGGAGAGCAGGGTTCCATTTCTTCAGGGAGAGAATCAGCCAACCAAAACTGGCTGCAGCACTGACAGCAAAAAGAGTCCAGGCTTGAAGGTAAAACTTAAATACCGTGTTCATCCGGCCGATATCCCCTTCAATAAAGATCAACTCAACCATCAATGTAATAGCCAGGCTTGTACCTATCAGAAACAGAACTATCTGCTTGGTTAAGGAAAATCCGGGTCTGAATATCAAGATTCCTGCCCAAACCATCAGCGGCAGCACAATCCAGATGATATGGACACCCGATCCAATAATTGTGAACCCTTTCAGATCAAGTTTATTTTCCAGGGAAACACCAAAACTGATCATAATGACCAGCAGAATCAGGATCCCTGCCAGAATCAATTCCCGGTATTTTTTTAACTTATTTAAAGCAGACACGGGTGTAGTTGCCATCCAGTTAATGGTTTCTGATGCCATCCAGGAGAAAATCACAAAGATAAACAACCCCCAATGTGTGAAATAGTCTCTCAACGGGGTGTTTGATCCAAACCAGGGTTTAATGCTGGTATACCCCTGCCCAAACCAATTTAAATATGGCTTAAATAACAGGAAAGACAAACCCACGAACAAACCCAGCTGAAGAGCAAATCGGAACCAATCCAGTTCCCGTTTGGATATTCTCCGCCAACCGGAATAAAGAAGAGCTGCAGCCCCCAGGGCAAGATAAGGATAAAAATCCCAGGTATTGGTTGGCTGTAATACACCAACTGCTAGAGCGCCAAATCCAGACAGGCAGAGGATTCTCCCCAAGCTCGGCGATCCTCCCTGAGAATCCTGGGTGGACTTAACGATGGATAGTGCCCAGGCAATTGCCAGCAATGTTAGCGGGAGAGCGATAAAATGCGCGTGAAGGTCGCCGTACAGGAAGGTAAAGAACGGAAACTCAGTAATTGGACCCCCGTGTTCTGCGCCAATTGTTCGACTTGGATTCCAGTACCATTCATCCATTCGGTATGGAAGAGTCTTGGTCTGGAAAAGCCGGACAAAACCCAGGAAAGTCCACTTTACTCGTTGGAAAAAGTTACCCTCCAATACATTCATACCAGCGGATGCCAACTGCTGCAGCCCCTGAAGGACCATTCGGATAACGCCAAGATTACCAAAAATCACTGTGCCTAAGACTCCAACACTTCCAGCCAAAATTGGCAATTTCCGCGAATGATCTCCCAGTTCGGGATCCCCCTTCATTAGATTCCAGGCCAGAGAAAACGCGCCCAGCCCAATCATCATGAATAAAGTTGGCAAGATCAGGTTGTAGGAAATCGAGGGTAAGATACCGAGCAGCTTTACCAATACCCCAATATACACAAAACCATAATAGTAATAGTTAATATATCCCCCCGCAAACCAGGGATCATAAGGCGGGAAAGAAGTACTTTTAATGATGGCATTAAAATATGAGAAATCCATCGGCTTCTCTCCGCCTTTCCAGGGGTGCCATAAATCAGGATTGCCAAATCGGATTAGGAGAGCCAGGATAAATAAAGAAATCGCTATGATTTCAATGATTAAGAAATATCCTTTTTGTTTCTGCCATTCCTGGCGTAATGATTCCCGTTGAAGGTATCCAGCAACAACCCCTCCCACCGCTATCAGAAGGACAATACCAAGGATGGTGATCCGTAAAACAGGGATCCCGGAGGATCCGGCTAACCAGACCAGATACGATAATAGCAGCATGCCAAAAGTCCTGGCCAGAGGATAACCACTGTCATTAAGTCCCGAGAGGACGTAACGCATCAATGGGTACACCATCAAACCCAGGATAAAAACGCTTCCATACCAGAGAATCGCTCCTGTGATCTGGCTCCGGTTATGAAGGGCATTCGGGTTAAATAGATCACTCCAGGTCCCTCCGGCACGTTGTTCCGCCAGCTGCCCGGGAGGTAAGAGCAGATCGCCAGGATGATTATCTGCTTGTTTTGGTGTGATGTGCATTACTTTACTGAGATCAATTACCCTCAGAATCTCTGCTGCCGCCGCCAGGTCAAAGTTGTCGCTTTTCTTAAAAATGAACACCTTGGGATGATCGTAAACAGTAAACGCCTCCTCGGAAGGCTGATCATTAATTTCGAGAGGGCCCAGCTGGGGATTCGATTGGAAAGTTTCTATCAGGTCAAATCCCAGGCTGCCTTGATAGGTACCAGGAAGGGCCTGGTTATAACACTGTTCTACTGTAATATCAATCGGGCATCCGATCAGCTGGCGGTAATATTCTGTTGTCAGGGGATATCGTTCGGGCACTCGCGTAGTTGTTGCCCACTGCCGACTGGAAGTAATCAGGATATATTGAGCCCGATTCAAGTTACTGATAAACCGATCCAGTTTTTCGGGATTATCATCCCAATACATTTCAAAATTTAAGTCACCCCGATAAATTCCCCCGTAGGGATCATACCCATCCATCCGCAGCGGCAATCCATCATCCCAGGAACTTTCATTGGCAATACCTGCTCCATGCAGAGAAACACCCCCGGATGAATCAACCACCGATACCTGCAGTTGATATGTTCCCTCGGGAATAAGGTCTACAGGTGGGTTGAAATTTACCTGTCCTTGGGATTTTCCCTCGCTGAAGTCAAATTGTCCAATTTCACTGCCAATTTCAACTCCCTGCCCGTCATTAAGGGTGATTTCTAATCCCAAATTGGAGGCGACTATTCCCTCATTGTGAATCTCAGGGAAATATACAGCTGTTAATAAACCCTCTTCTTTTGACTCAAAATTAACGAGCCAGTTGGTATCCCCCTGAATGATATGATCGTCAGGGTAGCCAAGCAGCTGTTGGGCTGGGCCATCCTGGGTAGTAATGATCAGTGTTGCGGGTCCGGGTATATTCTGAAATATCCATCTTGTCGCTGCAACCCGCGGATGAGGTGTGGTGTAGATTTGTGAAAACGCGTAAGCCCAACCGGCTGTAAAAAGGAGGGTACATATGCCAACTACTGCAAGTAAAACCCGGAGGAATTGGGAGGACACCTTCCATTTAAATAACTGGAATTGATCAGTTTGAGTTTGATCCCAGAGCGTTACCAACATCCAGCCTGCGAAAACTGCCAGCAGGGGATAAATCGGCAGCTGGTAGCGCATGGTGCTGTTCCACTGCTTTGTCTGCCAGAGAAAATAAAATCCTGTCCAGGTCCAAATCACCAGATGCGGTTTCCAAACCTTATTGGAAAAGATCTTCCATCCCATTAAACAAAAACCACTCCAGGCCAGGATGCCGTATGGCAACCCCAGTCCCCACAAGACCATATTTTTAAACGAGAACCAGATTGGTCTTCTGGCCCACTGCAGTGCCGGCGGAAAGTCTACATCACCTGAAGTTTGAGCGTGGAGTGATCGTAATCCCGAGACCCAGTTTTCATTTAACCCAAAGTTAAAGAATCCTGGTCCGCGGAAAGCATACGGTTGAAATATCCGGAAAGTGATCAGGCTCACCAGGGCGGCAATAACCAGGTAGAGGAATATTTTCGGTATCCGCTGGTGTTTATTTTCCTGGTTTGAACCGGACCAATGGATCAGGGCAGCCAGGGGCAAAGTGACTGCCACCGGTGCTGCGTTGATTTTTGAGGACACCGCCATTCCCAAAGCGGCCCCAAACAGCAGGTAGGAGACCAGGTCAACTCGGTTTTCCTTCGCTGTGATCACCTCTACCGCAAAATACACGGCCAGCAGGGTGAAAAAAGTGGTAAATGTATCTACCGTAAAAAAATGAGATTGCTGGATTTGTAAGACTGCAAATGCAGAAAAAGCCGCTCCGATCAATCCAACCCTGCGATTGTACAACCGGGTTCCAATAAAAAACACCAGGACAACGGACAACAGATCCATCACCGCAGAGAGTGAACGCCCGATCAGGTAGATGCTTCCATACCCGGCAAATCCCAGCCACTCCGCCAGATACCTGACCATAAAAATCGGCAGGGTGCCGTAGACGAAGAAATTGTGTCCTTGGTTATTGGGGTTTAATGTGGAAATCGAGGTATTAAAATATTCCCTGATATTTGGCACCGGCAGCAGACTTGATTCCACCATCGTTAAGAAACGCTCATCAGGATGAAGGTGCTGTTCAGCGTCCCAATCCAAGCCAACGAACCGTAAATATCCTCCCAGAACCAAGACCAGGATCAGCAGGAAGCCAACCACCCAACGGTTTATAACGGATTTTTGTTGATTATCCATGCAATATCAATTCCAGAACTTTATTGTAAAACATAATAAAGCATAAAATCCCTGCCCTCTACATCCGATTGATAGGTTTGAATAATTCCATCCGGGTAGAGGTCGCGGAGAATTTCATAAGTGTCTTGATCTTCGGGTTTGTAAACAAATAACTTTTGCCCAACTATGTCTTTCGTCAAAAAGAGGTCATCAGACCACAATGCAAAATCTGTAACGGATTGGGCCGCGTGAATGCCTACCAATCGGGTATCTACCCAATGGGGATAGGGAACAACCCAGGCGTGGTCTTCTTCTCCAATAGACTCTGAAAACTGGTGAATAACCCGCCCGATTTCCGAGGTATTCCAGACCCGTACTTTAAATTGCTCATAATAATCCACAAAAACAAGCTCAGCGTTCACTTTTGCACTTCCCACTAATAGTAATATCATAACTGCCCAGGAAGTCCACTTTCCCCAACGATCGGGGAGCCTGGATTTTATGTTTTGCAGCAGGTTCTCCACTGCAAAGCCGATCACAATAAATACAGGGATAATCGCACCTCCTGAGCGATTCAGAGATGGATTTTCATCTGGAAATGCGATGGATAAAACTGACGGCATCATTAAAATTGGTATCAATAGAAGCAAGGTCAGATCCATCCAATGCCGTTTTTTAATATACCTCACCAGGATCAGGATAATACCCAGACTGAACAAGGCAGCCGAAAATATTCCCAGAGCCGGCCGGTTGGTAATTGAATGGACCCAGACCTGGCCATTATCCCATTGAAACATAATCAGCGATTTCCACAGATTGGAGAAAAATATACTAGAGAAGGATCCCGGCAGCGGACGTTCCAAATCTGTCATCCGGGTTCCCATCCGGTAGGTGAACCTATCAAAATTGGTGGTGGCATACCGCATCAAGGGAAGGAAGATCACCAGAGAAATTAAACCAACCAGCAGCAGGGCGATCACTGCCTGGCGCCGATTCTTTTTGGAGGACGTATGCAGGAAATATATCAACAGTGTTATTACAACTGCCACAGGTACAATCCGGAAAGGACTGTAGCCGTGCAAGCCAAGTCCCAGAGCAAGGCCCGCGAAAAGGAAATCATTCCAGCGTTTCCTTTTTAAGCCCCTAATCAGGAAAAACAGGGTCGGCGCAGCAAAGGCGGGATATAAAGCAAAACGGAGCGCAACCCGGGAAATCACATTCGGCCAGTATGCGATACCGGCAAAAAACATTGCCAGCAATCCAACTTGTTTATTTTTTATCTCCTTTCCTAATAAATATATAAAAGGAAGGGAGAATACCCCGGCCAGACAAGTGCCTATTTTTAAGCTCAGGAATGATATTCCTGTACCGAATACTTTGGCTACCGCTGCAGTAAGATACATCTGAATAGCTTCCCGCCCAGTATTTCTGGGAAAGAAGATATAAAACTCCCCGCGGAGAACATTGGTTACATCAATAAGCTTTTCAGCATGATCGCTGAACATATCAGGGGGAACCTGATTAAGCAGATAAAACCGGTAAAAACCCGCCAGAAGAAATACTCCCGCTACCATCAAGCTCCAAGGAGTGATTTGAATCCCCTTCTCCCAAAAACCTTTCCAGGCAGCTTGAAGAGTTTTCCACCAATTCTCAGGCACCCAGATTGACCGCCAGATTAACCCCAGAGAAATAACCCACAAGGTTACGTTAATCAGGTTATACAAGTTGCCAAGGAAAAATAAAAAAGCCAGGATTCCAAAACCGTTGCCGATTAAAAACTGGACCCAGCGGATGGATAGCATCTCCCCTTCACCTTCCTCCGGGGTTAATGATTCAATTTGCCAGTTCTTAAAAAGGATCATTAACATTAGACTGCCTACCGCTGCAATGTAAAAGAAAATCACCAGGGCCGGCGATCTGTTTTCTGGTTCACTGAAGATCTGGGCTGTGATAGCAAATAAGGCAGGCAGCAAGACAAATACAGCCTTCCAGGTCTGTCTTTTCTGGGGATCTGCAGGAAGCTCAGGATCAGGTGGTTTTTGATCCTCCTCTGCAGAAGGGATGATTACTTTGCTCTCTCGCCAGAAAGTCAATTTTTCAAGAACATAATCTAGAACACTTGGTTCATCCATAATGACCTGCACTCAAACAAACTTGGATAATCAGGTTCGCCTCGTTATGTAAAATGAATACGCTCCCTCTTCGCCTCGAGGTGATCGATCATAATGACCACCCACAATCCAGCGGGTGAGGACTAAATTCCAAGCCGATGGTACCAGTATCCAACGGCCAAAGAGAGATTTACTGACCCAGGATGGAACGCCGAAAAAGTGTCCCCATTCCAGGGTATGCAGCGCTTTTGGCGGAAAGTAATGCCACCATTCTTCAATCTCAAATCCAGCTTCTTCCAACCGGGTTTGCCATTTTTCCGGTGAATCACAATGGTAATGGCGGGAAATTCGATTAAAAAATCTCCGGTAAACATTTCCCAAACCGGGAAATTTGATTTTATCAAACATCTGTCCCAGGGATAAAGTCTCCAGAAATTGATGGTTGGGTACACAAAAAATAAAGGGGGCTCCCGGTTTAAGAACCCGGGCTAATTCGTGAATGACCGGATTAAGATCCGGAATATGTTCCAGGACCGAATTACTAACCGCACTTGAAAAATAGGCTGAGGGATACGGTAAACCAACGCCCTCTGCACAGACCAGGTGATGATATGAATTTCGAGAAGCGGCCTCTTGAATCGACCCCCACCAGGGATCCAACCCCATATCCAGGGGTTGATTAAAAGCAAGTGATGCAAAATGGCCATCTCCGCAGCCTAAGTCTAGCACAGGAGGGGGCAGAGTTATATCCTTATAAAAACGAGCCTCCACCGCTCTCAGCAAGGCTCTAAAATACGGAAGATCCTGCAGATGAAGTGTTAAATAATCCTTCAAGGCAGTTCCTCTAATAACACCTGATAGATTCGCTCATGAGCCGCTGCGTTTACCAGGGGATTAAATTGTTTTTCGACTTCCGCGGGTGATCCCTGGTACTTTTCCGGTTGAGACACAATCCGGATGATTGATTCGGCCAGCGCGTCAGCGTCTCCAATGGGGATTACTTCTCCCATGCCAGTTAACCGTGGCGGTACTCGAACACCGGGTAAATTTGATGCTACTGTTGGAGTCCCCTGGATCATGGCTTCAATTTGTACCAACCCAAATGTCTCGGTTGAGTTTAAGCTTGGTACTACCAGCACATCCAGGCCCTTGTAAAAAAGAGCCATCTCCGCCTGAGTTAGAAGACCCAGAAACACCCATTGCCCTTTCTCCTGGTAGATCTGAATTGAGGGCAGCAATCTCTCGTAATAGTCCCCCTCGCCCATGACATCCTGGAATTGTCCGGCGTAATGAACTGCGGTTTTCGGGAAGGAAGCCATAACTTTAGGCAAGGCATTTAAGAGGACTTCAACTCCTTTTTCTGAAGCAAAGCGGGTTGCCATACCGATCACAGGGGATAGTCCCTGAGGATTATTAACTTTCTGAAACTCCTTTACCTGCTTGGCTGAGGTTTTTGGGGTCTTGACTGGGGGAAAAATCACCCGCACTTTCTCAGAAAAACGCTGCAGGTAGGGAGAGGAAGACGCAAAATCATCCGTATAGGCACCGATTCTATTCGCCAGCATCCCTGCCAGATAATTCATCAAATGAACGATACTATTGATGATCCAATTAAAAAAGCTTTTCGGCAGCTTGAGGTCACAATGATAGGTGATGAAGGTTGGCTTTCCTGACAATCTACCGCGAAGTGCCACCCCAGCTGCATCAAATTGGGGCAGATGTAAATGGACTACATCATGATTCAGGACCAGTTTCCAGGCCAGCCACCCGAAGGTAGGCATGATCACACCCTTACTGATCCGGAATAATACCGGTGCGCGAATAATCCTGACTCCATCTTGAATTTCATCCCGGGGCAGGTTTTTCTCATATTGGGAAGTCAGCACGGTTACTTCATGGCCCAGCTGAACGAGCGATTTCGCCAACCGTTCCACGTAGATGGTTAACCCGCTGGTATGTGGTCGATAGTAGGTTAAAACAGTTAATATTTTCATAAAAATCAAACGGTTTAAACCTTAACTTTTACTTCCTGGGAGCTTTTAGAACAAATCCTGATGGGCGCGCACCCAATCAAATAACTTCCGGATTCCAGCTTCAACATCAATTTCCGGTTCCCACCCAAAATCCTTGTTTGCCTTCCGTATATCAGCAATAAACACCCGCTGATCTCCAGGACGCCAAGGCTCCCAGGATACCGGGATCTCTTGTCCCAGTTCTCTCTCCAATAAAGGGCCAAATTCCTTCCAAATCGAGAGAGTATTCTGTGAGCCACCCCCAATATTATATATTTGTCCGGCTGTCTTATCAATATGGGTAACTGCCAGGTCATAAGCCGTTAACAGATCGTCGACATACAATAAATCCCGGACTTGTTTTCCGTCGCCGTAGATTGTGATTGGTCGACCGGTTACAGCAGCTATGACAAACCAGGCGACCCAGCCCTGGTCCTCAATTCCGAATTGATGAGGTCCATAGATACAGCTCTGGCGGAATACCACGGTTGGCAGACCAAAAATCCGGTGATAATCCCGGACATATTGATCCCCCGCCCCTTTAGAACATCCATAAGGGGAATGGAAATCTAATATTTGGCTTTCTGGGATCCCGTCTGGGTGATCCGGGAAATAATAACTGTTATCACCTTCTTTTACCTTAACATCTTCCAGGTCTCCATACACTTTATTTGTAGAGGAATACAGGACCGGGGGTTGTTTTGGGGATTGGCGGGCTGCTTCTAAAACATTCAAGGTCCCCAGCGCATTGATGTCGAAATCAGTCCTGGGGTCGATAACTGAGGTTGTTACAGCAACCTGGGCTGCTAAGTGCAGGACCAGATCCGCTGTTTGTGCGGCAGCTTTAATCTCATCAGCATCCCGAACATCTCCGATGATAAGCTGGAATGAATCTTCATCATAAGTGTTCTTGAGCCACTCGATATTCCTGGGTGTTCCTTCCCGGGAGAGATTATCAAAAATAATCACCTGGTCACCTCTGGAAATCAGGCGCGCTGCGTAATTTATTCCAATAAAACCTGCCCCGCCAGTTATCAATGTGCAAGTACCCATCAGTTTTCTTCCTTTCGCTGTTGTTTACTGAACTGCCAGATATCCCGCAGAGCATATCCTTCCCGGACCAGTGCAAAGGAACCGAACAGGGTTGTTATCACCAGGCTTAACACATGACTGGTAAGCGCATAAGTAAATGCCACTGATCGATCCACTCCAAATGCTGTTAATGCCAGGGTAAGGCTCGCTTCATATAAACCAATGTTACCAGGAGATGATGGAACAGACACCCCCAGGGCAAGAGCGCCTAACGCAAACACTGCCCAGATCAATTTCGCATCCGGAATAAAAGCTCTCAACAGGAGATATTGATAAATAAGGGCAATTGCCCAGCTTAAGAACATAAATACCAATGTACGTACCAGCTGCCCGGGATCTGTGAGAATTACCAACCCTGAGATTACAGATCGCAGCTGATTAACCAACCAGGATTGGGCCTTGGTCCAGGGGAGGGTTAATCCTTCAAGCCAGGACAAGACTCGATTCTGATTCTTCACGAGGTAAAATAACAAACCAAATCCAATCAGGACCATACTTGCCAGAATAGAGGCGTAAATGATTCCCTGGGAAAAATCTAATAAAAATGGAAGAGCTGCCAAAAATAGACTTACCGCGAATACGATATCAAACATGCGCTCCAGGAGAATAGTCGGCAGTGCCTCCCAGAATTTAAAACCAGCGGGAATTAATAAAAAGGCCCTTGTGATCTCACCAATCCTGAAGGGAAGGATTGTATTAACAAAATACCCGGCATTCACCACCAGGAAAGACTGCTGAAGGGAAATCCGCTTTTTTAAAATCAGCCTCCAAGCCCCTGCCCGCGTGACGAGTGAAATGAACAATAAAAGAAGCCCTGGAATTATCCAGATGAAGTTCATCTGTTTCAGGGCAGAAAGAACTTCATCCCCGTCAATAAACCAGAACAGGGCAATCAAGGTAACCAAACTGATCAGGATCCCCAGCAACAATCTAACCTGATATTTATTAATTCGCACTTTAGTCATCCTCAAGCCTTAATACTGCCATAAAAGCCTCTTGTGGGAGATCAATATTGCCAATCCTTTTTAATCTTTTCCGGCCTTCTTTCTGATTTTCCAGTAATTTCCTTTTCCTGGTTACATCACCCCCGTAAAGTTTGGCAGTGACATCCTTCCGGAATGCTTTCACATCCGTCCGGGAAATTATTTTTCCTCCAGCAGATGCCTGGATTGGTACGGCAAAATGCTGGGGAGGGATGATTTCCTTTAATCTGGAGACAAGAACCTTGCCCTTCCGGAAGGCTTTATCCCGGTGCACAATGGATGCCATCCCATCGACAGGTTCTCCATTGACCAAAATCTCCAGTTTTACCAGGTTCTCTCTTCGGTAGTCCGCAAAAGAATAATCCATCGAAGCATACCCCCGGGAGATTGATTTTAAGTAATCAAAAAAATCCACAATTAATTCAGAAAGCGGAATCTGAAAATTTAACTGCACCCGGTCGGGTGATGGATATTCCTGGCTGATAAAAATTCCCCGACGCCTGGTCACCAATTCCATCACGGGACCATAATACTCCAGAGGCAGATACACCTGCAAGTTCATCCAGGGCTCCTGGATTTCTTCCAGGTCACTCCGGTCGGGCAGCTCCGCAGGTGAATCAATTTCCATCATATCCCCATTCCGTTTTATCGCGCGATATTTTACTGAGGGAGCAGTGGCTATGATATCCAGATTATATTCCCGTTCCAACCTTTCCTGGATAATTTCCATGTGGAACATGCCCAGAAATCCGCATCGGAATCCCAGATTTAATGCTTTTGAGGACTCAGGTTCATAAACCAGGGCAGCATCATTTAGCTGGAGTTTTTCCAGGGCGTCTCGCAAATTTCCATATTCCTCATTAATCACCGGGAAAAAACCTGCAAACACCATCGGTTTGGCCTGTTTGTACCCGGGAAGAGGCTGGGGGGCTGGATTTCCGGCATAGGTTATGGTATCGCCAACCCGGCACTCATGGACCGATTTTAATCCAGTTGCAATATACCCAACTTCTCCAGGGTGGAGTGTCTCCACTGGTGTCATTGCTGGGGAGAAGACACCCAGTTCAAATGGTTCAATATCTTTATCGGCGGCCATCAGGTGAAGTTTATCCTTCCCGGTGATAGTCCCGTCAAATACCCGGATATAAGCAATCACACCTTTATATGAATCGTAATGGGAATCAAAGATCAATGCTCTCAGTTGATTTTTATTCTCTTCCTCCGGGGGAGGAACTTCCTGAATGATTTTCTCGATAACGGGTTGGATATTTTCCCCTTCCTTAGCAGATATCCTAAGAATACTTTCGGGAGGAGTTCCCAATAAATCCCTGATATTTTGAGCTATTTCATCCGGTCTGGCAGCCGGCAAATCGATTTTGTTAATGATGGGGATGATCTCCAGATCCGCTTCCAAAGCAGCATACATATTGGCAAGTGTTTGGGCTTCCATGCCCTGGGCAGCATCAACAACCAGCAAAGCTCCTTCACAGGCTGCTAAAGCCCGAGAAACCTCATAACCAAAATCAACGTGTCCGGGGGTGTCGATCAGATTTAGTTCATATTCCTGCCCGTCACTGGCTGAATATTTCATTTGAACGGCAGAGGCTTTGATAGTCACTCCCTTTTCCCGCTCCAAATCCATATCATCCAGAACCTGATCTGCCATATCCCGGGCTGATACTGTGCCGGTGAGCTGCAGCAACCGATCGGCCAGGGTGGATTTACCATGGTCTATATGGGCAATGATTGAAAAATTACGAATTTTATTAATATCCATAAACAGGTCATAGTATACCCGAAGTATGGCTGACTTGGGATTAATCCGGGATTTATAAGTGCCCTTATACTTTTTCCTTAACGCGGACCAGGGAATAAAGGGCTAACATCCCCACACCCATCATGGCAATCCCGTTGCCCACTCCAAAACTATCCGCCAGGAATCCCATTAAGGGAGAAAACAATGCTGAGAAGATCGTAGTAAACTGAGATTCCGTTGATAATCCTGAAGCCATTACCTGGGAGGAAATTTGATCGCTGATGATTCCCACATTAATGGGTCGGCGGATATTATTTATCACATATAAACCAATAAAACATAACACAGCCACCAGGATGATTTGCTGCCTGGACATAATCCCAGAAAGGATCAGCAAACCGGCACCCATTAGATAAGTCAGATTTACTGCCCGCGACAAGCTCCTGAATCGTTCACTAACTTGATATGCCCTTCTCGAGGCCAGGCTGGTGAGAGCGAAGATCCCAAAATATACCAGTCCGATAATTACGGCTTCCCGTCGTGTATCTTCCAGATTATTGAAGATCGATACAGAGAGAGCCAAAGCTGCCAATACCGGTTGTAAATAATCCTTTGATGATTTAAACACACCTGCAAATCCCGCACTGTTAAGAATTGCTCTCATCACAGATTTATTTGAAAATATCTGAATAAATTCGCGGGTTGTAGTTTTTATCCGGGTCAAAATCTCCTCTTTCCGGATTCGTTGAAGCTTTCCATCCAGTGATTTTGGATAGGAAATCACATTTATTAAATCCAGAAAATAAGGAATGGTGGAAGCCAGGAACATCACCCGGTAACTGCCAGAATAAAATACCAGGCCAGCTGCAATCAAGGCATTCACAGCAGAACCTAATTGGGAAGCGCTGCGGGTTAACCCATAATAGGCAACTTTCAGGTCACTAATCCCCTGAACCTTCAGGTATTCAAGAATCAAGGCTTTATGTGTCCCAGAACGGAAAGCCTCCCCGAATGCAAACAACACCATCGCCAGGGACAGATAAAGGAAATCTTTTAGAAAATAAAAAACCATGAATGAGGTTATGTAGGACAAGAAGGCCGCCACCATGGCTCGCCTTCTGCCAAAGGAGTCTGCAACCACACCCGTAGGGATTTCAAGAATATTGGTGGCAACATCGCGGATGGAATATAAAATTCCGATCTGTAAAAAAGTCAATCCATAGGACCTGAATATCAACAGGATAAAGGGATCAAAAAACCGGAGGTTTTTTAGAAAACCATATAAGGAAAATCTGTAAAACATGCGGTCTTTGGTAATCATTTAGTTTTTATGGTGGTCATACTGGAATTTACTCAAATCCAGCCCATTATGTACATCAAAAAACCGTCCTTCACCTTAGAACAGGGAAGAAATTGTTGTTTGGATTTGTTCCACTGACCCCGGTTCGGAAGGAAATTTTAACCAAGCCAGAAATTCAGTGTTCCCGTCCGGACCAAAAAGCGGAGAGCGTATCACTCCATTGACCTGAAAGCCGATTTGACTGGCAAAACCCAGCACCTCCAATAAGATACGTTGATGAATCTCTGGGTCCAATATCACTCCCATACCACGAGCGGCTTCCTCCCGGGTTGCCTCAAACTGCGGCTTAACTAAAACAACTGCTTCCCCACCTCCGGATGAAAACCATCCATTAACTACCGGAAGGATCTTTTTTAGTGAAATGAATGACACATCAGCAGTGATAAACGAGACTGACTCAGGTAATTTTTCTACAGATCGGACATTGGTACGTTCCATAACCTCAACCCGAGGATCATTGCGTAACCCCCAATCCAGAATCCCATATCCAACGTCAACTGTATAGACTTTGGAAGCGCCCTGTAACAGAAGACAATCGGTGAACCCCCCCGTTGAGGCGCCAACATCCGCACAAACTTTGTCCCTGACATAAATCGGAAAATGATCAAAGGCAGCCTTTAATTTTTCGCCTCCCCGGGATACATATTTTGGTTCCTGGAGTAGGGAAATATGATCCCCGTCAGAGATTTTCTGGGAGGCTTTCATGACTACCTGCCCCAAGTGACGAACTTTTCCCGCCATAACCAGACGTTTGGCTTCCTCAAGATCTTTTACCAAACCTTTTTCTACCAGGATTTGATCAACCCGCTTTTTTCCTGCCATACTCTTATTTTAACATGCCAAAGCCACGCTGACCGAATACCTGCAAGACCTACCATCCCCCTTGGAAACATGCTATTATTTCAATATGTTTATCGCCTTGATTAAATCCATGCGCCCAAAGCAGTGGGCAAAAAGCGTTTTCATTTTTACCGCGCTGGTCTTTGACCGGAAACTTCTTGATCAATCCGCTTTTCTTCACACCCTCGCTGGAGCTGCCCTGTTCAGTCTGCTCTCCAGCGCCGTATATATTTTTAATGATATTGCGGATCTTGAAGCAGATCAAAACCATCCTAACAAGAAAAATCGTCCAATTGCCTCAGGTGAGCTTCCATTAACAGCTGCCTGGGTGGCAGGGATCGGATTAATCGTAATTGCCCTTCCCCTGGCTTATCGTCTTTCAGTGGAATTCCTTGGTATTTGTGTCCTGTACTTGTTCATGAATTTAATATACTCATCCTGGTTAAAACACATCCCCTTAATTGATGTCCTTGTTCTGGCATCTTTTTACATCTTGCGGGTGACATCAGGTGTTACTTTAATTGAGGTAAAACGCTTTTCCCCCTGGTTGTACGTGGTGACCTCCCTGTTTGCTCTGTTTATCGGTTTGGGAAAACGGCGAGCTGATTTAATATTAAAAACAAACCATTCTGGAACATTACCCTCCGGCCTTGGTGGATACACTATCAGCCTGCTGGACCAGCTGATTAATATCGTTTCCGGAACAACCATTGTGGCCTACAGCCTGTATACATTCTCAGCTCCAAATTTACCTGAGAATCATTCCATGATGTTAACCATTCCTTTTGTGCTTTATGGGATCTTCCGATATTTATTCCTCATTCAAATTGGCGAGGGAGGGGCACCGGAAGAAATTGCGCTCTCAGATCGCCCCCTTCAAGCAGCAATATTACTCTGGATATTCAGCATCTTAATCATTTTCTATATTTATTAACATGCCTGCTTTTTCTGCTACTGCCCCCGGCAAAATCATCCTTTTTGGTGAACATGCAGTCGTTTACGGAGAACCTGCGCTGGCTGTTCCTGTAACCGCTGTCCAGGCCCGAGCGAATGTCAGCGCGGTGATTGGTGGAAAATCGGGTGAAATCCAGATTGAAGCCCCTGACGTCGCTCTCTCGGTCGCATTTAAAGATCTCGATCCTGACCATCCACTGCGAGCGGCCGTAGGCTCGGTAATTAGGGGTCGAGACTCAACCTCAGTTCCTGCCTGCAAAATCCGGGTTACTTCAACAGTCCCAACAGCTTCAGGATTGGGCTCGGGAGCAGCAGTATCTGCCGCAGTAATTCGGGCCTTCTCCGCTTTTTTAGGAAAACGGCTCACTGATGATCAGGTTTCTCAGCTCACTTTTGAAGTAGAAAAAATCCACCATGGAACCCCTTCTGGGATCGACAATACAGTTATCGCCCATCAAAAACCGATCTATTATAAAAAGGGAGAGCCGTTTCGATTCCTCTCGATCCCGGTTCCTTTTTCAATCCTGATTGCGAACAGCGGGATTCCGGGTCATACAGGGGATGCAGTTCAACTTGTCCATCAAAATTGGATTAACGACCCTGATCATTATGATAGGATTTTTAAATCTATTGGTGAAATATCAAACAAGGCTTATGATCTGATTCAATCAGGTTCACCTGAGGATCTCGGTCCGCTAATGGACCAGAATCACGACCTGCTGGTGGAATTGGGTGTCTCCAGCCCTGAACTGGATCAGTTGGTGAGTGCCGCCAGGAAAGCTGGTGCACTGGGCGCAAAATTATCCGGTGGAGGGTTGGGGGGAAATATCATCGCGCTGGTAAAAGAGGGATCTGAACAGATCGCAAAAGAACTGGTTAAAACCGGTGCCGTCCACACCATCCTCTCTCCTGTTCGATCCAGCCGTAGTCCTGATTAAAACTCCCGAATAACTGGCTGTCAGCTTTCATAAATACATATCTTGGCAGGGACAGTTTTAACCAATCCCCCTGCTTTTGACTTAATGCCCCATATGGTATGATAGGTAGGAAGTTTTAAAGAAGGAGAATAGCAAAAAAATGAATTTTGCGATGTGGCGAAAAGCCTTACAAATTATCCCCCAGATCACCAAAGAGGAATGGGATGAATTGGATCTGGTTTCCCGCTGGCTGATTGCTACCAGGGCAGCTGTTCTGGTGACAACTATTCTATCAGCGGCGTTCGCAGGAATTTTTGCTTTCCAGGCCGGTAAATTTGATCTTTGGCGCTGGCTGTTAGTTACCATTGGACTGTACCTGGCTCATGGAACAAATAATTTTCTGAATGATTATACGGATTTTGTCCGGGGAGTGGATGTGGATAACTACTATCGAGCTCAATATGGTCCGCATCCTCTTATCCACGGCTTGATGACTAAAAAAGAACTGCTCACTTATGCTGCTGTTACTGGAGCAGTGGCTGCTGCCTGCGGTGTTGTCCTGGGCATTATGCGGGGTGAGCTTACCTGGTTTTTCATGGGGCTCGGCGTCTTTTTTGTGTTGTTTTATACCTGGCCCCTGAAATATATCGCCCTGGGAGAGTTTGCCATACTTGCTGTCTGGGGACCGTTGATGGTTGGAGGAGGATATTACGTCATCACCGGATTACCCTGGGATTGGTCTATTGCTCTGGCAAGTTTACCGCATGCATTTGGAGTCACCGCCATGCTGTTCGGCAAACACATTGATAAACTCCAACAGGATAAAGAACGCAAGATTTACACCCTTCCGGTCGTGCTGGGAGAAACAATATCCCGGTGGACCATGACTGTTCTATTAATTTTCGGGTACCTCATAGTCCTGTATTTAATCTACATCCGCTTCTTCACCCCCGTGATGCTGCTTGTATTAGCCGCGCTGCCTACATTGATTGAAATTTGGCCCATATTATCTCATCATAAACCGGACGAAAAACCGGAAGAGTTCCCGGATGTGTGGCCGAATTATTTTGTAGCGGCTGCTTTTCACCACACCCGCCGTTTTGGGGGATGGTTTTTTCTGGCTATCATCGCAGATACAGTTATCAAATTGATTTGGCCAGCCTTCTGGTCCTAAATCAGTTTATTAGATAACAAATCCACTAAACTCCTGATACAGGGAGGGTTGGTACCCGCCCTGTTCCCATCTCTTGACCCGGCTAAAAGCTCTGATTACAATACCTTTATGGAACATATCCAGCCAACTCACTCAGGGGATTCCCTTGTTTTCCTAAAACTCGGCGGCTCTTTAATTACCGATAAACATACTGCCCGTTCTCCGCGCCTGGAGGTTATTAACCGCATTACCGGGGAGATAACCGAGGCGTTAAAAACAAACCCCCGGCTGCAGCTTGTGTTAGGGCACGGCTCCGGGTCTTTTGGGCATTTTTCAGGAAAAAAACACGGAACGCTAGAGGGCGTAAAATCCATTGAGGATTGGAAGGGTTTTGCTGAAGTATGGCACGACGCATCCGCATTAAACAGGATTGTGATTAATTCATTAATCGAAGCAAAACTGCCCGCGCTCGCATTTGCTCCCTCTGCATCCATCCTCACCCAGGATCGGGAAATCATTTCCTGGAACCTTAACCCTCTCCAAGCTGCCCTAAACCAGGGCTTGCTTCCGGTTGTTTTTGGGGATGTGGTCTTTGACACAGTGCGTGGAGGCACCATCCTTTCTACAGAAGATCTTTTTATCCATCTCGCGGGACATATCACTCCTGAGCGAATCCTGCTTGCCGGTCATGATCCTGGGGTGTGGGCGGATTACCCGGAATGTGCCTCCCTTTTAAAAGAAATCACCCCGGCCGATGAGCTCTCACTCCTGGAAAATATCCAGCAGTCCGACGCAACAGATGTTACCGGAGGAATGAGAGCCAAAGTGGGGCAAATGCTTCAACTTAATCGTAAATTCCCGGACCTGGAAACGGTTATTTTCTCAGGCGAAGAACCGGGAAGTATTCAATCCGTCCTGGGCGGAGAAATTCAAGGGACCGTCCTTCATAAGTAGCATTTGCGGTGTTTTTTCTCTCACCGAATTCCCCAGATTTATCACTAATTTGTATCGGTTATAATAGAGATCACCTTCAGAGACGATGAGGATGTATGGAAATTTTATCTAAAAAACAAAAACAATTGCTGACGAAAGAGCGGGATCTGTTGAATCAGCTTCGGCTCTCATTAGTTGAGTATGGGGTTAAAGAAGAGGACCAGGAAGCTCTGACGGAATCTATCAGGCAGCTGGATGATTTCTTTCTACTGGTAGTGGTAGGTGAGTTTAATGCCGGGAAAAGCGCCTTTATTAACGCCCTTCTGGGTGATAGGATCCTGGAAGAAGGGGTGACTCCCACGACAACTAAAGTGAATATACTGCGCTATGGTGAGACGAAAGAAAAAACCAATCTTTCAGAGAATATTGAAAGCTTATCCGTTGATGCCCCTTTCCTGAAAGAAATCAGCATCGTTGACACACCCGGGACCAATGCCATCATTCGGAAACATGAAGAAATCACCTCTCTTTTTGTCCCCCGTTCGGATTTGATCCTGTTTGTCACATCCGCTGACCGACCCTTTACCGAAAGTGAGCGGTTGTTTTTAGAACAAATTCAATCCTGGGGTAAAAAAGTTGTCCTGGTCATAAACAAAATTGACATCCTACAAAACGATAAAGCTTTGGATGAAATCCAGGTTTTTGTGGCAGAAAATGCCCAAAAGACGCTTAATATGACTCCCGAAATATATCCGATCTCTGCCCAATTAGCGCTTAAAGCCAAACAGGGAAAACCCGAGTTGTGGCAAGAGAGCCGTTTTGAAGCACTGGAGAACTATATACTCACAACCCTGGATCAGAAAAGCCGATTAAAGTTAAAACTTCTTAATCCCCTTGGTGTCGGCAAACATATTTCCAGTCAATATGCTGAGTTCTTTGAACATCGACTGAAATTGCTCCAGGATGATCTGGTTTTAATCAAGGACGTGGAGGATCAGCTGGTAATCTTTCAGAAAGATATGGAAGAAAACTTCCAGCTCAGAATGTCGGATATTATCAAGATCCTCCTGGAAATGGAACAGCGCGGCCAGGATTTCTTCACCGAATATATCCGTTTGGCCCGTGTCTTTGATTTGATGAAAAAAGGAAAGATCCAGAAAGATTTTGAGGATCTGGTAGTGGCCAATGTCCCTGAGCAAATTGAAAGTAAAGTGACAGCGATCATTGATTGGTTGGTCGATACCAACTTGCGGCAGTGGCAGGCAATCACATCACATATTGCTGAGGGACGGCAGAAACACAAGGGAAGAATGGTCGGCGATATCGGGAATTTTATATATGACCGGGAACGTTTGATCAACAGCATTCAAAAAGAAGCAAACCGAGTATTGGAAAACTATGATAAAACCTACGAAGCTAGTGAAATCGCCCGCAGATCTCAAAATGCTGTTGCAACTGCAGCTGCAATTAGTGCCGGAGCGGTGGGTCTCGGAACCCTGGTATCTATCCTGGCAACAACACTAGCAATCGACGTGACCGGTATTCTGCTCGCGGGTGCTATGGCTGCTCTGGGTTTATTCATCATTCCTACCAGGCGCAGGAACGCGAAAAAAGAAATGCACAAAAAAGTTTCCGAGATGCGGGATCAACTGACAGTATCTTTGACAACTCACTTTAACCAGGAAATTAAACGAGGATTGCAGGAAATCAGAGATACTATCGCTCCATACACTCGATTTGTCCGATCCGAGACCGAAAAAAATCAACAGGCACACCAAACCCTGAAAAACTACCTGATAGAGATCAATAATTTGGCAGATCAAATTGAATCCTCTGTAAAATAAGGTCTGGTTGACAGCAGCCCAGGGCTGCATTAAACTGGATTTGCTTACCTGCCTCAGGGAAGTGAGGAACCCATGTTAATCAAAAGAGAACAGCGGGAAGAAAAGGAAAATATATGTCTGGCTCCCTACGGAATCCGGAGTCAGGACAGCAAAGGCCGAAAGTATCCTGATTCCACGCCTGTCTATCGGACAGCATTTCAACGTGACCGGGATCGAATCCTGCACACAACTGCTTTTCGTCGTCTGGAATACAAAACTCAGGTATTTCTGAACTCTGAAGGGGATTATTACCGCACCCGATTAACTCACACCCTGGAAGTAGCGCAAATTGGCCGGACAGTGGCCAGAGCGCTGGGAGCCAATGAAGATCTGGAAGAGGCAATCTGCCTCGCCCATGACTTAGGGCACTCCCCTTTTGGACATTCCGGGGAACAGATACTAGATCAACTCATGGAAGAACACGGGGGATTTGACCATAATAAACAATCCCTGCGGATTGTTACCAAGCTTGAAAGGCGTTTCAAGGATTTTCCGGGGCTGAACTTGACCTGGGAAACCCGGGAAGGTATCGTTAAACATGAGACAGAATATGATATCTCAGACGCTGAAGATTACGACCCAGATCTCCGGGGGCATTTGGAGGCACAAATAGCCAATGCTGCTGATGAGCTTGCCTACTCAGCGCATGACCTGGATGATGGGTTAACCTCTGGGCTATTAACTACTTCCATGCTTGAGGATTTGCCTCTCTGGAAAATTCTAGTAAAAACCATCGGTTGGAAAGGTGGCGAACTTGAGGAATTGGACCGAAAGAGGATCATCCGCCAGATGATTGGTATGGAAGTTAACGATTGTATTCAAACAACAAACCTGGAACTCGAGAAAAGTGGTGTCTCAACCGTGGAAGAACTGCAAAAATTATCACACAATGTGATTCGATTCAGTGATCAAATGGGACAAAATAACCGGGAATTGAAGGATTTTCTCTTTAAGAACCTCTATCAAAATCATCGGGTCATTCGAATGCAGGTAAAAGCTGAAAGGATAATCGGCGATCTGTTTGCCGCTTATCTAAAAGATCCCCTGCTGCTTCCCAAACATATTCTGGATGGTGTTGACGAAATAGGATTGGAACGGGCAATTTGTGATTATATAGCAGGCATGACAGATCGGTTTGCGATCGATGAGCATCAGAAAATATTTAATCCTCTGGAAAAACCATAGACATCTAGTATTAAAGGAATAGAACAGCATGCAGGACGATGGAAAAATATATTTAACCGAAGCAGGGAAAGAAAAACTTCAAATTGAATTGAAAGAACTGGAAGGACCCCGCCGGACTGAGATAGCTGCCAGATTAAAGTCAGCGATTGAGATGGGTGATCTATCTGAAAACGCGGATTATCACAAGGCGAAAGAAGACCAGGGATTCCTGGAAGGGAAAATCCTGGAAATCAAACACACGTTAAACTATGCCATTGTTGTGAAAGAGAATTCAAACGGACAGGATACAGTGGGAGTGGGCTGTAAAGTTACCGTGCAGGAGGAAGATGATCCTCCTGAGATATACTACCTGGTGGGAAGCAAGGAAGCTGACCCGATGCAAAATAAAATCTCCCATGTCTCCCCTATTGGCAGCGCGCTGATGGAAAAAAAAATAGGGGATAAAGTAACAATTAAAACTCCCGATGGGGATTTCTCTCTGAAAATCTTAGGCATTGAATAAACTTGTTCGTCCACCTGTTAAAATAAAAGACTTCGGAATTTATGAAAAATTCCGAAGTCTTTTTTAGTTCCATACCCTATTTAGAATTCGTCAAAATCAAAAGCTTCTGGTTCACTTGCCTCTTCATTTGGCCAAACTGATAACTCAATGGACAACCGGTCAAAGAAGCTGTCTTCGGGTAGAGGTCCTTCCCCATAACCCATATCCATTACCCGTCCAATAATTCGCAGGTTATTTGTCGCCAGGACAAACTCCACTCCCGGATCTGCCAGCACAGGCTCACCTTTCTTTTCCAGTTCTGACCGGATGACTTCATCATAAAATGCGTGCCCACTCATCAAAACTTTTGTAACTGTTTTGATATCATTCTGGTCAAATAACCAGACTTCAAAGGCGGTCACCCGTTTCGGCTCTCCCACGCCAATAGCTTCCGAGATCCCTACGCCGCATTCTCCCAGAAATTCGCCAGCTGCGGATTCAATGCTGAACGAGTCATCAAAAAGATTATCCCCCAAAACATAGGTTGTCACAAATTGATGCATAGGGGGAGATTCTCCCCGATCACCAAAATCAGTGGTATCGATCTTGGAAGTGATTTCTTGTGCCATGCTGACTGCTGATTTGGGAGCGGGTTTTCCCCCGGCGCGTTTTCCAAGGAAATATCGGATCACCAGAGCGCTTGCCAGGACAATCGTAATCAGCAGCGCCCAGAGGAGGAAGTTACTACTGGATTCTTCCTCTGGCTCCAACTCCTCCAGGGTTTCAGTCAGGCTGGTTAATTCTGCGACATCACGGAATGAATCTATATCACTGATCAATTGTGTCCCAGGGTAAGATTCAATCTCAAATAAGATAGTCGAAGCATCCTCTCCAAGACGGTTATAGCGCTCTTCTGCCAGGGCGGCATCTTGATTCAAAGCATAGGAATCAATCGCCATCCGAAGGTACTCTGACTTTAAATCGTCTCTCAGTTGAAAGATGGAAGCATCGACAAACTCTACTGGGTCAATCACCCACCCGTAAAGCACGCCTAAAATGATCCCGACTACGATGCCAACCACTGCCATTATGGGAGGGCTGTTAAAACCTTTTTTAAAACTATCCTGGATGTTATTCATTATCAATCTCCATATGATTTTGAAAGTTGAAGCAACTGGAGGCCAGATATTGATATTGTAGACGAGAGACGGTTTTCCTGCAATGCCCTCACCAACTCTGGACACTCATGCTAGTAGATGCAAGGTCTGTGCCAATCATCAACTTATTTTTCATATCAGTAATACACTTATTTTAATGGTTTTGGCAGCATTTCCCCAAAGAAAATGACCCTTAACATAAACAGCGGTGGAAAACAACTCTCCACCGCTGTAAAAATCAAGCATAACTAGATATCATCCAGATTCTTTTTGGAGTTCATCCAGTTTAAACTCAAGGCTGCAGACCGTGCACAGGGCATGGTTTTTATTGGCTGCTACCAATAAACCTCCGCAACTGGGGCAAGGCTCAGCCAGCGGTCGCTTCCAGGATGAAAATTCACATTCAGGATAATTTTCGCAACCATAAAATACGCGGCCTTTTCTAGTCCGCCGTTCAACCAGGTCTCCTCCATCTTCAGGACAGGTCACACCAATTTTTTCCAACCAGGGCTCAGAATGTTTACAATTAGGATAGTCACTGCAGGCAATAAATGGACCGAAACGTCCCCATTTCTGGACCAGATCGTGACCGCATTTTGGACATGCTCTACCAACCGGTTTTAGGCTGATTTCCGCTTTGGGCATATCCCGTTCGGCAATCTTTACTCGCTCAGAGAACGGACCATAAAACTCGCCTACGATATTCTGCCATTGCTCATCCCCGGAAGCAACCAGATCCAAATCTCCTTCCATTTGAGCAGTAAAACCTACATCAACAATTGAAGGGAAAAATTCCGAAACCTTATCATTAACAACAAATCCAATTTCAGTCGGAAATAAACGCCGTCCATCTTTTAGCACGTATCCACGCTGCTGCAGTGTTCCCATGATAGGTGCATATGTAGACGGTCTACCAATTCCATTTTCCTCCAGAGCACTGACCAGCGATGCTTCTGAATACCTGGCGGGTGGTTTTGTGAAATGCTGTTCTGGAAGCAGGTTAATTAAATCCTGCTGCTGGCCTTCAGCTAAATTCTCTGGAATCCGCTCCAGGTCTCTGGCAGCTTGAGATGCTTTTCCGTTATTTCGATCGTAAACTTTCAGGAATCCCGGGAATTTCACTTTTGACCCTGATGCCCGCAGGACATAGGCATGAGCTGATCCGTCTGCACCGACGATCACACTTAAAGTATCATAAACAGCTGCTGACATTTGGGAAGCGACAAATCGCTGCCAGATCAATTTGTATAACTTATATTGAGAGTTGTTCAGGGATGCCTTGAGAGTCTTTGGCGTTCGATTTACAGATGTTGGCCGGATCGCTTCATGCGCCTCCTGCGCCCGCTTTGACTTGGTAACATATTGGGGAATTTCCTCCGGAGCATAGTCCTTACCATATTTGGCTTGGATAAATTCCCTGGCACCCTTCTGCGCACCCTCAGATACATGTGTAGAATCAGTACGCATATAGGTTATCAAACCAGTTTCTCCACCATTACCAACATCAATGCCTTCATAAAGCTGCTGAGCGACAGCCATGGTCTTTTTGGCAGAATATTTCAACTGCCGGGAAGCATCCTGCTGCAGCGTGCTGGTGATGAATGGGGGATACGGGTTGCGTTCTCGACTCCCCCGGCGGATTTTCCGCACTTCATACCGGGCTGATTGCATATCTTGCATGATCGGATCAAGGGTTTCCTGTGATTTGAGGTCAATTTTATTGCCATCCAGATGGGTAAGGTTGGCAAAATAAGTAAGGCTATCCGGAGAGTTCCCTTCAGGGCAGAGTTCTGCATCAATTGTCCAGTACTCTTCCGGGACAAAAGCATCAATCTCCCTCTCCCGGTCTACAATTAATCTTAATGCAACAGACTGCACCCTTCCCGCAGATAACCTGCTGCGCACCTTGGACCATAAGATTGGGCTGATTTTAAATCCAACCAGACGATCAACAATCCTTCTTCCTTGCTGTGCATCCACCAGATCCATATTCAACCCAACTGGATTCGCAAAAGAGGTTTCTATTGCTGATTTGGTAATCTCGTGAAAGATAACCCGTCTCGTTCGTTCAGGCTCAAAATCTGCAGCTTCCATTAAGTGCCAGGCAATTGCCTCCCCTTCCCGGTCAAGGTCGGTCGCCAGAAAAATTTCTTCAGCTTCCTGACCTAAAGCTTTAATTTCTTTTACGACTTCCTTCTTCTCATTTGGAACCCTGTATCTGGGTTCAAAATTATTTTCAACGTCGATTGATAATTTTGACTTGAGTAAATCCCGTACATGACCCACGGAAGCTTTTACCTTGTAATCCTTTCCAAGGTACCTGCCTATCGTCCGGGCTTTGGCCGGTGATTCTACTATCACCAGTTTTCCTTTGCGTGGTTTTTCTTTCTGAGATTTCCGTTTTGTGTTTTCGGGTGGAGTCATCCCCTGGTGGGATTCTGTTTTTCCCATGCGATACACACCAGTTCCACAAACTGAACATATCCCCCGGGTCGCTGGAGTTCCCGTAGATGTGAATTCCGCGACGGGCGATGTCATTTCCTGTTTATCTTTACACTTTACACAATATGCCTTCAAATTCAACCTCCAGGCTTCTTTGAATACCTATAATAAGTTAACATCAATTCTGTACAGAGAGAGTCTTGTGTGCTCCCTCAAATCAAATCGTTTCGGTCCTCATTTTCCAGTTTCTTAACTACCTGGCGAACTTCCTGGGCCTGATCCCGATTACAAATCAGCAGAATATCTCCCGTATCCACGATAATTAAATTCGCAGCGCCTATCGTTACCACAGTCCTGGGATTTTCCGCTGTATATACTAATGTGCCCGATGTATCCAGGGAAATGTGCTCCCCTCCCTGGGAAATATTTCCATCTTTGTCAGCTTGCAGTACATCAAATAATGCTTCCCAACTTCCTACATCATTCCATTCTAGTCCAGCAGCAGGGATTACAGCGACCTCACCTGCATTTTCCATTATTCCGAAATCTATAGTTTCCGGCTTGATATCAGGCCATACCTTCCGGAGGACATTCCACTGGTCTGGAGTATCCCAGGCTTGAACTATCACTTGAAGCTGGGAGGAAAGTTCTGGCATTTGCCGGGAGATTTCATTAAGGATAACCTCCGTTCGCCAGAAAAACATTCCTGAGTTCCAGGCATATTCCCCACTGGAGAGCATGCGTTCTGCTTCTGAGAGAGGGGGTTTTTCTGTGAACTCCAGGACTTGAAAGACATCCAAGTCCTGGTAATTGCCGACCAGTTCCCCTCGCCGCGTGTACCCATATCCAGTTGCGGGATAGGTAGGGGTCACACCAAGAGTAACCAGACGATTCTCCTCAGCAACCTGATAAGCGGCGATTAATATCTGCTGGAAAAGCTTTAAATTACCAATAATATGGTCAGCTGTCAAGACAGCCATCACGGAATCAGGGTCTCGTTTCCCCAGAATTGCTGCTGCATAACCAACTACCGAAGCTGTCCCCCGAGGCATGGGTTCCAATAAATAATTGTCAGGAGGGATCTCGGGACACTGCTCTTGCAGCCCGGGCGACTGTTCCTCCACCGTTACTACATAAATACGATCCGGAGAAAAAACTCCCTGGAGGCGATCGACTGCAACTTGAAACAAAGTTCTTTCCTGGCCCAAGGCAAGCATTTGTTTAGGGCGACTCTTGCGCGAAAGCGGCCAGAGTCGGGTACCTCCACCCCCAGCCATGATAACTGCAAAATAATTCTCATACATGTTATCTACCCTCCCTGTTCTGACCCGGCTGGATCTGATAACTGGCAGACAATTCCTGAACCGCAATATACTTCATACCAAAAGTTTTTCGTACCATGCCTTTCAATTCCATCAAAGCCAAGGTTGAGGTAACCTCCTCAATAGGCATATTAACCTGTGAACATATCTCATCAACATGCAGGGGTTCCTCTCCAATCGCCTGATATAAGACTGCCTCTTTTGGGTCACTCGGCAGGGATTTCCTCATAACTCTCTGTTCCGCGATCAGGGTCATATTCAGTACATCCAAGATATCCTGTGATTCAAGCAAAGGGTGTGCTCCTTGTTTTATCAATAGATTTGTGCCCTTGCTCACCGGTGAAGTTATTTTTCCTGGAACTGCAAACACATCCTTTCCCTGTTCCGCTGCGTAAGTAGCTGTAATAAGCGCGCCGCTTCTTTCTCCTGCTTCAATCACAAGTATCGCTTTTGATAAGCCTGAAATAATTCTATTCCTGGGCGGGAAGTTAGATCCATCGGGCGGAGTCCCAAGCGGGTAATCGCTAATCAGCGCACCCTGCCTTGAAATATCCTCTCCCAGATCACGGTGTTCTGGCGGATAGGTGATATCTACTCCACTACCCAAGACTGCAATTGTCCGTCCACCAGCTTCCAAAGCTGCTTGATGGGCAATCCCATCAATGCCGCGGGCTAAACCGCTGATGATTGTAATCCCATTCCGTGCCAATGTGTGGGAAATATTTTCGGTTATCTGCCGTCCATAATCACTATACCGCCTTGTGCCCACAATCGCCACCGCCCAATCATCCTCATTTACAAGCTCTCCTTTAATATAAAGGACAAACGGAGATTGGGTAATCTGACGCAGTTGTTCAGGATATGCTGGGTCATCCCAAGTTATCACCTGAATTCCCTGTCTGACAATCTTTTGGGTCAAATCTTCCAGGGATACTTGATTCCGGATTTTTAACATCCGATCACGCAGATTATCGTTCAAACCAGCAGCTTGCAGCTGATAGGGCCTGGCTTCCCAGGCTGTACGGATATCCCCAAAATAATCAAGAAGCTTTTCCAGGCGAACCGGGCCAATTCCTTTTACAAGGTTAAATCCAACCCAATACTTGGTATCTAATTTCATTTCTAGCCCCCATGTTCAACCTGGCTGCGTTTTTTTACACAAGCCGGGCAAAGAATACCATAATTTTTTCACCTATGTCAAGTGAGTTTGCCCAGAAGTCCTTCTCAGAGAGCCTCCAGGACAAGTGGTAAAAAACTAATCGAGATTTGATTATCATAGTGAATTTCCCCCGAGATATACCCCTGCTATGTTGATTATATATCTAATAAGCCGGGAATGATATGAACCAGTACTTTTCCCTCTTCCTGATTAATATCCAGAACAACCTGGTCAATCGCCGGGATTAAAATTTCCTCTCCCTCAGCTGATTCAATCAGATAAACATCATTGGCCCCTGTAATGATAATCTCTTTGATTGTTCCTAATATCTGACCCTGGTCTGTGATGACTTCCAGGCCAACCAGCTGGTGGATGTAATAATCTCCCTCAGGCAGGTCTGGTATATCTTCTGCTTTCATATATACCATAATATTCCGGAAGATTTCCACTGCAGTCCGGTCAGGGAGTTCTTCCAGGGAAACAAGTAAATCGGCACCATGCCAGCGGGTAGTTTTTACCAGGTATGGGTAGTGCTGCTCGCCGACAAACACTTTCTTCCCAGGTGAGATCAATTCAGGAAAATCTGTCAGGACGGTCATAACAATTTCCCCCCGGATGCCGTGGGGACGGCGAAACTTCCCAATAACAATAAACACAGGTTCATCCTTGGGGGACGAACCTGTGTTGTTACTTATATTCTTTTCGGCATTCATTGTGGTTCTACAATATCAAGATTTACTCTTTTTCCAATTCCGGAGGCTGGCACATTCAGCAGAGTACGGATCGCATTGGCAACGCGGCCATTTTTCCCGATCACTCGACCCATATCTTCCTGAGCTACTTCAAGCTGGAAATTGATGCTGTCCCGGTGGCGCTGGTGAGACACTTTTACCTGTGTTGGATCTTCCACTAACGACCGGGCTATATAGGTTATCAAATCTATCAAAGTTTTCCTCCGCAATATCTAAAAAGGAGTATCAATCCTGATTTTGCCAGGTTAGTCCTGAATCAGTTTAGTAATATCCGATTTTAAGATATTCCCATCTTTCCCGCTTCCCTTTACTTTGGCTAGATCAATTCCCGCATCTTCTGCCAGTTTTTTAGCAGCATCGGTGATCTTCACTTCAAGTACTGGTTCTGGAGCTTCTTCTTTTTGTTCTTCCTGTGGGGCGGTTTCTTCTTTAACCTCAGCTTGTGGCTCTTCTTCCACGACCTCTTCAACCTCAGGTTCAGGCTCAGGTTCTATTTCAACCGATTCTACCTCGGGTTCAGCTTCCGATTCCGGTTCCGGTTCTGCTTCTACCTCAACAGCTTCCACTTCGGGTTCCGCTTCCACTTCAACAGCTTCCACTTCGACTTCGGGTTCCGCTTCCACCTCAACAGCTTCCACTTCGGCTTCGGGTTCCGGTTCCGGTTCCGCTTCCACCTCAACAGCTTCGACTTCGGGTTCCGGTTCCGCTTCCACCTCAACAGCTTCCACTTCGGCTTCGGCTGCTTCAGGAAGTTCTTCTTCTTCTGGTTTTTCTTTCTTCTTCGGAGGTGATTTTTTCACAAGATCATCCCGGCGTGTGCGGGGATCAATATTGCGGTCTTTCTCAACCTGTTTTCCTTCTGCGACCAGGACTTCAATATCTTCGCCATCTTTATAACGCTGATACCGCTCCATCAATCCGACAACCCTGAATATTTGCAGGACTGCATTTGAAGGCTGGGCGCCTACGCTCAGCCAATGATAAACCCGCTCTTCTTTGACGCGAATAGTCGCGGGTTCAGTCCTCGGATTATAATCACCCAGGATCTCAATAAATCTGCCATCCCGGGGACTTTCTTTGTCAGCAGCCACAATACGATGAGTGGGCTGACCTTTTCCTCCAGCACGGCGTAAACGAATTCGAACCATAACATGTACTCCTTAATTTATTTCCTGCTTCAATCCGCTGCGGTGTTTCCACAGCGGAGACTATTATACACTAAAACTCAGAATGTTAAGAAAATCGCGGCAGGTTTCCCAGGCCTGATTTCTTAATTTCCTTAAACAAACGCTGCGCATCACGGTACTGCTTCACCAGTTGATTTACATCATAAACCTGTGTGCCTGAGCCCGCGGCTATCCGTTTCCTGCGGTTGGCATTCAGGATCTTTGGATTTTGCCTTTCCGCGGCAGTCATGGATTGAATGATAGCCTGGGTCCTGCGCATTCTCTTCTCAGCTTCCTGAGGATCAATTGATTGGGACATTTTACCAAATTCTCCCGGCATCATGCCCATTAATTTTCCAATTGGTCCCATATTCATGACCTGGGATAATTGTTTAGAAAAATCATCCAAAGTAAATTCACCTGAAAACAAACGCTCAGTTTGCAGGCGGGCGGTTTCTTCATCAATAGTTTCTTCTGCCCGTTCAATTAATCCAATTACATCTCCCATGCCCAGGATTCTTGATGCCAGCCTGGATGGATCAAATCCCTCCAGCGCTTCAAGTCCTTCTCCTGTTCCCAGGAATTTAATCGGAACTCCCGTCACAGACCGGATCGAGATTGCGGCTCCTCCGCGGGCATCACCGTCCATTTTGCTCATCACCAGTCCGGTGATCGGAGCAGCATTGATAAATCCTTCCGCCACGTTGACTGCTTCCTGACCAATCATTGCATCTACAACCAGCAGGATCTCATCCGGGTTACAGGCCTTTTGGACAGCTTGCAGTTCATCCATCAGATCCTCATCGATTTGTGATCTTCCCGCTGTATCAAGAATTAAGGCTGTTATTCCAGAGAGTTGGGCTTGCCTTAATGCTTCCTCTGCCAGCTGGGGAGGGGTAAGAGTTTGATCAGAAAAAACTGGAATAGAAAGCTGATCACCAAGGCTTTTTAATTGATCCACTGCAGCCGGTCGATAAGGATCAGCCGCAATCAGCAAGACCTGTTCACCCTGCTTCTTTAATAAACGTCCAATCTTGCCAGCAGCAGTTGTTTTTCCAGAACCCTGTAAACCGGCCAGCATAATCACCAACGGCTGATTTTCAGCTGCCTTGAGGGGGATTGGCTCTCCCAGGGTCTGGATCAGCTCTTCGTGCACAATTTTCACAACTTGCTGGCCAGGATTAAGCGCTTTGGAGACTTCCTGGCCTATAGCTCGATCTTTTACCCGGGCAATAAAATCACGCACCACACCATACTGGACATCTGCATCAAGCAGTGCCAGCCGGATTTCACGCATTGCGGTATCAACATCTTTCTCAGAGAGTTTTCCCCGCCGTCGCAGAGAATAAAAGATCTCATCCAGGCGTTTTGTCAATTGATCAAACATAACATTCCGATCCTGCAAACTCCACAAAAACAGCGGATGACAAATCCATCAACGGAGCCATCCGCGAAAAATCATTTTAGCGTGCGGATGGAGATGAGTCAAGGGATGAGGGGCTGAACAACATTGCTTCCCTTTCTCAGCTATGGTAAAATCTCACCGCTCGGAGAACCTTTTATCGGGAGGGATGGCCGAGTGGACGAAGGCGGCTGTCTTGAAAACAGCTGTGGGCGTCAAAGCCCACCGGGGGTTCGAATCCCTCTCCCTCCGCTTAAAAAGACTCTCCCGGGGAGGTGCCAGAGTGGCTGATTGGGGCCGCCTGCTAAGCGGTTGTCGGGAATAAAGCTCGACCGTGGGTTCGAATCCCACCCTCCCCGCCATGATTGTCTGCCCTCGTAGCTCAGTGGATAGAGCACTTGCTTGCGGAGTAAGGGGTCGCGTGTTCGAATCACGCCGAGGGTGCCTGAAATGATGAGCGGATATTTCCGCTCTTTTTATTGAGGAAATCAAATCTATATGGAAGAATTACAAATCCTGCTGACAAACGATGATGGAATCCAATCTCCAGGCCTGTGGGCTGCGGCAGAAGCCCTGGATGAGTTGGGTTTTGTAACCGTGGTTGCGCCAAGAGAACAGGCTTCCGGAACAGGTCGGAGCATGCCCGGTATCTATGATTCTCAAGTTCACAAGGAATCCCTTGAAGTTAATGGCAAAGTCTGGACCGTTCATGCGATCGGCGGCACTCCGGCTATGGCGGTCTTATACGGGGCGCTGAAACTGCTGCCAAGAAAACCGGACCTGGTCGTTTCCGGTATCAATTATGGGCTGAATGTCGGCAGTGGGGTCACCATCTCGGGAACTGTGGGTGCTGCCCTGGAAGCTGCCTCAGCCGGCATTCCCTCCCTGGCAATTTCCTTGGAAACGGATAAAAAATACCATATATCCTATTCACGTGACGTAAATTTCAGCACAGCTGGATACTTCACAAAGTATTTCTCCCAGCTTCTTTTAACAAAAACCATGCCTCCTGATGTGCAATTGCTGAAGGTAGAAATTCCAGCCCAGGCAACACCAGAAACACCCTGGCAAACCACCAGGTTATCCATGATGCGATTTTATCAGCCCACTGTGCCGGAAAATCTCACTGAATCCGGAAATGAAATCGGATATGATATCGCGCCGGATTGGGACAAATCCCCCCAGGGAACTGACTCCCACGCTGTGATAAATAATAAAGAAATTTCAGTTACCCCTCTGAGCCTGGATCTGACATCCCGAATAAATCTCACAGATTTGGAGGAATTTCTCCGACGGGATTAATCACCCCCAATGTTAACCGGGGTATTCCCCAATCTCCTCCAGCCACCCATTAAAGAAATTAACCATCAGTTCATGCCGTCCAGCTGCCAGGGAACGGCCTGCCTCCGTAAATAATCGATCCTTAATATGGCGAAGTTTGTATAAGTATTCATGGGCAACTGTTTGGGATTCTCCCGGTTCCATTTCACCGGTGGATATATATAAAGCCGAAGGGGGAGCATACACATCCATTCCTGCCCGGACTGCATAAGAAACCGCCCGAGCAACACCGACCGCGCCAATGGCATCAATCTTGTCAGCATCAAAGAGGACCTGAGCTTCCAGGGTTTGCGGTTTCTCTGAATTATCCCGGAATCGATGAGCCCGGATACAATGAATCACTGCCTGGATTGACTCTTCAGACCAACCTTCTTTTAATAAGGTTTTTTCTGCAAACTCAGCCGCCGCAAGATGGTGTTCTTTTCGCACATCCACATCCCCCCCCACATCATGAAGAAGCGCAGCCGCCCTGACAATATCCAGGTTGGCGTTTTCCGCTTTGCCAATTCTTTCGCATAATCGGTAGACACGGAGAATGTGGGAAAAACCGTGAACTGGATCGTCCTCCGGGTAAAAGGCCCTGGCCTCTTCAATGGTCGGCATGCAAAATCTCCTGATTATTGTACTGGTATCTCTGTCAGGGTAGCGAACTTTAGGGGAAGGCCTTTACAGCCGGGAATAAGGTTTGCGTGACATAGAGATACACCGCTACAGCCACACAAATTAAAATTCCAAGCGTGAGCACCTTTTTAGTAACTTTAAGAATAACGCGTAAAACAAATAATCCTACAACTGCAATGACAACCCAAATTAAAAGTGAATTATCTAGAAGATCCACAATTCCTCCTCACCCTGATAAACCTGTCCTTGTTTGATCACCGTTTTTACCAGATTGGTTCCAAATCGGTAACCGATATGCCTGTAGTCAGGGATATCCAACACAATTATATCCGCTTGTTTCCCGGGCTCTAAAGATCCAATTTTTTTATCCATCCCGATCGCGGCAGCGGCATTAATCGTCGCCGCTGCAATTGCCTGCTTAGGAGCAAGTTTCATATACCTGCAAGCAAGCGCTGCAGCAAACTGCATGCTCTCACACCAGGCAGTTCCCGGATTGCAATCTGTGGCAATGGCCAGAATTCCTCCTGCTTCCAGAATGTCTTTTGCCGGTGTATATTTCTGTTCCGCCAATCCAAAAGGCGTGCACGGTAAAGCTACCGCGACTGTGTCCGATTCGCCCAGCACCTTACTATCATCAGGAGAAGTGGCTACCAGATGATCGGCAGAAGCTGCTCCCAATTCGACAGCTAAACTCACACCACCCAGGTTATCAAATTCGTCCGCATGAATCTTCAATGGAAATCCGAGTTCCCGAGCCTTTTCCAGAATTTGCCGACTCTGGGTCAGATCAAAAGCACCTGTCTCACAAAATACATCCACATAGGGATAAGGTTTATTGGTCTGGGTCAGCCACCAATTGGCAAGGGCTGGAAGCATTTCTTCACAAACCAGGTCCACATATCCAGGGGTATTCCCCGTATATTCTGGAGGGATCGCATGGGCACCTAAAAAGGTAAGAACAATATCCTGTGGCTCCTCCCGGTCCAGTTCCAATAAAGCCTGCAAGGTTAATAACTCTGTTTCAGTGTTCAAGCCGTAGCCGGTTTTCCCTTCCAGGGTTGTGGTGCCGTGGGAAAAAATCCGTTTCAGCCTCGATCGAGCACTTTCTTTCAGCTGCTCTAAAGAAGCTTTTCTGGTTGCCTTCACTGTAGAAACTATGCCCCCGCCCGCTTCCATAATTTCCAGGTAAGATGCTCCCTGTAAGCGGAGTTCAAATTCTGCGGACCGGTCTCCTGCCCAGATAATATGGGTATGCGGATCAACAAATCCCGGCATCACTACTTTTCCGCGTACATCCATTCTCTCTTCTTCTGAATATTTCTGCAGCAGGGCAGCGGATGAGCCTGTCTCCACAATTCTTCCTGCCCTGAATAAAACCGCACCATCCTCAATTAACCCCAAGTCCCCAAGGTTTAATCCCCGTTGAGGTCCTCCAGCTAAAGTTATCAGTTGTGCGGCAGAATGGATTAACATTTAATAACCCTGTAGTTGATAAAATGATATCTAAAATTGTATCATCCCCCAGTGAATATCTTTGCAGATGGTTTACAACTGCGATATCCCTAACGATTTTTCTTAAGGTTCATATAAAATAGAGTCAGGCCGTATAAATCTGCACAAAATTAAACGATCGAGGAACATTCAGCCAAGCTATGGATTTGTAACCGCGTTATTGTTGAATCTTAAGAAATTTGTATTTGCCATTATTGCCCTTTCACGTTATAATTGCACAACCCTCTGATAGCAATCTAGAAGATTTTCCTGGTGGAAGCTCTTGATGACTGAAAAACCTAATCGAAAGACAAGAATACTCTGGGCAGGAAAGAGAAGAGGGGATATTCCGTCATTCGTCCCTGGTCTGGAAGCCAAAGGGTATAAAGTCACTTTTGTTGCCACGGGAAAAGATGCCCTGCAGAAACTCAATCGCGCAAAACCGGATGTGATGGTCGTTGACGCTGCCTCGATGCGGACCACTGGATCGCGGATATGCAAATCTGTTCAAGCGAAATACCCTGCCATTCCCATCATCCTGATAAATTCACCTGATAATCTCCCCACCAACCAAATCGTGGCGGAGATTCAGCTAGTACTGCCCTTTACCATCCGTAAACTCGAAAACCGGATTATCCCCTTTACGCCCGGGGATGGAGACGAAATCTTAAGAATCGGACCAATTCATCTTGATATGGACCGCCAGGTTATTCGCTGCAACGGGAAAGAAGAGCACGTAACTCCCCGGATGGCGGAGTTATTAAAGATGATGATCAAACAAAAAGGGGTAGTTCTCGACAGAAAAAAAATGTTCATCAAGATTTGGAAGACCGACTACACCGAGGACACCCGTTCCCTTGATGTGCATATCAACTGGTTGAGAAAAATTATCGAAATAGATCCAGACAAGCCAAAACTGATTTTAACAATGCGGGGTAAAGGATATAAACTCGACCTGTAAAACCAGTAAAAAAAACATCACCGTTTCCCCCGCTGAACGGCGGGGTATTTTATTTAAAGAACCTGCTGGATTAAAGCTCCATTAATTAATACAAATCTTAAACATATCTGTCCAACCGCATCCGGCACGGGGATGGGAGTTGGAATATCCCCCTTCCTCCAGGGCCTCGCGCCCTGTACCCTGCTGTGAAAAATCTCCCCATTCCAATCCGGATCCAATTCCCAATATTCAATCTCAGAGAGCAAGTCGGCCGGCAGGTTAATCACCCCCTGATTAATTTCCAGTTTGGTTAGTCCGAGTTCTTCCAACGTTGAGTAGGAAGGTTCCTTAAAGGACCCTTCCCGCTGGACCATTATTGAGTAATCCCCTTCCCTGTCCCAAGGTTTTTCTTTTCTTTTCTCCTGAAGATCCAGAACCAACCGGGAACGGCTGGTATGAAGGGCTCGAGGTTGGGTGTCTGAACTAATGAACCGCCGGTTCAGCCGGGCAGCAATAATCGCTGTAGTGCCTGCTCCCCCAAAAAAATCTGCCACAATATCACCCGGGTTGGAGGAAGCCATGATAATCCTTTCCATTAGACTCTCAGGTTTCTGGGTTGGATATCCGGTTCGTTCATTGTGCAGCCTGGCAACTACTGGAAAATACCACCAATCTTCAGGCACTTTACCCCTGTCCAAATCAGGGGTTTTTCCAAACCCTGCTTTTTTTGAGGATTTGAATGTTTCTACGGTATTGGCACTGTAGGGAATGCGGACTTGATCAACATTAAATGTATATTGATTTGATTTGGAATAAAACAAGATCATATCGTGTTTTCGGTTAAAGGCACTCCTGATTGGAGAAGGTCCATGATAGGTCCAGATGATCTCATTTCTGAGATTATCATACCCAAATACCTCATCTAACAGCACCCGTGCATATGAATTCGCGTGCCAATCCAGGTGGAGATAAAACGAACCTGTTGGAGATAATAATTTGTAGATCTGCAGCAGGCGGGGATAAAGCATGTCCAGGTAGGATTCCATATCTGTCCATTCATCTGGATAACCTTCAGCAAGCTGCCAGTCTTCTGGTTTTCGGGAATCCTCTCCCCTGCCAATCCTGGCAGAGTATCCTTTATTAGTGAAAAATGGAGGATCGGCATAGATGAGGTCTATCTTGCCTTCATAATCCCCCATCAAAGAATTCATTACCAGCAGGTTATCTCCCAGGATCAACCGGTTCTGAGGCTGTTGATCAGAATCCTGCGTTCCAAATGGATAGAGGATTGATTCCGTGTTAAGTGTCCCACCTTGCGGGATAAATTCTGTTTTTGAGGACCAGTTTAATAATGGCATAGTAGAGAACCAGGATTTGTCAGGGTAAAAATTATGAATATCTTCGTAAGACGAATGGTTTTTTTAGGTATACCTTGAGGTGCCTATAAATAACCACAACACTGGTATTAAAATCTCCTTCAGAATTCGGATTAATTTCTGCAGTATTTCCTGATTCCTGGAGAATCTCACATGACTTTAGGGGCTTCTATTCCCAATAAATTTAAGCCGGTTTCAAGGACTCTCCGGGATGCTTCTACCAGCTGCAGCCGGAAATCCCGCATCTCCGGCTCCGCCGTTAACACCGGAGCTTGCCGGTAAAAGGCGTTAAACGCCCGGGCTGCTTCAAATACTGCATGGGTCAGGTACACCGGTTTATATCCCTCGGCAGCGTTCTGGATCACCCCTGGGAACTGGGAAAGATTCTCAATTAAGGATATCTCTGTTGGATCCAGATCATACGTCGGATGAGAACCCGCTGAGGGCACCCCATCAGCTTTCTTAAGAATGCTATTGGCTCTAACGTGGGCATATTGAATATAAGGAGCAGCTTGCCCATTAAAATCAAGAGCGGTCTCCCAGTCAAAAGTGACAATCCGCGTATTTTCCCTGTCCAGCATAGGGTACTTGATCGCCCCTAGCCCCACTGCCCGGGATATATCCTGCTTTTCCTCCTGGGAAAGGTCAGGGTTCTTCTCTTCAACCACCTCGAGTGCTCTGGATTTTGCTTCCCGGATTAAATCCTCCAGCAGTACAACAGTGCCTTCCCTGGAAGCCATGACTACATTTCCTGGAAGATTGACCAATTCAAAAGACAGATGTTCACAATGTTCAGCCCAGGAATAACCGGCAATTTCCAGCGTTTTCCAGACCTGCTGGAAATGCAGCGACTGACGGACATCCACAACATAGATGGATTTATCTAATGGGTATTCCTCAAACTTTAGCTTCGCAAGGGCTAGATCTTCCGTGGAGTAGAGCGCTGTGCTATCGGACCTTAAGATAACCAGAACCCGGTACTTTTCCTTTTTTAATTTTAGCAGTTCATCAAGCCGGACAATCACAGCATCATCCGGACGCAGATCTTCTGCGATCCCCTTCTTGATTAAATCATCAACCATTTCCTTGCCCTGGAATTCCACCTCGCTGTTGGCATAAAAACGGTCAAAATGAATATCCAAGACATCATACAGCTCCTGAAATCCATCCACAGACCATTGGCGTGTTTTCTTCCACAATGCTACGACCTCAGGATCCTGGCTGTCCCATTTGCTGTACAGCTCTCTGACTTCAGTTTCAAGTTCGGGATTTTCCTCCAATCGGGAGGTAGCTTCCGCATAGAGATCTCCCATCCAGCGTGTCGCATCAGCCGGTGGGGTTTCTCCCTCATGGAATTTTTGATAATTCCAGAGCCACCTGATGACATGCAGTCCTATATCCCCGTAATAATTGGTCCGGATCACATCAAAGCCGGCATATTCCAGGATCCGGCACACTGCATCTCCCAAAATGGCGCCTCTTAAGTGACCAACATGGAAAGCTTTGTGGGTATTGGGTTGCGAAAATTCCACCATCAGGGTTTTCCCTTTAGGTTCACCCTTTCCAAAAAGCTCTGTTGATAAAATCTTCTGCACAACCCGGGCGCTGAATAATCGCGAGTCAAAATACAGATTCAGATAACCCCCGGCTGCTTCAACGCGGGGGAAATATTTTTGCGGGGGAAGATTCTCCGCTGTTATCTTGGCGATTTCTTCCGCCCGTTGAGGGATATTGAGGGATTTTCCGCTTTTTGCTTCCAGCGCGGCAGTCTTAAAAAACGAGGTGGAAATACCCCATTCTCCTGAAAAGGGTACCGGAGTCCATCCCAGGTCTTCCGGAATGGGAATTGAATTTTCTTTAAATATGCTCTGGATCTGCTGTTCTACCTGGTTGTATTCTTCCTGGAACATAACAACACTCGGGAATTCTAATGGGGATCAAAACCAGACAACTCTGCTTTGATTCTAAAAGTTCTGCACCGAGATTATAACATGATGAGCTCCCTCAAAACAAAAAGCGGGAGCTGCAAAAGCTCCCGCTGATGAACTCATGGGGTTGGCGATACTAGGCGCCTTTTTCCATCGCGGCCAAACGGGTCATCAGGCGGCTCTTTCTGCGGGAGGCATTATTATCATGAATCGCGCCTTTCGCAGCCGCTTTATCAAGCGCCTTGACTGCTTCAGTTGTAGCTTCCCGAGCGGACTCCAGGTTTTGTTCTTCCATGGCAAGAAATGCTTTCCTAACCAAGGTGCGCGCTTTGCTTTTGTATGATCGATTCCGCATTCTTCGTTTTTCGTTCTGTCGTTCTCGTTTTTGTGATGATTTTAGGCCCAAGGTGTTTCCTCCATCAATAATATCCCAGTTTTACAGGGATAATTTTATCATAAAGTAGTTTTCTTATTACGAAGGGACATTTTAAAGGAAGGAAGGAATTTTGTCTACCCTTCTCGCTGGTTTTCCTCAACTAAATTTCCCTGCCCAGATCTGGAAATTAACTCCATAACTACTTCACCGGAAGGGTGTTTTAACATTCGCGGTCGAAAAAGAGGATTTATTACATCACTGTTAATGGTGTTCGATTGTGTTCATTTTATTGACAAACGAACATAATCATACAATAATAAGGGTACAGCAAGAATAACAATCGAATTTATGCATTCATTTATGTTCAAAGAAGAACGGCAGCAGCATATCATTGAAGAGTTAAAAGAACACGGCAGCGTCAATGTTCTTATCTTAAAGGAAAAATACCAAGTCTCAGCGATGACTATTCGGCGGGACCTGGTTGCCCTGGAAGATCGCGGTTTAATTGAGAGAATCCACGGCGGGGCCTTGCTTTCAGCTGAAACCAGGAATCGAATAGAACCCCCCATCATCGAACGCATGAACGTGATGGCTGAAGAGAAGAAACGAATTGCGGTCTGGGTGGCTGAGTATATAGAACTGGGAGAAACGATTTTCCTGGGATCGGGAACAACAACGCTGTACGTTGCCAGGGAGCTTATCATCCGGGATGATATTACAGTAGTGACCAATTCTGTGCCGATACTTCATGAGTTATCTAATAACTCCAACATGAATATCATTACTGTTGGTGGTGTTCTCCGCAGGGGCGAACTTTCGCTGATTGGTGTTTTCTCAGAACCGGTCTTACAGAATATCAGGGTAAATAAAGTCATTATTGGGATGCGGGGCATCCATCCGGTATACGGTTTTACGTGTGAAAACCCGGATGAGTTAATGACTGATCGCATGATCTTTGGGATCTCTGAAAAAATTATAGTTGTAGCAGATCATACAAAAATTGGACAGGTAGCCACCAATCGAGTGGCACCCATCAACAAAGCCGCAATGATTATTACCTCAAAGGAATCCCACCAGTTTCATATCAATAAAATCCAAGAGCAGGGTGTAGAAGTGGTGCTCATATAGCGTTTAATTGAGGCAGATAGGATTTATGGGAAATAAAGGTTTGAATACCCAGCGAGAAATATATTCTCAACCCCAAGTATGGACTCAAACATTAACTGAGTTTAGTAAGGCACAAATTAATACTCCCCCCGCAAATAACGGACTTGACCAATATCTGGTAACTGGCTGCGGATCAACCTATTACATATCGATCTGGGCCGCAAACATCATTCAGAGCAAGCTGGGAGTTTTTTCCCAGCCTCTGCCTGCATCAGAACTAATGATGTTTCCCGGTTCCTGGATAATTTCCGATCATTCAATTCAATTACTGGCCATTTCCCGTTCGGGAACAACCAGTGAAACAATTGCTGCCGTAAAACAGATCAAGGAGAATGGAAAAATAAATACCAGCGTGGTGACCTGCTACCCTGAGTCTGAACTTGCCCTTTTAGCAGATACGCTGATCGCCACACCAGCGGCCCAGGAAAAATCCATCGCCCAAACGAGGTCTTTCACCAACATGATGTTGGGGATTTCTTATCTTCTTGAGGGGGAAGTAAAAGATGGTTTGCCGGGAAAATTAGCCGAATCCGGAACCGCCTTAATAAAAAATTACAGCGGCCTGATGAAAAGAATCGCTAATGACAAACAAATCGACCGCTTCTTCTTCCTGGGATCCAATCAGAATTACGGCCTCGCCTGCGAAGCGATGTTAAAAATGAAAGAAATGTCATTATCGTATTCGGAAGCATATCACTTTTTAGAATTCCGTCATGGCCCCATGTCGATGGTAAATAACCAGAGCCTTGTGGTTGGATTGCTTCGAAAAGATAATTTACAGCATGAACTTCGAGTTTTAAAGGACATGAAGGAACTGGGAGGGAAGATCCTGGCAATCGGAGGTGAAATAGAGGATGATATCCCAGGTTGGATCGACTACTATGTTCCAATAGGGCTTTCCCAGGCAGGCTCATTTGGTGATGTTTTATATCTTCCCCCTTTACAAATTCTGTCTTTTGAAAAAGCACTTGCCAAAGGATTAGATCCTGACAACCCTCAAAATCTTTCTGCGGTGGTGATTTTAGACTTATGAAAACTTCAATTGGTTTGTTTGATTCGTTAACCAGCGATCATATTGCTGTAAATATTAAAGCCAATTCATGGGAAGAAGCTGTTGATAGTGCTGGTTTGATCATGGTAAATAAAGGTCTCACCCGTCCCTCCTATACAGAAGCGATGAAGGAAACCCTGAAAACCCTGGGGCCCTATTATGTAATTGCCCCGGGCATTGCCATGCCCCATGCTCGCCCAGAAGATGGAGTAATCCAAACAGGTTTTTCATTAATAACCCTGGATAATCCCGTAGAGTTCGGGAGCGAGGCGAATGATCCGGTAGATATCGTGATTGGATTTGCGGCTCTCAATAAAGAAAACCACATCACAGCTCTTCAAGAAATAGCCGCTTGCTTTAGTGACAATAATTTCATAAACAACGTACGCGCAGCCAGCACAAAACAAGATATCCTAAAAATCTTAGCTTCCAAAAGGAAAGGACTATGAAAATTGCTACTATATGCGGCATGGGCTTTGGCACCAGCATGATGTTAAAAATGTTCATTGAGGATGTCCTCAAAGCAGAGGGTATCACGGGGCATCAGATAATTCCTTGGGATCTGGGTTCGTTTAAGGGTCAACAGGTAGATCTTGTTGTAGCTCCAACAGATATGGAAAGCCATCTAAAAGGATCAGAAACCAAGGTCGTTTATATCAAAAACCTAGTAGACAAACAGGAAATATCAGAGAAGGTCATCGGAGCGATCAAAGAACTCGAGAGTTAGGGGATCAAAGGAGGTGATACAAAACCCGAATACCCCATAGTTTAGAATTATTTATATTTATCTATCTTAGGAGAGAATAAAATGGAACTGTTTAAAGTACTACTAGAATTAATTACCCTTCCCGCTTTTATCCTGGGTTTGATAGCCTTAATAGGTTTGCTGATTCAAAAGAAACCCGCCTCAGAGGTTATCTCTGGAACAATTAAAACCATTCTTGGTTTGTTAATCATGAGTGTGGGTATTGGGGCATTAATTAATGCTTTGGTGCCTATCCAGGCCATGTTTGAAGTAGGAATTCCCGCAGGAGGCTTTACGACTTTCGTCTCCTTTGACGAGGCAGTGGTTGGCGCAGTACAGGCTGCAAATCAAGCCAATATCGGAGCGGCAATCGCCTGGACGATGTTGTTTGGGTATGTTATCCATCTCGTTCTTGCTCGGGTAACCAAATATAAATACATCTATCTCACCGGGCATATGATCTGGATCCATGCTGGCGCCTTTGCGATTTTGTTCCAATCCTTCGGTTTAAATCTTTTCTGGACCGTCCTCCTGGCTTCCGTCGTAGATGGGCTGTACATGACCCTGGCACCTGCCCTTGCCCAACCGGTGATGCGTAAAATCGTTGGTAATAATGAAATTGCCTTTGGCCATGGACAGACCTTGCTAAACATGGTGGCTGCCTGGGTTGGCAAGCTGATCGGTGACCCCAATGATTCAGCTGAAGATTCCGAAATGCCTGATGCTCTGAGCTTCTTCCGGGATATGGCTATTTCCATATCATTGATCATGGTTGTGGTAGGCTTGGTTGCTGTTATCCTGGCTATTACCCAGGTCGGGATTGCCGGAGTTCATGAAACCATCAGCGGCGGCCAGAACTGGTTTGTGTTCACGCTACTGCAGGCTCTTGGATTTACAGCTGGGGTTCTGGTGCTGCTCCAGGGAGTCCGTATGCTGATTGCCGAGATCGTGCCTGCCTTCAAGGGTGTGGCTGAGAAATTGATCCCTGGTGCAATCCCGGCTCTAGACTGCCCGGTGATTTACCCCTTTGCCCCCAACTCTTTGATTATCGGATTGATCTCCGGCACTATTGGCCAGGTTTTAGGGATGATCGCTCTTGCATTAATTGGCTGGCCAGTACCGCTGCCCAGTATGATCGTTGCCTTCTTTGCCAGCGGCGCAGGAGCAATCTTTGGTAATGCGACCGGCGGCCGAAGAGGCGCCTGGGCGGGAGGTTTCCTGTGGGGTTTCGTGGGCTGGTTTGTCATAAGTTTTGCCTATGAATTCCAAGTGTTTGGTGACTTGGCTGCTATGGGCGCTACTGATCTGGGCTTTACAGTACCAGATGCCATCGCTCCAGGTATCCTGATTTGGCTCATCGCCAAACTGTTCGGAGCATAAATCACCAAGCTATAACTAACAGCGAAGAGGGAAGACCCTCTTCGCTGTTTTTTGGAGAACACCGTGAGGACTATTCTATCGGGGGGAAAACTAGTCACCCCTACTTGTGTATTAGAAAACCACACCCTCATTTTTGATGGTGAAGTAATTTCAGCAATCATCCCTGATGAGCAATTTAAACCAGAAAAGAAAGATCATCAAATAAACACCCCTGGAAAATGGATCACGCCCGGATTAATCGATATCCATGTTCATGGATCGAATTTTGCCGACGCGATGGATCCTGGATCCAAAACATACCAAACCTTAGGCAGCTTTTTTGCCAGCCGTGGTGTAACAGGATACCTGCTCACAACCGGCACAGCATCTAATGAAGATATTACAGCTGTGATAGAGGCATTCCAGGATTACGCCCCCTCAGGGGATGGGGCGGTAGCCCTGGGAATTCATCTGGAAGGTCCCTATTTATGTGAAGAGAGAAAAGGGGCGCAGCCGGCTATCCACTTACGGGATCCTGAGCCAGCCAGGTATCAAAGCTGGTTTAAGAACGGCAAAATCCGACTGATGACCGTCGCGCCTGAATTGGAAGGGGCAATGGATCTGATCAAGTTCGGTGTAAAACAAGGGGTTGAATTTGCAGTTGGCCACTCGGTTGCCAGTTATGACCTGATGCAGGAAGCAATTGATAATGGATTAAGACAAGCCACCCATATTTTTAACGGTATGAACCCACTCCATCACCGCCGTCCAGGTGTCGTTGGTGCTGTTTTGTCGGATGATCGGGTCTTTGCGCAAGTGATCACCGATGGAGTTCATGTTCATCCGGCCGTTGTGAAAACTCTCCTGAAAGCAAAAGGCGTCAACCGAACAGTCCTAATCACTGACGCGATTCGAGCTGCTGGGTTGGGTAACGGGGAGTTTGATCTCTTGGGACAAACTGTGACCGTAAAAGACGGCGTGGCCCGGATAGCTTCCGGCAGTCTTGCCGGCAGCATTTTAACCATGGACCAGGCAGTCCGCAATACAATGGAATTTTGTGATATATCCTTCCCTGAGGCAATTCAAATGGCCAGTCTGACGCCTGCAAAATCACTTAATTTAGAGCACGAGCGAGGAGCCCTTGAACCTGGACTCAGAGCGGATATCACAATATTTGATCAGGATTATTCCGTGGAAACCACTATCGTTGGTGGAAAAATTATCTACAAAAAATAAAAAATGGAGAACCTCATGACTAAACTTTCTGATACCTATCTTAATAGTTTGATAACGCTGTTAAACCAGATTCGGGATGAGGAAACGGATGGATTAGAAAAAGCAGCCCTCATCATTACTGATGCAGTAGAAAACGGGAAACGCATCTTCGGTTTTGGGTGCACCCACTCTTCTTTGCCCATCCAGGATTTGGTATACCGCGCGGGGGGTTTAATTCTCGTGAATCCCATCTATGGACCCGGAATTGACAGTTTAAATGTCCGTCCGGCAAAAATGACTTCCGCTTTTGAACGCCTGGAAGGATACGCAAAAGTCCTGCTGGATAATTACCCCATTGAGAAAGAGGATGTGCTAATCCTGGTATCCGTTTCCGGACGCAACGCAGTCCCGGTGGAAATGGCGAAACTCGCCAAAGAACGGGGTATTAAAGTCATTGGTATCACTTCCTACAACTACACAAAAAATGTGGAATCTCGCCACCCAAGCGGTAAAAAGATGTACGAATTTGCAGATGTGGTGCTTGACAACAAAGTCCCTAAAGGGGATGCGATGGTAGAGGCCGAGGGTTTTCCTGTAAAATTTTCTCCTGCCTCCGGCGTTACAAGTATCGCTTTATTACACACACTAACAACAGTGGTCATTGAAAAGCTCCTTGAACGGGGTATCGAACCTCCCATCACGATCGCAGCCAATGTTGACGGCAGTGGAGAACACAACGACCGGATCTGGAAAGAGTACGGGGACAGGATCTTTTACCTTTAATTGGAAATTCAAATGACCTTAGAAGTTGTTGTTGAAACCTGCGGAGATGCCCTGGAAGCGGAAGCTGGCGGCGCGGATCAAATCGAAGTCAAATGTGATTACCTGGAATATGGCCTGACCCCCACTGCAGGCATGTTAGCCGAAATCTGCGGTATGGTATCCTGTGATGTTCTATGTATGGTGAGACCGCATGCGCGATCGAATGTCTATTCATCTTTGGATATCGCCGCCATGGTAAGGGATATCCACACAGCAAAGATCTTGCCAATCAAAGGTTTTTTACTGGGATGTCTGACCGCCGATAACCAACTTGATCTAAAGAGCCTGGAATACCTTCAAGAAGCAGCCGGTGATCTGGATCTCCATTTTCACCTCGCCTGGGAGCTCACAAAAGATCCCTTTCAGACCCTAAAACAGTTGGTGACCCTGGGTTTTAAGAGTGTGCGAACGTCTGGAGGAGATGGCATTAGCGGCCAGGCAGGAGAAAACTTTAACCGCATAATCGAGTACGCGGATTTCCTTCAGGGGGATCTGGACCTCTTCCTGGCCGGCGGTATAACGGTCAACAATATCGCGGAGATCATATCTGCCACCGGAATTAATAATGTCCATTCCGGCTCTGGCGTCCGTGAACCAAACACAAGGACCGGGAAAGTTTCCGGTAATCTCGTTCAAGCAATGAAGTTAGCAATGGACAGCACATCACCAGGGAATACAAGTGCTGAGGGATGAGTATGGTAAATTCCGTGTTTAAGGGGTTGTTTCTGGATCTAGACGGTACGTTGATAAATTCTGCCCCGATGGTATATGAGGTTATGAAGGAACTATTCCAGAAACATAATTTGGGCCCAATATCAAAATCTATGATGGCGAAATTTGCAGGGTTACCGCCCAAGTTATTTTTTGACACTCTGGACCACAACAGAAAAGACCTTTTTCTTGAAGAAACTGTGGCTTTGGAGAAAAAACATCGCGCTTTAGCTCCGCCATACCCGGAAGTCACCTCCTTAATATCTACCATCTCTGATAACGGATATCCTCTGGCTGTGATTTCATCTCAATCTGGTCTGGAAATGGATCTCGTTAAAATATCCTATGATTTCGCTCCTCGGATCGATTTCTGGATTTCCGCCGATGATGTCCAGAATCATAAACCTCACCCCGAAGGCATTCAAATCGCCCTGGATTTTTTTAACATCTCTCCGGATAAAATCCTGTTTGTGGGAGACACTGAGTATGATATCAAAGCCGGGAAAAGCGCCGGTGTTCACACAGGAGCTGCCATGTGGGGGGGGCATACGAAAGAGACATTGACCGCATCAAACCCGGATTACATTTTCCAGAAACCATCCCAGATATTAACCCATTTCACCTTATGAAAAAAATATCTCTCGGAATCATTGGCTGCGGATACATAACACAAAAGGCTTTTTTACCGTTACTAACCGCCATGCCCGATGTATCTATCAATATGATTTTGAGTGAAAGCTCCCGGAACTGGGAGGGTATTATGTTATCCTGGCCGGGGATAAACACGACCACAAATTGGAATGAATTTATAGACTCGGGTATCCAGGCCGCATTTGTTCTTACACCCGTAGAATCACACTTTGAGCTCTGTGACAGGCTGTTGGATGAAGGAATCCATGTCTTTGTGGAAAAACCCCCCACAACTTCAGCAAAAAAAACTCTCCAAATCGCTCAAAAAGCGCAGAAGAAGAACCTGGTTTTTATGGTTGGTTTTAACCGTAGATTCGCAGAACCTGTGTTGAAAACACTGGATATCGTTAAGGAAAATCAAATCAGGCTTATTATCCTTGAAAAACACCGTCCCTCTCAACAAAAACGTGCCCTGGCGGAAAGTTTTCGAGAAGATCTGATTCACCAGGTTGATTTACTGCGGGTGTTCAGTAAAGAACTAACTCCTTTGGCAACTTCTGCCATAGAGGTGGATGGCAACCTGTTAAGCGCTGTAAGTAATCTTAAGATGAATGCCCATGGCATAGGTGTCATATTACACAGCCGTGAAGCTGGCCGCTGGCAGGAACGGGTTACAATTATTGGGAATGAAAAAACTCTTCTGATTGATTTATTCCAATCGGTAGCAGAGATTACTGCGGATGAAAAAAAACAAATCTGGAAAGCACAATCAGAAAACAAATGGCTTGATGACCGGGGTTTCCAGAAGGAGATTATTCACTTCCTTCATTGTATAAATACTAATTCAAGCCCTATCACCAATGGTTTTGAAGCCGCAAAAACACAAAAACTACAGGAGCAGCTGGTCAATTTATACTACGCGTGATTCAGGAGCAGGGTGTGAAACCAAAAGTACTTTCCATAGGTAAACGGCGAGGATTAACATCAACCTCAACTGAACAGAATGTCTTCTCCATACTGGCATTTGATCATCGTCAATCCTTTGTGAAGATGGTAAATCCCGGTTCAAAGGATCCAGCCAGTTATCAAGAGGTGGTCTCCGCAAAACTTGATGTCATAAAAACCCTGGCGCCAGTAGCAAGCGGGGTCTTACTGGATCCCTTATATGGCGCCTTCCAGGCAATCGCCAGGAATGAATTGCCAGCCAAAACAGGACTGCTGGTTGCAGTTGAAAAAACCGGATACAGTGGAAAATCTACAGCCCGAAGCTCAACACTTCTCCCGGATTGGGGGGTTCCCCAAATAAAAAAGATGGGAGGGGATGCTGTGAAACTCTTAATTTATTATCACCCCGAGGGGGGGGAATTAACAGAGAAACAAGATCAGTTAACAACTCTGGTCGCTCAGCAATGCCGGGACCATGACATCGCTTTTTTCCTGGAAGCGGTTTCCTACAGCATTGATCCAAACCAAAACAAGAATTCAATAGAATTCGCCAAGGATCGCCCATCCCTGATCGCCCGTTTGGTAAGACGATTAAGCTCTCTGGAGCCTGATATATTAAAGATCGAATTCCCTGTGGATTCCAACCATCACCAGGACCAGACCTTTTGGAGGGAAGCTTGCCTGTCCATTTCAGATGTGTCCAAGTGTCCCTGGACTGTATTAAGCGCTGGTGTGGATTTTGAGGTTTTTGAAGACCAGGTAAAAATAGCCTGCCAAGCCGGAGCATCCGGTTTCATTGGAGGACGGGCGGTCTGGAAAGAGGGCATTCCGCTCCAGTCCGCGGAACGGGTGAAATGGTTAAGAGATGTCGCTCACAAACGCCTGACAGAGTTAAATGAAATAGCGGAAAAATACGCCCGACCCTGGACAGATTTTTACCCCTCTCAGGAATTGGACCAATACCAGGATTGGTATAAAAAATATTCATAAGGATCCCATGTCTAAAAACCCGCTGGCCATCCTTCAATCCAGGTTACAGGAAAATAAAGGGGGAACCCCCTTTGGTGTTTTCTCGGTCTGTTCTTCCCATCCAGCTGTGATTGAGAGCACGTTAAACTATTCTGCGGGGAAAGATTTCCCGGTGCTGATAGAGTCAACCTGCAACCAGGTAAATCAATTCGGGGGATATTCCGGTAAAACGCCAGAGCAATTTGTCGCCTATCTTTATGATATCTCCTCCAAATTAGAATTCCCAACGTCAAATTTAATCCTCGGTGGAGATCATCTTGGTCCCTATCCCTGGAGATCCATGCCCGCCCAGGCTGCCATGGGGAATGCCTGCCAGCTCGTACAGGACTATGTCTCAGCCGGGTATCGAAAAATTCATCTGGACGCCAGTATGTTTTGCGGAGATGATGATCAGGACCAACCGCTTGACGTTCGATTATCCGCCCAACGAACTGCCCAATTATGCCAGGCGGCCGAAGCGGCTCCAAGAGATAACAAGATAAACTGCCTATACATTATCGGCACCGAAGTCCCTTCGCCGGGGGGTGACCAATCCAGCGGCCATGAGCTCCAGGTCACCAGTCCGGAAAATGTGTCTGAAACCATCCAGATCACAAAAGGTGAATTCCTTAAATGTGGCTTGGAATCCGCCTGGGAAAGAGTAATCGCTGTAGTGGTTCAACCTGGGGTAGAGTTTTATGATAAATCGGTCCACTACTATGATCCCCGGCAGGCAGCGCTACTGTCACAGTTCATCATGGGTGAACCTGGAATGGTTTTTGAAGCCCATTCCACAGATTATCAAACCCTCTCATCGTTAAATAACCTGGTCAAAGATCATTTTGCGATCCTTAAAGTTGGCCCTGAATTGACCTTCGTTTACAGGGAAATGATTTTTGCCCTGGAACAAATCGAATTGGGGATTGCCAGATATGAATCCCGGATAGAATTATCCAACATAAGTACGGTTATTGACCAGGAAATGGTTGGCCAGCCTGAATATTGGGAAGCTTATTATTCCGGAACGGAAGAGGGATTGGCCTTTTCGCGCAAATACAGCTACAACGATCGAATCCGGTATTATTGGAACAAACCAAAAGTACAAGATGCTTTAAGAAAGCTGTATTCCAATCTCACTGCTTTTGAGATCCCTCTACCGCTGATCAGCCAGCACCTCCCGGAAATCTATCCAAAAATCATCCAGGGTGAATTGCCTAATCATCCCAAAAACTGGATTGAAAATAAAATCTTTTCAGTATTAAAAAAATACCACCAGGCGATTACACCTTAATTTCCACACTCGGTTGCTGACCCCTGGGTCAAACCCTATTAGAAAATTTCAAAAAGTGATATGATGTGTTCCCCAGGTCAGCCAGGTGGTTGCGCCCTGTTCGCAGGGCGAGGAAAGTCCGCACTCCACCGAGCACGGTGCCGGATAACGTCCGGGGCGGAGTGATCTGCCGGATCGGGCCACAGAAACATACCGCTCCTTCGGGAGTAAGGGTGAAATGGTGGTGTAAGAGACCACCGGCGCAGGCAGCAATGCCTGCGGCCGGGCAACCCCCATCGGGAGCAAGGCCAAACAGGGATGAACTCCTTCGGGAGGGGAGGCTGCTCGTCTCCCTCGAATTCCAGGTAGGCTGCACCGAGGCGCGCTGAGAAGCGCGCCCCAGACAGATAATCACCTCAGTGTATTAAAGGGAGGAAGCCCTCCGGGGTGTAAACCGGATATACATCAGACAGAATGCGGCTTATAAGCTGGCCTGGGATTTGAATTATTTTCATCTTTTTTTTCACTCGCCCAGCACTGCCTGCTTGACATCCATGTCAATGATCCAATCGGAAATATTCCCGCCTTGACTATCATCGAACCAATGAGATTTTGCAGTATATATCGTTGGAGCAAACATCGGTGCAATTGGAAAGGTCCCTTCATAACCGAAAAAATACTCCTCAATTTGACGGTATTGTTGAATCCGGTCAGATTGGCTAATTTCTTCCCTGGCCTGAATAATAAGTTGATCAACTTCGGTGCAGCTTCGATTTATTAACTCATTAATCCAGGATTCGGAGTCGCAGTAGAGGATTGCCCCTACCCAGGCTTCTTGATCTGGGTATTCACCCATCCACCCAATACTCAGGATATCCCACCCGTTTGAACTTAGACTATCGTCCCTCAATATATTCCCTTTGTATTCTATCGTCCCTTCAGGGCATCCCAGGGTCTTCTCCCAGGAGCGTGCAATTTCCTCCGCGGATATATCGAGCATGAATCCGGATGCACTGAGGAAATTGATAATTGGCAGACCCTGGCATTCTGGATACCCTGCAAGTTCTAACTCTGACCGGGCGAATTCCTGGTCATCTCCAACACCCACTTCATTCAACGGTGGAGCGCCAAATGTGCCCGGGGGCGCCAGGTGTATCATGGGCATCCACCCTCCCTGGAAGACATCTCTAACCAAATAGGATCGGTTTAACCCAGCTGAAAAAGCACGTCGAAGGTGAAGTTTATCAAATGGGAACTCAGTGCTGTTAAAAATCATAAAGTGATGAACATCACCAAGCTCTGGGAGAGCTTGAGCTGGAAACTGCTTCAGGAAAGACCCAGTTTCGGGGGCAGGGACTTGCGCGATATCTACCTCGTTATTTAACCACAAGTCATAGGCACTGCCTTCCAACACCATCTCCACTGTTTGGATATTTCCGACACCTTGCATATCAACCGGAAAGAGTTCGTTCCGAACCAGGCGGATTGACTCTCCGGGAACCCAATCATCAATCACAAAAGCTCCATGAGTAGCTATCAGTTCCGGGTTTGTCCAGGAGTCACCATATTCTTCTATGGCCCAGCCAGGCACAGCTGAGGAGGAAATATTAGCTGTATCGGTCAAGAAATAAGCGGAAGGTTCTTCAAGATAAAACACCAATTCTGTATCTGAAACTGCCTCCACTCGAATTTCATCGAATAATTCCGGGGGGATGTTTCCCGGGTTTGCATATTCCAGAACTTCGCTGCAACCTATAATATTTGTGGGACGTAGATCGATGTTATCGAAACCGGGATCACACAACCGTTTAAAGGCATACGCAAAATCAGAAGCTGTTAGAAAACGAGGATATCCTTCTTCATCAATAACCTGAACTGTTTCTCCACCGAGAGCATGGGTTACCCAGGGGATATCTGGTCTCAACGTAAAAGTATATATACGCCTATCCGGGCTGATGGTCCAGTTCTGTGCTATATACGGATAGACAGTCTCGTTTTCATAATCGAATCCTGTTAAAGTGAGAAATAAGCTTTGTGTAAACGGTACAAATTGGATGCCTGCTATCAGAGGATCAATTACAAGATTTTGCTCTTTGATAGCTAGATGAAGAACTGCATTATGAGAAGATACTTCTGCGGGATTTATATCGCTGGTCTCTTGCGATTCAATTGGTTCAGGAAGATATGCAGTTGGAGTAGATTCTACTGGTGAGGGGGAGGTAATTTCAGGGGCTAGCTCTGGTTTACCTTTTCCCAGATAATTCCAGCCGAAAAATCCTAACAAAGAAACAACTATCAATCCTCCTGCAACGTAACCAAGCGTCTTGAGGGAGACCTGTCTTTTCGCTTGTTTTGCGACCCTTCCCCCTACAATGGAAGGCGCTTCTCCTCCGCTGATCTGGATCGTATCTGTGGCATTTTCCAGATTGGTCTTAACACTCTTGACCAGCCTCTTAATATGGGCTTCCCAGCCAGTATCATAAGCATCCAACCAGTGCCGGGAAGATAAATGCAGGCTGAGGGCGCCAGTGGGATTGGAAGGTTCGATCCGGAAGGGAAGCAGGGGTTTTTCCTGGCTGATGGCATAATTGACCTCATCAATTACTCGCTGGGAGCGATTAGCTTCCTTTGAGAAAATCAACACCATAATCTTACAATCATGAATGGCCTGGGTAATCGAGTCTGCCCAGTCAGCACCAGGCGCGATATCACGCGGTGTATACCAGCAGCGGATCCCAACCTGTTCATGGGCGGCTACTACTGCATCTGCTATGAACTTATCCTGTGAGGAATAACTGACAAAAATATCAAAGTTGGGGGGAGTGCGATCCTCAGGTTTCATTGTTAGATCCGTTTATCCTTTGTTTAACTAATGAATTTCTTTAGATAAGAGAAGCCGTCATTATACTACACAGCATCAGCCAGTTGATCACCAGGGCTGCTTACAAATACCAAACAAAAGCACTTATATCTCTGAAGTAATCAGAAATATTCCTGGGATTATTTTTTTCACACACTCAGACCTAAACTTATTTTGCTGATACTCACTCCCCCCGTGCAGCCTCTTTGGCATCTATATCAATCCAATATTTTGAATAATCATCAATCCAAAAACCGGCTTGGGTATACTCAACCCAATCGTAACTGGCTGTATAAAAGAATGGTGTATAAAGGGGTGCAATCGGAAAAGTTCCTTCATAACCAAAAAAAGATTCCTCAATTTGACGGTATAGTTCAATGCGTTTAGAAGCATTAATTTCCTCCCTGGCTTGAACTATCAGCTCATCAATTTCATTACAACTTCGTTCTACAAACCTTTTATTGTCACAATATAGAACTGGTCCTACCCAGTTTTCTTCATCAGGGTAATCACTTCTCCAACCAGCCCCTAATATATCCCACTCACTCTGATAGCCATTATCACCAAAGACATTTCCTAGATAATTTATGGTTCCCTCAGGGCAATCCAATCCTTCTTCCCAGGAACGTGCAATCTTATCAGCATTTTTATCTATTGAGGTGGAAAAAGCAGTAAAATCAATCATTGGCAAATCCAGGCATTGGGGGTACCCGGCAAGTTCTAATTCAGCCCGGGCATACTTCAGGGCGTAACCAACGCCTACTTCGTCCACCGGCGGGGCGCCAAACACACCAGGAGGCGCTAAATGGTTCATTGGGAGTCCTCCCTCCTGGAGGATATCGTTGACAAAATAAGTTCTATTTAAAGCCGCGGAGAATGCCCGCCGGAGGTGAATATTATCAAATGGTGGTTGATCCAAGTTGAATATCAAATAATAAACAATTTGATCCAATGCTTGATTGGTTTGATCTGAATTCTGGATAAGATGGTTTGCAAGGTACTCTTCAGGGATGGATGCGTAATCAATCTGACCTGTTCCCCACATTTCATAAGCTTCGGTGTCATTTAACATCATCAGCTCAACCGTTTTGATATTACCCTCCCCCTGCACTTCGATCGGTAAGAGCTCATTGCGAACCAAGCGGATCCTTTCCCCGGGAACCCACTCATCAATCACAAAAACTCCATTGGTGGGCATCAGCCCAGGATTTGTCCAGGCTTCACTATATTTTTCTAATGCCCAGGCAGGCACGGCTGAGAAAGACAAATTAGATGTTGTGGTCAGGAAATAGCCGGATGGTTCTTCAAGAGTAAAAATCAATTCTGTATCTGATATTGCTTCCACACCAATCTCATCAAATAGTTCCGGGGGAATATTCTCAGGATCTGTATATTCCAAAACATCACTACACCCTTGAATGTTCGTGGGTCGCAGACGGAAATCTTCGATAGCGGGATCACACAACCTTTTATAGGCATATTCAAAATCAGCGGCGGACACATATCGGGGGCTGCCATCTTCGTCAGTAATTTGAACCGTATCTCCTTCCAGAGCATGGATTACCCAGGGGATCTCTGCCCGTAACTTAAAAGTATAGATGCGCCCATCCGGACTGACTGTCCAGCTTTCTGCTGCTCGCGGAACCACGGCCGCGTTTTCATAATCATATGCTGTCAAAGTGAGAAACAAATTCAGTGCCAAATCACCTGTATTTTCCTTCTGGGGATCAAGCGAAAACCCCTGTTCTTCAATTGAACCATGCAGAACCGCAGTATAAGAAGGTATTTCTGGGGGCACCACCTCGCTGGTCTCTTCTATCTCAGTTGGTTCTGGCAAAGATTCGGTTGGTGTAGATTCTTCCAGTGTGATTGTGGAATTTCTAGGATCCAGCCCAAGTTTTCCCTCTCCAAAATACTTCCACCCGAAATACCCCAAAAGGGAAACGACTATCAAACCTCCTGCAAGATAACCAAGGTTCTTGAAGGATTTTTGTTTTTTCAGCTGCTTCTGTGCTCTTTCCCCAACAATGGAATCGGCTTCTCCCCCACTGATCTGGATCGTCTCATCGGCATCTTCCAGATTTATCGTTACGCTCTTTACCAGCCTCTCAATATGATCTTCCCAGCCGGGATCATAAGCATCCAACCAGTGCCGGGAAGATAAATGAAGGCTGAGTGCACCGGTGGGATTTGAGGATTCAATCCGGAAAGGGAGCAGGGGTTTTTCCTGGCTGATAGCATAATTGACCTCATCGATCACCCGCTGGGAACGATTGGCTTCTTTTGAAAAAATCAGCACCATGATGGAACAATCATGAATGGCCTTGGTGATGGAATCTGCCCAATCTGCGCCCGGCGCGATATCACGCGGTGCATACCAGCAGCGGATCCCGGCCTGTTCATGGGCGGCAACTACTGCATCCGCTATGGACTTATCCTGCGAGGAATAGCTGACAAAGATATCAAAATCCTGGGTGCTGACATTCTCTGCAGACATATATTTCATACCTTGTTAATTTGGATTTCATTTTTTCGAAATAATTGTTCAGTGCTTTTCTGTACTCATCCCCTCTCAGCATAGAAACGATTATAATTATAAAGGCTATACGTTACGAATACTATATACAAAAGTAATAAGTCTTCCTGTAAAAAGCGAACCCTGTTCATTCACGCAGATTATAAAAAGGCAGTCCCATGACCTCAAAATCCTCTTCTCCCCGGACTATATTAATTTCCGGTGATATCACCATCGACTGGAACATCGCCCATATAGGGCAATCCAGTGATGGAGCTCCGCAGACCTGGAATCCCAACTCTTGGACCCGAGCGTATTCGCAGCGGGGTGGTGCAGCACTAATAGCGGATTTAATCGAAGCAGTTGCTCAAATCAAGGCTGCTGATACTCAAGCCAGACATAAGATTCTAAGCTCTACTCCTTTCCCAGATCAAATATTTCCAAGTGATCCTCAATTCCATCACTCTTACTCTTTATGGTCTTTATATAAATCCCCAACCGGAAAAGCCTGGCGGGTGGAAAACTTTTTAGGCTTGGATCTGGGAGGCAGCAGTAATTTACCAGCAGGGGATACACTTTCCTCCCAAATAGCGGATGAACCCCTAGAAGCAGATTTAATCGTCCTTGATGATGCAAATTTGGGATTCCGTGATCAGCCCGCTCTTTGGCCCAAAGCGCTGACCGCAACAGGGAAGACTCCCTGGATTGTGGTTAAAATGGCCAGCCCCATTGCCCAGGGCCCCCTCTGGGATCACCTCCTCAAAAACCATGCAGATCGTTTAGTGGTTATACTTACGGCCAACGATCTGCGGCTGACAGAAGTCCAAATCAGCCAAGGACTGTCCTGGGAACGAACCGCTCAGGATGTCGCCTGGGAACTGGTCCACAATCCCCGCGTGAATAGCCTAGCGCGCTGCGCCTATGTGGTGCTTTCTTTTTACACAGAGGGCGCAGCCCTGCTTTCCCGGCCAGATCCAAGTGGGGAAAATCAGCCCTCTCCTCTGGCAACCCAATGCCGATTATTCTTCGACCCAGAGGCCATCGAAGGCACCTGGATTCAAAATCATCCTGGGGGCATGATCGGCTATACCAGCTGTTTAACTGCCGGTCTGGTTTATCAATTGATGATCTCAGAAGACCATCCGGACATCCCGCTAGGCATACAAACGGGTTTCTCTGCCCTGCGCCAGCTTCACCTGAATGGTTATGAAGGAGAACCAGCTCCCGGTGAAAAATTCGCTGTTCGTTTTCCAATACAAAATATCGCCAGGGTGTTAACGGGAACAGCAAAACCTCTAGCTGATGTCAAAGTTCAAGATCCGGTCCGCTCTCTGGTACAGGCTGGTCAAACTCAGCAAAGTAAATTTTGGACCATTTTACATGACCGGCACCAGCATGATCTCGACCAGGTGGCGGAACAAACTGTGCTGGAAGGCATAGAAACAGCTCTGCCCGATGTTCCTTTTGGAAAATTTGGTCATCTGGTTACTGTGGATCGCCAGGAGATCGAAAGTTTTCGGGCCATCTGCACCTTGGTGGATGAATACCTCCAACAGGATCGCCCAAAACGCCCACTTTCCATTGGGGTTTTTGGGGCGCCTGGATCAGGGAAATCGTTTGGTATCACGCAAGTGGCAAAATCGCTTGCGCCCGGCAAGATCGAAAAACTGGAATTTAACCTCTCCCAGATGAATACGATCGATGAGCTGCCGGATGCTCTCCATCAGGTAAGGGATGTAAATCTTGATGGGAAAATTCCCCTGGTATTCTGGGATGAGTTTGACACCTCTTTAGGTGATAAAACCCTGGGATGGTTGCGCTACTTCCTGGCTCCCATGCAGGACGGCGCCTTCCGGGAAGAACAAATCACTCATCCTATTGGGCGCTCAATCTTTGTTTTTGCCGGCGGCACCAGCCATACAATGGCTGATTTTGGAAAAGGTTTGAGCACTGAAGAAGCCCGGGCTGCTAAAGTGCCTGATTTTGTTAGCCGGTTAAAAGGCTACGTTAATGTGCTCGGTCCCAATCCGCAACAGGGGGAGGACGATCCCCATACCATAATCCGGCGGGCGATCCTGCTGCGGTCCATTCTGCTTCTTAATCAACCCGATCTATTCCAAGACAATAAATTAAATATCGATCAAGGTGTTCTGCGGGCTTTCCTGCATATAAGTAACTACAAACACGGAGTTCGCTCCATAGAAACTATTTTAACCATGAGCCAACTTTCCAGCAAAACCCGGTTTTCCCGCTCCAGTCTACCTTCGGAAAGCCAGCTGGACCTGCATGTTAATGGGCAGGAATTCCTGGCCCTGGTCCAGCAGGTAAATTTAGAAGGAGAGCTGTTGGAAAAATTGGCCAGCATCCACCATCAAATCTTCTGCCAGAAAATGGAAGAGAAAGGATATAAATACGGACCAATCACCAACGATGATGGGAAAACCCACAGTGCTCTTCTTCCCTGGGAAGATTTACCAGAGGATGAAAAGGAACAGAACAGGTCTGCAGTTCGTGATATTCCCCACAAGTTGGGTCGGATTGGGTATGTGATGCTTCCAGCCCGCAGCAACGAGCCGGCGGAGTTTCCCAAGGGAGAGGATGACCTGGAACGCCTCTCAATAATGGAGCATGAACGCTGGATGAATTCCAAACTCAAAGCCGGTTGGAAATATGCTCCTGAAACAAATAAATCTATGAAACAGCATTCTGCACTAATTCCCTGGGAAGATCTTCCTGAAGCTGAAAAGGATAAAGACCGAGACCTGGTGCGGGCAATACCCCGGCTGCTGACTGAGATTGGATATACAGTAGCTGATTTGAATGATGAAGGTAAGGATTCCTGAACGATGCTTACCATTGGTGTCTCCGGTCACCGTTTCCTGTCCGAGGTGGATAAACTCACCGCAGGGATTGATCAGGCTCTCACCCACATTGAGAGGATTTTTGGAGACCCCTCATTCCAGGTGATCTCTTCCCTGGCGGAGGGAGCCGATCGCCTGGCAGCGCAACGTGTGCTTAAAAGACCCGGAGCTCAACTAATTGTGCCGCTGCCCGTTCCTCAAGATGTTTATTCATCAGAATTCAAATCCCCAGAATCTAAAAAAGAATTCCAGGCGCTGGTGTCACAAGCGGATCAGGTATTCACCATACCTCCTTCCCCAACCCGTGAGGATGCATATGCCGCTGTTGGGACATACGTACTGGAACATAGTGCTGTCATCCTGGTGGTGTGGGATGGTCGGGAAGCCCAGGGGGTTGGGGGGACAGGTGAGATTGCTGCTGCAGCACGCCTGATTGGCCTGCCACTGGCCTGGATCATGGCCGGCAACCGGGTACCGGGTACGGAAGAGCCCACCACTCTTGGGGAAGATCAAGGAAAGGTATTCTACGAAAATTTTCCGGATTAACCATTGATTTCTTGCTAATCAAATAGCGTGGTTTTGATTTCAGGATGGAAACCGTAATCACAAAGGATCACTGGAGAGAGATATGAGCAGGGGAAAATATTTACGGAGTATTTGGTCTGATTACAGCTGGTTCATTATCCTGACTCTTGGTTTATCTTCCCTGATTCTGGGATTTATTGGTTTCTGGAAAAACGGCTTGGTTGCAGGAGGGGAACGGACTTTCCTGGACAATCTTTACCTGACGTTGGGATTAATTTCCATGAATTCTGGCGCTGTACCCCCTCCTGTCAGCTGGGAACTGCAAATCGCTCGATTTTTAGTCCCGGCCGTTACCGCTTATACTGCCTTTTTGGCTTTTACTTCCCTCTTTATCCAGCAAACGGACCGGATCCGGCTGTGGTTTATCCGGGATCAGATCATTATCTGTGGGCTGGGCAGAAAGGGATTCCGTCTCACGACACAATTTCTCCAGGGTGGAAATCCTGTCGTAGTGATAGAAATGGACGAAGGAAACGATTGGATTGAAAATGCCCGTTCGGCAGGAGCCATAGTTATCCATGGAGATGCCGTGGATCCAGATTTGCTGGAAAAAGTTAAGCTTCACCGGGCCAAATGCCTGATCTCGGTATTAGGGGACGATGGAAAAAACGCAGAAGTGGCTGTGCAGGCTGAAAAACTATCCCGCTCAAGAAAGGGCGGTACCTTGACCTGTATCATCCATATTTTTGATTCCCAGCTCTGGGAACTTTTGCGGGAAAAAGAACTGCATACAAACAACAATGCGCATTTCCGGTTGGAGCTGTTTAATATCTTTGACCGGGGTGCCCGGCTGATGCTGCAAGAAAGTCCTCCCTGGATGAGGGAACCAACCAATCAACAACCCCACATACTGGTGGTTGGTTTGGGTAAAATGGGACAACGGTTAGTTGTGGAAGCTGCCCGTGGGTGGAGAATTCACAACCCGGATCCCAAGAGAAAGATACACATATCCATCATCGACCTGAACGCGGAACAAATCCTGGAATCCCTCCAAATTCAAACCCCACAACTTGAGGAATTGTGTGAATTTAATGCGGTAAACATGAATATCCTGTCGGGGGATTTTGAACGAATTGGATCCCTTTTTAATCAAGACAATACCTTCCCGCTAGATTTTGTGTATGTCTGCCTGGATGATGAAGGATTCAGTTTGCAAACCGGGCTTAGACTCAACCACCAACTCCGAAATTATCAGATTCCGATTATCCTGCGAATGATTGAAAGTGGAGGACTGGGGCTTCTGCTGGGCGAGGATCCAGGTGCCCAGAAGTCTTTCGGGAATCTACGGATCTTTGATTTACTTGACCAGACCTGCACCGCCGAGATCCTCGAGAAGGGCACCCATGAGGTCCTGGCCCGCAATCTTCATGGGGTCTACCTGGAAGGGATCAACCTTTCTGGAATTGCTCAACAGCCCAGCGAGGTTCTTGTCCCCTGGGATAATCTGTCGGAATATATCAAAGAAAAGAACCGCCGCCAGGCTGATAGAATACCGGTGATGTTAAATTCAGCAGGGTACCGGATCGCACCCTTGCGGGATTGGGATGCAGAGAATTTTGTATTCAGCGAAAAGGGGGACAATCAGGACGATGAGGTCACCCGCATGGCAAAGCTGGAGCATGAGTCCTGGTGCCGGGAGAAAAAAGCTGAAGGCTGGCGTTATGGATCAAAAAAAGACTCTGATCAAAAGACTAATCCGAATCTGATCCCCTGGGAGGAGCTACCGCCTAGCGAAAAGGAAAAAAACAAAGTATATATCCGCGATCTCCCTCGATTATTGGCTAGGGCAGGATTTCAGATCGAAAGACAATAAGAGGGTAATTAGCCCCGTAAACTGCGGGCATTATTGCTGGTCAGAACAATCCCATTATTGAGTTTGGATACTCTCCAGGTGGACCATATTTCCTGGTAGCGAGTAAACGCCTGAAATTCCATCATTGAGGAAAATCGCTCTCATTGACTGGAATGCTGCCGGCTTCTCCTTCTGAAGTCTCCAATGTAAGCTCCCAAATCGAATAGGTACTAGCTGTGGAAGTGATCTCCAGGAAGTCCTCAAGCTTCTCATAACTGGCTGCCTGCTGGAATCGCTTTTCGTATGGAACCCAGGTGGTACCTGTGGTGATGAACACCTCGTATTGACCATCAGGAAGGTACTCGATAGTTGCTTGTTCGCCCGATCGAATATAAATCCAGGAATCATAAAAACTGTCGTCCAGATCAGGGTCGCGTTCTGGCTCAACTCGGCTCAACACAACCATCGCATCCATATTTCCTTGGTTCGAAATCGTCAGGGCACCTCGCCCATCGCCGCGCTCATATCTTCCTTTCCAAGTTCCAGAACTGAGACGCAAGAAATACTCCTCCAGCTCAGAACAATCCTTGTAAAGCACAACCTTCCACGTATCTATCCATCCTTCCGAGAACTCGGGAGTGGAAATTTTTATGCGTGAACACTGGTTGTATTGCCCGGTGATTTTCAGATCATCGGCGCTCGATATAGAACCTTGGATTTCTAGTCCTTCGGGGTCCAGGACGGATTTTGTCACAAGAAGCGCCAGGTCGGGCAGAGTGATATCCCGGTCAGGCGGGTCAGGTAGTTCCAAGTCTGAGGACACACAGCGGAATCCGGTATAGCTGGTACTCGTATAAGGGTTGGACCCACCTCTGCTTGAGGTGCGGGCGGCAGTGAGCATACTATTATAGCTGCCACCTCGAACCACACGTACTTCCACTTCTGTAGTATTAACCGGGTTCACAGCCGGTGAAGGGAGATCATACATAGGGGTATACCAATCATAGACCCATTCTGCGGCATTACCTCCCATATCCAAGACACCAAACGGGCTGGCGCCCTCGGGGTAACTCATCACTGGGCTAACTGTTTGAAAACCGTCATCCACATCCTCGTTTTTTATACGGGAAGAATCTAAATTAATATCAGCTAGATTTGCGAGTGTGTCTCCCGGAAGCGTATCTCCCCATGGGAAACGGCGCAGGTCCGTGCCACGAGCAGCCGCCTCCCATTCGGCCTCAGTAGGCAGTCTGCGTCCAGCCCACGCGCAGTATGCCCAGGCATCGTACCAGCTAACATGCACTACTGGATCCTCCTCCTTGGGCTCAAAATCCGGTCCAAATGGATTTTCCCAATCGGCGTCCTGAACGACTTTAAAAGTTCCAGTTTCATTGACAAACGAATACTGAATACGCTCCGCTTCTGTCTCATAACCGGTCTCCTCTATGAACCTGGTAAACATAGCCATTGTGACCTCAACCTGATCAATCCAGTATGGATCAAGCTGGACACTATGCTGAGGCATTTCATGTTCGAAGGAACTTGAACTACAATATTCACTGAACTGAACACATGCTTCTCCGGCCCAATCCACATCTTCCTGCGTGGAACCTAGAATGTACTCACCGCCCGGGATATAATGCATTACCATTCCATCCACAGGGGAGACACTTGTGTCCCCAGGCCCAAAAGAGGGAGTTGGAGTGATGGTTGGCGCCTGGGCGGTCTGGGTAGCGAGGATTCCGGCAGCGATCTGGGTGATAGTGGCAATTTGTTCGGACTCATTCGGACCACATCCTAAAAACAGCATCGCGATCCCGATCATGATCATGATCAATGATAATTTCCTTTTCATAGGGACATCCTTTTCTACTGCAACCAGCTCGGAAGTTCGACACCGTAGCGATTGTGAACATACAACCAGAAGGGATCCTCAATGCCATCCAATACGACGTTGTAGATCCCGTACACCTCATGTAACTCTTTTCGCATTTTACTCACAGCAGTATTAATAATCGAGCGAGAATGGCTGATCCGCGAGCCTGCCCCTACACCCCAGGGACCATTACGCAAGCCCCCGGCCGAACCAATGATTGTGCCTAAATAAGGATCACAATCCTCGCGTCCATAAACTTGGCTCTCTATTTGCACACCATCCACCACCAGCGTATCGTTACCCAAAGGGAACGGATTTTTATCAAAGATCCTGATACCACCTGATCTGTGACTGCGCTCCCAGAGAAAAGCATTCAGCTCTTGATACTTTTTATCAGAGTAGCTGTGAACTTTGAAGAAGATCAAGCTATGCACCGCCCAATCTGCCTGGACGCTCACAGCAGCCTTGTAGCACAACAGCAGCTTCTCCACACCAGCCTCCCTCAGGGTGGCGGTTGGTGGGAGCGGAGTGTTCGTAATGGTTGGTATCATTGTTGGCGTTGGTGTTTCCGATGGCGTTGGTGTGATTGATGGTGTGCTTGTAGAAGTAGCAGTAGGCGCCAATGCGGTTTGCGTACCGTACAGCTCAGCCGCCACCTGCGTGACAGTGGCATGCATATCTGCTTCTGAGGGTCCGCAAGCACTCAACATGAATAACAGCACAAAAACAAGGATGATCCATCTTTTCATTGAGCTCTCCAATCTAAATCTATGAAACATATCTGACTCATTTACTCAAGGGCAATATCTCGAACAAGGGGTGAGAAACTTACTGCACCCCATGTCTTCAAGCACTGATCTTTATATTATCTAAGTTAAAACTAGAGAACTGATGGTCATAGTGGAATAAGCTGCTATTTACTCAATTTATTTTCTTGGGTTGACATAAAACTATCATCACCATTCTGAGTCTTATGTGATGATCATGGAAAGTCGCTTTCATTAATGGGGATACTACCAGTATTTCCGCCTTCCACAGTTTGAAGAACGATTTCCCACCAGGTCGCTTGGGTTTCGGTGGATGTGAATACCATTGGCTCTGTAAGCTTCTCATAGCTTACGGCATCCTTGAAACGCTTATCATAGGAAACCCAGGTAGTGCCGCTGGTTGTGTAAACCTCATATGTGCCATCGAGGATATCCTCCATGATCACCTGCTCACCAGCCCGCACATAAATCTCGTAACTCTCCTCATTATCAATGTCCACCAGGACGAGGTAGGCATCGCTCTCTCCCTGGTTCTTCACGGTAAGGACCCCGAATCCCTTTGGATAGTGATACCAGTTCTTAGAAGCAGGTCGAATGAATATCTCCTCGAAATCCGAACAATCCTTGTAGAGGGTAACATCATCCTTTGCGTGCAGCCAGCCTTCCGGGTAATCCGGCGTGGAGATTTTAAGGTGTTCGCACTGGGAGTACTGTCCTAGAATCTCCAGGTCGCTAAAGCTTTTCAGATACCCATACTGATGTATGTCCACGCTATCATATACTACCGTTCTCCAATCCCCGAACGCAGCGTCAGGCGGGGAGCTGTCTTGCTCCGGGGGATCTGGTAATTCCAGTTCCGATAACACACAGCGGAAACCCAAGTCGCTGGCAGTCCAGTACGGACTGCTCCCCGCCCGGCTAGCTGTGCGGATGTCTGAGAGATAGGTGTCAAAGCTGCCGCTGCGTCGTACGCGCATTTCGGTTTCGGTTGTATTGATCGGGTTCTCCGCAAGGGGTGGTAGATCATACACTGGTGAGTACCAATCGTAAACCCATTCCTTGACGTTTCCGGCCATGCCCAAGACACCGAAGGGGCTGGCGCCCTCCGGGAAGCTCATCACCGGGGAAATCCACATATATCCATCGCTGTACGAGCTGGAGAGTCCCAATACAATACTCCTGTCATCAGTCAAATTGGCATGATTATTTAGTGGACTCTCGTCCCCCCAGGGAAAGATCCGTAGATCCATCCCGCGGGCTGCGGCCTCCCACTCAGCCTCGGTTGGCAGCCTGCGACCGGCCCACTCACAGTAAGTCCAGGCATCTTGCCAACTGACATTAACGACAGGGTTCTCCTTCAAGTCCTCGGTAGCGGATTCAAGCCCAAATGGATTCGACCAATCGGCGTTTCTCTCAAACCGCCATTTGTCAGTGTAAGTAAGATCCTTATACTGAAACCGCTCCGCTACCGTCTTGTATCCTGTCTCATCCACAAATTGAGCGAACATCGCCACGGTAACCTCGGTTTGGTCAATCCAATATGGATCTAACCGCACAGTATGCTGGGGCATCTCGTCCTGGAATTCAGCAGTATCACATTCGTCATCCCAGGAATATTCGGAACTGCTGTTGGCTCTTCCGCACTGCTCTACCGCCCATTCCACATCCTCCTCGGTCGAGCCAAGTGTATACTCCCCCGGGGGTATGTAAACCATGGTCATGCCGTCGACCGGTGAGGTGCGTGTGTCACCGGGGCTCAACGTAGGGGTGGGCGTGGCGGTAGGCGCATTGGCAGTCTGCGTGGCGATGATGCCGGCTGCAATCTGGGTAATGGTGGCGATCTGCTCACTTTCGCTGGGGCCACAGCCGCTGGCAAGGAAGGCGATCCCGAGCATCAGGTATGTAGTTAGTTTTAACTTCATAGTTTTGTCCTCTATTCCCAAAACCGATTTTTACTGAGCGGTTCGCCGTAGTGGTTTCTCATGAACTGCCAAATGGGGGTTTCGATGGCTTCCAGTTCGGCTGGATCGATGCCGTAGATCTCCAGCAGTTCTGTGCGCATCTTCTTCACAACCTGATTGATAGTCTTGTAGGCGAAAGAGACTTCGCTTATCCGTTTCATACCCCCCCCCCAAGGATCTATTAGGAGTTTGGTGTCGGAGAGCCAGATTTCTTTGAGATATTGATCACAATCCGAGCGTTCCCACCTATACTCCTGCAGTTCCACGCCATCCACTATAAGGGTAATATTACCGTGGCTTTTGTCTGTTACATTTATTAAATTAACCCACTTAATCTTGATTCCACCTGCTCGGTGGCTGCGCTCCCACCAGAAAGCATTCAGCTCCTGAGATATTTTATCTATGCTTTTCCATTCATTATCCGGGTTGTACCACTCCCAACCCATTCTTCCAGAGATCAAGAGATGCACCTCCCAATCGGCCTGGAGGCTCACGGCCGCCTTGTAGCAAAGCATCAGCTTCTCTACGCCAGCTTCCGTCAGGGTGGCAGTCGGCGGGTGCGGAGTGTTTGTAAGTGTGAATGTAGGTGTCGGTGTGAGTGTTTCCGTTGGTGTGGGCGTTATCGTCGGCGTGATAGTGGGCGCCAGCGCAGTCTGTGTGCCGTACAATTCAGCCGCCACCTGCGTACCGGTGGCTTGTATGTCCGCTTCGGAAGGACCGCAGGCACTCAACAGGAAAATAAGGAGTAAAGATAGTCCCATCCAACGTTTCATTCTTCTCTCCTTGTGTATTTTATCCAAATTCAGATTAGTCCTAATTCTCAGGGCAGGTTTCCCGATACGGCTGACCAGGGAGAAATGTCTCCCACTCCTCGATTGTCAGGCTGCGATTGGCAATCTCACAGGCTCTGGTGAACCAAGCCTCAGGATCCATTTCCCAAAGACGGATGGGATCATCACTGCTGGCTGAAGCCAGGTACGACCCGTCCGGACTGTACGCTAAAGCAACTACAGAATCATTATGCCCTGTCAGCGGCATGCCCATCGGCTGTCCACTGACAACATCCCATAAACGGACGGTATGGTCGGCACTTCCTGTGGCCAGGATTTGATTTTCAGGGTTGAACGCCAGGGACAAAACAAAATCAGTGTGACCTTTTAATGGTTCAAAGAGCGCTTGTCCACTGGAAGTATCGAAAATCAAAACGTCATTCCAATTTCCACCTGCCGTCCCTGAACTTAGAAGTTTTCCATCCGGGCTGAAGCTCATTAAGTATCCTACGTTACCGCTGCTTTCTAACGGCAGATAGATTTTTTCTCCGGTAATTAGATCCCAGGTCAGCATCCGGCTGTTAAAAGCATTGGCTGCGAATAGTGTATTCCCATCCTCGCTGAAAGCTAATGCAAACACCTCCCCCTCAAATGCTGATACCGTTTGACCGATCTGTGAACCGTCAGCAGTGTTCCACAAGCGGATATTTCCTCCACCATCACCGGTCGCCAGCATCTCCTTCTGGGGATTAAACACCAGTTGGCTGGGGTAAAGGGCTGAATTCGCATTCCATTTCATTAATAGGCTGCTTGATTGAATGTCCCAGAGACAAATACCATCACAATAAGCTGCCAGTAATTTTCCTTCCGGGCTGAAGGCGAGATTAGTCTGGCTGGAATCCAAACCGGTGATAGGTTGACCATATGGCTGTCTACTCTGAATATCCCAGAAACGAATCGAGTTGTCTTTGGCGCTGGATGCCAACAGCGTGCTGTCGGAGCTGAAGGCCAGGCTGAGAATTGAATCCGAATGAAGTTTGGGTAAAGAACCCCGACCCATTTCCCACAGGATAATGTCATTATCCATACTGGAGGATGCCAGCATTGTGCCGGCTGGGTCGAAAGCCAGGCCTAGAATCGAATCGCTGTGCTCTGTGAGCGGCTCGTAGAGCAGTTCCCCTGTTTCCACATCCCAAAGCAGCAAGGTGTCATCATAACCGCCCGATGCCAGAATATTCCCATCCGGACTGAAAGCCACAGCAAACACTCTGGCAGTGTGCCCGAGGAATGTTTGTCCAATTTCCTTCCCGCTGTTCACATCCCACAAGCGGACAGACCCATCGCTTAATCCTGCGGCAAGAATTTGCCCATCCGGGCTGAAATCGATACTGCGGCTCCCGGTAAAACCAACACCCTCTTTTGCTTCCGGATTAACATCCGAAAGTATCTGCAGCAGGTTGCCGTTTTCAGCATCCCACAGAATAACATTATCATCCGCACTGGCGGATGCGATGATTAGACCATCAGGGCTGTATGCAATACTATCAATCTCCTTGCTGTGCCTATTGCTCAGTGTTGTTCTCACCTCTCCCAGAGCCGCATCCCAGAGTAGGAATGAGTTCTCCGGTCCCCCAGAGACCAGCATAGCCCCATCCGGGCTGAATGCCAGGCTCTCTCCAATATCAGCCGGGATGCCGCCACCTGGGTTGATGAATTCCCGGGGATTTTTCAATCCACCTTGGGTTACCTCCCAGAGCACGATTGCCGACGCGCCTGTAGTAGCAAGATAATTCCCATCCGGACTGAAAACTACACAGTCAATTCCGCCCCAATTTCCAGTAACAGGTTTGTTATACACAGTATCTCCAACCTGTTCACCAGAAACAGCCCTCCACAACATGATGTCATCGTTGTGTCCTCCTGAAGCCAGGAACTGACCATCCGGGCTAAAGTCCACACTACCCACCCACGTTGGGTGTCCGTGCAGAAACCGCCGTTCGACCTCTGTGTTGGATTGAAGTACGGTCAGTAAACTGCTGCGGGTCTGCAGATTATCATCCATCACGTATGCTTCCGCGGCGAGCAGAAGTGCTAATACCGGTTGCACTTCCTGCTGTTCAATCGCTGTCAGAGATAAAGCCCGGGACAGGGCAATTGTTGATTGTCTATCGGCTTCATCTCGCTGCACTTCCGCCTCCACCTGCGCAGTCGCCCTAGCATTGGCTTCAGCTACCGCCTCCGCTTGGGCCGTTGCCCGTGTATCCGCCTCAGCAACAGCTACAGCCTCGGCTGTAGCCCGTTGAAATCCTTCCGTGACTGCAATATTGCGCTGCGTCCAGGCCAGAATTCCCAGACAGACTGCCACCACCAAACCTACCCCTACCGCACCGAGTGTGATCCGCTGCCGGCGGGTGGCATCCTCCCGGCTCTTGAGGATATACTGGGTCTGCAGCGCTGTGGGCTGGGGATCCTTCCCGGCAGCTCCTGCCAGCCAGGCTTCAGCCTCTGTGAGGTCGCTCCCCCGCAGCAGTAAGCCGCGATCCTGATCCTTTCGCTCCCAGGCCAATGCCCGATTCTCAAACCGGGTATGCTTCTTAAGCCAGTCCTGATCAACCGTGATGGCAGTGACCAGATCATCCATCGCTTCAGCGAACCTTTCCCCCGCCTCCTCAAAGAAGATCCAGTTCAGGACTGACAGCTCTTTGGGCACCTGTTCCGCCTCCACATCCTTGATCACAATCGGGATCAGACGTTTATTATGCTGGGCGGCATGGTTAATTTCCAGGCTGCAGATCTCGGAATTAAGTGAGGTTTCACTGATCACAAAAACAAAAGCATCCGCCCCCTCGATGGCCTCATAGACCTCCGCCAGCCAATCCGTGCTGGGCGGAATGTCCTGCCAGTCAATCCAGGTTTCGAGTTCATTTTCGATTAAAGCTTCATGAAGTAAACGGGCAAAGGCGATATCCTTGCGGGAGTAAGAAATAAATACGTCTGTCATGGTGTTATCCAGCCTACGATATTAGTGATTATCAAAAACATTGTGATTCATTGTGGGAAGTCGTTTTCATCTACAGGAAGGCTGCTAGCCTCTCCTTCGGTGGTATCCAGACTCAGCTGCCAGGTGGTATATCTGTTTCCATCGCTGGTGAATTCCATCGGTTCATCCAGCTTTTCATAGCTGAGCGCATCTAAGAAGCGGTTTTGAGAGGGATCCCAATTCGATCCGGACGTTAGATAGACCTGGTAATTGGCATTGGGGATATCCGTTCGGACCACTTCTTCTCCAACCCGAACATAGGTCCAGTAACCGAAAGACTGCTCCTCAGAACCGTGATCCTCCTCTAAAAGTATGACTACTGCGTCGGAGCTGCCGAGGTTAGTCACCGTCAGGATCCCTCTGCCGTAATCCCCTGCATCCAGGGTGCTGGACAAAGGGCGGATCAGCACTTCTTCAAAAGAACTGCAGGGCAGATTGAGATTTATCGAGTCATCCATTGTTATCCAACCATCCATACCCTCGCGCAGACCAACCCGGAGATACATGCACTGACCATATTGTCCGGTTATCTCGAATTTCGAGGCATCTTTGATGGATCCAATCTTAAAAGTATCTGGAAACAGATAAACCGTGATGGAGTTTTTCAACAGGGTGATGTCAGCAATATATTCCTCATTGGAAGGAGGATCCATCAGATCGTGTTCCGACTCAACGCAGCGGAAACCAAAATCGCTGAAACTAAGGGTGGGATTAAGGCCCCTTCGATTTGCTGTGCGCGAATCAACCAGTTGGCTGGCGTAGCTGCCGCCCCGGGCAACCCTAAGTCCAGATTCCTCTATGTTTACCGGATTGATCAGGGGGACATTTGAGTAACTCTGTGAATACCAGTCATATACCCACTCTTTAACATTCCCGGCCATTCCCAAAACTCCAAATGGACTGGCCCCATCAGGAAAATCCATCACAGGTGACGTAATTTCATAACCATCGTCCACTTCAGCGGTTTGATAACAAGCATCCTCGCCCTCCTCCAGATTAAACAGGTCCCTCTCGGTCAACTCATCTCCCCAAGGGAAGCGCCGCTGGTCCGTTCCCCGGGCAGCCGCTTCCCATTCCACCTCGGTGGGCAAACGGCGGACAGCCCACTCGCAGTATGCAAAGGCATCATACCAGGAGACATTCCCAACGGGATGATCCTCCCCTAGAGGATAAATATCCGTACCAGGCGGAAGAAATTCACCGGGGTCCTGCCAGCTGGCGCCGGGTATAGAAGACCAGTCGCTCTCGAAATAGACGTAACTGGTACCGGTGCGCTCTGCTAATGTGAGGTACCCGGTCTCATCGACAAACTGCCTGAACATAGCCACCGTGACTTCGGTCTGGTCAATCCAGAAAGAATCCAGCTGGACAGAATACTGCGGAGCTTCATCAGTATAATCAGCCCCGCCGCATTCCATTGCCCAATCGATCTCCTCCTGGTTGGAACCCAGTAAATAATCACCAGCGGGAATAAAGATCTGGGTCATCCCATCCACCAGGGAGACGCGAGTATCGCCGTCTTTCCAGACTGGCGTGGGTGGAACTGTGGTCGGGGTTGGCGCCTGAGCGGTCTGGGTGGCGATAATGCCTTCTGCGATCTGAGTGATGGCAGCTACCTGCTCACTTTCAGTTGGCAGGCAACCGGCGGTAATCACAACAACTGTAAAGATCATCAAAAAGAATTGATGTTTCATTGTTCCGCCTTTTTTCCCTGCAGGTAATTCGGGAAGGCAACCCCATAACGGTCGAGGACTTTCTGCCAGATAGGCCGTTCCACCTCAATCAGATGGCTATAATCAATCTCAGAATCAACCAAGAGCTGATAGCGCATCTGGGTCATCACCCTCGCAATTGTTGCCATACTCCGTTCAATCTCATAAACCGCACCCGGGCTGGTTTCAAATGGACCCGGAGCTCTTTTGTTGACACCTAAACCCTCCGGCATCCAAGGATGATTTCCCAAATATTCCTGGGAAAAGAGAATATCCCCGATGTGTTCGCAATGATTCAATTCTTCCCCATCCAGATAATAGGTCTTATCAAAATATAGTTTTACATCATTAAGCACACTCGCTTCTCCTTTATCAATGATGATCCGGTCTTTCGACTGCTCGCGATACCAATTAAATTCATTGATCTTAGGAATAATACTCTCTCGCGGTCCATAAAAATTGTTCCTGGGGCGATATGGATGAAGAAGTGAATCATGAACAGCCCAATCGGCATAGATAAGAGCTGCTGCTTTATAACACAGCAGCTGCGGTTCTATTCCAGGTGGGAGGGGTTTTACAGTCCGGGGGGTTGCCGTTGGCCTTGATATCCACACCGCCTCTTCCACTGCCAGAGTTGGGCTTGTGACATCCGTTGCTGCAGCGGTTCGGTCTAGACTGCTGATCTCTGTCGGCGCCAGCGCTGTTTGGGTGCCGTACAGCTCAGCCGCTACCTGGGTGGTGGTGGCCTGTAAATCCGCATTACTCATTCCACAGGCACTGACCAGATGAAGTAATAGTAGACTGAATCCAATCCGTCTTCTCATAAATTTATCCTAATAAAAGTAGTGTTTGAAGGGTATATCAGATAAACACATCGGCCTTGTCGGTTCCTTGTTTGATGTTCAGCAACAATCTGGTGATTGCTTTACGCTGTAGGACAACTTTTAAATTATATCTTGTTTATAGGTGAGCTTAATCACAGATTAGTTAAGATAAAAGGTATGCCTGAAC
>JBARSF010000004.1:0-47979 GCA_049644605.1 Anaerolineales bacterium | reverse complement strand
GATCAGTTAGGGTTGAGTTAGTTTGTTCAACCAATTTCAAAAACGAAGGACCGATCATGGCGCTTGCCATTCCCAGGTAAATGAAAGCTGAAAAATAGAGAATTAAACTGCGCTTCTTTTGGGTTTTATTCATAATCTTTTGATGTCATGTCAACTGGTGATTCTACACTTTTAAATCATTCCAGTATGAGCCCTATCCGCCTTAACACCCCCCCACTTCAAGTTCTGGAGAGCAAATTTACATTCTTTTGATCTTATCATTGACCACAGATTAAACCAGAGTTTGGGATTTCAGTATATATTGACAATCCTAGATCTACCCTGGATACTTCCAGCTTGATTTCCGGGGCTGAATAGTAAACCACTATCTTTTTCACCAAGGGAGATCCTGATGAAATTAAACCCACCAAAAAATTTCACCTGGTTAGTTGCAGTGATTGTTGGCGTAGCAGGTATTATCATCAATTTTGTTTCAGCATAATCAGCTTATGGATTCTGGCTGGTAGCAGTAGCTTTTATGCTGCTGGCTTTAGCAACCTACCTAAAAGATTTCTAAGAACTAAGACATAAAAAAAGCTGCCAGTGTTTTAATAGCCCAGGTAGCCTCTTTTTACATAAGACACATCCAATGTCAGCCCCGTCGGATGCGTTTTTTTTATTAATCCCCTACTACTCAAAAATAACTTCGGGATATCCCAAATCCCTAAACAAACGATCCAAGAAACTGATCGCATTTTGTTCCGCAAGTTCCAGGATACCATCTTCAAGAGCGCTTTTTTCTATCTCCCGTTCTGCAGCCCGCCGGGCTTCCGTTTCCAGATTAACTTCACCATGAGTAAGAAGCCCCGTATCCCTGTCATACACATAGGACTGCTCATTATCTATGGCTGTAACAAAGATTTCGGTCTCTGGCAGGGTTACATACAGTACACCACCTTTAACCTCCAGGTCTTCGGGATCCAGTTTATTAAGATCAATCCCGGCAATCACTTCTCCATGGGCAACAAAAATCAACCGGTCTCCAACCAGCCATTCAAAGACACCCTGGCGGGTTTCTGCAGTAATGATTTTTTCCAGGCTGAATTTAATAGTTTCCAAACGGGCCAGACTCCGGACTTCATGGACGATCGTTACCGGGTCAGGAAGAATGGTTGGTGTGGGGTTTAAAACCACCGCAATCTGAGTGGATAGATTATTGGTCATTTCTCTCACCGGGAGAAGCTGATTAGAGATCGAATTCTGGACTGAGTTAACCAATATTACGCCAGCTGCTACCAGCACAACCAGAACCAGAATCCGCCAGATCCACTGCCAAGTTTTCATTCTTTACTCCTTTTCTCCCAGCGTCGTTGGACAACAAGTAATCGCTGGTTGACTTACTGCCACCCATTATAACCCGCCCCTTCCAGGGAGGTTATGACGATATTCTGGCTTAGTTCATTCCTTGAGTTTGTTTTGCCAGAGTTTTAAAATATCAAAAGCGTTTTCAGCTTGGTCTGCCTTGACATAGAGATGATCATGATAATAGGCAGATACAACATTCACTGGGATTCCCTGGGCTGCCAAGATTTCAGTGACCTTGGCCAGGAATCCTACTGCGTCCAAGCTGGAATGAACCATCAACGAGATACGTTTGAAAACCAGGTCATTGGACAGATTTTCCTGATCCGCCAGCTGTCTATCTAAAATCAGCGTAACTCCTTCTGGCTCCAGGTAATATCCCTGGCAATCAGGAATATACTTTTCAGATTGTTCGGGTGGAAGGGAACAAAATACGAGTTCCTTGTCTTCAAGTTTGGGTTCCATGTTCTCCAGCAGGACTTGCAGATCTGTCTCTCCTTTCTTGTTGTTCATGTGTTTCTCCCTTCCAGGTTTAGATTGAATTAGCTCGAAGTTTTCTCAATACTATTGATTTTATCCAAGAAAGTTCAATAAATCTATGAATACGGTTTTCAGCTTCGATTTATCCCGCTAAATTTCATCCTTTAAGATCAGCTGCTGAATCGCCTCGGCGATTTCAACTACCTTGTGACAATCCACAATCCCGGGATTATCTTTTGGTGTGTGGGTGATCTCCTGCTGGTCGATATGGTCAATAAACCATTTTGAGGAAACAGCAATGGCAGGGATGCCCTGCTGGATAAATATGCTGTGATCACCCTGAACCCATTGAGCTCCCTCTGTTATTCCGGCAAATGTTTTTAAAACATCCAGCATCCTAGATTTTACTTCTTCCTTGACTTCAAAAAAGGAGAAGGCCGATAATCCCTGATGATATCCTGCTCCATCAATATTGATATTCAATATCATTTCATCAAATCGATCTCTATTCTGTTCCAGGTACACCATTTGTCCCGAAGCGGCAAAATAATCTTCACCATTAAATGCCACCAGTTCAAGGGTGGTATCCCCGGAGTAATCCCGCAGATATTCTGCCAGAAGTAAGAGGATGATCACTCCGGTCCCATTATCGATTGCGCCGGGAGTTCCTTTTTTTGCGTCAATATGAGCTGTTATAACCACTCTCCGGTCAGGATGATTACCTTTTCTGGCGACCACGTTATACCCTAAGCCGGGAATCCTCCTGGCTCGAGAACACAGCAAAGCTTCTTTACCTCGCTGTGAGATTAACTTGATCCCTTCTTCCTCTGTTAAATACACCGATGGAATCTCAAAATCTCCGTCCTCAATCAAAGGGAAGGGATAAACCCCACCTGCCAAGGCGGCATTTCTACTTGTTGAGCAGAGAATCGCGGAGGGTTTCTTTTCTTCCAGAAGAGAAATTATTTGCTGATGCCGCTCAGGATTATAAAAAACAAAGTTCTTTGGCATCAGCTGCTCCCGGCAAAGCTCCCCAGATAGAAGCAGCAGCTTGTTTGTGCAATCCAATCCCTCCAGCTCCTGAAGAGTACTGGCTGTTAATAATTCAGCCTGTATCTCCACTCCGTGAGAGTAAGGACTGGGAAATACTTGATAAAACTGATTCTCAATAGATAGTTCAGCTCCCGTTTCTTCCCAATCCAACGCATTAAATTCTGTGGATTCCACTTCCCAACCGAAGGAAGCTGCCGTTTCTCTGAAAAACCGGGTTGCCTCTCGATTTCCTTCACTTCCCACAGATCTTTCCGGGATTTCGAGGCAGAGTTTCTTTAAATACTTATTGCAGTTTTGAATCATAAATGTTCCTCTGGTTATTATTGTGGTCTATTAAAAATAATCTCTCCAAACCCGGGTACTTTCCGATACTTAGTAAATAAACCCTATCAGGCAAAACTGTTTTCTCCTATTATAGTCAATTTCATTTCTAATACTCTTTCCGGATCTTAATCCTGGTCTTCTTAATCCTGCCTAATATTAGAGATTGGATTTACCCGTAAGGTGAAAAATTCAGGTTGACAAGATGTTTATAATCTGCTATATTATCTTTGTATTTCAAAGTTCTTTGAATATAAAACACAAAAGTATAAATCCGGGAGGTTATTGTGGCAGCAAAAATAAGTTTGAAAGACCTGGAAAAAAATGTCTTCCAAAAATCATTCCAGGATGGATTATTGGATATTCAGATTGGTATTATGATGCTGACCTTTGTTCTCGTTCTCTACCTCGGTCCTTATCTAGGGGATTTCTGGGCTTCGACGATTTATCTTCCCGTCTATGCCGGTATTTTCTACGGATTCCGGATCCTCAGAAAAAAAATCATTCAACCCAGAATTGGTGTTGTAGAATACGGAAAACATCGAAAAACCCGCCTTAAGAAAATTACCCTCGTAATGCTGATTATTAACATTCTGGCATTGATCCTGGGCGTAGTGGCTTTTTTCTACTTTTCTACCCTTCCCGGATGGTTTATTTCCACTCAACTATCAATAATTATCCTGGTCGGATTCAGCCTGGTCGGTTATATGCTCGAATTCCCCCGTCTCTACATGTATGGTATTCTCACCGCCACAGCTCCCATAATTGGTGAATTGTTATACACCAGGCTGGGCGTCCCCCATCATGGCTTTCCTGTTACTTTTGGAGTTGCTGGTGGATTGATGATCCTGTGCGGGATAATTATCCTTCTGAGATTATTAAAGAAATACCCCTCGTCCAGCGGGGAGGGATTGGAATGAAGGATGAACTAAAGGATTCTGATGAACGACATCCCCTGGCAGATATCAATCAAGTCATTCATGCCCCCGCCAGGTTATTAATCCTGGTTAATCTTTACGTTGTAAAAAGCCTTGATTATGTATTCTTAAAAAATCAGACCGGATTGTCATGGGGAAATCTATCAACCCATCTGACAAAATTGGAACAGGCTGGTTATGTAAAAATCGAAAAGGGGTACCAGGGGAAAAAACCGCAATCCAAAATCCAATTAACTCCCCAGGGACGGGAAGCTTTTAAAGGCTATAAAAGCAGTCTTCAGACAATACTGGATGATTTACCAGAGTAATTTCAGGATCTGCTTTACAGTTTAAAAGAAGAATGTCTGCAGAAGAATCACCACAGTAATCGCTCCTGCCATCACCAAGATGGTATGCAGATTTAAAAGTGCCAGCACAAAAGCTGCCAAACCGCCTGCCAATCCCAACAGCGGTTGATCTTTTTCCACCAGCATTACTCCCGGAAAAATCAACGCGCCCAGGGCGGCGTAAGGAATGCTCTTTAGCCATTTCTGAAACCAATCTGGAAATTGGATCTTGTCCAGGAATAAAGCAGGAAGTAAACGCGGTATATACGTTACAACTGCCATGCCGATGATCAGGATCAGGATTTTCATACCTCCTCCCTGATCAAAAAGATACCCAAGCCGGCAGCCACTACAGCAGCCAGCACAATCGCCCAGCCAGAATCCAGGAACAATCCCAGTAGCGAATTTAAAGCCATACTAACAAGAGCAATGACTGCATAACTTATTGATTTCCGGGCCGGCGGAACCAGGAGGCCAATAAAAAGCCCATACAATCCCACAGTCATTGCGGTGGTGATATTTACCGGAATTAAATTTGCACCCAACCCGCCGACAGCTGTCCCAATCACCCAACTCAGGTATGCCGTTCCTGTTAATCCTGCCATAAACAGAGGTGTCAAATCGTCGCCCTGATCCTCACCGGCTGTTCCAAGGGTCAGGAGAGCAAAGGTTTCGTCCGTAATTCCAAAGGAAAGCAGGTTTTTCCAGGATTGGGGAAAATCCCGCATCCGGTCATTTACAGCCAGGCTCATAATCAAGTGACGCATATTTAAGAATAAAGTCGTGGTAATAATCTGCATCGATCCCGCACCGGCCAGCAGCATACTCACGCCCACAAATTGGCTTGCGCCTGCATAAACAATGATTGACATCAACGTCCCTTCATACCAGGAGAGCTGAGCTTGGGCTGCCAGTGCGCCAAAAGCGATCGCGATTGGAAAGTATCCTAATGCGATAGGTAAGCCTGCTTTAAATCCCTGTATGATCTCAGAATCAGTTCTCATATTTAAAAAATTATCTAGTGAAGGGAATTTAGCGGATCAAAAACCGCTGAATGGTTTTCTCCTCAACGTTAATCACAGGAATCACCATCAAGCCATCTTGATCCCGCTCCACGGTTTTCCCGGAAGCGTAAATCATATCAATGCCAAAGAATTCCTCTTTGTTTTCCTCTGGATCATTAAAACGTTGTTCAATGTGTTTGTGCCCGAACAACAGAATATTTACCCGAGGCGGTTCGTCCAAGCGGCGGGAAATCACTCCTTTTAAATCAGATTGATCTCTTAGGCCGTGATAAAACAGGAAATCAAAGGGGTGGTGATGCAAAATTACAATTATATTTTCAACTGCAGGATTCACTGCCAGCTCATCCAGCAATAAATCCAACATCTGGAGCTGTTGCTCCCCCAAGGATCCCTGTGCCCCCCACATCTCTTGGTTTTTTATTTCTTCTGCCATAGAATCCAGAAGAATAAAAGCTTGCCCCTTAATTACCTGCAGATCGGGATACTCTTCCACACCAGAGATCTGGGTCATAAAATTGGCCTGGCTTTCAAAGCTTTCCCGAACACCTTCAGGGCCATAATCATGGTTCCCGGGCGTGACCAGAACTTTAAATCCATCCTGTCTTAATCGGTCCAGCTGTTCTTTTGCTTGCGTGAACTGCCATAACTCTCCATCATCCACCAGGTCGCCGCTAATAACGACCAGTTCCGATTGATGGGTATCCTGATTGTTCAGTATCCAATCCACGATAAGGGTTGTTTTTTCCAGATTATTTGATTCCCCAATATGGAGGTCTGATAAATGAATAAAATTCATGTCCTGATCTAATACCTGCAAGTTGACTTTTAACAATCTAATTATTATAACAAAATTCTCAGGAGAGAATCAGCTGCCAATCCGCCAGACATGAATGATAGACCTGTTATCATCTGCCAGGCGTTCAATCAGGTAAAATAATCCATTTTCACGGTCAAAAGCTACAGCGCCAACCAGATCCCGTTTATATTCCCCGGGATCCAGGAAAGGATCCAGTAAATATTCATCCAGTACCAGAACCGCGTACGGTTGTGGCTGCCAACTGTCAATTTCTCCCCGGGCAACGGCAACCAATTGGGCGGGATCATAAAATATCAGTTGGGCCTGGTAATCTTCCGCCCAGAATCCCCTGTCTTCATTGGGCCACGCTGGGGGATCTGGACAAGTCGGTGGAGTATGTTCCGAACAGTCGTGCTCCCAAACCACTCCATTTGCAAATCCATACCACTCCTCCCCCAGGGCTTTGGTACCTGCAAAAACCACGCCAGCGGCTTCCCCGGCAGTAAGCCAGGCTCCTCCCCACCAATGATCTGCCTCGTGGTAATCCATTACCGCCTGGGAGGGAGAGCTGATCAGGTCAGGTTGACCAGGAAGCTGCTCACCATAGAGCAGCAGAGGAATCACTCCACTGAGGGTGCTTCCGGATGAAGGGGGATTATTGGGATCACCGGGATGATAGGCAAATAATCCTGGGCCCCTCCCGCTCCAGAACCCTTCCCGGGCTCGTCCGCTTGCCAGCAGAGGACCTGGTGCTATGGCATCCGCCCAAACCGATGGAATTTCGAACAAGTAATCATTGGTCACGTAATTGGTGTAACCATCAAATACCCAGGGACCCTGAGCCTCCGGGTGGGAGAGATCCACAGCAGACCAGCCATGAGAGGGTTCAAAATCTTGGATGTGCTGCCCAAAGGTAAAATACAACCTGGGTAGCGGTTCGGCCAGATATGCCAGTCCTGCTCGTGGAATGATCATCTCCGGGGCGTTAAAAATACCCCCGGAAAGGTCTGCGAATGGCTGCAGCGTTTGGGCAATGTTGGCTTCTTCCAGCTCATTGGTTAGGAGTGGTTGCGGGATACTGATCTCTGAAACAAAAAGTTGGTGGTCATGACCAAATCCAAACAGAGAACCAGGAAACCCGTCACTTGCTCCATCTGGATCGCCATCCGGGAAGTAGGTTAATCCATGCCCGCTGTAGTCCCAGTCAGAACCTCCTGATGGTTCCGGAAGGCGGAAAAATCCCATATATTCCAGATCGCCTGGCTGGATCAATCCACTGGAAGGAATTTGACCGGGTTGAAAATCGTCATCCTCTTCAGGCTGATTAGGTTGGGCAGCCTCGATTGCAGGTTGGCTTTCCTCAATTACTGGATCAGGTGAGACTGGTTTATTGCAGGACAATCCCATAAATACCAAAGGAATAATAATCAGCAGGGATGATTTTGAGCACATAGAAAATCCTTGTCCTTGTATATTGCTTATTTTTCGGTTTGTCTTTAAACCCTCTTTTGGTTATTCCTTCACGAAACGAAAGTAAAACGTATTGCCAATCCTTTCGAGTTCGTTTTCCACAAACCCAGCCTTTACCGCCAGGTTTCGATAGTGGTCAATCCCGCGGGGATCCTCAGGCCAGGGCATGCCATAGCCAGTTTCTGAAACCTGTTCTCTGATACGGTACAGCAGGTGGACAATAAAATATTTCGAATCTGTGTCTGGTTTCTGGTTGATATCCACATCCCAGAAATGCAACACTCCGCCTGGTTTCAGAACCCGCCAGACTTCCTGCAATACCTTAAGTTGATCCTCACTCTTCCGGACATACATCAAGGAGAAAAACGCTGTCGCAGTAAAAAAACTTTCATCCAGGAACTGGAGCTCGCGGGCATCCATAATAATTTTTAAGGGACCCTCAGGAGCTTCCAATAATTCTTCTTTCTGGAAATCAATGGCTACCACATCTTTTCTTTTCAACTGCCCAATGACACCCTCACCACCGCCACCCAAATCAAGGATTAATCCTTCACTTTCAAAATCTCTGATCTCCCACTCCACTTGTGGGAAGACATAATTTGTCTTTTCCAAGTTTTCCATATGTACCCTTTTTGATAACTTCTCTGAAAACAATTCTATTTAATAATCCACTGCAATATAGGCGGAAGAAGAGAGAACTGTTGTATCCCGGATAAATTGTACTCACCTGTACCAAGGATCGTTTCTGCAGCCAGCAGCCCAGACTGGATCGCTGGTCCAATTCCCTCGCCCATATCCAGGGTAGCCAACCCGGCAGCATCCCCAACCAGAAACAGCTTCCCATTCTGGACCCGGCTCTTATGACCCCTTAAATAATAAACATATCCATCTGGGTTAAATTCCCGGTCACCAACCAATCCCTTGTTTTGGAGCTTCTTTACCAGAGAATCCCAGTGCTCGTGAATAGAACTCCCTTTTTTCTTAAGGACATCAGAATTTCCACCCACGCCGATATTCAAATACCCGCCGGATTTGGGCACATACCAGGCATAGCCCGGTAAACCTCCCTCAAAAAACCACAGCCGGCATTCTTTGTTTTGGGAATCAGCAGCAAATTCCTCTTCCAGGGCAATAATTTGATTGCCAGTTCTGGGATGATTATCTCTGAAGAATGTTTTATTTACCGGACAATGAGTACCACCGGCGCCGACAAGATATTCAGCTGTAAATTGGTTATCGATCTCAAAATGCTCTCCTGAGGTTGTGATTTCCTTAACCTCATGCCGGATTATAGGTGCTTGGGATTTTTTTAACAGCCAGTGGTCAAACTCTATCCGGCGGATTGCATATTGTGTGCCGGGCTTGATAATCGGGATTCCCTTCAAGAATACTTTCAGATATCGAAAAGTCGTTAAGCTGTGGGGATACTCTTCTGGTGTAAGATTCAAATCCACCAGCACCCTGGGTGTGATCCAGCCAGCACAGGTTTTTGTTCGCGGGAATATTTGTTTGTCCAGGATGAGGCAATCAACATTAGCCTGGATCAACCTCCAGGCGCAGGCTGCCCCCGCTGGTCCTCCCCCAATAATAATTACGCGATGGTGCCTCATATCTTGCGGCAGTCCGGCTGCCTGTCACCGATTCGGGTAAATACAACCTGCCAGAGCTGAGTTTTCCGGGAACGGAAACCTCCCGCACTGCTGAGTAAATAATAACGCCACATCCTATAGAAACGTTCCCCATAACGGTCCTTAAGCTCCGGCCAAGCGCGTTCAAAATTTACATGCCAGGCCATGAGAGTCGGATCATAATCTGGGCCAAAATTATGCCAATCTTCAACCACAAAGAGACCTTCCATAGCAGCTGCCATCTGGGCAATTGAAGGCAGCATTCCATTGGGAAAGATATATTTCTCAGTCCAGGCATTGGTAGCTACATCGCTGGTATTTTTTCCGATGGTATGGAAAAACCCAATCCCACCCGGTTTAAGAGTGCGGTTGACTACTTCCATATAGGTCCGGTAATTCTTATAACCAACATGTTCCATTACACCGATGGAAATCACCCGATCATATTCCCCTTCCACATCACGGTAATCCTGCAGCCGCAGTTCAACCGGCAGCCCGCGGCACAATTCCATACCCAGCTCAACCTGCTCGGCGGATACGGTTACACCCAGCACATCCACGCCATGTTTCTCGGCAGCATATTTCGCAAAACTACCCCAGCCGCAACCAAGCTCAAGCACGGTCATTCCCGGTTGCAAACCAATTTTCCGGCAGACAAGGTCCAGCTTCGCCTCCTGGGCTTGATCCAGGTTGGAGGCATCCCGCCAATAGGCGCTGGTATAGTTCAGCCGCTTATCCAGCATGGCTCGATACAAGTCATTCCCCAGGTCATAGTGATGCTGGCCGATTTCAAACGCGCGGGCAGAAGATTGCAAGTTAAAGATTCGGGACCTTAATATGTGAAAGAGGATTTTCCAGTTCCCCCTGATTTTGTTATCTATTCGGGCACGAAGGGCCCGATAAACAAATTGATCAATGGCCTGGCAATCCCACCAGCCGTCCATATAGGATTCCCCCAATCCCAATTCAACTTCCCGCAATACCCGTCCGTAAAAGCGGGAATCGTTAACCTGGATATCCCAGGGATTTGGGCCATTAACTTCTACGCCAGCCGTAGATAACAGATCACGAATAATGGTTTCAGGTTGAGACGTCATGGAATTCCCTCCAGATTAATGCTGTTCATAATTATGATAACCGAAAACCTCTCGGCAGGGTTACTCTTCTGGGGAAGCCATCCAAGACAAAATATATCGATTCAGGAAAGTGGGTTTTTACTTATCCAGCAGTTTCTCCATCACACCAGGTCCAACGATATCCCAGTCCACGCAAGGGCGTTGGAAACCTTCCGGATGAATTAAAGGACAGCCAAAAGCCGCATCATCGATGTAAATCTGGCCATAGGCTTTGGGGCTGCTAGTCCAGTGAACCTGGGATGGATTGTGATTTACCCCGTAAAGGGCGATCCCGTTATCTTCCAGGTATTGTAACGCCCTGGCCAGTGCATCCCCAGAACGACCGCCATTAGACCGCATCGTAAATAAAATTAGTTTGGCACCTGCCTCCTGGAATTTTTTCAACCATTCCAATGCTTTAGGGACTGGCGGACCGATATCCGGGAAGCGGTGATCAACAATCGTGCCATCAAAATCAATACAAATGTACATAAAAAAGTCCTTCCAGATCCAGATTCGGATTACTGGGGACAGTATACCAATAAACCGGGAATAATAATTGGCTGAAATTCCTATGCTATAATTGAAAAAACCTATCCATACCCATATCTGAAAACTTTATAGACTAATGGTCCCAACTAGCTTTTCCTTCTTGGTAGTGTGCGCTGTCATCGATTCAAAGAAGGGGTTTAAGGGTAATTCCAGGTGATCGATTATATTTTTCATTCGTTCTATAAAAAATAATTAACATCAAATTGTTTCAACCCGGGAAATGGTTATCCCGGTGATATAGCGGAGGAGCAGACATGAAAAAAACAAGAATCTTCTTCTGTGGTCTGATTTTATTGTTAGCATTCGTTATCACTCCCCAAACGGTGTTTGCCGCCCCCTCTCCTCAGACGGGAACGGATGAAGTGATCCAAATTGTTCTGGTCCTGGATGTCTCCGGAAGCATGGGCACCCCGGTATATACCGGGATAGTTCCAGAAGATCTGCTTTCCCTGTTGCTGCGAATGGATGAGCTAACAAACGATCCTCAGTATATCAATCTCACGGATCAGGTTGAGGAATCTGAAGCGGATCCGGAAGTGGTAGAGACAAAAGAAGACTATTTTGATGCTTTCGATGAATTAAGTAACTGGATCACTGCAGAACATAATATAAGCCTGCCGGGAAATGAGGCTATCGTTCGGACAACTCTCACAACCGCAGGCTGTGATGATACAGGGGACCGAGCAATCGTGACAGCAAAAGATAGGCTGGCAATCGATTTCTACCTTGAGGCAGCCTGTCCCCAGGGTGCAGTAACCTATAGTCTGCGGCAGGAGATGTACGCTTTGGTGCCTTACCTGGATGATCCCCAATACCAGGAATTAAGAGAAGCCTGGCAAGAAGCTTACCGGGTTTACGATGAAGCTTTGGGAGCTTCTGGATACAACTCATTTTCACAACAATTAGAGGACTACAAAGCCAGCGGTCATCACCAAGAAATTCAGGATGAGATAGATCGTTTGGTTGAACTGTACAGCATTCCTTCCCGCCTGGAGCTGGCCAAGACCGCTGCAATCAACCTGATTGATTTATCACAGATGGATAAAAACAATTCAGGCAGAGATAGCTTGCTGGGGTTGGTCACATTCTCCAATCAGGCTATGTTTGAACATGCCCTGACCCTGAAATTCCAGGAGTTAAAACCGATAATTAGCTCCCTGGCACCCCTCCAGCAAACCAACATTGGCGATGCCTTATCCATGGGACTTGATGAATTAGAAAGAAATGCTGACCCAGATCAACCCATGATGGTGATCCTGCTCAGTGATGGGCATGCTAACGTTGGTATGTCATCTAATGAAATCCTGGCGGTTATCCCTCCCCGGGCAAATAATCACGATATCACACTGTGCACGGCTGGTTTCGCGGATATCGAATCAGAAGTTGATTTTATCCTCCTGGAAGGCTTGGCTGATCAAACAGACGGAGAATATATCTTTACAAACAGCGGTGCTGCTCTGGGATCCTTTTTTATGGCATGCCGCGAGGCCGCAGCCGGAAAAGAACTCTCAGGTCAAATTACGGGAATTGCCGTAGCCGATGATATCAATGAGGCAGGCAGGATTGAGATTGAAAGAAATACCTGTCATCTAAGCCTTTCACTCAACTTCCTGAGTGGAAGACCGATGATTGAGTTGATCGATCCGGCAGGAGAGCCACTAGACACCTCTGCGGAAGGCATCAGCTACCAGACCCAAAATCAAGTACAGCTGCTTACCGTTGAAAATCCAATGTCAGGAGAATGGGTCATCAACCTTACAAACGATGACCCCCAGGGGACGGATGCTGTTTACAGTATCTTAATCAGCACCAATCCCTGTGATGGCCCGGCGCCAGTAGAAGCCGAATCGGATCTATCGGCAGGATTGCCATTCCTGCTCACAGAGAAAGCAATACCATTTATGACAGGAGGAATCATTCTAATCGTGATCCTCCTCTCCGGCGCAGCAGTTGTTGTTATTTTAGTGAGGCAGAAAAAAGCAAAGTAGATCAGAACAGCAGTATCCAAATTCAACCCATTTATTGAACACTATTCAATTGAGAGGGTGTTGAGATGACAAAATTATTAAAATTTTTCGGCAAACTGGTGGCTGGTATTCTCGTTCTTCTGTTTATTTTTACAGCTTTTACCAGCATACTCCTGATATCAATAGAGAGCCAATTACTCAGTTCTGATTTTTACCTGGGTGTTTTAGAGAAGGAAGATTTTTTTGATCGGCTGCCGGAAATTGCAGCTCTACAAATCAGGTACGCCATGGGGTATAGTCCCTGCCTGGATGATCCGGATAATTGCGAGGATGATGAACCCGGAACGGCTGTTGGCCAAGAGGGACCTCCCAGCTATTTCCAGGCTCTTTCGCAAAAAGACTGGGAGCTGCTCCTGACCGGGCTGCTGCCGGCTGATTGGTTGAAAGATCAGGTTCAAGTAATCACCGGTGATTTATTCACTGCGGTCGACAGCGGGGATGGGGACATAAAATTCTCAATTCCGCTTCTGGACTTTAAGGATCGCTTAAGCGGCGAAGCTGGTGTGGAAGCAATCACACATCTACTTGACGAATATCCTGAGTGCAGCAAAGACGATCTGCTTGGTATGACCCGAATCCTGGAGGGTCGGGAAGATCCGGGAAAGGATTTCCTCACCTGCCAACCTACCGAGGATTTTATTAAGAATTACACACCTCACCTTGAGGTGATATTAAGGCGCTCTTTACGAGATATTCCGGACGAAATTGACATCGGTGGGGGATTATTCAACACTGGTAAAGACACTGGGCTGAAAGTCTTTGGTTATCAACTCCCCACCTATCTGTTTATTAAATGGATCCGGTGGTCAATCCGGATGAGCCCGCTATTTTGTGTGGCGATGCTGATGGTCATTGCCATCCTGGCAGCTTACTCCTTTAAATCCTTAAATGTCTGGTGGGGATATCCCGTGGCAATCAGCGGCCTGATGGGCATTGCTGTCTCATTACTGGCAGGACCACTGGCGAATTGGCTCACCACTACCTTCATTTCTGGCAGAACAATGGCCGGCATGAGTCCTCTGATAATCGAAACCGGAAGCTCCCTGGCAGTCCAGGTTATACGGTCGCTCTTTAAGCCGGTGCTTTATTATTCACTGGCGGCCACCGGGGTGGGCTTGGGAATTATTATCATCTCGGCAGTGATTAAAGCCCCAGGGAAAAAAGCAGCTGAGGCAGAGGCAGAGGTAGAGGAAGCGGAAACGGTCGCTGTGGAAACTGAAGCTGAAGAAACGGAGAGCGAAGAACCTGAATCCGGTGAAATAAAATTTGAAGGACCGGAAGCAGAAGAAACTGTAGCAGCAGAGGATACCCCAGAGAATCCCGATCCTGAGGTTATCGAATAAGACTCAGATTAATAAACGAATCCAAATAAAAAGACCCCAATCCAACAGTATGAAGTTTGGATTGGGGTTATTTTTTCTATCCTGTTTAAATATTAGGTTTCAATCATTTATTGTTTGGCTTCCAGAAGGTTAAGCATCTCATCGATATCGGTTGTAGGCGCACTGCAGGTGTAATCCTTGCATACATAAGCAGTCGCTTTACCGTCAATGGGGGTCTGAAATTCAGTATAAGGAGCTAATTTAACGATCGACAGTTCTTGATCCGCCGCGGGACGGAAAAGTGAGACTTTGTTGGGATAATAACCCCTTCTTAAAACGCTGATCATGGCTTTGGTATCTTCTGCATCCCGTTCTCCAGTAATCACAACTTCATAGGTTGGACCTTTAGCGAAGAGCAGTCCGGCAAGCAGCTGGGTGTAGCCCAGCGGGGCCAGATTAACCTGTTTAGAAAATGCGGCTCCAATGGCTCTGGCTTTTTCTTCCAGGTCTGGATTTGATGTCAAGCGTCCGATTCGAAGCAAGTTAAATGCGGCAACTGAGTTGCCCGAAGGCACAGCGCCATCATAAATTTCTTTATTACGAACCAGTAAATCAGATTGGTTTTCTGCAGTGAAAAACAATCCACCGCTTTGATCATCCCAGAATTCTTTCAGCATCAGAGAATTTAATTCGATGGCTCTCCGCAGATATTCAGGATCAAACATATGCTCGTATAGTTCGAGAAAGCCCCAAACCATAAAAGCATAATCATCAAGGTGGGCAGGAAGCCCTGCCTCTCCATCCCTGAATCGTTTTAACAATCGCCCCTCTTTGTCTCTCAGTCGATCCCAGATGAAATCTGCGGCGTTTTGGGCGGCAAGGGCATAATGAATGCTCTCCCAGCGCAGAGGCTGCTTTTGCCAATGCCGCAATCATTAACCCATTCCAATCGGTCAGGATTTTATCATCTTTTAATGGATGAATTCGTTTTTCCCGGATTCCAAATAACATCCCCCGAACTTCTTCCCAAAGTCTGGAAAGCTCATCTTCGGGGAGATTGATTTTCTTTGATAACTCAACCAATGGCTCTTTAAGATAAAGGATATTTCGACCGATTTTGCTTTTTGTAGCCTCATCGAAAAAATTACCACCCTCTTCAAGGTTAAACAGGTTAATAAAAAGCTCACTGCCTTCCTCGTCAAGGAATTCCCGGAACTCCTCAGGTGTCCAGAGATAAAATAATCCTTCCTCTCCCTCGCTGTCCGCGTCTTCAGCGGAATAAAAACCACCATCTGGAGATGTCAGATCGCGTAACACATAGTCGATGATTTCCCGGGCCGTTTGGGCGTATTCACCTTTACCCGTTGCCTGGAATGCCTCGGTATAGGCCATAACCAACATAGCCTGGTCGTAGAGCATCTTTTCAAAATGGGGTAAAAGCCAGGCAGAGTCGGTTGAATAACGGTGAAATCCAAATCCCACTTGGTCAAAGATTCCACCAAGTCGCATCTTCTGTAAGGTTACCTCCACCATTTCCAGAGCGCTTTTTTCCCCCGTATGGTGCCAGTAGCGCAGTAAATAAGTTAAATTATGCGCTGAAGGAAATTTCGGTGCTGAACCAAACCCTCCCTGATCCTTGTCAAACCGGTCGCTCAGTTGGAGATAGGCAGTATCCAGAAGGATTTCCTCCAACTCACTTCCCAAAGCGGAGGAAGTGTTTTGTTGTAAGAAGCCTACGATTTGATCCGCGCTCTCCAGCAGCTCGTCCCGCTTGTTTTCCCAGAGTTCGTTAATTTTGGGAATGAGCTCCATCAGCCCAGTTCGGCCAAATCGGCTTTGTTTTGGAAAATAGGTTCCAGTAAAAAACGGCTGTTTATCCGGCGTTAAGATGACAGTCAGAGGCCATCCTCCAGTTCCCGTTACCGCCTGACAGACCGCCATGTATACCTGATCAATATCAGGCCGCTCTTCCCGATCAACTTTAATAGGAACGAAGGTTTCATTCAGCAGAGCAGCAACCTGGGGGTCTTCAAAGGACTCACCCTCCATCACATGACACCAATGACAGGTGGAGTAGCCAATAGATAGAAATATGGGTTTATCCTCTTCTTTGGCGGTGGTAAAAGCACTCTCTCCCCAGGGAAACCAATTCACCGGGTTCGCAGCGTGCTGAAGCAAGTAGGGGGATTTTTCAAAGACCAGTCTGTTGTAATCCGGGCCGCCATCTAAGGGCAGCTTTGCCAGCTCTTCTGCAGTAGGTACCTGGAGCTGCCCTATATTATTAACATGACTATTTAGGGATGGGTCCTTTTCGTTGATAGGTTTCATGTGTATCACCAATAAAAAAAATGAACTGATGGGTCTTCCTGTTAAATTTTCTGGGCGATTATGACCATGCTCTTCCACAGGTAGGGGATCCGGCCAACACCAGAAAATCCAACGACTTTAAAACCATTATCAGTTAATAATCGAGTGATTGTTCTGCGGCTGAAAAATTTGATGTGCCCACCATGGCGCAGCACTGTGAAATGAAAGTCCCATTTATTAAGAAGGGAAATCACCAGGTTCTTGAGGTATCCATGGTACGGTGTAGTGATGATTAAATAACCCTGATCCTGCAGCATACCGCGGGCATAAATTGGCAGTCTGTGGGGAGAATACAGATGTTCAATCACTTCGGTTGAGATGATAACCTCAAAAGGAGTTTCATCTTTCAGGAAATCGTTTGGATCATCTTCTACACTAAAATTATAGAAATCTACCTCGGGATAAGCAGACCGGGCAATACTTATTCCCTTTTCATCCACTTCAACGCCAACAACCTCATACCCCTGATCTGCCAGTTGGGAGCACAACATTCCATTTCCCGAACCCAGGTCCAATACTCGCCTTACCCCTAGTTTTTTCAAGAGGGATAATATTCTGGGTGTGATATAGGCACAGGAATGAGGACCCTCGATTGAATCCCATCCATAATCATCTACGACCATTTTATCCATGGCAGCACCTTTTTTAATATCTTATCCTGAAGTCCGATTTCGAGCCATCAGGCAGGGAGCATTTGATTCGGGCTTTCCAATCCGTGGGCTTCAAGTAAAACGTTGTCTTGGAGTAATTCTGCGGTCAAACCGTCAGCTACAATTTCTCCTTCATCCATGATGACCATACGGGGAAATAACTCCTGCACCATACGAATATCATGGGTTGAGATCAGCATCGTGATAGGTAAATCACGAAGGAAGTTGATTAAGGAACGCCGGGCTCGGGGGTCAAGCCCCGCTGAAGGCTCATCAAACACCAGGATGTGAGGATGCATGGCAAGGACGGTGGCGATAGCGATTCGTTTCTTCTCCCCCATACTTAAGTGATGTGAGAGTCGATCACTAAAATCGCCCATCTTTACAGCAACCAAGGCTTCTTCCACGCGGTCGTAAACTTCGTCTGCTGACAAGCCCATGTGGAGCGGTCCAAACGCCACATCATCAAATACAGTCGGAGAAAACAACTGGTCATCAGGATTTTGGAATACAAGTCCAACCAGCGCTCTTATCAGGGATAAGTTTTCCGAAGCAACCGGCATTCCCGCAATCGAAACCGGGCTGTTCTCACCCAAAATTCCGTTCAAATGGAGCATCAGAGTCGATTTTCCAGCTCCATTGGGCCCTACAAGGGCAACTTTTTCACCCTCACAGATAGATAGATTAACCCCTCGTAAAGCCACATGGCCATCGGGGTAGGTAAAGTGCAAATCCTGGATCTGAAGGATATCCCCTTCACAATCCGGCATTTGAAAATCAGGTGTTGGTAGGTGTTTAACAGGCATTAGCGGATCCATCCCACTAGTTGAATAAGAATCAGGATAAAAAATGAAAATATCAGGTTAATCCAATCCAATTGTGTCATTTCATGCGGGTTAAGCGTCCGTATATGACCGGTATACCCCCGTGATGTCATCGCCTGATAGATACGGTCAGAGCGTTCGTAGCTTCGCAGGAACAATTGTCCGGCCATGCTTCCAGTTACTTTCACTCGCCACAGTAAAGAGCCCCCCCGCTTGGCGCCCTGTATACTCGCACTGCGAGCTTCCCGCGCCCGCATCAACCGGAAGGCTTCATCGGTCAGCACAAAAAGATACCGAAAAAGGAAAGCCACAACGGTTGTAAGGCTGCGCGGCACTCGCAGGTGCTCAAAAGCATGAATAAGATCAGGGAATTGAGTAGTGGCTACCAATAAAATAGCCATTTGCACTGATAACCAGGAACGGGCTAAAATGCTCAAAAAGCGGATCACACCATAGTCAGTCGGGATCAGGGTGATAAAGCCCAGGTTCCATTCTGCTAATTGTTCGCCCAGGGGGGAAAATATCGCGCTCACCGCTACCAATGCAAAGGGCAAGGCTACAATCGACCGTTTAAAGGTAAACCCTAATCCCAGTCCGGATTGGTCGTTGGCAAACAGGAGCATCAGCCAGGCTAAAGCAAACCCAGACCAGCCGCCATCAGGAAGAATCGCGTTTGAGAGAATAAAACCGACTGTAATCAAGACCTTAACACGCGGATCCAGGGAATGGATCCGGCTTTGACTGAAATGATATTGATCAAAAGCGTGGGCATGCATACGGATTAACTCAAATCTTTAGTAATAATTGTTTCGTAGTTTTTATTCATAATTCACAACCTAGATATATTAAGGGGGTATCGTCGTGAAAAAAAGATGCTGGAGGTCAAGCTTCTTCTTGTCTGCGCAGGTTACGTCCGATTAAGATCAAGAGACCTAAAACCACCAAAGCCCCGACAATTCCTGCCAGGATGGTTGAGATGGCAGTCTCCCCCAGAAAAGGAATCGTGTAATCTGGAAGGATCTGGAACGGAGCTTCCAGGCCGGTCTCCAGGAAGCCCAGATCTTCAGCGACTCGCTCCAAGCCATCCGGATTACCAGATGCCAGAGGGGATATAAAAACCACCAGGAGAGATACGATAACTCCGGCAAGTATCCAGCCCCGCCCAGCTTTGGTTGTGGATTTTTCAGTTACCAACAGGTCAGGACGGATTTGTTCAATATAGGTTAAGGCTGCTACGGTGATGAGCGCTTCCCCAATTCCGATCAGGGCATGTACTCCCATCAGGGCTGGAATGACAATTTCCAGGCGGGTTGTGCCGCTTAACCAAAGCTGCAACCCTGTGATTAATGCCGCCGCCATAGTTGCAATCCAAGCTCCTATACCAGCTACAGCAAGGCGAGCGCCCCTCTTCTGATGGATCACCATCCGGTACAAACCAAAACCGATCACTGCGGTTAATATCCCCATATTGAAGATATTTGCCCCCATCACCAATAAGCCGCCATCTTGAAATAACAATCCCTGGACACCAATTACTGCTGTCATCACCAGGATTCCAGCCCATGGTCCAAGCACAATTGCCGCCAATGCACCACCCAAGAAGTGTCCGGATGTTCCTCCCGCTATCGGGAAGTTAAGCATTTGGGCAGCAAAGATAAATGCGGCCATAACACCCATCAGGGGGACCTGTTTTTCTCCCAGAGATTGATTGGTTTTAGAAATTGCCAGTCCAATAAAAATGATCGCGGTCAGCCAGAAAATGAGCGATATAACTACCGATAAAAAACCATCCGGTATATGTAGTTGAGTGGGTGAGTACAACATAATTGGCTCCCTTAGATTCAGAGTTTATTTAAGGTCTGAATCTTACGAAATCTAAAATTCGAAATTGACTTTACTCCTGGCAGTCAGCACAAATGCCAAAGATGGAGAAGTGTTCCAGATCAGGTTGAAATTTATACCTGGTGTATAAATCTTCCCCGAGCGAATTGATAATCCGAATATCAGCATCAATCACCTGGCTGCATTTTCGGCAAACCAGGTGGATATGCGGTCCATGCTGAAAGGTGGCATATGCGATTTTGCCCTCGCTCAAATCATTACGGCAGGCGAACCCTTCCTGCCAGAGCAGATCCAGAGTCCGGTATACTGTGGCAATATTAATTGCCCGGGTGTGCTCCTGGAGTTTTTCAGAGACTTCTTCGGCTGTAATGTGCTGCGGGCTGTGGGCAATCACCTGAATGATCATCTCCCGCTGGGGAGTGATGCGGTAGCCGCGCTGCCGCAGTGCATCAATAATTGAATGGCAGTGTGTCATAGTTATTTATTGCGAGTAGTTGCAATAAATAATAGTATAATCTAAAGTCCATAATAGTCAATGGGATTCCCATCCAATCTTAAGCAGAAACGGTGGATACATTCCATAGAAACGGAAATTAATGGGGTTTAACGCAGGTGCCTTCCGGATTATGGCTTGGGGTGATCCTGAAAAAACTCCCAGATAACCTCAGTTGCATTCATCACATCAGTGGACTTCCCTACCAGGATCTCCGACAATCGTACTTTCCCCCCGGGCCAATGATGCCCTACGTCCTCCAGTGTATAATAAACCACCTCCGCATTATCCCGACATTGGCTGAAATGTACCTTCACGATTCCTTCAGCACTGGTCAGGATTTCCGGTTGTGATTCACAAGCCAGCGCCCCGGTCCAAAGCTGGATATGCTCCTCAACCGGTGGTTTCGCTTTCCCGCCTCCCGGTTCACCATCGCCGATTGCCAGGCCAGGCACTCCACCATCTATTGGATTCAACGGATCCTCAGTCCCGGTAATGTAAAGCAGGGATACCGGTGATTCCAACCCAAAATCCTCTATCCATAAAGCCCCCGCAACCGGTGCAATGGCAGCTATTGTTTCATTTAGTTCAATACCCACCAGGAAAGCCAGGCTGGCACCGTTTGAGAATCCGGCTGCATAAATTCGACTTGGATCAACCCTGAATTCTTTTATTACGGTATCCAGGATCCAGGCAATAAATCCCACATACTCGATATCCTGATTAAAACGCTCCGATCCATCATTCCAGGCCTGGGGGTTCGAAGGTAAAACTGGCAGGTTTTTGTGGATCCAGAGGAACCCCGTCTGGGAAGATAACCATAAAACATTCCTGGTCAGCTTTTTCTTTCCAACCAGCATCTCTACTGACCCCTTTTGCCGTGCCGCCACCGCCATGAAACATCAGGACCACTGGAAGAGGACGATTATCTTGAATACACTCCGGGATATGCACTAAATAGGTTCTATCCAGACCATTCCAGGAGATAGTTTTCTGATAGGTACCCGGCAGGTTTGTATCACTAGAATCAAGAAATTTCAGTGGCTGCCCCGTAACGGCGCAGCCATTTACTGCGATCAGGATTAAAAAGACCAGAAGTCTTCTTTTCATTTAAATTGATTAGTTTTTCAGATTAAAAGGATCGAACCTATCCACATCCTTCGATTACGTTAGTCGGAGGATTTGTTCCTGATTAAACAATGGTTTAACCTGCAGGCTCAGCGGTGGTCGGGCATACAGCTCAGGTGGAACTCCGATATCCGCCAGGTAAAGCTCTCCCACCACCTCAGTTTCCGCTGCTTGTAATCCCAGTTTGGGTAAAGCCAGGGTCAGGGTAGCTGCAGCGCGGATGGTTGGCTCAAGCACTTCTCCCGTGGAAGCGTTTAATCCGGAGGGTAAATCCAGAGCCAGGATTGGCGAAGACTGCCGGTTCGCCCACCGGATCATTTCTGCGGCCGCACCCCGGGGTGCTCCCTTGAGGCTGTAACCAATAATTCCGTCCACAATCAAGTCCAGGCGTGGTTTCTTCCTTAGTTCTTCAGATGACTTAATCTCGAGGCCCATCTGCTGCAGGATTTCCCCCTGGTGTTTGATGATTCCTGTGAGGTCTTTTACTGGTTTGGTCAAATACAGGCTTACTTCAGCACCCCAGTTATCCAGATGTCGGGCGCAAACCATAACGCCGCCCCCATTCCCGCCGCTCCCCGCCAATACCACCACATGTTTTCTATCTGCATCACAACTCAGAAAACGATTTCTTGCCAGTTCAGCCAGGTGCCGACCGGCATTTTCCATCATTTGGATTAATTGAATGCCGTAGTCTTCCACCATTAAACGGTCAACTTCAGCCATCTGTTCAGCTGTGATATAAGGTAATTCATTATGATCGATTTTTCTAAATGATGATCCTGACAGTTTTTTCTTCCCTCGTTCCCCGGATGAGTGGTTCTGAGGCATTCCCCTATCAACGATGCATTTTGGGGAAGTTCATTTCCGCGGTGACCGCTTCCACTTCACCAACCTGAGACCAACTTTCCACATCAAATTGTATTACCACAATACCGCAGGTAGGCAGGTTTCCCAAACCCAGATCCGACAAATCATTCACCAGGGCTGTCAGTCCCGGATTGTGACCAAAAAGCATCACCCCATCGATGTAATCCTCCTGGTCCTGGATGAGATCCAGCATATCTTCCTCGCTAGCGTGATAGAGAGTCTCTTCAATCAGGATCTCATCCCAGGGAAGCCCCATCTCCTGGGTGATCAACTCAGCGGTCGTCAAAGCTCTCACAGCGGAACTGGAAATTACCCGGTCAACCGGCGGTCCCCATTCTGCCAGGCGGGCACCCATCATGGGCGCATCTCGAAATCCGCGTTTGTTTAATGGGCGTTCGTGATCGGGTAATCCGGGATTATCCCAACTTGATTTTGCGTGCCGTACAATCACTAAAGTTTTCATATAGTTGATATTTAATAAATATTACTAAATAAATTACTATTGGGGAGCACTAGCAGTCTTCTATTCTTGGGCGCAAATTGTCCAGTGGAAATTACCTGGTTGGAGATAAAAACTAAACCTTAAAGTTCATAATAATTCGCAGATGCTTGGGCAGACAAGCGGTGAAGAATATCCGTAAGTTCTAGGTTGATTTCAGTCAGATCAGAGAGATCCTCGGAAATCCGGATGGGATTCCCTGTCTGGATATGAATTTTACTGAAAGGCAGGGGCAATGTATAACGATCCCAACGAGGGATGTGGTAGGCATGCCTGCAGTAGCATCCAAGCGGCAGGATCAATGCTCCAGTTTTTTGCGCCAGAAAGGTTACTCCCGGTTTTATTTTATAGGCTGGACCAGCAGGACCATCCGGGTGAATGAGGAGATTCTTACCTGTCTTCATAATTCGAATCAAACCAACTAATTTTCGTCCCATGCCAAGTGTGGTATCACCGGTTAGATTCATAGGGTGAGCATCTACACCCAGATGGCGTGCAAATACCTCCAGCGTTCTTCCATCATGGTCATCTGGTACGATTACAACAAATGTCCGAGTATCTATATACTCCCTCATAAATTTCACAACCATCATGGTCATCCCATGCCAGCTTGTGACAACAATTGGTCTTCCACTTTCAAGAACAGTGTGGACGTTATCTTCTCCTATAATACGGAATCGGCAGGATCTGTAAACCAGAACTGAAAAGATATAAAGGGCGGTACCGAAAATTTCGGCGATTATTGTTTTCAACATATCACAAGTTTTTATTTGGCTGGAGACTTTCCACTAAACTTAATGTAGAGACCCCGACCTACTGAAAAACATAGATGTCCGATACTGAATACAAACAGCGTCGTAAAGGGAGGTAGAAAAAATAGAAAAAGAATCATGCATAAAATGATCACTATCGTCTGAATTCGAGAAGAAAAAAACCACAGCAAAGGAGGGAATGATAATTTACAGATCATCGAAAAGCTGAGTACTACCAGTAGTCCGGCATAAACTCCAAAAGGGAGTGAATAGCCCGAAAATGAAAGGTCAGAGAGGACAGCTACGGTAAGTGTAAAACCGGTATGGAAAAGTGTTAAGCCAAGCGAGTCACTCCGATTATTGCTCTTGGGAGGAAGAAGGTTAAAACGAGCCAAGCGAAATGCACTCGAGCAGGCAGCAAGCACTAAAAAAGGGATGATCCAGATACTGATTGCCTCACGGGAAGAGATATGATGGAATATCAACACCAGGGGAGCAATCCCCAGTCCCACCAAATCCGCCAGAGAATCCAGCTGCTGCCCGAGCAATGATTGGACATTCAGTTTCCTGGCAAGGATTCCATCCACAAGATCCATAAGAAAACTACCAAAAATTAAATATCCAGCCAGATATAAGTATCCTTGGCTGGACATTAATATTGAAGTCAACCCGCAGGCAATAGACAAAAAGGTCAGGGAATTTGGGATAGAATGGCGGACTTTAACTCCCATTCTAGAGGTCCTTTTCCGGCACATTGGCCAATATTGTTAATCCACCATATACCTTATCACCCACTGTACATAGCAGCTCTGTACTGGCAGGTAAAAAGATTTCCACACGGGAACCAAATTTAATCAGACCGTAACGCTGTCCAGCCTGGATTTGATCCCCTGTATTAGAATAGTTTACGCACTTACGAGCCAGGATACCAGAGATTTGTTTAATGATAATAAGCCCAAATTCTGAATCTATCCCTAAAGTTATCTGTGCATTCTCATAAGACGAAGCTGGTTCGTATGCTGGGAGATATTTTCCACTTTGATGGTTAACAAACGCAACCCTTCCTGACAGGGGTGCTCTCTGCACATGAACATTAAATAATGATAAAAAGATCCCAACCCGGATTCGAGGCTCTTGGTAATAATCCTGCTCCAGGACTGTTGTAATGTCTTTGATAACACCATCTGCTGGGCTAAGAACCTGGTTGGATTGGCAATGGATATCCCGGGCTGGATCACGGAAGAATTGTATGATCACTACCCAAATCCCTATCGAGATAAACAGGAGTATCAGAATCAGAGGCGATGGGACTACCAGCACGCCAATTACAGCTACAACAATCATCAGGGAGGTCACCAGAATGGGGATCTCCTGAAATTTATTAAATGCCCAACCCGAAACCCGAGGATCAGCTTTCATGATTTGTCCTGTTTATTGGTGAATTATTGTAGCGTTATGCCAAGTATAATTGTTTTTTTTTGATCACACAATAGTTATTTAACTGGTTTTATCTCCAGGATTACCAGCTCAGGGCGGCATAAAAAACGCATTCGCGGGGCATACCCCCGTTCCATGCCAATACCGCGGGAAACCAGCAGATATTGTCCGGGGGAGATTTCTGTCAGTCCCGATGCCCAATCTCTTGGAACCAGGGAAATTGTTAATAAGGGACCGATCCCAGGCAGTTGGAATTGTCCCCCATGGGTGTGACCAGCTAAAAGCAGGTCTGCGTCTATTTCCCCCAGGCTGTAGTTTGGATTATGCCCAAACACGATATGGTATTTTTCTGAACCTTGAATGAACATCTCCGGATTTTCTGAATCATGAAGACTGACCCCGGTTAACGTGAGCGTTCCGAGATCCAGGCTATCCATCGATTCAAAGGTATCCACACCAAGATCCTGAAAAATAGCCGTCCAATCATCCCTTTCAGCATCCCCACGTACAGCAAAAATTCCCAGAGGTGGATCCAACTGAGCTTTTTCAAAAATATTCTGAAATTTCAAAACGGCACTCTGATAATTTTCTAGATCATAAATCTGAAGGTAATCCCCCGCCAATAACACCAGGTCGGGGTTTTCCGCCGCGGTTAATGCCAGGACCTGCTCTTCGTAAGAACCGGGGTTATCAGTCTGGATATCCGCCAGCAGGGCAACTGTCACGGCTTGATCCAGTTTCGACGAATACAAAGTAGTATGAGTGACCTCCAGTTTTTGGGGTTCAATCAGAAATGCATCTCCTGCCACTCCCAGAATCAGGAGAGCTAAAATCAGCAGGCCATATGCAAACCATTTTGTTTCACGAAAGAGCAGGATTCCCCCAGCAGTAAAAAATAATGGCAAATGCAAGAAGGTCCCCCAAGCAAACAGCTGTATTAGACCAAACCCATCTACCGGGAAGAAGAAAGCTCCCAGGAATATGATGCAACTCAGCACAATCCCCAGCAGAATTGTCCGTTCAACAGGGCGTTCCTTTTTTATTCGATGCAGATAAACGAGCAGCATCAAATCTAGAACAAATATCAAAGTATTATAGATAAGGAGAGCCTGAGTCATGAACCTTCTTCAACAGGTTGATGCGATTGGACGTTAAAAACACGGAAACAACCCTGGACCGTAGGGCCGATCAATAGTGCAAATAATAATGTACCGATCCCTACAGGACCTCTCAAGATCCAGCCTAGCAAGGTCACGGAGATATCTAATTCGACCCGGGAGAGACGCACGCTCTTGCCGGTTACCCGGGAGACCGCCAGCATAAGACTGTCTCGGGGTCCTGCCCCGGCATTCACGCTGATATATACGGCAGTAGCGATCCCGGTCAGTAAAATCGCCATCAGTAATCCAAGGCTTTGAAGAAACAAGTTCCCAGAAAGAGAAGGAACAAACTTTAAAAATAAATCCAGCCAGGGTCCAATAAAAAGAATGTTTGCCAATGTACCCCAACCAACTTTCTCCTTAAGTGCAACCGCGCCAAGCAAGACTACTAATCCAGTTAACACCATCATAGTCCCAGGTGTTAAGCCGGTTAAATCCGCCAGAGCGACAGCAAGCACAGCCCAGGGGCCGGTGCCAAGGTTTGCCTGGATGATCAGCGCAATCGCCACACCATAGATAGCAAATCCTAGCTGGGTAATCAAAAAATCCCGGGGGAAAGTTTTCCAGTGAATAGGTTTCAGCATAGGGAGCATATTACCATACTCTACCTCGAGTAGAGATAATTTTCAGGGTTAAAAAAAGACACCCTTCGATACCCTTTAGATTAGCTTGTCCTGCTCCACCCCAAGTGGAGTCGAGGGATGTGGATACAAAGGAGTAATAAGATATCGTTCGAAAGTCTCAAGAGGGGAAATTGGATGCCTCTATGGGAGTACTTTTAGATACTAAAAATTCTCTGCATACCTTGAACTGAGTACTGATTACTGTTTGCTGGTTACTGACTTCTATTCTACCGGATACTGGAAACAAGTCTGGAAAGCCCGTCCGGTGGTATCTTCTGTAATCCAACGGACCTGCTTTATACAGACTTTTTTATTCTGGCGGCCTTTTTTCTCGAGGTAACCTACCAGATGTCCGAGTGTCAGCAAAGTATCTATTGGAGCGCCCTGCTGATAAAGTTCTCCGGCTAGAGACCGAATATTATTTTCCTGCACTTCAGCGTCCTGAAAAGCGCCAAATGCATCCTGAACAGTTTTTAACCCGGTTCGCAGGCTGCTGAATTGGTCATTGTCTAAAGCCGGGCGAAAGAATTCCATCAAGTAACGTAATTTTTTAATGGAAATACGAAAGGTGTGGAAAGCCTCTGCGGGTATCTTTTTATTCAGCTTTCCCCCTTTCTTTTTCACCTGCAGGTAGCGTTTGACAATTCTTCTGCAGCCATATTCCCGGGCGGGTTCCAAGGACAGGCTGGTTTTATCCAGGCGATCTCCCTGAAGCAGATCAGCCCAGCTGCTCAGAATCTCCCCTAAATGATCCGACCCTAAATCCTTTACCAATTGGAGCTGCGCTTTCTCCCGTTTATCCTCGAGCAGGGTCTTTAAAGGTTTTATGTAAGATCGAGTTCCTTTAATCAATTGCTTTTGATAAATCGGAAACTGCTGCAAAGTCACATCCAGATCCCGGACTTCTCCAGTCACCTGGTGAATCCAGCGGAAATTATCCTGGTAGGTATTAAACACCTCTCCGGGAAACAGCCCTTTAAACTCTATCAAGGCTGCCCGAGTACGCCGATTGGCTACTCTTAAATCGTGCAGGTGTATTGGATCTTTGCCCTCTATACAGCCAGATAGTTGAGCCTGAATAGCTTGCAGCTGGATCAGGAATGTCCCCCGAGCAATTTCAGATACGGTTTGTTGAACCATATTCGGATCCTGGAGAATTCCCCAATTGAGGTACTTATTCTCCTGCTACCTGAAGATTATTAAATCTGGCCGCAGAGGGACCAAAATAATGTCCATAAAATCCCGTTTCGGATGACCAGGTTACGTCCGCCAGGGCATCCAACAGGTTCCCAATTAACAAACCGCCTTTAAAGGGTTTTCGTTCTCCATTCTCAACCAGGTATCCTAAACGGATTTCACTGGCAAAATCTCCAGTGATCGGGTTGGGATTAAACCAGGAGAATTCAGCAATTTCTATGTGGGAAGCCGCTGCCAGATCTGAAGCTGGTGTACTCCCAGCCGGCATTTCCAGGTTCCCAAAACCACCTGTTACCGGGAGATTTAAATAATGGGCAAATCGCTGACTGGCAATAAAGGTCTTCAATTGGTTGTCCTGGATCAGCGAAACCCGCTGAGCCGGGATCCCCTCAGAATCAAATATACTGGAATTCATGCCATAGGGCAGCTGCCGATTCGCAAAAACATGCAGCGGATCTCCTTTAACATCCCCGCGAAAGATCGATTTTCCAATCTCCCAGGGAGTCTCCCCGGTATACTTATAGCCGGCAGAAGATAATATTTGAATCATGCTGCCAGAATATGCCTCTCCTGCCAACATGCCAGCCAGTGTTCCTCCCTGGACAATCACAGGTCCCGTTCTGGAAGGAGCGGATTCTGTCTCAAGCAGATCAGCAGTATATTGCGCCCTTCTTTTAACCTCGTCTTCTAAATTGAGGTCTGCTAATCGCCTGCTGTATATCTCAGCAAAGGATTCAACTTCATCCTCGCCTGTCCCAGCGATCACAACCCATTGAATGTAAATCTCGGTGTTATTTTGATTTGCATCAATTCCTTTACTGCTCACCAGGTGTGTTTGTCTTTCCTGTCCAAAACACTCCGCGGCAGAGATGCGGACACCAGGTATTAAACTGGAGATTTCCATTATTGTAGAGATGGTCTTATCCAGTGCTCCCTTTGGATCTTTTAAAAATTCAGGGTCAGCCAGTTCCACTTTTGGCATAACTCCCGGATCAGGAAAATCAAAGGGTTGGTTGTGAACTAATTTTGCTGTCAGGACAGCTTGTTCAATTGCATCCTGAATCTCACCCCCCGGAAGAAGAGTAACGGTGCCAACACCACTGCTGGGTTCTCCTTCCATATTTAGGGAATCACAAAGGACATCTACTTTGTAACGCTCAGTGGAGACCTGGCGTATGGCTTCCCTGGTTTTTCCTATATCATAAAGCTGAGACCCATTGGTTATTTCATGGCTGATATTCCAGGATTTAATTTCTGTATTAGTCTCGAGAGCTTGTTTGATTTTTTCTAACATTAACCTAACCTCGCTTTCATTAATAAATGAGGTCCACCTGATGTTACCGGCACTGATTCCTTGCTTCCTTTACCGCAGGTACCGCCATGAAGCTGAAAATCATTGGAGACTCCACTAATACTGGATAACACATCCGGGACGTATCCTGTCAGACCGATCGGAGCATACATTTTATCTGTTAGCTTTCCAGTTTTTATCTCAAATCCATAATGGCAGGTGACCTGAATTCCCCATCCTTTGGGATCTTCCATACCAGAAGAGAATTTGGATAAGTAAATCCCCTGATCTACTCTTCCAAGAAGCTCATCAAGCGGTGTGTCTCCAGATCCAACATAGGTATTGGTCATCCTGGGGTAAACTTTCCTGGTCAGATCCTGCCGGCGGCCGTTAGGCGAGCGTGGGATATCCAGAACAGTGGCAGAATATAGATCCGTGAGGCCCCGTTTAAAGATTCCATCTTTAACAATTTGAGTTGGAGCGGCAGGATATCCTTCATCATCAAAGAAATAAGATCCAAAACCACCCGGGTAGCTGGGGTCATCATAAATATTAACTAAATCAGAACCAACTCTGCGATCAATATAATTGGCTGCTTTGGCTCTTTCCTTTAAGAACATATCCGTTTCTACGCCATGACCAAAGGATTCATGGCAGATTACCCCGGAAACACCGGGGGAACTTATGACAGTATATTCACCTGGCTCAATCCGATCCGCTTCCAAAAGCTTAATGGTGTTCTTTACAAGCGTCTCCAGCTCCTCATCGCTGAAGGTTAGGATTTCTAATCCCGCACTGCCACACTTTGACACCCAGTCAAACACAACACCCTTCTCCCCCATCACTGCCACCATGATGAACATACGAACCCTTTGAATATCCTGGGAGATATCCGCCGTTCGATTCCTGAATACGGCTTTATCCCTGAATTCCAAAAAGTTAACCCTGGCGTTCACAATCCTGGAGTCAATCTTGTTCAACCGCTGGTTGATTTCCCTTAAGTATTCCAATTTTTCACTGGTTGGGGTCTGGGAAGGATCGTGTTCCATCTTGGTTTGATAATCGCCTGTCCATTCTTTTCCCGGGTTTATCTTTCCATTTTGCGTAAAACTGGTCTCCCTGACCAGGTCTTTTGCGCCCTGGAGTAAATTTTCTTTATCAAAACCGCCAATAGCTTTTTCTTCCAGTGTATGCCCATCAAATACCGTCAGGATAGCTCCGGCTGTTGGATTATCCATCTCTACCTGTTCCTGATTATTATCAACCAGGTATTTAGTAATTTCCCGGGAAGAGAGGGTTACTGCACCATAGGGCGCCTTCGATTCCAGGGTAGAAACAACATCCCCTAAAATGGGCCGCAGTTCCTTCATTTTTGGTTTTAAGTTAGTTTCTTTCATAACACACTCCATTATAATTATCAGGGTCAACTTAGATATTATTCACAGCAAAAAAGCCCATTCTCCATCCTGCATGACCGGTTCCATTTTCCCATCAGGCAGAATGCCGTCAATATTCATCTCTCCCGATCCAATCATAAAATCCTCGTGGGTCAAGCTGTTATTCCCTCCCCGGGCGTCAAATTCATCCGAGGTGAGTTCTTCCCCTCCATTCAGGCTGAATCGATAAGCGTTACCCAGCGCCAGATGGCAGGATGCATTCTCATCTAATAAAGTATTAAAAAACATCAAACCTGATTGGGATATTGGAGAGCTGTTCGGCACCAGGGCAACTTCTCCCAGCAAGCTGGATCCTTCATCAACCTTCAATAGATTTTCCAGCACCTGCTCACCTTGTTCCGCAGAAAAATCAACTACTTTACCTTCTTTAAAAGTCAGGCTGAAATTGTTTATTATATTGGCTGAATAAGCCAGCGGACGGGTAGCCCGGACGGTACCTTCCGTGAAACGTTTATCAGGCAGCGTGAATACTTCTTCAGTAGGTATATTTGCAGTAAATGGAATCCCGCTCCGGGTTGTAAAACCAGCCGACTTCCAGGTATGTCCTTTCGGCAGAGCAATCCGCAAGTCAGTTCCAGGAGCGGTGTAATGGAGACCCTGGTAGGCTTTTTGGTCGAGATAAAGACTGCGTTTTTTCAAGTTATTGAGATGGGTTTGCCAGACCCCGACGGGATCATCTTCATAAACGCGGCAAATCTTAAATAAGGCATCCCACAGAGCTGGGATTTGCTCTTCTTCTGGCAGATCCGGGAAAACCTTGTCCGCCCAGCCCGTTACCGGTATGGAGAGAACCGTCCAATTCATGGTGTTTTTCCCAACATGGTCGCTGATTGGTTTAGTAAGCTTTTGGATTGCACCCTGCTGCTGGGCAATCAGCTCTGAATCCTGTCCTTCCAACAAGGATGGATCAAATGCTGAAATTGTTAACACCGCACCCCCGTCTTCTATGACATCTAAAACACCCTGGGCCTGCCAGGCAGGATATTCATGAAAGGAATCTCTGGGGGCAAGCTCAAATTGGAGTAATCTTATGGTCTCGTCCTTCCAGAGAACGTCTACAAGTTTTGCCCCGGCCTGGTAGGCTGCCGCTGCCAGCTCCCGGACAACAGGTGCTGTCTGAAGTGATACTCCGCCTCTTTTGATTGCTTGTAAGATCAATTTCTGTCCGGGTTGTATATTTAATCCAACTTTTATCGCAATTTCAGCGTACTTTTTCAGATTGGTTTGGAATTCGTGGTCCATGGCATCTCCCCAGTTAAATTATCCGGTGATCTTACATCATTTATTTTTTACGATCGCTCACTGTGGATTTTACCATCCAGCATACAAATATTATTCCCGGCTTTATCAGGCAGGAAAAAAAGGACCAGAGGAAAACTGGTTCCACTAGGCTTAATAATCTTATATTGATAGGAATTAATAATCAGGCTTGTTCGATTATTCCCAGGAAGTTTTCTGCGCTGAGACTGGCACCGCCCACCAATGCCCCATCAATTTCTGCCTGGTCAAAAAATTTCCCCGCATTTCCTTGATTCACAGATCCCCCATACAGCACCCGGATTTCCTGAGAAAAACGATCACCCCACATCCCGGAGATGGCTGGTCGGATGACTGAACCTATCAGCGCTGAGGTCTCCCTGGCGGAAGCGGATAAACCGCTGCCAATGGCCCAAACCGGCTCATAAGCAATCACTATCTTCCCAGATTCAGAAAGAAAGATCCCCTCCAACGCTCCTTGCAGTTGACGGTTGATTACAGTGACTGCCTGGCCGCTATCCCTCTCTGCCAGCTGTTCCCCAACGCATAAGATTGGGATTAAACCAGCTCCCAGGGCTGCTATGATTTTCTGGTTGATCAAAGCGTCCGTTTCGCCGTAATAAGCCCTCCGTTCACTATGCCCCAGGATTACATGGGTGCAGAATTCGGCTGCCATCACAGGAGAGATTTCCCCGGTATACGCTCCGCCACTGTGCCGGGAGATATTCTGAGCGCCAAGTTGAATCGGGGAACTCACCAGTAACTTATTCAGTTGAGATAATGAGGTAAAGGGGGGGCAAATCAAAACATCCACCTCAGGTTGGGATCCTAAACCCTGGATTAACTTCCGGACCAGAGAAATCGCTTCCCCTTCAGTTTTATTCATTTTCCAATTGCCGGCAATTAAGGGTTTAGGCATGCGCCCTCACTCCCATCCTTCTATATTAAGGGAATCCACAATACCAACAATGACGGATATCACACATCCATCTGGATTATCAAGGATCTGTCTTGCGCCGTTGCCTTCCCGATTTACAAGAACTGTATCCCCTATACCTGCCTGAGAATTATCCAGAGCAATAAAATCACCCTGGGGAGGATCATCTGGCAGGGTTAATGGCTGGACAACCAGCAATCGGCGATTTTTATAATGCGGGTGACTGATGGTAGTCACCACGGTTCCAGTTACTTTACCAAGGATCATATCAGGTATATTTTATAAATCCCTTTTTAAGGGTGACATCAAACTTATCATCCGGATGAACCACCAATTCATCCACAATGCCAATCAGTGCCAGGTCCACAGGGACAAACGTATGAACCTGCATCGCCAGGGCTGCTTCACGGGAACGGACCATCACACACAGATCTCCCGGACCAGCCTGGACCACATCCACTGCTACCTGCAGCGGACCAGTGGGCTCCAGATGTTTGTTTAAAGGCTCTACAACCATCAGCTTCATCCCTGTTAAATCAGGATATTTTACTGAGGCGACTGCTGTCCCACGGACACGACCAAAGAGCATCTTACCGTCCTCCCACGCTCGTCAGCACGCGCTGAATAATTGTTTTCAGCAGGTTTGAATCTACCGTATCCCCTACCTGTTCTCTGACCGAATTCAATACTCGATCTTCCAGGGCTGCCGTTGTTGGAGGAGGCGGTGGAGTCTGCGGAAGAGATGGCGCGGCGCTGGGAGATGGTTTATCGGTGATATAAGGTCTGATGGGGGCGCTGGAAGGTTGATCATGTTCGCGCAGCAATTCCACACCAAGTTTATTGGCTGACTCCCGACCGAGATCAGTGACCACCACATCGTCGTTGACTACCAGGGTGGTCACCCCGCTGTGATAGAGATCCTCAATGTCCCTTTCGGTATAAAAGATTTTGGGCATAGGATTACTCCTGAAGTACTTTATTTTATATTCCTGCGATTCCTTCTACATTTTCCATCGCCTGGATAGCTGCGTCCCGGGCAGTAACCATCTCTGCCTCTGTACCGGACATCCACATCCGTCCAAAGCGCCCGACAGAAGCGATGTGAATGATTTTCACATTGGCTTTCTTTTCCGCCTCATTGGCCGCAAGCATAATGTAAGCTGCTGGAGCAACTTCAAGAACAAACAGCGTTTCACTGGCAACCAGCATTGATCCCCGGCGCCAGCGGTTCAACAGCTGTGCCTGATAAGGATCCACCCGGGTGATCAGGTTGGAGGAAAACACGGCAGGCTTAAGCCGGTCCTCTTTCACCAGTCCCAACCGGTCAAGCACAATTCGACCGGATTCCAGGACTGCTGCCTGGTTAAGGGAGTGGACCTCAAACATACCAAATTCCCGCTCTACCACCTGGGCACCTGGTTTGGCTTCAGTAGCTTTAACCGCAATATCTACGGTTCGGAAAACTTCATTGCCGGGTGCCATTTCCACATAAAGGGAAGCCATACCCTCAATCGGCAGGTCACCCTGGGTAATGGTACCCACAAAGGCTGCCACCTCGGACTGCATGCGATCCAGGTAACAATATACACGTAATGAAAAGTCGGTTTTTGCCATTAGATCTCCTTATTGGACCTTCTTCCTGAAAACCAGCTGCCGGTTAATGGGAAGTGTCCATCGGGTTGTTTTGCATCGCCATGCCGATCGGGGTTACCAGAGCCGGGTAATCAGGCACCCAGGCAGGGATCCCGGTATACTCCTCGATCACTTCTGCTGCCCGGAAAAAAGCGCTGGTTCCGCCAACCAGGGTAATCGCTGGGACCTGAAATCCCTCGATATGCCTGGCGACAATGCTGGCCACTTTTTCCAGCACGGGTTTGATTACCGGAAACAAGGTTGGCTGCTGGTCGGGATCGATTTTCCGGCGTTCCGCTTCTTCGAAGGGAATATCATGCGCGCCGGCGATCACCAGTGATAAGTGCGTACCGCCCGTTGCCTCATCCGCGGTGTAGACCACTTGTCCGTCTTTTACAACTGCGATCCCGGTTGTGCCGCCCCCCACATCAACAATCACACCGTTTTCCAAAGCCACAAGGGCATTGGCCGCGCTGGGTTCATCCACCAGGTCGGTGCAGATCAGCCCCGCCGCTTCAACCACATGGGCGGTGGACTGGACCTCTGCCCGCGGTACACCCGGCGGATACCCGCTGGCTGCATGGGTGAGCTCTCTGCCAATCCTGCGTTCAATCTGATCTTTCATATCCTTGACCAGATCAACGGCTCCGACAAAGTCCACCACCAGGCCGTCCCGCGCAACCTGCGCAAACTGGTATTCTCCTGTCAGGGGCTGGTTCTGGTCATCCAGCACAGCCACTGTCAGGTAAGCCGTACCCAGATCTACACCAACTTTGAGATTTCCTTCTGGAATCCGGTCAAAGGGGGCGGGTTCAGGGTCTTCAGCCCAGTGAAATACACGCGCAGCACGGTGCAGCGTATCGCGAAGTTCCGGTGATTGCAAGGCAACCCCGTTACTTCTTGTCTTCTGAACGGCCGCCGAAGCTGCCCTTGGAACTGTGCGGCAGCACCATTTCCACGTTTTCGTGCGGGCGCGGGATGACATGGATAGAAACCAGTTCCCCGACCCGTTTCGCGGCTGCGCCGCCAGCATCCGTGGCCGCTTTCACAGCGCCCACGTCACCCCGGACCATCACGGTAACAAATCCGCCGCCTACGTATTCTGAACCAATCAGAACCACGTTGGCTGCCTTGACCATGGCGTCTGCGGCTTCCACTGCGCCAACCAGGCCGCGGGTTTCCACCATACCGAGAGCGATGAATGTAGGATCTTGTTGTGCCATTTTTTTACTCCTTGTACTAATGGGTTAAAAAGTTACTTCCTCAACTTGTCTTAAATAGGCATTATTTCGAATTTAATATCTCCAGTACTGTTTCTCTGACCAGGCTTTCCAGGGATTCATAATCCGGCGCCTGGAGACTGCCTGCTGGTACACTTCCCTGTTGGAAAGCTTCTTCCGGGGGTGAGCTGATTTCAAAAGCCATTCGTTTCACGTTATAAAGATGATGAACATCAATGTTGTCACCCGTGATCGCTCCTCCAACACCGCCGGATCCCAACGTTAAGGAAGGAGATATGCCGGTTGTAAACCCAATCATGCCCAGCGTGCCCATGGTATTCACACCAATCCGGAAAACCGGTTTTTCCAACCCAAAGGCGTAGATGATTTCTTCATTGGTGGCATGGATGATTAAACTGTGCCCTCGTCCGCCAAAATCAATCAACTCCAGGCAGCGGTCACAGCCAGCCTCCCAGCCGTCGGCGATATAAAAACCCAATACTGTCGTTAATTTTTCACGGGAAAGCGGTTCTTCCTTTCCCACGGAATTTAATTCGGCAACCAGGATCCGGGCACTCTCGGGGACCTGGAAACCTGCCAGGGCAGCCAGATATTGGGGAGATTTACCAACCGAGGCGGCATTAATCACTCCATTCGGGTAAAAGAGAATAGACCGCAGCGCTTCTGCTTGTTCGTGGGATACCCAGAAAGCACCCTGCGCTATCATGAGTTCCTTTAATCGGCCAGCAATCGGTCGATCCGCGATCAATGCCTGTTCGGTAGCGCAGATTGTGGAATAATCAAAGGCTTTGCTGCCCACGATATAGCGGGCGGCATTTTCAAGGTCAGCTGATCTGTCCACATAAACAGGTACATTTCCAGGACCAACACCATAGGCTGGTTTTCCCTTGGAGTGGGCAACTCTCACCATTTCCGAGCCGCCAGTAGCCAGAATCAGCGCTGTATAACGATGAGAAAGTAATTCATTGGTCCCTGGCAAACTGATTTCCGACATACAGTGAATCAAGCCCTCTGGCGCTCCGGCAGCCACCGCAGCTTTGTTCATTAATTCCGTAGTTTCCACACAGCAATTCACCGCGGAAGGATGGGGAGCAACCACAATCGCGTTACGGGCTTTAACCGATATAAGTATTTTGTTCATCACAGTAGAGGTGGGGTTTGTACTCGGTGTCAGTGCCGCAATCACTCCCATCGGCCAGGCAATCTGGTACAGCTTCCGCTGATCATCACGCTTGATAATACCGACAGTTTTTACATCTTTTATCGCTTCCCAGACTGTTTTTGAGGCGAACTGGTTTTTGATTTTTTTATGCTCTGGAACGCCAAAACCGGTCTCCTCGGCAGCCATGCGCCCTAAACGCTCCGCCGCCCCAAAGGCAGCTTCCGCCATCGCTTCACAAACCCGGTCAACCTCTGCCTGGGTGGCATGTCCCCAGGTTTTCTGGGCTTCCCGGGCACTGAGAACCATCTGGCGGGCTTGCTGTATCGATCGTAAATCTTTGTCAAATTCTGGCATAGGTTTTTCCGATTTCAGGTTTAATGGAGTGAATAGTGGTTCTACTCTTTCTGGTATGTCACCTCACCCAAAACACTGAGGTGATCAATCACTGCCATGATTACTGCATCAACGGGTCGATTCTGGGTTATTTCCGTTTGTCTGCCGCTGGAACCATGAGCCGTGAGCACAAGGTCTCCAATCCCGGCATCCAGGGTATCTACAGCGACATAGGGTTTCCCAAAAGGTTTTCCATCCACATCTGTCTGGCGGAGGATTAATAGTTTCCGTCCTTCCAGTGTGGGTTCTTTGATCGTTGAAACGGTAGTTCCAATCACTTTTGCGATCAGCATCTACAACTCCTGTAGCTCACTTTCTAAAAACAACCTCACCATCCACTTCCAGGTGATCAAGTACGGCCATAATCACAGCGTCCACCGGCGTTTCTTTAGTAAGGTGTGTCTGCCGGGCTGCAGATCCGTGGCAGGTCAGCACCAGGTCTCCCACACCAGCATCCACCAGATCAGTTGCCACATAAGAAGCGCCGAGTTCTTTTGTCCCGGTAGCGTCGGTCTGCTTGCAGATTAAGAGTTTTGTATTCCTAACCCGGGGAGATTTGATTGTTGAGATCGTACTGCCTGTTACCCTGGCAATTTTCATCAAATTATCCTCTTAGTAGGCGGCTGCTTTGGCAGCTGCCGGAGCTGGTTTTCCAGTCCCATTGGACGCCAGGGCGCCCTGAACAATCTTCACGCCTGCGCTGGCACCCAACCGGGTAGCTCCTGCCTTGACCATGTTCTGGGCGTCTTCAAAATCACGCACACCACCGGAGGCTTTAACACCCATGTCTGGTCCTACTACCCGGCGCATCAAATGGATATCTTCAACTGTCGCGCCCCCACCGGAAAAACCGGTCGAAGTTTTTACAAAATCCGCTCCCGCTTCCTTGGAAAGCAAACAGGCGGTTACTTTTTCTTCCTCATTCAGCAGGGCAGTTTCAATAATCACTTTAACAATCGCCCCCGCAGAATGTCCCACTTTTACAACTTCGTGGATATCACGTGCCACCAGGGTTAAATCCCCTGCTTTTACAGCGCCAATATTTATCACCATGTCAATCTCGGTGGCGCCATCTTTTATGGCTGTTTGGGCTTCAAACGCTTTGACTTCCGGCGCGGATGCGCCCAGGGGAAACCCGATCACTGTACAGACTTTGACCTCGGTTCCCTGCAGCAATTCAGCACATAATTTCACATGGGTAGGATTAACACAAACAGAAGCAAATTTATATTTCCGGGCTTCGTAACACAGCTGGGCAATCTGGTCCGCGGTTGCATCCGGTTTTAACAAAGTATGATCAATCATACCGGCAATATCCGGATCTTCAGGAATGCTGCCCAACTGGGAAGTCAGACGGGATGCGCCTGCACTCACGACCTCTCCCACCCGGTTAAAACAGGTATCAACACAAATTCCATCTGCACATTCTGAAGTGCAGTATTCACCCGCTGGCTGATTAGTCCGGTATTCATTCTCGTTAAAAGCAATCAGCACTTCCCGGGCAATGACTTCAACCAGATGCTTTACTTCTTGTTTTGTTGTGTCCATAATTATTTCTCGATTTCCATGATTTTATCGACCCGGCGAGCATGGCGTCCTCCGCCGAATTTTGTCTCTAAGAATGTATTCACAATCTGCTTGGCCAGGCTGGTGCCGATTAATCCCGCTCCCAGGGTAAGCAAATTGGCGTTATTGTGTTCCCGGCTGTTGTAAGCTGTAGCATGGTCATAACACATGGCCGCTCTTACTCCAGGGACTTTATTGGCGGCTATACAGCTTCCGATTCCAGCCCCGTCAATCATGATTCCCCGCCAAACAAACCCTCCCGCAACCTGCTCAGCAACCGCCCGGGCAAAATCCGGATAATCCACTGAATCGGAGCTGTCCGTTCCGCAGTCAATAAGGTTGTATCCACTCTCTGTCAGGTATGTTTTTAATGATTCTTTTAGGGAGAACCCACCATGATCAGCGCCAATGGCAATAGTCTTTTCCGGAGCGGCTGTGGCTGCGGTTGTTTTGTCCGCTGATGGAGCAGCTGGAACCGAAGTTGTTGTCGGCATTTCCCGCATCAAGCTGGAAACCACTTCATCAACAATTTTCTTGAGATCTGCATCACTGAGATTATCCATAACTCACTCTCTCCCCGTATCAATCGGGAAACGCTGAAAAACCGATGTTGGAGAAAATGCCGAGGCTTTTAAATTGGTGTAAAACCGGAAACGGTCAGCCCGGAATTCAGATTCCACATATTCAATCACGCGTCCATCTGCGGTTCGGGTCTCCCGCCGGATGACGAGCACCGAGGCCGGCAGACTTAAGCCCATCAACTTGGCAACTTGCGGAGTGGCAATTTCTGCCCCAATTTCTTGTTCCGCGTGGTCCGGTTTCATGTTGTACTGGACAGCCAGAACATCATAGAGGGATTCTTTTGAAAAATCATGCTCCAGTATGCCGTGGCAGAACTCATGGGGTAAATATGCCCGCTCAATAGCGGCAGGTTTCTGGTCCACTTCCCGCAACCGATTTAAGAAAACCACCTCAGCGCCTAGCTGAATCCGCAAAATCCGGGCTAAAAAGGGATCCGCGGTAATTAAGTTAGCTTCCAATACCTGGCTGGAGACCTGCTTTCCCCGTTGAGCCATTTCCTGGGAAAAACCATACAGGAACTCAACGGTTTTTGGAAAATGGGTCTCAGTCACAAATGTTCCCACGCCATGAACAGATTCCACATATCCCTGAGCGGCCAGATCTCTTAATGCGTGGCGGATAGTATTCCTTCCTGCCTGGTATTGCTCGCTTAAAGCGTGCTCCGAAGGCAGGCGCGCACCAGGCTGGAGCTTTCCTTCCCGGATTTGCTCCAAAATTGTTTCAGCGATTTGTTTATATAGCGCTTTAGCCATTATCCGATCCCAAACCTAGCCCTGCTTTGGTTTATCCCTACATGTTCCTACTTGTCCCTACATGTTCTATTTGAAGTATACAAGAAGAATCAATGGCTGTCAAGTCGCAACTCTCCCCTATATCTATGTATTAAAAAAAACAAACCCCCCACCTGGAGGGGTTTCATAAGATTTGTAGGAAATAAAAATCCAAAATATCCAACTGCTGCTAGATGCGGGAAAAGGTAAAGGCACGGTAACCAGGGGAGCTTTCCCCGACTCTATTTGGAACGCTTGCCCTTCCCAAACAAGGAGAGATATCTGACTTGCTCAGGTATCTGGCGGGTTCTAATATCAAATATCAAAACTGAATGTGACTCCTAAAGGGGAGTATTGATGTTCAAGGTTTTAACTTAGGTTTCACTGCCCAAAAGGAAGAAATGCCAACAGGCAGAAGTAATCCCACAAAAACCCAGAGGGAAATCTGATAACTGCCGGTCAGATCAAAAATTACACCGGTAATAAATGGACCCAGGCTGCTGCCAGCAACCTGGGCAGTAAGCACTCCACCGCGCAGTTTCCCCAGGTGCTTTCTGCCAAAATACCTGGCAAACATTGTGCCTCCCACCAGGGAAATCAATCCTGTGGATATCCCAACCAGGACCGCATAACTGTGGGCTAGAAATGGCGTGGATGCTTTTGTGAGCACAATCAATCCGGCAGCCAATGTGAGCATACAAAAAATGAGCAAATATTGCAGTGGACCCCGATTCGCCAATGGCCCTAGAGCTAATTGAGTGATTAAGGATACAATCGCGTAGGTTGTGTAGGTTGCTGCAGCAACAGCTGCCGATATTCCAAGGTCGTTAAAAATGGGGAGCAAGTTAAAGAAAACTGCCGTGATTATCAGAGCCCACAGCGCAGAACTCACCAGCATGATCCAGTAAGCTGGTGTTTTCCGGGCTATTTTCAGGTCCAGAGATCGCTGGCCAAAAGAATCTTCAGCTCCAGGTTCTAGATCTCCTTTCCCATCCCCATCAATCCTTTGATTTACCTCTCCAGGATTATTCTTAAATACCAGGAATAATAAGGGCAGCATTATGATCCACACCAAATAACCCAGCCGCGTATAAGCTGGGCGCCATCCATAGCGATTGATAAGCATCAGGAAAAAAGGAGGGATCACTGCTATAGCGATTGAAAATCCACTGCTGACAATCCCGGTGACCGTACCCAACTTTTCCCTGAACCACATGGCAGGAATATTTCCTGAAAGCAGAGACAAAGCTCCCTGTCCAAGCAATCGCAGGGTGAAAAATCCCAGCAATAAAGTTACCAATGATTTTACTGTTGAGAAAAATATACAGGCGCCTCCCAAAAGGACAACCACAACAGTCATTACCCGGCGAATACCGAATCGATCCATCAGGGATCCGATATAGAATTGAGGGAGGGAAGCCACCAGGGTGCCAACCATATAAGTCCCAGTCAACGCAGTAAGGCTGATATCCAGGGATTCCAGTAAGGAAGGATTAAATACGGAAATCCCAAAAGTCTGCCCCACACCTGTCACTCCCTGGGCTATCACCGTCACAAATACCATCAGCCAACCGTAATAAAAAGGCAAACGTTGGGCAAGGGTTCTTTTCTGGGGGGTAGTATTTAGATCATTCATGGATTTACCTGATCAACTACCATGCTAAAACATCAAGGTTGATTATTAATTAGAATCTCCAGCTCTTCCAGACGAGATCGCAGCTGGATTGGAGAGAAAAAATGGATACATTCAAATCCCAACTCTTCGGCTGTCTGGATATTTATTTCATTGTCATCGATAAATATACACTTTTCAGGAACACGTTGGATCATTTTCAGCAAGTAATGATATATTTCCGGATCTGGTTTGACCATCCCTATCTTGCCGGAAACAATCAGGGGATCAAACCAACCTAAGAATTCAAAACGATGAGCAACACGTGGAAAAGTCTCCCCAGACCAGTTAGTCAATCCCGCCACTGGATACCCAGCTGCCTTGACCACCCCCAGAATTTTCACTGTCTCGGGGAAGGATCCTAAAATCATCTCTTCCCAACGCCCAAAAAAAGCCTGGATCTGCAGGGTATATTTTGGATGCTGGTCTGTTAATTCCCCTACTGCCGTTTTAAATGGATATCCCCGGTCCATTTGCGCGTTCCAGTCCGGGGTGCAAACCTGGGATAAAAAGAACTCCATTTCCCCTTGATCTGCAAATATCTTCCGATAGAGATGCCTCGGATTCCAATCTATCAACACACCGCCGAGGTCAAATATTATGGTTTTCTTCATGAGTTTTTATCCTCTCGATTTAGGATTAAGCAATTAGTCTGATATTAATGAGACCAATACACCCAGAGGATTATAGCAGGATTTTCACAGAAGAGACGGGGGACGGAGGACGGGTGTTTGTGATTTTATAACGATAAGACTATGGGAGAGAGTGACAAAAGACGGGCTCTTCGATACGTGCCTGCTTTTTTAACCCCACTCAGGACAGGAGACGGAAAATCAACTTGGTTAATGACAGAGAGAGCAGTAATTAAAGAATCAAAGCCCGATTGATCGGGCACAGTTCATAGCCAGATCATTCATGACCTGGCGCATGACATACCTGTAAAGAGTAGCAGGACTGTATATATCAAAATGATGCCGACTGCCCTTACAGGATACTTCGCAAAAGTCGTAGCAGGAGCTTCTCTGAGTCCTTCGATAATCTCAGGATAAACTTCCTCTCCAGGGACGCTTCAGATTATTTCTTTCCATATTATCACGCATATTAAAGGTTGACGTCAGTAGATGGCGGTCCAGATGAAATGAAAGCTCTCAGCTGTGACTTTAGCCCCCTGGAAAGAGAAATTAGAACACCAGCACAAACTCCTGAAATGCAAGCAAAGCCGCAAAAGCCAGCGTAACCGCGATTCCAATTGCAGCGCCTGAAGCGCCCCCTTCATAAGCGTCCGGGATTAATTCGGCAAAGACCATCCAGATCATAGCGCCAGCAGCCAACCCTAAACCGACCGGCAGCCAGGGGGCAAAAAAAAGCACAAATAAAAAGGCCGGTACAGCCATCAGCGGTTGGGGCAGGCTGGTGAAGATACTCCACAGGGCGGCTTTGCCTGGCTTAGTACCCTTGGGCACCATTACCAGGCTGATTGCCAATCCCTCCGGGATATTATGAATAGCAATTGCCGCGGTGATAAACAAACCCAGTTTTTCACCCCCGCCAAAGCTTACCCCCACCCCAATACCCTCAGCAAAAGAGTGGGCCGTCATGATACCCAGGACCAACAGTGCTTTTCGCGCATCCCCTCCTACCAGATCGCCTACATCCACATTCCTCCGACGGCTGATGAAATAATCTGCAGCTACGATCAAGCTTAACCCTGCCAGGATACCAATAAAGGTCCGATAGGGATTCAAGTGAGCGCCTTCCTCAATAAGGTTAAAACAAGCACCCAGCATTAAACCTGCCGCGGCAGCCTGAAATATGCTCAACCACCAGCGGTTGAAACTCTTAAAGAAAAGAAATGGTAGAGCACCCAGACCAGTAACTACAGCGGTTAATCCAGATGCTAAAAGGATGGTCCATAAATTTAGATTGATATCCATGATTATGAATCCTTTCGGGCTAGAATGCTACGGCTGAACCAAATTATTGGGTGTTGATCAACAACAAAGTCAGCCCTTTCAACCGCTTTACCCAATTGTATAAAATCTCTTTCAGGCACATGAATATAAGGTTCAGAAATTAAAAGCTGTCCGCCTCTCTTGAGCATCTGGTAGATTTGTTCCAAGAATAATTGAAGATTTCGGACTTCATGAACCATCCAGAATGTCAAGACAAAGTCAACCGGACCCTGGACACCGAGTTGAGTTTGGGTGCACTGATGCATTCTTATACACTCCAAAAATCCGGCCTGAGCAGCCCGTTTCTTTAAACCCTCCAACATCTGTTTTTGTAAATCAACTGCTATAACATGTCCTGAGGAACCTACAAGTCTGGCGAGGGGCAATGTGAAATATCCCATACCACAACCAATATCGACGGCAGCGTCTCCAGGCTTGAGATAGGGACCAAGGATTATCTCAGGATCCTGAAATAACCTCCGAAACGGGTTATCAAATGTAAACAGGAACCACCAGGGGCAGGTTACCTGATTTAACTTCATTTTGTCATCTCATCCTGTGAATTCGTTGGATTAATAATTAGTTTTACCTAACTAACCTTAATTTCAAAAAATTTAGATCGAGGTTATTTTATTCAATAACCCGGCTAACTCTTCAATTTCTGCTTGATTTAATTTCTCAGTGATCCGGTAGGCAAGAATTCTGTGTACGCTGCCATGCAGTTCATTAAAACGATTTCCCTGCTCAGTGAGATTAATATAAAAAACCCGCCTATCTTCCTTGGATTGAACCTTTTTTACAAAACCTAAACCCGTTAGTCGTTTTATAATTGCTGATACCGAGGGTCGCGTCACACCTAACTTATCTGCCAAATCACCAAAAGTTGGTTGGCCCAGATGATTAATTGTTTCCAGGTAAAGCATCTGACTCATGGTAATTTCAGAAAATCCTTCTTCCTTAAATGCTTTCGCTTCTAATTCTCCCATTAACTGGGAAATCATTTCGACAGTTTGGATTACGATTTCTTTTTCGTCCATAATATATATTTAGTTAAGCCTAACTAATTATAATGTCTAGTAGATTATTGTCAATATGCAAATCACAATAACGATATGAAGGTATTTTGGATAGTGAACTGTCGACGGATCAACTGCATGTCCCCCAGGCACATTGGGCTGGTTTCGAACCCAAAACCTGGACTTCAGGAGAAGCTTGCTTTATCGTATCGAGCCGCCTGGGACACACAACGAATTCCGATTTATTACTCTACCCTGACCCCCGAATAACTTGCCAAAAAATGAATTATGTGATTAAGATAAGGTATGCCCAGTCGTGCTATAAAGGTACTTTCTGTCAGCGATCGGATCGATTTTCAACTACTTGAGAGCGAGACCTATGAGAAATTTAAGGATATCGATCTGATCCTGTCTTGCGGCGATCTACCCTATTACCACATCGAAAAGTTATTTCAGCTCTACGAGGTCCCGCTGCTCTATGTGAGGGGCAATCATGATCCCCGGGTGGAATACGGCAAGAGCGGACCCCTTTATGGACCCCGGGGAGCGATCGATCTGCACAACAGGGTAGTGGTACTGAATGAGTTAATCTTCGCCGGCTTTGAAGGTTCCCTGCCCTATAAGGAAGGACCCTTCCTGTATTCCCAAAAAGAAATGTGGCGCTTCGTCCTGAATATGATTCCTCGCCTGCTGTGGAAAAAACTGATTTACGGCCGCTACCTCGATGTGGTGATCACCCACAGCCCTCCATTTGGGATCCATGATAAAGACAGCAACATCCACGGCGGCTTTAAAGCCTTCCGCTGGCTGATCAAGACATTTAAGCCAACCTATTTCTTTCACGGCCACATCCATGTTTACACAGAAGATGAACCGGTGGAAACTGTAGTTGGACAAACCAAGGTAATCAACACCTACGGCCACCGTAAAAGCCTGCTGCGGCCCGGTCAGCGCCATTATATTCCTAAAGAAAAACCCTACACCTCCTCCCTGTCCAACACCGCGGAGGATTTCCGGGATGCCCGCCGCCGAGGAGCCCTGGAAAATATCTGGAGCACCCTGACTGGCTCCGCAAATCATCTCATCCAGTTTCAACAGGTGGAGAACCAGCTCCAATATGAACAATCTTCCAAACTGGGGTTGTTGGATATTCCTCTCGATGCAATTGTGGGCAGCGTAAGCCGCACCAATGATTTCACCCGTAAATTTTTCCCCCGCGAAGTTGTCGACCCGGAACGCTGGCAGCGTGTCAAGCTGGGCATGAACCAGGCGATTCGCCCCATCAATGTTTATCAAATCGATCAGGTCTATTTTGTACTGGACGGTAATCACCGCGTTTCGGTTGCCCGGCAGCGAGGCATGACCCATATCCCAGCCTATGTGACCAAAATTGAGAGCACAGTTCCCCTGACACCTGAGGATGATTTTGAGGATATGATCATCAAGAATCAGCAGGTACGCTTCAGGAAGGACAGCGGATTGGAAGAGCTCAGGCCGGATCTGGAATTCGCTACCAGCGTTCCAGGCAATTACCAGCAGCTCCGGGAACAGATCACCTCCCACCAACTCAGCTTGGAGCTGCTTCATCACTATCCCTACACTTTCCAGGAAGCGGCCGAAAATTGGGTGGAAGAGGTTTATCTTCCGGTGCTGCAGACAGTCTCCCAATCAGGCCTGCTGCGGGATTTCCCGGAACGCACCCCAACAGATTTGTACCTCTGGCTGACCCAATACCAAAAAGAGCTCAGCCGCCAATACGGCTGGGAACTGAAGCCCGCCGCGGCAGTGGACAGCCTGGCGGCGGCCTATGGCAAACGACTGGTCCAGCGCTGGAGGAGATTTAAGAAGAATCTCTTTCCGCAAAGCGCTGTCCAGTCAGTGGATATCGGAGATTGGCGCAGGGTCCACCTCATGCCCAGAAAGGAAGGCCAGATCTTTTCCGCTATCCTGGTGGCATTCAACGGACTAGAGAGCGGTTGGAAAGCCCTGAACCAGGCTATTACTATCGCAGAAATCGAAGGCAGCAGCATCGCAGCCCTGCATATCAGGCAGGAGACAGCCGAACTCCCCCCGAACTATCAGGAAATCAAGTCTAAATTCCATCAGATGATCAAAGATCATGAGATTGAGGGAAAATTGTATATTGAAAGTGGAGAGGTACTGGACACCCTTACCCAGCGGGCGCTGTGGAATGACCTGCTGGTATTCAGCCTGGAACACCCCCCGGAAGATCGACCTGCCTCTCGTCTTCGCTCCGGTATCCGTTCCCTGGTGCAGAGCTGCCCGCGGCCACTATTGGCAGTTCCTGCCCCTTCGGAGCTGAAACACGGACTGCTGGCTTTTGACGGCAGCCCAAAAGCCACCGAAGCGCTTTACCTGGCGGCTTACCTGGTGGAAAAATGGGGGATCCAACTCACTGTTGTGACTGCCCCGGAGGACAGCGCTGCCCGGATCAACCCCCTCAGTAAAGCCCAGGAGTACCTAACCGCCCGGAATATCGAAGCGAGTTTCGTCAGCGAAATCGGCTCTCCCGCGGAAGTGATCTTAGAAATAAAAAACAAGCGGGGTTGTGATTTCCTGATCGTGGGCGGCTACGGCTACCAGCCGGTTATGGAGGTACTCTTCGGAAGCACCCTGGATACACTGCTGCGTCAGGCGGACGTTCCGATCCTGATCTGTCACTGACATATAACACAAGACCTCCCGTAAGAAGCCGGGAGGTCTTTTTCTGTATACCCCGGGCGGGAGTCGAACCCACAACCTAGGCTTTAGGAGAGCCTCGCTCTATCCTATTGAGCTACCGGGGTCAATTTACTGC
>JBARSF010000003.1:0-81157 GCA_049644605.1 Anaerolineales bacterium | reverse complement strand
CGCTCAGGATGACAAATGGGAGGAGTCACACTTTAGTGTGACTTGATTGGTTGAGCCCGCGAATTTATTCGCCGGGCAATTGCGGAATTGAGGGGATTGTCGCGCTTCATGAGCCAGCCCTTAGATTTTGTTTGCACTCTGGTGAGGGATCTAAGGGCAGATAGGTTGTGTTGAGATTCATGTTTAAAGGTTTCAGCTTGGTTTTTTGATCTCCCTATGGATCCTTCGCTCGCGCTCAGGATGACAAATGGGAGGAGTCACACAAAGTGTGGCTTGATTGGTTGAGCCCGCGAATTTATGCGCAGCACCCCGTAGGGGCATCGCCGGGCAATTGTGGAATTGAGGAGACAGTCGAGTCTTTCCTGCGCCTGTCGAAGGAAAAGAGCCTGTCCTTCATAGTCTACTGTCATTGCGAGCGCAGCGAAGCAATCTCATGTTAATGAGGAAATTACCGCACCTGTCCTGCTCCGCCCTGAGCGAAGTCGAAGGGAGCATAGTCAAAGGGCTCAGGTCCGGAGACCGGAGATTGGATTTTGCCGTTATATTGCAGATTGTTTTTTCACGCTAAAAACGTTAAACGTTAAACCTGCAACTTTTAACACTCCTAAACCTCACTTCCTCCAGAAATAATAATATTCTTGTTTAAAACTCCCCTTGACATTTATCTATTCCTATGTATAATATCTCTAAAGCACTTTACATTACAAAGCGCTTTACAAGAATACAACATACACAGGAGCATAAAATGAACAAAAATCTGGACTTAAAACAAACTGAACGAAACTCGTTTAAACTGGCTACCTACGCCGACGGCACGGCTGACCTCAGCCTGGGCCTGGCCTTCCTTCTCCTGGGGATCTACCCCTTCACCCGCGAGCAGCTGGGACCGGTCTGGAACTTTCCGGTCTTCCTGGTGGTCCTGGGCTTGATCGTCTTCGCCCAGTACCGGGTCAAGAGCCGCCTGGCCCCCACCCGGATCGGGATCGTCAAGCTGGGTCAGCGCGTCCAGAAACGATTCAAGGTGGCCTTGCTGGTCATGGTCATCCTGCTCACGCTCACCGTCCTGACCTGGGTTGGAGTCGGGCGAGGTATCCACTTCGCTCCAGATTGGTGGGGAAGTTACACTTTCGAGATCCTCGTCGCCCTGGTGACCCTGGCCATCTTCTGGGGCATCGCCTACACCCTGGAGATGCAGCGCTACTACTTCTACGGGGTCCTGCTGGCAGCTTGCTTCCCGCTCCAGCAGATCCTGCCGATCTACGAGGGGGTCCCCTACCTGGCGGCCGGGGGGATCATCACCGGGATCGGGGCTTATCTCTTGGTCCGCTTCCTGGAAAAGTATCCCCCTGCGGAAGAGCAGGGAGAAGGAGCCTAAACATGAATAGGAATATCGACCTCAAACAAACCGAACAAACCAGTTTTAAACTGGCTGCCTACGCCGACGGGATCAACGACATCAGCCTCGGCTTGGTGATAATCCTGTTGGGGATCTACCCCCTCACCCGGGCAGCCTTTGGCGTTAACCTCAACATGCTTTTCTTTTTGGTTGTGCTGGGGATCATCGTTTTCGGTCAGAAACGGCTGAAAGCCCGCCTCACCCCCAGCCGGATCGGCCTGGTGAAATTTGGTGATGCAGCCCACAAGCGCCTTAAGGTCGCCCTGCTGATCACCAGCGTCCTGCTGGCCCTGACCGCTGTGACCTGGGGCCTGTCCGGGCAGGACTACTTTTTGCCGGCACAATCCTGGTTAGGGACTTACGGCTTTGACATCTTTTTTGCCCTCGCCATCCTGGTCATCTTCAGCGCCATGGCCTACACCCTGCAGCTAACCCGCTACTACCTCTACGGCTTGCTGTTTGGTGCCAGCCTGCTGCTCCAGGCCATCCTTTCGGACCGCTGGTTTGAGGGGCTGCCCGTTCTGCTGTCGGGGGTCATCATCGTTGGAATCGGGGTTTACCTGCTGACCCGCTTCTTAAAGGAATTCCCCGCCGTGGCAGAGGAAGGTTAATATGGCTGAAGATAAACCCACCAATCCCGCCGCGGAGCTGGACCCGGTCATCCACGCCCCCTCGCGGTTAACTATCGTCACCAACCTCTACGTGGTGGAAAGCGCCGACTTTATCTTCCTCCGCAACCTGACCGGCCTGACCTGGGGGAACCTCTCTGCCCACCTCACTAAACTGGAAGAGGCGGGCTACGTGGAGATTAAAAAGACCATCGTCAGTAAAAAGACCCACTCGGTGGCGGCGCTGACGGAAGAAGGGAGGAAGGCTTTTGAAGAGTATAAGGAAAAAATGAAAGAAGTTTTGAAATAACGCAAAAAAAGCCCCGGACCCGGGGGCAAATACATAAAAAATGGGAAACTTGAACCGCCCCTTTCGGGGCGGTTTTTATTTTAATTTAAACCTTGTTTGATCATGAAATTAGCTAACCCTATGTCCTTAACTATCTTAGCCCGCGATTTCAATCGCCGGGCGGTTGTGGGATTGAGGAGATTGCTTCGTCGTCCTTCGACTCCAAGCACAGCGAGGAGCATGCCAGGGCGGACAGGTTGAGGTGAGCTCCTTGTTTAATGTTATCGCCTTGGTTTTTTGATCTCTTTATGGATCCTTCCCCTTCGACTTTCTCCTCCCCTTCGATTTAACTCAGGGTCGGAGTCCGCTCAGGGTCAGGATGACAAATAAAGGACAAAATCACCCAAAATTCCCGGTTGACAGAATAGGTTCCATCGGTTATAAAACTGGTATGTTGGTCAGACCAACATACCAGAGCAAGCCATGAAAATTAAACCTGTGCAGCAGAAATCCTTATCTGAAATCGTGGCCGGTAAAATCACGGCTTTGATCCTGGAGGGAGAATTTCTCCCCAATCACCAGCTGCCTTCTGAGCGCGACCTGGGGGGCCAGTTGGATGTCAGCCGCTCCAGTTTACGGGAGGCACTCAAGATCCTGGGAGAGCACAAGCTGATTGAAGCCCGCCCCGGTGTGGGCTGGTTTGTGCGCCCCATCGAGGGATCCACGCTCCTTAAAGCGCGGGAACTGGCCCAGAGCGAAACCATTAAAATCGAACCTAAAAAAACCACCCGGTCGGGGGAAGGCGCTCCTGGCCCCCGCCGTTTACCGGTCGCCAAAGAGAAACCTCTTAAGATTCCCAATTTGGGGAAAGATCGCCTGGGAACCTTTGATTTTATTTCCTGGTGGGAGCGTGATAAGGTCGCCGCCGCCAAAGTATTAATTGTGGGGGCGGGAGCCCTCGGCAATGAGGTGGTTAAAAATCTGACCCTGATGGGTGTTGGGCAGATCTTCGTTATCGACTTTGATACCATCGAAGCAGCCAATTTAAGCCGGTCGGTTTTGTTCCGGGAGACAGATTCCAAGAAAAAGAAATCCCAGGTAGCTGCCGCCCGCGCCAAAGAGCTTAATCCCGATACCAAAATCCAATATCTCCACGGGGATGTAACCACTGAACTGGGCCTGGGTATCATCAGGCGCATGGACGTAATTATCGGTTGCCTGGATAACCGGGAAGCCCGCCTGGCGGTAAATCGCTTTGCCCATTGGATGGGAAAACCCTGGGTGGATGGAGCGATTCAGGAATTATTGGGCCTGGTTCGGGTCTTTGTCCCAGGCCAGGGGGCCTGCTACGAATGCACTTTGACGGAAGAAGCCCGGCGGGATCTGGCTTTGCGTTATTCCTGCCCGCTGCTTGCCCGTCAGAACATTCTTCTAGGCAAAGTGCCCACTACGCCAACCATTGCTTCCATCATTGGCGCCATGCAGTCGCAAGAGGCCCTGAAAATAATCCACGATATGGATGTAGAAGCCGGAAAAGTCATCCACTATAACGGTTTAACGAACCAGATGCACACCACCTCCTATACCCACCGGGAGGATTGTGAAAGCCACTGGATCTATGGCGATATCACTGAACTGCCGATCAGCGCTCACACGACCACATTAAAGGAACTTCTCCAAATCATAAAAATCGACCTTGGCGATGAGGCCGTAATCGAGTTAGATCAGGAAATCGTCTTGGAATTGATGTGTACACACTGCAAAACAACAGATCATACCATCAGCCCCATGTCCCAGGTCAGCTTTGAAGCGGCTCACTGCCCCAACTGCGGGGAGATGCGGGAAGTAAAAATGACCCACCTGATCACAGGAGAAGAGTCTTTTTTGGGCCGCACCCTGTTTAGCCTTGGCATCCCGCCTTTACACATCCTGAGGGCAAACAACACCCAGGAATACCGCTTTTATGAATTGACCGGAGACCTCGAGGAAACCCTTCATTTTAAGCATTTTGAGCACAAAGTGGAGCAAGTTCCCCTAAGAGACCGGATTAAGATCGGAAAATCGATCAAGATCAAATCCCCTGCCCAAAATCCTGCTGCCGGCAAGATCAAGCTCAAGGATTAACCCCTGTGAACGTGAAAATAGAAACGGTTCAATTTATGGCTGATTCAAAGCTTCTCGATAAAATATTTCAATCTATTTGGGGGAGATTATTTATCGCTGCCCTGCAAACCCTCTTGAGCAGTGTAGTATTGTCCTTCATTTTCCTGGCCAGGCAGAGCGGTGACATCACCCTCCTGAAATATACGGTCGTTCTGGCAGTTGGATTTATTGCCGGGTTCTCAGCCCGCCGTTTCTTAAAAGGGCATACCCAGACCCTTAAAATCTTAGGGGCCCTGGTATCCGTTGTTTTAAGCCTGGCGGTTCTTTTTACCCTTTCTGGTGGTTTCCTGGGCATTAACTTGTTTACCCGATTCAATAAAACCCCCGATTGGTTTGGTCTAATTCAAATTGGATTAGCCTCTTTTGGGGCCTGGCTGGTAATTCAGGCCTTCAGATCCCCTCCCTGGCTAAAAGACATCTCTGCCCCGGTTATTCCATCCCGGAAAACCAGGGTCCAAACCAATCCCGGTATTAACCGCTGGCTCCCCAAACTCAGCCTTCATTCTGGGAAAAAGATCATCCAGAAGCCTTCCGGAATTATCTCAGAAAAAAAAGAGCCCCTTTCAGTGGGAAAATCTACCCCTAAAAAAGAAGCTCCCCCACTGGCCATCGCTAAAGCGAAATCGCCCACAAAGGTCTCCCCAGCTCACAAATTATCCCTGGCGCCAGCTTCAAAACCAACAACCAAAAAACCAGCCAGGCTGAAGAAGAATAGGTCGAAGAAGATATCTGCTAACGCAAAAGATATTAAATTCATCGGGGTTGAAGAACACAGCTGCCCGTACTGCCTGGACCCGGTCAAGCCCCATGATCCCCGCGGGGTTAAGATCTGTCCGGTTTGCAAAACCCATCACCATGCGGATTGCTGGGGGATCACCGGCGCCTGCCAGATTCCCCACTCCCAAAAATAAACTAGGTCAAATAGGAGAACCTTATGCCAGAAATTGAAGTAACGATTGTACTCCCCAACGGCGGAGCTCGCAAAGCAGAGGTCCCTGATGATGTTTTCGTACGCGACCTTTTGGCAGAAATGACTTCTTTGCTGGGGCTGCCCACCGTCGGGCCGGACGGCCGGCCGATGGGCTACCGCCTGGACAGTAAAGCCTTAGGGCGCGAGCTGCAGGAGGATGAGACCCTGGCAGAGGCCGGAGTTCCGGATGATGACCGGCTGGTGCTTACTGCCGATATCACAGCTGGCGCGGGAGGAGCCCGGATCGCCCTGGACCAAAGCCCGAGGATGCGGAGATTAAAGGCAGATCACAAACGCATGGGGGAAATGGCTTCCCAAAGCGATCTGATTGAATTTAAAACCATCTCCCCCCGGAAAGGACTTCCTCCGGAAAGATATATCGTTACTTATAAATGCAAAGGTATTGTCGCGGTTGATGGTACGGGTAAACCAAAACTGGGGAGCAAACACCAGGTTGAGATCTATCTGCACAACCAATACCCGCAGCGCTGGCCGGGAATGAAGTGGCTGACCCCCATCTGGCATCCGAACATCAACCATCATAATGGCTCTGTGTGTGTTGATGCCGCCTGGTGGACAGCCAGCCGCTCCTTGGATCGTTTGGTGTTGATGATCGGTGAGATGGTGCAGTACAAAAATTTTCACGACGATCCCACCAAACCGCCTTTCCCCTGGGATCCAGAGGCAGCCCGCTGGAGCCGGAAGTACCGCCAGGAAAACCCCGGAGCCTTTCCGGTTGACAGCCGCGAGCTTCTCAGGCCGGAACGGGTCAAAATCATCAAAGAAAAGAATATCAAACCAAAAATTCGTTTGAAATAAAACCTGATTTGCGAAGCAGATCAGGTTACTTGATCAAAATAAAAATATAGATTCTCAAATGGAGGTAAAACCATGGCTGATTTAACAGTTACCCTTGTGCTCCCCTCGGGAGGGACCCGCACCGCCGAAGTTCCAGATGATGTCCCAGTAAAGGAATTGATTCCAGAATTGACTACATCCCTTGAACTTCCCACCACCGGCCCGGATGGCCGGCCGATGGGCTACCGCCTGGACAGCAAAGCCTTAGGACGTGAACTGCAGGAAGAAGAAACGCTGGCGGAAGCCGGCGTGCCTGAGGAAGACCAGCTCATTATGACTGCTGATGTAACAGCAGGCTAAAGGTGAGTGGGGCACTTCATTGAAATGCCCCCTCCCCGGAATTATTTTTTTTATGACTACTTCTAATATCCGATTGCTGCCAATAGAAACGCCAACTCCCAAAATCGGGTATGTTCCTTTCAGGCATGCCCGGTACTGGCGCTCCGATGTTGAACTGGCACATTCGCGCCAGCCGGGTATCGCTGTATTCATCACCCAGAAAGCTTACGTTCGGGCAAATGTCCATGCCCAGAGTGACCTCGATAACGAAGTGGGCGGATGGTTGATCGGTAACTGGAGAGAGGATCAAATCACAGGCGAAGAATATATTGTTATTGAAAGATGTTTGCCCGCTGTTTATGCCCGCCGGGGCAGCGCCTATCTTACCTTCACGCAAGATAGCCAACTTGCCATGTTTGAGACCATGGAAGAAAAATACCCGGATAAGGAATTGGTAGGGTGGTATCACACTCACCCAAAAATGAGTGTGTTCTTATCCACTTATGATTTATTTTTACATAATTCTTTTTTTCCTTACCACTGGCAGGTTGCCCTGGTAATTGAACCCCACACAAATGTTGCTGGATTTTTCATCAGGGACACAGATGGAAATCTGGATGGCAGACATTATTTCGGATTTCATGAACTGGCCGTCGAACAAAAACGAAGCGTGGTCCATTGGGCCAATATGACAGAAGAATTTACTGAATTACTGGCAGAGAAGGAGACTGGTTATGAGTAGAACTATGAGGCTCTATTATTATGCGATCCTGGGCGCCATGGGGGGGTTGGTCGGCTGGCAGGCCAGCAATGCCCTTGGTTTATCCTTTTGGTCCAATTTATACCTGAGCGAGATCGCCGTAGGAGGATTGATCGGCCTCTCGATTGGGGCTTTGATTGGATTGTCTGAAGGATTGTTTTCTCGTAACATCCTGCAAATCGTGAAATCTGGAACCTTCAGCGGAGGGCTGGGGTTTTTAGGCGGAGCTGTCGGCCTGCCCCTCGCAGAGGGAGCCTTCCAGATTTTGGGCGGAGACGCCTGGAGCAGAGCGCTTGGATGGGCTATCTTTGGCCTTTTGATCGGGGGGGCTTCTGGGATCACCAGCGGAAATCAAGCCTGGAAACCCGCTCTGGGCGGCGGCATCGGAGGTCTGTTAGGGGGCAGTACGCTGGAAAGCGTTCGCTCCCTATTTTCAGACCCTCTGATCGGCAAGGCCATCGGCTTAACCACACTCGGGGCATTGATTGGGATTTTCATTGCTTTGATCGTATTGCTTCTCTCCCGGGCCTGGCTGGAAGTGATCAGCGGAAAAATGAAGGGATCAGAATTCATCTTGGACAAGTTCATTAAAAAGAATGGCCCGTCTGCCTTTCTCGGCAGCAGCCCTCTAAAATCGGATATTGTCCTGCCTGACCCGGATATCGCCCCGCAGCATGCCCTGCTCAAGGGGGAAGACAGCCACTTTAACCTCAAAGATCTCAGCCTGGCAGGCACCTTTGTTAATGGCCAAAAGATCGAACAGACCCATTTACGCAAAAACCAGGTGATCAAAATAGGAAACACTGAACTGGTTTATCATGAAAGGAAATAACCATGTGGAAACAGAAGATTATTAATACGACCCTAATCCTGTTATCCTTATTTACTCTGACCGGGTTTAGCGCAAAGACCCAGACGGAAGAAGCCGCCATTCGAATCACCCAGATTGATACCTCAAACTTCCCCAAAGTCACCGTGTATGTCGCGATCACGGACGCTAACGGTGAACCGGTTGGTGTTGATCCGGCCCGGATCAGGCTGATGGAGAACGAAGTAGAAATTCCATCGGATCAAATAAACGGAGCCGGGGAGATTGATCCACTCACCACTCTGCTGGTCATGGACATTTCAGAAAGTATGCTGTACGTCGGAAAACTTGAGGCTGCCAAATCAGCAGCTGCTGTATTTGTGAATCAACTCCGACCTAGTGACAAGATTGGTTTGCTGACCTTCAACAATGAAATTAATTATGCCCAGCCGATCACTATGGATCGCGAACTAATTCTAAGCGCAATTGACGGTTTAGAGGCTGAAGAAGAAACAGCCATGTACGATGCACTCAGCGAAGCAACAAGTATATTAAGTGATATCGAGGGCCGTAAAGCGATCGTGGCTTTAACAGATGGCCTAGACAACCTGAGCCAGACCACCCCTGATTCTGTGTTAGAGCAGATTGGTCCTGCCGGGTTATCGATCTCCACCATCGGCCTGGGGGATCCAGACCAGATCTTTGGGGATATCACACGCCTGGACGAGGACACGCTTAGATATCTGGCGGAAAATACCGGTGGCGTGTATGGATATGCCAATGACGAGGAGAGCTTAAGTGAAATTTATCAATCCTATGCTGTCGCTTTTAAGAGTGAATACCAGTTGACCTACACATCTCCTTCAACCCTGCGTGATGGAGTTAACCGGGCCCTCTCGGTTACTTTATCTGACTCCCCTGCAATACCTGGAATAGATGAAGAATCCATCATATATAATCCGGGCGGCCTGGTTCCAGAAGTATCAGAGCCTATTCCGCTGGGATTATTTGGTGCGATCATGCTTGGCCTGCTGGCCCTTATATTTGTACCGGGTGTCATTAAACTCGTGATCAAACCCGTCCAAAAGGATCTCCCCCAGGGCAGATCAGCTGGAAAGAAAAAACCCAGGATCAAATTAAAAGATTAATCAGTTCACATAAAAGTCCTAGAAGTTGGATGTGCTCCGATGAAGGAATGACCGAAGACAGGGGACGGAGGACGGGGAATATCCAACTTATTGTCATTCCGAGCCCTTCGACTCCACTCCGTTTCGCTCTGGATAAACTCCGCGAGGAATCCCTAAAGAGAAAAAATGCCTAAGCGCCTTGGAATTGCATATATAGTCATTTTGTGATTTTGTCGTTTTATGGATCCTTCGCTGAAGCTCAGGATAACAAAATCATAGATTACTGAAGTCCCTCCTAGGAGGGACTTACTATATAGAGCCCGCGAATTGATTCGCCGGGTGAAAGAAAATCCAAGGAGATTGCCGCGTCGACCTGCGGTCTCCTCGCATTGGTCGAGGAATTACAAAGCCCCCGGCAGGGGGCGCTGTTTTCAGCCTATGATTCATCATAGGGTAGATAGGTTAATTTGAGATCCTCGTTTTAAGTTATCGCCTTGGTACTTTGATCTCTTCATGGATCCTTCGCGAGCTCAGGATGACAAAATTAACGGGTATAGAAGTCTCCTTTTGGGGAGACTTGCCTGCTGAGCCCGCGAATTGATTCGCCGGGCGAGAGAGGGACTTGTTTATTTGAACCCGCAGTTTCGCGAAGCATCCTGTAAGGATATCCATAGGCGGATAGATTGAGTTGAGATCCTCGTTTTAAGTTATCGCCTTGGTACTTTGATCTCTTCATGGATCCTTCGCGAGCTCAGGATGACAAATGGGAGAAGTCACACTACAGTGTGATTTGCTTGCATCTTGACAAGAGCAATCGAATGAGCGAGTAGCTCCCCTCTTCCCCCTTACTGCATGGCAATCGAAAGCCTAATGGTGTATATCTGCTGCTCAGGCGTTAGCGAACAGGCCGAGATCGGCTGATCCTGTGGGCAATTGGCATCGGAGGAAGGTTCCCAGCCAACTACAACCAGCATCAGGCCAGCATCCCTGCGGAAGCCGCCCATGGTACCCGTTGGTCCACCGCCATCATACTGCATATCAGGCGTCCAGCCCATATTCACCAGCATGTTCTTTAATTGCATGAACACCTCTGGGTGGTTCGTGAAGTCGGCTCCAGTGCCGCCCACCAGGATCAGGCAGCCCTCTCCCGATGTGCCCCCCAGATAATCCTCAAAGGGTGCGTTTGTATCGAGACCGATGTCAGTGACGCCCAGCTCCCCGGCTACCATAACCTCGATGTCCTGGCATATACCATCGGGCAGCGTGACCCAGTCCAGAGTCGTTTCGCCCGTACCCAAAGGCAAGATGATAACCTCCAACTGGTAGCTCGGAACTGCCACCGCTGCCACCGCCTTGATCGAGTAGTCTTGGGATGCTGGCAGGACGCCCGTCCATGACCTGGCATCCGAGGCCGCGCGCACCAAGGGGAAACCATCGCTCATTCCAACAATGGATAAGGCGACATGATCCCCGGGTGAGGTGATGGTGACCGTCATCGTCTGACCTTCCATCGCGTACAGCACGTACTCGTCGATGCCATTGGCAGCCAGGCCTCCCCACATGGTCGCCGCGGTAGCACCGGGATCAAACTCAATGCGGATGGGTTCAGCCACCTGTGGCTTGTCAGGGCCGAGGTACACGCCGTACCATTCGTAGCCATCCGGAGTCGAGTTGATGAGCAGCACGCCCAAAAAACTGCCGTCGAGCCAACCTGTTGTATAAATATATTCGTCGATATCGGTTGGTAGTGGAAAGGTGACCCTGGAGTGCGGGTCAACGGCCATATCATAGGTGATTGTCGAAGTTGCCGGGAGCGAGTTGGCCCCAAACTGCGCGATCGCGTCAGCAGGTGAGTAGTTCGCTGCCACGAACGGTTCGAGGATCCAGAATTCACTGCTCATGGAGGATTGTAAGGCGGTGTAATCAGGCGGCGTCTGGGTAAGCGCGTCCAGCAGAGGGGTTAGGAATCCATCCAGGGTTGTCGTCTCAGTATCAACAACATCCTGACCTTCTGGCGGCGATGTCTCGGTCGGTATGACGGGTACCGGACTGGATTGGACCTGGGGTGTGGCTTCTTGATTCTGTGTGCCGCAGGCTGCCAACATCAGGGCGGCTGTTACTGCAATCATTGTCCCTAATAGGCGTTTGGGTTTCATAGAAACCTCCTTGCTAAATATGAGGCTTATTTAATTTTATTCTAATACTAAAAGCTAACAACCAATCCTTTGACCGATCTCTTGTTTTGTTGCACCCAAGGCAAGCAAGGACCTAATTTGTAGATCAATAGAGACGGTTGGGTCTGCGGCTTCTATCTTTGAGATCCGTGATTGGCTTGACCTGATGATCTTCGCAGCTTGAATTTGTGTGATCCCCCTTTTTTCTCTTAGATCTTTTACCATCTCACTCAATATAAGCTTGAGTTCTATATAGGCAAGCTCTTCCTCTGTGAGTTCGAGAAAATCCTCGATTCCACCAACCTTCCACCCCCTCTCTTCGAGTTCCTTTATTCTATTTTTGTTCATGACATCTTCCTATGAATAATAGTACTTTAAACGCTTTTTACAGAGTTCAATGATATGCTGCGGCGTTTGTTTGGTCTTTTTTGAAAATACTTCCAGGATCACAACTGCATCCTCGGCTAAATGATAGATAATTCTCCAGGTATTATTCTCGTCAACAATCCTCAGTTCATGACATCCCTTTCCTATTGGGGGCATCGGCCGTGAGTGCGGAAGGGATAGTTTTTCTCCTTTCTGGATTCTTCTTAAAAAGATTCCTGCCTCGATCCGGGCGTCGACTGAAAAAGGAGGAGATTTAACCTCGCCATACAACCACACAAGAGGTTTGTCTTTTTTATCCATGCAAGATCATTATATGTCATATCTGACATAATGTCAAATTAGAATTCTTCAGATTATCAAACCATCACCTCGATGAGGTGGATATCGAAGGACCGGGTGATTTGTGGACCCCCCACCCTTCGATACGCCTTTCGCTTCGCTCTGGACTATTCAGGACGGGAGATGGAGGACGGGGAATATCCAACTTATTGTCATTCCGAGCGAAGCGAGGAATCCCTAAAGAGATAAAATATCCAAGCGCCTTGGAATTGCATACATAGTCACTTTGTGATTTTGTAGTTTTAGGGATCCTTCGCTAAGGCTCAGGATGACAATTTCTCGGGTATAGAAGTCTCCTTTTGGGGAGACTTGCATGCTGAGCCCGCGAATTGATTCGCCGGGCATTATTGGGATTTACTGATTAGAGCCCGCGATTTTCCGAAGGATCCTGGAGGGGCAATCACCGGGCGAATGAGGGCATTTAGATTTTCAGAACCAGACCAGGTGACCCCGTTTTATCACACCCACGACAGCATTGTTGCCAATGCGGTAGATCAGATCCTCAAAGGACGGTAAATCCCAGATTTGAATATCCGCCAGTTTGCCAAGTTCAAGTGAACCGCGATCGTGGTCCAGATCCACTGCCTTTGCCGCATGACAGGTCGCTGCCAGCAGGGCTTCCTCGGGGGTGAACCGGTACAGACGGCAGGCGAGCGCCATCACCAACTGCATCGATTCAATCCAGCAAGCGGGGCACATGTCAGTGGCCAATGCCAGAGTCATTCCCTGGTCGATCATCAACCGGGCGTCGAAAGGATGTGGATGCCCTACAGCGAAGTCCAAACCCGGCATCACAACCCCGATCACACCAGCGTTGGCCAGTTTAGGCATCGAAGCTGGCGATGTGAAATTGAGATGGTCAGCTGAGATAATCTTCAGCTCAGCAGCCATCTCCGCGCCTCCGATATTGGCATAGGCATCTAGATGGACTTTAGGTTTTAGCCCGGCATCCATCCCGGCTTCGAGGATCCGCCGGGTCTGCTCCACGGTGTAGTAGCCCTCATCGCAGTATACGTCATTAAACTTGGTATTTCCGGATTCAGCAGCCGCCGGGATCATCTCCTTGATGATGAGGTCAACATAACGGTCCCGGGATACCTCAGGTGGAAAATCATGGGCTCCAAGGAAGGTGCTGACGACATCGAGGGTCGACTCTTCCTGAAGACGCCTGTTCACATCCAGCATCTTCAGCTCGCTCTCCAGGTTGAGGCCATACCCGGTCTTGCTCTCAACGGTGGTTGTTCCATGTCGGAGCATCCGGCCGATACGATCTAAGCCAAGGGTTGTGAGTTCTTCCACACTCGCTGCCCTGGTCATCGCCATGGTGGCGAGGATGCCTGTAGGGATACCGAGCGCCTGGATACTCTCAGTATCCATCGTCATCCGGGCGGCGTACTCTTTCACCCGCGAGCCGCCAAATACCAAATGGGTGTGACAATCGACAAATCCGGGCGCCAGGATCATGCTTGAAACATCCACAGATTCTGCAGTGCTGAGATCGATTGTATTAGCAACCTCAGACTCGGAACCCAGGGCGATGATTTTCTCACCCCCGATTGCTACGACCGTATTGTCTCTGCGCCCGATGGGATCATCCCCGGCAGGAACGCAGGTCAACACTTCCCGAGCACCACGCAGTACCAAATCTGCCTGGGGTTTTTTAGCGGTGCTTTTGCTCAACTCAGTCATCAGCTTTGGTATGCGGTGTTAAGCGGTCCTGTTGATCGCTGGGTCCGAAAGTGGCCTTTGGGCTCCACCACAAGGGAACCTGGATCTTCTCATTGGTTAGGGGTCCCTCACCTTCAGCTACTTTCTTTGCCATCTCATATCCTGCCTGGGCATGGCGTACTACGCCGATTCCGGAATCCGTGGTCATACAGGCTTCGAGCCGCAGATCTGCCTCGTCACTGCCGTCGGCGATCATCGTAACGCCGGTGTGCACAGCTTCACCCATTGAGTAGTTGGCCTGGATGGCTATCAAATCGGCCATGGCGGCTGTATTAAGCAAGGCATTGAGATAAGGCCAATCGGAGATCAAATCGCTGCCGTCCAGCATATTCTCCGATTCAAAAGTCGGGTTAACGATAGAGCCTGAGTCAAGATTATCTCGCGAGAAACCCACTGGCCCTGCGATCATCCCGGCCTTGATCATCTCATTTACTCTCAGGCCAAGCTGTTTGCGTTCACCAAATCCCAGGTAGCAGACCCGGGCTGGCAGTCCTTCGATGGGCAGGTGTTCACGGGCCAGGTTAATCCACTTCACAGAGGTCTTGTCATGGGGAAACATCTCCAGCACCAGGTCATCGATCACAGCCAGATCGTTGGCTTCTCCTGAGAGGCAGGTCCAGCGGAAGGGACCACGGCCGAGAGTAAAAAGCGGTCGAATGTATGCTGCTACGAACCCCGGGATTTTCATTGCCTCCCTTTCCGGCATGCCAGCATCGCGGCATTCCTTGCGTATGCTGGTGCCATACTCAAAGACAGCCACCCCACTGGTATAGAATTGGATCATGGCTGAAAGCTGGCGCTTCATTGACTCGCGCGCTTGGTCCAGATATTTTAGACGGTCATCAGCCCGCAGTTCGGCAGCTTCTTCAGGTGTGAAGCCGGCCGGGATATAGGAGAGCGGATCGTGGCAAGGGCACATTTCAGAAATCACATCGGGTTTCCAACCCAATTCCAAGGCCTTGGGGAACATTTCTGCTGCATTACCATGGAAACCGACTCCCAGCGGTTGCTCCTTGGCCTTGGCCTCTTCTGCAATCTTTATGGCTTCTTCTAGGGAACCTGCTTTGACATCAAGGAAACCGCGTTCTACCGCCCGATCGATGATCTTTTCATCGGCGTCTACGACAACGCATACACCCCCATGCATTGTCATAGCGCGAGGTTGGTTCCGCCCCATACCGCCCAAACCGGCAGTGAAGTATATGCGGCCCACCAATGACCCACCGAATTCCTTATCGCCAACTGCGGCCAGGGTTTCAAACGTGCCCTGGATTACACCCTGCGTGCCGATGTATTCCCAGGGACCGGCAGTGTATTGGGCGAACATGGTGAGGTTCTTATCCTGCAGATCATAGAAAATCGGCCAGGTGGCTTTCATGATATTTGTATTGGCCATCAGCACTCGCGGAGCCAAACGGTGGGTTTTAAAGATTGCCACCGGCATCCCCGATTGTACCGCCAGTGTTTCATCGTTCTCCAGATTCAAGAGGGAATCGACAATGGCGTGATAACTCTCCCAATTCCGGGCGCATTTTCCAATACCGCCATAAATAACCAGCCGCTCCGGGCTTTCGGCGTTCTCCATATTGTTTTCCAGCATACGCAGCAGGCCTTCCTGTTTCCATCCCTTGCAGCGTAATGTTGGCCCACGTTGAGCCTTTACCTCATAATAGATTTTTGTGTTCAACGGTGTCTCCTTTGACAATATATTTAATAATTTTAGTCAAGCAATGCCAGTTCTATAATTTGATTCAGATCAAAATCATGGGCCTGCAGATAGCTCTTCATTATCTCGTCGAAGACCCCTATAGGTACTGGGCCGACAAACTCGGTCCCAGCAATCTGGATGCCATATCGGGCGGCTTCGGAACGGATGGTTTCCAGGACACGCGGCACCGGAGTCTTGGTGTAATTAATCAGGTTCATCGAGACCTGTACCATCCCTTGATCTTCGAGGGCGAGGCCAATAGCACGAACATAACGAAAGCCGCCATTAATATGCCGCACAGCGCGGGCAATGTTATCGGCAATCTTAAGATCGTCTGTGCGTAAATTAACGTTGAAGGCAACGAGGGGGAAACGAACACCGGTTACTGTGGCTCCGCTTTTTGGATTGAATAATAAAGGTCCCTCATCCGGCTGCCAGGCTGGATCCTTAAGCTTCTCTTTGAGCCCTTCGTACTGCCCCTTACGGATTACAGGAAGACTTGACCGCTCTGGCTGTGTGGCGGCATCTTCGTAGTAATACAGGGGCACTCCCAAATCGCCCAGAAATTTTCCAAAACGGCGGGCAATTTCGATTGCTTCAACGTTCTCCATTCCCCGGACAGGGATAAATGGCACCACATCGACCGCTCCCATTCGGGGATGAGACCCCTGATGCCCCTCCATGTTGATCAGTTCAATAGCTTTTGCTGCCATCTTCTGTGTAACTTCGAGGATCTCTTCTGGATCACCAAGATAGGTGAAGACAGATCGATTATGATCGGCGTCAGACGAAATATCCAGGATTCGAATTCCCTTGGCCTCCTGGATTGGGGCAAGAACTTGCGCCACTAGGGCTTGGTCACGCCCCTCACTGATATTGGGTTCACAAAGCAGCACTTTTTTCATAAGGTTGCCTTTTAGTTTTGGTAAGCTCCTCAACTTCCCGTATAATTCCTGCTTTCCGCTCTTCATCCTTGATTCCCGGGAGATTGATCTTCACATTGGCCACACATCCCAGCATGCCTGCCCGGGCAAGGTGCTCGCCGCACTCAAGGTCGGAGGCTGCATTGGGATTGGATCGCCCTTTCAGACGACCAGCAAGTTTTAAAATGCGCTGGCAGTGTTTGGCGTTCAGCATCGGAACTCGTGCCGCATGGATCATAGCATCCTCAATCGCCTCGGTCCTGAGATTTTTTTGTTCTTCTGTCTCTTTGGGCAGGCGAAAAGACTCCCGGATAGCGCTATAAGCCTCCGAATCCTCGCTGCCGCCGTCCATGAGTTCCGTCGAAAGAGACTCGGCTTCCTTTATTATTTCGCGGTAGAAATCTTCATCTTCCAGGTCTTGTTTCCCAATGGAAAGTCTGGCTACCATGGCCACCAGGGCTGCCGCCATGGCTCCGGCTACAGCTGAAGCCGTCCCCCCGCCCGTTGTGTTTTCGGATGAATCAAGGACCCGGAGGAAAGCTTTTGTATTGGCAGCCATTATCTAATACCCCTCCTCTTTATAAAATAGGTTAAGGTCATTAGTGGTTCCTCCAGGGTTAAAAATTTTCTCCCACTACATTCTGAACCGCTTTCAGAATTTCACCGGAACGAATTAAAGACGCCAGAGCTTCGATATCCGGCGTGAGTTGGCGGTCTTTATCCAGGAATTTAATCTTCTCGCGGATCTCCTGATAGGCAGCCAACGTAGCCGGCGCCAGTTTTTGGGGACCATCCTTCCGAAGATCGATCCCCTGGGCCGCGGTGAGTAATTCAACAGCGATAATGTAGTGCAGATTCTCTGCGATTTCCATAGCATGCAGAGCAGCGTTGGCACCCATACTGACATAATCCTCCTGGTTGCCGCTAGAGGGGATCGAATCGACGCTATCAGGATGCGCCAGGGTTTTGTTCTCTGAAACCAGGGCCGCCGCAGTGTACTGGGGCATCATCAAACCGCTGTCCAGACCTGGATTTGGCACGAGCATGGCAGGAAGGCCGCCGCTCAACTCAGGTGTCAGTAAGCGAAAGGTTCGGCGCTCTGAGATGTTACCCATTGAGGCCATGGTGATACCAAGGAAATCGAGCCACATTGCCAGACCTTCGCCATGGAAGTTACCGCCTGATACTGCTTTAGTCGGTCGATCATCCGGAAGCTCCATAAAAATCAGGGGATTATCCGTGGCCGCATTAATGGCAGCGGTAACCCTCTCTCGAAGAAAAGCCACGATATCTCTCGAAGGCCCTAAAACTTGCGGGGTACAGCGCAGGCTGTAGGCATCTTGAATGCGCTCCGGGTCTGAATCGATCAACCTGCTTCCTGAAAGCAGTTTACGTAGATTGGCTGCCGTTTTGATCTGACCGGGCTGATTATTCACTTCATGAAGAGCTGGTTGGAAGGCGTCCGAAACGCCTGCCAAAGCTTCCATGCTGAGCGCTGCGGCAATTTCAGCATGGCGGATTAAATTTTCCGCACCCATAACGGTCAGGGCAGCGATTGCGGCCATGAAGCTCGTGCCATTACTGAGTGCCAATCCCTCCTTAGCCTCGAGGGTGATGCGCTTTATCCCCCCTTGCGCCATCGCCTCTGCCCCGCTCATCAGTTGACCATTAAACCAGGCCTGCCCGCTATAGTCCTCGGCTTCTTCAGCCGCACCTCGAATCATGACACAGGCCATATGAGACAAGGGTGCTAAATCACCGCTGGCGCCGAGTGATCCTTTACGCGGTACATGGGGCGTGACGCCAGCATTCAGCATCTCGATTAAGGTCTGCAGCACCACTGGGCGGACTCCCGAGAAGCCTTTCGCCAGGGAATTCACCCGAATGAGCATCATGGCCCGGACGACGTCCACGGGCAGCGGCGGACCCACCCCCACAAGACTGGTTAAAATCAGATTTTGCGAGAGCTGTTTTGTTTGGTCAGCCGGTATTTGTTGGCTGGCAAGCGGTCCAAATCCTGTGTTTACACCGTAGACAATTGTCTCCCCTTCGTTTATCACGTCCTGGATCCATTGGCTGCTGGATATCAGATCTTCCTTCACCGAATTTGAAAGGGGGTCAACTTTTTGGCCGTCCCTGGCTATAGCGACAACTTCTTCAAGTGTTAAATGAGTCCCATTAAGTTTCAAGCGATTACCTCATGATTTACTTTCCAGTCCCAAGCTGCAGGGATCATGGCTTATATATAATCATTATAATTTATAAGCAAGAGCTGAGTAGAGTTAGATCTGGTACAGACAACAGGAGCAGCTGCAGAAGTCCCTCTAAAGAGGGACTTACTATATAGAGCCCGCGACTTAAGTCGGCGGGTGAACCTGGGATTGAGGAGATTGCCGTGCCTTTCTTGAGCGGAGACGAAAGTTTTCCAAGCGCAAACAAAAGGGCGACGCACCGCGTCGCCCCTACCTGTCCTGAGTAGAAGGCACGCAGTGCCGAGGTATCGAAGGGCTGATTACTGACCCACTGATTACTGCTTACTAATCATCCGGGGCACCCTTGCGTACTTCTTCTAAAGCAATTGCGACTTTTCCCTCCAATTCTCGTATAATACAATGATTGTTATACACAAGGAAACCCATGATTACGTCCCATTCCGAGCTCGGTTCTCTAGCAGCTTCCATTACCCGCCAATCCAGCAAACAAACCTACACCATGATCCGCCTGCTGGTCGACCGGGACCGCGTTCAGGATGCCTTCCGGGCTTACGCCTATTTTCGCTGGGTGGATGATATCCTGGACGCCGCGGAAGGCACCCAAGCGGAAAAAGCTGTCTTTGCTGAACGCCAGCGTGGCTTAATGGAAGATCTCTACCGGGGGGTCATCCCTCTCGAACTCAGCCCCGAGGAAAAACTGCTCCAAGATCTGGTTAAAACCGATCCCGACCCAGATTCCGGGCTTTACAACTACCTGGACCGCATGATGGCGGTGATGGAATTTGACGCCGGGCGCCGCGGGAAGTTGATTTCCCAGACTGAATTGGAAGAATATGCCCATAATTTGGCGGTGGCGGTCACTGAAGCCATGCATTACTTCATCGGCCACGGCCATTACGCGCCCCAGAACGAAAACCGCTACCTGGCGGTCACCGCCGCCCACATCACCCATATGCTGCGGGACGCCCTGGATGATACCCGGCAGGGCTACCATAACATCCCCCAGGAATATTTACTGGCGCACCGCTTGACTCCCTGTGATAACCAAAAGGAAGCCTACCGTAAATGGGTCTGCAGTCGTGTCAAGTTGGCCCGGACTTATTTCAAGGCTGGTCGAGCTTATCTTTCCCAGGTTAAGAACCTCCGCTGTCGGTTAGCTGGATATGCCTATACCGCCCGTTTCGAATGGGTCCTGCGTACCATCGAACGCGAAAATTTCTGCCTGCGTTTGGAATACCCCGATCGCAAGAGCTTCCGTTCTGCCCTGTGGATGGTCTGGAACACCCTTAAATCCTTCAGGAAAATACCGTTCTGGAAACGGACTTACATCCCATTACCCCAACCCGGAATTGAGATCACGAACACATGAAAACGCCAAAAATCATTGTCATCGGTGCCGGCATTGGTGGGATTACGGCTGCCACCCATCTGGCTAAGCGCGGCTGCCAGGTCACTGTTTACGAAAAGAACGATCAGCCCGGCGGTCGGGTGGATATCATGCGCCGTCAGGGTCATACCTTCGATACCGGGCCCACCCTGCTAGTGATGCCTCTGCTCTACGATGCCGAGTTCCAGTCGCTGGGATCCTCTCTGTTTAACAGCCTGGATTTGGTGCGGGTAGACCCCACCTATCACCTGGTCTTTGACGACGGCAGCCAGCTGGCATTAACTTCGGACCTGAAAGCCCTCGAATCCCAGCTGGAAAATATTGAACCGGGGAGTGGAAAGGGTTTCCTGCGCTACCTGGAGGAAGGCTACCGCCACTATCACCAGGGCATCAAGGGATTTGTACACCAGGATTTCCGGACCTTGTTTGATTTTATACATCCCCGCAATATCCCCCTTATTTTCCAAGTTAAACCTTTCACCAAACACTACCGTAATATGGCAGGGTATTTTAAGAACCCCCGCTTAAAATCCGCCTTCACTTTCCAGGATGTTTACATGGGCTTAAGCCCCTTTGATGGTCCAGCCACTTTCTCGCTTATGCCCTATTCCGAGTTGGCGCACGGGGTGTATTACCCCAAAGGCGGGATGTATACCATTGTCGAGGTCCTTATGGACCTGGCCCGGGACGCCGGGGTGGAGTTTATTTTTGACGAAGAAGTGGAAAAGATTCACACCGATGGAAATACTGTACTGGGTTTATCGACCGTTGAGTATCCCAACTTAAAGGCCGATGTAATCCTCTCCAATGCCGACCTGCCCTATACTTATCAGGAACTTCTCCCAGACAGCCACCACGCCCGGCGGATGGAGCGTAAACGCTACTCCTGCAGCACTTTCTCCTTCTTCTGGGGTGTGGACAAGGTCTACGATCAGCTCGGTCCCCACACCCTCTTTTTAGCTGACGACTATAAGGAAAACTTTGACAGCATTATCGATCAGTTAACCCTCCCAGAAAATCCTAGCATTTACATCCATGCTCCCACCCGGCTGGATCCGGGCATGGCACCGCAAGGCCAGGACACTTTGATCGGTATCGCCCCGGTGGGTCACTTTTCCGGAAAGGGGGATCAGGATTGGGTTAATTTAAGGGATAAAGCTCGTCAGGCTATTTTTAAACGATTAAATCTGCTGGGGATCGATGACCTTGAAGATCACATTAAATTTGAGACCAGCTTCACTCCCCAATCCTGGCATGCCCGTTACAATCTGGCTAAAGGCTCGACCCACGGCCTGTCCCATAATCTGTTCCAGCTGGGCTGGTTCCGTCCGGATTTCCAACATCCCCAATACAAAAACCTCTATTTTGTAGGCGCCAGCACCCGCCCCGGTACAGGAGTGCCGATCGTGATGGTCTCCGGCCGCCTGGCCGCGAACCGGATTATGGAAGATCTGGGGATCTAATCAAGGCGGAAGACCGATTATCACAAGTTTAACGTTTAAGGTTAAACGTTACAGGAATTTACTACTAGTGTAGAAACAGAAGTCCCTCTAAAGAGGGACTTTCAATATGGAGCCCGTGACTTAAGTCACCGGGCAAAGAGCCGGTCTACCATGGTCCTCTGTCATTGCAAGCGCAGCGAAGCAATCTCCTGTTGACAAGGAGATTGCCGCGCCTGTCCTGAGTAGAGTCGAAGGGCTCAGGATGACAAATTAGGCAGAAGTCCCACCTCCTGTCGTCAACTCAACCTTAAACCTTAAACATTAAACTTGACAACATTCAGTATTTGTGTATAATATCTATAGACTGGTCTACAATACAAACTGGTTTATGTGTGATAAAAAGGAGCAATATCATGACTGAGAATATAGAACAAATCCAAAAACAAACTTTCCGCTATTACTACCAGGACGGGCTGGTGGAGCTGGCGGTGGGGATCCTGTTTGCCATCATCGGCCTCGACACCTGGCTGCTCAGCATCCTACCCTCTGGCTCACCGCTGTCCATCATAGCCTGGATCCTCTTACCTATTCTTACGATTGGCGGGATTTATGGCGTCCAGCGCCTTGTTAAAACCTATAAAGAACAGCTGGTTTATCCCCGTACGGGTTTTATCGATTACAAAACCAAACCCAACCCCTACCGTTGGCTGGTGATTGGCGGCGCACTGGCGATGGTGGTTGTGGTCTGGTTACTGCCTTTTGAGTGGCTCAACCGGGAATCTGTTGCTGGCGGTACAATCATGTTTCTTGTACTGATCTCCATTGGCGCCCAGGTGGATCTGCACCGATTGATTCTAATTGGGGTATTAAGTCTGGTTTTAGGGGTTGTCCTGGCGTTCCTCCCAGGGAGTGAACATGCCGGGTTTGCACTAACCTTTGTTTTCACCGGTCTCGCTCTGATAACCAGCGGAGGTTTTGCTCTGCGAAAATACCTGACCGAAAACCCTCTGCCCGAGAATGTCGGAGGCAGCAATGCCTGAAAAAGAACACCCCATCAATGGCAGCTGGGCCGAATTGACCGAAGTCGATAAAATCATCCATGAGCCGGCCCGCCTGGCAGTGCTCACCATCCTGGACGCAGTAGAAAGCGCCGACTTCCTGTATTTACAGAAAGCCACCCAGCTGACCAAAGGCAACCTTTCCGTTCACCTCACTAAACTTGAGGACGCCGGATTAATCGAGATCCAAAAATCCTTCCAGGGAAAAATCCCCCGTACGCTGTGCAGACTGACTTTACAAGGAAAAGATTCCTTTGAAGCTTATAAAGGGCAGATGAAAGGGATTCTTGGTTAATGGATGACGGAAGACCGGCCCTTCGACTTCTCTCTTTACTTCGTAAAGCGCTCTGCTCAAGACTGGGGATGGACCAAACGTTAAAACGTTGAACGTTGAAGTTTGGAGAACTTGCCTACTATCGTAGAAACAGAAGTCCCTCTGTGGAGGGACTTTCTTTATAGAGCCCGCGACTTAAGTCGCCGGATTATCATGGCCACTGTCATTGCGAGGAGTCCTGAGCAGCTGACGCAAGGCGACACCGTAACTAAGTGCAATGATACCAATAGCATATTCCTCCTTTTTTTGTCATTCCGAGCTTAGCGAGGAATCCATAATGCGTTGAAACGACAAAGGTTTGATAAATTGCATCACAGGTCCATTTGATTTTTGTTTGTTTTTGAGATCCTTCACTACGTTCTGGATGACAAATCAAAAAAGGACAATTTTGAAAAGATGAAATTCCAAGTCGACGCAGGTCGACGTTCGGCGTCAGCCCTATGTCGGGATTTTTGCGTAGCACCCTGGCGGGGAAATCCCCCGGTGTAAATCGAAGATAAATAGGAGATTGCCACGCGGACTACGTTCGCTCGCAAAGACAGAAAAACAAAGGGCGACCCGCCGGGTCGCCTCTACTGATTACTGCATACTGCTTACTGATTATCCGCGTCGCCCCTGCTATTTGTTACTCACTACTTACTGAACACCGACTACCGCCCTGATTCCTTCTAATAACAATTTTCCACTATAGAACAGAAGGAAAGCTCCCGTAATCGCGAACACCACTTGCTGGAAGCGCTTCCCAAAAAACTGCCCCCCTCGAAAGGACAGGGTCGATAAAAAGCTGTCCCACCCCAGGTCGCACAACCAGTGGCCGATCGCGAAAGCCGCCACGCCCAGCAGCCCAAATTCAGTGGAACGCAGGATCAACCCCGCTCCCACCGTAGCCCACCAGATCAGGAAATAAGGATTACCGATGCTCAGCAGCGCCCCCGCCGCAATTGGAGACCGAGCGCTGACCGACCCGCGGATTTCCTCCTGACGGATGTTACGCAGCATATCGATTCCCATGTAGAGTAAAAAGGCACCCCCCACCAAGGAAATCGCCGTCCGCACCCAGGGCAGGTCCATCACCGCCCCCACACCCAGGAACACGGCCGCCATCACCGGGAACTCCACCAGCCCGTGTCCTACCGCCACCCAGGCGCCCGCCCGCGGGTTTTCGCTCCCGTACCCCACACTGACCGAAGTGATCGGCCCCGGCGCCAGCACGCCGGAGAGCGAAACGGCTACCGCTTCCAGGATAAAGGTGAAAAAGGACATACCGGGATTGTACCAAACCCTCGCTGAGAATAGGGAGACGATGTGGCATAAGACGGGGGACGGAGTACAGGGAGGTAGAAATTGATGGTTATGATTTTCCCTTGTTTGTCATTCCGAGCGCAGCGAGGAGTCCCTCAAGAGAAATAATAACTAAGCTTAAAATATCTTTGGAGTCTGTTCTCATTATGGATCCTTCCCCTTCGACTCCCGCTTCGCGTCCACTCAGGGTCAGGATGACAAATTGGGGGGAGTCCCTCTTTAGAGGGACTTCCTCTATCGAACCCACGGTTTTCCGAAGGACCCTGGAGGGGAAACCACCGAGCGAATGGAGGCTATTAATAACAGGAGATTGCCATCCCTCGACTACGCTCGGGACAGGCTCAACCTTGGGTTGTCTCGCTATGAAAGCAAAACAGTAGGGGCGACTCACCGAGTCGCCCCTACTGATTATTGAATACTGCTTACTGTTTACGGAAGCGGGTCCCCGCAATCTGTAAACCAGCGCACTGAGTTATCACCCGGCAGGGTCAGATGGATTTCTTGCTGCTGGGTTTGACCTTGGGAGGTAAAATTTACTTGAACCGCGTAGGCAAAATCCACCGGTACCACAGCGTTATCCTGTTCCCAATTCCAGGCCTCGACCCTTGAAGCATCCAGATACTCAATGGAGGTCGGGGTATCGACAATAGTCTCGGTATAGGTCCGGCAGGCCTCCTCTCCATACAGATCAATCACAGCCGGGTCAAGCAGCTGGTAGAGCGGCTCCGGATCCCCATCCTGGAAGGCGCCGTTGAATACCTGGATAAAGGCATCGATCGCATTGGTAACCCCCGGTGATCCGGTGGCGGGGGGTTCTTCAGCTTCTCCTGATCCATCAGCTTTTGTTCCGGTAACTTGATAAGTAACCGAGTTGCCTCCCGGCAAACCACCGTTCGCGCCCATGGTATATTGGCCGGTTAGTCCCGCTTCCGTGAGTGTGCCTTCAAACGTGGCGGCGATATTTGAGAATCCGGCAACATCGCCGCTCCCTTCGGCAGTGAAACTTCCGTCCTCGGAATTAAACTCCCCGCTGACGTTAATAAAGGGTGGGTCTCCGGTGAACTTGATACTGCCCTCTTCAACATTTATTTGTTTAATGTTTTCACCTTTCACAAGCTGGTTGTTATCAGGACACCCAAAGTGATATACAAACGTAACGTTATAGGGCCCAAATAAGCCATCTTCTTCTGGAGGTATCAGACTTAACGTCTGCCAATAATCTCCACCTGTCCCAACTGGCCCAGTTCCACTGCACTCACCAGGATCCATTAACCCGGGGATGGCAATTAAACGAACTCCCTCCTCCGCCACATCACCGTCTACTCTCACGTACCTATTATTAATACTGACCTCCAGGTCACTTCCGCCCACGGAGAAAGGTGTGCTGCCATTCAGGTCCAGGGGCAGCATCTCAGTTGAAAACACCTCTCCAAACCCTTCCGTTCCTTCAACGCCGAAGATCTGCAGGCTGTCAATCCCATCTCCCGGTTCGATTTCAAAGAAATCCGACCCGACAAGAGTGTCACTAAATAATTCGCCTGCGTTCGCGCCACAGCCATTTGCTTGAATAGGCTGAGGTGGATTGGGCAGGATCTGTCCGATGGGGCGCCACTCTACAAAGTAGTCCTCCACCTCTCCAACAGCAAAACCATCATCAGGACCTCGCCCATCCCAGGTGCCAGAACCAAGCTTATCCTTGACGCTTTCCGAGGTCACCATACTCCGGACCCAGAAGGGGAAGTTAATCCGTCCCCAGGGCATACCGGAAGCTGGGACTCTAAAAGCTGGAGAAAGTAAAACCTCAGTTTCACCTGGTCCAAGGTAAAAGACCTCATCTCGAACAACCCATTCGTCCCCACTATCCCATGCCCCACTCTGGTTGAGGTCGATGGCCAGATTCCAGTAGATCGGCCCATCGTAGGTCATATTCTCGGAGGCATGCGCCGCGGTGAGCCAGATACCCAATGGTGGGTATCCAAAGAAGATCGATATCCGCGCGTTCATGGGGATCGACCAGGGAGGCACCGGCATGCAGCCTGTTGAGGCCGGATTGTGGGTCCCGTTCTCCTTGTCACAATCTGCCCGACCGCCAGGGGTCTGCAGATTGGGTACCATATCCGGATCCACAGGATCATCTGCGTCATCTTCTCTACTGGGTGTATCAGCCAAATTGGAGCCGCCGAAAAGGGGACCAATCCAGAATTGATCCACATCATTCGTAAAAGCACCCGGGACCGGGTCTTCTCCCATGGTGGGAAATCCTGCACTTATCCCGGCGTTACCGTATGTGAATATCCAAGGTCCACCGCTCAGACCGTAATACCCGGTATCCATATTCTGGTCGCCATCCGGGGCGTCGCCATAATCAGCCAGCACCGGTAGCGGTGTCGGGGTCGGCGTGGGTGTTGGAGTGGCTCTGGGAAATGGAAATTGAATTGGACAAGCGCAGGTCATGGTTACCAGCACTACGGCAATCAATCCTAACATTGCTGCAGATCGATTCTTCTTGAAGATATTCATGGGTTCTCCTCCTCTGGGTAAATATTTGGTATTTTATGAGACCATAACACGGGTATGAAGTAATCTGTGTACTGCTAGAAGGAACCTTATTTTTAGGTTTGAGGACTCTCCCTTATTGAATTAAATCGGGTTTCGACTCTATATATTGTTAATATACGGGATGTTTTTATACTATACAAAAAATGGACAACAAAGTTTACTGGCTTTCTACTAAGGTCGACTCAATCACCCCATCCAGCAAAAGGGCAGACGGCACAAAAGTATCCAGTTCCTGAAGGTCCAGGAGCATTTGAGTATCTGCTTTGTAGTTCAGGAAGTTATCATAAAAAGCGTCATCCATAACTACCTCATCCGGATCCGGTAATGAAGGATGGGAGATTGGGAAGATGGCGCTGACATAATACTGCCCATCATTTGTAAATCCCTGGAAGGCATAAATCAGACTTGGCCAGCCGATTGGAGAAGCGTCCTGCCCGTACTGGGTGATAAACCGCACTCCAGTGCCATTTTGAAACCTCAGGTAGCCTATTAAGCTGCGAAAATATTGAGCTGCGCCAAACATGTCAGCTACAAAAATATTTTCGTCATACACGGGTTGGGAATCGATCACAGCCTTCAATGTGTCCAGGCTTTCTCCCACAGTCCCATTGACAGCCCGGAATTCCTCCACCGAGTAGATCTTGATAACCGGGGTATGGAAAGCATCGACCAGGGCGTAGTTGTTAAAAGTAAAACTGAGGTGATCCGGTGTACTGAAAAAGGCGTTTTCGTCTCCTTCACCGGGAATATTTTCAGCATTAACCGATTCCGCCAGGGAGGGGTCAAAAGCAAAGCTGACCCCCTGGAATACGATATCAGGTTCCGGCATCGGATCAGTTTCGGTTTCATTATCAGGGACAGGGTGTGATTCGGTTTCCACAGCAGCTATCGTTTCTGCTACTCCAGTGGCGACGAGGTCCTCTTCAACCCCGGGAGGCTCTGTCGACTCACCTGTCAGGGCACAGGCCAGGCTAAGGGAAAGTAACAAAGAAATAATCAGCATGAGGTGGAATCGTTTGGAGGGCATGGATTAATCCTTTTTCAATATTCCATTAAGTTATTGATAATTCTAACTTAAAATTGGTTATTATCCCGAGGAAAATTGAAATATCACAATAATTCGTGCTCGTTGTCGGGATCTGCTCAAGTTACTCAGGATGCTTATCATTTGTCATCCTGAGCGAAGCGAAGGATCCCTGAAGAGATCAAAAATGGTTTTAACTTAGGATGTTATTCCAGGATTTTAGGAGTTGATGCTCTTGATGGATTCCTCGTTTCACTCGGAATGACAAATAGAGGAGTTATTATCTTCTATCATTGCGAGGAGGGAATCGCAGATTCCCGACGTGGCAATCCCCTGAACCTTGTGAGAGACTGACTCGCGCTATTACCTGTCCTGAGCACCTCGATTCCGCTGCGCTTCACTCGGTACAGGCTCGTCGAAGGACCGGGCTGTAGCGATAATGAGGAGATTGCCGCGCTCCCCTTCGACAGGCTCAGGGTTCGTTGGCACTGACAGAGTAATAACGGTGAGGGCGACGCGCTGCGTCGCCCCTACAGATTACTGACCTACTGATTACTGTTTACTGATTATCCGGGTCGCCCCTGCTATTCACTACTCACTGGATACTGAACACTGGTATTATCTTCCTCCAGAACCTATACTGCCCCTCTACTCCTTTTTGACCAGGATAAAATCGTCCTTATGTATCTTGCATTCGAAAGCCGTATGCTCTATCATAAATAATATGAAACACACAGAATCCTTTTTTGACTTTGCTGCCTACGTAGGGGTCACCAAACATCTCGGCGGCCAGGCAGCCACCGAGGAAATCATCGAGCGCTGCCGGATCACCAGGGACAGCTATGTGCTAGATGTCGGCTGTGGGGTAGGAACTACCCCTTGTTTTCTGGCAAAAACTGTCGGATGCAGGGTGATGGGGGTGGACATCAATGAGGAAATGGTTAATCGCTCCCGGGAAAGAGCATCACGGGAAAAGCTCACAGGGATGGTGGAATTTAAAACTGCCGATGCCCAGGACCTGCCCTTTCCGGATGAAACCTTTGACGCCGTGATCACCGAGTCTGTGACCGCCTTCCCGGAGGATAAAGGGCTTGCGGTTCGGGAATATGCCCGGGTGACCAAAGCTGGTGGATTTGTTGCTCTTAATGAGAGCACCTGGCTGAAAACCCCTGTCCCTCCTGAGGTCGTTGCCTGGGCTTCCCAGGACCTGGGCGCCAGTGTAAAACCCCTGCGTCCTGAAGAGTGGAAGAATCTGCTTTCTAAAGCGGGTTTAATGGATATTTTCGCCAGGGTGAGCCCTATCAGTATCAAAGAAGAATCCCGGGGCATCCTTGAGCGCTATGGTTGGTCAGGCATGCTGGGGACATTACCGCGAGCGTTTAAGCTGTACCTGAAGAACCCCGCTTACCGCGAATTCCTGAAATCTGTCCGCCAAGAAGGCATTACCCCACCGGATTTAACCGAGTATTTTGGCTACGGGATCTACGTGGGTCAGAAATAATATCTCTATTTCTCTCAAGGCATTAGGAGATCGGTGAGGGCTAAGGAAACAAATCTTGAGTTAAAGCGATCTAGATAGTAATCAGGCACTTCGTTTGCTTTATACGTCAGGGTAGAAATTATTGTTTTGGTTAACTCCTTTCACTATAGCGTAAAATCTTTCACATCAGTTCGTTTTTTTTAAATTTTGGGATTCTTGGGGGATAAAAAAGCCGTTAATCCTTGATGGCCCCGCATCGAAACCTATACCTCGTTCAGATTTTGTTCTCAAATCTGATATCCTTTAACGCCGGTGCTCAAATCCTTCCAGAGCATTTCTCTGGGAATTACAACCCAAAAAATCATCAAGAAAACTGCCATTTTACTCTCCATACTTGACTCTTGAACCTTTTATTGCTACAATAATGTTACCGGTCACGTGACCGGTAACATTTCTCTCTGCTCTGTCCCATATTCATGGAGGAAAACAATGCCGCGTTCACGCATCACGATCCGAGATGTTGCTAATCATGCAGGCGTCTCTCACCAAACTGTATCTAGGGTGATCAATAATAGCGAACGTGTCCGTCCAGAGACTCGGACCTGCGTTGAAGCCGCCATTAAAGAACTCGGCTATCGGCCCAACGCGATCGCCCGTTCCATGGCACGTGGACATACTTGTACCCTCGCCTGCATCTCTCCCAACCTGACAGACTATACTTTTGCCAACATTATTGAGGGTGCAGAGGCCGAGGTTAGAAAGCACGGTTATTTTCTGGTCACCTCCTCCGCCCCAACTGAAGAGGATTTTTCCCGATTAATCGAAGAGCTATTTACAAGTTCCAGGGCAGAAGGGTTATTAGTTATAAATCCCTACGCCGATAATCGTCATAAACTATTACCCTCGGAGGCACCAACCATCTTTATCAGTCAACATCGAGAACAAGAAACAGTTGGTTCAGTCGCCCTGGATGATCTTAACGCGGCTCGAAAGGCAACCCAACACTTGATTGATCTCAATCATAAACGGATTGCCCTTGTTACCGGTCCAATGGAAGAGGACTGCTCCCAAGACCGCTGCGCAGGTTATAAAGAGGCACTCCAAGAAAATGGGATCACATTTGATCCAGCCTTAACAATTACAGGAGATTGGACAGCTACTTCTGGATACCTTGCCCTTCAGAAATTGTTAACTGGGGCGATTATTCCCTCCGCCATCTTTGCCCAAAATGACCGTATGGCTATTGGTGTGTTGCGGGCTGCCCGCGAAAATGGCATCCCTGTTCCTGAAGAACTCTCAGTTATCGGCATAGACGATATGCCCTTGTCATCTTATTTTGATCCCCCTCTAACCACGATGCGGCAGGACACTCTTTCCATTGGACGCGAAGCTGCCCGCTTGCTTATTGACACATTGGAAAAGCGTGAAATGTCCCCCAAACAAATCTTACTTCAAGCCCAACTCGTCAAACGCGAATCCACCGGGCTGCTTAGTACTACTACCTAGGAGGTGAAGCTCGTTTAACAAAATCGCACAAGTTTCCACCTGTCTACCAAATCAGTATTTCTATCAAGAGGAGTGAGATATAAATGAACCGCAAATCATCCTTTATAATCCTTGGTCTGCTTTTAGGGTTTGTACTAATCCTGGCAGCCTGCTCCGCCCCTGAGGCAGTAACCGTAGTAGAAACTGTAGTTGTCGAAAAAGAAGGTAAAACTATCATCGAAACCGTTGAGGTTGAGAAAGAAAAGAGTGTATTGATTTACAACTCCTACCAGGGAGACCCTGAACCTCGGGCCGCGGACGAAGAAATAGTCAAGCGCTATAGTGATCTCAATCCTGACATCGAGGTTGTCCACAGCATTGTGGCCCACGAGGATTTTAAACAAGCGATCCGCGCTTACCTGACCGCTTCTACCCCTCCTGATGTATTAACCTGGTTCGCCGGCAATCGAGCCCGATTCTTCATCGACAACGACCAGATTATGGACATCAGTGATTTATGGGAAAGTGAAGGTTGGAACGAGAGCTATCCCAAGGGCTTTAAAGCAATGAGCTCAGTGGACGGCAATCAATTCTTCCTGCCAACTTCCTGGTACTGGTGGGCGGTATATTACCGCGTTTCCATCTTCGAGGAACTGGGTCTTGATACGCCAGAAACCTGGGAGGAATTTTTGGCAGTCTGTGATACCCTACAGGCAAACGGTTATACCCCCATTGCCATCGGCACCAAGTATCGCTGGACAGCTGCGGCTTGGTTCGACTATCTAAACATGCGTATCAATGGTCCCGAATTCCATATCAACTTGATGTTGGGCACGGAAAGCTACGACGATCCGCGCGTTGCCGAAGTATTTGAGTACTGGCGCGTGCTGCTCGATAATGGATACTTCCTACCCGATGCCGCGGCTTACTCCTGGTCTGAAGCTCTGGAGCCAATGATCGCCGGTGAAGCTGCCATGTATTTGATGGGTGACTTCATTCGCGACAGTGTACCTGATGAGGTGGAACCCGACCTGGACTTCTTCCGTTTCCCCATTATTGATCCCACCATGCCCATTGGAGAAGATGCTCCCACTGATGGTTTCTTCATTGCCGCCAACTCTCAGAACATTGATAATGCCAAGAATTTCCTGGCTTACCTTGGTGGTGTTGATGTACAAACCTACTATGCTGAAACCCTGGGCCGTCTGCCCACCAACAGTGGTGTGGATCGCGAGATCTTCACCGAGATTCAGCAGAAAGGGCTTGCCCTCATCGACGGCGCTGATTTCGTCGCTCAATTCTATGACCGTGACACGACGCCTGAGATGGCCGATGAAGGCATGAACGCCTTTATGGCTTTCTGGGATGATCCTGATAGCATTGATGAACTGCTTGCTGATCTAGAAGCGGCTCGCCAAGAAATCTTCGAAAGCGAATAAAAGTCGTTTTAGGTTCGTGGCAGTTGACCGCCACGAACCTTCTTTTTTCTTGATAGGACTTTTCCTATGACGAATTTTAAGCGCAATATTGTTCCCTATCTTTTTTTGATCATACCTGTGCTAATTTATTTAGTCTGGATAATTGGGCCAATGTTTTACACTTTTTATCTTAGTTTTACAGATTGGAACGGGCTTACCACGCCATCATTTATCGGGTTACAAAATTATGAGAAACTTTTTAGAGACAAGGTCTTCTACATCTCTCTGAAGAACAACCTGAAATGGTTGATTTCCTTCATTACCATCCCCGTCGTCTCTGGATTGGGTTTAGCCATGGCGCTAAACAAGGCCATACCCGGTGAAAAGATCTTCAAAATTGTTTATTACTTGCCCATGGTATTAGCGATGGTGGTTAGTGGTTTGATCTGGGGATGGATGTATCACCCGAAGGGGGGATTGATTAATATTGCTCTTGTAGCAACCGGCCTGGTAGAAAAAGGTCCTGGCTGGTTGAGCAACCGCGATATTGTACTTTGGTCGATTATCATCGTTGCGATCTGGCGGCAAGTTGGTTATGTGATGGTACTGTATCTAGCTGGTTTAAAAAGCATCAATCCTCAACTATTAGATGCCGCTTGTGTGGACGGCGCTAGTAATTGGCAAACTTTCTGGAGAGTAATACTTCCTTTACTTACTCCGGTCACCATCATCGTCCTTGTCATCAGCGTGATCGACTCGTTGAGAGCTTTCGACCTGGTATCCGTGATGACGCGTGGGGGTCCTGCAAATGCCTCCTCTGTGCTGGCAAATTTTATGTATATTGAATCATTTAATAATTATAAAATGGGGTACGGCGCGGCCATTGCGGTTGTATTGTTCCTGCTCAGCTTAACCTTTATTTTTGCTTATCTGTGGCGTGTGATGCAAGACGAATTGGAGTATTAGTAATGAAGAATACCAGCAATTATTTCAAGTCTCCCTGGAGGGTTCTCGTTTATCTCGTATTGATAAGTACCGCTTTGCTGTGGTTTATACCCATTCTCACAAGCCTGGTCACATCCTTGCGCACCTTCAGCGACATTTTAACCAATGGATTCATTTCCTGGCCAGATACTCTCACCCTGGAAAATTTCAAAACGGCTTGGGATCGAGGAGGTCTGAACCGATACCTGCCAAATAGCTTCATTATCACAATTCCATCGCTCGCGTTAACCATGTTGTTCTCCTCGCTATCCGCTTACGCCTTAGCCAGGTTTAAATTTTCAGCAAATCGTTTGATCTTCTTTACTTTCGTTGGGGGAATGTTGTTGCCTTTTCAGATTTTGATGCTGCCAGTTTTCCGTCTGACGGACGCTTTGGGTCTTTACGATACTTATTGGGGGTTGATCTTCTTTCACACCGCCTTCCAACTCGGGTTCTGCACCTTTATGCTGCGGAATTATATGCGTACCGTTCCGGGCGAAATCATCGATGCAGCGCGAATTGATGGCTGCTCCGAGATACGGATCTGGGGTCAAATAATGATTCCATTAACACTGCCCGCTATTGCAGCTGTCGCTACACTCGAATTCACTTGGATTTTTAACGACTACCTCTGGGCAATCATATTGTTACGTAGTGACCAGCTTAAGCCCATTACTGCCGGTTTAGCTACCCTGCAGGGACAATACGTCACAGATTGGCCTGTCATCGTGGCAGGCGCTTTGATTGGCACCCTGCCTACACTGCTGGTTTTCCTCTTCCTGCAGCGCTACTTCATCGAGGGGTTGACACTCGGTTCTACAAAGTAAAATGCAAGGGGTCTTCTAAAGGTATACAGTGTATACTAAAGATTATTCTGTATCCTATTTTGTTTAAGTTTATGGTCCAACCTCAACTCATCAGATTAAAACCTCTATGAAACTCGGTGTCTGCTATTACCCTGAACATTGGCCTTCTGATCGTTGGGCTATCGACGCTCAGCAAATGCGCGAGGCAGGCATCTCCATTGTGCGTATTTCCGAATTTGCGTGGGCGCTGATGGAACCCAGCCAAGGGAACTACAACTGGACTTGGCTCGATGAAGTCATTCAGGTATTAGTATCAGAGGGTCTTGAGATCGTACTCTGCACACCTACTGCCGCCCCGCCAGCCTGGCTCGTTTTAACAAACCCGGATATCCTTCCTGTAGATGAAAGAGGTCAAAGACGACGTTTTGGCTCACGGCGGCATTATTGCCCAAATAATCCCACTTTCCAACACCATACCGAAAGAATTGTAAAGGCAATGGCCAAACGCTATGGCGACCATCCATCAGTGATCGGATGGCAGATTGATAATGAGTTCGCCTGCTATTTACCATACTGCTACTGCGAAAATTGTCAGGCCGCTTTCCAAACCTGGTTGATCAACAAATATCAAACCCTGGATGCACTTAACCAGGCTTGGGGAACGATCTTTTGGAGTCAAACCTATTTTCAGTGGGAACAAATCGAACCACCAAATCTAACCGTTGCTGAACCCAATCCCAGTCATGTTTTGGATTATTTCCGTTTTTTTTCAGACTCCTGGGTTGCCTACCAGGAGTTACAAATTATTAATCTCCGACCTGTCATTTCTGGATCTCAATTCATCACCCATAATATCATCGCCAGCCTGACTGATCTGGATTATCATAACCTCGCTGCGAATCTGGATTTTATCTCTTGGGACTCATATCCTACCGGCTACGCAGAAACTGAAAGCCAAAATCTATATGCGATAGGTGAATCACCCCCTGCTTATGACCACGACCTGGGTGATCCTGCTATAACTGGATTTTTCCATTCGCTCGCCTATGGGCTAAAACAAATTCCCTTCTGGGTTATGGAACAACAAACCGGTGGCATTAATTGGAGCATCTTTAATTCCGGTGTTCGTCCTGGAGCAGTTCGCCTGTGGACCTGGCACGCGCTGGCTTGTGGAGCGGAGGCGATCATTTACTTCCGCTGGCGGGCATCACGTTTTGGTTTTGAACAGCACCATACCGGTTTACGCCGTCATGATGGAACACCAGATATTGGCTACGTTGATCTGCTGACTATGAAAGATGAAATAGAATTGATGGATAAAATACAAGGGGAGCCCATTACAGCCTCCATCGCTCTCGTGCTTGATTATAATGATCTCTGGGCAATCCAACTCCAACCCCACCGCCAGGGCTTTGATTATTTACGGCATCTTTTCGTTTTCTATCGAGCTTGCCAACGATTGGGTATCAACGTGGATCTGATATCACCCCAAGTGGACCTTAGCCAATATAAAATCATAGTTATTCCGACCACTTTCTTAGGAAACGATACGCTTGCTGAACGTCTCGCAGCTTTAGCCAAACAGGGCAGGTCGATTCTTCTCGGCGTTCGCTCTGGATTCAAAACGCCATCAAATCTTGTGACTGATCTGCCTTTGCCAGGTGTTTTTAAGGATTTGTTAGGGATATCCGTTTCCCAATGGTTTGCTCTACCTCCTGAAGTCAGTTATGATCTCCGGTCAAGCATCCCAAATATGAAAGGACCAGCATCATTCTGGGCTGAATCCCTGACCCCCTCCCAGGGAGTAATTCCTCTGGCTGAGTACACCTCCGGTCCATTTGCTGGGCAGGCATGCCTGACAGAAAATCCCATCGGTGATGGCCGTGCCCTATACCTGGGTTGGTACCCAAACCTTCAACAGGCAGAAGCGCTGCTGGCACAGCTCACCTCACAGCATGGGATAGAAACCCTGATTGGATTACCCCCTGGTCTGGTTATTCAACAACGTGGTTCTAATCGCATTTTGCTTAATTTTTCCGATCAACCTCAAGTTATAGCTGTTGCAGGTCATTCAATCAAGGTCAATCCAAGGGATATCAAGATTTTTCCCTCGCTGTAGGGAAGCCCTCCATTTTTTTGCTGTTTAACGATCTCGATTAAAAGATATGCAGGAATTTTCATTGGAAACACCAAGGATCACAAGGATTTAAATCAAAAACTATTATTTTGGCAATTCCCCCAAATTAATCAACCGGCAATACTCAATCAGGTGCAGTAACGAAAGGAACAAGCTTTTTAACCAGAATACGGAGAACTATGATGAGATTAGAAGATGGTTGTTTAGTCGTTTATGGCAATAAACTAAACAGAAGTCAATCCCAAAAAGCCATCAAATGGCAGAAAATGCTCGCCAGCAAGTTCGATTATGACCCTGATGAAAAATATTCCTTATCTCTTGAAGATAATTCTTACCTGGGTGAGATATTCGGATTAAAAGATATCCTGCGGCATGATCATGGAGAGCCGATTGAAAACGAGGGCTCAGTGGTAATCAGCACCATCCGCATGGGGTTTGGGCACTACCGGATCGCTATGGCAGGAGCCTCTGCAGCTAAAGCGATGGGCTTCACTCCCCTCTGGTTGGACCTGCTGGCAATCCCTGGTATTACCACCGATGTGATCAACTGGTGCGATACCTGGTACAGCCGTTTCTCCCGCATCTCCCAACGCAGCGAGTTCTTCAACAAGTACGTTTGGGAATCAGTAACGACTGGAAACCGAACGCTGCCGGGATTAAATGCCCTTTTGAACAATTGGATTGTGGGCTGGCCGTGGCGCTTCTTAAAAACCAACGTCAAAGATTACCTGATGAGCGAACTATTCCGAAATCTGCATGAAGCACTTCCCCGAGATATTCCTATTCTAACCTCGCACATGTGGAATTGTATGGGCGCAATTTCTGCAGGAATGACTAATGTTGTTGATATGATGTTCGATAACTGGCCAATGGCTTTCCAACTCACAGAAGGTGCTAAACATGGTGTGCAATCCCCTTCAGGGTATTACGGTTTTAGGGCTATGCGTGGCTTCCATGAGAAGGGCAAAATCATGCACCCTGTACCCTCAGATGAGCTTTTTTATGTGGGACACCACATTGACCATGAACTGGTGGAGAATATCGAAGTTGATTGTGAAGCCCGCATCCAGCGTATGAACGACAACCAGCCGCGCCGCTTTATGATCACTATGGGCGGTGCCGGTGCGCAGCGGGAACTCATTAAAGCCATGATCGACCATTGTATCCCTTTGATTAAGAAGGGCAAACTAACTTTATTTGTCAATCTCGGTGACCATCAAGACAACTGGGATTGGTTGGAGAGCGAATTAACTCAATTCCAGGATCTCCTCGAAACCCATTTTTCCTGGAATGATACCAAATCCTTCGCTGATGAAATTCGCCATGAGCCAGTTAATGGCTTACATGTATTCCTGTTCGACAATACTTTCCACGCTGTTTATGCATCCAACTACTTGATGCGTGTTGTGGATATTATGATCACCAAACCCAGTGAATTAGCCTTTTACCCCATTCCGAAGATCTTCAACGAACGCGTTGGCGGACATGAGAAGTGGGGGGCTATTCGTGGTGCTGAACTCGGAGATGGCACAGTTGAAGTACGCACCATTCCAGAAACACTGCAAGCTATCAACCTGCTCACCCACGAAAACGACCTTCTAGAAATGTATTGTGACTGCATCATGAAAAACAAGACTATAGGCATATACGATGGGGCATACAAGTGTGTTGAATTAGCTACAGGAAAAAAGTTCGAACGGAAACCATCCTGATATGGAGTTTAGAATCGATGGCCAAAATAACCTTCATTGGTGCTGGAAGCACCGTTTTCGCCCAGAACTTACTGGGGGATATCCTCGGCTACCCGGAACTATCTCAATCAACCATCAGCTTGCATGACATTGACTCGCAAAGACTGGCTATCACCGAAAAAGTAGCCCAACGTTTAATTGCTCAATTAGAGGCAAGCCCATCAATCGAGATCACCACCGATCGCAGAGCTGCGTTAGATGGCGCTGATTACATAATCAATATGATCCAGGTTGGGGGTTATAAACCCGCCACAGTGATCGACTTCGAGATCCCCAAGAAATATGGGCTCCGTCAAACTATCGGCGATACACTCGGGATCGGCGGTATCATGCGTTCCTTGCGTACTATTCCGGTTATGCTGGAGATGGTCCGGGATATGGAAGAAATTTGCCCTGATGTGTTGCACCTAAACTATGTCAATCCGATGGCAATTAACACCTGGGCACTCAATAGAGCCAGTCAGATCAATACGGTTGGACTTTGTCACAGTATACCGCATACAGCGAACCAATTGGCAGAGGATATTGGGATCCCGCTGGAGGAAATCAACTACCTGGTAGCTGGAATCAACCATCTGGCCTTCTATTTACGCTTCGAGCGGAACGGAGAAAATCTATATCCGCTGATCCGTAAAGTAGTGGAGGAGGGACGTGTGCCAGATTGGAATCGTGTGCGTTACCAGGTATTCACAAGATTGGGTTATTTCGTAACCGAATCCAGCGAACACTTAAGTGAATATGTCCCCTGGTTTATCAAACATGAGCGACCGGATTTAATCAAACGTTTCAACATCCCTCTAGACGAATACCTTTATCGCTGTGAAGCTCAGATCAAGGCCTGGGATTATGCCCAAGAATTATTGGATAATCCCAACACCACACCTGCGCTTTCTCTAAAGGAACGTATAGCTGATATTCCCGTGATGCCCAGCATCAGAAATGAGATCCTCAAGACCTATCAACAGGGTGATCAGATCGCCCCCAGCGCTGAGTATGCCGGACAGATCATCCACAGCATCGAAACATCCACACCACGGACGATCTATGGCAATGTGCCTAACCAGGGTTTAATAGATAATCTCCCACAGGATTGTTGTGTAGAAGTTCCCTGTTTAGTAGATCGTAAGGGTGTACAACCCACAAAAGTTGGTTATCTGCCACCACAGCTGGCAGCACTCATGCAGACAAATATCAACGTACAATCACTCACCGTGGAAGCCGCGTTAACTGGCAAACGTGAACATATCTATCATGCAGCGATGCTCGACCCGCACACCGCCGCTGAACTGGATTTAGATCAAATTTGGGCCCTGGTTGACGAGCTTATCGAATCGCATGGGGATTGGCTACCTAAGTTCCACTAGATAGAGATTCCCCTGTTGGATTTTATCTCAACCGAACTCCACTACCTCAAAAAATCCCTGATTGGGCTATTCCTGAAATCCGTCCGTCAGGAGGGAATCACCCCTCCAAATTTGTCGGAATATTTTGGTTACAGGATTTATCTCGGTGGGAAATGATTTGATCGGGAAGTCTCTTTTCACATAATCTTCGTAGAGGGCATCCAATCGCGAGCCATAACTCTCAAGTCCCTTAAGCCCGGCAGTTGAAACTGCGGGCTCTGAAAAACCAAACCGCCCAATAGGGCGGTTTCTTAATCCATAATTGATCCCTGTGATTATATCCAAGCCTCTTCTAATTAGTCATTCCACCTGTCCTGAGCAACTCGATTCCGCTGCGCTTCACTCAGCACAGGCTCGTCGAAGGACCGGGCATTAACGGGATTGAGGAGATTGCCGCGCGAACTGCGTTCGCTCGCAATGACAGAAGAAAGGAAAGGGCGACCCACCGGGTCGCCCTACTATTTACTATTTACTACTTACTGCCTTTACTCCCCACACCCCTCCAGGCAGTCCAGCGCGTCCTGGGCTTCTTTGCGGACAATATAAGCCCGGTCCCATTCAAACTTTTCATCCACGCCCAGCAGCAGTTCACAGGTATCCTTGCACTTTTGTTTCTCTTCTTGGGACAAATGTCCAAAACGGGCTAATTTCCCATAGCTCCGGATGGCTTTGGAACGCACTCCGGCACTGGAATCGCCAAGGTTTACCTGAATCGCCACCAGCATATCCTTTTTATAGTCTTCTGGTAATTCCCCGGCCGGGATTACTTCCACAAAGTTGCCCAATGCCCGGATCGCTGTATCTCTTAGTTCCAGGTTTTCCGATTGTGCAGCCCTTAATACCTGTTCAAATGCCTCCAAAACTTTCGGGGAGCGGATTTTGCCCAAAGCATATACCAGGAAAATCCGGCATTCTTCACTTTCTTCACATTTATAGGATTCCAGTAAAGGCTCCAGCGCGGGTTCACCAACCCGCCCAAATGCGTGGCCGATGGTTAGTTGGGCTTTCATATCCCCGGCATCCAGGTTCGTAAGCAGGATCGGTACTACAAACTCCCCAAAATCTGCCACGAGGTTGACCGCTTCATCCAACACATAAGCATGCTCCGGATGATCTAAAAGGTCAATATAAAACAAGGCTGAAACCATCTCAAATAAAGACCGGGAATCCTCTTCGCTGATATTTGGTAATTCCCCCCGGATCAGCACCAAGCCCTGGTGGATCTCCTCCGAGTCCAGGCTGTTTAATAAAGTTTTTATCTTTTCATATTTCTCGCCTGCCATGATCTCCTCCATTAAGTACGAATAATAACTTTCATTGGATCCACTGATTGATTCTGCCCCTGCCTGCCTCCAGTGGAAGAAGTAAGTTTTAAGAGTCATTCTTTACTTTCAAAATTTCTTAATTATTTATATCATATCTAAATTTCTCTGGTGAGAAGATAAAGGATTACTTTATTCTACAAGGACCATTCTCGGGATTGTTTTTGCCAATTTATGTATTACAAAACTGATAAGATTATCACTTAATTAAACCTTGTAGGGAGTTCTCTTCTAGGATATAGTTACTGAAAGTTTCATCTCACCTTTATTCAGTTTTTATTCCTAGTATCCAAGAGTTGCCGGTCAGGAAATCAAAGTGTGAGAAAATCATCCGGACCGGGAGCATGGGAGGAAAAGTGTTTAAATCAAAAAATAATATCCATCGAACGTTATTTATTATTATTACAATGCTGGTGCTTCTGTCCTGCAATCTGGGCTCGGGTTCCTCAGAAACCGCCCCGGATGTTCAGGCGGATGACCCAGAAGAGGTTGTTGTAGCTGATGAGGAAGAAGATCCGGTTCGAGATACAACCTCCAACGCGGTGGCTTCCCTGGAGGATGTAAAAACCGCTGTGATCCAAATCGAAGCCCAGGGCACTTTTGTAGACCCGGAGTTTGGGGAATACAGCGGCGCTGGCCGGGGCTCCGGTTTTATCATCGATCCATCCGGCCTGGCAGTCACCAACAATCACGTGGTCACTGGCGCTGCTCTGCTGAAAGTCTGGATTGGTGGAGATATCACCGAAACTTACAACGCCCAGATTATTGCCGTTTCTGAGTGCTCTGACCTGGCCCTGATTGATATTGAAGGAGATAATTTCCCCTACCTGGAGTGGCACTCTGATCCTATTCAGGTCGGATTGGAAGTCTATGCAGCAGGTTTCCCGCTGGGAGACCCGGAGTATACCCTTACCAAAGGGATCGTTTCCAAGGAAAAGGCGGACGGGGAATCCAGTTGGGCTTCCGTTAATCAAGTCATAGAACATGACGCAACAATCAATCCGGGCAACTCCGGTGGTCCGCTGGTAAGTGAGGATGGCCAGGCAGTGGGAGTCAACTATGCCACCTATGCCCAGGCTAACCAGTATTTTGCCATCGGGCGGGATACAACCTTGCCGATCATTGAACAGTTTAAAACCGGTGAGGATGTCGACACTGTCGGGATCAACGGTATGGCAGTGATGTCAGATGATGGAACGCTTTCTGGGATCTGGGTTTCATCTGTCAGGTCAGGATCAGCGGCGGATAAAGCTGGATTAGAGCCCGGCGACCTGATTACTACACTCGAAAATCTACCCCTGGCAGTGGATGGCTCCATGGCTGATTATTGCGACATCATCCGTACCCAGGGTGATGAAAATACGCTGGCCATGGAAGTGCTTCGCTACCCAACGATGGAAGTACTGGAAGGACAATTTAATGGACAGGCTCTGGCAGTTGTCGGGACCTCTGGCCCCGTCATTAATGAAAAGGAACCTGCAGATGACGACACTGGACCGCAACAAGGTGATCCAAGCGATGTCTTATCGGAATACATCGTAGAAGTCTACGATGATGGTTATATGTCAATTGTGGATGATTATTCGGCACTGATCATTGATGTTCCTGTAAACTGGAACCAGATCGATGGCACCGTCTGGGAAGATTATTGGGGAGACTTATACTTTGTCGCTGCCAGGGTAATCGCAGCCCCAGATATCGATGGTTTCCTGACTTCTTATGATTACAGCGGTGTCAGGTTCTCAGCCTCCAGGGATTGGGGGGCAATTGGCGGGTACATCCAATTACTTGATGGTGTTAAATACTGGTATGAAGATGACTGCACGCTTGAATACCGGGAAGAATATGAAGATTCTGTTTATGAAGGTGCCTACGATTTCTGGGAGTGCAGCCGCGGCAACAGTGCCAATATCGTGATAGGTGCGCGTCCCATGGCAGATCCAACTGCCTACCTGGCGCTGGTTGAAATTCAGGTTGTTACGGATGCTGACATTGATGCTATGGAACGCATTATGGATACTTTTGACCTGGTGGATGGTTATCTGCCCTAAAAGAACGCTGATTTAAGACGATCATCCCTATTAAACAACCAGACCTCCTGGTTTATCATACCCCGGGGGTCTGGTTTTTTTCTGGGCAGGTTGGGTTTAATTTTCTATTATTTCCTGGATCCTTTTTACAGCTTTATTGGTTGCCCGGCGGTAAGCATGGTTGGCTGGCACCAGGGCACACAAAGACAAACTGTCATCTCCGTTTCCAATTCTCCGGCAGACCAAATACGTCCGATCTTCAGTCCTGATGGTTACTTCATCCACGAGTGCCATCCCCAGCTGTCCCTGGGTATCCTCGCTTACTTTCTGAAGCAGGGCGACCATGGCTCCTGCCAATTCATTGTCCGGATTATCCGGTGCGGAAGCGATCGGTAAGCCTTCCGAAGTCGCCAGAACCGACCTAACAAAGCCCCCTTCTGAATTCATAACCTGTAGGATTTCAACAAACGAAAGTGGAGCATTCCCCCCGGCTTGGTGATATTTTTCGATCACGTTTGCTCTCCTATCCAGGATTTTGATTGATAGTTCCCCTGGCATTTGCTACCACACTGTTGATGATGCTTTTTAAGCCGTCCAATACACCTGTTCCTTCTACCGCAACACTTTCAAAAGTCAGGACACCATTTAATCCCAGGGTCTCTTTGATCGTGGGAACCGGCATAATTTCTTGCAGATCCCGTTTATTGCACTGTAAGATTAGCGGTATCTCACTGGGGTTAAACCCTAAATCTATCAGGTCCTCATAAAGGTCATTGATGGCTTCCACATTTTCCTGCAACCTGTGGATTTGTGAATCAGCTACAAAAACAACGCCATCCACTCCCTTTAAAACCAGCTTGCGCGTCCCCTTGTAATAGACCTGACCCGGCACAGTATATATGTTGAAGCGGGGCTTTAAACCACTGATCTCACCCATTTCAAATTGCATATAATCAAAATACAAGGTTCGGTCTTCCCTGGTTTTTAATGAGATCAGTTCTCCCCGCCGCTCGGGGTTTGTCCTGGAATGGATATACTCAAGGGAGGAGGTTTTCCCACTCAGAGACGGTCCATAGTATACAATTTTTAAGTTGATTTCTCTTAATTTCCAATTAATAAACATACTGGTATTAAAACCTGTTATTCTTCCGGGAATGTTTCTTCCAGTTCCTGGGTAATTCCCTTGCTAAAAGTATCTGGATTATACTCTTGGGGTGGACCCATTACTTTTTCAAATTCCTTGGTTAGCGGCAGCAGCTGTTCAGCGGCTCTCTTGGCAAACAATCTCACCAGCCCAATCGGTGTTTCCGACCGGAAAATCACGATCAGAATAAAACTCCCAGCGATGTTGTGGAGGTAGATACTTTTGGTTTCACCTTCATGGAAAAACGATCCATGAGGATCATTTTCACCGATGCGGGTGGAAAGTTCTGCCATAGCCGCTACATCCCCCGCAGCCAGAGCCGCCACAATTGCCGGTGTCCCCTCATCCATAATGCCCTGAATTGAGATCAGCTGTCCGCTGATATCTGCCAGCAGGATACTGTCTGTGCGCGCTTTTTCAGCCAGGTGGGTCAGAATATACTCAATCTGGTCTAAAAGCTCTTCAGGGATTTGCATACTATTTTCCATATTTATGTTCCTTTGTCTCTTCTGTTTCAGTCTCTTTCAACGTAAATACCTCAAGGCTAAAACAGGAAGTGATTCTCCTGGCAAAAAATCCGATTTTGAAGTCTAATAGCGCCTTAGGCGTTCGATGGCTGCCCTGAGACTAGTCCTCATTCGGTCAATCGCCTTAGCAAGGTCACCTATCTCTCCAACCTGGTCGGTATTGATGGGCACATCCATATCGCCACGGCTGATGGAATCGGTAGCTTTTACGATTTCATTAATGGCATTGATCATCCTTCGGCTGAAGATCACAGCAGCACCCACCTGGATGACAACGGCGATACCCACCACAATGCTTAACACCAGGGCTACATTGGAAATTATGTACAGGGTGGTTGCCCTGGTTTTTTCAATCTCAACCTTGGCTGCCAGCTGTTTCGCGGCAATCTCAGAAAGATCAGAATATTTTGGTTCCAGGTTCTGTAAATAATAATTAATAATAGTTGGCAATAACTCGCTTGCGTTGTTGTCTTCCGGATTAGCCTGGTATATTTCAACCATGCTTTTTAACTGGTTGACGTAATTTCCACGTGCTTTCTCAATCTCATCAATCAGCTGAGCTTGGTCTTTGCCGTGGTATTTGACAATCACTGTCCAGGAGTCATTGTATTCCGCTTGGGCATCTTCAATCCGAGTCAGCAGTTGTTCATTCCCGGTTAAGGGATACTGACCAATAGCGATGCGCTCCTCTTCTAGCGCTGATTCAATGGTATTAGTTTCACGGACTACTTCCTGAAGGTCTATCAAGTCAATAGTAACAGATAGAGAGCGGTTGAGGTTGGTGGCACTAAAAAATGCGGTGATCACCAGTAAGAACACCAACACACCCTGGACAACAATAAATATTCTTAGATTTTTAAGTTCCATGGTATTACCTCCTAAGGGTTATATCTTCCGGCAGAAGACCCCTGGAATCCGCGTTGTTTACCCACGCAGCACTGTTACCATCTGCTTTTGAAATTGTGCTCTTTTGGTGCTATCGCTAATTTCCAGACTGATTCGTTCCACCAGTTCAGCAGCTTTGTCTTGGGGGAATGCCGTCTTAACTTCTCCCAATAACCTGATTTCATCCTCGATGATCATCGGGGCTAAGGGGCCCATCACGTCTGTGAACAGGAAGGTCAATTGCTCAAAAAACGCCTCATCTACATTTTCCCGGGAGAGCGCTTTGGCATTTATCACCTCATGCATTAATCCTGCGGTCGTCAGGCTGAACACGATCTTGGCAACTTCAAATTCATGTAAATCCAGGATCTCAGCAATATCGATTATAGATCGCTCGCCATTTATTTGAGCCAGTACTTGCCATTCAATTGGTTTTAAACTCACAGTATTCGTGGACCCAGAAGGAGATATATTAAAAACAGCCTCTGTGGAAGAAATCACCTCTTTGATATCTTCCCATTGCTCTGCTTGCCGGGCAGCTTCCAAAAGTAATTGTTCGGTTGTTAAGCTGATTGACCGCTCTGGGGCTTCAACATCGGGCGTAAAACTAAAATCACCTTCCAACCACCCCAATAAGGTAGTTAACCCTGATTCACCAATTTGAGTTCCGGTTACAGCATGAACCAGATTGCCCCTCTCCAGGTATATCTCTCCCGATTTAGCTCCCTGGTGGATATCCAGGCGCCCAGACCGGTTACCCATACTGAGCATTTTTAATATATCCAATAATGAAAGTTGGGCTAAATTTCCCTTTAATACTTCTGCCATAATCCTTCTCCTCTAAAAAATTAGTATCCATAAATCAAAAAAAATCTCATCAATTTACTAAATACGTTCTACATAGTTTTCATGAAATTGCTTTTGGACTTCTGCGTCTTCTTCCCAGCGTGTGGCAACCACACTAATCGTCAACCGCAGGAGAGAAATATCAATACTTGGTGTACATAATACGATCAGGATTGCCTGCTGTAAGTCAAGAATAAAAATTTTCCGCTGCTGAAAATGACATACCGCTTCCTGCAAATCCAGGACAGTTTCACTCCCTATTGAGATAAGCTCTACAGAATCCCGGGCAATATTTTCCAGGGCTGATTTGTTAAACCCTGGCGGCGAAATATCTTCTATGATCTCCGCCTGGTTGTTGCAGAGTATGCTGCCCCACACGCCAATCAGCCCATTGATTTCATTTAATCCATCTTTCATAATCTCACAGGGTTACTCAAATATATCCGGTAATAAAGCATTAAAATTAAACAGGTCGATTTGCTCTGAATAGTCAGTTTTCACCGAATTAACTGCGGTCCGGAGGGATCCAAACAGGTCCTTTCCTTCCAGCGCAGCTTGCTCAGCCAAAGTTACAATGGTCCCGTATAAACATTCCCCGACGCCCTGGCTAAAATTCTTTTTCACTTCACCATTAAAACTGACGATCCCATCCTGGTATAAAAATATCGCTGCAAATGGATCCAGAAATGGATATTCATCGGCTTTTGCGATTAAGGTGTCTTTGAATGTGTTCAGAAAGATCCCCCTACTCAACAGATCATCAGCAGCCGATTCCACAGCGCCGATCACCGCTCCCCATACTTCCAACAGCTGGGGGAGATTAAAACTGACCATAATCACTTCACTCTCGGAAAGAGCTTCTTCAACAGCCGATTTGTACACACTAAATGTGGCCCCCGAGCTGGATGCTAATTCTATGATACGGGGTAAAACCCTCTGGCCCGATATTTCGTCCCCACCTACAGATAATATACTCTCTATCACTTTCCCAGTCAGCAGGAAGATATACCCTGACTGTTGTTTTTCCAGAAAACTGACCTTAATAAAGCCTGTATGTTCTTCATTCTGGAGTTTTGTTATTAAGGCTTCCAGGCTGGTAAATTCAGTACTCAGGTTTTCATACACCACTTGGCTTTTTACAACGCTAGCCAGCATGGTGATCATTTCACCCTTTAAGGCATAAACGCTGACCGCGCCGTCTTTTTCTTTGGCTTTTGAGGTAACTCGCTTGACTGCATCCTGACCAGATATCACAGAATCATCAATTTCTTCCAATGCGTTAACAATATTTCCACTATCAAGCAGTAAAGTCCCTGCATACTCCCAATAACTAACCTCTACGCAGCCTGTGAAGCTATTTTCTTTCAGATCCACAAGCAGCTCTCCGAAGTTAGTAAAAGATGTATTCAGGTTCTGGTAGACGGCATCTTGTCTAGGGAATATCATATTCACCTCTCCTGATCAGGCCGATCGATACCTCTTGTATATGGTCTGGATTGACTTCCAGACAGTTTCCGCGGATGATTTCTTCCCCAGGTTTAGAAGGATCAGGTTATCCTCCTGATGCTGCAGGTAAACGCGCCTCCTTGAGCCTGATAAAACAACCCGCTCCAAGGCCCCTCCATCCAGGAAACCAGCCAATAGTTCGGTCTTGGTTCGGATAAAATCCACTAGGTTCAGGTCAGATTCAGGATTTTCATTTTTTACCTGGGCAATAACTGTGCCGTCCTCTGCACAGATCATGGCATTCTGAACATCACGGATATTACCCAGTGCCTTGACAATTCTTTCCTGCAGTTGAACTTTAGCATCTCCTGCCGGGGGCTCATCCTCATCAGAATGTTCAGCGCGCCAACCCGCGGTGGATTCATCAATCCGCCTCATCCCTTCCAGCAGAAGCCCGGACCAGGCTGTGTTAATGGTCCGCTTTGGCGGTTCCACATCCATTTTTAAGCGAAAATTTCCCTGATCCCAGGTTAATAAGGAATAAATCGCGTTATCTCCGGATAGTTCTCCTAGCTCGGCATGAACCATCTCTCCCCCTTTAAAATAAATCGTTCCATCCACTCCCTGATGGTTCAGCATAAGCAGGGCTTGATTTCGTTCTTCACAATTTATCTGGATGATGCTCGCCAGGCTCATCATCTGTAAATCACCTTCCAGCGCTCTGTCTTCCCTCGCCAGCAATTCTCGAAGTTTGGGAATTAATATCTTCGGATCAAGCGGTTTTTCAAGGAATTCCAAAGCGCCCATTCGAAAAGCCCGGGCAACTGCCTCTTTTTCACCATAGGCTGTGATAATCACAACTTTTGCCTGGGGATCGTATTTTTTTAATTCCTCCAGCAGCTGCAGCCCATTCATCTCCGGCATTGCCAGGTCTGCCAGCACAATATCCGGTGTTTCTCTTTCATAAAAATCAAGGGCATCAACGCCTGAGGCGACACCGGTTGCCTGGAAACCATTGTCCCTTAACATCGCGGACAGCAGCTGCAATGTATTTGGATCATCATCCGCAATCAAAATCGAATACTGGGCCAACGAGTAATACTCCTTAACATCTGGCTTATTAAGCCAATAAATGGTCTTATCATTCAGGTTAATCTGTCTGAGTTCCTCTAATGTTCAGATCAGTGGTTACCCTGACTGACATACTTTCTTAAAGATTTCTATTTTAAAGTTTATTCTATCACGCCCTTTAACATATCCCACCTGGCGGAATGGAAGAATAAAACCCGGACTGCTATAGATGGTTGGTGATTCAAAACAATACCGCCGGTTGGGTTAATCTGTTCGTTAATTATACTCCTTCCTCACCCTCATCAATTTGCGTTCAACCCTTCCTAACAGAAACAATAGGCGCAGATGGTTGTTTTACACTAGTTAATAACAGTATTGTAACGGGGTTCGGGAAGCTAGCTTTTCAGTTCGGTTATTCAGGAATAAAAACAGTAAGTAGTAAGGGCGACACTGATAACCGGTGAGCAGTATTCAGCAGGGGCGACGCGACGCGTCGCCCTTTTCTGGTTAATCTGTCATTGCGAGCGAACCCTGAGCCTGTCGAAGGGGAGCGCGGCAATCTCCTGCTATTAATATCTCCTTTCGCCCGGCGAATAAATTCGCGGATTCAACATGGTAAGTCCCTCTCATGAGGGACTTCCGCACTCTATGATTTTGTCATCCTGAGCGAAGCGAAGGATCCATGAAGAGATCAAAAATGGTTTTAACTTAGGTCGCTATTTCAGGATTTTAGTTGTTGATGCTCTTGATGGATTCCTCGTTTCACTCCTTTCGACTCCGTTCAGGACAGGCGGAATGACAAAAGACCAAGCACCCTGAGCGAAATTGAATGGAGCCGAAGGGGCGGCATTCTCCTGGAAATCCCGCTACGGGCCTTGATTATCAATACTAATTTATTATTGTGAAAGGATTTCCCTCAAGGCACCTAAAACCAGCGTAACATTCTCGCGCCTTGATGAATATCCCATGCAACCAATGCGCCAGACTTTACCAGCAAAATCGCCCAGACCGCCGGCAATTTCAATATTGTAGTCCTGTAATAATTGGCTCCTCACATCTGCGTCGTTTATTCCATCAGGAATTTGGACTGTCGTTAAGGATGGCAACCTGTTCTGTTTTGGAACGATCAGTTTAAGCCCCAGGTTCTGAAGCCCTTCCCAGAGTAAATCAGCATTTTGTTGGTGCCGGTCCCAACGGGCTTCAAGTCCCTCTTCCTTAATCATTTTGAGACCTTCATAAAGCGCATAATTCATATTGATAGGAGCTGTGTGGTGATATGTTCGTTTTTTACCCCAATACTTGCTGAGTAAGCTCATATCCAGATACCAATTCGCCACAGGTGATTTTCGATTATTTAATATATCTAACGCACGGGGACTGATGGTTAACGGGCCTAATCCGGGTGGAATACTTAAACATTTTTGAGTTCCACTGTAGGCGACATCTACTCCCCAATCATCTACTTTCACCGGTAAACCGCCCAAGCTGGTAACACAATCCATGACCAAGATTCCCCCATATTCATGAACTAGATCTCCTAGTCCTGCCAGGGGTTGACACGCGCCCGTTGAGGTTTCCGCATGGACGATGCCCACAATTTTTGCCGGTTGTTTCTTGAGTTCTGCTTCGATCTCATCCAGATTGAAGACTTCACCCCAGGGTTTGTTGATCGAGCGGACATTGGCACCATAACGCGAAGCCATATCCATCAACCGCAGACCAAAATATCCGTTCACGCAGATAAGAACCTCATCACCCGGTTCAACAAAATTAGCCATTGAGGCTTCCATAGACGCACTCCCCGTACCAGAGACCGGGATAGTGAATGCATTCTTTGTTTGAAAGACGTACCGCAATAGATCCTGGATCTCGTTCATCAAGGTCAGGAACTGCGGATCCATGTGTCCCACCAGTGGGAAACTCATCGCCCGCAGAACTCGTGGGTGAACATTACTTGGACCGGGACCTAATAGTGTTCGGGGTTTAATATCCAAATTTAGCATAATTACTCTCCAGTTCTAATTAATGACTTTAAGTTTACCTTCCGTATCAGAGTATCAATTTCCAGTTTTCCTGATTCATTTAACGGCAGCAAGGGCCGTCGGGGAAAGCCGCCAAAAAGGCCAAGTTGATCCATTGCATATTTTAAACCCGGCACACCAAAGATACTGGTTACCGCCGCATTTATCTCTACCAGCTTTAACTGCCCTTCCCTGGCGCTTTCCCAATCCCCAGCTTTGAAATCTTCCAGAATTTGTTTTAATGGCCCCGGAGCAATATTGGCCAGAGCCATTATTCCTCCTACACAACCAAGGCTCAGATAAGGCAAGAGGGCACTGGCAGTTCCCGCGAACACTTTAAATTCAGGTCGGGCTGCTAAGAGACTTGCCATCTTGAGGAGGTTAATACTGGTATCTTTGATCCCAACAATTTTTGGATGATCAGCCAGGGCGATGATTGTCTTCAAAGAAAAGTCTACCCCGGTAAATTGAGGTACATTATAAAGAAGAATGTTTATGGGTGAGTTCTCAGCCAATTCAGTAAAATGTGCCATGAGAACTTCATGGGTCATCTTCGGTTTATAGAAATAGGGTGGAATTACCAGGGCAGCCGCTGCGCCAATATCCGCAGCTTCTTTGGTCAATTCGATCGTTTCTTTTGTGGTCTCTACCCCAGTTCCCGCAATTAATGTTTTTCCTGCAGAGTCCAAAACGCTCACACATTTTTTCCATATTTGCGTCCGTTCTTCATGCGCCATAGACGCTGCCTCGCTATTAGAGCCAGGCATCACTACACCATTCAATGGCTGATCAGCCCACAATTCCAAATTGCTCGTCAGCTTGTCAAAAAGGATCTCACCATTTTGATCAAAAGGTGTCGGTATTGGAGAAAATATACCCTTTAATAACTTCATAATCATCCAGCTCCTAAATAATTAAAGTTCCCGGTTTTTAAAATTTTCATACTCATTCCACCAGTCAAACATTGATAGATATTGTCAGTGAAACTATTCGCGATTATTCATTTCTCCCGCCAGCTATTTCGGACAAAAGGTTAAATTTCCACAACTCAACTTGGATTGAATTTGAGTTTCTGATATCTGTCGAAAATTGCCCTGAGGTGGGAGGTAGATTGGGTTTTTATTGAGGTCATTTGGTTGCCTGAGGTACCCTGATTGGCCGATCGCTATCATCTATTCACACTATGTCCCGGTCAAACAGAAGTATTAATAACGCCCTAATACGGGGATCTCGGATAGCGTTATCTCTCTAGAAAAGAGCGGAGAAATTGCTGTGTCTCAGGTTCTCGCGGTTTGCTGAACATTACATCGGGAGGGGCATCCTCAATAATCCTCCCTTTGTTCAGGAACAACACTCGATCTGCCACATCACACGCAAAATGTACTTCGTGAGTAACAATGAGCATCGTCATGCCTTCGTTGGCTAGCTCTCTCATGACTTCCAGAACCTCCCCGATCAGCTCAATATCAAGTGCTGAGGTGACCTCATCAAATAGCATAATATCAGGTTCCATCGCTAGCGCACGCGCTATAGCTACACGCTGCCGCTGACCACCAGAAAGTTGAGGTGGCCGGGAATCAATCTTATCCTGGAGACCCACTTTCCCGACAAATTTCCTGGCTAATACCTCTGATTCTTCTTTTTCCAAACCTTTTCCATGTCTGGGACCAACCATGACATTCTGAAGAACAGTCATATGGGGAAAGAGATTATAATGCTGGAAAACCATTCCAACCTTTGAACAAGCCTGCCGAATTTCCGTCTCTGATGGATTTACCCACTTACCTCCTTCGTGTTTCCTCTGCAAAATATTTCCTTCGATGTCTATTGCTCCTTCTCCAAGGATTTCTAATCCAATAAGACACCGCAGGAGTGTACTCTTGCCTGACCCGCTGGGACCAATCAGGACTAGTTTTTCTCCTTGCTGAACTTCCATTGAGAGCTGGTCAAGCACTAGCAAAGTACCAAATTTCTTCACGGCGTTCGTAACACGGATAATAGGTGGGTTATGCGAATTCATAATTATGCGCTTCTCCTCTCGATGGCTTTTCCCAATAATGCAACAGGGTAACTAATCAAAAAATAAATCAACGTTGCTAAAAAGAACGGTTCAAACATACGAAACGAGAGTGATCCCTCATTCTTGGCAAACCACATCATCTCTCTAACTGTAATCCAACCCAAATAAGCCGAATCCTTAAAGGCACTGATTAAGTTATTGATAAGGCTGGGCAATGAAACTACGAATATTTGGGGCAGAATAACAACTCGAACCATTTTCCACTTGCTCAGATTTAGAATCCTTGCCGCTTCTAATTGACCCTTATCCACAGCAAGAATAGAGCCGCGGTATACCTCGGCTATAAAAGCTCCATAATAGAGCCCCAGAAGAAGGACTCCGAGTTTAAACGGTTCAAGTATGATTCCAAGAGAAGGTAAGCTGTAATAACCGTAGAAAGCAAACGCGACAAAAGGTATGTTTCTGACTAAAGTTACATAGCCATTAAAAAATCCAGTCAAACCCTTTATTCCCATCCAACGTATCACAGAGATTGTTAATCCCCACAGATTGGCAATAAGCACACTTAATAATGTGATCTCTATGGTGTAGACCGTTCCTCGCAGTATGATTGGTAAGATCTCAATGATATATTCAAAACTAAACTGCATTCGCACTCCTCAAATACCCTACGCGGATACGTGTTTTAATTTTCGTTCAATAAATCTCACGAGTTCAGAAGCTGGATAACTCATAAGAAAATACAATATAAGCACAATGGTCATGATCGGGAAGGGTTGATACGTGATTGAGGACAAATCTCGCGCTCTGAATAATAATTCTCCTACTCCAATTAAGGAGAGTGCCGCGGTGGCGCGGAGCAAGGTTATTAGTTCATTTCCCATTACCGGCAGGATAATTGGCATAGATTGCGGGAAAATAATCCGGAAAAAGATGAACAGAGAAGAAAGGTTGAGGATTCTTCCCGCTTCCCATTGTTCCTCAGGAATTGATTCAATACCCGCTCGAAACGCTTCCGCTGCATAGGCGCTCGAGTTAATTGCGAGAACAACAGCTCCAGTAAAACTTGCCGAGAGTTTAATTCCAATAAAGGGAAAAACATAATAAGCAACAAACAACTGGCCAATCAGCGGCGTTCCCCGAATAAACTCAATATAGGCAATTGCCACGGTCCTGATTATAGCAATCCGCGACAAGCGAAGGTAACACACCAATATACCAAGGATTGGGAATATTAACCCAGCTACTACGGTTGCCCTCAAAGTCGCACCTATGCCTGGTAGAAGATACCCTAACCAAAGTTGAAGTGTATTAAAATCTATCAAACTTTATAACCTCCATAATTTTTCACCACGGATATGGTAGGGATTGTATCCCAAAAAACATCCCTACCATATCCAATTCTACATTCCTTCAGATTATCAAGTTATTCGTAGTTCTGCTTTCATTATCAGAGACTGGTCCTGGCTTCTTTTTATTCTGCCGGACAATAAAAACTCATGCATCCGACTTCTGATTCAGCACAAGGCGGCGCCAAAGTATCAACAGGAAAACCATTGTCCTTGGCTATCTGAACAATCGTGCCGTCTGCTTTCATAGCTTCTAAGATTTCATTCGCCATTTCGACCAGCGCGAGATCTTCCTGCCTGAAGACAAGTCCTGATGGGATGATGTAGTCAACTGGCCATTCCCAAGCAGATGCAATTTCAAATTGATCTACCATATCAGTCCCAATCAACCAGTCGTTGAGTGAGGGTGATGTCCCGACGACAACATCCAGACGGCCTGCTTTTAAATCCTCAAATGCCAAAGAAATTTCATCGTAAGTTAAGATTTGATCCTCGGGCAAAAACTCTCGGAGCACTTCGGCATCCACTGAGCCGCTCATGCCGCCAGCCATAAGGTCGGTGTGTGTCGCCATATCTTCAAAACTATGGATATCAAACGGGTTCCCTTTTTCAACTAGTGCGGTGGGAGCCATGATGTGGTATGGATTTGTAAAAGCAACCACTTCACAACGTTGAGGCCTGATTGCCATCCCGACAGCAAGGAGATCAGTCCGCCCTGCCAAAAGCCCAGGGATCAATCCATCCCAGGCAGTATGAACGCTTACCAAATCCTCAACACCTAACTCATTGGCTATATACCTGGCAATATCAGCGTCTATACCCGTTAATACTCCCTCAGCATCGACATAAGAGAATGGTGGTTCCTGAATATTTCCAACATAAAATAAACCACTTTCCAGACCTTTCGCAAGAGTGGGGGATTCAGGCGCCGGTTCCATTGTAGGAGTAACTAGGACCTCTTCTTTCTCTGTGACTATCACCGTCTCCTTGACCACTTCAACTACGGGGGTGGGGGCAGCGCAAGCTGCCAGCAATACACTAAGTGTTAAAATCACCATCACGTACAAATATATTTTTTTTCGTCCACTCATCGTTCTTTCTCCTTGTGTTGATTTTAAAAAGAATCTTGTTTTTGGATAATAATATCCAATTTGCATCAACGATATGTTTCCAATTCACCTCCTTACTGTAATGCATCAGTGTTGCTGGTATGTAATAGAAAGTGTGTAATTTGGTATCAGCAACCTAAATAATGTCCAGTCCCTTTTCCAGATAATCAATTTCATTAAAACCGTCAGAGAGTATGGGCACAGTCCGGATCTCTCGCTGTGGGTGTACTTATCGGAATCGTTCCAATCTCTGAAGTTTCTTGACTAAGGAATCCTCCTTTTTTTATCTGCTCCCTAATTACCGTGCAAAACGGGTATTAATTTTTAATACAAACCTGTCGCACAGGGAGATCTTCAATTCACTATTTATCAAATATTTTTTCCTCTCAAAATCTTCCCCAACGCGGGATAAGCCAGCTCTCAACCCATCTTCGATGATTTTCAGAGGATCGATACCACCTGATAACGCTTCCCGAGTAAGCTTTTCGACATCATTTTTTCTGCCTTCATATAAAGCATCCTGCAATTGATTTAGAATGTCTGTCATACTTCTCATCTTAGATAGAATTATTTACACTTCAATCCTTCGCCAACAAAGTTGTCAGTATTGTGAAAACAGCTCTTTTTTCAAAAGCTTAACTTGTCTCCTGCATGCTGGATCTGTTCAATCCATTCCACTTGATTTTTCATCTTATTGGTATTGATCTCCAATAATTCAGAGGGCATTCGCCCCTCCGTCGATCACCAAATTCATACCGGTAACAAATGCGGATTCAGGGGATGCCAAATATAGAACGGCGTGTGCAATTTCGTCAACGGTGGCCAGCCGGCCAAGCGGATGCCGAGCATTAAGGCTCTGCCTGATTGCCTCGGGATCATCATTTTCCGCCAAAAGTCGTTTAATCCATGGGGTTTCTACTGTCCCTGGGGAAATGCTGTTCACCCGGATGTTGTTTCCTGCGTACTCAATAGCCAACTGGCGGGTGAGAGAGATGATGGCTCCTTTAGAAGCGCTGTACACTGCCCGCTTTGGAACACCGCAAAGTCCAAGAACAGAAGCCATATTGATAATATTGCCTTCACCCTGTTTAAGCATATAAGGGATAAAGAAGTGACATCCCAGGTATACCCCTTTGGCATTAACAGCCATGACATTATCCCAATCATCCTCCATACATTCCAAAATACTGCCTGTATGACCAATGCCAGCATTGTTGCACAAGATATCTATTCTTCCATATTCAGTAATTACTTTTTGAGACAAGGATTGGATACTGGAATAATTAGATACATCTGCTTGTATGGCCAGTGCTTGTCCACCCTGATTGGTGATAGCCTGTACAGTATCATCCGCTCGAGATTGGTCCAGGTCAGCTACGACGATCTTCGCGCCGTGCTGGGCAAGAAGCAATGCTATGCCCTGACCGATCCCAGATCCCCCTCCGGTAATTACGGCAACTCTTTCTTTAAGCTTCTTCAATTTTTCCTCCTCTGTAGAATGTCAATCCCGAGTGATTCTCTGTTATATGACTCTACAGATTCTATTCTTTAAATATTCGTTCCTGGGCGATTGACCTTAATTGGCATTCAGATAATCACTATGGACCCAGGAAAACCGTTTCTAAGATCTTCAAATAAGGTACTTCAGCAGCCAACTCCTTCGCTTATTACGCTCTCAGGGATTAAACATCGTAATAGAGATTAAACTCATACGGATGGGGGGCTTCCTGAATAGGAACAAGTTCCCTCCTGGTTTTAAATTCAATCCAGGAATCAATCAACTCTCGAGAAAATATGTCTCCCCGGAGTAAAAATTCATGATCGCTCTTCAGCTCACGCAAAGCCTGCTCGAAACTTGTAGGTAAGGATTGTATGTTTTTGGTTTCCTCTTCGGGCAATGTGCAGATCTCATTATCAAATGGGCCATAGGCAGCTGGATCCGTTTTTTGTTCAACTCCATCCAGTCCTGCCATGAGTTGAGCGGCAAGGCAGAAATAGATATTACAGGTAGCGTCCGGAGGACGATACTCAATACGTTTGGATTCCTCGGAGGTAGCGTATTTTGGAATTCGTATTGCAGCTGTCCGACTTCCCAGAGAGAAAAACAGATTTGTAGGCGCATTAAATCCTGGAATCAGGCGGCGATACGAGTTTGTGCTTGGATTTGTAAGAGCTAACAAGGCCCGAGAGTGATCTAGAAGCCCAGCAATATAGAATAATGCGCTGTCACTCATGCCGCCATACCCTTTTTTGTCAAAAAAGAGATTGCTCTTTGCTTTCCAGAGGGTCTGATGGACATGCATTCCACTGCCATGATCGCCGTAAATAGGCTTCGGCATGAATGTGACACTTTTTCCCCATTTCCTGGCAGTCAGCTTTGCCACATATTTTATTAACATGAAGGTGTCAGCTGTCTTTACCATTCCACCCATGGGAATTTCGATTTCCACTTGCCCTGCTCCTCCTCCCTCATGGTGGTGGTATTTAATATCAACTCCCATTAATTTCAGGTTTGCTGTAATCTCAGATCTAAGGTTATATAAAGTATCGGCTGGCGGAATCGCATGATATCCTTCGCCAGGAAGAATTCCATTACCACTGCTCAAATCACAAGATCCAATAGCTGCCTCACTGGAACAAATTTGGTATCCGGATTCAGAATAATTGGTAGTGAAAGATACTTTATCGAATATATAAAACTCTGCTTCGGGACTCCAGAAGCTTTTGTCCACCCATCCCAATTGACTTAAGTACTGTTCTGCTTTTTTCGCCACACCCCTTGGATCAAACAAAAAAGGCGTCCGTGAAACCGTATCTACAATGTCACAAATGAAACTTAAAGTTTTTCTCTCCCAGAATGGATCAAGGGCTGCCGTAGCCAAATCTGGCACAATAACTGCCGAGTCGCTTGAATGGGCTTTGGCAAATCCAACACCGGATCCGTCAAACCCAACGCCATTTTCAAGTAATGCTTGGTTAAAAGAACCGGCTGGGAGCGAGATATGCCTCCAACGTCCATTAAGATCCGTGTATTTCAAATCCAATATTTCTACATTCTCTTTTTCAATAAAACCTTTGGTTTCTGAAAATGAAGTAAACATTTAATCTCAGCTCCTAGGATTATCTCGTCAACCCAAATCCAAGATTTCAATACTCGTCAAGCTTTGAAAATCCCTGGGATCCTTGGTGCTGACTACCATAAGCCTCTCTGATCATCCACTGGACATGACACATCAAACTGTTTCAAGGCAATCCGGATCATTATTTTGTCATCAACGAAATATTCAAGATTCTTTTGATATCTTGAACCGGTTTTTCACCATCCCACTCAACACATAAATTGACATCCAGACAGCAGTGTGGCTGGAAACATCATTTAAATCACTGAGTGGGGAAACCTCAACAAAATCGAAACCATTGATGCCTGCACAGGCTACCTCATGAAGAAAATATGAAAGTTCATAAGAAGTCAACCCATTGGGATCAGCCGCTCCTCCAGGGTTATAAGCTACATCTAATATGTCACTGCAAACAGTTACATAAACTGCATCCGTACCTGCTTTGGCAACTTCTAATGCTTTTTCTATTGCGTAGCCTATTCCTTTTTGTTTGATCTCAAAGCTGGTTAATATTGAGGCGCCATGTTTTTTAGCGTTTGCGATCTGTTTAGGATTATTCCTTGGTCCTCTAATTCCCAGATGAATAATATTTTTGGGATTTACATTTTCAATTTCATAAATCCTGTGCAGCGGAGAACACCTGGCATAAATTTCGTCTCCGTACTTATCCATATTATCCATATGCGCATCGAGATGTATGATTCCTACATTTCCATCAGTATTTTCTGCCAATGCTCTGACACTGGGAATACTCGTAGAATGATCTCCGCCGAATATGATCGGTATCGATCCTGCCTGATAGATCTCACTCACCTTCTTTTGGATCTCAGTAAACGTTTCTTCGATATAACCAGGTTTGGTTGGCGAATCTCCATAATCACCCACCTTAAAATAATCAAAGATATCAAAATCCATTTCTGGTAAATATCCCGAATACCTTAAAGATGCGTTTCGTATGGATTTAGTCGCCAGCTCAACTCCTGAAAAAGAGCCCCAGGTTACTACCCCCTCCCACGGAGCCCCCATAATTACCACATCATAATTACCAATTTCGTTTTTATTCTTAATTACCGGCAATCCCATGAAGCTTGGGACTCCCTGGAAAATTTCCGGGGGGTTTTCCCCTGGTTCATAACAGATAGGTTTTGCGTTCATCATATGTTTCCACCATTACTTCCCTAATCTATTGTTTGGTCCAATCTTGTTTAGCTTCTCCTCTGAAATTCCGATTGTATAAAAACAGCTATCAGTTCTTTTAGACTTTCGCAAACATAAGGATTTCGCAACCCGATACCCTTTGAAGTGTATTCAAATCCTTAGATACCTTGACTGCCCAAACCTGGTTCTTAAACCTCTAATGCTTCCTTGATTGCCGCTTTAGCAAGCAAGGTTGTTGGATCCAGGGTTGGTAGTGGGCAGTCGGCGGGATCTACCAACATTGGGAGTTCCATACACGCGAGAGCAGCGCCATCACAACCACGATCCTTAAGTTCTTGAATGAGTTTATTGAGATATAGCCTTGAAGGTTCTGTAAAAGTTCCCTTTGCCAATTCATTAAAGACAATTTGATTTAGGGTTTCTCGATCTTCCTTATCAGGAATTTCAAAGGAGATGCCGGATTTCTTGAGTTGTTCTGAGTAGACTGGACCTGTCATTAGATTTTTTGTGCCCAGGACAGCAAGTTTCTTATAACCTAAAGATTTTGCTTCCTTCGCCACAATTTTTGCAATATGCAGCCAGGGAATGGGTGATTCTTTTACAACTAAATCGAATGCTTGATGAATAGTATTATCTGGGCAAACTGCGAAATCAGCACCAGCAAGAGCCAATTTTTTTACAGAAGATAACATGAGGTTGGCTACCTCGGCCCAATTTCCCGAACTAATGAAGCCCTCGTACATGCCAAGCGGGTAGGTATGCATCGTGATTTCCGGATGCATGTGCTCCCCCATCACTTGAGTTGCTTCAGCACAGACTGTTTTATAGTAAAACGCACTACCTGCAGCGCTGCAGGCTACAATGCCAATGTGCTTCGCATTATTGGTAGCTTGCTTTGATTTTGTCATTGTGCTTCCTTTTTATAAAACACGATTAACTCAATTGGAATTTGGACGATTATTTTATTATCAGCGGGAGAGATCCCAGAAATGAGCAGAAAGTGCCTGGCCAGGCTTCGTGTGCTTTTTTCATGGAAAATCATTATCTCTCGGTCAGCGGGATAATAATCAAATCTCAATTTCTCCGATAACCATCATTCTGATTAATTTTCAATCTCTCGCTAATTCCTAATTTCCAGTTTGCCCACTTTTTCTTAGAAATCATTAAGCTGCTTGGGGAAATAATCTTCACATTGCCCTTCTCGATAAACATCCACTGTTGCACAGTGCAGTCCTCCTCCAAAGGCAGCTACATCCCAAAAAGGAACCGGGATGACATCAAAACCCAATTTGTCAAATTGTTCCATCTGGGCAGTTTCACTTGCCTCCACGCAGACAGTTTTTTGATCCAGCATAAGAATGTTTATCGACAGCCAAATACTACAGAAAGAAAGTGGTAATTTATCATCATAATGGGGCTTAGCACAAGCCACTACTTCCCAATCATTCTTTTCAAATAGTTTTATTAATTCTGGTTGTAAAGGCCCTCGCGGTCGATTTTCAAGTCTTCCACCTGTATAGATAACCAGCCCAGGCCGCAGTGGTACAAAGGTTCCATCAATGTGCATGGGGTGTGTATCCTCGAAGGTAACATCATGGATCCTATGATTCGGGAAGTGACGCCGCATCCAATCAATTCCTGATTTGTTTGTCACAGTAGACCGCTGCACCACCAGATCTTTCCCCAAGCGGGCAACGTCTGCCGCATCAAACAAGGGTTCTTTCTCTGTGAGATTCCAGGATTTATTGTAGGTGTGCTGGAGTTGCTCCTCTTCGCTCAGGTATTCGAATTTTTCCCAGAAATCATTACTTACATAGGATTCGTCAGATAAACGAGGTTTTGGTGTCGCTTCCCACTTGAAATTAGGATCATCTTTGAAGAATTGCTCAAGCAGTGGTCGGTAGCAAAGATACTCAAACCATCGGCTTCTGTAAGACATGGTTGTTTCTAAAATTTCATTACCAATCACCAGCATCACATCTCGCGGCGGCATGCATCCAAACATTGATTCTTGTTCCCAATCCGGCGTCCTTACAGTTTGACTAAAGTCCAACGGTGTTGGGCGATCTACTCTGATTCCCCTCTTCTCCAATAATGCCGCGAAATTGTCCATTTGCTGATTGGCTTTATCTTCCATATCTTGAGGCAAGCGGCCGAAGGTTCCTGCCGGAAATCCATCCTGGGACCAATCCCGGTACACATTGGGTTCCGGAGCTTGAACCATCGTTCCCGTTGCTCGCCCCACGATCACATGTTTTAAAGGATCCCATTCATTCCACGAATTTACGATAGCTCTCTTATCTGACATACTGCCTCCAATTGTGTTATATTTACTAATGACTTACACCAACTTAAACCACTACAAACAACTTTCATAAAACCTGAAATTTAAATTTTTTGATAACGTTTTTTCCCATCGATCATATTTATGCTCTATTCATAACCTGGCTTAATCCAATCCCATACTCTTTAGACAGTAGTGAATTTCCTGATTTTTACCGACGCCTGATTACACTTTAGCTTTCCATCCAGCTTTTTATCATCCCGCAGACCACCTCATCGCCCGAGTGCCGACTTCCTCGATACGCTATTTTGGAGTATTACCCAATATTTGTTCTTCCGTTTCACAAAACATCTGCGATGTCAGGGGTCACGGAAAGTATATAACAAATTATTCGAAATCTTAAAAATGACTTCAGTATCTTACATTGCGAAACGGTATTACGTATGCTAAAATAGCATAGTTCAAATTTTAAAATTCGTCAAGTGATATTTCACATAGCGGGATATGGTCTTATGATGCAAAATGACAATAATTCTAAGGAATTGCCCAAAAACACTGTTCAGTCTGTGGAAAGAGCCTTTGATTTGCTTGATCTTCTAGCCGATACAACGGAAAACACGGGTTTATCCCTTGCTGAGCTCAGTGATGGGGCTCAGTTAAATAAATCTACCGCCCACAGACTATTATCCACTTTAATAAGAACCCAATACGTTCGCCAGGATTCTATATCAAAGAGGTATTTTCTGGGATCTAGATGCCTCCGTTTACACAACTCAGCAGATACCCAAAACGATCTGAGAAATATCGCCATGGATACTCTTCAAAATCTTGCTGAGAAAACAAATGAGTTGGTTAACCTAACAAATCGGGAAGTCATTTATATAGCCCAAGCTTGTGCTGGTCATCGTGTTGTAGGTATGTTCACTGTGATAGGTTCTCAAGCGCCGCTTCATTGCACGGGTGTAGGCAAAGCAATCCTCGCCCACCTTCCCCAACCCGAGCTTGATCTATTCTTGAGTACGGATACCTTAAAATCGTACACCATCCACACCATCACAAACGAATTTCAGTTGAGAAAACAATTGGAACAAATCAGGGAAGATGGATATTCTGTTGATAATGAAGAACGGGAGATTGGAGTGCGTTGTATAGCTGCACCAATATTTCAGGCTAACGGTAAAGTGGTCGGTGCTGTGAGCGTTTCTGGACCACCTGCACGACTCAATCCTTCTCAAGATCATGAGCTGAGTGTACGCGTCATCCATGCTGCTGCAGAAATATCGAAGCAGCTTGGTTATGACAAATAGTCCCCTGGTTTTAGTAAACTGGCGGGTTGAATTTTTATTATCTGTGCGGATGATTTTTATCCAGATACAAATAATATATATACCGATTCACATTGACTGGTTACTGATACCTTAATTTGCTTGTCTCTCCCTTAAAAAAAAGACGCCTGACTTTCTCAAATCAAGCCTCCTCTTCCCACAAACCATGGGCCCGGCGCAGGATTCTAACCCCCGACCTGGCGGATGAAGAAGCAGTCCAGTTTGGCTATAATCTAAGGATTAACGTGAAGATTTGATTGGTGAAATATTTTTCTATAGGTTTGGATTAGACTGCTACTGAGCGAATCTATTTCCTGATATCAATAATTCAAGCGTTCACGATTCTCCCTCACCTCATACCAATCAGGTGCATTATCTACCTGAACTTCGTTTAATCTTTTGTATAGACCATTAAGAGCTAATAATTCTTCATGGGTTCCCATCTCGGAAATTCCATTATCCTCTAGAACGACGATAAGATCTGCGCTGCGGATGGTGGATAAACGATGGGCAATGACAACGACCGTTCTTCCGATCATTAACTTATCCAAGGCTTGCTGGATCAATAGTTCGGTTTCGGTATCCACCGAAGATGTCGCTTCGTCCAAGATCAAGATCGGGGTATCTTTCAGTACCGCGCGAGCAATCGCCATACGCTGTTTTTGTCCTCCAGATAATCTGACCCCTCGTTCTCCGATAACTGTATCGTAACCATCTGGTAATTGGGTTATAAATTCGTGTGCGTTCGCAATTATTGCCGCATTGATCATTTCTTCTTCGGAAGCGTCTTTACGGCCGAACAGGATGTTTTCGCGCGCTGTGCCGTGGAATAGAAATATATCCTGTAATACGATACTGATCTGTTGGCGGATACTCTTTAAGGTGAGATCTCGAATATCGTGTCCATCTAAAGTAATCGATCCTTCACAAACATCGTAAAACCTCGGAATGAGATTTGCCAGGGTGGTTTTTCCAACGCCGGTTGGCCCCACCAAGGCAACTACAGTTCCGGGGGCAATGTTAAGATTAACATCTTCTAAGATGGTATCCCCGATGGAATAACGAAAGCCAACATCCTTCAGTTCAATCGCGCCTCTGGCTCTACCTCTTAACTCAATCGCATCAGGTTTCTCAACGATATCTGGTGCTTCCTCCAATAACTCGGCAACCCGCTCTGCTCCGGCCAGAGCTTGTTGCACGTTTTCCCATACTCCGCTCAACTCGCGCACAGGTTGGTACAACAATTCCAGGTAAAGGAAAAACGCAACCAGATCCGCAATTACTAGGGTGCTCCCCAGAACAAAACGACCTCCAAAATAAATCAGAATAATTGTGCCCAGAGAAGATGAGAAGGCGACAAATGGGTGAAATGTCGCCATCAGCCGGAGTGCGCGAAGCATAGAATCTCGATATAGGATGATGTGATCCATTATGCGAGCTGCCTCGCTTTCTTCGCGTGCAAAAGCTTTAATTTCACGAACACCGGAGAAATTATCATTCAGCGTAGCATTAAGTTTGCCTAATTCGGATTGGCGGGTACGGAATGCAGGGCGGACATATTTTGCAAAACCATGCATCCCAATCACAATCAATGGAACCGGGATCATGCTCAACAACGCCAACTGCCAATTTATTCTTGATAAAACCACAATAACCCCTATTAACATCAGTGTATTAGCAGCGACATCCGGGATTGCATGGGCAATCAAACTCTCAATTAAATCAGTATCGTTCACCACTCGCGACATCAACTGACCGGTTTGTTTTTCTTCATAGAACCTTAGAGATAAACGCTGCAAATGCTCGTAAACAGAAGCGCGCACATCCGCAACTACGCTCCAACCTGCCACATGTGCCATATAACTTCTTACAAATTGTAAGCCTGCCCGGAGAATATATACACTTAATGCCAATAATGCCAATCGGGTAATAAGCCAAAGATCATCCAGGCTGACTCCTGGATCAGTAACAGTTGCAACCATTGATCGGACAATCCAGGGAGCGAATAATTGTACGCCAACAAGTAAAAGCATACTTAGTGTAGTTAAGATGAGTACACCAGTATATTTACGTGTGAACTGAAACACAAACCTCAGTGATTTCACTGATGAACCTCCAAATAAGGACCCTATATGACTTGCTCTGGATACTGAAAAAAATGAGCTCGCAGGAGCTTTATGCGCGGGGTAATCCAGACAATTGTGCGGTAATCTTCCGGTTTTCCGCAAACTGCATTTACCGGGATACTGAAGGATTGTAACAGACTGCCCTCTGCTGAATATGCCACCAAAGAAAAACAAACGGTTTGATCGCAGATCTAGCTGTTATTAAATCATAGCCTAACCGACCAGCTTAGTTGGTTTACCGAGCATAGAAAAAACCTATTCAAAGTTTACTACTAAATGGGGTTTGTTTTAAAAAAAATCAGGTCCATCAAGGTACGAAATAAACCTATTTTTAGGGTTTTGATGGGCCCGGCAAAGGATTCGAACCCCCGACCTGGCGAATTAAGGTATTAATCCAACCTGGCTATATTTAAGCATTTGTAATACAGCAAACTATGGCGTGATCTGTCTGCGTTTTGGTTTCGAGCTTTGCTCATTCAAAGTCATCCTTAGTTTCTTGCACCCGGTCCTCAGTTGGGAAGCAGGTCATGTTTCATGCGGGGTTAGACCACATTATTCTTACTAAACCATGCCATGAACCAAATATACTACTCCGAGACCAACCTCCTCAAACTGAAAATTTTTATTCAGTTCTTTTCCGGCGCATGAAATCTGCCGAAGGTGACCGAGGCAAGCCTAGTCAGGTGGGGCGGCAGATTAGTCGCTGGATTCCGGACCTGCATCCCCGGAAGACCGGGTTAACTGATCCTGTATTTCCGGGATGAGGTGCTCCCCAGCAAAGACAGTCAGCCGATCTCCAGCTTTGATTATGGAGTATCCATGAGCAACGATGAGCTTTTTTCCCCGGTGAATGGATACAATTAAACATTCCTGCGGTAGCTTGATGTCGCTGATCCGCCGACCGGCTACATCTGCACCCGGGGGAATGTCTACCTGGAGAAATTCAGCCTCAATTAACTTGCTTACCCGCAAAACATCGGCCTGGTTTTGATGCTGAGAGCGTTTGATGATCGCCAGATTATAAGCCTGGATGATGTCTTTGCGGCGCACCACCCCTACCAGCAATGTCGGATCATCTTTTTGGACAACCGGCAAGCGTCCCACGTCACGAAGACCTAGCTTCCTGAGCGCTGACCACATGGGTTCGTCTTCATAGGCTACCAGTAAAGGTTTCCGGGTAGCGATATCCATCACGGTTTTTTCGTTCAGGGAGTCTGTTTCCAGGGCTTTATCATAATCCTGGATGGTAACGATTCCTGCCAATTTGCCTTTCTCATCCAGCACTGGAAAGCCGTGATGATGGCTTTTCTCAAAAGCCTGTCCCAGTTCAATTAGCGGCATTCTAAGGGAAACAACATCCACATCGGTGGTCATGGCCTCAGCTACTGTAACCGCTTGCATGACATCAATATCCTTGCCTTCCTGAAGATGGATTCCCCGGCGGGTCAGTTTGAGGGTGTAAATGGATTCCTGGCTGATGGCCCGGGAAACCAGGGTACTGATCACGGTTGCCAGCATCAGGGGCAGGATGATCTGATAGTTGCCAGTCATTTCAAACAGAATTAGGATCGAGGTAATCGGGGCGTGGGCTGCTCCGCTGAAAAAGGCTGCCATTCCCACCAGGGCATAGGCGCCCGGGGGTGCAGTGATGGACGGGAACAGTAAGTTGGCAACTTGGCCGAAGGTTTCTCCCAGCATGGCGCCCATAAACAAAGAGGGAGCGAACACTCCCCCGGAGCCGCCAGAGCCCAGGGTGATTACTGTGGCGAGGATTTTGAATAATAATAGCGCCAGGGTTAACTGGAGGGTAAGATTACCAAACAGGGCTTCACTGATGGTTTCGTACCCCACACCGAAGATCCGCGGGAATCCGGCGATCTTGGGGGTCAATAACCCAACCACTCCCAAGAGGATCCCGCCCAGCACGGGTTTTATATATTCTGGGAAATGAATTTTATCCCAGAGATCTTCCGTGAAATACAGGAGGCGGGTAAATCCCACGGAGCTGACGGCGGCCAGCAGTCCCAGGAGGGTGTAGCCGAGAAGCTCCCAGGGACTGACCAGGATGTAGTCTGGAACTGAAAACGCCCGCAGGTCTCCTTCAAAAAAATGGGCGATCACGTCGGCTGTGACTGCGGAGATCACCACCGCTCCGAAGTAAACCGCATGGATTTGCCCCAGGATGACCTCGAGGGCAAAAACAGAACCGGCAATTGGTGCATTAAAGGTGGCGGCAATACCACCTGCCGCACCGCAGGCTACCAGGTTGCGGATGCGTTCGTCTGATAGTCTAAAAAACTGCCCCACCGCAGATCCCAGCGCGGAGCCGATCTGGGCGATGGGTCCTTCCCGTCCGACTGAACCCCCGGTGGCGATGCAAAGGGCGGAAGACAGGGATTTCACCAGAGCTACCCGGGGCCGGATGCGCCCTCCCCGCAGGGCAACCGCTTCCATGACTTCTGGCACCCCGTGGCCCTTGGCTTCCCTAGCAAATCGGTAGATCAGGGGTCCGAATATCAATCCCCCAAGAGCGGGTATGATTAGCAGGTGGTACGGCCAGATCCCTCGAAGCAGATCGGCGAACTGTTCAAAGAACAGGGTTTGAAAAAAAGAAATCAGGCGCCGGAAGAGTACTGCCCCCAGCCCGGCTCCGATCCCGACCAGAAGAGCAGTGAAGAATATCACTACAGATTCGGGGATTTTGTGCCGCTCGATCCAGCTGTTAATGACAGACCGAAAACCAGTGGTAGGGGAGGATTCAATAGATAGGAATTGGGTCATTGCTAGTTCTCCATTTATTACCCACCGGGATGCATTAAATGAGTATAAATCACTCAGATATTCCGATACTCCCGCAAAAGAAAAATAAAAACGCCAGTCCTGAGGAGAGTCCTGGAGTTGGCGGCTATGTCTATTCTTCATATCGCAGGGCTCAATAATCCGAGACCTGACAATAAATTCAATCTGTTTTAAACATCTCCTATCGTACTCCAATCCGCCTGGAAAAGCAATCCTGATCCCTCAGCGGGAACTCAGTAAGTAGTAAATAGTAAGAAGTAAGTGGAATTGAGAATAGTAATCAAAATTCAGTGACGTACGACCAATCCGCATATCTCCTTACTCCTTACTGAATCACTTCTTACTTTCTCTTTATCTCCCCACCTTAAACAAAAAAGGATACCTGTTTTTACACAAGTACCCTTCTCCCACGATTATGGGCCCGGCCCAGGATTCGAACCCCCCGACCTGGCGGATTAAGGTTAAATCCCTACTCGGATATATTATTGTTTAGTTTATCTATGATATATCGAGTTGGAATATTAACCAAACCTATGGATGAAAGGGCCTTATGAGGATACCTGTTCAGAAGTATAAATGGGTTTCTCTCAATAAATAAGGGGGAAAATTATATCTACACTGTATATTGATTATTTCTTGTTTGCCCCGGAATTGCTCTGGGAGACATTGAATCCTTTATTAAGTTAGATGGATAAATAATTCCATCAAGGTATTTGACAAATAATCAATAGCAATTTGTAATGAAATTTCATCAAGAAGAATTTAGTGAGAGATAGCATGGAATAATATAATCGAGTAATATTATATTGATGTCTATTAAATCGTCAGGGTATTAATAAACATTGATCTCCTCACAAACAAACTCTATATACCCCCTACCAGACCGGAACTCGTCCCCCGTCCAAGGCTTGTTGAGCAATTGAACAAAGACCTTCAGCATAAATTAGTTCATATCTCTGCTCCGGCTGGTTTTGGCAAGACTACCTTGACCAGCGAGTAGGTGGAGAAATTATGATTGAATGATGAAATTGAATATTGGGAAAAATTTATTGTAATCTACTGGACGAAATTAAATGCCCGTGAATTCAATCAACAAGAATACGTATTGCTCCCCACAAAATCGAGGAAAATGTTTTAATGTAAGCTCGGATTCAAGTTTCAAGCACAACACCAATTAGATATATAATTAAAGTCAAATACTGATTTTCTAGACCTCTGCCCGCTCCAGGCTGGCTTTGGATAATAGGAGTCATAATATGAAAAGAAATAATGGATATTCCCTGCTTTTAATAATAACTCTCCTGGTATCCTTGCTTTTCAGCTGTCAGATAGGAAAAAAGACAACCAATCCAGCAGATACAACGTCCGAAAACCAACCAGCAGATACAACTTCCGAAAGCCAGCCAGCAGACGGCATCATTTTAGATTCCAAGGCTGGGCAGGTTTACGAAGTCGGAGACATTGTCAGCATTGGCAACACCATACTGATTGTCCTGGGATGGGATCTGTATCCCGGAGGATTAGTATTTCCACCTGAAGAGGGATATAAACACCTTGCTGTGGATGTAATGTTGGCAAATCAGGGGAAAGATCCTTTCGAATTTTCCCCTGTCTGGTTCATGACATTAAAAGATCCCTCGGGGAAGGTATATAATATGAACGGTATATCCGGCCGTGTATCTGGAAGCGATAGCCCAGGTGGAGAAATTGTCCCCGGCGAAATCATTCGCGGAAAGGTTGGTTTTGAAGTCCCGGAGGACCAGGTTGAATTTGGGTTTATTTATGAACCCGATCAGGATGATTTGGGAGAAATCTCAGTAAACCTGGGTTCAACCCCGGTATCCCTTGCCCCTCCCACTGATTTAAATCTAAAACTACAACAAAAGGTTTTCCAAATAGGAGATTCTGCAGAAATCTTGGACAAGGTTATCCAGGTAATCGAAGTAACTTATCCGGCTGAGGATGAGATTATTAAACCGGAAGAAGGCTATAAGTCTATCATTGTAGAGGTACAGATACAGAATCAGAGTGATACCACTCTCTATTTCACCGGCTCCAATCAAATCTACCTTAAGGATTCCACCGGACAAAAATACTCCTCGGATCCCCTAGCACTACCAACTGACAATACTAGCAACCTAGTTGGTAACCTCCAGCCGGGTGAAAGTATCCAGGGGCTGATTGGTTTTCTAGTTCCCGGAGATGCAGGTGGATTCATCTTTGTGTTTGACGCCGATATGTTTGAATTCGGTAAAGTATTTATTTCTCTGGACTAGTCTAGCAGGCTAAGTTGCCTTTTTACCACTTGTCTCGCGGGTGATGTTATCCGTAAGACGACAATTCCAGCAATAGAATCTCAAAGACCCAGTCTGGTATGATCCAAAACGGGGTCTTTTATTTTAATAGTGTCGCCTTTCCGTTATAGTACTTTATTTTCGAGTGCAATTAGGATGGAACTGGTATGAATTATGGACAGGATGGACGCTAAAATAAAGACAAAACACCCTTTCATCTGATTCGAAGTCAGAAATATATTCATCACAATATGCACAACTATTATTTAGGGATAAGGAACGAGTATATTTCTAGCTGTTATTGATAACTACATCTATCATAATGCATAATTAAATCTAGAGATAAATCAATAACCTAAAAATGAATTATTAATGAGTAGGAATTAATTAAACAAGCCCTCCTAATCCAAAGGAGGCTTGTTTTTAGGTTATTTTATGGGTCCGGCAGGATTCGAACCTGCGGCCCGGCGGATGGGACGATGATCAGTGGTCAGTATTCAGTAGTCAGTGATCAGACTTTAAAGACCGGTCCCCCAATCTGATTACTGTTCACTGCTTACTGATCACTCCCAAACTATGCTGCTGCCCTTAAACAAAAAAAGGTGCCTGCCATAACGACAAGTAGCCTTCCTATCACAATCATGGAGCGGAGGGGCGAGCCCCCGGTCTGGCGGTTATCTGTATAATTCCAATTCGGTTATGAAAATAAATATTGGAATTAATAAGAACTTGCACATACTATTTTTGAGTGAAACTGATGTAATTATGTAATGCAGGATTTCTACACAAATAAACCAAAATAAATCATTCTACAATTGAAAGTTGGGAAGTAAAATATTATCATGGGAATCCAAATATTATTAAAACCATCAACTGTTGGGGGCCGCTAGCATAGAAACCACTCAGGATTATCTCAATATCGAACTGGATCTTGATACTACTATCTGTGATTTTGTTCCGTTTTAACTAAGACCACTTACGTCATTTTCTCTATACTTACTGCGTTTTCGCTCAAATCTGCAAAACGCCTTTTAATCTGGCGTCTCCCCTCCACTGTTGATACTCAATCGTTGATGAATATTTTGTGGGTAGGCCCGGCAGGATTTAAGAGCGAGGGTGAACGCATATCACCCATCGCTATCCCCCTTGCTCCTGCCCAGGGATCAGGCGATGGCGGGATCTGATCCCTTTTCGCCTTGAATCCCGATGTTAAGGGCGGAGGGGCGAAACAACGACCTGGCGGATAAAGGCATATATCCAAGCTGGCTATATTCTTTATACCTAACAGCTGACGTCCGGTTTCAGCGGGGCAGTACGCTGTCCGCTGAAGCCGGTTGTTAGCTGACCAACTTATGTGATCGCAGTCCGAAGCCCTCCTAAATATTTATGTTCCAATCATTCGAGGTCGAAGCGGTCAAGATTCATCACCTTGTTCCAAACAGCTACAAAGTCGTGCAGGAACTTCTCCTTGGAATCCTCGCTTCCATAGACTTCCGCCAAGGCCCGGAGCTGGGAATTCGAACCGAAGATGAGGTCGACCCGGGTGCCGGTCCACTTGAGATCAGCCGTTGCACGATCCCGACCCTCAAACACGTCTTCGTCTTCTGAGGTCGCCTTCCAGGTCGTGCTCATGTCGAGCAAATTTACGAAGAAGTCATTAGAGAGCGTCTCTGGCCGCTTGGTGAAAACACCGTGCTGGGATTGTCCGAAGTTCGTATCCATCACGCGCATACCACCAATAAGAACTGTCATCTCAGGAGCAGTCAGCGTCAGCAGTTGGGCACGATCAACCAGCATCTCCTCTGCCGATACAGCGTATTTAGTTTTGAGGTAATTGCGGAACCCGTCTGCAACTGGTTCGAGTACGTGGAATGACACCACATCGGTTTGTTTCTGCGACGCATCTGTGCGTCCCGGCCTGAAGGGAACAGTCACATCGTGACCACCATTTTTCGCAGCCTGCTCAACACCAGCACATCCAGCCAGAACAATCAGGTCGGCAAGCGAAACCATCTTCCCGCCTGACTGCGCGCTGTTGAACTCCTTTTGGATTCCTTCAAGGGTCTGCAGTACAGTCTTCAATTGGGCCGGCTGGTTAACTTCCCAATCCTTTTGCGGTGCAAGACGGATCCGCGCCCCGTTGGCACCGCCGCGTTTGTCGGAGCCGCGGAACGTGGATGCCGACGCCCAAGCGGTCGAGATCAATTTCGAGATCGACAGGCCCGATGCAATGATCTTAACTTTGAGTGCCGCGGCATCTTGTGCGTTGATCAGCTCGTGATCGACTGCGGGCACCGGGTCTTGCCAGATCAGTTCCTCTGCCGGGACCTCTGCGCCGAGATAACGTGAGCGGGGACCCATATCACGGTGCGTCAGCTTGAACCATGCCCTGGCGAAGGCGTCCGCGAATTCCCCGGGGTTCTGCTGGTAGCGCCGCGCGATCGACTCGTAGATCGGGTCGTAGCGCAGGGAGAGGTCCGCGGTGGTCATCATGGGTCTGTGTTTTTTCGACGGGTCATGCGCGTCAACCACCATGTCTTCTTCGTCCACGTCCTTGGCCAGCCACTGATGAGCGCCAGCCGGGCTTTTGACCAGCTCCCACTCGTATTTGAAGAGCACATTAAGGTAGCCCATATCCCATTGGGTCGGGTTCGGCTTCCAGGCGCCCTCGATGCCGCTGCTAATTGTATCGCTGCCTTTGCCGCTGCCGAAGCTGCTCTTCCAACCGAGGCCCTGTTCTTCGATGCCGGCAGCCTCAGGTTCTGGACCAACAAGCGCTGCATCGCCCGCGCCATGACTCTTGCCGAAGGTGTGCCCACCGGCAACCAGCGCTACGGTCTCTTCATCGTTCATGGCCATACGGGCAAAGGTCTCGCGGACGTCTCGTCCCGACGCCACGGGATCTGGGTTGCCGTCCGGGCCTTCCGGGTTCACGTAGATCAGGCCCATCTGCACGGCTGCCAGGGGGTTTTCGAGATCGCGGTCACCGGTGTAACGGCTCTTGGGCTTGTCGCTCGTAGCCAGCCATTCATCTTCAGCACCCCAGTAGATGTCCTCTTCCGGCTCCCAAACGTCCTCGCGCCCACCTGCGAAACCGAAGGTCTTGAATCCCATCGACTCCAGGGCGCAGTTGCCGACCAGGATCATGAGATCAGCCCAGGAGATTTTCCTGCCGTATTTCTGCTTGATCGGCCACAGCAGCCTGCGGGCTTTGTCGAGATTCACGTTGTCAGGCCAGCTGTTGAGGGGCGCAAAGCGCTGGGAGCCGGACCCTGCCCCGCCGCGGCCGTCGCCCAGGCGGTAAGTGCCTGCGCTGTGCCATGCCATCCGGATGAACAGCCCTCCGTAGTGGCCGTAATCTGCCGGCCACCAGTCCTGCGAGTCGGTCATCAGCTTATAGAGATCCTTCTTCAGGGCATCCAGATCGAGTTTCTTGAACTCTTCTGCATAGTTGAAATCATCACCCATCGGATTCGACAACGAAGAATGCTGATGCAAAATATTTAGGTTCAACTGGTTTGGCCACCAGTCCTTATTCGACGTGCCGCTGCCGGCGGTAGGTGGGCCAGATTTGCCCGTAACCGGGCACTTGTTTTCTCTATTCATCTTTGCTCTCCTTCCAGGTTAGGGTTTGTTCAGTTAAGGATAATTTTCATTCACATGCAGGACAAACAAATAAATGTGAATCTCAAAGGTTTTAATACCTACATCTATCATATACCAAAATTGAGTCCAGATCTAACTCAGTTGTTTAAAAACCTTCTGTTGATCAATTGGGTTTTAAGAACAAGCCTTTTCAGGACAGCGCAGCCTTGTTTTTAGGTTATCAAATAGACGGGGCAGAACTTAAGAGCAATGGTGAATGCCTATCCCGACGTTAAGGGCGGAGGGGCGAAACAACGACCTGGCGGATAACGGTTCTATTCCAACTCGGCTATATTTTTTATTATATACAAATGGTCTCATAAGGTCTGACACGGTACATTAAAATAACTGCCAATCGAAATTTCAATCATTCCACTGGTGTATATTTTCCATCTATGACTTTTACAATCTGTGGTCCTTCAAGATTGCAGCTACCCATTATATTACATGTGTAGGTACCGCTGATTCCAACGTAATTCTCCAAATTACGAACAGCGGTTACAAGAGCACCGCGTGGAATGTACAAAGCACTATCTTCGCCAAGTACACTTATATCTTTTACCTTGGAGATTAGAGCCATCGTGCTGTCATAATAATTCCAAGAGTACGAAGTAAGAATGCCTGGAGATATACCATATGTGTTTAGATAAGTTGCATCAAAATTTTCCTTTGCATCTGATTCTCTTGGTTCACGAAGGGTAGCAAGATAGAACTCTCCCGCATTTTCACTAGTGCTATTCAGGAATTCATTACCATAGATACCAGAACAACCAAAGAATACAACATCCTCAAGTCTATTGGATTTCATCAGTTCAACGATCATGGCTCCATGCTGCGAGAAGCCGCAATAGTATAATAATTCAGGCTGACCTGCGGCAATATCTGTCAACAATAATTGGTTCTCGGTTTCGTTGGAGGATATTTTTCCAAACGCAACGACTTCACCTCCGAAAGCTTCAAATGCTGTATTAACATGGTTTGCGAGTTCTTTGCAGAAAATATGGTCACTATGTAAGATTGCGATTTTTTGGAAACCGAGTGTATCGAAAATATAATTTGATGTTGCAAATCCTTCTACTTTATCTGTATAAACTAATTGGTTGTAAACCATGGTACTTTGTTCTAACAGGTCTGGATTTGAGGCTGAGGGACTAAACATTGGAATACCAGCATCCTCATAAAATGGCATAGCCACTTCGGAAGACTCTGAGAATGTATGACCAGCAATACCAACTACTGTTGGATCAGCAATCAATTCTTTGGCAACAGTAGCGCCTCCAGAAGCAGAACCCGCGTCATCCTTGGAAATCAATTCAAAGCTGAAACCGTATAAATCAACAGAATCAGTAATTGCCAATAACCCGCTCTGTTTGGCATCAATACCGAATGAAGAATTTTCGCCTGTCATGGGCCCGCTTATTCCTATTTTAATGGTTTGTCCAGGTTCAATTTTTGCACACCCATAAGTATCTGAGCTACATAAATCTTGGATGAAAGCAGAATCATGAACTTCAGCAAGTTCAGCTTCGCCATCGCCTGAATCGTCACTCCCTGGTATTGTGGATGTTGCTGTGGCAGTTCCCGGCGCCTGAACTGCAAGGCTTTCCTGCAAGGGTGAAGTATCTATCACGGATAATTCTGGATTTTCGTTATCCCGATTATTCAACAATGACCACCCATACCAACCAGCAGTGATCAGGAACATTCCGACCGCGATCCATGCCATTATCCGTGTCAGTTTCTTTGGTTGTTGTTTATATTTTTTTTCAATGTGTGCGGGAATCACAATTTGCTGTTCGTCAATTGAGGTTTCCAAAATGACAGATACATTCTTGATCAGTTTCTCGATATGAGATTCCCAGGATGGATCATAAGCATCCAACCAGTGCCGGGAGGATAAGTGCAGCCCCATTGCGCCATCAGGTTCCAGGTTCTCAATCCTGAAAGGTAAAATTATTATTTCTTTTGATATAGCAAAATTTAATTCGTCTAATACTCGTTGAGATTGATTGGCATTGCCAGAGAAAATTATCAGAAACACCTTGGATTTCAGAATCCCATTCGTAATCGCCTTTCCCCAGTCCTCGCTTGCCTGGATGTCCCTGGGGGCATACCAGCAGCGGATTTGGTTCTGTTCCAGTGAGGCAACAATAGTATCTGAAATGGTTTTGTCTTTGGTGGAATAGCTAACAAACACATCATGGGCCATCTGCTACCTCCCGTAAAGAACGACGTCATAATTATATGACAGAAATTTCCTCTTTGCCTTTTAATTCATTTGACCTATTTCATAGGTAAGCTGAGGCTCTCTTAAGAAAAGCCAGCATTAAACACCTGATTATTATTTCCTGTTTACTTTCAGGATTATCCTCCTGCCAGAAACAAAAAAGGATACCTGCGTCAAACACAAGTACCCTTCAACCACAATTTTAGATCCGGCAGGATTTAAGAGTGAGGGTGAAACCCGGTCACCTATCACTATCCCCTATACTCCTGCCCAGGGATCAGGCGCTGGCGGGGTAGGACCCTTTTCGCCTTGAATCCCGACGTTAAGGGCGGAGGGGCAAATCAACGACCTGGCGGATAAAGGCTTTTTACCTGGTCGGCAATACATCCATGAAAGACAAATAACGATCTTAACTCTTGCATGGCGGGTTTAAAATACTCCAGCGGTTGAAAATGGCGATTCCCTGTCCTGAATGCCCAATTTGCGGCCGCTTTAGCCAAGTCCGGTGGAATTTGGGTTGGGCCGCCAGCACTGTACACTCTGAAAATTTCAAGAAGATCAGGTGAGTAAACGTTCTTGGCGGTAGCGGCGTACCAGCCTGCCAGCTCGCTCTTCACAACCGGATGGCACAGGAAAGGGGATTTTCACCAAATCATCAGCTGAGTCCGTAGAAACCACAAGGGTGAATTGAATGGCTTTGCGGGACCTGGTCTGATCTGTGATCTTATTCAGGTCCTTCAGGGATGTATGGCCAAGGGTTTCGTGATAGATACCATCGAATGCAAACCACACGCGCGGTTCTGCGATTTGTAAAGCCTTGCGGCGGTAACGATCAGCCCTATATCTGTCTATCATGGGCTGAAAAAGACCAGCGCCTAAAAACAGCAGGAACACTATGACGGCACCAATCCTCAGCGCGATTTTTGTCTCCGTCTCTTCGACAGCAAAGATTGTAACCAGGATCATGATGAGAGCGATTACTATCCCAAATATTGAGCTGTATACGGCTCCTATATAGGCTTCCAGTCCTTCATCCTTCGGGCTGATAAGGTTGCATACGCCTTCCACTTGAGCCTGCCATTCTGTGGATGAAAATTGCCAACACTCCCAGATTTCCCCCGCGAACATGCGGTTGATTAAGTATTTCTCCCAAAAGCGATGACCCCAGGCAATCAAAACAAAAAGCCCGGCCCATCCGAGCCAAGCAGCACTCATCGCAGCGGCTGGCAGAGCCAGCCCTGTAAAAGGGTCTTCAGAAGTTACCAGCACGGCTATAAAGACGGAGGCAATGGTAACAAAAGGGATCAGGATCTCACCCCGCAGGAAAGTAAATGTTGCTTCATCGGAAAAGGCAAGGTTCGTTGGTTTGTCCATTTTTATACCTTCCAAAGGTCTACATGATTAGGAATTATAGATCAACGTAAACACAACTGCAATGGCACAACAATTAGATGCGCTGTACAATATTCGGACTTACGAATAGGTGTAACAATGAGTCAGTATTCAGTAAATAGTGATCAGTAATCTGGGTATAAGCTAGAGATCATAGTCTATTTACTGAATACTGTTTACTGCTAACTTTCTTCTCAACGCATTCCTTAAACAAAAAAGGATACCTGTGTTTCCACAAGCATCCTTCAGCTACGACTGTGGGCCCGGGGGAGATTTAAGAGCGAGGGTGATTTCCATCCGCCCATCTCTATCCCATATGCTCCTGCCCAGGGATCAGGCGATGGCGGGATAGGTTCCCTTTTCGCTTTGAATCCCGACGTTAAGAACGGAGGGGCGAATCAACGACCTGGCGGAAAAAGTCATAAATCCAATTCGGCTGTGTTTCAGACGGTCACGCATCACCCGCGACGCGACCTAACCCCGTAATGCTCGAAAGCCAGCATCCTAACACCCACACCCCGCTCATCACGAGCTGCGATAGCAGTGTCAGGCCCATGCGCTTGTTGGATAGAATTGCTACAAGGAGACGATCCACCCGCGGCGATCCATGTACCAGGCCACCAAACTTAGCACGGCAACAAATCCACTCCCTTGGAGTACGATCAGCCACAGCGGGGCCTCGATATGCCAACTGCTCGTAAGCGGCTTGATGAAAACCAATACCCAGATCCAGTAATGCAGCAGATACATCACCAACGGATTCTTCCCCCAGGCAATCAGTATTGGCAGATGGACTCGCAGCCTTTCAGTCAGAACGTGAAATCCCGCGAACAGCACTCCACTTGCCCCCAAACTGATCAACACATAGCTGGCCGACACATAGTACTGACTTATAACGACCCAATTTGACAATACAATTCCCAATCCCAGAGAGACCAGGCACCCCAGGATAAAAATCCTACGTCCCCGAGGTCGATCGTAATACCAATCGGCCAATACGCTCGCCATTATCAACATCGCTGCCCAACTAAGCGTCCCTTCCATTTCACACCACGAAGAACTCGCCGATACTCGTCCCATCCAGACCTTGTCCGACAAGACCTGGTACCCACCCAGAAGGACTGTTCCGATGATTAGCCTCACCACTGAGGGCAGCCAGATGACCAGCAACGAAATCAGGCCTGCTCCACCGATCGTCTGAAACAGCCCCCAGGAGTAACCCCACGGTGTCAGCATTCCAATCCCTATCAATATCAGAAAACGCCGGATGAAATGGAACACAGTTTGCCAACGCCCATCTCTGAGAAGCCTTTTCTGCAAGGAGGGTTTATAGGTCAACCCAATGGCAAAAATAAACAGCGGGGCAATCAGATCTACCACAGTTAAGCCAACCCCGGGTGCGTGTTTGAGCCAGGCTGGAACGCTCTGGATACGAGAGAGATAATCGGCAAGTACCATCAGTAAAATTGCAAAGCCTCGAAACTGGTCTATGGCTTCCAGACGACCTTCGGAATTCTCAAGGTGATTTTTGGCCTGATACATAAACGTCTCCCCATTGGCTGGTCTCGCAGACCGATATTATGCCCAACGAAAATTGTCTTTCAAAGCTTTCGAGAAGAAGTCCTATCATTATCCTAATTTCAGATTAGAAAAATATCAAGAAGAAGAGTTGACCCTTAATGAGGGAATCACATTCACTTTATATGGTTCCAGGGACAGAGGAGGTTTCAATTCAGATCTGCAGATGACCCAGCAGGATACGGTCCTGTGGCCAGGTGGTTACGAATTCAATTACTTGACGGTATCGTTATTTTGGGAATAATAGGGAAAAAGAGGGGAAAGTGAGTCCGGCAGGATTTAAGAGCGAGGGTGATTTCCACCCGCCCATCGCTCTCCCATATGCTCCTGCCCAGGGATCAGGCGATGGCGGGCTAGGACCCTTTTCGCCTTGAATCCCGACGTTAAGGGCGGAGGGGCGAACCTGCGACCTGGCGGATAAACGCTCAATTCCTGTTTGGTATCAAATATTTATAATATATTGAGTGATAATGTCAAACCAACCAATGGCTTAAAAGGCCATCTGAGGATGCTTGATTATTTGTATAAACCGGATTAAATCAGGAAATAAAGGGGGAAATATTGGATATTGCGTATATAGTTTATCGCGGCTGTCGCCTTGCATTCTCTTGTAAGCCAATTTTCATAGATAACAGTTGCTTTCGATATTTCTTACTTTTATAAAATCCCAATTAACAGTTGCCATAAAAGCATTATCTAGGGCTTCGTTGAGGAAGCACACCGAAAACCGAGACCTCTGTGCAAATAATGCAGAAGACCTTCCTGGCGATACGCAGACCGAACTTCCTCCATACTGGAATTATAGCAGCCGCCCCGCAGAACATGATACAAACCATCTACAGGACCGGGGGGATTCTCAGCAGGGGAATTTTGGTAATAATTAGAACCATACCAGTCTTCCACCCATTCCCAAACATTCCCAGCCATGTCTAAAAGACCGTAAGGGCTGGCTCCCTCCGGGTAACTGCCGACAAGGGTCGTATTTCCTTTTTTGAAGCCATCATAAAGGGCTAAGCTGGGGTCAATTCCTTCACCCCACGGATATGTGCGGCCATCTGTGCCGCGGGCAGCCTTTTCCCATTCCGCCTCGGTTGGCAAGCGGTTTTCAGCCCATTGACAATAGGTAGTGGCATCTTCCCAACTGAGAGATTCCACTGGGCGATCCCCCCATCCAAATAAGGGAGCCATTTCGTAAAAACCATTATCCACGGGCTCAGTACATCCGCCCGATTCAACGCATAAACGGTACATAGCATTGGTCACTTCGGTCTTATACATCCAATACCCGTCCAAGTAAACCGTATGCAGTGCTTCGTTGTATGCGCCATAAGTACCCATTTCAAAATCCCCCGGAGGCACATAGATCATTACGGCTGAATCTTTGCGATTGATGGCTTCGGTCCCAGCAGGAAACGCTGGCGTGGGCGTATCTGTTGGTATCACTGTAAAAGTTACTGTAGGAGTAACAGTTGCTGCGGGGATTGGTGTACTGGTGGCTAATTCTGGCGTTTGTGTTTTCGTTAACACTTCTAGGACCTGCACAGCTTCGGTAGGGGTTGGTTCATCTGCAGGGGTTAGCTTAAATCCGCCTGCCGCGCCGAACACCATCACAACTAAAGCCAACACACTCCCCACCCACACCCAGGCGGGCACCTTCTGTAATAGAGAAGCTCGTTTGCGTGTAAATGGCGATTGTAAAGTATCAATATTTTCTTGCTGAACGTCAGCGGTAGCCGGTTGGCGCACCACGCCTGGTACCGATTCCGCTTTTTCACGTGCCTGGCGGTCAGCCTCGGCTTTTTGACGGGCGATGCGCTCTTTTTCTTCTTTATCCTTTTTGTCTGCCGCAGCCTGCACTTTGGCTTTTAGCTCCGCCTGTTCTATAGACTTTTGGACTGCATCCGCTTTTTCACGTGCCTGGCGGTCAGCCTCGGCTTTTTGACGGGCGATGCGCTCTTTTTCTTCTTTAGCCTTTTTGTCTGCCGCAGCCTGCATTTTGGCTTTTTGTTCTGTCTCTTCTTTGGCTTTCCGGTCAGCTTCAGCTTTTTCCAACTCTTGGCGCTTTGCCTCTTTTTTCTCCTGTTTGATGCGTTCCTCTTCCTGGTGTTCGAAGGTTTTTTCTAAAACGCTGATCAGGTGC
>JBARSF010000002.1:0-3709 GCA_049644605.1 Anaerolineales bacterium | reverse complement strand
GCACCTGATCAGCGTTTTAGAAAAAACCTTCGAACACCAGGAAGAGGAACGCATCAAACAGGAGAAAAAAGAGGCAAAGCGCCAAGAGTTGGAAAAAGCTGAAGCTGACCGGAAAGCCAAAGAAGAGGCAGAACAAAAAGCCAAAGTACAGGCTGCGGCAGACAAAAAGGCTAAAGAAGAAAAGGAGCGCCAGGCGCGTGAAAAAGCGGAGGCTGCGCAAAAAGCTATAGAAGAGGCGGATCTAAAAGCCAAAACGCAGGCTGCGGCAGATAAAAAGGCTAAAGAAGAAAAGGAGCGCATCGCCCGTCAAAAAGCAGAAGTTAAGAGCCAGGCAATTGAAAAATCTGAATCGGTATCAGGAGTGGCGCGCCAACCGGCTACTGCCGCTGTTAAGGAAGAAAAGATAGATACTTTACAATCACCGTTAACACGCAAACGAGCATCTCGATTAAGGAAGGTGCCCGTCTGGATATGGGTGGGGAGTGTGTTGGCTTTAGTTGTGATGGTGTTCGGCGCGGCAGGCGGATTTAAGCTAACCCCTGCAGATGAACCAACCCCGACCGAAGTTGTGCAGGTCCTAGAAGTGTTAACGAAAACACAAACGCCAGAATTAGCCACCAGTACACCAATCCCCGCAGCAACTGTTACTCCAACACCAACTCTGGGTGTGGGTTCAACTCGGGTTTCTTCAAAAGATGGGATGACCATGGTGTACATCCCGGCAGGATTATTCTTGATGGGGAGTGATTATGGAGATTATGATGAAAGTCCGGTTCACGAGGTATATTTGGATGCTTTCTATATAGATGAACACGAGGTAACCGTTGAACAATACCTAAAGTTTATGGGTTCTGAACATGAGGATTTTAGATACGATAGTTCAGGGCCGGGTCGTCCAGAAAATTATGCGACCTGGTTTGATGCTCAGGCTTATTGTGAATGGGCGGGGAGACGTCTGCCGACAGAGGCCGAATGGGAGAAGGCAGCCCGGGGCGGGCTGGATGGGAAAAAATATCCCTGGGGTGATGAAGACCCAGTATGCGATGATAGCGCTGAAAATGGTGCTCAATTTACTGATTGTGAGTATGGAACTGTTCCGATAAAGAGCTTTTCAGGGAATGGTTATGGGGCAATGGACATGGCAGGCAATATCTATGAGTGGGTCTCGGATTGGTATAATAGTGGATATTATGAAAATTCTCCAGCGGTGAACCCGCAGGGGCCTGCTTCTGGGGAATATCGTGTGTTGCGGGGCGGCTCGTGGTACAACCTCGCGGACCTCATGCGCGTTGCCAATCGGTTCAAGCTCGTTCCGGTTAATACGAGCAGTAATATCGGTTTCCGTTGCGCCGCCTCGGAGTAATGCTGAACTTCAAAGATACTCCGCTTGATCAGCCAGTGGCCAAAGGAATCTACAAACTATCGCGTCACCCCCGGATAGCCTCGCTGTTTTTCCTGTTCTTTGGAATATGTGTTGCGATAGGCACATGGTTGGCTGCATTTGCGTTACTACTATCCAAGTTGTTACAGCATTTTGGGATATTGGCAGAGGAAGAAATTTGTCTAAGGCAATACGGCGAACCTTATCGTATTTACATGAAACAAATACCCCGCTATTTCTTGTTTTTCTGAGGTATGATTCGGGTCTAGAAAATACGGACTAACAAAGCGTGCACTTGACCGGTGATACTTCACGAACTAATAATAATATATCTCTCACTCCGCTCTGTACAATGGATATATAAGTTAACTAGCTTACATTTACCTAAGCATAGCCAGGTTGGATTTATACCTTTATCCGCCAGGTCGTTGTTTCGCCCCTCCGCCCTTAGCGTCGGGATTCAAGGCGAAAAGGCATCGGATCCCGCCATCGCCTGATCCCTGGGCAGGAGCACATGGAAGAGCGATAGGTGATCAGATATCACCCTCGCTCTTAAATCCTACCGGGCCCACCTTTTCTCATGTTTTTCCCCATACAATATATCCAAATTAGTACCGTACAGGATATGGGCTTTTATCCCATTGGTTACAGGTTTTCCCCTCCGTCCTTAACGTCGGGATTCAAGGCGAAAAGGGTCCTAGCCCGCCATCGCCTGATCCATGTGCAGGAGCATATGGGAGAGCGATGGGTGATCGGATATCACCCTCGCTCTTAAATCCTAACGGGCATATGGAAAAAAATAAATAACAAGCCCACGTTGTACTCGGGGAGCTTGTTATTTATTTTAAGACTAAACTCTAGATTCAATTGTAGATTATGATAAGAGTTGTTATCAGTTCCAAAGGAGGATAAATACTTATACTATTATCTCGCATTTGAAAGATATTTATCGTTGGCCCGCGAGAAATAGATGGTCCCATTCTGAATGCTTTAACTTGCACAAACTTTTGATTTAATGTACAGTGCATCTAACTGTTGGGCCAATGCAGTTGTGTTTACGTTGATCTGCAATTCCAGATCATGTAGAATTAAAGAAGGTAACTTCAAAATGGACAAACCGGCGAACCTTGTCTTTTCCGATGAAGCATCTTTTACTTTCGTTCGGGGCGAGATCCTGATACCCATTGTTATCGTAACCTTCGGCTTTATAGCCGCGCTGGTAACCAGCGAAGGAACTCTAGCTGAGCTGGCCCTACCATGCACTGCTATAAGTGTCGGTTGGCTCGGATGGGTTGGGATTCTTGGTCTTATTACTTGGGGTCATCGCTTCGGGGAGAAACGCTCAATCAACCGCATGTTCGCGGGGGAAATCTGGGAGTGTTGGCGATTTCCATCCTCAGCTTGGCAAGCACTAGTGGAAGCCGAATGCAACCTCATCAGCCCTAAGGATGAGGGACTGAAAGCCTACGTGGGAGCCGTATACAGCTCAATAGTTGGGATAGTATTAGCTATCATCTTGTTTGCTGTTGGGATGTTTGCTGTCGAAGAACCAGAGCTAAAAATCGCGATGTGGATTACTGCCATAGTGGTGTTCCTGGTGTTGCTAGGAATTGGTCTTTTTCAGCCCATGGTAGCCAGATACAATGCTAATCGCTACCGCCGCAAGTCTCTACGCATCGCGGAACCGCGCGTGTGGTTTGCATCCGATGGAATATATCACGAAACCTTAGGCCACACATCCCTGAAGGACCTGGAAAAGGTCACTGATCAGACCAGATCCCGCAAAGCCATTCAATTCACCCTTGCGGTTTCTACGGAAACATCCACTGATTTGGTGGCAATTCCCTTTCCTGTGCCATCTGGTTGTGAAGAGCGAGCTGGCAGGCTGGTACGTCGCTACCGCCAAGAACGTTTACTCACCTGATCTTCTTGAAATTTTCAGAGTGTACAGTGCTGGCGGCCCTGCCCAAATTCCACCGGACTTGGCTAAAGCGGCCGCAAATTGGGTATTCGGGAAAGAGAATCGCCATTTTCAAACAATGGAGTATAACAAACCCGCCAAGCAGGTGAATAGATCGTAATTTGTCATAAATTAAAGTATAGACGAGTTGGTCATAAGCCTTTATCCGCCAGGTCGCAGGTTCGCCCTTCGGTACTTTACCTCAGGATTGAGCGATGGGTGATAGGTATTCACCCTCGCTCTTAAATCCTGCCGGGCCCTTATAAAACCACTTAAAAACAGGCCATTTCGTACCGCGGAAGGCCTGTTTTTTCGCTAGCGGCGGGGGATTTGAACTGCCCCTCAATAACTGATCAGGAATCTATGCC
>JBARSF010000001.1:0-49127 GCA_049644605.1 Anaerolineales bacterium | reverse complement strand
GTCCAAGGGGTGAAGGGTTCTTCAAAGTTCATCACGACGGTATAGTCGTCCGGCGCCTCCACGCTAACCAGGTAGTCATGAGGGTATTTGCTGTCAACCACGTTGGCGTCATCCATGATCATATCGTAAGTGAACACGAAGTCAGCCGATGTGACCGGGGTGCCGTCAGACCAGGTAGCATGCTCAATCAAGTTGATCGTGATGGTCAAACCATCTGCTGAGACCCCACCGTTTTCTATGCTGGGGATCTCCTTGGCTAGCTCGGGGATGGCTGAATTGGTATCATCATATGCCCAGGGTCCGCAGCTAACAAATTCTATCACACCCGCCGCATACCACATATTGGTGTAGTAATCGTTCAGGGAATCGGGTTCCTGTGTCCATGCAAATGTGACTACTTTGGGTTCTGCGGGTTCTTCTTCAGCGGGTTCTTCAGCCGCGGGTTCTTCGGCTGCAGGTTCTTCAGCTGCCGGCTCTTCAGCGACTGGTTCTTCGGCTTTTGGTGGAGCACAGCCAGCCAACACCAGTGAGAAAACAATTATAATGGTCATTAATGTGAGTAACCATCTAATCTTCATTTTACATTCTCCTCTCTTATGAACAATATGGTAGGGTTTGTAAACCCAGGTTGAATGACTTTTTTTGAGCGTATTTTTTTTGAGCACCTCCTTAGAAATCAATGGGAACCCATATTTTGGACATCAAATCGATGTTGTATAACATATATTGTACAACATGTTTATATTAGTTTTTTACTAAATTGTCTTCAGCTTTTTGGATGATTTTTTCCAATTCCCTTTCCTGGGAGTCTTCCAGGGGGGGTACCCTGTGTTCTGCCAGGATGAGTTCGGCTTTGGCCTGGGCATTTTCCGCTAACCCGACCCGACCAGATTTTTCCCACTCTTCGAAAGAATGACGCACCCCCAGAGTATGATGTAACAATTCTCCACCCTTCAAGTAATTGATGGTATGGCGCTGGGCTAAATAATTGTGATCCCCCTCCATCGCGTTCCGAATAACATCAACAGCCAGGGAATCATCATTTACATCGAAACCTTTAATTATACGGTGGACACTGGCGGCGATATCGTTATCAACAACCATTTGGGCCAAAGAACTGGACACACCTGCGGCCATTTCCCCAATTCCAGAGAGTTCATCCGCGCCAGCCAGAGCAGGCAGGATTGAATTTAAAGCCCGCTCGTACCCACTCTGGATTTCCAGTGAATGAGAGTTAGTCGAAAGTCCATACACATTTACAGGCAAACCATAACGATGACCAATTTGGACTGTGGCAGCTGAAGCCATTCCCAGCTCCACTCCGCCCCAAACTGAAGCCCCGGTGCGGGGTTCCATCATCGCCAGGCGGCCGCAGTAGATAATTGGCAAGCCCGGTTTTACCAACTGTGCAATAACGATAGAGGCCAAAACCTCGGCATTCTGCTGAGTTAATGCTCCCGCCAACGACATAGGGGCAGTTGTTCCTGCTGTTGGGCAAGGTAACGGACCAAAGGGGATACCGTATTGGGCAATTTGAACCATCGCCTCAACCAGATCAGCGGGAAAGGTTAACGGGCTGACAGGTGAAACGCTCATAGTCAACACATCACTTACTGGGCCGATGACTTCAGCCATATCTACTGCAAATTTAACTTCTTCCCCAGTCTGGACGCCCGGTCCCTGGAGGGGTTTGGTGGTGTGGGGTAGGGCATAGCGGTACATGGCCAGAGACATCAATTCCCCGGGCACGTCAATTGGTGTAAAGAAAGGCGTGATCGTTGTCGCATGATCTAGGGCATCTAATAAACGTGTGGAATCGCGTAAATCTTGGAGATTAGCCCGGCGGAGTAATCTACTGACAGGGTCATAGATATCCCTGGCGCCGCCCAAATTGTGCCATTTGAGAGATCCATCACCGATGGTGATGAATTTCCCGTCTCGCCCCCGAGTTTTTACCTTTTTTGTACTGTTCTCGATTGATTTTTCCACCAGCTCTGGCGGAAACTGCACCCTGGCACCGTTTAATGTGGCACCCGAGTCAGCCAATTGCTCCCGGATTTGAGGGTGGTCTAAAACAATGCCCACCTCACTCAAGACCCGTAATGTGGCTTCGTGAATTGCTTCGACTTCTTGGTCAGAAATGATTTTCCATGGATTCATCAATTCGTCTCCATAATAACACTATGGGTATGGAAAACCAATAAATAATTTATAGGGAATGGCAAACTAATAAATTAATCATACTCCAATGTTGGTAGTTTCTCCATACCAGCATCTGATGCCAGCTTGGTGACCATATTCTTGAGTTCAGCGAAATTCTGAAGCTATCGCTTTTTAATATATCATATTGTTAATTTTTCTCTGGATAAGAAGTAATCCTTTTATCTTGCCGAAAGTGTGAGTTATCCATTTCAGGTGAGGGAGGACCGAATAGTGCACCCTCACCTGATCCATCATGAGTTTTGTAATAGCTTAAAAAGTATGATTTCGCTCACCCAACCAGGCGCTTAGCTAAGTTAACTGCTCCTATGGCATCATCGGCATAGCCATCGGCACCAATGGTATCTGCCCACTCCTGGCTGATTGGTGCTCCACCAATCAATACTTTTACCTGATCGCGAATTCCCGCCTCCTCCAATTCTTTGATGACCTGTCGCTGGACCGTCATCGTCGTGGTAAGCAAAGCTGACAACCCTAATATGCTGGCACCTGTCTCTTTAACCTTGGCAATGAATGTCTCATTTTTGACGTCTACGCCCAGATCGTGCACCTGGAAACCATTTGCAGCCAGCATAGTTCCTACCAGGGATTTACCAATTTCATGGATATCGCCAGCCACTGAACCTATTACAACGGTACCAAGCGATTCAGTTGCCTGCTTACGAGACTTTAGTTCGGGTTCAAGAATCTCCATGGCCTGGTTCATGCTGCTCGCTGCAATGACCAAATTGGGCAGGAAAAATTCCCCGGTTTGAAATTTTTCGCCAACAATATTCATCCCCACTGTCAGCCCTTCGTTGATAATGGTTAGCGGCTCTAATCCCGCCGTGAGTGCCTGCCGCGTCAGATCTGCTATTTCATCAGGTTTACCTTCTACGATCGAAGTAGTTATTTGTGTCAACAATTCGTTTGACATTTGAATTCTCCTTATCTGCGTAATGCTGGGCTAATCTAAAGGTAATGGTGGCAGTTTGTCCATGCCAAACTTTTGCGCTGCATGCGTGGTTATCATACGCAGCTCCGCTCGCAATTCATTGGATATCTGTGAGGCTTGATAGGTCGCCAACAATTCATCGACACGATCTTGGGCTCGTTCCCAGGTTGATTTGGAACCTTTTCTCTTCCAACCGTCGAGTGTGCTACGGTCGATCACGGCTGATGGTGTGTAGAGTTCTTCAGCAAACCATTTCAGTGTGTGTGTTTGAGCAAGATAATCAGCTCGATGGCCCAATTCGCGCATTAGTGTCAGTGCGATGGGATTATCTCGAGGTTCGATACCTTTGATTAGGCGTTTTGACATCCCAATTATCTCAGCATCGATGACCAGCTTTTCATAACTTTGGCAGCTTTCAAAATCCATCATGCCAGCACCAGAAACCATGTTGACTCCTGCCAGGGCGGCCATTAACGTGCCGCCAGATGATTCCAGGCCACATTGAGCATCGACTAGCTTTGCATCTGACATTCCTAGATAAGCATGGGTGGGCATGCCCAGCGCTTTGCCGATTTCGGTATAGGCACAATCGATCATCCAGGTGCCAACGGCTCCCATCGGTGTTGTGCCCTCGCGCATGTCGAATGCAGCTGGCGATCCACCCCAAACAATAGGAGCACCGGCTTTGGCCAACTGACTAATAGTCACGCCGCTGAGGCATTCTGCTGTGTGCTGCACAACTGCGGCCGCCAGGGTCACCGGTGAGGTGGCTCCTGCCAGAGGCATCGAGACCAATTCAGATGGAATGCCATAACGCGCGCAATCAATCATATTCTGACAGGTGAGATCACTCCACAACAATGGAGGAGAGGGGCAAACATCAAATACGGCAATCGGCTTTTCAACCAGAGCTTTTTCACTACCTGCCATTGTGACCAACATATCCTTCATGGTCCACCAGGTATCCTTCCCGAATGCGCCTGTGATGATTGGTTTGCGCATGAAGTTCAGAGCCAGGTAAAGGCGGTATAAATCCCCGATTTCCTCAGGTACATCTACACAAATCATAGCCGTGCTCTGTGCGTCCAGCTGGGGTATTGTTTCCACAAGTTTGACGAATTTTACGAAATCTTCCGTTAGCGGTTGGCGCTGTTCTTGGGTTTCGCTATCAAGTACCGTGATCGCAACTGATCCGGGATCAAATTGCACACTGTCACCTCCATAGTGGACGACCTGCTCGCCGTCCAGGTTGTAGAGGTAAAACTCAGACGGGCGTGTCTCCAGGGCTTTCCGCCCAACCTTTTCTGGGATATAGGCTATTTGAGCATCAAAATCCACCCTGGCACCTGATTCGGCCAGCAGTTTCAGGGCCTCTTCATTATGTACGCGTACTCCCGGGTCCATTAATAATTCGAAGCCCTCATTAATAATCTGCTCTACCAGTTCGTCGTTGAGAAGTTTCAATTTTGGTCGCATTCGTATACCTCCTGATGTGAAATCATTATTTTTGGATTGATTTATCCTTGATTTGATGGATCGTTATCGGATTCCATGAAACCAATTTTCTGTGATATTCGTCCAGCGGCCTGCAAGACCATATCTATAATTTCTTGCATGCGATCAGTCTGAAACCTGATGCTGGGACCACCCACGCTGATTGCCGCAACAACTCGCCCGTTATGATTAAAAATCGGTGCAGCTACGGCGACAAAGCCAAGCTCTAATTCTTCATGTGCTGTTCCGTAGCCCCGGGTGCGGATCTGGACGAGTTCCTCCTTCAACTCGGTTATATCGGTGATCGTATTTTTTGTGTATCTCTCTAAGGGGGCAGATAAAAGCTCCTCACATTGAGCCGCCGGTAAATTGGCGAGCAATACCTTGCCTGTTGAGGTAGCATGGGCCGGCCAGCGGGCAAATAGATCCTGCGCAGATCCCAGCATATGGGAACTCTGTACCTGATCGATGATCAACACATCACACTCAACAAGGATTTCCAGCGTGACAGTCTCCCCTGTAGCCTCGGCCAGTTTGTAAAGCTCTGTGCGGCTAACAATATTTAAGTTATTCGTTCGTTGGGCTCGTCCTCCTAAAATAATAACTCCTGGTCCCAGTCGATATCCCCCAGAATACTCATCACGAGCTACCATGCCCTCGATTTCTAAAGCGCTGAGCAAGCGGTAAGCGGTAGTTTTGTTCAAGTCAACAGCCTCCGCTAAATCATTAAGCCCCCACACCGGCTGAGTATCTGTGAACGCGTTCAACAGGCTAATTGCCCGCTGTACTGATTGTGTTCCAGGATAAGCTTTCTTGTTCATAATATGAAATGAGAATTCACAATATGAACGCATTTTAACACAGGATTTTCGACAAATCAAGGGATGTTGAGGATCAAATGGATTATTGTGGGCGGTATTGGACAGACATTAACAGAAAATCCCATCCCAACCTCATTTGAGGGCATTTGAGAGCTTTTCACCCTGGCTTTTCTGCTTAAATCTGAGCATGGCCAGAAACTGCTCTACTTCCTTACTATGTGGTTCGGGATGGGACCAAGAAGGTGGGCGATGGTGGACAGATCTCGAACCGCCTTATCTGGATATTTATGAATTAACTATTGATTAGGTTCCGAATATATTGCACAAAAATGATACCATTTTTTCACTGAAAGAATTCATTATGAAGAAGTATAATCAATGGAGAAGGGCTCTATTCAAAAAATGGATTTAGATCCCAACTGGTCTAACGATGTGCACTAATACCATTATTTTAGGGAACAAACATGACTGGATTACTGGATCAAAAATGCCTTTTAACAGGATAGTACCTCGATGCATCAATTCTCATCGCCCGCCTTTGCCTTTATGTATAATTTAGCAACTATAGATTTAATTGATCCGGGTGCATTATGTGTTCAATACAGGGCGTTTGTTGGTAACATAATGATCGATTTTTTCGTTCTTAAATTTAGTGGATATAATTCCTCCATCAAAAAATCCATCTCCATTCCCGGAGGAAGCAGGGCAAGATAATAAAAAAGGCACCACAAATCCAATTGTGGAATAAAAAATATAGAACCACAAAATTTTAATCACTTGGAGGTGAAAAATGTTTGTAGAGAATAAGATCATTTTTAAGGCTGCTGCCCTGTTCGCTCTGGTATTTGTCCTATCAGGCTGCGGTCCTCCTCCTCCCTGCACCGTTGATTTTCTCATCTATTCTATCAACAATGCCAACAACAATGGACCCGGTATGGACACAATTAATCTTGACCCGGGATGCGTCTACGAACTGGGTGTGGTTGACAATACCATCGATGGTAACAATGGCTTGCCTTCCATCACCTCCTCAATAGTGATCAACGGCAATGACGCCACTATCAGGCGAAGCACTGGCGCTCAAAAGTCAGCCATTCGGCTATTTCACATCTCGCAAGGGGGAGATCTGGTCCTGAATAACGTGACCCTTTTAGATGGGATGGCCATAGAACCAACTGATGTCACCGATCCTATCCGCAATTCGGGAGGAGCAATCTTTAACAACGGGGGACTAACACTCAACAACAGCTTGATCACAGCAAACCGCGCCAAATTGAGAGGTGGTGGTATCTATAATGCCGGTTCCATGACGATTAATGCCACTACTATCCAAAACAACGAGGTCAATATCGGTAATGAGCCTAATGAAAGCGGGGGGGGAATACGAAATACTGGAACCGCCACAATCAACGACAGTACGATTGCTAATAATATCGCCAGCCAGTCTGCTGGAGGGATCGGCAACAGCGGCAGCCTGACAATCACTAATAGCACTATCTCCGGCAACTCCACCACCTTGGCCGAGATCGTCAGCGGCGCGGCGATCATCAATTCAGGAAACGCCACGATCAGCTATACCACTATCGCCAACAACGTTGGAACTACCTCGGGTGCGGTATTCTCCGTGCTGGACACTATCCAGATTAGCAATTCGATCATTGCTGATAATATCAGCGGGGATTGCAGCTATCCGGCTACCAGTCCAATCTCCGGCCCCAACTTGGATAGCGACGGCACCTGCACCGGCTTTACCATTACCGACAATCCGCAGCTCGGCCCACTTGCCAACAATGGCGGCCCAACCCAGACCCACAGTATAGCAGCCAGCAGCCCGGCTAAAAATGCTGCCGCTGGAAGCTGCCCAGCCGCTGATCAGCGAGGAGAACCCAGACCTCACGGCTCAGCCTGCGATCTGGGCGCCTACGAATTTAGCGGCGGGGGAGGTCCCCCCGGTGACTCATCGTTTATCTCCGGTCTGGTGTTCGACGATAGCAACGCCGACGGCATCCTGGATCCAGGCGAACCCGGCTTTGCCGGGGTGGAGTTGGTGCTGGAGAGCGGTCCCTGCCTTGCCCCTGTAAGCGCAATCTCAGAACTCACTGCTTCAGACGGCACTTACCAGTTTGAAGTTTTACCGCCCACCGCGGGAACCTACTGCCTGAGTGTTGACCCAACGACACCACCCAACGTCACCATCTTGATCCCAGGCGGTTTTATTACACCTCCCGGAGGTGAAATTGAGCTAGTCCTTACCGAAGGGGAAGACCTCACGGATTTGAATTTTGCCTGGGATTTCCAGTTTGCAGGATCGGATCTGGCACCCAACCCGGTTATCACCAACGTGGTGTTGAGCACCACCAGCCCTCCCGACGGCGGATGGGTTGGGGTAGAAGTGACGGTTGAGAATCAGGGCGCCTATCCGGCAGAGGATTATGAGCTGGTGCTGATTCCCCATTACGGCTGGGGGCCGCCCAACCCTGCTGGCTACGTTACTCTACCAGACTTGATGCCCGGAGTACCTCATACCGAGGTCTTTTCTCCGGGTGTGCTTTACTCTCCGGCGGGCACATACACATTGCGAGTATTGGTTACGGACGATTGGTATGCTCTCGGCGACCCCGATTCCACCGGGACCAATGGGGATTACCAGGACTTTACTATCACTGTGATGGAAACCTTCAGCAAATGCTTTCCCTTCTATGACATGAATCTTTCCCTGGTGCTGTTAAAAATCCGACCAGACACCTTGTCCCTGCCGGTGTACCTGAAAACGGAAGGCGATCCAATTCCAGAAGATCCCGAGGAATTTTATGCTATGGTGGGTGATAACAAGTCCAATCCCTGCGGTTTACAGGGTTTTGATGACCGGCTTTACTGTATGTTAATAATTACTCCTGATATGCCAGGAACGGTCGTTGATTTTTTCCTGTACCGGGAAGAGTGTAAAGAACCGGCCTTTACCCTACTCAATGTAACCATTCCTGAACTGCCACCGGGAGATGATAATTTGACTCCAAATTGCACTGAAGATCTGGAAGAGGATGCCTGTAAAGCAGCCGGAGGCACAATGAGCATGGGTGACACAAGAGCGCCATACTGCATTTGCCCCTGATTTTGGTCTGACCAGATAAGGAAACCAAAACCATCCCGATTATCTTTAATCGGGATGGTTTATTATCTGTGGATGGTGTTGATCTCGAACCGCTGAGCTATATGATTCGGGGAGAGATCAGTAACTTAATCTGCTCCCACGAAATCGGTCCTTCCCGCAAGACAGTGGGCTGCTCCCCTGTAAAGTCCAGTACGGTCGATGCTACTCTCCCCAGTGATCTGCCTCCGTCAAGAATTAGATCTAGCTTACCCCCCAGATTCTTAAGGACTTCCTCAGCACTCAGGGCGCTTTTCTGACCGGAAAGATTGGCTGAAGTGGCTGCCAGCGGACCGGTTAATCGCAGCAGCTCCCGGGTTAGGTTGTGATCCGGGACCCGAACCCCTATTGTTCCAGTATTCGACAGATTGGCGGGGAGCTCAGCCAGAAGCGGAAGGATCAATGTTAATGCCCCGGGCCAGAAAGCAGCCAGGATCTTTTGTACCCTTTCTCCTGGAGGGGGAGTGATTTTGATCAGCTCGGTTTGATCCCCCATTAGAATCGGGATGGCTTTTTCTTTTGGTCGCCTTTTTACTTGATATATTTTCTCAATGGCGTCTTTATTAAAAGCGGAGACCCCGATCCCGTACACAGTATCGGTGGGAAAAGAAATTATCCCGCCTGATTTAATGATTTCGGCAGCCCGGAACAGAGACTGGTGAAGGTCTATATTTAGAATGAGAGTTTCTTTATTCATCAGGTTTGAATTGTTAGATAACGATCCTGCCCACTTAAGTCCTGTTTTAGCCGGATATCAGCTTCCGGGAAATAGCCCTGGGCTAAATCCAAAGCAGCCTTCCCCCGTGTCTCATCCAATTCCAGCAGGATTAATCCACCCGGATTTAATATTCTGGGCGATTCTTTCAAGGCTTCCTTTATATAGTATAAGCCATCCGGACCACCATCCAGCGCCTGATGGGGTTCTGTTTGGTAGACCGGGAGGGTTTTTAACTTCTCAGTGGGAATGTATGGAAGATTGCTTATCAGCAGGTCAACTATGGTTTCGAATCCGTTTAATATATCTGAGGCGATAAAAAAGATCTGCTCTGCAACCTGATGCCGAATAGCGTTTTTTTGCGCGACCAGCAAAGCTGCCGGAGAATTATCAGTGGCAATGCCCTTCAGGTCAGGGATTATCCTGGCCAGGGTCACAGCGATACAGCCGGATCCGGTACCCAAATCCAGGTAGGTCCGTTTATTGGGATGTTCCTTAAACCAGCCGAGGGCTTTTTCTACCAGCCATTCCGTCTCCGGACGGGGGATCAGCACATCGGGAGTGAGGATAAAAGACCGCTGGCAAAATTCCCAGGATCCTACTATATAGGGCAGGGGGACGCCCAGCTTGATTTTATTAAGGGCATTTTTTAACTGATTTTTCTGATCTGGGGTCAGGTCAGGAGAAGGGTGGGCTAGAAGCCTGGATTTTGGCTGTGAGGTGATGTGACTTAATAAAACCAGCGCATCCAAATATGGGGATGGGCTGTACGGATCAATCTGGGTTCGGATTTCCTGCAGCATAGGTATTGGGAATGTATTTAATCAGTCTTCAAATCCAGCTTCTGCCAGCCGTTTTGCTTCATCCTCAATGGATAATTCCTCAATAAAGGAGTCAATTTCACCATCCAGCACTGCGGTTAATTGGTGGGCGGAATAATTGATCCGATGATCGGTGATCCTGGATTGAGGGAAGTTATAAGTGCGGATTTTTTCCGACCGGTCTCCGGAGCCTACCTGGGATTTTCGGTCGGCGTCCTGCTCCCGGCGCCGTTTGGTTTCTTCGATCTCAAATAAGCGGGCTTTCAGGATGCTCATTGCCCGGGCCCGATTCTGCCCCTGGGATCTTTCATCCTGGCACTGCACCACGATACCGGTAGGTTTATGGGTCAGGCGGATAGCAGTGGAGTTCTTCTGTACGCTCTGTCCTCCTGGTCCACCTGCTTTGTAAACATCCATTTCGATCTCGTTGGGAGGGATATTGATCTCATCAACGTCATCCACTTCTGCTAACACGGCAACGGTAGCTGTTGAGGTGTGGATCCTGCCCTGGGACTCGGTTTCTGGAACTCGTTGGACGCGGTGAACTCCCGATTCAAATTTTAGTTTGGAAAAGGCGCCTTTCCCTTTTATCATGGCGGATACTTCTTTGACACCACCCACCCCGGTCTCACTCAAGGAAAGGACTTCAACCTTCCACCCTTTTCTTTCAGCAAAACGGCTGTACATCCGGAATAAATCACCCGCGAATAAACCAGCCTCATCTCCACCCGCACCAGCCCGGATTTCAAGAATCACGTTACGATCATCCCGGGGATCTTTCGGAACCAGCATGCGCTTTAACAGGTTTTCCAATTTGGTGATATTCTTAGTCAAGCTTTCTATTTCCATCTCTGCCAGATCTTGCATGTCCTGATCACCTGTTTCGGCTAGAGTTTTGGCTCCTTCCAATTGTTCCAGGGATTCCCGGTACTCCTGGATAGCTTCAATGAATGGATCCAGATCAGCTTTCTCTTTTCCCAAATCAGCAGCTTGTTGATAGTCGTTACCAACGGTGAGCAACTTCTGGTTTATTTCTTCATACCGGGCTTCAATCCCGGATAATTTCTCTAATAACATCTTCATAGTTGTTTAATAATCCTGCCCATCGAATATGATTAACGCTGGGAAATTATACCATCTAGGAAATGAGGATTTGTTAGATAGATGTTATATGGCCAAAGAAGGTTTTTACTTAGAGGAAGCGTTAAAAGTTTTACGCTAAACGTTAGAAGGTAGTACTTATTCACCCCTATCAACGTCTTAACATTGGATTAAAAACAAACCCCAAGCGCTTGCGCAGTGACATGGTTCATGCTATAATTCAAACGTTCAAACCCCACGTTAAGGTAAATTGAATTTGTTTGATCCTCTTTTCCCGCACATGCGAAAATAAAATGGGGCATTATATTGGAGAGAACTCCAATTTAAGTCTATTTGTATTATCTAGTCAAGAAGGTCATCCCAATCGAGAGAAATTATGGAAACCAATGAACTGATAGGAAAACCTCTGGGTGATTTGCGCCAGATCGCTGAAGGTCTGGACGTCAACCGAGCCAAATGGTTGAAGAAAGAAGCCCTGGTGTTAGAAATCCAACGAGCAGATGCAGAATTAAATGGACGAGAAGTCCGGGGGGGAATTCTGGAAATCATGAGTGAAGGGATAGGGTTCCTCCGGTCTGCCAATTACCAATCTGGACCGGATGATATTTACGTCTCCCAATCCCAGATCAGGCGTTTTGACCTCCGGAGTGGGGATCTGGTAATTGGCCATGTTCGCCCTCCCCGTAATTCAGAACGTCACTATGGTCTGTTAAAGGCGGAAAGTGTAAATGGGTTGGATCCTGCCCAGGCCAAACGCCGGCCGGAATTTCACTCCCTGGTTCCCATTTTTCCCAACGAGCGATTTAACCTGGAAACTTCACCGCATATTACCTCAACCCGATTAATTAACCTGATCACACCAGTGGGTCGGGGACAGCGAGGATTAATCGTGTCTCCGCCAAAAGCTGGAAAAACCACCATTCTTAAGGAGATGACCAATGCAGTCTCCTCTAAATATCCTGATGTTCATTTAATCGTGGCTCTGATCGGTGAACGGCCGGAAGAGGTCACCGATATGGATCGGTCTGTCGATGCAGAGGTAATTTCATCAACATTTGACGAACCGGTCTCCTCCCACGTCCGGGTGGCAGAGATGGTATTGGAACGCGCAAAACGCCTGGTGGAATCTGGAATGGATGTCGTGGTGATGTTAGATTCCATCACCCGACTGGCCAGAGCTTATAACCTGGTCGTTACTCCATCTGGCCGGACACTGTCAGGCGGTATTGACCCGTCCGCTCTCTATCCTCCCAAGAGATTTTTTGGTGCTGCCAGAAATATTGAAGAAGGGGGTTCGTTGACAATCATTGGCACCTGCCTGGTTGATACCGGATCCCGGATGGATGATGTGGTTTATGAGGAATTTAAGGGCACCGGCAATATGGAGCTTCATCTCTCCCGAACACTTCAAGAACGGCGGGTATTTCCGGCGATTGATATCTCCCGCTCCTCTACCAGACGGGAAGAACTCCTGCTTGGGCCTGATCTCACACCCCTTGTCTGGTTAATGAGAAGGATGTACGATCAAATGGTATCCGAACCGCCTCATGGTGCGGGAATGGATCAATCCTCGGCAACTGAGACAATCTTAAAAAGAATTAGCGAAACCGGCGACAATGAAGAATTCCTGGCTACCCTGAACGAATAAATATTCCTAGTGAGATAAAAGTTGTGATAAAGAATAGAGAACTGCTGCTTTCCTGGTCTCTCTGGATCATTGCCGTCAGCTTGCTGGCAGGGGCGTTGTATTTCACCTGGCAGGAATTTAAACCGGTTCAGAGTCTTTCGGAAACCCCACTTCAAATAAAACCACCAACCAATCGGTCTCAGGATCCAGCCCCGATCCGGGTTCCTGATTTTGTGCTGGATAACGATCAAACATCGATCTACCGGGCAGCCCTGGTGGATACAACCATACCGGAAAGAGAGAATAGCGAGGCTATCACCTACAAAGTTGAGTTTAATGATTCTGTTTTTGGGATTGCCGCCCTTTACGATCTTGAGCCGGAGACAATTTTGTGGTCTAACTATAATGTCCTTCAGGATAATCCACATTCCATGACTCCCGGGATGGATCTTGTGATTCCTCCCATTGATGGAATTCTTTACGAATGGCAAGTAGGGGATGAAATTGAGGCAGTTGCGGTTGAATTTAAAACGGACCCGGATCTAATCATTAATTGGACCGGGAATCACCTTGATCTGGTTAATCCGGAATTTGAACCCGGCGCGATGGTGATGATTCCAGGCGGAAAGAGGAAACTGCAACAGTGGATTATTCCCACGATTTCCCGGGGAGTTTCTGGGGTATCCGCCGGAGTCTATGGGGAAGGTGCTTGCAGCGGTCCCTTTGAGGGGATATATGGAGGAGGCGGGTTTATCTGGCCTACTGCTGGACATGCCATCTCAGGCAATGATTACTGGTCAGGTCACCTGGCAATTGATATCGGGCTGGTGGTCGGGGAACCAGTCTGGGCTTCAGATTCAGGTGTTGTTGTGTTCGCGGGATGGGCAACAGGGGGTTATGGAAATGTAGTCATTATTGATCATGGAACGGGTTACCAGACATTGTATGCTCACCTTAACGGTGTAACATCAGGTTGTGGGCAAAGTGTGGTCCAGGGCCAGACTATTGGCCTGGGCGGAAGTACCGGCAACTCCAGTGGTGCGCACTTGCACTTTGAGGTCCGCTACCAGGGAGGATTTGTAAATCCTTGGTTTGTACTGCCGCCGCCGTAACTGAATTTATTCTGAAACCGAAGGAGAAAGGGATGAATAACGAGATTAACGATCAAGATTTTGATACCGAAGTTATCGCGGAAACGGAGAGCTACCTTGCCTGGAAGGCAGATGAGCCGGATGGAGAGAGCACCTACCACCTGGAATTAAATAACTTAACCGTCCATTTCTTTTCAGAAGAATGGGATGAATTTTTACAGTTGGCAGAATTATTACTGGAAGGGGAGGAGTAATTCCTGACGAATAGTTGAGGCTCCCGGAATTTTCGAAGCTATGGGAGCCTTAATTTGCCCTAACTGAGACTTCAGTCTCTGATCTCCTACTCTTCCAACCAATTAAACGATCTCGAAACAGCCTTCTGCCATTGACTGTATAAAAAGGTTCGATCCTCCAGCGACATATCTGGAATCCAGGTTTGATCTTCTTTCCAGTATTCCCTTAACACTCCACAATCTTTCCAAAAACCGACTGCAAGCCCTGCTGCATAAGCCGCACCCAGAGCAGTTGTCTCGGTTATTGTGGGACGGATTACCGGTACATTCAGCAAATCTGACTGGAACTGCATCAGTAAATTATTCCTGACCATGCCGCCATCGACTTTTAGCGATTTAAGATTTATCCCGGTATCCTTTTCCATCGCGTCCAGGATTTCTTTGGTTTGGAACGCTGTCGCCTCCAGAGCTGCCCGGGCAATATGAGCCTTGGTGATAAATCGGGTTAAACCGGTTATGACTCCCCGCGCATCAGACTGCCAATAAGGGGCATAAAGGCCGGAGAATGCTGGCACAAAGTATATCCCCCCATTATTTTCCACCTCAAGAGCTAATTCTTCAACCTCAGAGGATTTTTTGATTAAACCCAGATTATCCCGGAGCCATTGAATCAAGGCGCCGGCAATTGCAACAGAGCCTTCCAGGGCATACACCGGATCTTGATCCCCGATTTTATATCCCAGCGTGGTTAATAGGCCGTGGTTGCTGATAGTTGGTGTACTGCCGCTGTTCAGCAGCATAAAACAGCCTGTTCCATAGGTGTTTTTTGCGTCGCCCGGATCAAAACACGTCTGACCGAATAAAGCCGCTTGCTGATCACCCAGGATGCCAGATATCGGTAAACCCGCCAAAGAGTTAACAGCTTCTCCGTAGAGTTCACTGGAGGAACAAATATTGGGAAGCATCTGGGCGGGAATGCCCATAACGGCCAGGATTTCTTGATCCCAGGTCAGGGTGTTCAGGTTCATCAGCATTGTCCGGGAGGCATTGGTCACATCGGTTATATGCTTTCCGCCATTGATCCCTCCAGTCAGATTCCAGACTATCCAGGTATCAATATTCCCGAATAATATGTCTCCCCCCTCAGCAAGTTTTTCCACCCCGAGGATGTTATCAAGGATCCATTTGATTTTTGGTCCTGAAAAATAAGTTGAGAGGGGTAAACCAACTTCAGCTCGAAAACGATCCTGCCCCCCATTGTTCCCCAGGTCTCGGCAGATAGAATCTGTCCGTGTATCCTGCCAGACAATTGCGTTGCAGATCGGTTTACCAGTAGACTTCGACCACACTACAGTAGTCTCCCGCTGATTGGTAATTCCCAAACCGGCCAGATCTTTTACTTCCAGTTTCGCTTGGGTAAGCGCATCAGACATTACAGAGAGAGAGTTGTGCCAGATTTCCAGGGGATCATGCTCAACCCAGCCTGGTTGAGGATAGATTTGCTGATGTTCTTTTTGCGCGCTGGCAGTGATTTCACCAGCCTGGTTAAATAGGATGCAACGGGTGCTGGTTGTTCCTTGGTCCAGAGCCGCGATAAACTTAGTCATATGCTGTCCTCAGGAAAAAAATGATGGTCCAGATCCCCTATGAATTGTTTCAGATTATATAGCATTATATCTAAAATCGATTGCCGCTGTCAGTGAAAATTGTTGTGGCACCCTGCTGTTTATATATCTCCAGCCCGATCCGATCCAGCCAAAGGTCATTCAGTGTTATTATGTTGAATGATCAAGCCGAGGAGGGATAAATAGCCCCTCATCTTGAACCTGCAATTCAACCATGTTAAACTTATTTCAATACAAGCACGGAGCGAGTTTCCTGACCTTTCGACACGCCACTATTTTTCTCCCTTGCTTTTTTATCAGGAGGAGTGGCCGTTGAAAGGGATATAATGGTTCCGTTATTGGATTTAACAAGTTCTCCTGTGTTAAAGATATAATAAATCTTGTCGAACCGGATAGCACTTTTCCGGTTTGACTTGGGAAACACTATGCCTTCTACCCTGTATTTAATTGATGGACATGCCCTGGCGTACAGGACATATTTTGCTCTCACCAGTGGGGGTACAGCCTCCTCTCGCTGGTTAACGAGTAAAGGGGAACCAACTGCTGGGGTTTTTGGTTTTACCAGTGTGCTGCTGCGCCTCTTGGAGCAGGAAAGACCAGATTACCTGGCGGTAGTTTTTGACACCGGCAAAACTTTTCGGGATGATCTTTTTCCTGAATATAAAGCCACCCGTGAAAAAATGCCGGAAGATTTAAGACCGCAAATCGACCAGATTCGGAATCTGGTCGATACATTTAATATTCCCAGGGCAGAATTGGATGGGTATGAAGCCGATGACGTGCTGGGCAGTCTGGCTAATTGGGCTGTTGATAAGGGATTGGCAGTTAAGATCATCACTGGAGATCGGGATTTACTCCAGCTGGTAAATGACCGGATCACAGTCAGTCTTCCTGGTCGTTCCCTCAGTGATGCAAAAGATTTCTTCCGTGATGATGTGAAAGAATCTCTCGGCGTCTGGCCGGAACAAGTTGTGGATTATAAAGCCATTATTGGCGATAGATCAGATAACATCCCCGGCGTATATGGTGTTGGTGAAAAGACAGCCGTTAAATTGCTGGAGGAGTACCAGACGCTGGATAGGATCTATGAAAATCTGGAGGATATCCCACCACGTTTTCAAACAAAACTAGCTGATGGACGGGAGGATGCCTATTTAAGTCAAAAGCTGGCAACCATCATCAGTAATCTGGGGGTGGAAATTGATTTGGAGCAAGCCCGTCCTGATCAATTTGACCCCCTTAAAGTTCGTGATTTGTTCCGGGCCCTGGAGTTTGAATCCCTCCTGGGAAGACTATCTACCATCGAAGATATTTACGGAAAAACGGTCCCCGGGCAGCAAATGTCCTTTTTATCATCAGTAGAAGAGAAAAAGGACTCTGATTTTTTAACGGAGAAGGGTGCTTCCGGGGCGATTAAAGTTGAGATAATTCAAACAGAGGGACAGCTTCAGGAACTTGAAACAAAACTCAACAAAGCGTCTGTCATCTCCCTGGATACAGAAACGACTTCCACGGATCAAATGCTGGCAGAGCTGGTTGGTATCTCACTGGCTATCTCGGAAAGCGGAGGGTATTACATTCCTGTTGGCCATAAAATTGGGACTCAGCTGCCGCTAAAATCGGTTCTGGCAGCACTCCAGGGCCCATTGACCGATCCCTTGGTTCAAAAAATAGGTCATAACATTAAATATGACTTTATTCTTCTTGCCCGATCCGGCCTTAAAACTCATCCGCTCAGTTTTGACAGCATGATTGCGGAATGGGTTATCAACCCTTCGTCCCGGAATCTCGGACTCAAGAAACTTGCCTGGGTCAGGCTAAACCGGTTAATGAATGAAATTGAATCTCTGATTGGGAAAGGGAAATCTCAAATCACAATGGCTGAAGTAGCCATAGAGGAAGCAGCAAAATATGCCGTTGAGGATGCGGTGATGGTATTGATGTTAAGACCGATCCTCGAAGAGGAATTAATCCAGGTAGATAGTCTGGATTTATTTACACAGATCGAAATGCCCCTGGTTTCTGTAATCGCCTCCATGGAAATGGCGGGCATTGGCTTGGATGTTAAATATCTTCAGGAGATGTCCATCCGCCTGGAAGAGGATCTACAAAACCTGGAACGGAAAATCTTTCAGGCTGTAGGACAGGAATTTAATTTGAATTCCCCCAAGCAGCTCTCTGAAGCGCTTTTTACAACTCTTGGATTAACGCCACCGAACCGGGGAAGTAAAACCGCGAGCGGCTACTATTCCACAGCTGCAGATGTTTTGGAATTATTAAAAGGTGATCATGAGGTGCCTGCCTGGGTGCTGCATTACCGGGAGTATGCAAAATTGAAATCAACTTATGTGGATGCGCTCCAGGATCAGGTAAATCCGAATACGCAGCGGGTTCACACCTCGTATAATCAAACCGGGTCGGTCACCGGCAGGATTGCCTCCTCTAATCCAAACTTGCAGAATATACCCATCCGGACTGAACTCGGACGACTGGTAAGAAATGGATTTATTGCCTCTCCGGGATGGTCATTAATCGCAGTTGATTACTCTCAGATTGAGCTGCGGGTTGCTGCCCATATGGCGCAGGATCAAGCAATGTTGAGTGCATTCCGGGAGGGAATGGATATACACACGGCAACCGCCGCGGCCATCCATGCCATTCCTTTAGAGAAAGTGACTGATCAGCAAAGAAGAGAGGCGAAAGCAATTAATTTTGGTTTGATCTATGGTATGAGCCCGTATGGATTGACCCAAACAACAGATCTAACTCTGGCAGAAGCTGAGTCTTTTGTGGAGACTTATTTTAATCGTTTCCCGGGTATCAAGGACTATCTGGATACAATCCGTGAGCAAGCCAAAGAAAAAGGGTTTGTGGAAACCCTGCTGGGAAGAAAACGCTACTTTCCGCGCCTGGCAACCACCCGGGACCACAATCTCCGCCGCAGGGAAGAACGCGAAGCAATTAATGCACCCATTCAAGGCACTGCAGCAGATATTATGAAATTGGCTATGATTGCCGTTGCAGATGAATTGGCTAAATCTGGTCTTTCCGCGAGAATTTTACTTCAAGTACACGATGAATTGGTCCTTGAAGCCCCGGATCAGGAAGTAAAACAAACAATTGATCTTGTACAATCTGCCATGGAAGATGTATACTCACTTGAAATCCCCCTTACTACTGAGGCTAAATACGGACAAAATTGGGGTACACTCACTGGTAACACGGGATCTGATAATTGATGAAGAGAGTATTTTATGACTGAACAAAACCAAGAGCTGCAGAAATTATTATCGAAAGGTCACTCGGCAGCTTGGGATCAAAAATGGGGAGATGCAGCGTCCTATTACCAGCAAGCTCTCGATATTGATTCTGATAATTTTAAAGCGCTTACCAGTATTGGGTTGGCGTATTTTGAAATGCATGATTTCGAGGCAGCACTTAACGCCTATGCCAGCGCAATTAAGCTAAATGCTGATGATCCCGCTCCCTATGAAAAAATGTTCCTGATCTTTCAGGAACTTGAAAGGCCAGCGGAAGCAGTAAAATCCGCTCTCCAGGCCGCTGAATCCCATCTTAAGAATGAGGATATTCAGAAAGCGATTGAAAATTGGAAGAGAGTCCTTGAACTCGATATACAAAATATAAAAGCTCACGCCCGCCTGGCAATGGTTTATCAGCGGCTGGGAAGGAAAAAACTCGCAGTCAGTGAATATATCAATGCTGCCAGCCTGCTCCAGTTTTCCGGCAATGCAAATAAAGCTTCCGAATCGGTCGAACGAGCGCTGCAGTGTTCTCCGGAGAATATTATCGCCCTGCGCGCGAAAGAGATTCTACATCAGGGAAGACAGCTCCCGTTGCCAGAGCCTATTATTCGAGAACAGGAAGAAGATATTGTTGTTGAGACTGCTCAACTTGAGCCTCCAACACCGGTAGAACAAAAGAAATATGAAAATCCCATTGTTGAAGCGGTGGATCGAGCGATGACCGTTCTGGCAGAAGCTCTTTTTGAGGAAGAGATTTTTGACAAAGGCGAGAAGAGTGAGGAGGGCAGGGATTTAGATTCGGCGTTAAGCTGGAACGTTGATGGGGAATCGGATCTTACAGATGATAGTCTGCTGAAGCTTCATGTGAGTCAGGCAATTGAACATTATTCATCCGGTAACGAAAAAGAAGCTGCAGACAATATCAAATCAGCGATAGATGATGGATATAACAATCCGGCGGCATATTTTTTGCTTGGGTATCTATACATTAACTTGGGTCGGATGGAAAGTGCTGTTCGCACTCTCCCCAAAGCAGTCTCTCATGGGGATTTTGCCCTGGGTTCCAGATTATTATTGGCCAATTATTACAGCAGTGTAGAGATGTGGGCAGATGCCAGTAAAGAATACCTCGAAGCACTGCGTATTGCTGATACATCCATTGCAGAGAAAGAAAATGTGGAGGATCTGATCCACCTCTATGAAGTGATGATGGATGACCTGGAATCACAGGAAGGGGATGGGGCCAATATTGAAATGAGCCAGCATATTGAGGAAATGCTGCTCAGGTCAGATTGGAAGGAAATCCTGACCGATTTGCGCAGTAAAGGCAGACCGGAAGATGGGATTTTACTCCCCCAGATGGATGCTTTGTTGGATGATCGTAGAAGTCAAATAATGATTGTTCATAGAAATATCCTTGATTTAATGGCGGATGGACATTATGGAGCGGCGATGGAAAAGGCATTTTTTGCAGTTCGAAATGCGCCCACATTCCTCCCTCTCCACGTCACAATTGGGGATATCTTAATGGAGCAGAATAAAACCTCTGGCGCGGTTTCCAAATATCTGGCAGTAGCAGATGTATATACCATCCAGGGGAAAACCGAGCGCGCTTTAGCCATGTTAGAGAAAGTCATTGAACTGCAGCCATTAAATATTGAGGTCCGCCAACGGCATATTGATTTGCTGGAAGAGTATGGGAAAAAAGAGGAAGCAATCAAAGAATATCTCAATTTAGCAGATGTCTTCTTCCCCTTGGCTGAACTGGAGAGCGCCCGAACAGCTTACTCAAAAGCCCTGGTATTGGCGAGTACTCTTCCTGGTGATGGGAGTTGGAAAATTCGAATTCTGAACCGCTTGGCTGATCTTGATATCCAGCGCCTGGATTGGGATTCCGCCCTGGAAACATATAAGGAGATCGGCGAGATATCTCCTCGCAATCAAAAAACGAGTATTTCAATTGTTGATTTGAACTTCCGTCTGGGTAAAAAGGCTGCTGCAGAAAAAGAAATCGATCGTTTTGTTGGGCAATTTGATACAGAAACCGATTTGGACACAATTAAAGAATATCTGGAAGTTCTTAAGATCGAGAAACCCAGAGAAGATTATATCGTCAGGCAATTGGCGTCCCTTTATCAACATCTGGGGCAAAAAGATCAGGCAATTGCAGAGTTAGATGGTCTTGGTGATATGCTGCTGGAGGATGGGAGAAAACAAGATGCAATCCAGGTAATCCAGGATATTATTTCACTTTCCCCGGTTAATATGGAAGACTATCAAAAACTTCTTAAACAACTGAACAGCTGAATTTGATTCTGTTTCATAACGATAGATCCCCGATCAGTTCGCGAATCATTAGATATCCCGGGCAGGGACAGGACAAACCAAAAGATGGATCTTAAGGAGCAGATCAAAAAATCACTGCATGGTGATTTAGATTCCTTTAATCAGATTGTTCTTACCTATCAAAATCTGGTCTATAACCAGGCCTATCGAATTATTGGCGAACCCGATGCTGCACAAGATGCGGTTCAGGAAGCGTTCATCTCAGCATATAAAAAACTGCATACCTACCGGGGTGGTTCTTTTAAGAGCTGGCTGCTCCGGATTGTCAGCAATGCCTGTTATGATGAGTTCCGGCGGCGAAAACGACAGCCGGTAACACCCCTCTATCCTGAAAATAAAAACGGAAATGAACTGGAAAATGTGTCCTGGCTGGAAGATAGTGAGGAAAAACCAGAAGATTTTCTGCTGCGGAATGAATTATCGCAAGCGATTCAAACCTGCCTTGACAGACTGGAATTTGAGTTCCGGACTATTGTCGTGCTGGTTGATCTGCAAGGGATGGACTATAAAACAGCAGCCAAAGTGATTGACCGTCCTCTGGGTACTGTTAAGAGCCGTCTTGCACGAGCGAGGAAGAGCCTAAAGGATTGTTTAAAAGGATTCAGGGAACTTTTACCGGTTGAATTTCGTCAATTAGGTGAGGTATGAAATAAATGCAAATCACCGACAGAGAGTGGGTTCAGCTATCGGCGTATTTAGATGGTGAGCTGAGCGGACGGGAATTGGAACAGGTGAGGAAGAGGCTAAAATCCGATCCTCGGCTTCAGGATGCCTTGAAGCAGTTGCAGATTACCAAACAAATCCTCCAGGGCGCTCCTGTGTTAAAGGCTCCACGAAATTTCACTCTTACACCAGATATGGTCGGTCAGAAGCAAAAAAAGCCCGCTGCTGCTGGATTTCGCTTGGCTGCCGCATTGATGTCAGTATTGCTGATCGGTGTGCTGATTATGGATTTTGGGAGGTTTTTAGCAATTGGAGCGATGGCTCCAGCAGCGCCAAAATATCAGGAAGTCATGCTGGAAGCAATGCCGGAGTCTGCTGCAGATGCAGTAGAAGAACCAGCCCTGATGAAGGCGGAAAGCGAGGTCGATGAAGTACTTGTAGGGGCTGATTCTGAAAAAAGTGTCCTGGGTGAGGCAGATGAAGCTGCAGCTGGGGTTGAAGGGTGTGAGGCGCCCCCGATTGAAGATGCCGCGGATCAACCTGTTGCAGAAGCTGAAGCTGTTGCAGAGTCCCTGAGCGCAGAACCCATGGAAGAACCAGCACCTGCTGAAGGTACCGCAGAAGAAGAGAGCGAACAACGAGCGCATGAACCAACTGAGGGGGAGAACCTGGTTGAAGAAAAAGAAGCTCCTCAACCGACGAGCCAGATGCTGCCAACTCAAACAGTAGAACCACCGCCAGCAACCATCGAATATTTCTCGGAAGATGTGTATGAGCCAACTCAAGAGCCTGGTATTCCAATATTCAGGATTCTGGAAATTCTGCTTGCTGCAGGAGTGATTGGTTTTAGTGCAGCAGCCTGGTTAAGGCGGAGGAAAAACTCTCAATAACCCCTTTGTTTGTTATCTAAAAAGAGCCCCGGTTACTTCCGGGGCTCTTGTATTTCGGTAAGGGAGACTGTCACGATTTTTTCTTTTTTGCAGGTTTTTTTTCTACTTTTTCTTCTGATTTTTCTTCGCCAGCAAATGCATCTGGCAGGACAGGATCAGCAGCGGGTTGTTCCTGGTTATCAGATACCTGATATTCCTGAGTACCAAATCTGGTCAGAAAAACAGCGCCCATGACCCAGAGACCCAGAACAAATCTTGGCAGCCAGCCGAAACATGGCACAACCTGGCTGAAACCATTAAAGAAAAGGGACAATATAAACATACCTAAACCAGCCATCAGGGGCGTAGGCCAGGATTGATTTAGGGCAGCCGCCAATTTCCTTCCAATTTCAATGCTCACGGCAACCAGCCCGACTACCCAGGCTGCAATCAGGGCAAAAATGCCCAGCAAGCTGACCGGACTGAGGAGGATAGTTATGATCAAAGCGATCAATACCAGGGGTGCAATGATGACCACGCCCAATCCAACTACAATGGACATAAATGGATAGCCAAATGCGGTCCGGTTAATAACTGCTGCCTGGTCTTGAATAAACAGAGCTAAAAGGATAGCCAACCCGGTCCAGATCAAAATCCTGAAAAAGAACCAGGACGCTGAGACAAATGGCAGCCTTTGAAGCTGAAAGGCAGGCATATTTCCATCAAATAAGCCAAAGTTTTCGGGCCAGCTGAATTCAAAAGGAACATTCTCCTCTGTGATGATGTTTCCATCGATTACAGCGCCCGGTGCCTGTTCGTAGCTGCTTCCCAGGACAGTCAGATCTCCCTCGATCCGGGCTAGCTCATTTAATTCTACGATTCCACCCAGGGCGACCAGATTGCCGTTTATTGTGCCATTTGAGGTAACATTTCCACCCAGAACAACCGTATCGCCGTTAACAATGGAGGATTCTTCTAAGAGAATATTGCCACCAAAGACGACCAGGTCTCCGTTTAATTCTTCGCCTGACCTCAGGGTGAAGTTTCCCCCAAAGACAACCTTATCATCCGCAAATCCAGAGGCGGAAGCAGTGCTGGGGATAATTATTGCTGTGATGAGCAGCAGTAAACAAATGAATCGGGTAAATTTTTTCATAAATTTAGCTCCTTCTGGAGTGTCCTGGATTTGAATAGTGATACTATCCAGGCGATAATAATCCCGCTCAGGCAGCCACTAAGCGTAACCAACCAGGCGGGGGAAATTAATTTCATGCTAACCCTGAACAAGGGGGTGAAAATATCCCACAATTGATTCAGGAATATTGTCCATTTAGCGACTTGGGTGATCATTTCCAATAATATTTGCGGGAAATAGGCCATGGTTGACCTGATTTGAATCCCTACACTGGATAACAACAGGATGGTGGATACAGAAATAACGCCAAGTGTTGTTCCCAGGATAATCCTGTTTTTCCTGTTTTCAGCTTTTTCCATCCTGCTAATCCAGCGATCACTAAAGCCGGGGGTGGGCTCAGGAGTCTGGCTGTTTTTGAAGAGATGTGCAATTTGATGTGTCACCTGATACAAGTGTTGGCATTGGGAGCAGCCCTTCAAATGAACTTGGAGATCTCGTTGCTGTTCTTGATTGAGTTCAGCGTCCAGCAGAATCCAGTTTTCAAATTGTTGATGTTTCATGAGCAATCCTTTCGGCAGTTGAGTTTACAGGAGGTGCTGCGGGCAACTGCATTTCTTGCCACTTGTCTGCCATTAAGCGTCTGGCACGGAATAAACGGCTTTTTACTGCACTACTGCTAATTTCCAAAGTTTCAGCGATTTCCTCGTACGAATAATCATGCCAATATTGAAGAATGATTGCCGCCCGGTCAACTTCATTTAAATCAGCCAGAATAGCTTGGATCTGGGCTTGTTTTTCCTTCTCGAGGGTGGCTTTTTCCGGTGTTGGTTCCTGTGAGGGTGGAGCAAGCCAGGCATGTTTATCGTTGTCCATGGATAAAATTGTTACTTTCTTTTTCCTCAGTTGATCGATGCTGTAGTTAGAAGCAATTGATAAAACCCAGGTAGCAAAAGATCGCTTGGAATCAAAACGGTCGATAGCTTGATAAGCTCGGATAAATGCTTCCTGTGCTGCGTCTTCAGCAGCGGTTGGTGTACCCAACATCCGATAACAGACACTGTAGACCGGTCTCTGGTATTTCTCAACTAATTTTGCAAATGCTTCTTTATCGCCATTTTTTGCTTCGGCAATCCATAAAGCTTCGGTGTCACCCACAAAGTTCTCCTTGCGTTTTACCCTGTACTAATATACGGAGGGTTTTCTATAAAGTTGCATCAATCCCGGAATTGTTTTTTTTATTCTTCTCCCATCGGTAAAAAGCCTTCTCCCCGGACTTCATGGGCCTGGCCAATGATTAAAAACGCTTTGGGATCTAATTCTCTGGTCAGGGCTTTTAAATGGGGTATTTCAGCCCGAGTGACCACACACAATAAAATAGTTTTTTCCTCTCCTGAGTATCCTCCCCGCACATCCATAATGGTGACGCCCCTGCCCAGGCGGTCGAAGATTGCCGCTGTAATGGGTTCTGGGGACCCGGTGATGATCATTCCAGTCCGGAGTATATTTGAACCCTGGCTGACCGATTCGGCGGTGATCCCGCTTACATAGAGCATCACCAGTGCATATAAGGCATTCTCCCAACTGAATGAAATTCCTGCCAGGAAGATGATGACCGCATCAGTAATCAGGTAGCTCTGGGTTACGGGAATTCCCCGCCAGCTGCTTAGTATCCGAGCCAGAACATCAGAGCCCCCGCTGGTTCCCCGACCGCGATAGACTAAACCAAATCCAATGCCGCTGACAACGCCGCCATAGAGGGCATTGAGGACGATATCATTAGTAATTCCCAGTTTTGGCAGGAACGCTGCCGGTAAATCGACCAGGATTGAAAAAGACACGATCGCAAAAACAGTTCTGGTTGCAAATCGAGGACCTCCCAGAAAACGCCACCCCAGGATAAACAGGGGAATGTTTCCAATCAATACCATCAATCCGATTGGCCACCCCGTAAAATTATTGATAATCTGTGATAAACCGCTGACTCCACCGCTGGCAAGTTTGGCAGGGATCAGGAATACTCGCAGGGACAGAGCCTGCAGGGTGGATCCAAGAAGAATTAGTCCATAATCCCCGAGGGTTTTTTTATCAAATGACAGATTTTTAAAAAATAACAAAGCTTTTTTCATCAATGTCCATAATTGGATTAAAACCAAATATAATTATACCTTTTCGTCAAGAAACCCAGCCATTGGCATGTATCGCAGCTGGGTTTCGATTCTTTCCTGGTTCCTGGTTTATTACTTTTCTAAGTATATCTCCGGTTGATCCTTCTGGGGTTGTGTATTACATATTTATTATATGGGGAGTTAGTCTAGCAAATTGATATCTGCTAATTTCTCCAGGACGCCGATTACAGCTGAATTGTCTAAATCCTCCATCCCCATCTGGAGCATGGCTGAATAAAGTTGGGTATGGATCCCGGCAGCCGGGAGAGGAGCACCGTATTCCCGGGCAGTGTCCATAACGATGTTTAAATCCTTATTCTGCATATAGGCTTTAAAACCGGGGTTGCGATTTCCAGCAAACAACCTTTCTGGTTTTACATCCAGGGTCCAGCATTGCGCAGCACCTCCCTGGATTGCCTGGACTACTTTTGCAGGGTCAGCACCTGATTTTTTCGCCAGGATCAACAATTCAGCCATCGCAACCATTTGAGCAGCCACCATTACCTGATTGGCGGCTTTAGCGATCTGTCCGGATCCAGCGTCTCCAACGTGAGTGACAGTTTTTCCCACAACTTCAAACAAGGGCATGACTTTTTCCAGGGCTTTTTTGGGTCCACCTACCATAATTGCCAAGGTTCCCTTTTGGGCGCCGATATCCCCGCCGCTCACCGGCGCGTCAAGAGCAAAAGCACCTATGGCACTGAACTCCTGGGAGATTTTCCTCGCCAGAGAGGGCTTTATTGTTGAGTGGTCAATGTAAATTAACCCTTTTTTAGCACCTTCTAGAATTCCCTCTGGTCCCAGAGCGACATATTCAACATCGGGAGAATCCGGCAAATTTGTGAAAACCACATCTGCCAGGGAGGCAACTTCCTTGGGGGAAAAAGCTTCCTGGGCGCCTTCTTCAACCAGGGTTTGAACGACTTCCCTACTGCGGTTATGAACTACCAGGGGATAACCTGCCTGGAGGAGATTTTTTGCCATAGATTTGCCCATCAAGCCCAAACCGATATATCCGAGCTTTGTTTTGCTTTCCATCCGTCCTAACTCCTTTCCGGTGCCTTATTTTTTCTTTAATTCAAAACCGGCTGCTTTGTCATGGACGATCCAGCCTTCCCCTTCGATCTTTACCCGGAGATCATCTGCGACCTGCCAGGATTTCTCTTGTCGGGCTTGTTCCCGTTTTTCCGCCAGGGAAACTACTTTCTGAGGTGGGATCAGATTATCCGCTGCCTGCACCTGACACTCGATGGCAGACTGCCAGCTGGAGAGTGAAATTCCCGTTTGAGGATCCGGGAGAATAAAATTCCCGAGTTCTTCCAGTTCAACAGAGCTGCCTGATTCGTGGACTGTTTCAGCTTCCGCTGACAGAATGGTTATATTGCCAGATCCTATCACCTTGAAGCAGCAATCTGCAAAATCCAGAATGAGTCCGGTATGTTCATCAATTCCTATCACTGTTTGATCCCCTGGAAGCATTTTAGCCAGGGAGTCAAAGCGGGATTTTCCCATAAAACAGCGACTCGTATCCAGTTCGGTACCACCATCTTGATTGTTCCAATGGGGAATAAAAACCAATGATAGCTGGTAGGGTGCAAAAAAATCCAACCCCGGCTGCCAATGAATGTCCTGTCCGACCTTATATATTTCATAAACAGGAAGAGCTGAAGCACTGATTGCAACTGTGGTCGCACTGGAGAGTGCCAGCCCAGCTCCCAGCCTGTGGCGGGCAAGTAGATATTCCCAGGTAAGACTGTCCTCCAGCTGCCGCACCGCGTAAGTTGGGCTGCCCGGACCCATAAAAATTAAATCTGATTCCAGGATAGGTTTCACAATTGTTGGATTATCCGGGCTGAAGTCGGTCCCTTTTTTCCGGGCTGGAATCAGCTTAATCTGGGGTTTATAATTTCTCAGGTGGTCTTGAAGGAATTCCGCCACATTCCCAGCTACACGTTCTGAATTAAGTTCAAATCCAGCCGGGGTTTCCAAGATACTGACCCGGGGGGCGATAGGAAGTTTATTAAACAGGAAATCAAATATTTTTTGCCCGCTTGGTGCCGTTTCACCAGATCCAAAGAGAGCAATAGGTCCGGGTATGGGTAATGGGGATTGGTTATCCATGAATAATTCTCAACCTTTAATTGGGGATGATTTTTTCGCTGAATGCTTAAACATCATACTACATATAAACGGGAAAAACGATTCGTTATCCACCCAGGAGTACGGATTTTAAAACTTGATTTGATTGAGATTTATTGGAGATTGTACTGCTTAGAAATATTTTCCAGAAAGTATTCCTGACAGGAATTATGGACATTGTAATGAGGTTCCCAACCCCAATCTCGCCTGGCTGCGCTGTCGTTTATATCAGCAGGCCAGGTATCTACGATGGCCTGCCGTTTTGGATCGGGTTTGAAGGAGATTTCAGACCCCGGAAAACTTTTCTGGGCCAGATCTTTAAAATCCTGAGCGGAAAAACTGAAGCTGGTCACATTATAGACTCGATTTTTAAGACATTCCGGGGCTGCCTCCTCCAGCATTAAAAGAGACCTCACTGCATCAGGCATAACCATAAAAGGGATCCGAACATCTGCCCGGACAAAACAATCATAAGATTTTCCCTGAGCTGCTGCATGGATCATTTCTGGTCCAAAATCACTTGTCCCGCCACTGGGTATTGTGAAAGCACTGATGATACCCGGAAAACGCAATGCTCTAAAATCAATCCGGATGGGTTCCTGATCCGCTAATTGCTGATAATGCAGGCTGTAATAGATCCCTACTTTTTCACAATAGAGTTTGGAACAGCCATACATTGTGGTTGGTTCAGTCCAATCACCCTCTGTGACAGCTGCGGTTTGCATCTTGGTTTCCAGATCTGGCAGACCATAGACAGCTATCGAACTGGGAAAGAGGAACTTTACCGGACGAGATTGTACCTGGGATTGGCGAGTTGCCAGCTCCATTAAATCAATTGTGCTGCAGGTATTAACCTTGTGAGCCAGGAGAGGATTATATTCCGCCGTAGTTGATAACACTGCGGCCATATGGAAAATGGTCTGGAATTCATACTCTTTTTCAAGGGAGTTAATTAGATCCTTATTCTGCAGATCTCCGATGATATGAATCGATTTTTCATCCAGTTCAACCGGAAGTGGTTTTATATCAACAGTTACCAGGGTTGTATGATCATCTTTAGAGAAGGATTTTATTAATGCTTGTCCAATTTCACCACTTGCCCCCGTAATTAATACCGTCTTTTCCGCCATAGACTGCTCCTAGATTGGTGGTTGAAGGAAACCCGTTCTCTTCCTGGCTAACTGTGTTTGATATGTTGTGCTAGAATGATTTTAACGTCTAACCTTACTTTACCACACGGGATTATTTATTGATTTTTCAGTGAAGGAAATCATATTATTCCTGAGGAGCAAATTATGTCATTAACGATCATTGTCGGGTCCCAATGGGGAGATGAAGGCAAAGGAAGAGTAGTGGATTTGCTGGCAGCGGATGCTGATATGGTTGCCCGTTATTCCGGGGGGGATAATGCAGGACATACAGTTACGGTGGGGGAGAACATTTTTAAACTGCATTTGCTGCCCTCTGGGGTAATCCACTCGCATACTATCGGATTAATGGGTTGTGGAATGGTTATTAATCCAGCTGTTCTGTTGGAGGAAATGGAATTAGTCCGTCAGGCCGGGGTGGAAATCTCCCCGGAGCGCATTAAAATATCACATGCTGCCCATCTGATCACACCTGGCCATATTGCCCTGGATGCGGCGCAAGAGCAGGCTCGAGGGGATCAAAAGATTGGCACGACAAAACGGGGGATTGGTCCTGCTTATACATCAAAAGTAACCCGGTCCGGGTTACGAATGGAGGAAATGCTGAACCCGGAAAAATTCTCCACTGATTTAAAATTTCACATTAACCAGGTCAATCAGCAGCTGTCGGGAATGGAAACCGATCTATCCCTGGATGTTGATCAGATTGCCCGGGATTATCTGGATTATGCAGATGTCTTAAAGCCGTATATTGGTGAGGTGGGTTCCTTTGCCTCTGACGCGCTGACTCAGGGAAAAACCATCCTGGCTGAAGGAGCCCAGGGCACTTTGCTTGACCTAGACCACGGGACTTATCCTTATGTGACCAGCTCAACTCCAACTGCTCCGGGCGCTCTGGTTGGTTTAGGTTTGGGAATCGGTGCGGCACACCGTGTAGTCGGGGTTGTAAAGGCATTCCAGACCCGAGTGGGAGAGGGACCTTTCCCCACAGAATTAACCGATGAGTTAGCCCTTAGATTACGGGGGACAGGTGAAAACGATTGGGATGAATTTGGAACTACGACCGGCAGACCGCGAAGGGTTGGGTGGTTGGACATGGTCCTGCTCCGGTATGCAATTCGTGTGAATGGAATTTCTGAACTGGCAATCACCAAACTGGATATATTATCTGGATTAAAGACCGTGAAAATTTGCACCGGTTATCAAATTGATGGTATAGAGTACAATAATCTACCTCGTGGACTAGCGGATCTATCCCATGCTCAAGCGGTGTATGAAAAAGAACCAGGTTGGGAAGAGGACCTGACATCCATCCGGTCCTGGGATCAGCTTCCAGTACAAGCTCAAGCATATATCTCCAGGATTGAAGACCTGACTGATTTGCCGGTTAAGCTGATTTCGGTTGGACCGGAACGGTCCCAGGTAATAAATCGTTAGGTAGATTATGAAAAAAAATTGGTTTCTTTTTGCGATTCTCTGGTTAACCGCCTGCATCCCGGCTATAACACCAGAACCGCTGCCGTCTTTAACGCCAACATTCACTCCCTCTCCATCAGCAACGATTGAGTGGTTTCCTGCTTCTCCCACACCGGAACAAATACCCACATATGCAGTAACACCGACCAAATCATTGACATCAGAGATAGGAGAGCTCATCTTTAAGGACGATTTTACATCTCTAGAAAATTGGACAGTTCCGCATACAGACCGGGGACAAATCAATATTACCAATGGTGAGATTAATATTGTCATCCGTGAGCCAAAATCAGTCCTGGTTGGAACTTTAGAGAAACCCGATGTGCAGGATTTTTATGCAGAAATCACTGCAAACCCGGTTCTTTGTACGGGACGGGATGAATATGGATTGCTTTTTCGCGTGACAGGGAGAGATCAATATTACCGCTTTTCCCTTTCCTGTGATGGAGAGGTGCGACTGGAAAAGGTCGTGGGGGGAGCTGTGTACTCTCTACAGCCCTGGACCAGGAGTGCATCAGTGCCTGCAGGTGCACCCAGTAAATCGAAATTAGAGATATTTATGTTGGGAGATGAAATCCGGGTTTTTATCAATGGGGATCCCCAGTTTATTGTTTTTGATCAGGAACTTGGTCTTGGATCTTTTGGTGTGTATGCCCGATCTGCAGGGGAGAACGCCGTTACTATCAGTTTTTCGGAATTAATTGTTCGGGAAGTGATCCCAAAATAAAAACAGGCAGACAGGGAGGATAACTAATGCCTGGTATTGGAGGGGTACTGCAGGCAATCTCAAAGACGGATTTCTGGATATCTTTTCCCGGCATGGCTATCTCTAAAAAGAGAAGACAATGTATAATAACTGTTAGGGGAAATTAAACTCCCGGTGCTGGGAGAGCTTTATTTATATACACGGAAGGAGGAGAGAAAGTGTACCAAAAGATAACAATCATTGGGAATTTGGGCCGAGATCCTGAAATGCGCTATCTGCCAAGCGGCCAGGCAGTAACCAACATGTCAGTTGCTACAAACCGTAGATATACCGGATCAGACGGGCAGAGAGTGGATGAGACGACCTGGTTCAGGGTATCTGTATGGGGAGCCCAGGCAGAAACTGTTAATCAGTACCTAAAACAGGGAAGCAAAGTTTTGGTTGAAGGCCGACTGCGTCCAGATCCAGATACTGGCGGGCCGAATATCTGGACCCGGAATGATGGAAGCCCCGGTGCAAACTTTGAAATTACAGCGCAGAACGTACTCTTTTTGTCCAGCCGATCAGAAGATCAAGCTTATCAGGCAAGCGAGCCGGCTGGTATGTCAGAACCTGTTGATGAGGACGATATCCCGTTCTAGTAGCTGACAATTGTAGAGTTCAGAAATAGATAGAGGATAAATCTATGACGAAAGCGGAATCAGGCAAGAAAATGCCAAAAATAACCATCCCTCCTGATTTGGAAGTTGTGTACGCAAATCTGGTTCGAATAACCCACTCCCCCTCGGAATTTATATTTGATTTTGCTCAAATGCTTCCGGGGTTAGGACAACCCGCGTTTAAATCCAGAGTACTGTTAAGTCCTTTAAGCGCAAAACTGCTCCATAAAGCCCTGGGAGATAATCTTGCCAAATACGAAACAACATTTGGGGAAATCGCTATTCCTGGTGCCTCCTCTCTTGCCGACAGTTTATTCCAACCTCCTCCCGAATGATTTATCAGGTGTTCGTGGAAGATCATAAAGACTTGTTATCCAATCCGGGATAGATATAATATAAAACGATGTCAAAAAAACAAACTAATTTTCAAAGGATAGCAATCGCAGTTCATCCAAAAAATGATCAGGCGTTTGAACTCGCTGAAATAATTACCGCCTCCCTGGAGAATGATGGAAAGCAGGTTCTTCTAGGGCGCATGGATGATCAAGAACTCCGAGAAGGCATCTGTAATAATTGCCAGGATTTGTTGATTGCCCTGGGAGGAGATGGAACAATGTTGCGGGCGGGGCATATCAGCGCTCCTTCTAATGTTCCCATTCTTGGAATTAATCTGGGTAGATATGGATTTTTAACTGAAATCCAGAGAGATGAATGGCAGAATGCGCTGAAACGTGTATTAAAGGGAGATTATAGGTTGGAAAAGCGAATGATGCTTAAAACAACCTTAATTCGGGGAGATAAGAAAGAAGGGGAGTGGAATGCTCTGAATGATGCAGTAATCAGCCGGGGAGAAACAATTCGCCCGGTTCAGTTCGATATCTTCATAAATGACAGACATCTCAGCACCACGGTTGCTGATGCTGTTATCGCCTCAACTGCTACGGGATCAACCGCCTATGCCATGGCTGCCGGTGGACCAATTCTTTCCCCGGAACTCAGGAATATCATTTTGGTTCCTGTAGCACCTCATTTATCTATCGAGCAGTCCCTGGTTTTATCTGAAGACGTGTTGGTATCTGTTACAGTTCACACTTCCCATCAAGCGGTCATCAGCATTGATGGGCAACCTCCCATTCATATGATTACCGGAGACCGGGTAGAAATCGTGGCAAGTGATGATACTGTTCAATTTATCCGATTCCAGGATCCGGGTTATTTCTACCGGAACTTAATACCCTACATGGATCAAAATCCCTCTATTAAGAAAAAAAATGTCAGAGTCACTTAACACACTTACTTGTACCTTTCATCCGAAACGCGAAACTCAATTGCGGTGCAATCGTTGCGACCGGCCGATTTGCATTAAATGTGCTACCCATACACCAACAGGCTACCGATGTCCGGAATGTATCCGCTCTCAACAAAAGGTTTTTATAACAACCAAGTGGTTTGATCATATTATCGCCTTTGGGATTACCGGGGTGATTTCATTTCTGGGTAGTTTGCTGACTGACTTTGTTGGTTTTTTTACAATTTTTATCGCCATGGGAGCTGGTTATTTAGCGGTGAAGTTAGTAAAAAAAGGCATAAACAATCGGCGATCTCCCCTTTTATCCATTGTAATGAGTATTACAGCTTTCATCACTAGTTTGCTGCCAAGCCTGTTTTGGATTATATCTATGGTTCCCTATATCCTTGAGGTTGGTTTATTAAACAGCGGGGTATTTTATTCCTTGATCTGGAATCTCGTTTACTCTGTTTTAACCACCTCGTATGTTTATTACCAGCTAAGAAATTGATATGCTTCTTGAATTACATATAAAAAACTTCGCAATTATCGAAGCCCTGGATTTGAAATTTAATCCGGGACTGATTATATTAACTGGCGAAACTGGCGCTGGTAAATCAATCATCATGGGGGCATTGGATATGCTCCTTGGGCAGCGGGTGGATATGTCGACCTTAAGGAAAGGCAGTGAATTTGCCAGTGTGGAAGCTGTTTTTAAAATCCCGGAAAGTGTCAAGGCACCAATCCTGCAGATCTTGGAAAAAGAGGAGCTCCTGGAGGATAAAGAGTTCCTTACATTGACCCGGGAGTTAAGAAAGGACAAACGAAATACTGCCCGGGTGAATGGGCACAGGACCAATGTGGGTGTTTTGGTAGAACTGGGTGAATACCTGGTTGATATTCACGGTCAATCAGAACATCTGTCATTAATGAGAGTAAATCAACACCTGGGGTTGCTGGATCGATTTGCCGGAACAACAGATCTCCTGGAGAGCTACCAAAAAGTTTATAGAGAGCTGATGAAAATCCAGACTGAACTGGACAGGCTCCGTCAATTAGATCTGGAAGCTGAAAAGAGAAAAGAACTGCTGGCATTCCAGGTGGATGAGATTGAGAAAGCAAGCCTGGAAGAAGGGGAAGACCAGGATCTGGCAGAACTTAGAAACCGCCTGGCAAATGCTGAAAAATTAGCTAATCTGAGCCAAAATATTCTGATATTGCTTGATGACGCACCAGCTCATCAACCCACGGTGATGGACTTATTGGGGGAAATTGTCAGCGCTGTGGAAGATCTCTCAAAAACGGATCCGAGTTTAGGTAAACTGAATGAAAAAACCAGCGAGTTAAATGATGGTTTATTTGATCTTGGCAAAGATTTACGCGCTTATCTTGATAACCTTGAGTTTGATCCCGGTCAACTTGAAAAAGTTCAGGAACGCTTGGAATTAATTCGCGGGTTAAAGCGAAAATATGGAGAGACAATTCCGGAAATTATTGCCTACCAAAAACAATCCCGGGCAGATCTATTGGAAATCACCGGTCGGAGTACTCGTATCAACGAATTAGAAGATCTGGAAACCCAGCTCCTGGAAGATTTGGGAAGTCGGGGTTTAAAACTTTCTCAAGGTAGAAAAGGCGGTGCGCTGTTACTGGCTTCGGAATTGGAAACCCAGTTGAACGATCTAAAGATGGCTGGATCCCGCTTTGAAGTGGATTTAAAATCTCAAGAGGATCCAAATGGAATTCTCATGGAAGAAGGCAAACGGATAGCGTTTTTCTCTGATGGTTTGGAGAAGGTGGAGTTCCTTATTGAAACAAACCCGGGCGAGGGATTAAAACCACTGGTAAAAACAGCCTCTGGAGGGGAAACAGCCCGGCTGATGCTGGCAATTAAAAATGTCCTTGCCCAAGCAGATCATATTTCTACATTGGTTTTTGATGAAATTGACCAGGGTATTGGCGGTCGGATTGGCGCAGTAGTTGGAGAAAAACTCTACCGGTTAACAAATAAACACCAGGTCATTTGTATTACCCATTTACCTCAGTTGGCTGGCTTTGGTCAACAGCATTATCAAGTCTTAAAAGATGTTGAGGGCGGGCGTTCGTTTATCCAGGTCCAGGAAATTTCGGGAAAAGACAGGATAGAGGAATTGGCAACAATGCTGGGCGGTCCCAGCGAGAAAAATATAGAATCAGCCCGGGAGTTGTTGGAATCTGTTTCCCGGGTGATTCAAGGGAACTGAGGTTGGAATTCTTTTCCGTTAAATCCTGTTGCTGACTTGCCCCCCTTTGAATAAAAATTACTTTCCAGTTTCTAAAGTGAAAACGGGTCCTGTCGAGTTTCCTGCATTAATGTGTCGGACACCAGGATAATTAAATTGGTATGGATATTCAATCCCATATAACGCGGTTCAGGCGAAAAAAACGGGTCAGAGACCGGGCTAATCCATTGGGAAAGACCGGCTTATTGATTGCTGGTTTTTTAAGTCTGGCAGCAACTATTTTGTCAATTATCCTGGTTTATAGATATTCAGCCATTACCAGGGACTTACCCTCTCCTGGAACGATGAAAAGTCTATTAGATGCACCCAGTGGATCCCTGCTCGATCCTACCAGGATTTATGATCACAACGGAGAAACCGTCCTCTGGCGGTTTGAGAATCCGGCAATAGAATACAGGAAGAATATAAACCTGACCGATGGCAGCATCCTCTTTTACTCTGACGTTCCGGAAGTGTTGGTCCTGGCAACCCTGACTGCAGAAGATCTGGATTATTTCCAAAAACCCAATAACTTTCTGGGTAACATCTGGGATAACAGTCCCGATCCAATACCGCAGAATCTCGTTAGGGATCTGCTGCTCTGGGAGGAAATTAATCACCCATACCGACAAATTCGAATTAATTTACTGGCTGATCAGATTGTTTCAGAGTACGGACGTGAGAAGATTATTGAATGGTATTTAAACAGCGCCTTTTATGGAAATCAGATTTATGGAGTGAATCAGGCAGCTGGGTTTTATTTTGGAAAAGCAGCTGATAGCCTGGATCTGGCTGAGTCCGCCCTGCTGGCAGCAGTGGCAAAATACCCATCCTTAAACCCATATGATGCACCAACTGCTGCTAAAGAAAATCAGGAAATCATTCTAAATGAAATGGCTTCAGCTGAATTAATTACAGCCGGGCAGGCTGGAAGGGCCCTTCAAAAAGAGCTGATATATGCAGATCAGGGTTCAGCAGTTAATCCTCCTGTACCACCTTTTGTTGAATATGTTCTGGAAGAAGCAAGTACGATTATTCCTCAGGATCGATTGATCAGGGGGGGATTTCAAATCATTTCCACACTGGACAGTGATCTGCAGGGTGAACTGGAATGCACGGCTGCAATTATGGTGGACAGGGTTTATGGTTTGGATCCCCAGCTGGAGGAGTCCTGCCAGGCGTCCAGGCTGCTCCCCAGATATGCAGGACCGGAAATTGAGGAAAACACAAACCTGGAAATTGACCTGGTATTGCTAGATCCCCAGGAAGGGCATTTGCTGGCTATGGCAGTGTCACCGGGCGAGATTGGGTCCGGCAGCATATTTGAGCCAAAACGCCCCGGATCTCTCATGGTTCCCTTTATCTATCTGAATTCATTCATACAGGGATTTGAACCCGCCTCCTTAGTCTGGGATATTCCCATCACTGAGGGTTTACTTACAAGTGAAGAACTGCATCCCGCAGGAGTGGGGCAAACGAATTTCCTGGGTCCGGTCAACATGCGATCTGCCATTGTTAATGATTATCTGTCACCAGCAATCCAGTTATGGGAAACCCATGGGGTTCAGCGAGTCGAAAATACGCTGGCGTTGTTTGGGTTTTCAATTCCAGAAGATGATTGCCAGGAATGCCAGTACTTTCCAGGCTCTTCCCGGTTGGAAATGATCGATATAGCCCAGGGATATAGCGTTTTTGCGAATCACGGTACTCTGCGGGGCAGATCCAATGATGGACAAAACCCAGAGATTCAACCTTCTGCTGTACTGAGGATTGAGGATCCTTCTGGAATGGTGTGGAACCATTTAAATCCTCAAATTGAGAAAAAAATCATCAGCGAAGAATTAACTTACCTGGTTAACCATGTGCTCAGTGATGAGAATGCCCGTGATGATATTAGAGAAACCGATCTGTTCCGGATTGGCCGACCTACCGGAATCAAGGTTGGTAATGTTGCAGGGTCTTCATCGGGCTGGGTTCTGGGGTATACTCCACAGGTGGTTACAGGGGTGTGGGCGGGCAGCCGCGAAGAGCCAGAATCGGGTGTCAAGCCCGATTATCAACAGATAACCTCTGGTTTATGGAGGGCAATTACGCAGTACGCCACACGAGATCATGAGGCGAGATCCTGGCAGATACCAGAAGGTTTGGTCACAATGGATGTATGTTATCCCTCGGGCATGCTGCCAACGGATCATTGTCCCCGAATTGTAAGAGAAATCTTTATCCAGGGCAATGAACCTCAACAAGTGGATGCGCTCTACCAGGTTTTAGGAGTAAATCGAGAGACAGGATTGCTTGCTTCGGTCTTCACGCCCTCTGAACAGATCGAGGAGAAAGTATACCTCGCGATTCCCCCCGAAGCTTCGGATTGGGCTGAACAAACCGGATTGCCAATACCCCCTGAAATTTATGATCTGGAAAGGCTGGTTTCGCCCCGGGAGGATTTAACAATTTCTTCCCCGGATAATTTTTCTTTTGTGCATGGGCAGGTAAGTATCGTTGGATCGATCCCGGAGCAAGATTTTGTATCCGCAAGACTTCAATTCGGGAGAGGATTAAATCCAACCTCCTGGCTCCAAATTGGGGACGAGATCCTGTCACCGGCGGAGAATAAAAGATTAGGGCTCTGGGCTACGGAAGACCTGGCTGATGGACTGTATGCCCTTCAACTGGTAGTAGTGGGTGAACTGCAAAAGGTCGAAAAGACATCATTGGTATTGTCTGTCGATAACACTCCTCCGAATATATCTTTAAGTCCTAATCTGGATGGAGAGAAGATTCCATATCAAGCTGGGAAAGAACAGCTTTTCCAGGTGGAATTTGATAATGATCACGAAATCCAGGAAGTTGATTTTTATCTCAATTCCGAATCCGTGTCAAAGCGGGAAGTCTCTCCCTTTATTTTTCCCTGGCAAATTCAATTGGGTGATTACGAACTCCGGATTGTCGCGCTGGATCATGCGAATAACAAAGGTGTCTTAACAATCAGGTTTGAGGTAGTTCTGGAATAAACCACCTTTTATCAAACTGATTTTTATCTTATTAGTGTGCCGATTTTGGAAGGGAAGATCCCTATTTCTTAAATCCAAATAACCGCAGCGCGTTGCTGTCGTTCCGCCAGTTCTTCTTAACCTTAACCCGCAGTTTTAAAAAGACTTTTCTTCCACTCATGGCTTCTATGTCTTTCCTGGCAGTTGAACCGATTCGTTTGATCATTTTGCCCCCCTCCCCGATAACAATGCCTTTTTGAGAATCCCGTTCTACAAATACAGTGGCTTCAATATAGGCGCCGTGCTCTTCCCGCTCATTATATTCGTCGATTCTGATAGCAATTACGTGAGGAAGCTCATGTTGGAGATGCAGCATGGCTGCTGCCCGGATCATGTCGGCAGCTATCTCCCGTTCATATAGATCAGTAATCTGTTCTTCAGGATACAGCTGGGGTCCTTCAGGTAAACTCTCCTTTAAGGTGTTCAGAAGCAGGTCAAGGTTATTGCCAGATATCGCTGAAATTGGGATTATTTTTGCCCCTGAGACCAACTCTCTATAGGGGTTGGTACTTTCCAGAATTTCGGCAGGCGATAGCTTGTCAATTTTGTTCAGGGCAACCATTAACTCCGGTTGATTTTTTACTTCCTGTAATACTTTCCCAAATAGATGATCTTCTTCCGAAGGTGGGACACTGCCGTCCACTACCAGCAGAGCGACATCAGCATCCTCTAATGCCAGGCGGGCATCCTGGTTCATGAATTCACCCAATTTATGCTGGGGACGATGTAATCCGGGAGTATCGATAAAGACCAATTGTCCATCCGGCAGGGTTAATATTCCTAATTGCTTCATCCTGGTTGTCTGTGGTTTGGGAGAGACAGCAGCAATTTTTTGATCCAACAGCCGGTTGAGCAGGGTGGATTTCCCAACATTGGGTTTTCCCATGACCGCGATATATCCTGATCTGTACTCTGGGTCTGGTTTCATAACTAGTTACTTCCTGACTATTGGGTCTGTAGCACAGAGCTCCTCTGAGAATCCCGGTCTACCTGCTCTTAAAGAAGATACTGATTCAGCGCAGGACCAAACAAATTTATGCTAGAATCATACCACTATAGCAATCATCGGTGAAGCAGTTATTACTCGCTGTAGTTCTAAACGACCAAGATTTGATTAATCAAATTGATAATGAATGTGACAATATTATATATTTTTGGGTTTCCTTGGGAGCTAAATTATACGGTCTGGATTGGTTGAAAAAAAATTCAATCGAGAGGTCAAAATTAGCAGATAAAACCATCTGTGATTCTGCTCTTCAAGCTATAAAGAATAAATCTAATTATTTTTCATCAATCTCTGAAAATGACGAAGAAATTATAGAATTATCTAAATGGATAGAAGATACATGTGGGCAAAACTAGATACTGATCTATGATTAACAAATCTTTCGGTTCTGGAGCAGATAGTTATTCTTTTGCGAAGCTGTGATTCAATAAAACTTATTGAGTTTTCCCCAAAATCTATTTGAATGGCAAGGATTTGAGTCCCTCAAGAGATATCCCGCATCCCTTGACCTTTGGGGGCAAATTTTATATAATTGTGTGTCTGGGTTAAAAACAAACCGGAAGGATACTTTTTATAATAAAAAGTATCCGAGTTTAGATTCATTGTGGTAATAAATTGCCCTGGTAGAAAACCGGGGCATCTTAACGCGTATAGTAACCGACCCCGACCATAATGGTCAAGGGAAAAGGTGAGAGGGAGAGTTTATGGCTCAAGTAGATAAGGCCAAAAGTTACGCTCGTATTAGTTATCAATATCCACTGCCGCCCCTGATTAAGGTGCAGCTGGAATCCTTTAAACGTTTGAAAGACAAGGGAATCGAAGATCTCTTTCATGAGATCTCGCCTATTGAATCCTACAATGGGAAGATGAAGTTGTATTTCCCCAGTAAAACGCCTGAAGCAGAACAATGGGAACTGGACTATCGATTTGAGGATCCGGAATATTCTGTCCAGGAATGTGTTGAGCGCGATCTGACCTACGCTTCTGCGCTGTACGTGTCTGTGCTGCTGGCTGGCGCGAAGGTCCCGGAACCCATTAAGCAGGAAATCTTTATGGGCGAGTTCCCGGAAATGACCGATAAGGGAACCTTTATCATCAACGGGACTGAAAGGGTGATTGTGTCCCAGCTCATCCGCTCTCCTGGTGTTTATTTTGAAGCCGAAGTTGACCGGACCACAGGACGACGCCTGGCAGTTTCAAAGTTAATCCCGGACCGGGGAGCCTGGATGGAATTTGAAACCAGGAAAACCGGGTATTTAACCATCCGGTTTAACCGCCAGCGGACAATACCAGTCACGATTTTCCTCCGAGCGCTGGCTGCAGTAGATGACGGGCTGAAAGATTCCCCTATTAATGAAGGGACTGATGAAGAACTGATCGCTCTCTTTGAGGATATCGATACCAACCCGGACCGGATGTTCATCCCGGCTTGTTTTGCACAGGAACCGGATTGGGAAGTTCCTGAAGGCATGACCATTGCCGAAATGGCGTTAATTGATTTCTTTAAGCGCATGCGCCCCGGTGATCCGGCAACAGTAGAAAACGCCCGGGAATTCCTGGAAGACCAGCTGTTTAACGACCGGCGTTATAACCTGGAACGAGTAGGCCGCTATAAACTTAATCAAAAATATGATCTGGAAGGTAAAGTACCCATCGATCATTTAACCATTACCAAATGGGATATTTATTACCTGATTCGCCGGATGATTGAAATCAACAACAATATGGTTGATCCGGATGATATTGACCATCTTGGAAACCGCCGCATTAAAACAGTTGATGAGTTGATTCAGAATAAATTAAGAGTGGGCATACGCCGCATGGAGCGGGTAATCCGCGAGAGGATGTCAATCCGCGGTAAAAAGAAAATGTCACCGGTGACACTGGTGAATATCCGCCCGGTGGTTGCCTCACTTCGGGAATTTTTCGGTTCCAGCCAGCTTTCCCAGTTTATGGATCAAACCAATCCGCTCTCAGAGCTGCGCCACAAGCGCACCCTATCTGCCCTGGGACCGGGTGGCCTCCACCGCCAACGGGCAGGGTTTGATGTCCGTGACGTGCATCAATCTCACTACGGCCGCATTTGTCCCATTGAAACCCCGGAAGGTCCGAATATTGGTCTGATTGGCCGGTTCGCGTCCTACGCCCAGGTTAACGATTATGGCTTTATTGAAACTCCCTATCGGAAAGTTCGCCAGGCAATATCTCCCAATGACACTGAAATGATCGGGGCTCAGCTTAGGGAAAATGTAATACATCCGAGCACTAAGAAAGTTATTGCCAAAGCCGGCGAACGGGTGACCGACAAGATGGCAGCGGCCTTGAAAAAAGCCAAATTGGACCATGTCTTGGTGACTCCTTTTATTTCAGAAGAAGTAGAGTATCTGGCCGCGGATGCCGAAGACAGATTTGTCATCGCCCAGGCCAATGCAGAAATTAATGATCATTTCGAATTTGTTAAAGAGCGGGTATCCGCCCGTCATCACTCTGACTTTTTGTTTGTAAAGCCAACTGATATTGAATATATTGATGTGGCTCCGAACCAGATCGTCGGAATCAGTGCAGCGCTGATCCCCTTCCTGTCCCATGACGATGCCAACCGGGCCTTGATGGGCTCCAACATGCAGGCACAGGGTGTGCCGCTGTTATGCCCTGAAATCCCCACGGTGTCGACTGGTATTGAAAAACCGGCAGCATTGGACTCCGGGCAGGTATTGCTGGCCGAGGAAGATGGTGAAGTGGTTTCTGTGGTTGGGGATAAGGTTGTCATCCGCAATGCCCAGAACGAAAATAAGGATTACAAACTCTGGAAATATGAACGGTCAAATCAGAGCACCTGTATTGACCAAAGACCCATCGTCCAGAAAAGCCAGCTGGTAAAAAAAGGTGATGTGATAGCTGACTCATCTTCCACTGTGAACGGGAATCTAGCCTTGGGTCAAAATGTGACGGTTGCTTTCCTGTCCTGGGAGGGTGCCAATTTTGAGGACTCAGTCGTGATTTCTGAGCACCTCTCCAGGGATGATGTGTATACCTCTATACATATTGAGGAGCATGAAATTGAATCTCGCGATACACGCCTGGGTCCGGAAGAAATCACCCGGGATATTCCCAATGTTGGTGAAGATACCCTTAAGGATCTGGATGAAACTGGTGTAATCCGAATTGGCGCGGAAGTTGGCCCCAATGATATCCTGGTCGGGAAGATATCACCTAAAGGCGAAAAAGAATTATCTCCGGAAGAACGGCTGCTGCGGGCAATCTTTGGTGAAAAATCTCGGGATGTCAAAGACACTTCCCTGCGGATGCCCCATGGAGAGCGTGGAAAAGTAATTGAGGTAAATGTATTTACCCGGGAAGACAATGCAGACCTTTCGGCAGGTGTGGAAAAGATGGTCCGTGTATTTGTGGCGCAGAAACGCCGCATAACAGCCGGTGATAAAATTGCCGGGCGCCATGGTAACAAAGGTGTTGTATCCACTGTTGTTCCGGTGGAGGATATGCCGTTCCTCGAGGATGGGACCCCGATAGATATGCTCTTATCCCCAACAGGAGTCCCTGGCAGAATGAATATAGGCCAGGTTCTGGAAGCTCATTTAGGATGGGCAGCCAGGAAATTAGGATTCAGGGCTATTACCCCGGTATTTGATGGGGCCCAGGAAAGCGAAATCGAAGCTGAACTGGCCCGGACCTGGATGATTGAACAAGCCTGGGTTGATGCTGAACAAAAAGCCTGGGAGTGGTTGGACGGATTCGACTATGATTCCCAGGATCTCCTGGATAATAATGAAGCCCGCCGTCTCTATCTGGAACATTGGCTTGGCGAACGTGGTTACGATGTCTATAATCTGGTTTCAGATGAAATCTATGCTAGGCGCACTGTCCTGAAGGAATGGCTCCGCGACAGGGGTTATGAACCAGATCAGATACTTTTCTTTGAAGATCAGGAGATCCCAAATAATGAACGCGATGCGCAGGATGAGCGGGCAGTCGAAGCCTGTTTAAGACTGTGGATTGAACACGTGTCCGGAGATGAAACAAAGAAAATTGATAAATTAAACCCTGAAGAATTGAGAACAAGAGCGAACGAATTGGTTGGTGAAACCGGCGTTCCGCTGCCGCTTTTTGGAAAACAAATTGTCCTGGATGGAAAAACCGGGAAGCAATATCACAATCCTGTCACAGTTGGGGTGATGAATATTCTAAAATTACACCACCTGGTTGAGGACAAAGTCCATGCCCGATCAACCGGACCCTACAGTCTGGTTTCCCAGCAGCCCTTGGGCGGTAAAGCCCAATTTGGTGGTCAGCGATTTGGAGAAATGGAAGTCTGGGCTCTCGAGGCTTATGGTGCAGCCCACACTCTGCAGGAAATGTTAACTGTTAAATCCGATGATGTAGTAGGTCGGGTTCAGGCCTATGAGGCTATTGTGAAAGGTGAACCGATTGAAGATGTAGGCATTCCTGCCTCGTTCAGGGTTCTGGTCAAAGAAATGCAGAGTCTGGGTTTGGCGATTGAAGCCGTCACAGATGATGGAGAAATAATCAGTTTTGGGAAGGAAGACAGTCGGGCGCAAATTCCGCGCATGAGTACAGGTTTGTTGGGGTTAGGAAATCGCTAAATAGTGATTCCGGACCGAATTTGAAAAAAATGATGGGATGTACTGGCTTGACGCTGGGATTTGGGCGTGCTAAAATTCTAAGTCGTTGCCTAAAAATGAATTGGGTACCAGCGATTGATTGAATAGCGGTTTACGAGCGATCCAAGGCCATCAAGCAGAATCGATGGCCTTGCTATTTGAAAAGTGAATTGGAATAAGGTACGGAGGTTAATGTGCCAACAATTAATCAATTAGTCCGCAATGGACGCACAGAAAAGAAAACCAAGAGTAAAGCACCTGCGCTTCGCTATACGTTTAATACAATGAAGCAGCGGAGAATTCGTCAGGGAAAAGGTGCCCCTCAAAAACGGGGTGTATGCACGATGGTGAAAACAATGACACCAAAAAAACCAAACTCAGCCCTGCGGAAAATAGCCCGTGTTCGGCTGACAAATGGTATCGAGGTTACGGCCTATATACCTGGTGAAGGTCACGGACTGCAGGAGCACTCTGTTGTGCTGGTCCGCGGCGGTCGTGTGAAAGATCTCCCCGGTGTTCGCTACCACATTGTCCGTGGTGTATTGGACTCCAGCGGTGTAGATGACCGTAAACAGGGCCGTTCAAAATACGGAACAAAACAATCGTAAGACAGGGTTTTCTAAACTTTTTGTTGTAATAGATTGATGGAGAGTACTGATGAGACGGAGAAGAGCTGACAGGAGAAAGATTGAGCCGGATGTACGCTACAACAATGTAAAAGTACAGACATTTATCAATCATGTCCTGAAAAGAGGCAAAAAAAGTGTAGCTGCCGCACTGGTATATGATGCGTTTGATATCATGGCTGAGAAAACCGGAAAAGATCCGGTTGAATTGTTTGAACAGGCTATTCAGAACGCATCTCCCCGAATGGAGGTTCGCCCCCGCCGGATCGGTGGTGCTACTTACCAGATTCCGATGGAAGTACCGACGCACCGCCAATTTACTTTAGCAACCCGTTGGCTTCTGGAAGCCGCCAGGACCCGGAAAGGCTTGCCATTCAACGAATGCCTGGCGGAAGAATTGCTGAACTCAGTTAATAATGAAGGCCTGGCAATCCGCAAGCGGGAAGAAGCCCACCGGATGGCAAAAGCCAACCGGGCATTTTCACATTTTAGAGTTTAGGTTTTAATTTTGTCCTATTAGATTGGTATGGCTAGAAAATACGCTTTAGAGCAATTTCGAAATATTGGTATCATTGCCCACATCGACGCGGGTAAAACAACCACGACCGAACGTATCCTCTATTACACGGGGAAAACGCACAAAATCGGTTCTGTCGATGATGGGACTACTGTTACTGATTGGATGGAGCAGGAACGTGAGCGAGGGATCACGATCGTTTCTGCTGCCGTTTCGGCTGTTTGGAAGCGTCATCTTATTAATATTATTGACACACCAGGCCATATCGACTTCACTGCTGAAGTTCAACGATCCCTTCGTGTATTAGACGGAGGGGTTGTTGTTTTTGATGCAGTACAAGGTGTTGAACCGCAAAGTGAAACCGTTTGGCGTCAGGCGGACCTTTACCGCGTACCACGAGTCTGTTTTGTAAATAAAATGGATCGGGTAGGCGCATCCTATGAGCGTACCGTTGATATGATCCGCGAAAGACTGGGTGCCAATGCCGTAACTCTGCAGGTTGCAATCGGTGTGGAGGACAAATTTAGGGGTATGGTTGATCTGATTTCCAGGAAAGCGTATATCTGGGAGGATCATTCCGGAAGTGCCCCTGTGGAAATCGATATTCCAGATGAATTGAAAGATCAAGTTGAAACCTCAAGAAGTAAGCTGGTTGAGGCAATTGCCGAAACGAATGAAGAGCTGACTTTGATGTACCTGGAAGAAAATACGATCGGAGAAGAAGAATTAACAAAAGCTCTCCGTAAGGCTGTAATCAACAATCAAATCACGCCTGTCTTATGCGGCAGCTCCTTAATCAGCACAGGAGTGCAGCCGTTGTTGGATGCTGTAGTTGATTATTTGCCGTCTCCGCTTGATATCCCGCCTGTTGAAGGCAGCGATCCAAAAACAAACGAAATCCTCACCAGAAAACCGGCTGACGACGATCCGCTCAGCGCGCTGGTTTTTAAAATCGTAACTGACCCGTATGTGGGAAGATTGGCGTATATCCGGATTTATTCAGGCAGTATTGAGCAGGGAGCAACCGTGTTCAACCCGGGAAAACAAAAACGGGAACGCATTGGTCGTTTGATCCGCATGTACGCAGATCGGAGAGAAGATATTGAAACAGCCAGTGCAGGTGATATCGCCGCTGTGCTGGGATTAAAAGGAAGCTTTACAGGGGATACCCTCTGTGATATGGGATCTCCTATCATCCTGGAAAACATCTCTTTTCCGGACCCGGTGATAATGGTTGCCATAGAGCCCAAAACAACTGCGGATCAGGACAAATTGGCTACTGCCCTGAAAAAATTATCAGAGGAAGATCCAACCTTCCAGGTCCGTGTGGATGGAGATACCGGGCAAACCTTAATCTCCGGTATGGGTGAACTGCATCTCGAAGTATTGGTAGACAGAATGATGCGTGAATTTAAGGTTCAGGCTCGGGTGGGCCGCCCCAGGGTTGCTTATAAAGAATCCATTACCCGGCCTGTGGATAAAGTTGACTACCGTCATGTGAAACAAACTGGCGGACACGGCCAATTCGGCCATGTTGTTATCAACTTAGAGCCAGGTGATGTTGCCAGTGGTATCGTCTTCGAGGATCAGATCCGGGGCGGTGTTATTCCCAGGGAATATATTTCAGCAGTTGAAAAGGGAGTCCGGGCTGCCGCGGAATCAGGTGTTTTGGCTGGTTATCCGGTGACCGATGTTAAAGTTACGCTGGTGGATGGTTCATTCCACGAAGTGGACTCCAGTGACCTGGCTTTTAAAATGGCTGGTTCAATGGCTTTCCGGCAAGGAATTCAAAAAGGATCTCCGGTTTTACAGGAACCGGTAATGAGGGTTGAAGTTGTTCTCCCCGAAGAGTTTCTGGGTGATATAATTGGACAGGTTAATTCCCGCCGGGGAGATGTTCTGGGTATGGATACCCACCCGGGAGGCTCCCAGGGAGTGCGGGCAATGGTTCCCCTGGCTGAGATGTTTGGTTATGCGACTGAACTTCGGTCCGCAACTAAAGGCCGGGGCGCTTTTACGATGGAATTTGATCATTATTCAAAAGTATCAGAGGAATTATCACAAAAAATAGTCGTTGGTGGATAAACTCACCAGCATATTATAGAAACAAGACAAGCGTATTGTTTTAGGTCAGGAGAGGAATTATGGCGAAAAAGAAATTTGAAAGAACGAAACCGCATGTGAATGTGGGAACGATGGGACACATTGACCATGGGAAGACGACCCTGACAGCGGCGATCACAAAAGTATCGGCGATGCAGGGATTCGGGGACTTCATGGCCTTTGATGAGATCGATAAAGCGCCGGAAGAGAAAGAGCGCGGGATCACAATCAGCATCTCCCACGTGGAATATGAGACAGCAAATCGCCACTATGCCCACGTGGATATGCCGGGACACCGGGACTACATCAAGAACATGATCACCGGAGCAGCGCAGGTAGATGGAGCAATCCTGGTGGTAGCGGCCTCAGATGGGCCGATGCCGCAGACGCGGGAGCACCTGCTGTTGGCCCGCCAGGTGGAAGTACCCAGCGTGGTGGTGTACCTGAACAAGGTAGACCAGATGGGGGACCCGGAGCTATTGGAGCTGGTGGAATTGGAGCTGAGAGAGCTGTTGAATGAGTACGGCTTCCCGGGAGATGAGACCCCGATCGTGAAAGGCAGCGCGCTGCAAGCGCTGGAGAGCACAAGCGAAGATCTGGATGCGGAGGAATACGAGAGCATCCGGGAACTGCTGCGGGTGATCGATGAGTACATACCGGAACCAGTCCGGGAAATCGACAAGCCGTTTATGATGCCGGTGGAAGACGTGTTCACGATCAAAGGACGCGGAACCGTGGTGACAGGCAGGATTGAACGAGGAGTCATCAAGACCGGAGATCCGGTGGAAATCATCGGGATGCAGGATAAGATCATGGACACGGTGGTGACGGGAGTGGAGATGTTCCACAAGATTCTGGACGATGGGCAGGCAGGAGACAATGTAGGTTTGCTGCTGAGGGGAACGGACCGGGAAGAGGTGGAGCGCGGCATGGTGATCGCGAAACCGAAGAGCATCAAGCCGCACACCAAATTCAAGTCCGAGGTAGTCGTGCTCAAACCTGAAGAAGGTGGGCGACATAAGCCGTTCTTCTCCGGCTACCGACCGCAGTTCTATATCAAGACCATCGACGTGACAGGGACAATCACCCTGCCGGAAGGTGTGGAAATGGTAATGCCTGGCGACAATGTGAATATGATGGTGGAACTGATAGTGCCGATCGCATTGGAGCAAGGTGGAAAGTTCGCTATTCGAGAAGGTGGTCTCACGGTTGCATCCGGTGTGGTCACTGAGATCAT